>NZ_CP113945.1:0-1200000 GCF_029392855.1 Lactobacillus sp. ESL0680 | reverse complement strand
TAGCGATTTGCGTCGACCGTACAATTGGCGCAAGCCAAGCGAACGTAAACCATATCCTAAGATTAAGCGATTGGAAAACGATATTACGATTCGTGTTTCGCTTAAGGGCAACAGAGTATATATTTTGCGTAATAACCGGCGTGTCTATACTATGCTGGCTAGTGGCGGATTATTCAAAAAGGGCAAGTCGTTAACACCAACAGGTACCTTTAAGATTCAAGATAATCGCGGGGAATCGTTTTATAATCCTAATTTAAACGAGGGCGCCAACAATTGGACCAGTTGGGATAAAAATGACGTTTATTTGTTCCATTCAGTGCCAACTAAAGATAATGGTCAATATAATTTGAAAGAAGCTAAGAAGTTGGGGAAGCAGCAGGGGTCACATGGCTGTGTTCGTCTAAGCGTACCTGATTCGCAATGGATAATGAAAAATATTAAGTCGGGTACCAAAGTAATTGTGAAGAATAATTAGCCAAAAAGAGTTGGCGAAGACTCTTTTTCCTGTTATAATTTGTGCTGAGAACGATTAGAAGTAGTAGGCAATTTCCCATTTAGCGAGTCTGCAGCTGGTGTAAGGCAGGTTGGTAAAATTGTATGAAGGCGTGTCTAACCGATAATTCAGTAAATTTAATAAGCGGATACTTTGTATCAAATAGAGTGGTACCGCGGGTAAGAACTCGTCTCTTTCTGAATGAGCAGAAAGAGACTTTTTTTGTAAAGTGAGGTAAAAATGAATTTCAAAAATGAAGTAGTCGAGTTATTGGCACCAAAAGTTGACTTGCCAAAGGAAAAAATTGCGGCGTTAATCGAACGACCAAAAAATGAAAAAATGGGTGATTATGCCTTTCCAGCTTTTGCATTAGCTAAAGTGATGCATAAAAATCCTGCTGAAATTGCCCAAGAAATTGCAGAGCAATTGTCTAGTCCAGCTTTTTCTAATATTCAAGCAGTTGGTCCGTATGTCAACTTTGCAATTAATCATGAAAAATTAATTTCACAAACATTGACTGAAGTTTTAACCCAAAAAGAACATTTTGGTGACCAAGAATTGGGTAAAGGTAATGTTCCGATTGATATGTCCAGCCCGAACATTGCCAAGCCGATGTCAATGGGTCACTTGCGGTCAACCGTAATTGGTAATTCAATTGCTAAAACCTTGCAAAAGGTTGGTTATACACCAGTAAAGATCAATTTCTTGGGTGATTATGGTACACAATTTGGTAAATTGATTGCGGCTTATAAGCATTGGGGTAATGAAGAAGACGTTAAAAAAGACCCAATCATGAATTTGTTCAAGTACTATGTTAAGTTCCACGCTGAAGCTGAAAAGCATCCAGAACTTGACGATGAAGGTCGTGCTTGGTTTAAGAAGTTAGAAGATGGTGATTCAGAAGCCGTTGAGTTATGGCAATGGTTCCGTGAAGTTTCATTGGTTGACTTTAAGCGTATTTACAAAGATTTAGGTGTTGAATTTGACTCTTACAAGGGTGAAGCCTTCTTCAATGATAAGATGCAACCGGTTATTGATGAGTTGAAGCAAAAGGGCTTATTGCATGAATCTCAAGGCGCGCAGGTTGTTGACATGGGCGAGGATGAGAATCCAGCTTTAATTGTTAAGTCAGACGGTACTAGTGTATATTTGACACGTGATATTGCTGCAGCACTTTACCGGATGAAGAGCTATAATTTTGTGAAGATGCTATATGTGGTTGGAAATGAGCAGGCACAACACTTTGTGGAACTTAAGACAGTTCTAAAGAAGATGGGTTATGACTGGGCCGATGAAATTTACCATGTTCCATTTGGCTTAATTACGCAGGGTGGTAAAAAGCTATCAACACGTAAGGGTAACGTCGTCTTCCTTGATAAGGTATTAAAAGATGCAGTTGCACTTGCCCAAAAGCAAATCGAACAAAAGAACCCTGACTTAGCAGAGCAAAAGCAAGTTGCTCATGATGTTGGTGTTGGTGCCGTTATTTTCCATGACTTAAAGAATGATCGGACAGATAACTTTGACTTTGACTTAGAAGAAGTTGTCCGCTTTGAAGGTGATACTGGTCCTTATGTACAATACACAAATGCTCGGGCACAAAGCGTATTGCGCAAAGCTGCAAAGATGGACCAAAAACCTGACTTAAGCAACTTGAAATTAAATGATGACTGGTCCTTTAGTGTGGCTAAAGCCTTAGCTGATTTCCCTCGAATTATTGCCCGCAGCAGTGATAAGTTTGAGCCATCAATTATTGCTAAGTATGCACTAGATTTGGCTAAAAAATTCAACAAGTATTATGCCAATGTCAAGATTTTGACCAATGATGAGCAAATCGCTTCCCGCTTAGCGCTAGTAGAAGCAACATCAATTGTTTTGACTGAATCTCTTTGTCTGTTAGGAGTTAACGCACCTAAGGAAATGTAGTTGAAAAATATTTTTCTAAAACAAGCGCTTACATAAAATAAAAGATTGTTCAATGATTAATTATTACGGTACAATAGCAGTGTAAGTTTATATAGGAGGTATTTTTAATGGCTTATTTAGATAATGGTAATCAGATCTTTAAAGACGCTCGTAAAAACCATTATGCAGTAGGTGCATACAACACTAACAACTTGGAATGGACTCGTGCAATTTTGCGTGCTGCTGAAGAAACTAGAACTCCAGTTTTAATTCAAGTTTCAACTGGTGCTGCTAAGTACATGGGTGGCTACAAGATTGTTAAGGACATTGTTGAAGACACAATGGATGCAATGAACATTTCTGTTCCAGTTGTTTTGAACTTGGACCACGGTGACTTTGAATCAGCTAAGGAATGTATTGCACTTGGCTACTCTTCAGTTATGTTTGATGGTCATGCACTTCCAACTGATGAAAACTTAGCTAAAACTAAGGAAATCGTTAAGTTAGCTCATGAACGCGGCATTTCTGTTGAAGCAGAAATTGGTAAAATTGGTGAAAACCAAGGCACCGATGGTGGTGAATTAGCATCTGTTGAAGATGCTAAGGCATTCGTTGCTGCTGGTGTTGATAAGCTTGCTTGTGGTATTGGTAATATCCACGGCGTTTATCCAGAAGGCTGGAAGGGCTTGAACTTTGACCGTTTGAAGGAAATTGCTGATGCTGTTCCTGTACCACTTGTTTTGCACGGTGGTTCAGGTATTCCTGAAGACCAAGTTAAGAAGGCTATTTCTCTTGGTATTTCTAAGGTTAACATTAACACTGAATTCCAACTGGCTTTCCAAGGTGCCACTCGTAAGTACTTTGAAGAACATCATGATGAAGATAAAGCTAACAAGGGTTACGATCCTCGTAAGTTGTTGTTGCCAGGTACTGAAGCCATTACTGATGCCATGAAAGAAATGATTGGTTGGCTTGGAACTCCTTCAATCGATGAAGAACTTAAGAATGCTGCTTTTGACAGAAGCTCATTGAATGAAGAATAATTTAGCTTAATAATCAATAAAAGTCCTATTTGACTAATGAAGTCAGGTAGGGCTTTTTTGATATTTTAGCTGTTTTTGAAAATAAGTATTGCTTATGCTATATTAATAAAATATTAAAAAGAGGTGATTAATAAAATGAAATCTAGAACTATTGCTGGCAAAATTGCGGTAACTTTTTTAATATTTACTGCGTTTTTTACTTTATTTCGTTCTTCTATGGCGGGAATTTTTTCTTTATTTTATGCGAATAATGGTATTCCTGATGCACAAATTTCTACAATTAAATCATGGCAAAGTGTTGGTATTTTAATTGGGATGTTGCCGTCAGGATTTTTGGCAGATAGAATAGGCCGACTTAAAGTGCTAAACCTGTCAGCGATAATAATTAGTTTTAGTTTCTTTTTATTGATCTTAAAGCCGTGTTTTATAATATTTTCTCTAGCAGAATTCCTATATGGTATTGGCTTAGCATTTAATTCTGGAACTTTGCTGGCGTATATTACTGACTTACAAGAATTAAACAAAATAAAGCCTGATGGTAGGTTAATGGGTAAGCAAACAGCGATTTTGAATATCGCGACGCTGATTGGCGGTAATATTGGAACATGGCTCTTTGGCGTTAAAATGACTGCCCCTGTTTGGTTTGGACTGCTAGGCTTAGCTCTATATCCTTTGTTTGTCATTATTTTTATTAAAATTATGCATTTCCATGATAATCGAGCGCAGCCTTTAACTAATCGCATTAATTTTTTAAGTGCAGTGGCAACTATTATTAAGAAAAAATCATTTTGGATTTTATTTTTAGTTAATATTGGTTATGATTGTGGAACGCAATTTTTAATGATTTATTGGTCGATTATTTATGTTAAACAGTTAGGTTTTAACTTATCCTTTGTGTATACGGCTTTTATGTGTGCAACAATTTTTGGAGCATGGTTGTTGCAACAAATATCTGGAAAAAATCTTAAGGAATTAACAATTATCAGTACATTATGCATGATGCTGCTATTATGCAGCAGCTCCATTTTTAGCAATCGGTATATGTTACTGGTCATATTTTTACTTGTTGAATTATTAATGGGGCTACTATCTGGTCAAATTTCTGCTTTTAGCAATTGGGCAATTTATGGTGAAAATAATAAGTCACTGATGTTGTCGACTGTTTCATTTGGGGTAGAAGTTGTTGTTAGTTTGTCCCTAATTGTTGATGATAAAATTATCGCTGCTAGCAGTAATTTAACTATTATGTACTGGGTTTCAGCTGCATATTTTGCCTTAATTTTATTGGCTGTTCCATTACTGAAAAAAGGTAAGAATAAAGATGACTACAATTTATTTAATTAGGCATGGTGAACCTGACACAAGCGTGCATGATGATTGGACAAGACCATTAACTAAGCTAGGACAACGGCAGGCACAAAAAATTGCTGACAAATTTAAGAATGTGTCGTTGACTGCCATATATTCAAGTCCGCTTAATAGAGCAGTGGCAACGGTAACACCTTTGGCACTGCAACAAGATTTAATAGTACAAACAAGTAACTTGTTAGTTGAGCGCAGAATGCCTGAGTGGTTTAGTGATGCTCAAGCTTTTGATGAATATACTAAGCGGCAGTGGCAGGACTTTACTTTTGCTGCCAAGGGTGGTGAATCCTTGGCAGAAGCACAGACAAGGTATCTTGATTTTTTAAAGAAAATACCTGAATCGGGGACAGTTGCAATTGGTACTCATGGAACGGTAATGAGTTTAGTTTATGATGCGGTATATCACGGCAAAGGTTTTAGTGTGTGGAAAAATTTACTATATACGGCTATTTTAAAACTAAAGGTATTTAAAAATAGCATTGTTAATACAAGCTTTATTTAAAAATCCTAACTATTAAAATCAATGAATTTATTATTGATATATTTTTAAAAATATGTTTATAATAAATTATTTATAAATATATTTAGGAGGAAAGATGAAAACAAATTTAAAAGGTAGCAAATTGAGAGCAGGGTTTAGAACCAATGGATATAATCTTCGTACCACAGAAGCTAATCTTAAATGGAGACCATAGAGAGATGAATTTAAATGAAAAAGTCTTTGAATAAACCTGAATGCATTACTTTTTGGGCTAGCGTATTACTATATATTTTGATTTCTATGTTCTGTCAAATTGGAATTCCCCAAGAGCCTGTGTATTACAAGGCAATTGAGCAGAATTTTTATTTTAACAGTGTCGTAACTTATTTAATTCCGTTAATTGTTATCTTTATGGGTTGGCAAATGACATCAAGATATTGGTTTTCTAGTTTTAGAGAGTGGCAACTTTTAAGAAATAAAAAGAAGTATTGTTGGCAGCAAGTAAAGCGATTATTTATAGTTGCAGTATTGTTCACATTAATTAGCTGGATTCTTACAATGCCATTTGTTAAGTTAACATCATTTATTGGGATAACTGCGCAAGACTATCAAGAGACTTTTACTTTTAGTAATGGCCTATTATATATTTTTGGTCATGGTATGGGAATATTTCTTACGATATTAATTGTAATACTTATTAATTTTGAGATAATGATGGTTCCTTTGATTAGTAATTACTGCTTCAAAAAGCAATGGCAAGTATTTGCGTTTTCTGTTTCTATAGTTACTTTTTTGCCGATACTGCTATTTGGATTAGGAATCATACCAGAGCAATGGGTTAGTTATAACTTGATCGGACTTTTTGATAATGCTGAGCGAGTAAGTCAATTGCAAGCACCTTTTTGCTTTTTATTTTTAGTATTGATGATAGAAATAATATTATTATATTTGGTAAATAAATATCGTGAAAGGACAAGTTATTAATGAATCAAGCAGTTATACTTGAAGATGTTGCCATTTCTTTTAAAAATCGTCCTTTATTAACTAAGGTTAATTTTAAAATTTCTGAAGGAGATATTGCATTACTTAGTGGTGAAAATGGTTCTGGTAAATCAACTTTACTAAAAGTAATATGTGGACTAAGGCAGCCTAATAGTGGTCATGTTAATGTATTTGGAAAAGAATTAGGTCCTGGAAAGTTTGCACAGCAAACTGCAGTATTAATTAATTCTCCTAGATTTATTAATGATATGTCAGGATTTGATAACTTGTGGGCATTGGCACAGATTAAGCATCAGATTAGTCAAGAAACAGTTAAGTTATGGATGGATCGTGTAGGATTAGATCCTACAAGTAAGATAAAGGTAAGAAAGTATTCATTAGGGATGAACCAAAAACTAGGTTTAGCACAAGCTTTAATGGAAGATGAGAACTTAATTTTGTTGGATGAACCATTAAATGGCTTAGATAAAAGCTCAAAACAAAAAATTGTTGATTTAGTTGAAAAAGTTCATTCAGAAAACCCACAAAAAACTTTTATAATTGTTTCCCATGATAATTATTTCAATACGGTAGCCAATCGCTTTTTTGAAATTAATGGGGAAGAAGTTGCCGAAAATGTTTAAATTCTTAATTAAAACAAGTCACAAAAAGATTGCTAGATTGATTATTGGATTGGTTTTAATAGCCCTTTGTGCTAGCATTTTTGGCTATATTGGGCCTATTTATGGCAAACCGAGTATCTGGTCTACTTTTTTTAACTTATCTGTAGGTATGGAAATGGCGGCTTTTGTCTTGCCGCTAGTAACTTTATTTGTCGGGTTTAGTATTTTTGAAATTATCGGAACGAGTTATTTTGATGTAATTGAAATTCGTGCAGGTGAGCGAAAAGATGACTTAAATGCATTCATGGTATTAGCATTTTTTGTGGCATTTTTAATTGAATTAACATTTCTTGTAACTGTAGTTATTAAGGGGGTATTAACTGGTACTAGTGCTGATTCTAAGTATTTGGTTACAGCTCTAATTGAATTTTGGCTGCAGTTAATTGATATATATGTGTTTTTATTATTTATGTTGTTAATTCAACTGATTTTTAAAAAGACGGGCTTAACTTTTTTGTTTGGTTCTGTATATACAATATTAATGCTTGGCAGTTTAAAAGGTCTTTTACCTTTTAATCATCCAATAATTGCTGGCACAGAATTGTTCTTTTTAGCGCGTAAGTTAATTAGTCCGGCATATTCATTCTTAGGATTAATTTGGTTAATAATAATGGTAATTGCAATTAAGTTTACCGCAATTAAACTTTATGAAAAATGACCAAGCTGTAACGTAAATATAAGTGAAATTACAAAAAATATGAGATATTAAAAATCGCTAGACTTTTGTCTAGCGATTTTTTTCTAGTGGCAACTTAACTTGAATTTTATCAAACGAAAAAGGCTTATTAAATGCCATCTGGTAGGCAGTTAAGTGCAAAAGCTCATCTGGATTGCAGTCTGGATTATAGAGCGGATCGCCAAGAATTGGGCAGCCAATGGCGGCTAAGTGGACGCGGATTTGGTGTGTGCGGCCAGTTTCAAGCTGCAATTTAATTAGTGCTTCGCCAGATGTTTGGCTTAAAATTTGATAATGGGTGATTGATGCCAACCCATCTTCACGAACCATTCTTTTGCGTTGGTCATTGGGGTCATGACCGATCGGCAGAGCGATTGTACCACTTGCTTGCAATTTTTCTGGGTGATTAACAACTGCGAGATATTCACGATGAAAAATTTTGGTGGTCAATTCGCGATTAAGAATTGGCACAACCGCTGGATTTTTTGCGACTAGCAGTAAGCCACTGGTTAACATATCTAGCCGGTGGACGACAAAGGGACTGAAGCCTAAGTAAGTAGCACAGTCGTTTAGTGCAGTGTTGGTTTCAGCTAAATTTGGGTGCGTCTTTTGTCCAGCTGGCTTGTTAATTACTAATAAGTCTTGGTCTTCATAAATGACGTCGGGCAATTTGCCGCTTGCTGGGTAGATACCTTGCTGGGAATCAACACAATCCAATTCCAATTCAATTTTGTCATCGGGATAGACTAACTGACTAAAATATCGGTAATTGCCATTGACGCGAATTTTTTGTTCAATTCGCAAGAAATGTCGCCACTTGCGCGGCACCAAAAGTTGGCGCAACAGGTCACTGACAGAACATGGTTTGAGATTTTTGGGATAATTAAGTGTAAAATAATAGCTCATAAATATTTATTAAGTCTTTTTGTAAATAAAACTAATCCTCTTCTAATATGATACAATTCTAAGTGTTTCTAAAAAGGAGCAGAATTCATGGACAATAATGAACCAAAGAAAAACGGTTTAAGTAGGGCGTGGCATCGCTTTGACAACCGTTTTTATATCGGTCGCTGGATTATTTTAATCCTGCTTAGCGTGATCCTTTTGGTTTGTACGTATTATACCGTTAAAGTAAAAACTTCGAATATATCTAATTTAAAGGCCTCTTTGTCAACAACGACTGCCATTTATGATTATAAAGGTCAGAAGGCAGGCTCGCTGTATTCTCAAAAAGGTTCCTTTGTCGAATATAATAAAATTTCGCCAAATGTCAAGAATGCCGTGATTTCGACTGAAGATCGGACATTTTGGACTAATCCCGGCTTTAGTGCTAAAGGAATGGCACGGGCGGCATTGGGCCTTGTTATTCATCATGGGCAGATTTCTGGTGGTGGTTCAACCATTACCCAGCAGCTTGCCAAAAACGCGCTGTTAACCCAGCAACAGACATTTTCACGTAAGTTGGAAGAATTATTTTTTGCCGTTGAGATTACTCATGTTTATTCCAAAAAAGATATTTTAACAATGTATCTCAATAATGCCTATTTTGGTAACGGTGTCTGGGGAGTTCAAGATGCCAGTAAAAAATATTTTGGTAAAGATGCCAGTCAGTTGACTGTTGGCGAGGGTGCAACACTGGCTGGAATTCTGCGTAATCCTAGCCAATATAATCCAATTGACCACATGTCTTATGCATTGTCGCGGCGAAATTTGATTTTGAATTTGATGGTTGCTAACAAAAAGTTGTCGCAATCAGCTGCTAGTGCGGCGCAAAAGCAAGGTCTAACCTTAGTTGATGCTTACCATAACCAAGATGGTTACCGTTATCCATACTTTTTTGATGCTGTGGTTGATGAGGCCATTGACCGTTACGGCTTAAAAGAAGAAGACGTAATGAACAAGGGGCTGAAGATTTATACGACACTGAACCAGAATTATCAAGGACAGCTGCAGGATAAGTTTAACCAGGATTGGTTGTTCCCAGCTAACGCTGCTGATGGCACCCAAACGCAGGGAGCAAGTGTAGTGATGGACCCAGCAACTGGTGCTGTGCGAGCAGTTATTGGCGGACGCGGCAAGCATGTCTTTCGTGGATACAATCGAGCAACGCAAATGAAGCGCCAGCCTGGCTCATCCATTAAGCCGCTGGTTACGTATGCGCCAGCCCTGCAGGAGGGTTATCACTATGATTCGTCGTTATCTAACAAGCTCCAGCGATTTGGGAAGAACGGCTACGAGCCACACAATGTAGATAATGGTTATTCTGATAAGATTCCAATGTATACGGCAGTGGCCCAAAGTAAGAATGTACCGGCAGTTTGGCTTTTAGATAAGATTGGGGTTGCCAAGGGTGTTCAGTCGGCAAATAATTTTGGTTTGAAGGTACCTAAGTCTGACCAAAATCTGGCTTTGGCTCTTGGTGGTTTGTCTAGCGGTGTCTCGCCGTTGCAAATGGCTAGGGCCTATTCTGCCTTTGCTAATAAGGGAAATTTGCCCAATAATTCATACTTTATCACCAAGATAACTGATGCTAGTGGCAAGGTTTTGGCTGAAAATCATAATCCAGGCACCCACCGCATAATTTCAACTAATACTGCCAAGGAAATGACAACCATGCTTCTTGGCGTTTTCAGTAATGGTACTGGGGCTTCGGCACAGCCTAGTGGTTATCGAGTTGCGGGCAAAACTGGGTCAACGGAAGTACCTAATTCTTATGGTTTTGGTACTAAGGACCAGTGGATTGTCGGTTACACTCCTGATGTCGTCATTGCAACTTGGGTTGGCTTTGATCGAACTAACAGAGAGCATTATATGCATGGTATTTCGGAAACGGGAATTACAAGGCTGTATAAGGCCGAGATGGAAGGCATTCTGCCGTATACCGCGCAAAATCAATTTACCGAGCAGGCTCCTAACCAAATTGTTAAGCAAAATGGTTCTGGAACGGATTGGACCGGTGGTATTGGCGATAAAATTGAAAAAGGTTTTGGTTCGGCGAGTCAAAAGCTCAATGAATGGTATAATAATATCAAGGGCCTAATCGGCCATTAATTTAGGAGGACTTTTATATGGTAAACATCTACGACTCAGCTAATCAATTAGCTTCTGACTTGCAAGAAATTGACGAATACAAGGCTTTAGAAGAAGCAATTGACGGCGTTAAAAAGAATGCTGATAGTTCTGACCTGTTTAAGGAAATGGACAAGATGCAAGCACAAATTATGCAAGCCCAGGCTCAAGGTCAGGATATTTCAAAGGATATTCAAGACGAATATAACCAATTGAACGAAAAAGTACAAAAAGATCCACAAATTTTGAAACTGCTGCAAGCAGAACAAGGTTTGTACAAGACAATTGATGATGTTCAAAAGGCAATTACTAAGCCGATTAATGATCTTTATGAAGGTCTTAGAAATTAGAAGTAATTATGAAATTTATCCACTTGGCGGATGCACATTTAGATAGTCCATTTTTGGGGCTATCTTTTTTGCCATCTAAGCGATTTTCTCAAATAGAGCAAGCACCAAATCAGTCTTTAAGTAAGATTGTTGACCTAGCGCTAGCGGAACAGGTTGATCTGGTTTTAATTGCTGGCGACACCTTTGATAGCAATCGACCTAATCCTAGCAGTCAGCTTTTTTTTGCTAAACAAATTGAACGTTTGACAAAGGCAGAAATTCAAGTTGTGATGATTTTTGGTAATCACGACCACATGCATGCGGCCGATTTGTTAGTGGCAGCCAGTCCTTACTTTAAGTTGTTGGGTGATGGCGAGCAGGTTGAAACCGTGTCTTATCAGACTAAAAGCGGCTTTGACTATGAGATCAGCGGTTTTTCATATCTTAATAATCATATTACTTCTGATCTTGTGCCGGATTTCCCTGCAAAAACTGCGCATTATACCTTTGGGATCATGCATGCGCAAGAAAAGGCGGGACAGGCTAATCAAAATGTTTATGCGCCGTTTACTTTAAGTGAATTAAAAAATCTGAATTATGATTATTTTGCCCTTGGTCATATTCATTTGCGGCAAGTTTTGTCGGAAAAGCCGTTAATTGTTTATCCCGGTAATATTCAGGGCCGCCACATTAACGAGTTGGGTGCTAAGGGTTGCTATATGGGAACAGTTAATGAGCAAACCAAGAAGACCCAAATTGAATTTGTCCCAACTAGTCCGATTACTTGGGCTAAAGCTGAGTTGACTTTGACAGCCGAAATTAGCCCTAATGACTTGCATACGCATCTTTTGGCAAGCATTAAACCACAGACAACAACTTATTATAGCTTGCAAATTATTGGTGCGGAATATCTAAATGAGCAGGAACGTGAATTGATGCAGGATACCGATTATTGGCAGTCAGTTTCGCAAGAATTAGCTTTTGATTCGCAACTAGTGGATGTGCGTTTTACGGCTAATAGCCGCTTGGAGATTGCTGCTAATGACCAGGCTTATTTTACACAGGCAGAAAGTGAGCTTTTTACGCCAGCAACATTTGCTAAGTTAAGTCAAGACTGGTTTAAAAAGGATGAATTAGCTGCTAAACTTGCACAAGATCCCGAATTTTTACAAGAAGTGAAGGAGTTGGCGGCGGTTAAATTGAATAATGAGTTAAAGGGGATTAATGATGAAGCTGATTAAGATAAAAATTGTCAATTTTGGTCAGTTTTCGAATTTTACCTTTGACTTAGGAAATGAAAACTTGAGCGTCTTTTTTGGTGCTAACGAGGCAGGCAAGAGTACAGTCGTGGCATTTATTAAGCAAATTTTGTTCGGCTTTCACTTGGATAAACGCAAGAGTGATTTTTTTGAAGATTACAAGCCGTTAGCACGTGTAAGTCCGATGGGTGGTTCCCTGTTTTTTATCGCTGATAATGGTCAGCAATTTGAATTGGAGCGTCTTTATGCCAGTGGCAAGGGGTCTAAGCTGGGAACACTAACTGTGAAATGTGATGGGCAAATTGTTCCCGAAAGTGTTTTCTTTGACCAAATTAAAAATATTGATGGTGACTTCTATGCCTCAAGCTTTATTTTTAATCAGGATATGCTGGCCAAGGTAATTGATATTAGCCAGACAGATTTACTGGAGCGGATATATTATTTAGGAGCTGCCAACAGCGACCAATTGATTGACTTGCGTGACAAATTTGCCAAGGAAGCTGATAAATTATTTAAAAGCCGCGGATCTGTGCCGCCAGTTAATAAGCTGCTGAAAAAGATGCAGGAGCAAAAAGCGGACTTGGCTGCAGTAGAAGATGAATTTACGGATTATCAAGCATTAGAAACTAGTGCAGCTAAGCAAAAAAATTTGCAAGAAAATAGTGAAACTGAATTGCGTAAATTGCAAAGTGAGTTAAATCAAATAGAACAATTACGCAAGCAGCTGCCTAATTACCAACAATTGCAGGCTTTGAAACAGCAGGTAAAAGAAGTGAAGTTTGATCCGGAACAGTATCAAATAGCGCAAAGATTGGACATGCAGCAGCAAAGTTTACAAAAGACAATTGCGGAATTGAAGCAGCAACTAACGCAGTTAACGGATGTTGCGGAAGACACTGCGGCAGCTAAATTAATTCAAAAAAAGCCCGAATTACTGCAATGGCAGGCAGAATATCGTGCATGTGTGCAAAAAGCAAAGCAAATAGAGCAGGCTAAGCAGCAGTTACTGGCGCTCAGTCCAGATTTAGCAAAGATTGCTGAATTTAATCAAGCAGCTATTGTTAAATTGCAACAAGATTACCAAGAATTGCCGCCAAAGGAGCCAGTAGCGCAAAAGAGTAGCACCAATCAGGGATGGCTACTTGCAGGTGGCGCTTTGGCAATTATTGGCATGATTTTGCTAGTTACTGGTTCTAAGATTATCGGCGGTTTGTTATTAGTCGGCGGAATTATCGGTGCAGGTTGGGGCATAAAGGAGAAAAAGCAACAACAGCAGAAGCAGGTTGCTTTGCGTGCAAAGCAAGCTAAAATTAAGCAAAAACAAGCGGCCTTCAGTCAAAAATACGGCCTTAATCCAGAGAATTTGGATTTAGCTAATTTGCTCAATCAGTGGCGCCAGTATCAATTGCAGAAACAAAATGAGCAAGCTAACCAAGAGCAGCTAGGCAGTTTACAGGAACAGGTGGACCAATTGGCTCAAGAGCTCAGTATTGCTTTGCACCAAAATGTGGCTACTGACTTTGTTTCAGTAATTACAGCAATTGATTCATTGGCTGAACAAAAGTCCCAACAGCAGCGTCAAGAAGAGAAAAAAGCATCACTTGAAAACAATTTGACAGAAGATACAAGGCAATTGCAGCAGGTACAATTAAAGTTAAAGGCTGTATTAGCAGAAGCTGGTGTTAAGACGTTAGCTGATTACGAGCAATTGCAAATTACTAAGCAGCAGCAGGAAACAATTAAAACGCAGATTGTAGCTTTGACCGCTAACCTGCAAGAAGACTTGCCAGAGTTAGAACAATTTTTACAAAATGAGTCAAAGGTTCAAGAAAAAGAAACAGCTTTGCGAAAAGAAATTGCGGCTGCTGAAGAACAAAATCATGTATTGCAAGGTCAAATAGCTGAAAGCAATGTGCAAATGGCAAATCTTGCCAGTTCAACGGCTGTATTTACGGCTAAACAGGAATTAGCCAATACCCAAACGCTGTTTCGCAATCAAAGTGTTGAATATTTAGCTGATTTATTTGCCAGCAAGTGGATTGGGCGAGCCCTTGATCTTGCCTCCAACGAACGTTTTCCAAAAATGCTGACGGATGCAAAAGAATATTTGCGACTGTTAACAAATAACCGGTATAATAATATTAAAATTGACAAAAAATTGTCAGTCACGCGCGCTGATGGCAAATCTATCAAGGTAAAATACCTTTCGCGCGGTACCCAGGAACAACTTTACTTTGCCTTAAAATTAGTTTTTGTACAGCAGATTAAGGACCAAATTAAATTACCAATCCTAATTGATGATTCGTTTGTTAATTTTGACGATCAAAGAACGGGCCAAATTGAACAGCTCTTAAAGCAAATTGCGCAAACTACTCAAGTTTTGATTTTTACGGCACAAAACAAGTTAGTTGAACAATTACAGCTGCAACCGCTGACTTTTACGAAAGGAACCGAAAATGTTTAAACGCCTACTGGATTACAATGATGGTGAAGAATTAGAGTTAGTAGTTTTAATTAAAAATTCCCAATTGCGCCACACAAAAAAGGGCAAGTTGTACTTAGCAATGTCTTTTGGGGATAGTTCTGGTGAAATCCGTGGTAATTTTTGGGATGCAAATAATCAAGATGCCGCGACTTTCAGTGCTGGAACACTTGTTGAACTTAATGGTAGACGTGAGGAATATCAAGACCAGCCGCAAATTAAGATTTATAGCTTACGGGTCGTTGGTCCTGAAGAAGGTTATGATCTTCAGGAATTTATTAAGTCGGCTCCCGAAAAAATTGCGGACATGAAGGAAGAAATCAACCAATATGTGTTTGAAATCCTGAATCCAACATGGAATCGGATTGTGCGTTATTTATTGAAAAAGTGGGATAAACGGTTCTTTGATTATCCGGCAGGTAAGAGCAACCACCATGCTGTTCGTGGCGGGTTAGCCTTCCATACGGTGTCAATGCTGCGGGATGCTAAAGGAATTGCAGATAATTATTCGCAGGTTGATCGGTCGCTGCTTTATGCTGGCTGTATTTTGCACGATATGGGTAAAGTCTTGGAGCTGACTGGACCTGCAGCAACCCAATATACGACAGAAGGCAATCTGGTTGGGCATTTGGTACTGATTGATGAGCAAATAATGATGGCGGCTCAAGAGATGAAGATTGATCCAGAATCAGAAGACCTGTTGCTATTGCGGCACATGGTGCTGTCGCATCACGGCAAGTTTGAATATGGTTCGCCAAAATTACCAGCTTTGCTTGAAGCGGAACTATTGCACCGCATTGATGACATGGATGCGGCGGTTTATGCCATTACCAATGCCTTGCAGCATACGCGTCCGGGTACTTTTACTGATAATATTATGAGCCAAGGTGGACGCAAATTTTACCGGCCGAAGGTTGATGAAGCTTTAAGCAAGTCGCATAAATTGGAATAAAACAAAAAAGAAGTTCGCTGGAACTTCTTTTTTTGTTGACTAAGCAAGTTGGAGGCACGAAAGCAACCATATTTACTGCCTTTTTTATTTATTCAAGTAGACAAAGACAGTAGCCCCCTTAATCATATCACGGAAGTTTATTTTGCGTTGTAATTGCTCTATATTTGTAAAAATGCTAGAATGACAATGTAAATAAAAAAGAAGCCCTACTGGAAATAGGACTTCTCAACATGAGTTTCCGCATAAAAGCGGTGACTTAACTATAAGTTAATGATAACCGCTAGTCCGATAAAACTAGAGCGGTTATTTTTTAACTTTAAAATTCTTTAAAGCAGCTCTTAGTTCATTAAGTGCGCTAACTAATTTGGTGGCATTATCAGTTAATTTAATTAAACTACTGATAATTTCTGTCAGCACCCAAATAGTTGCGGCGAATGATAAACCAAAAGCAATAACAATATCCAAGGTGGATACCTGACTAATCCTTTCTGTAGAATTCTAAGCGTCACAGTTGTTACACCATAAACACCACTTCCTCAGTTTAGAAATTAGTCACCGCAATCTAGCTTTTGCTCATGCTTATTAATTATAACTTGATGCTAATCACTAGTGCAAGAATAAAAAGGAAAATAATGCTTTACTAAAATCATGGTGATGTGTTTCTACAAAGTGCAATGCCAAAAATTCATTTATCCAAGTAGACAAAGACAGTAGCCCCCTTAATCATATCACGGAAGTTTATTTTGCGTTGTAATTGCTCTATATTTGTAAAAATGCTAGAATGACAATGTAAATAAAAAAGAAGTCCTACTGGAATAGGACTTCTCGACATGAGTTTCCGCATAAAGCGGTGACTTGACAATTATTGATTAATAACCGTTAGTCGTCAAACTAGAGCGGTTATTTTTTTGCCTTAAATTTTTTGAAGGCAGCTTTCAGTTCATTAAAAGCATTAACTAAATTGGTAATTTCGGTAATTAGCAAATCTAACTGCTTAACTACTATTGTCAATACCAAGATAATTTCCGCAAATGATAAACCAAAAGCAATAACAATATCCAAGGTGGATACCTGACTAATCCTTTCTGCAAAATTCTAGGAGTTACAGTTGTTACACCATAAGCACCACTTCCTCAGTTTAGAAATTAGTCACCGCAATCTAGCTTCAATTCATGTTCACTGTCAATTATAACTGGAAGCTAATCATTAATGCAAGAGGGGATATATATTACTATTTCACTCAATTTAGCCATAGTAAAACCCCGAAACTAGGATAACTAATCTCGGGGTTTTATTTAATATTTTACTTTTATAATTCAAGATTATTTGCTTGAATCACTCTTAGAAACGTAAGATGCCAAAACATTCTTCAAGTCATCATCCTTGATTGAAACATCAGCCTTCTTTAAGACTGTTGCGATGACATCGCGCATTGTTTCTTGGTCTTGTGACATTGATTGGTAAATTTGGTCATCAATTTCCTTCTTGTGTGAAGCAAATGAACCCTTAGCTGGGTGGTTAATCATCTTGATAATATGGTAACCATATTGAGACTTAACTGGAGTCTTGGTGATTTCACCAGTCTTTAATTGGAATGCAGCCTTCTTGAAGCCAGCATCTAGACTAGTATCAGTTGAATCGAATGTAGGTAACTTACCAGCATTTGACTTAGTAGCAGTATCTGTTGAGTACTTCTTAGCTAAAGTCTTGAAGCTCTTACCATCCTTTAATTGGCTGATAATGTCTTCGGCTGTTGACTTCTTAGTAACCAAGATATGTTGAACAGTAACTTTAGGTTGGTATGACTTCCAAGCCTTGTCTTCTTGACTCTTAGAAACTTTCTTGATGTCTTTCAAAGCTGCTTCGGAAAGCAGAGTAGTCTTCAAGTTATCCTTAAAGCTTGATTCAGTCATGCCTTGTTGTTGCAAAACGGCGCTGAATTGAGAACCGTATTGTTTCTTATAATTGTTAAATTGTTTGTTAACTTGATCCTTAGAAACCTTGCTGCCGTATTGTTGGTCCAAAACATGGTTAATAATCATGTTAGCCAAAGCTGATTGACCAGCTTGCGACTTCTTCATTTCGTTGTAGTAATCATTTTGAGTAATTTTACCACCCTTGTATGAAGCAACGGTTTTGCCGCCGTTAGAACAAGCAGCAGTTGATAATGCGATTCCAGCTACAGCGATTACTGCAGCTGCCTTTTTCAAATATTTTTTCATAAAATAACTTCTCCACATCCTTAATAAAATTAAGTCATCGACAACTAATATAACATAAATTAACTAGCAACGTTTTCTATTTTCGTATTTTCACAGAAAATTCAAACTTTCTTTACTATTTTTTAGTTTTAGCAGCTAAATCACTAGTTAAATTGTTATTTTGTGCTTTCAAATCCTTGATTAAGCGGTCCAACTTCATTTGGTAATATTCAATATCTTTTTGCAAGGCAATAATTGACTTTTCTGCCTGGGGAATAGCATCAGCTAATTCTTGCTTAGCATCTTTCAAATTGGCAATAGCTGTTAAAAAGTTACTTGTATCTTCTTTAGTCTCGTCGACTTCACGTTTAATTGGCGCACCAAAACGGCTGCCTTCTTTGTCCGTTAATAATGATAAGACAATACCAATCACGGCACCTGCAGCAGCACCTAAACTAAAATGTTTCATAATTCACTCCTTAGAATTGAGCCTTAATCTCATCAGCAATCTTTTGGTAATCTGCTTCACTATACTTGTCGGCATTATTGCGGGTAGCAAGTTTAAGACCGTCACTTTCAAACCGAGGAACAAAGTGAATGTGTGAGTGCATGACAACTTGGTTGGCACTAGCACCGTTATTAGTGTTAATGTTCATGCCAGTGATTTTTGGATCAAACTTTTTAATAGCGTTAGCAATTTCTGGGATATATTGCAAAAAGCGTCTGGCATCTTCTGTTGTGTAGTCAAATAGGTTGGTAATATGCTTTTTGGGAACCATCAAGGTGTGGCCAGGGTTGACTTGCGAAAGATCTAGAAAAGCTTTAACGTCATCATTTTCAAAGACAGTGTAGCTGGGCACGTCCCCACGAATAATTTTACAAAATAAACAATCTTCGTCTAATTGATTCATTTTTTTACCTCTTTTATTTCAAAATTTAGTTTCTTTTAATATCATGCTATCATATAAAATGAGTAAATTCATTAAAAGAAAGACAGGAAATATGGTTCTTAAGATTGAACACTTAACTGGTGGCTACACAGGAGTACCAGTAATTAAAGATATTAACTTAGAAATTAAACCGGGTGAGGCATTAGGCTTAATCGGGCTTAACGGTGCGGGAAAATCAACGACAATCAAGCATTTGCTGGGGTTGTTAAGACCGCAGAAGGGGACAATTATCCTTAACGATGTGGAATTAACTAAGCAGCCGACTAAGTTTAAGCAGCAGGTTGCTTATATTCCAGAAACGCCAGTTTTGTATCCGGAATTGACCTTGGCAGAACATCTGGAATTGACAATGCTGGCTTATAAGCTTGATGAGCAAACAGCTTGGTCACGGGCAAAGGAATTGTTAAAGCTGTTTCGTTTGGATGATAAGTTGGACTGGCTACCCGTTCACTTTTCTAAGGGAATGAAACAAAAGGTAATGATTGTGACGGCCTTTTTGGCTGATACTAGCTTACTAGTGATTGACGAGCCATTTACGGGTCTTGATCCGTTAGCTGTTGCCAATCTGATAGACTTAATCAAACAGGCAATTGCGAATGATAAGATGGTCTTAATGACGACCCACGTGTTAGCAGATGCCGAACAGGCAATTTCTAATTATGCAGTTTTGAATAATGGCACGATTGAGGTAATTGGCAGTCTTGATGAGATTCGGGCTCATTATGGTTTGAAGTCAAGTGATGCATTTGATAAACTTTATCAGGTTTTGAATCAGGAGCAGCAACATGCGTAAATTGGCTCAAAATAGACTTCAGGATAATTTGCGGCAATCTCTCAAATATTTAATGCTGGTGTTCAACGACTTCTTTATCTTGGCGTTAATTTTTCTTTTTGGTGCCTTGATGTATTGGTATGCTCAAAGCATGAAGACGATGCCGCAGGGGCGCTGGTTTTACCGTCCGTTAGTCGCTGTCTTATTATGGCTGCCGTTATTAACGGGTAACCTAGTTACGCTCCTGCAAGAGGCAGATTTACAATTTTTATTGCCGCAAGATGAGCAGATGGGCCAGTACCTAACGCCCTTAATTAAGTACAGTATGGTGCTGCCAACATTATTAATTGCCTTATTGGCAGGAATTTTGTTTCCTTTTGCGACACTTAAGGCAGGACTAGCACCAGCAAATTATTTGCTGTTTGCAGTTACCATTTGGCTGGCTAAGTTTTTACAATTAAAAATTACTCAGCAGAATCTTTATTTTGGCAGAAAATTTTCGCTTGTCTTAGTTAATTTAGTATTATTGGTTGTACTGAGTTTGGCAATATTGCAGCCAGTATTAATCTGGGTATTGCTAGTTTTATTGGTAGTTGGCATTATTGCGATGCACTTTATACTTAAACGCAAAACATTATTTGATTGGCGTTATGCGGTAGCTCAAGAAGAAAAACGTAAGAATCGGGTCTATACAGCTTTTAGCATGTTTACCGACGTTAAAGAAAAGCAGGTAACGATCAAGCGGCGTAAGTACCTGGACTTTTTGTTGCCAAGGTCGCTAGCTAAAGAAAATCCCAACCGCTTTTTGTATCGGCGCTCATTGCTTCGAAATCCTGAGAATTTAAATTTATTAGTTAGAATGACGGCATTTGCGGTACTGATTTCGTGGTTGGTTCAAAATTGGGCATGGGCACTTGGATTGTCTTGCTTAGTGATTTTTCTAACAGCCTATCAATTATTACCCATGGCCGACGAATTTGATGATAATATTATGTATCGGGTAGCGCCGATTACGCGCAAAGATCGTGGCCGCGACCTAATTGTTGCTTTGTCAGTGCCGATGTTATTACAATGGCTGATTATAAGCGTGTCGTGGTTGTTATTGTTGCCGCTTAACTTGCAGCTGTGGGAGGCAATCGGATTACTAATTTGCTTTAGCATTTTGGTTGTGCAGCTGTATTTACCATACAAGATTAAGAAAAGGAAGATTTAATAAATGAGATTACGAAATAAGCCGTGGGCGGTTGAGTTAGTGAAGAACCATCCGGAGAGTGTTCTTGACAGACCAGATCCAGATGTGAAGATTGACTGGGCCGCCCGCTTTCCTAAGCCTGAGCAGCCACTTGAAATTGAAGTAGGTTCAGGTAAGGGTCACTTCATTACTACTCTGGCTGAAATGCACCCAGAGAAAAATTTTGTGGCAGTTGAATTACAAATTACGGCTGCCGGCATTATTTTGCGGACGAAGCTTGATAAAAAGCTCGATAACTTGCAGATTTTATGTGCAGATGCAGCCGCAATTGATGCCTTTTTTGCACCAAATTCAACTGATGTAATTTATCTTAACTTTAGTGATCCGTGGCCAAAAACCCGGCATGAAAAACGTCGGCTGACATACCAGTCATTTTTAAACAAGTACGAAAAGGTCTTGATTAATGCCGGACAGATTGAGTTTAAGACGGATAATGCGGGGCTATTTGCGTATTCACTCAAGAGTATGAATAATTACGGGATGCACTTTGACTTTGTGTCTGTTGACTTGCACCATGAAGCAGAAGAGATTGTGGCGCAAAATGTGGAAACTGAATACGAACACAAATTTGCGGCTAAAGGTAATCCAATTTATGCTCTTCATGCTGATTTTGGAGTAAAATAATTAGGTATCGGTTAACAATAAAAGGGGTTTTACTGATGGAACAAATTAAAGAATTAACGCAAACAAAATTAACTGAAATTACTAAAAATGGTCGTACTGTCTTGGAATTTTCTGCTGATTGGTGCCCAGACTGCCGCTTTTTAGATCCATTTATGCCGGCAATTGAGCAAGATTTTGCCGATAGCAAGTTTTATCAAATTGATCGTGATGGCTCAATTGATTTAGCTAAAGAATTAAATATTATGGGAATTCCATCATTTGTTGTCTACCAAGATGGCGCAGAAATTGGTAGACTAGTAAATAAGGATCGTAAGACCAAAGATGAAGTTGAGGACTTTTTGCGGTCACTTGACTAATTAAGGAGATTATTTAATGATTACTAGTATTAATAAACGCAGTTATCCTAATACATTAATCGTGATTTTGGGTCAAGATCACGGTAAGAGCGAATACGTGGAAAAGGGCGACATTACTCAAGTTATTGATGAGCAAGGTAACGTTACTGGTTACAACTTCTTTAACGTTGACAAGGTAATTGACTATGCTAAATTGCCAGATGGTCAAGTTAAGTTGACAGATGCTGAGCTGACAGCTTTGAACCAAAAGCTGACTGAAGCTGGCTTTGATACAAAATTAGCTTATGGCAAGCCAACTCTTGTTTATGGCTTAGTTAAGACTTGTGACAAGCACCCAGATTCCGACCACTTGCATGTTACCACGATTGAAGTCGGCGATGGCGAGGAACACCAAATCGTTTGTGGTGCACCTAATATTGCTCAAGGTCAAAAGGTAGTTGTTGCTTTGCCTGGTACGTTGATGCCTAATGGTCAACAAATTTGGCCTGGCGATTTGCGTGGAGTTGACTCATACGGCATGATTTGTTCAGCTCGCGAATTAGGCTTAGAACATGCAGAGCAAAAGCGCGGTATTATGGTTGTACCTGATGACTTTACAATTGGCGCTGCTTTTGATCCAGAAGTCTGTGATGAATTGCTAGCTAGTGGCAAGATTAAGTTATAATCTGCAAAAGACCTTTTTAGGAAGGTCTTTTTTCTTTGTAAAAAATTTCTTTAGCTTCCAATTAGCCTCTGCTCTTTTGCCTGTAATAATGGTAAAATAATAAACGATTATTGAATAAAATTTGGAGCAAATGAAATGTTAGATAAGAACAAACAAATTTGGTTTATTGGAATTAAGGGTACAGGGATGGCTTCTTTGGCCTTGTTGTTGCACGACTTAGGCTATAAGGTTGCCGGCAGTGACATTGCTAAATACACTTTTACGCAAGTACCGCTAGAAAAAGCTGGAATTGAAGTTGCTGACTTTGCGGCTACTAATATTAAGCCTAGCGGACAAATAATTGTTAAGGGTAATGCTTTTAAAGACGATAATGTTGAAGTCAAGGCATGTGAAGATCAGGGTATTACTTGGCAGAGTTATCCTGACACGGTTGAAGAAGTCGTAGCAATGCATACCAGCATTGGTGTTTCTGGAACTCATGGCAAGACCTCGACAACAGGCCTATTAGCTCATGTACTCGGTGAAGCTGCACCAACTTCTTATTTAATTGGTGATGGTGAAGGTAAGGGCGTCCAAGATTCGCGCTTCTTTGTTTATGAAGCTGATGAGTACCGCCGTCACTTCTTGGCTTATCATCCAGATTATCAAATTATGACTAACATTGACTTCGATCACCCTGATTACTTTAAAGATCAGGACGATTATACTTCAGCCTTCCAAACAGCTGCTGATCAAACTAAGAAGGGGTTGTTTGTTTGGGGCGGCAACAATCGTTTGCAAGCTTTAAAGACCAGTATTCCTAAGTATACTTATGGTTTTGAAGACACTGATGACTTCCAAGCAGTTAATATTGACCGGACAACGACTGGTTCAACTTTTGATGTTTTAGCTCATGGTAAAAACATTGGCCGCTTCACAGTTCACTTGTTTGGTGACCATAATATTTTGAACACGACGGCAGTTGTGGCGGTTGCTTATACTGAAAAAATTCCGCTAGAAGATATTCAAGAAGGTTTGTTGACTTATCGTGGTGCCAAACGCCGGTTTACTGAAACTGACTACGGTGATATTAATGTAATTGATGATTACGCTCACCACCCAACCGAAATGAAGGCTACCATTCAAGCTGCCCGCCAAAAATTTCCAGGCAAACGGCTAGTTGTTGTCTTTCAGCCGCATACATTTTCTCGGACTAAAAAATATGCTAAAGACTTCGAAGAAATTTTGCGTGATGTTGATAAGGCTTATATAACACCGATCTATGCATCTGCTCGTGAGAGTGCTGGCGATATATCAAGTGAAGATTTAACTGCGCAAATTCCGGGTTCGGAAGTTCTTGATTTGGCTAATATTGCTGATCTAACCCAGAACCATGACAGTGTTATTGTCTTCATGGGTGCCGGTGATATACCAAAATACGAAGATGCCTTCGCAAAATTATTGCAAAAATAAAATTAACTAAGAAACTAGTTGCAACGCGACTAGTTTTTTTAAATTATAAGTAAGTCAGTAACCTGCTAGAAGCCGTTAAAACTGTTAGAATGGTATGTGAATTAACTGACGAATTAATAACGAGGAGAATTATGGCTAATCAAAAATTACTTTTAATTGATGGTAATTCCGTTGCCTTTCGTGCGTTTTATGCACTCTACCGGCAGCTTGAAAACTTCAAAAACGCTGAAGGTCTGCACACTAATGCCATTTATACTTTTAAAAATATGCTGGATGTTCTATTAAAAGACGTTCAGCCGGACTATGTCTTGGTTGCGTTTGATGCCGGCAAGACAACTTTTAGAAATAGCATGTACGATGATTACAAGGGCGGCCGCCAGAAAACACCGCCGGAATTATTGGAGCAGTTGCCGTATATTCAAGAAATGCTGCATGACTTGGGCATTGCGACTTATGAACTAAAGAATTATGAAGCCGATGATATTATCGGGACTTTCGCGCGTCTTGGTGAAGAACAAAATATGGCGGTGACAATCGTTACTGGAGATAAGGATTTAACCCAATTAGCTTCAGAAAAGACAACGGTCATGGTGACTAAGTCTGGCGTTTCAGACCTAGAAGCCTATACACCTGAACACATGAAGGAAGTCAATGGCGTGACGCCAACTGAATTTATTGATATGAAGGCACTGATGGGGGATAATTCCGATAATTATCCCGGAGTAACTAAGGTTGGTCCAAAGACGGCTTCACGCCTAATCCAGCAGTATGGTTCAGTTGAGGGACTTTACGAGCATGTAGATGATATGAAAAAGTCCAAGCTAAAGGAAAACTTAATTAACGACAAGGATAAGGCCTTTTTAGCTAAAAAGTTAGCAACCATTAACCGTGAAAGTCCAGTAGCAATCGACTTAGCAGGTGTTAAGCGGCAAAAAGTTGACCAAGAAAAATTACGGCAGTTTTATGAAAAGATGAATTTTCGTAAATTTTTAAATCAATTGGACACGTCAGATACTGCTTCTGATGAAAATACTCCTGAAGCAGAAGTTAAGATTGACTATGTTGAACTTACTAAAGAGCAGCTAGAACAAATTAAGGTTGCTGAAGGGGATACTGTCAGCTTTTATTTGGGGATGCTGGGTGCAAATTATCATTTGGCAGAATTTATTGGTTTTGCCCTTAAAATTGGCGAGCAAACCTATGTCAGTCGCGATGTTGAACTTTTGCAGACTGAGCAATTAAAGCAAATTTTAGAAAATGCCGACATTCAAAAAGATGTTTTTGACCTTAAACGAACAATGGTTGGTCTTAATCGATTGGATATTCAAGTTCAGGGAATTGATTATGATATGCTGCTGGCATCATACTTGGTTAATAATGAGAATAATTCCAATGACATGGGCGAAGTTTGCCATTTGTATGGTGACTACTCTGTCAAGAGTGACTTTGAAGTTTATGGCAAGGGCAAAAAGGAGCACGTTCCTGATGATGACCAGATTTTATTCAGCCACCTTGCCAGCAAAGCCCAGTCGATTGTTAGGTTGAAGGATGAATTATTAAAGCAGCTCAAGGATCATGAACAGGATGACTTGTTTGCTAGCATTGAAATTCCGGTAGCGCGCGTTTTAGCAGTGATGGAAATGAACGGCATTAAGGTACAGGCAAGCACTTTAATTCAACTGCAGAATGAATTTGCTGTGGCATTGCAAGACCTTGAAAACAAGATTTACCAAGAAGCTGGGGAACGTTTCAACCTTAATTCTCCTAAGCAATTAGGGCATATTCTGTTTGAAAAGATGGGCTTGCCGCCAATTAAAAAGACCAAAACCGGTTATTCAACATCAGTTGACGTTTTGAACCAGTTAAAAGACCAGAGTCCAATTATTGATGAAATTTTGACTTACCGGCAGATTGCCAAAATTCAATCGACTTATGTTAAGGGCCTGCTTGATGTTATCCAAAAGGATGGTTGCGTTCATACGCGTTATTTACAGACGTTGACGGCAACAGGACGGTTGTCTTCAGTTGATCCTAACTTGCAAAATATTCCTACTAGAACCGAAGAAGGCAAGCAAATCAGAAAGGCCTTCGTTCCAAGCACGCCTGATGGCTACATTTTTTCTTGTGACTACTCGCAAATTGAATTGCGGGTTTTGGCGCAAGTTTCTGGTGATGAAAACATGCAGGAAGCCTTTAAGACAGGCTATGATATTCACTCACACACGGCGATGAAGATTTTTCACTTAGATTCTCCAGATGAAGTGACGCCATTAATGCGTCGCCGAGCAAAGGCAGTTAACTTTGGGATTGTTTATGGAATTTCCGATTATGGCCTGTCTAAGAATTTGAACATCAGTCGAAAACAGGCTAAGGAATTTATTGATAATTACTTTGAGCAATATCCGCAAATTCGCGATTATATGGACAAGGCTGTCCAAGAAGCGCGTGAAAAGGGCTATGCCGAAACAATTATGCACCGTCGTCGTTACTTACCTGATATTCATGCCAAGAATTTCAATGTGCGGTCATTTGCGGAAAGAACCGCAATAAACTCACCAATTCAGGGGTCAGCTGCTGATATTATTAAGATTGCCATGATTAACATGCAGAAGAAGCTGGATGAATTACACCTCAAGACGAAGATGGTAGTTCAGGTTCATGATGAGCTGATTTTTGATGTGCCTAAGGATGAATTAGAAACGATTAAGAAGATCGTTCCTGAGGTTATGCAGTCAGCAGTCCAGCTTGATATTCCGTTAATTGCTGATTCCGGTTGGGGTCACAATTGGTACGATGCAAAATAAGGAGAAAAATTAATGCCAGAAATGCCGGAAGTTGAAACAGTGCGCCGCACTTTGCTTCCCTTGATTAAAGGAAAAACAATTAAAAAGGTAACGTTGTGGTATCCTAAAATTATTGCCAGCGACCATGACGAGTTTGTCAAACAAGTTACTGGTCAGAAGGTTTTAACCATTGATCGCTATGCTAAGTACTTATTAATTCGTCTAAGTGGCGATTTAACGATTGTGTCGCACTTACGTATGGAAGGTAAATATCGGCTGACAGCAGTTGCCGAACCTAAGGATAAACACGATCACGTGCAGTTTGCTTTCACTGATGATACGGCCTTACGCTATAACGACGTGCGCAAGTTTGGCCGCATGCAGCTGGTTGCAACGGGAACAGAAAAGATCGTCACTGGAATTAGTAAACTTGGTTTTGAACCTAATTCTACCGAGTTTACGGTGGAATTTTTAGCAGCTGGACTTAGCCACAAGAAGAAAAATATCAAGAGTACTTTGCTTGACCAAACTATTGTTGCCGGGTTAGGCAACATCTATGTTGACGAGGTCTTGTGGGAAACGAAAATTCACCCGTTAAGTGTTGCTAGTCAAATTCCTAGGGAAAAAGTGGCAGAACTGCATGACAATATTAACGCGCTAATTACTTTAGCGATTGCAAAACGCGGCACTACTGTGCATACTTATCTTGATGCTAATGGTGAAACCGGCGGCTTTCAAAAAATGTTGCGGGTCTATGGTCATCAGGGTGAACCGTGTGCGCGCTGTGGCAATTCACTTGAAAAGATTAAAGTTAATGGTCGCGGGACGACTTTTTGTCCTAAGTGCCAGGTGGTTTACAAATGACACTAGTGTTGGGCTTAACCGGCGGAATTGCCAGCGGCAAAAGTACGGCAGATGACTTTTTTAAAAAGCAGCAGTTGCCGATTATTGACAGTGACCTGATTGCTCATGATATTTTGAATGTTGGTGAAGCTGGTTATCATCAAGTTGTCCAGCAATTTGGCAGCAATTTTTTAAATCCGGACCAAACGATTAATCGTCATCAGCTTGGCGAAGTGGTGTTCAGTGATCCTAAGCAATTGAGTATCTTGAATAAAATTACCCACCCGTTGATTTTTCAAATAATTCAGACTAAAATTACGCAAAATAAACAAGCTGGTGAGCAGCTGGTTATTCTGGATGCTCCGGTCTTATTTGAATCGGGCGCGCAAAAGTATTGCGACAAGACGTTGCTAATTACAGTTCCTGAAGAAATGCAGATTAAGCGGCTGATGGCGCGTGATGGCTTAACGCGTAAGGCGGCGCTAAATCGGATTAACAGTCAGATGCCACTTGCTAAAAAAGTCAAGTTGGCCGACTATGTAATTACAAATACTGGTACAATAGAAGAATTAGAGGCCCAATTGGCCCAGTTGCTACTTAAATTAAAAGGAGAGAAGAATGGAATGTCCTAATTGTCGGCAAAATGCCTCACGCGTAATTGATTCTCGTCCTAGTGATGAAAATCGGGCAATTCGCCGCAGACGTGAATGTGAAAATTGTGGTTTTCGGTTTACAACCTTTGAACGCATGGAAACGACCCCATTGTTAGTCATTAAAAATGATGGTACAAGGGAGCCGTTCAGCCGCAAAAAGATTTTGCATGGTGTGATGGCTGCTGGGCAAAAGCGTCCAATTACGAGTGCCCAATTTGAACAGCTGGTTGACCATGTTGAAAACAAGGTTAGAAAACAAGGCATCAGCGAAATTTCATCAAAGAAAATCGGTCAAATTGTGATGGACGAATTGGCTGATATTGATGATGTTGCTTACATTCGATTTGCCTCGATTTACCGGGAATTTAAAGATATGTCCAGTTTTATGAAGACCATGGAAGACATGATTGCTAAACGTGAGGAAAAGGGGACTAATGATGTTTGAGACCGCTAATCCCAAACAACCTTTTTTTATTATTAATCAAGTGACGGTTTTCCCGCAGGATTTGCAAGTTTTAATTAAATTGTACCAGCCGCTCGTTGGTGCTAGTGGCATTGCTCTCTATTTAACTTTGATGGCCGATTATGATGCGGCGGCAATTTTATCTGACAGTAAGGGCATTTACCATCTGCAAGAACAGCTTGACTGCAGTTTGAAAGAATTGTTTCAAGCACTGCATAAACTAGAAGCAGTGGGACTTGTTAAGACGCGTATTATTAAGAATAAAATCATGGGGCAAGTGCTGTTGTTTTCTTTAACTAGCGTGCCAACTAGCAGTGAATTTTTTGCGACAGCCCTTTTAGCCAGCTTGCTAAAAGAAAAAGTTGGCGTGACAACTTTTCAAGAATTGAGCCATGCTTTTGCCCGAGAAAATAAAAGGCGTGAGAATCAGGTTAATGGCATGCAGAGCGCTAAGGATGTTTCTGCCTCATTTATGGATGTTTTTCGTTTGCCGGATGAGGAGGCAATTAGTCCTTCGCAAGATGTTCAGCTAGCAGCCCAGGAAAATCAAGCTCGGCCGGCTGCTAAGGCCAGTGTTAACGAGCAAGATACGATTGACTGGCAGTTTATGAAGGAGCAGTTTGAAATTTACCAAATTGCTGCAAGTGAAATTGATAAAAATCGTGCAGCGATTAGGGGAATAATGCGTACTTATGGCTTGTCGGAGCAGGAATTTGTCGACGAAACTTTGCCTTGCCTGCATGATAGCTACGAGCTTAATATGCCACTGATTAAGCGAACCATTGCGGAAAATATTCACGCTGAAGGTACACGAAAGAATCTGCAGCAAACACAAGACCAACAAGCCCCAATTCATGAAAATTCTAGTTTGAGTTTGCGTGACCAGCGGATTTTGCAGCTAGCGCAGACGAAGTCGCCGGCGCAATTTTTGTACCGCTTGAAGACTGACAAGCATGACTATGTTGACGCCAGTGAGTATAAGGTGCTGGATAATTTGTATAATCAAAAAGATATTCCAGCAGAATTACTCAATATCTTGACCTATGCCTGCTTAAACAGTGGGCCGTCAGTGTCTTACCGTTTGGCTAATACAATCTTGCATGATTGGCTGCAGCATGGTGTCAAGACCGGCAGCCAGGCTTTGGAATATATGGAGAAGCGTCAGCAGAAGAAGAGTTACTATCCTCGTTATTCGACAAAAGCTAAAAAGGTTGAAAAGGGTACCGACTGGAGTAAAAAGACAGCAGAGCAAAATACAGATGTTTCTTCTGCCGACTTGAAAAAATTCTTTAAAGATTTAGAAGATAAAAATGGCATGAAGTAGGTGAGTTTATGCAGTCAATTGGTGATATTATTAATAATTTGAATCCGGAAATTGCTAAGAAGCATAATTTGGAACAAATTTACCAGCAGGTTTTGGCGGATGAGAGTATTCAGCAATTTTTGAACCAGCACAAGGACCAAATTACTTCCGAAATGATTAAAAAGAGCTGGTCTAACCTTTATGAGTATTATTCGGCTCAGCATAAACAAGACCCAGTAACAGCAGGTTATCGGCCCGAATTATTTTTGAATCATCATGCCATTGACTTGCGTTATGTGCCGGATGAAAGCAAAATTGAGCAAAATTTGCGTGCCAATACCAAAAAGCATTTGCACCTGATTAATTTGCCGCAAACTCTGCACGATGTGCGCTTAAGTCAAGCGGATGCAACGTCGGAACGGTCTTCGGCGTTGACAGCTATTGGTAAATTTTTAGCTGCTTATCCCCAAAATCCTCACCAAAAAGGGTTGTACTTATCAGGAAGCTTTGGTGTGGGTAAGACTTACTTATTAGCTGGATTAGCTAATCAAGTTGCGGCGATGGGCAAACAGGTGGTCTTTTTACACGTGCCTACATTTATTGCTGGTCTGTCCAGTCATTTTGAAGATAACAGCCTGCAAAAAGAAATTGACCGCGTTAGTCAAGCTGATGTATTGCTATTAGACGATATTGGTGCCGAGACTCTGAGCCAATGGTCACGTGATGACGTGTTGGGCGTAATTCTGCAGGCACGAATGGACAATGTGCTGCCGACCTTTTTCTCATCTAATTTTGCGATGGCGGACTTGGAAGAACATTTCAAAGAGACCAAGAATGCAATTGATCCGATTAAGGCAAAGCGCCTGATGGAGCGTGTACGGACACTCGCCAAAGAGGTAGTAGTGGCAGGTCCTAATCGGCGTCATTAATTTATTTTTAAGCAATTTCTATTAAAAAGTTCTTGCATTTAAATGTCGTTTGCGTATAATTAAGTGCAACGAATGAACATGATGTTGCTCAACTCAGAGAGAAGGACGCTTTTCTGGAAGTCCTTCATGAGCAAGACCCCACTCATTCTACTAATAAAGGTTTTAACAAAGGCTGGATTCCATTATCGATCTTAAGAGAGGGTTAGAGATACTCTAATCTATTTGGGTGGAACCGCGCTAATATACGTCCCAGTGCTTAATTGCACTGGGACTTTTTTTGTTTATGGAGGTAAACATGAGTTTTTCAATTACTTTGCCTGATGGGTCAAACCGTGACTATGACAAAGCTATTTCAATTGCCGATTTGGCACATGACATTTCAACTTCACTTGGTAAGGCTGCCTTGGCCGGAAAAGTTAACGGCGAATTAAAGCCAGTTGATTACGAATTAAATGATAATGCAGATGTAGCAATTATTACTGATAAAGATGAAGACGGCTTGAACGTTTTACGTGCAACTGTTGCCTTTGTTTTTGAAGCAGTAGCTAAAAAGGCTTATCCAGAATTACGGTTGGGTGAGCACGCTGCAGATAGTGATGGCTTTTTCGTTGACACTGATAAAGAAAACCAAATTAAAATTGGTGAATTACCACAATTAGAAAAGGCAATTCAGAAGGCTGTTAAGAGCGGTGCCAAGATTGAACAAGTAGAAATGTCCAAGAGCGAATTAGAAGACATCTTCAAAGATGACAAGTTCAAGCTTGAATTGTTAAAGGCTGAAGATGATACAGTTTCTGCATACAAGTTAGGTGACTTCGTTGACTTTGGCTTCAGTGCACTTTTGCCAAATACTGGTAAGATTAAGCAATTTAAGTTGCTCAGTGTTGCTGGTGCTTATTGGCAAGGTCAATCTTCTAACCCAATGCTGCAACGGATTTCTGGAACTGCCTTTTTCAAGAAGGCTGACCTTGATGCCGACATTAAGCGTCGTGAAGAAATTAAGGAACGCGACCACCGGACAATCGGCCGTGACCTTGACTTGTTCTTCGTTGACCCTAAGGTTGGTGCTGGTCTTCCTTACTGGATGCCAAAGGGTGCCACTATTCGCCGCGTGATTGAACGCTACATCATTGATAAAGAAGTTGCTCGTGGTTACCAACACGTTTACACACCAGTATTGATGAACTTGGATGCTTATAAGACTTCTGGTCACTGGGCACACTACCGTGATGACATGTTCCCACCAATGGACATGGGTGATGGTGAAATGCTTGAATTAAGACCAATGAACTGCCCATCACATATTCAAATTTACAAGCATCATATTCGTTCATACCGGGAATTACCAGTGCGGATTGCTGAACTTGGAATGATGCACAGATATGAAAAGTCAGGTGCTTTATCAGGTTTGCAACGGGTTCGGGAAATGACCTTGAACGATGGTCACACCTTCGTTACTTTAGACCAAGTCAAAGATGAATTTGCGAGAACTTTACAATTAATCATGGATGTTTACAAAGACTTTGACATTACTGACTACTACTTCCGTTTGTCATACCGTGATCCAAAGAATACCGAAAAATACTTTGCTAATGATGACATGTGGGAAAGAAGTCAATCAATGCTTAAAGGTGCTATGGATGACATGGGCCTTGACTATGTTGAAGCAGAAGGCGAAGCAGCATTCTACGGTCCTAAGCTTGATATTCAAACTAAGACAGCTTTGGGCAGCGACGAAACCATGTCGACCATTCAACTTGACTTCATGTTGCCAGAACAATTTGACTTAACTTACATTGGTCAAGACGGCGAGGAACATCGTCCAGTTATGATTCACCGTGGAATCGTTGGTACGATGGAACGGTTCATTGCTTACTTAATTGAAATTTACAAGGGTGCATTCCCAACTTGGCTGGCTCCAGTTCAAGTAGAAATTATTCCAGTTAACCTTGATGCTCATGGCGATTATGCTAAGAAGGTTCGCGACGAATTGAACAAGCGCGGCTTCAGAGCAGAAGTTGACTTTAGAAATGAAAAATTGGGTTACAAGATTCGTGAAGCTCAAACCCAAAAAGTTCCTTACACGCTTGTTTTGGGTGATAAGGAAATGGCAGACAATAGTGTCAATGTTCGTCCTTATGGTACCGACAAAGAACTTGCTAAGAGTTTAGACGAATTTATTAAAGAAATTGACGCTGACGTTAAGTCATATTCACGTGAAAAATAAAAAAGATAATTAAGAATTAGAAAACATATTATTAATTTCGGCACTTTTAAATTTAAAAAATCTGTTGGTATTGTCTGTCGAGTTACAAACGTAGTGTAGACGATTGGCTTTACTGGATTTTAGCTAGCTGAGTGTTCAATTTGATACTTAAACTTTCTACTAATATTAATGAGGAGAAATTTATGTCGATGATCGAATTCCGCAATGTGCAGAAATTTTATGGTAAGTTTCATGCTTTACACGATATTAATTTAAAAATTGATCGAGGAGAGACCGTTGTCTTGATTGGTCCTTCTGGCTCTGGTAAAAGTACGTTAATTCGGACAATTAACCAGTTAGAATCAATTGAGGACGGGCAATTAATCGTTAATAATCGCGATTTGTCAGACCCTAAGACTGATGCCAATCTTTTGCGTCGCGACGTTGGAATGGTTTTTCAGCATTTTAATCTTTATGCGAATAAAAATGTTTTGGAAAACATTATGTTAGCACCGCGAATTGTAAGCCATGTGCCAGAAGCTGAAAATAAGCAGCGAGCACTAGCTTTACTAAAGATGGTTGGTCTAGCTGATAAGGCTGAAAACATGCCGCGTCAGTTATCCGGCGGGCAAAAGCAGCGGGTTGCAATTGCAAGGTCTTTGGCAATGCGTCCTAAATTACTGCTCTTTGACGAACCAACATCAGCACTTGATCCAGAAATGATTGATGAAGTGCTGCAGGTTATCAAAAAAGTCACGACAGCTAGTGACATGACTTCATTAATTGTGACGCATGAAATGGGCTTTGCTAAAGAAGTAGCTAACCGCGTGATTTTTATGGATCAGGGTCATATAGTCGAAGATGACGCCAGCCAAGACTTTTTCCAGCAGCCGCAAACTGAACGTGCACAACAATTTTTAAGTAAAATTATTGCGCATTAAGGAGTGACCATCATGAAAAAGAAATTTTGGTTAATTCCGGTTTTGTTTTGTATGTTGTTTTTGTCAGGCTGCCGGCAAAAAGTTGCCGATCAGGCAGTTTTGAAAAATGCGCAAAGCTCCAAGACGATTACTTGGGGCGTAGAAGCAGATATGAAACTCTTTAGTCTGATTGACGTGCGTGACGATGTCCATAAGGGGTTTGAAATTGACCTTGCCAAAGCAATTACTAAGCAGATTTTAGGGCCAAGTGGTCAAGCTAAGTTTGTGACCGCAACTGCTCAATCTCGGATTCCGCTGCTCAAAAATGGTAATGTGGATGCCGTGATTGCCACAATGTCGATCACTCCTGAGCGTAAAAAAGTAATTGACTTTTCTAATTCGTATTTCAATGCGGGCGAGTCCTTGCTCGTGCCAGTTCATTCAAGCATTAAAAACGTGCATGATTTGAATGGGAAAACCGTTATTGGAATTGTTGGTGATAATTCTTCTGAAGTAGTTAAAAAGTTTGCTCCCAAGGCAAAAGTAATTGGGATGCAAAACTACGGTCAAGCTGTAAATGCTTTGAAATCGCACCAAGGTGATGCCTTAGTGTCAGATAATGGGGTGCTGTATGGCTTGGCAGTTGAAAATCCTAGTTTGGTTGTAACTGGCGGCACTTTTACTAAAGAACCGTATGGCATTGCGATTAATAAGCAGCAAAAGCCGTTTGAACGGGCTGTTAATCGCGCAATTGCCCAGCTGCAGCATAGTGGGGAATACAATCACTTGATTAAAAAATGGTTTGGTCAAGTTCCCGGATTTAACTACAAGGAGATGTATCAACGATGATTAATATCTTTACCCATTTTGGTAGTCAGCTTTTAGTTGGTCTAGGTTGGACTTTATTATGCAGCTTGATTACCCTAGTTTTTAGTTCAATCATTGGAACAGTACTTGCACTTTTGCAAATGCTGCCGAGCAAATTAGTTCATTTGTTGTGCCGAATCTATATTGAAGTCTTTCGTAATATTCCGTTACTAGTCATTGTAATGTTCTTGTACTTGATTATTCCGTTATACTTCTTTAAGATTAACGGTTTCACTGCAGGGACAATTGGCTTGACGCTCTACACGTCAGCATTCATTGCAGAAATTATCCGCTCTGGAATCCAGTCAGTCGAAGCGGGTCAATTAGAAGGTGCCCGTTCAACTGGGATGACTTACTGGCAGGCAATGCGTTATGTGGTTTTGCCGCAAGCTTTTAAAATCGTTATTCCATCTCTTGGCAATCAATTTGTCAATTTGATTAAGGATTCTTCTATTTTGGCCTTTGTGGCTGGGTTTGATTTGCTTTATCAAGCCAATGCGATTGCGTCAAAGACATTTGATACAATCAATAGTTATTTGGTGGTCGGTATATTGTACTTACTTTTAACAATGCCATTAAGTTACTACATGCATTATTTAGAAAAGAAATTAAGCTAGGAGGGGGAAGAGAGATGCAAACTTGGACTAATGCTTTTTCGTGGATTAATATTCGCTTTTTATTACTTGGATTAAAGGTTACACTGTATATTTCCCTAATTGTGATGGTTTTGAGTTTTATTATTGGCTCATTAATGGGAATTTTACGGTTTGCTAAAATTAAGTACGTTTCGGCAATTGTTGGCTTTATTGTTGATATTGTCAGAAACTTGCCGTTATTATTAATTATTTTCTTTACGTATTTTGGTTTACCTAACTTTGGCTTTCGCCCCGATGTTGTTCCGGCAGCAATCATTGCGATGACAGTTTTTGAATCTGGAATGATTGCAGAAATTGTACGTTCGGGGATTCAATCGGTAGCAACCGGACAAATGGAGGGTGCACGTTCGACAGGGATGAATTTTGCCCAGACAATGTGGCATGTGGTCTTGCCGCAGGCATATAAACACATGATCCCAACGCTTGTCAGTCAATTAGTATCATTAATTAAAGATACGTCACTAGCAACAATCATTGTTGTTCCTGAAATGACGCAGCAAGCACAAATTGTTTACGGTCAAAATGCTAACTTCACATTGCCGATGTTTGTGGCTCTGGCGCTACTTTATTTTGTGGTTTGCTTTACTTTGTCGATAGTGGGCAATCTAGTTGGTAAACAGTTAAATTGATTTTGAATAGAAATGCATTCAGACGATTAGTTTTAATCATTGCTGGGTGCATTTTTTACTTAAATATCGAAAAGTTATCGTCAACTTATTGACAAGAATGCCGCAGCAGTACTATAATAATTTATTAGTTGAGAACAAGAAGAAGCTCCCGCTTCTCGCCTAAGTTAAGTTGACCTCTGGGCTAATCGATATTTTCTGTTGATTATGGGCGGGTAACTTAATACCCGTCCTTTTTCTTGTCCTCAAATTAACACGGAGGTGAAGAATTATACCAAGGAATTTAATATTAAACGATCAAATTCGTTCACGCGAAGTTCGTTTAATTAATGCAGATGGTGATCAAGTTGGTGTAGTAACTAAGACTGAAGCATTACGGCAAGCAAGTGTTGCGAATTTAGATTTAGTTCTGATTTCGCCTAATGCTAAGCCACCAGTTGCTCGCATCATGGACTATGGTAAGTACCGTTTTGAACAACAAAAGAAACTCAAAGAGTCTCGTAAGAAGTCCAAGACTGTCAGTGTTAAAGAAATCCGTTTAAGTCCAACCATTGAAGGTAACGACTTTAACACTAAGTTAAAGCACGCGCAAAAGTTCCTCACTAAAGAGGGCGCTAAGGTTCGTGTTTCGATTCGGTTCAGAGGTCGTGCAATCACCCACAAGGAATTAGGACGTGAAGTGCTGGAGAAGATGGCTGAAGCCACTGCGGATATTGCTACTGTGATTAGCAAGCCGAAGATGGAAGGTCGTTCAATGTTCTTGATACTCGCTCCTAAGAGTGACAAAAAGTAAAAACTAGTTAATTTGGAGGAATTGAAAAATGCCTAAAATGAAAACCCACCGCGCTTCTGCAAAGCGTTTCAAGAGAACAGCTTCTGGTGAATTAAAGCGTCATCACGCATTTACTGGCCACCGTTTCCACGGTAAGACCAAGAAGCAACGTCGTCATTTGAGAAAGGCTGCATTAGTTTCACGCAGCGACTTGAAGCGCATCAAACAGATGCTCTCTCAAATGCGTTAATTATCAAGTTAGACGAGAACAACGATATTTAGGAGGAATTTCAGATGCCAAGAGTTAAAGGTGGAACAGTAACACGTAAACGTCGTAAGAAGGTTATGAAGCTTGCCAAGGGTTACCGTGGCGCAAAGCATATGCAATTTAAGGCTGCAAGTACACAATTATTTGTATCTTACAGATATGCATTCCGTGACCGTAGAAGACGTAAGAGCGAATTCAGAAAGTTATGGATTGCCAGAATCAATGCTGCAGCAAGACAAAATGATATTTCATATTCTAAGTTAATGCACGGCTTGAAAGTAGCTGGTGTTGACATTAACCGTAAGATGTTGGCTGACATTGCTTATAACGATTCAAAGACTTTTGCACAATTAGCAGAAACTGCTAAAAAAGCTTTAAATTAATTCAAAAATGGCGCTTATGGCGCCGTTTTTTTATGTCAAAATTTATGACCTTGACGCTATTTTTTGATATATTAGACTAAGAATATGCTAGAAAAGGGGAGCCAGATGATATTCAGGCCACGTTACACAATTGATACAATCTATCATTTAGATACTGATGTACTTCATGAAATGGATGTTAAGGCAGTGTTCTCGGATTTAGATAACACGCTCATTGCATGGAATGAGTTTGAGACGGCTAAGAAAATGGATCAGCTCAATCGCAGGCTGGCTGCTGCTGGTATTACGCTAGTTGTCATTTCAAATAATAATGCAGCTAGAGTCGGCAAGGTACTTAACCCATATCATATTGAGTTTGTTGCCAAAGCCAAAAAGCCGATGCCTTTTGCAATTACGAAGAAGCGGCAGGAAATGGGTTTGACTAAGAAGCAGGTCATGATGGTTGGTGACCAGCTAATCACCGATATTCAAGCCGGTAACTTGGCTGGTGTTGAATCAGTACTAGTTAAGCCACTAATTAAGACGGACAAGTGGAACACACGGATTAACCGCTTTTTTGAAAAAATCATCTTTTTCTTTTTAGCAATTTCTCACCGTGTAACTTTTAAGGAGACATTAAAAAATGGATGATATTATTTGTATCGGTTGTGGCGCCAAGCTGCAATCTGATGACCCCAAAGAAGCCGGCTACTTGCCAGCTTCGCGGCTTAAAAAGGCACTTGAAAGTGAAGATGAGGCTAATGACCTGTATTGTCAACGCTGCTTTCGGCTAAGACACTATAATGAAATCATGCCGGTTGATGTTGATAACGATGACTTTTTGGCGTTGCTCAACTCTCTAGCTGAAAAGAAGGCATTAATAGTTAATGTCGTTGACTTGTTTGACTTTACTAATTCACTCTTATCATCAATGAAACGGTTTGTCGGTGATAATGAGTTGATTTTAGTCGGCAACAAGTTTGACCTGTTTCCACTTAATTCACGCGAAAGTAAAATCAAAGATTGGATGCGGCAGGAAGCAAACCGGGTTGGCTTGTTTCCGAAGAAGATTTTCTTAGTCAGTGCTGCCAAAAAGAAAAATTTGACTGAGTTAATTGCTTATTTAGATAAAAAATCACGCAATGAAGATGTTTATTTTGTTGGGATGACTAATGTTGGTAAATCTACGCTATTAAACGCGATTATTGACAAGATGGGCGACATTAAAAATTTAATTACGACATCACGTTTCCCAGGAACAACGCTTGACCGAATTGAAATTCCACTAGAAAATGGTCATTTTTTGGTTGATACACCGGGGATTATGTCAGAAAATCAATTGGCAACCCACCTTAATCCGCAAGATTTGGCTGCAATTTCACCGCAAAAGCCGCTTAAGCCAGCTACTTACCAGTTAAAGCCGGGTAATACGCTCTTTTTGGCGGGTCTGGGCCGGATTGATTACTTAAAGGGTGAACCAACTAGCTTTACGGTTTATGTTGCCCGTGACTTGTATGTTCACCGGACAAAGACAGAGAATGCGGATGAATTTTACCAAAAGCATGTAGGCGACTTATTAACGCCTCCGTCAGAGGGTGAGAATTTGCCGGCACTTAAGGGTCAAGAAATGCATACGACTTATAAGAGTGACGTCTTATTTGGTGGAATTGGTTTTATTACAGTTCCAGCTGATTGTTTAGTTAAAATATACACGCCTGATAAGATTGGATTGGGAATTAGACGCGCGTTAATTTAGAGGCGAAGAATGACGTTTGCAAAAAGTATTGAAAAAAAGCCGATAATTCAAGTTGAAGAAGAAGAAATTACGCAAGCTCATGGATTGCAGATTGGGATTATGGGCGGCACCTTTAATCCGGTTCACTTAGCCCATTTGGTGGTTGCCGAACAGGTTCTGACGAAGCTGCATTTGGATGAGATTTGGTTTATTCCAACTAATATCCCGCCTTTGAAAGATAAGCCGACTGTAGCTGCAGAAGATCGGGCAAATATGCTAGAATTAGCAACCCAGGATAATCCGCGCTTTCGGGTGAAATTATTCGAATTGCTTCGCGGCGGCGTTTCTTATACGGTTGATACGCTGACTTATTTGCATGAAAAAGCACCACAAAATCATTATTATTTGATTATGGGCAGCGATCAGGTGAATAATTTAGGTGAATGGAAAGAGCCACTTAAGTTAGCCCAATTGGCAACTTTGGTTGGCATTAGGCGTCCTGGTTATGAGCAAAAGCCGCAATTGCCAATGATTTGGGTTGATGTACCAGCAATTGACATCAGCTCAAGCTTAATTAGGCAAACAATTACAATGGGTGGTTCAATTAGATATTTAGTTCCAGAACTAGTGCGCGATTATATTCATCGAAAGGGACTGTATTATGACTGATTTATTTTTTGCCAACACTTATTCACCGCTATCAAGTCAGGAAATTATTGCTAAAGAAAAAGCTAACATGGATGCACCACGATTTGAGCATTGCGTACGTGTTAGTCAAACAGCACAAAAATTGGCTCGTCTTAACCATTATGATGAGGATAAGGCAGCTTTAGCCGGCTTTGTTCATGATTATGCTAAACAGGTACCTGTTTCTGAATATCGTGAAGTGATTAAGACGCAGGGCTTTGACCAAGACCTTTTAAATTGGAATCGGGCAATTTGGCACGGAATTGTTGGGACATACTTTATTAAACGTGATTTGCAAATTACTGACAGTGAAATTCTGACAGCAGTTGACCGGCATACAACTGGTGATGTCGAAATGACAACTTTAGATAAGATTGTTTTTATGGCAGACTTTATTGAGCCAGGACGAGATTTTCCGGGTGTCGAAGAAGCGCGTCAGATTACTTTTGCCAATTTAGATGCTGGTGTAGGCTACCAGTTAGCACACAGTCTCAGTTTTTTAGCTGAAAAAAGAAATAAGATTTATCCCCGCACTTTTAAGGCTTATAACGTGTGGAGTATTAAAGATAATTAAGGAGAAAAATTTGACTAGTAAAGAAATTTTAGCTTTTGTATTAAAAGCGATCAGCGACCGTCATGGTGAAGATACAATTGCCTATGACATGCAAGGAATTAGTATTTTAGCTGATTATTATGTTGCAACTAGTGCCGGCTCAAATCGCCAGCTGCACGCAATTGCCAATGCAATTGTTGATGAAGCGCACCAGGCTGACTACTATGATTACCGCATTGAAGGGTCAAGCGAGTCTAACTGGCTATTGCTTGATTTAGGCGATGTCGTTGTCAATGTCTTTACCGAAGAAGCACGCGATTTTTATAATGTTGAAAAATTGTGGTCAGAAGGTAAGCAATTAGAAATAAAGGAAGACTAGCTGACAATGAGTGTAGTGGGGATTATTGCCGAATTTAATCCATTGCACAGTGGCCACGAATTTTTGTTAAATCAGGCACGGCTGCTGGCCGGCAGTAAAGATCCGATTGTGGTTTTAATGTCGGGGAATTATGTTCAACGCGGCGAAATGGCCATTATGGATAAGTGGTCACGGACGCAGGCTGCGTTAAATAGTGGGGCTGATCTTGTTTTTGAAATGCCTTTTTCTACTTCGGTTGAACCTGCAGATCTTTTTTCACTGGGAAGTATTAATCAACTAGCCAAATTAGGTGTTAGTGATTTGATATTTGGTGTGGAAGATGCAACGCTTAACTTTGCCTATCTTGGCAGTAAAATCGCTGAAATTCCGCCAAATCACATGAATTTTAATGATTATAGCCAGACATATTCCACCCAATATAATGAAATGGTTGCCCGTGAAGTAGGCTATGAAGTCAGCCAGCCAAATGCAATTCTCGGTTTAGCTTATGCGGTTGCCAATTATAACTTGGGAACGCCACTTACTTTGCATCCAGTTAATCGAATTGGCGCTGGTCATGATGACTTACTGCAGCGAGAAGGTGTGGTTCAGAGTGCTAGCGCAATTCGGAATATTATTTTGCACCAAAAAACAGGAGCAGAGCTGGAACAATGGCTGCCTAAGCCTGAAGTAGCACAACTTTACCAGCAGCCGGTTTATCCTAATTGGAATTTACTGTTTCCGTTTTTGAAGTATCGTCTTGAGTCTTCTTCAGTTGAAGAATTGCGGCAAATTTATCAGATGAGCGAGGGACTTGAATATAAAATGAAGCAAGAAATTCATCGAGCACGTAATTTTACGGAATTCTTGCGCTATATTAAGTCTAAGCGGTATACTTATTCACGCTTGCGTCGACTAAGCTTGTATACTTTATTAAATGTTACTCAGGATGATATGCTCGATAGCTTTAATCATGAATCATTATTTTTGCTTGGTTATAGCAAGTTGGGCCGCCGTTATCTAAAAAAAATCAGAAAAAATACAACTACTGACATTATTTCAAAAGTTGACCAGAAAAATACACGTACGGGGTCAATGCACTTACAATTGCGTGTGGATCGCTTGGTTGAGCAAATTTTGCAAGTTGACCAAAACTTTGGTCGTAGACCGTTGGAGGTTTAAGGATGTTTACGATTAGTTTTTCGCAGGTAGAAAATAGCAAATCGCCGCTAATGCATATTGAACGTGAAGTTACAGTGCGGCCGGAATTTTTAGAGCGTAGCCAGAAGCTGCTATATAAGGTGGAGAATGTTCATTTAGTTGGCGATGCTTTTTACAGCGAGCCATATGTTACCTGTGATTTGCATGTAACAGCTGATCTAGTTGTACCGTCAAGTCGAAGTTTGGCACCCGTGAATTACCACGAAGACTTTCATTTTAGTGAAAATTATTCTGAGGATCAGGTAGCTAAAGAAGAATTAGAAGCAAGTGAAACACCAATTGTGCAGATTGAGAATGACCAAATTGATTTGCAAACGGCAATTGAGGATAATTTGCTGCTGCATATTCCAACGACGATTTTGACGCCTGAAGAAGAAGACCAAGATATTTATCCAGAAGGTCAAGGTTGGGCCGTTATTTCAGAAACTGAATTTGATGAGGGCAAAAAGAATCAGGTTAATCCAGCGTTTGCCAAACTAAAAGAATTATTAGACCAAAAGGACAACCAGCAAGATAAAGATTAATTAAATTGAATATTTTAAGATAATTAAGGTTGAGGTAACTTAGGTGCTTAAGCTTGTTTTGTATGCTTTTTTACAGTATCCTTTAGTTATTAAATTAAGTTTAAAAATATTTTAGTTTTTGGTGTGAATAATAATTTTAAAAGGGATGAATAAGATGGCAAAGATATTAATAATTGAAGATGAAAAAAATTTAGCTCGGTTTGTCGAGCTAGAATTAAAACATGAAAAGTATGAAACAGTTGTTGAAGGTAATGGCCGTAAAGGGCTAGAAACAGCATTAAATGAAGACTTTGATGCTATTTTGCTTGACCTAATGCTGCCAGACTTAAATGGCTTAGAGATTGCCCGGCGTGTTCGTCAAGTTAAGACAACACCAATCATTATGATGACAGCTCGTGATTCTGTAATTGATCGTGTTTCTGGTTTGGATCACGGTGCCGATGATTACATTGTTAAGCCGTTTGCAATTGAGGAGTTATTAGCTCGTCTTCGTGCAGTTTTACGCCGGGTTAAGATTGAAAAAGAAGCCTCTGATGACACAATTGAAAAGAAGGTCATCAAGTTTAAAGATATGACAATTGAAACAGCTAACCGTATTGTTCGTCGTGGTGATGGTAAGACTGTTGATTTAACTAAGCGGGAATACAACTTGCTCATGACATTAATCAAGAACAAGAATAATGTTGTCAGCCGGGATCAATTACTTGCTAAGATTTGGGGACCTGGCTCAAACATTGAAACTAATGTTGTGGAAGTCTATGTTCGTTACCTTCGTAATAAGATTGATGTACCAGGACAACCATCATATATCAAGACCGTTCGTGGTACTGGATATATGGTAAGAGATGAAGATGATGAAAAGAACTAAGCAGCAAGATCAAAATAAAAAGGGGACCAAGCACTCATCGCTAATTGTACGGTGGGTTAGTATCGTCAGTTTGACGATTATGGTCTCCTTTATTGTATTTTCAGTAGTTATTTATACGTTTGTTGGTCAGCAATCAATTGGCCAGCAGAAAGAAACTTCTAACCAAATGGTTGTGCAGCTGAATGGTAATTTGAGTTCCATTCCAACCGAACTACAAATTGCGAATGTTGTACCTGCACTAACGCCTTCTGCTAAAAAAGTCCTGCAGGGTGATCCGGTAATTAGTCAGGATGGCCGCTCAACTAATGCTTTCAATGATAATTTACTGTCGTCATTAACTAATCCAGATTTGAACGTGGTCGTCTATAATTTGCAGCAGGAAGATGTTTTTGACAATGGCAGTGAAGATATGATTCCGGCATTTAAAAACTTTAAGGGTGAATATAAGCAGGAACAGACCTTTCGCAATCATCGCCAAGTGCTAATTACGTACCAAAAGGTACGCTCGATTAGGACTGGTAAGTTAACTGGGTATATCGTTGTTCTTAATCGGATGTCGTATTACAACGGCCTGATGAAAAATTTGCTCAAATGGATGGTGCGGATCTCAATTATTGCAATTGTATTGTTTACGGCAATTGCCTTTATTATTGTGCTTGATATTGTGAAGCCGATTAAGGAAATGTCTAAGGTGGCACGTGAAGTTAATGATGATCCGAATAGCACCGCACGGATTGCTGATTTTCATCGTCATGACGAACTGCAGGAATTAGCAGTTTCCTTTAATCAAATGTTGGATCGAATGCAGCGCTATATTGACCAGCAAAAGGAGTTTGTTGGGGATGTTTCGCATGAATTGCGCACACCTGTGGCAGTAATTGAGGGTCATTTAAATATGCTTGAGCGTTGGGGCAAGGATGATCCCGAGATTTTGAATGAATCAATTAAGGCATCACTGCAAGAAGCAAAACGGATGCAGCATTTAATTCAAGAAATGCTGGACTTAACAAGAGCTGAGCAGATTAATGTGCAATATCCTAATGCGGTGACCAAGGCTTCTGAAGTTTTAAATCGGGTTGTCAGCGATATGTCACTGGTTCATCAAGACTTTACTATTAGCCTTGACATGGATGATCTACCGCAGGATACAGAAATTCAAATTTATCAGGGACATTTGGAGCAATTGCTTGTAATTCTAATTGATAATGGTATTAAATATTCAACTGATCGCAAGCAGATGAATGTTTCTGCAGGACTTTCACAAGATGAGGTCAATATTATTGTGCAGGACTTTGGTGAAGGGATTTCTAAGGCCGATCAAGACAAGATTTTTAATCGCTTTTACCGGGTTGATAAGGCTCGTACTCGAGAAAAAGGTGGTAATGGTCTGGGCTTGTCAATTGCGCAGAAGTTGGTTACCAGCTACCACGGTAAAATTAGTGTTGAATCCGTTGAGGGACAGGGCAGTCAATTTAAAATCGTCTTTCCAGCTCTAACTAAGCAGCAGGCAGCTAAGCTGCGTAAACGTGATGATAAATGATATTAAATAATTGGTAAATGTAACAAAAATTAAATAACATTAAAAGCATTATAGGCTATTACAAGAATTAGCTTATAATGCTTTTTTATATATTTTTATTTTTATATATTTTTTTAAAATATTTTTCAAAATTATCTTTATATATAATCATCATATATGTTATTTAAATAAAATTAAGTAATTACATGGTTTTCAGAAATAAATCAAAAGAAGAAAAACTGTTGTACATAAATGTTATTTAATAAAATTGTTATTAATCAAAACTGCTATTGTGCAAGAATTGCCATTGAATTTATTAAATTAATTATTATAATAGTTACAGTTAGGTCATTAATATGTGGCTTATAAAAAGTGTTTAGTAAAAGTGATTGTTATCAAAAAGATAACAGATAATGTGGTTTTATGATTATTGCTAGAGATAATAGTAAAGCTACTTTTTCAGGTCTAATTAGGATTAATGTAAGTTAGTGCTAAATGGGTAACCGTCATGAAATCCGGGTTAACTATTATTAAGTTAGGTGTATAAGATGGTAAATTCAGATCAAAAGAAAAAGTTAGAGAAGGAAATAGTTGAAAAGGAGAGAATTGATAAGGCGAAAGCATTTAGACGTAATTTATTAGTTGCAGGTACTGCCGGAATCGGTGGTATTTTAGGTGGGTTATTGAATTCACCGCAAGTTGCCCATGCGGCAACTACAGTGCCTAAGGTCAAGACAAGTAGTTTTGAACATTTATTGGTTAATGCCAACTCGGCAGAAATTCCGGCTTCGCAAAGTGCAACCCAATTAAGCACAACGAAGACTAAGGAAACAATTAATTCCAATAGTAATGCGGAAGCAGTCAGCCAAAAACAAACTAAGGCTGCTCAAAGTCAGGCAGTGAAGACAACTGACGAAACAAAAGCGCAGAGTTCAGCTGCTAAAACTAAGACAACAACTGCTAGTTCACAGGCAGTTAAGACAGAATCAGCTTCAACGAGTGCGACTAGTCAAGCAAGCCGGGCGCAAGAAATTGTGCAGTCGCAAGCAGCTAAAGAAACTAAGGAAACTGTAAGTTCACAGGTTAATGTGCAGGATGAGTATGACATTAATTCAGAGGCTAATTCAATTGCCAATGATTTTACTAATACTAGTGCCAACCATTCATCACTGACGGATTATGTATCTAATTCACAGTCGAAGAGTTTTGCCAATAATACCAGTGATACTTCCGCATCCAGGAGCTTAACGGATAAGAGTTCATTAGCAGCTTCTTTGGCTAATTCATTAGCCAGCAGTATGGATGCCAGTCAAACATCACAAATTAATGCCGATGGTAATGATATTGTTGATAGTATAACAATTGCGGGAAACTCAGAAGATGCTTCTAATAACTCGCAAGCTGATTCAGGCTTTATTTCAGGAGCGGATTTTGGTAGCAGTTCATTCCAAAACTGGGTAAGCGATAGTTACTCACATTCGGCAAGTTTAGCTAGTGATGCCGCGCAAAGTTTTGCCAACAGTTTGTCTAGATCAAACACGATTAGTAAGCTGAATAGTCAAAGCATTAGTTTGTCAGTTTATAAGAATAAGAGTTTTGCCGATTCAGATTCGCAAAGTGCTGGAATTAGTCAAGCTGAAAGTCTTAGTGCCTCAGATGCTAGTGCGAGCAGCGTTACTGATTCAAAGCTTGTTTCAAACAGTAAATCATTGAGTGCATGGTATTTGTCTACTAGTCAAAAAGTAACGGAAGAAAGTATGAATGCTTCCTCATTGAGTCTAGAGGATAGTCAGAATGTTTCGACGGTTGCTTCACAGTCATATTCATTCTCAATCCATACATCACTGAGAAAATCGACTGACATGAGCTTCTCAAACTCAGCCGCAACCTCAGCAATTACTAGTATGAAGGCCGAAGTCTTCAAACTGAGTCAGTCAATTAGTATTAGTAATTCGCTTAAGGATTCGCAATTGACTAGTTTGAGTAATGTTTCGCTGGCAGCTTCAGAGAGTATTTCTAATAGTATTAATGCCAGTTTAAGTGCTTCCGAAGTAACAAGTAAGAACTATGCTTCAACAGTTTCACGTTATCTGGAGTTGAGCAACAGTAACTCTTCAATGCACGCTGTTGTTTCGAACAAGAATTCGAAATACGCCGCAAGTGCTTCAGCTGCAAGTGCTGCTTCAATTAGTGCCAGCTTGGCTGAATCGCAGAGTAAGATCGCGGTAATTTCTAAGTCAAATTCCGAAAGACTGGCAGCCAGCTCCCAAGCATCAAATGCAGCTTCACTTGCCTTAAGTAAGAACATAGCTGATTATAATTCAGCTTCTGCTTCAGCTGGCAGCTACATTAATTCGGCTAGTTTATCGGCAAGTCAGAACAGCACCAGTATGAATGAAAGCATGACTTCAGAAACTAGTCGGCTGCATGCGTCATTAACTTCACGGGGGCAACAATTGTCCGCCAGCATGCAAAACTCCTTGTCAGAAGCTGGTAGTTTATCAGATGCCGCAACGCACTCCGAAATTGAAAGCTTGTTAATCGACAACTCCCAAATGAGTCAGAGCGAAAGCCAATCGATGGTTAACAGTGCCAATACTAGTGGTTCAATCAGTGACAGCAACAGTAAGGTCATTGCCGACAGTCAAAGCCAAAGCTATAGTAAATCGCTTAGTGACAGTAACTCAGTTGCAAGTAGTGCGAGCGAAAGCTATAGTGCTTCATTGAGTAAGAGTAACTCGACAGCCGTTAGTCAAAGCAATAGTATCTCCAAGAGTTTACAGGATTCATTTGCCTCAGCTATTAACGCCTCAGGTAATTCGAATGCCGAGGAAAGCTTGAGTAATAGTAAATCATTGAGTCAAAGCAATTCTAAAGTTGCAAGTGCCAGCGAAAGCTTTAGTACTTCCATCAGCGATAGTAATAGTGTTGCCAGTCAAAGTACTTCAAAGAGTCAAAGCACTAGTAAATCATTGGCCGACAGCCAAAGTATGAGTTACAGCACTTCATTAAGTCAAAGTAATTCAGCAGCGGTTAGCCAAAGCAATAGTATTTCGAAGAGTCTGCAGGATTCATTTACTTCAGCAATTAACGCTTCAGGTAACTCGAATGCCTCAGAAAGTCAAAGTACTAGTTACTCATTGAGTCAAAGCAACTCAAAGATTAACAGTGCTAGCGAAAGCTTCAGTACTTCAATTAGCGACAGTAACAGCTTAGCTAGTCAAAGCACTTCGAAGAGCCAAAAGGACAGTAAGTCAACAGCTGATAGTCAAAGTGATAGCTTCAGCACTTCAATTAGTGATAGTAACTATTCAGCTAGTCAGAGTACTTCAAAGAGCCAAAGTACTAGCAAGTCATTGGCTGATAGTCAAAGTCAAAGCTACAGCACTTCACTGAGTCAAAGTAACTCGGCAGCAGTCAGCCAAAGCAACAGTATTTCGAAGAGTCTGCAGGATTCATTTACTTCAGCAATTAATGCTTCAGGTAACTCAAATGCTTCAGAAAGCCAAAGTGCTAGTCATTCACTAAGTCAAAGTAACTCAAAGATTAATAGTGCCAGCGAAAGCTTTAGTACTTCAATTAGCGACAGTAACAGCTTAGCTAGTCAAAGCACTTCGAAGAGTCAAAAGGACAGTAAGTCAACAGCTGATAGTCAAAGCGAAAGCTTTAGTACTTCAATCAGCGATAGTAACAGCTTAGCTAGTCAAAGCACTTCGAAGAGTCAAAAGGACAGTAAGTCAACAGCTGATAGTCAAAGCGAAAGCTTTAGTACTTCAATCAGCGATAGTAACAGCTTAGCTAGTCAAAGTACTTCAAAGAGTCAAAAGGACAGCAAGTCAACAGCTGCTAGTCAAAGCGAAAGCTTCAGTACTTCAATTAGCGATAGCAATTCGGCAGCATCTAGCGCAAGCAAGAGTTATAGCATCTCAGTAAGCAATAGTGATTCGACAGTAGCAAGTGCTAGTGCAAGCTATAGTACTTCAGTTAGTGCCAGTGACTATGTTGCAAGTACTAGTCGTTCAACAAGCGAAAGTCAAAGTAAATCTAAAGCAGAAAGTATTAGTAATAGTTATAGTATGTCAATTAGTACAAGTGATTACGTTGCAAGTATTAGTCGTTCAACAAGTGAGAGTCAAAGCAAGTCAACGGCTGATAGTGTAAGTGAAAGTCAAAGTAAGAAATTGAGTGATAGCAACTCAAAGATTAGTAGTGCTAGCGAAAGCTTCAGTACTTCAATTAGCGACAGTAATAGTGTTGCCAGCCAAAGTACTTCAAAGAGTCAAAAGGACAGCAAGTCAGCAGCTGACAGCACCAGCGAAAGTTACAGCACTTCAATTAGCGACAGTAACAGTGTTGCTAGTCAAAGTACTTCAAATAATCAAAAAGATAGTCAAAGTTACAGTACATCCTTGAGTAATAGTAATTCGGCTGCAACAAGTGAAAGTGAGAGTGCTTCAAAGAGTATGCAAAGTTCGTTTGCGTCAACAAGTTTGAGTAACAGCATCAGCAACTCACAAGCAGCTAGTCAAAGTGAGAGTTTCAGTACTTCAATTAGTAATAGTGATTACCTTGCAAGTACCAGTCGTTCAACTAGCGAAAGCCAAAGTAAGTCAAATGCTGATAGCGTTAGTGACAGCTATAGTGGTTCTGTGAATAACAGTTCATACTCGGCAAGCTTAAGTGTTTCAGCAAGTGTAAGAGATAGTCAATCAGTTGCAAGTAGTGCTAGTGAAAGTCATAGTATGTCATTAAGTAATAGTGACGCTGCAGCCAGTTTGAGTAACAGTATCAGTAATTCAAAAGCAACTAGCTTGATTGAGAGTTTCAGTACTTCAATTAGTCAAAGTGATTATGAAGCAAGTATGAGTAAATCAACAAGTGAAAGTCAGAGTAAGTCAAAGGCAGACAGTATGAGTGAAAGTTATAGTAACTCTGTCAATAATAGTTCATACTCGGCAAGTTTAAGTGCTTCAGCAAGTATGAGAGGTAGCCAATCAGTCGCTATTAGTGCCAGTGAAAGTTACAGTATTTCATTGAGTAATAATAATGTTTCAGCAAGCTTGAGTAATAGTATCAGTAACTCACAGGCAGCTAGTCAAAGTGAAAGCTTCAGTACCTCAGTAAGCAATAGTGATTACCTTGCAAGTACTAGTCGCTCAGCTAGTGAAAGCCAAAGTAAATCTAAGGCAGATAGTATCAGCGAAAGTTATAGTAACTCTGTCAACAATAGTTCATATATGGCAAGCATGAGTACTTCAGCAAGTGTAAGAGATAGTCAATCAGTTGCTGTTAGTGCGAGCGAAAGCTTTAGTATTTCATTAAGTAATAGCAATGCTTCAGCAAGTTTGAGCAATAGTGTAAGCAACTCACAAGTAGCTAGCCAAAGTGATAGTTTCAGCAGTTCTACTAACACCAGTGATTATCTTGCAAGTATGAGTAGATCAACCAGTGAGAGTCAAAGTAAATCTAAGGCAGACAGTGTAAGTGAAAGCTTCAGTGTATCAATTAGTACTAGTGATTATCTTGCAAGTATGAGCAGATCAACCAGCGAAAGTCAAAGTAAATCTAAGGCAGATAGCACAAGTGAGAGCTTCAGTGTATCAATTAGTACCAGTGACTATCTTGCAAGCATGAGCAGATCAACGAGTGAGAGCCAGAGCAAGTCAAAGGCAGATAGTACGAGCGAAAGCTACAGCAATTCTGTTAATAATAGTTCTTATGAAGCAAGTTTGAGCACTTCTGTAACTCAAAGTGGCAGTAAGTCTGTAGCTGATAGTATTAGCGAAAGCTACAGTAGATCAATTAGTGCTAGTGATTCAATCGTAAGCAGCGCTAGTGAAAGCTTTAGTATTTCAATTAGTCAAAGCGATAGTTTAACTAAAGAAAGTCTGTCAACTAGTCGGAGTGAAAGTGATTCACTTGTAGCAAGTCAATCGATTAGTACTAGCGCTTCGATCAGTGCAAGCAGCAGCTCGGCTAGTGTAAGCATGTCAACTAGCCAAAGTGAGAGTGACTCACTTGCGGCAAGTACATCAATTAGTACTAGTGACTCGATTATTGCAAGCAGCAGTTCAGCCAGTGTAAGCATGTCAGCTAGTCAAAGTGAGAGTGATTCACTTGTAACAAGTCAATCGATTAGTACCAGTGCTTCACTAAGTCAGAGCAGCAGTAAGTCGGTATCAGACAGTGCTAGTCAAAGCCTAAGTGTTTCGCTCAGTCAGAGTAATTCACTCAATAGTGAGTGGGCAGGCAATGGTGGTAACTATGTTCCAGCAATGTCGTCATCTACTTCAACGTCAGCAGCAGCTGATAACGCTGTAATTAAAGAACTTCATCATAATGCATATATTTATGATAAGTCGGGACAACGTGTCGGTAACCTGATTTTGGCTAGAAAGTCACAGGTTAAGACTTATGGCGAGCAACAACTTATCAATGGTCGGTACTTCTACTACATTGGTGATGGTCATTATGTTTCTGCTCAAAACTTCGTTGGTTTTGAAAGTAAACTTCGCCACAATGCTTATATTTATAACCAAAAGGGTAAGCGAGTTGGTAAGACTGTCTTAAAGAAGGGTAAAGAACTTAAGGCATTTGATACAATTTATGTCCAAGGCCGCAAATTCTACAATATTTTACATGGTAAGTTCATTGCTGCTGGCAACTTCAAGGGTAAAGAACTGCATTTGAAACACAATGCTTATGTTTACAATGAAAAGGGCCACCGTGTAGGTAATGAAAAAGTAAGAAAAGGCCAAAAGATGAAGATCTATGGTACCAAAGTGATTAACGGTCGCAAGTATTACCATTGTCGTTATGGCAAGTACATCTTGGCTGCTAATTTCAAAAAGTAATAAGTCAAACAGAGGTTGAAAAGCCTTAATTTTAAAAAGACTAATGCAGATTATCTAATCTGGGTTAGTCTTTTTTGTATAAAAATCTTAGTAAGTTAGGTGACTTGGCACAATGCGTCTATATTAAGCTACAGACAATTTTTATTATGGCAGGCTACAATTGACTTCAAGCAGTATTAAAGCGGCTTAAATGGTGATTTAACGGCCATAAAGAATTAAAGCGATAGTCCAAACAAAAAATGAACGTTAGATTTTATTCTAACGTTCATTTTTATATACAATATTTTGTTACTTATGATTTTGCTTGCCTTTATTGCGGTTGCGCAAATTTTCGTGCATTTCTTTGACCTGCTTGTTAACTGCTGGTCCAGCAGAATTTTGGCTTAACAATTCAGCAATTTTAGCTGGTGTAACAATTTCTTTGAATGGTTCACGTTTGAGTTCTTCGTCAACATTTTTCTTAACGCGCGGCATAATGATGAATGTCACGATTACCTGTTGAATAATGGTAAAGAAGTTACCTGCAGCCCAATATAATGCGACTGAACCAGAAACAGACATTGAAATAAACAGGGTCATGATTGGGTTCAGCAGCATCATTGACTGCATTTGCTTTTTCTGTTCCTTAGGAATACCAATCAGTGAAATGTAACCTTGGATCAGGGCAAATACTGTACCAATAATCGCCATCAACATTGATTTTTCACTAAGCGAAATCGTGAAGAATGTTGAATTAGCCAAGGTTTTGGAATACATCACGGCTTGGTAAATCCCAATCATGATTGGGAACTGGATAATTAGTGGCAGACAACCCATACCGCCTGTTAGCGACAGGTTATTTTGCGAATACAATTGCCGCTGCCAGTTGGCCAAGGTCATCTGCTGGTCTTGAGTTAAATCCTTCTTTTTCATTGCGTCTTGGATTAACTGCATTTGCGGCTGCAAACGGGCCATCTTTTCTTGTTGTGTTGTCGATTTCTTTTGCTGGTTTAACATTAATGGCAATAAAATCATCCGAACCACTAACGTCATTAAGATGATGGCCCAACCAGCACCATTTGCCCCGCCAATCAGGGTGTAGCAGCGCAACATGATATTCTGCAAAGGCCTGCCGATAAAGCTGTAAATCCAGCCGTAAATGCCGCTTGACGGCGGCGTATTGAGCGCGGTGCCGCGCTGGGCACACCCCGTCACAATTAACATGATTGCCAAAGTTAAGGCAGCTAAACCAAGATATTTACGATATTTTTTCATTCAATTCACCACATTATTAATTTAGTCAATATCTAATATAATACATGAAAACCATGCATTTTGCCCACATTTACCCGTTTTTCTTTTCTCAGATTGGTTATTTTGGCGAATTGCGAAATATTGTGAGGCAATTCTTGGCAAAATTGGTTAACTTGATTAAGGTCAGCTTGTAACATAATGGTTACAGTTTGGTCCGAATTATTGTGAACAGAACCCGTGAGCTGCATTTTGTCGGCCAAAACTTGAACGCTCCAGCGGAAACCAACGCCTTGGACAATACCAGAAACGGTAATTTCCCAGGTTTCCGTATTTGAATTAGCGAAAGTTTGTCGATGAGAGTGGTTATTTCGATTAAAAAAGCCCATAATTAATCCTTTCTATAAGTTACATACTTGATTTTACCATTTTTAAATTTAATAGTTTACATTAGAATAGAAGTAAGAGGAAGAGGTTTTAACATGGAACAGATTAGTTCGGTAAATAATAAGTTAATTAAGGATTTAGCCAAATTAAAGCAGAAAAAATATCGTGAGGAGACGGGCTTATATTTAATTGAAGGTTTTCATCTAGTTGAAGAAGCAATTAAAGCAAACCGCAAGTACGTTTACTTATTGGGGACGCAAGAGGCGCTAGATACTGCGGCTACTGAAAATGAAGTCGATTTGTCCGGCCGCAATATTATTTTGATTAATTCGGCAATTGTCCGTCATTTATCAAGTACCAAAAATTCCCAAGATATTTTTATGGTTTTGAAGATTGCCCAGCCGAAAGACTATCCCTTTAATTATGGTAAGTGGGTTTTGCTTGACCAATTAGCTGACCCAGGCAATGTCGGGACAATTATTAGAACAGCTGATGCTGCGGGGTTTGATGGGGTAGTTTTGTCGCCAAACAGCGTTGACTTGTACAATCCTAAAACGCAACGAGCAATGCAGGGAAGTCAATTCCACATTAATTTAATTGTGGCGGACTTACCTACGACAATTGCTTCTCTAAAGGGTAGTGGTATTCCCGTTTATGCCAGTATGCTCGATAGAACAGCCAAACAATTGCCTGATTTTGTCCCAGTAGCGCAATTAGGGCTAGTTATTGGCAATGAGGCGCATGGCGTTAGTTTGCCAGTAGCGCAAGCCAGCGATGAAAAGTTGTACATTCCAATTAAGGGTCAGGCTGAATCGTTAAACGCGGCAGTGGCAGCAGGAATTATGATCTATCATTTTGCCTAGTACTGAAGGATTGAATACTTGTTTTTAGTAAGTAAATTAATTATAATAGTTGTCAGAAACAGATATCAATAACGGAGGAACTGCCATGAGTCAAAAAGGAAACTATCAACAAACTAACGGGTGTCGGGCATTAACTTATGAAACTTGCCCTCACTTTGTTAATGCATTCCAGATCATCGGCAAGAAGTGGAATGGCTTGATTATTAGTTCCTTGTGTGAGACCAATTTCATGCGTTTCAAAGACTTAGCTAATTGCGTTTCTGCTTGTTCTGACCGAGTTTTAGTTGAACGATTAAAAGAATTAGAAAAAGAAAAAATTGTTAAACGTTCAGTTGATGCTAAAACTAAAATTATTTCTTATGGCTTAACTAAAAAAGGTGCTGAATTACAGCCGGTTTTTGACCAAATTCATGAATGGGCCGATAACTGGGTTTAAAAGCAAATTTTCACTTGCAACTTGTGGGCAAAAGAATTATCCTAGTAATTAATTACTAATGAGCAAGACTAGTAACAGCAATTGTTTAATCAGAGAGACTTTTTTATTGAGCTGAAAGAAAGGTCTAAATGGAACTGCGAATTTCATCTTGCCAGTAGGATCTAATCAATTCCGGTATTCACCGTTATCGAAGACTTGAGTGTGGACTTTATGGAGTCCAAACTAGGGTGGTACCGCGTAGCTTCGTCCCTTTTTCGGGACGGGGCTTTTTTTATTTGAAAGGAAAAATTATGGACTTATTTGATCGACTGAAAGAACTTCGTGATAAAGGCCTCGCTGAAATCGACAAGGCAGAAAGTGAAGAAAAGTTAAATGATGTTCGGGTAAAATTAGTTGGCCGTAAAGGTGAATTAACTGAAATTTTGCACTCAATGAAGGATGTTGCCCCTGAACATAGACGAGAAATTGGTCAACGGGTGAACAAACTTCGTGATTTGTTCAATGATAAATTGGATGATGCTAAGACCGAGATTGTTGAAGCACTTGTTGAGGAACGTCTTGAAAAAGAAAAGATTGATGTGACTTTGCCAGGTCGGGAAAATCATATTGGTTCTGAGCACCCAATTAACATTATCTTGGATGATCTTGAAAAATACTTTATTGGAATGGGTTACCAAGTGGTTCAGGGACCAGAAATTGAAACTGACCACTATTGTTTTGAAATGATGAACTTACCTAAGGACCACCCAGCTCGTGATATGCAGGCTACCTTCTATGTTGATCCTGAAGATTTGCTGCGTTCACAGACTTCCGGTGACCAAGCTCGGGTTTTGGAAAAGCATGACTTTTCTCAAGGACCATTAAAGATGGTTGGACCTGGTAAGGTTTACCGTCGTGATGATGATGATGCGACGCACTCTCACCAATTCATGCAGATGGAAGGGTTAGTTATCGATAAGAATGTCACAATGGGCGACTTAAAGGGTACTCTGGAATTGCTCACTAAGCACATCTTCGGTGAAGACCGCGAAACTCGTCTGCGTCCAAGTTACTTCCCATTTACGGAGCCATCAGTTGAAATGGATGTTTCCTGCTTCAATTGCAATGGTAAGGGGTGTGCAATTTGTAAGTACACTGGCTGGATTGAAGTCTTAGGTGCCGGAATGGTTCACCCTAATGTTTTAGAAAATGCCGGCGTTGACTCAAATGTCTATGGTGGTTTTGCCTTTGGTGTCGGCTTAGATCGGTTCGCGATTTTGAAATATGGTATTGATGATATTCGCGATTTTTATACAAATGATGTCCGTTTCTTAGAGCAATTCCGTAAGGAGGAAAGATAATGCTAGTTTCATACAATTGGCTACAAGATTTTCTAAAATTAGATCAAGATCCCAAACAATTAGGCGAAAAAATCACCCGGACAGGTGTTGAAGTTGCTGAAGTTAAACACCCACAAGAAGGTTTGAAAAAATTAGTAATCGGTCATATTATTGACTGCACGCCAATTGAGGGTACTCACCTTAACATCACTCACGTTGATGTTGGTGAAGATGAGCCTCACCAAATCGTCTGTGGCGCGCCAAATGTTGCTGCTGGTGAGAATGTTGTTGTTGCTTTGCCAGGCGCAAGAATTGCCGACAACGTTAAGATCAAAAAGGGCAAGATGCGCGGTTATGAATCTAACGGCATGATTTGTGGTTTACAAGAAATCGGCTTTGCCGACAATTTAGTTCCTGAAAAATACACTGATGGGATTTATGTCTTCCCTGAAGATGCAGATATTAAACCGGGGCAAGATGCTTATGAACCATTAGGAATGGACGATTACATCTTTGACTTTGACATTACCCCTAACCGTGCTGATACCTTGTCAATGGAAGGCTCCGCATACGAAGTTGGTGCTATTGTCGACGAGCCTGTTAAGGTTGAAGATGTAACTTTGAAGGCTGATGGTTCCGATTGGACAAGTGACTTTGATGCCCAAGTTGATCCCAAGTTAGCTCCTAAGTTCTACTTGCGTAAAGTAACTGGTGTTAAAATTGCTGACAGTCCTTTGTGGATGCAAAAACGGTTATGGAATGCCGGAATTCGTCCAATTAACAATGTAGTTGATGTAACTAACTATATTATGCTGCTGACAGGCCAACCAATGCACACTTATGATGCTCGCGCCTTTGAGAGTGGCAAGTTGGTTGTACGTCAAGCCAATAAGGGTGAAAAATTAGTTTTATTGAACAACAAAGACGTTGATCTTGATCCTAATGACATTGTCATTACCGACGGTGACCGTGTTGTCATGATGGCTGGGGTAATGGGTGGTCTTAATTCAGAAATTGAAGATGATACCACCGATGTTATCTTGGAATCTGCTATCTTTGACCCGACTTTAATTAGAAAAGCTGCCTTGCGTCATGCGAACAGAACTGAAGCTTCAAGTCGCTACGAAAAGGGTGTTAACTGGGATGCTACGATGCGTGCACTTGACATGGCAGCATTGCTTCTCAGAAATAATGCGCAGGGGACAGTTGCCGAGGGTGTAATTAAGGCTGCTGATGAGTCGCGTGAGCAAGTTGTAATTAAAACTACTGCTTCATACATTAATAAAGCCTTAGGTACGACCATTTCTGGCGATGAAATGCTGCACATTTTTGACCAGTTAAACTTTAAGGCTGAACTTAATGGTGATGATCTAACTGTTAATGTCCCAGCAAGACGTTGGGATATTGCCATTCCTGCAGATCTAGTTGAAGAAGTGGGCCGGCTATATGGTTATGACAATATTGAATCAACCCAACCTGTTCTAGCAGAAACTCACGGTGGCTATTCTAAGGAAGAAACAGTCCTAAGAAGAATTAAAAAGGTTGCTCAAGGTCAAGGCTTGCTTGAAGCAATCTCTTACTCATTAACTTCACCAGATAAGGCATTGGCTTTTACCAAAGATCCTAAAGAAGTTGTTGCAGTTCAAATGCCACTTAACTCAAGCCGCTCAACATTAAGACAAAACTTGTTAACGGGATTAGTTGATGCTGCCAGCTACAATATGGCACGTAAGCAAGATCAATTAGCCCTTTATGAGCAAGGCCGTGTTTATGACCATGAAGGTGGCACTTACAATGAGCACGAACATTTAGCTGCACTTTACTCTGGTAATACTTACTTTGCCAACTGGCAACATGAAGACGAAAAGATTGATTTCTACCATGTTAAGGGTCAATTAACTAATTTGTTATTAGCAATTGGAATCGACTTAAATGAAGTTGAATATAAGGCAGAAATTGTTGCTGGCTTGCACCCAACTAGAACCGCTGGAATTTACATCAAGGGCAAGTATGTTGGTTTGATTGGCATGATTGCTCACACTGTTACGATGGCTGATAAGGCTCTCAACGGTGCAGAAATTTACGGTTATGAATTAAATCTCGATGAAATTATTCCAATGATTATTGCACCGAAGACTGTTTCAACGCCAGCACCGAAATTCCCTGCAATTGAACGTGACTTGTCAATCTTGGTTAAAGAAGACGTTACTAACCAAGAAATTGAAGACGTCATTAAAGCAAATGGCGGTAAGTACCTGCGCAATCTACGCGTAATTGATGTTTACCAAGGGACACATATTGACGATGACAAGAAGAGTTTGGCTTACAACCTGACCTTCTTGAATGAAAAAGATACTTTGACTGATGAAGTTGTCACTAAGGCAATGAATGCGATTATGGCAGATTTGGAAGATAAACTTAGCGCTAAAATTCGTTAGAGGTTGACTTTGTGCTGGGAAATTAATATCATAGACCATTGCAAAGAAAATTTAACTTTAAGGAGTATATTTTATGCCTGAAAAATCATATCCAATGACTGCTGAAGGAAAAGAAAAACTTGAAGCAGAACTTAAAAATTTAAAAGTTGTTAAACGTCCAGAAGTAATCGAACGAATTAAGGTTGCCCGCTCATACGGTGACTTGTCCGAGAACTCCGAGTATGATGCTGCTAAGGATGAGCAGAGTCACCTTGAAGATCGGATCAGTGTCGTTGAAGAAATGCTGAAGTATGCGCATGTTGTTGATGCTGATGCCAGCAATCCTGACGAAGTAGCTGTTGGTAAGACGGTTACTTATACTGAAGTCGGTGAGGATGATCCAGAAACCTACACAATTGTTGGTAGTGACGAATCTGACCCACTAAGCGGTAAAATTTCTAACGATTCACCAATTGCCCAAGCTATCTTAGGTAAGAAGAAGGGCGAAACCGTAACTATTTCAACCCCAGGCGGCAAGTTTGAAGTTGTCATCAACAAGGTAGAAGAATAGTTAAAATTAAAAAAGCAGTTCATTAGAACTGCTTTTTTTGTTATCGCTTACTTAATTTGTAAAGTGACGGTAATCCTTGCTCTTGTCAAAGACAACTCCGCGGGCATTTTCACCATTAGAAATTGAAAATTCTGCTTGCGGATATTTGGCATGAACTTTAGCTTCTAAAAAGCCCCGCAGCATTGAGTTATTGGCAAGAACAGAACCGGTCAATGCCACCTTCATTGGCTTAGGGTTGTCATAACGATCCATGCCGATAATAATATCGCGGGCAAGTAATTCGGCCTGCTCCTTAATAATTGCTGTCGCGTTCACGTCACCTTGGTCGGCAAGTTTAGCAACTTCGACCGCCATTGAAGCAACTTCGGGATTAGTCATTTGGTAAAACTTGGCGGTACCATCAACGATATTATCAACTGCAAATATCCGGTTAAACATTGTAATTAAGGCATTATCTTCGCGCTTATCCCAACTGAGTAAAGCTGCTTTTAAGGCAGAGAGGGCAATTGCATAACCAGACCCTTCATCACCTAATAATGAGCCGTAACCGCCAGTAGTAATGATATGACCGTTTTGTAAGCCATTGAAAACAGAACCGGTTCCTGCAATTACTAAACCGCCATCGGCACCCTCAAGACCATTGTATAGAGCAAGGAGTGAGTCGGTAATCGCCCGCGTTGGCAGATTGCCAACTTTACTAGAAATTGCGGCAGCAACTTGCGGTGCATTGCCGATAACGGATAAACCCGCGATACCACACAAAATTCGCTGGCAGTCGCCATCAATTTGATTAAGCAGATGGTTAATAGCATCGCTGATATTAATAATTGCGTTGTCATAGTCAGTATTAACTTGTCCAGCGCCAGCTTCAGCTCGTTCAAGCTCTTGCCCCTGCATGTCGTAAGCAATTGCTGTGGTATGTGTTCCGCCGGCATCAACGCCAATTTGGTATGTAAGTGTCATAAAATCTCTCCTTTTTTAATTCTAATTTTATTACAAACGCTAACAAGACAGAAGCGAATTATGAAATTATGTTAGCGGTAACTAAATTGCCGAGTGAAAATTCCTGACGTAATCTTTTAAAATTTTGCCAAAGCTATGGTCAAGTGATAGAATTGGCGTCTGCTTTTTGTTAAAATAACTCTAGTTTAGAGAGGTTTGAATTAAGTGAAATATTCTAAAAAACATCGCGGAGCTGCTAATGCAAAAAGTCAATCATCAACACCGCTCAGAATGAAAATTATTTTAGGGATTATTTTTGTTCTGTTTGCGACGCTGATTGGCCAGCTAGCATATTTGCAGCTAGGTTATGGCTCACGCTTTAAGGCCGAAGTGCAGAAGTCTAATTCTGCTGTGGTATCAAGTCAGGTGCCGCGCGGCGTTATGTACGATAGTAAAGGCCGCGTTTTGGTTGGTAATAAGGCGCAGAATGCCATTACTTATACCAAAAGTGCTTCAACTACGTCCGACCAAGTATATTCAATTGCCAATGCTTTAAGTTATTACATTAGACTTAATGATGAAAAGCCAACTGAGCAGCAGGTAATTGATTATTATCTTGGTAATAAGGCTAACAGCACTAAGGAAACAGCTAAGGTACCTAAGTCGGTGCGCAATACCGAAGACGAAGAACTCATTAATAATGCAATCAACGATCAAGTGCGTAAGGAGCACATCAAGCTGACAACCCGTGAGAAGACAGCAGCTTTAATTTATAACAAAATATCGGGTGCATATACCCTATCAACAATTTATATTAAAAATCAGGGCCTAACTGATAAGGAAATTGCCGAGGTGGGTGAACACCTATCTAGCTTGCCTGGAGTTGGTATTGGGACTGATTGGCAGCGGTCCTATCCTAATGGCTCGTCTATTCAAAGTATCATCGGTTCAGTTTCAACTGAAAAAGCCGGCTTGCCAAGTGATAATTTGCAATATTACCTGACTAATGGTTATTCGCGTAATGACCGCGTGGGGACATCATACTTAGAAGAGGAATATGAACCGCTTTTAAAGGGAACGAAGTCCACCAGCAAGGTCTGGACCAAGTCTGATGGTAATATTGAACAGACTAAGTCGGTTTATTCTGGTCAGGCTGGTGCCAGTTTGGTTCTAACGCTTGATGCTAAGTACCAAAAGGAAGTTCAAAACGCACTCAAGCAGACCTATGCTTCAGCTATTGCTTCAGGAGCAGCCCATTATTCCAATGGGGCTTATGCCGTGGCAATGAACCCGCAGACTGGAGCTCTATTGGCCGTTGCTGGGATTAACCGCGACCCGAACAAGAATAAGACTGTTGATAACGCCCTAGGTGTCATTAACCAAACTTATGTTATGGGGTCAGTTGTTAAGGGGGCAATGGTCGGCGGCGGTCTGATTAATAAGGTAATTACCCCAACTAACAATACTTTGCCTGATACGCCGATTTATTTGCCAGGTTCGCCAATTAAGAAGTCTGTCTATCCAGTTGGGACATTTGGTGCTTTGGATGCACCGACAGCTCTTGAAGTATCAAGTAACATTTATATGATGCACCTAGCAATGAATTGGGTTCATGCTAAATATGTGCCTAAACAATTTATCAGTATGCCTGATACGGCTTTTGACACGCTGCGGCGTAACTTTAATATGTTTGGCTTAGGACAAAAGACAGGCGTTGACTTGCCAGGTGAATCGGCTGGGATTCAGGGTAAATCGTTTAATGCCCAAGGACAAATTCTGTCTGGGTCGGTCCTTGACCTGGCTTATGGTAACTATGATGCTTATACGCCAATTCAATTAGCGCAATATGTGTCCACGATTGCCAATGGCGGTTATCGTTTGCAGCCATATGTTGTGCAGTCAGTAGGTCATACGGCTACTAATGGTAAGAAAGTCTACATTGACTATAACAAGAAGCCTAATGTGCAATTACGGATTCCGTGGACTAGTGACGAGTTAGATGTTATCCATCAGGGGTTCTGGCGCGTTGTTCACGGGACTAATTCGTGGGGAACGGCTCATAAGTTAAAGGATGTTAAGCCGTCAATTTCGGGTAAATCCGGAACCGCCCAAACATTCTACTATGATCCTAATCATCCAAACCAGAAGAATCCGCCAGAGTTGATTAATGCGACCTTTGTTGGTTATGCACCGTCGAATAGTCCTAAGTTAGCAGTTGCGGTTGTTTTCCCAGGATTAGATCCAGATTTGGAAGGTTCATATACCTTGCAAATGGCCAAGGCAATGGTCCAAGATTACTTTAAATTGCATAAAAATTAGAAATTTGAGGATAACTCTGGTAAAACTTTCTAAAAAATGCTATCATAATTCAGTCAGAATAATAAATTGTAGGTGGTGAAAGAAATGGCAGATAACATCATTTTGGAATGCACCGAATGTGGCGACAGAAGTTACTTATCTAAGAAAAACAAGCGTAAGCATCCGGAACGTTTAAGTTTGAAGAAGTATTGCCCTGTTGAAAGACACGCAACTCTTCATCGTGAAACTAAGTAATAAACCAATATGGCAGGGGCATTTTGTTCCTGCTATTTTTTGTAGTGAAAGAAATCGATGAATAAAAAAGATTTACGGCAAAAACAAATCAGTCGATTACAAGATTTTGCAAAAACTGAACAAAAAGAACTGGAGGACCAGCAGCTGTTAGACAAAATAATGGCTTGGGATGAACTCCAAAATAGTCAAACAGTTGGCGTAACTTCTTCGCTTGCTTATGAGGTTGATACTTCACGGTTAATTGCTTTATTATGGGATCAAGGTAAGGATGTCTATTTAGCTAAGGCCTATAACAATCCAGAACGTTCACAAGATTTTCTGTATTATAGTTATATGACTAAGTTGACGACTTCTAAGTTTGGTGTTGTGGAAGTTGATGATCCGAATGCGAAAGTTAATAATGACTTGGACTTAATTATTGTGCCAGGACTTGCTTTTGCAAAGGATACACATCAGCGGCTTGGCTTTGGCGGCGGATATTATGATCGCTTTTTAGCTAAACATCAGCAAACTAAGACGGTTGCTCTAGTAAATTCACAGATGATTTTTAATAAGACTACATGGGACGTTGAACAAACGGATGTACCAATGCAAACGATTATTACTCCCAATGCAGTTTTGTAAGTTAGCGAGGCTATAATGCAAAAACAAAGTTTTAAAGATAGTTACATGACATGGACCATTTTAATTGTTTTGTTTGTGGTCTTTTTAATGGAAACTGCCCTAGGTGGTTCACAAAATTCTGGCGTTTTAATCAAAATGGGCGCGATGAGTAATTATGCTGTAGTGGCAGGCGGTCAATGGTGGCGCCTGTTTACCGCTCAATTCTTGCATATGGGAATTATGCATATTGTTTCTAATGCTGTAATGATTTATTATCTGGGCATCTACATGGAACAAATTTTGGGACATTGGCGCTTTTTAATTGTTTATTTGTTGTCTGGAATTGGTGGCAACTTGTTAAGTCTAGCAATGGGGAGCGACCAAGCAATCAGTGCTGGTGCTTCGACCGCACTTTTTGGGCTGATGGGTGCCATGACGGCAATCGGTTTGCGTAATCGAGATAATCCAGTACTTGTTTATTTGGGTAAACAGGCATTCTGGCTTGCAGTGATTAATATTGGACTTGATTTGTTTGATACCAATATTGATATTCAAGGTCATATCGGTGGTTTTGTCACTGGTTTACTTCTAGCAATTATTTTAGGTGATCGTGCTTTGCAGAAATATTCTGAAAAGTGGCGGGTAGTTGCTGCTTGTGTCCTCATAGTTTATGTAGTTGCTGCTGTTAGAATGGGTATGGTCATTAGATTCTAATGAAGAACTTATATGATGTTCAGCAGCTCCTTGAAAAATATGGTGTCCTTGTGCATGTTGGCAAACGCATTTGGGACATTGAGCTGATGGCGCTTGAACTTGACAATATTAATCGTTCACGCTTAATTGACAAGCATGATTACCTAATTGCGAAGATGATTTTGCGGCGTGAACATGAGCATGAAGAACGCAAAGAGAAAGAAAAGCATAGAAGCTAGGATAATTTAGTAGTAAAATTGTTCTTATAAGTTTATTTAGAAAAGAGTTAAATCAATGTCAACTTTTTTAATTATTTTGGATGTTGTCTTAGTAGTTGTCATTCTTGCTTTTGTTGCAGTTTGGCTATGGAATAAGTTCCAGACTAAGCGTCTCGGCAGCGGCGACTTAACCAATGAGGAATTTAACAAGGGAATGAGAAAGGCCCAAATCGTTGATTTACGTGAAAAAGCCCCATTTAAGAGAAAACATATTGATGGTGCACGTAACTTGCCTTATACCACCCTTAAATACCAATATAGCGAACTTAGAGCCGATTTGCCGGTTTATTTATACTCTGACTCATTAACCGTAACTTTGCGAGCTGCCAGATTTTTGCAAAAGAAGAAGTTTTCTTCAATTAAATGGTTGAAAAATGGTTTTGATGAGTGGAATGGTCGCACAAAAACATCTAAATATTAATTAGAAGAACATGTTTCGGGCACTCGCGCAAACATGTTCTTTGCTTTTATTAGGAAAAAGGATATTCGAGATGCAAAAAGTACTAGCAATTGTAGGGCCGACAGCGATTGGCAAGACCAGTTTGGCTATCAAATTAGCACAAAAGTTAAATGGTGAAATTGTTTCTGGTGATTCAATGCAGGTGTACCAAGAAGTAGCAATCGGCACGGCAAAAGCAACACCAGAGGAACAAGCTCAGGTTAAGCATTATTTGGTTGATACCCAATCGGTATTTGAGCCATATTCGGTTAAGGATTTTACTGAAGAGGCTCAATCAGCAATTAAGACAATTGTGGCTGCTGGTAAACTGCCAATACTAGTTGGTGGGACGGGCTTTTATGTTAATGCCCTGCTTAATCAGATGCAGCTGGGTGAAAAGGATGAGCACGAAACGGCAATTGCTGCCAAGTGGCAAGAATTTTTGGACGAGCAGGGGCCAGAAGCCTTGTGGCAGGAATTAAATAAGCGTGATCCTGCTGCTGCCAGTAAAATCCCCGTGGCCAATTCTCGGCGCAGTTTGCGGGCATTGACCGTAATTGAGCGAACAGGGCAGAAATTTTCCCAGCAGCAAACAGAAATTAAGCCGCGCTATGATTATTTAATTATTGGCTTAAATTCTGAACGGCAGGAAATTTACCGGCGAATTAACTTGCGAGTTGACCAAATGATGGCTCAGGGGATGCTTCAGGAAGCTGAATTTGTTTACCAAAATCGTGACCGGGAATATCAAATCTTGCAGGCAATAGGCTATAAAGAATTTTTCCCGTATTTAAAGGGCGAAAAAAGCCTGGCAGATTGTGTGGACCAGCTAAAGACCAGTTCAAGGCGGTACGCCAAACGACAATTGACATATTTTAGGCATCAATTACTTTGTCACTGGTTTGACCCGTTAAAAGATCAAAATTGTATTACAGAAATAGAAGAGAAAGTTGAGGAATGGCTCCATGAATAATTGGCCAGAAGAATTACAACAAATCGTTAAAGAAATTGATGCGCAAATCGCACCACAGCTTGCTAAGATTGATGACAATATTTTGTATAATCAGAACAAGGTTTTGCAGGCATTTAAGGATAAGGCAGTTGCAGAAGCTGACTTACAAGGAAGCACTGGTTATGGTTCAGACGATACTGGACGTGATAAGTTAGATCGGATTTATGCGCAGATTTTTCATACCGAAGATGCTCTTGTCCGCTCACAATTTGTATCCGGTACGCATACGATTGCCACGGCAATGGCTGGGAACTTGCTGCCAGGAGATGAATTAACTTACTTAACAGGAATGCCGTATGACACTCTGCAGCAGGTAATCGGCGTGGCTGGTGATGGCCGCGGCAGTTTGCAATCATACGGTGTCAAATTCTCGCATGTTGACCTAAAAGACGGTGAAGTTGATTATGATGCAGCGCGTAAATTGCTAAGTGAGCATCAACCTAAGATGGTCGTTATTCAACGTTCACGCGGCTATAATACTCGCCAGAGTTTCACCGTTGCCAAGATCAAGCCGATGATTGCGATGATTCGTGAAGTTAGCCCTAAGAGCATCATCATGATTGACAATTGCTATGGTGAATTTTCCGAAAAGCACGAACCAACTGAATATGGTGCTGACTTGATGGCTGGTTCATTGATTAAAAATGCCGGCGGTGGTTTAGCTAAAATTGGTGGTTATGTTGTCGGCAAGCATGAATTGATTGAAAATACTGCTGCACGTTTGACTGCTGGGGGCATTGGCCGCGAAGAAGGTGCCAGCTTGAATAATAACCTTGATTACTTCCAAGGCTTGTTTATTGCCCCGAATACAACGGGTAATGCAATTAAGGGTGCCATTTATTCGGCAGCACTTCTGGAACGCATGGGTGAAGAAGTAACGCCTAAGTGGAATGAAGACCGGACTGATTTGATTCAAACCGTGATTTTTAATGATCAGGACAAGATGATTCGTTTTGCCAAAGTTCTGCAGGAGAACTCACCGGTTAATTCCTTCGTTGACCCAATCCCAAGCAATGATACGGGTTATGAAGACAAGGTTATCATGGCTGACGGTTCCTTTGTCGAAGGAGCAAGTATTGAATTTTCTGGTGATGGTCCAATTCGCCCGCCTTACGCAATTTACATGCAAGGTGGACTGACTTACGCTCATGTGAAGATTGCCATCACGAATGCAGTAAATGAATTATTTTTTGCAAGTAATTCCTGAATTAATTAAAAAACGGTAAAGGTTGAAAAAACATACTAGACCACTTTGACTTTTGGACTAGGGTTTGGTATTGTATAAAACAGGTTTGATGCAGAACGAGGAAGTTTTGTTAGGACCAGACCAATTACTGTATGATTTTTTATTAGGTGAAAAAAATGGCAAAAACAATTACAGCAGATGATATTAGACAGAGCGTTGCTGATAATGACGTTCGCTTTTTACGATTGGCATTTACAGACATTAACGGTACTTCAAAGGCCGTTGAGGTGCCAAATAGCCAACTTGAAAAAGTTTTGAGTAATGACATTCGTTTTGATGGTTCTTCAATCGACGGTTTCGTTCGTTTGGAAGAAAGCGACATGGTTTTGTATCCAGATTTCTCAACCTGGGCAGTATTGCCATGGACTGACAGTCAAGGCGGCAAGATTGGTCGGCTGATTTGTTCAGTTCATACAACTGATGGTAAGCCATTTGCTGGTGACCCACGCAACAACTTGAAGCGGGTTGTTGAAGAGATGAAGACAATGGGCTTTTCTGCTTTTGACATTGGTTTTGAAGCAGAATTTCACTTGTTGAAGTTAGATGAGAATGGTGATTGGACTACTCAAGTGCCAGACCACGCTTCATACTTTGATATGACTTCAAATGATGAAAGTGCAAGTTGCCGTCGGGAAATTGTTGAAACACTTGAGAGCATTGGTTTTGAAGTTGAAGCTGCTCACCATGAAGTTGGTGACGGTCAACAAGAAATTGACTTTAAGTTCGATGATGCGTTAACAACTGCTGATCGTGTTCAAACCTTTAAGATGGTTGTTCGTGAAGTTGCCAGAAAACATAACTTGTTTGCAACGTTTATGGCTAAGCCGCTTCAAGGTCAAGCTGGTAACGGGATGCACACTAATATGTCCTTGTTCAAAGATGGCAAGAATGCCTTTTATGACAAGAATAATGAGTACCACCTTTCAAATACTGCGCTTTACTTCTTAAACGGAATTTTGACACACGCGCGGGCAATTACAGCAATTGGAAACCCAACTGTTAACTCATACAAGCGGTTGATTCCAGGCTTTGAAGCACCAGTTTATATTTCATGGGCTTCAAAGAACCGTTCACCAATGATCCGGATTCCATCAGCTGAAGAGATTAACACTCGTTTGGAAATGCGTTCTGCTGACCCAACTGCCAACCCATACTTGCTACTTGCAGCATGTTTAACTGCTGGACTTGACGGCATTAAGAAGCAAGAAATGCCAATGGATCCAATTACTTCTAACTTATTCGAAATGAGTGAAGAAAAACGTGAAGAATTGGGAATTAAACCATTGCCAGCAACTTTGCACAGTGCCTTAAAGGCATTCAAGGCCGACAAGTTAATCCAAGATGCTTTGGGTGACCACCTATCATCCAGTTTTATTTCTTCAAAGGAATTAGAATGGGCACAATATACCCAAACTGTTTCCGACTGGGAAAGAAATAAGTACATGGGTTATTAATTAAAAGATTGATTTATTCAAAAGAACTGCTTGATTATTTTCAGGCAGTTCTTTTTTGCTAATTATAAAATAAACAATCGAACCATTAATTAAACTTTTATTAAGTGGTAGAATTATAGTGTTAATGAATTTTGTGAGGTTAAAAGTGGCACAGCATAAATCAATTTATACTAAAGATGTAATATTGGTAATGGCAGCATCGTTCTTCTTTATGTTTAGTACGATGTTTGTCAATCCGCTAATTAATGGTTACGCCAAGAGTCTTGGTGCCAGCAGTGCATTTGCGGGAATTATCGTGGGAATTATGAGTATTGCCGCGATGTTTTTACGGCCAATTGCTGGTAACTTGACGGATAAGTTTTCTAAGTATCGTTTATCACTAATTGGCGGTGTTTTGATTTTTATTGGTGTAACTGGCTATGTCTTTGCTCCTAAAAGTGGTTGGCTGCTGCTGTTTAGGCTAATTAATGGTGCAGGGTACGTGTTAGATACAGTCTGCATGACAACTTGGCTGGCATTTTTAGTACCACGTGAGCATGTTGGTGAGGCCATGGGCTTTTATGGCTTAATGAATGCTTTAGCAATGGCTGTAGCACCAGCTTTGGCGATTAATGTTTATCAAAAAACAGGCTATCGCTTAGCGATTATTGCTTCCGCGGTATCTTCTTTTTTGATGATTATTACGATTAACTTTGTTGGCAACCATGCTAAGCCTAAGAAAAGGGCAATTGAAGTCAATGCATCCAAGCACTTCAAGATTATTGAAGTCAAAGATTTACCAATTGCTTTACTCACGACCTTGTTTGCCTTTCCGTATTTTGCGACTCAGGCAGACTTAGTAACTTATGCGGAAGAACGTCACCTGAATATCGCGGTTGGGTCATACTTCCTAATTTATGCCGTTGCTTTATTGGTAATTAGAATTGGCCTCAAGAATTTATTCGACACAGTTCGCTTTGGTGTGTGGTTTTGGCTCAGCACCATCGCTACGGCTATTTATTTGGTATTATTGGCCGTCATGAAAAGCAACTGGGAGATGGGACTCGCTGCTTGTGGAATGTCAATTGGTTATGGCGTCATCTATTCGGTCTTGCAGTCGACGGCATTACTGCTTGCGCCAATCAATGAGCAGGGCTTGGCCAGCAGCACCTTTTACTTGGGGCTTGATATTGGAATGTCCTTTGGACCAATTATTATGGGCTTTGTGAATGATTTGCTGCCGATTAAGTACTTCTATCCAGTCCAACTGCTGCTAATCCCATTAATGATTATTGTTTATCTGTGTTATCGCAAACGATTGAATAGTGCGATTAGTCATCATTAATTTATAAAGACAGGGTTGTTAATGCCTTGCCTTTTTTATTAAAGTAAAATTACACAAAGATAAGAGCTTTTGAATAAATACTCCAAAAGGTTCATAATAGTAAGGTCTATTTTGAAAAGGAGCTACTATTTATGGATAAAAAACAGCCGAACAAAATCACCCTCGGCACGTTAATTTTAATGATCTTCTCGTCCATCTTTGGATTCAGTAATTCACTGACCGCGTATTACCAAATGGGCTATGCAAGTATCATTTGGTATGTGATTGCGGCAATCTTGTTCTTTCTGCCGTCTGCATTAATCTTTGCGGAGTATGGCGCATCTTTTAAGGGCGTTAAGGGTGGTATTTTTTCTTGGCTTGAAGAATCGGCTAATGAAAAGGTCGCGTTTGTGGGGACCTTTATTTGGTTGGCTGCTTGGGTTGTATGGCTGGTTTCTTCCACGCAATTTTTCCTTGTGGCGCTGTCAACCTTAATTTCGGGTAAAGACATGACGCAAACCTGGCATTTGGGCTTCTTGTCATCAACACAACTCTTAGGTGTTCTTGAAGTTGCCTTCATGGTAATCGTCACATTTTTTGCTGCCAAAGGGATTGATAAAATTACGGCCGTTGATAAAGTCGGCGGGGCTTTTGCAATTATTATTGCTCTGGGCTTCATGCTGGCGTCACTAGTCGTATTTGCCTTTAGTCATGGGCATTTTGCTGAACCAGTTACAGCAATGAACTTTACCAAGTCGCCTAATCCGGCCTTTCAGACACCGGTAGCGGTATTATCATTTATTGTTTATGCGTTATTTGCTTATGGTGGTCTTGAAACTTCGGCTGGGGTCATTGATTCAGTTGACAAGCCTGAGAAGACTTTCCCCAAGGCCATGATGGGAGCAATGGCTTTGATGACTGGTCTTTATGTGATTAATATTTTAATGTGTGGTATTTCAACTAATTGGACTGCGATTCTGGGCGCAAAGAATGTCAACATTGCCAATATGGAATATGTCTTAGTCAACAATTTGGGAATTGTGATGGGCCATAGTATGGGTTTGTCGCAATCTACGACCTTGGCATTAGGAACAATCTTTTCTCGCCTTGCTGGCTTAGCTGACGTTTTGTCTGGAATTTCTGCAGCCTTCTTAATGGTTTATTCACCAATCAAGTCCTTTATTGAGGGCTGTGATGCGCGGTTATTACCTAAAAAATTAGTGAAATTGAATAAGCACAATATGCCTGAACGAGCAATGTGGGCACAGGCAGCACTTATTAGTGTCATTATCCTGTTTATATCCTTTGGTGGTAATGCTGCAGGACAATTTTATACGATTTTAATGGATATGATGAACGTTTCTTCAACCGTGCCGTACTTGTTCTTAATTGGGGTATTCCCGTTCTTCAAGATGAAGAAGGATATCGACCGGCCGTTTGTCTTTATCAAAGGTAAAGGCAAGGTGTGGGCAGTAACGATTATTGTCTGGCTGGTTGTTGCCATGGGAATTATCTTTACTTGCGTTGAACCAATGTTATCTGGGGACTACATGACGTCGTTCTGGACGGCAATTGGACCAGTTGCCTTTGGTGTCATTGCTTATGTCTATTACACTTACCGTGAACACCATGACGCAAAATTAGCTTAATTATAAAAAATCACCTGTTGCACTTCATAGTAACAGGTGATTTTTTAGTTTTTGGCTATTATTCCTGGTTAAACTTTTTGCCCCATTGCCAAGGGTCTTCATGCCAAGTCTTAAGTGCATTATATTCAGCTTCCGTGATATAATGCAGCTCTTTTTCTTTTGCCAGCAATTCCGGATAAGAAAGCAGGGGATTGAAGGCAACATTGGCTGCCGCAAAATTTTGCTTGGCGTCTGGTAAATAATACGTAAAAATTGAACTGACACCAATGACATTACCGCCCTCATTCTGGGTTGCCTTAACTGCATTTAAGACGGAACCGCCGGTGGTAATTAAATCGTCAATCAAAACAATTTTGTCTTGATCGGTAAAACGACCTTCAATTTGGCGGCCCTTGCCATGATCTTTAGGCTTTGGCCGGACATAAATCATTGGCAGGCCGAGTTTAGCTGCGACCAATGCAGCATGAGGAATACCAGCAGTTGCAACACCACCAATAATCGTGGCATCTGGAAATTTAGCTTTAATTAAGGCAGCTAAATCACTAGCAATCCAATCGCGCAAGTCAGGATAAGAAACTGTCAGGCGTAAATCCGTATAAATGGGTGAAAGCATGCCGCTGGCATAAGTGAATGGCTTGTTAGGCGACACCGTAATGATTTTTTCGGCGATTAATTTGGCAATAATTTGTTCTTGATGCATGTTAGTTAAACTCCTTCTTAATTGCTTGATAGGCGATTTGTGGATCAGCCGCTTGGGTAATTGGGCGGCCAACAACAATTGCACTAGCACCATATTCTTTGGCCTGTTTTGGTGTAGCGACACGCTTTTGGTCACCATTGCTAGTTTGAGCAGGTCTAATTCCTGGCGTAACGTAGAGAAAGTCAGGACCAATTCGTGACCGAAGATTTTCAACTTCTAGTGGCGAGCAAATAACGCCATCGGCGCCGGCTTTTTGTGCTGTTTGGGCAAGACTAACGACTTGCTCGGTCATTGGCAGTTGACAATTTTGCTCATCTTGCAAAATTGCATCAGAAATTGAGGTTAATTCTGTCACTGCTAGGAGTTTAGGCACACTTTGACCAGCTGGTGTGCCAGCAATTAAGCCGTCTTTAGCAGCCTTAATCATTTCGCTGCCGCCTAATGCGTGGATAGTAATGCAAAAGACGTTTAGCGCGGCTAATTGTTTGGCAGCATTATAGACAGTGTTAGGGATGTCGTGCAATTTTAAGTCTAAGAAAATGTGGTATCCCTGTTCGCTTAGCTGTTTAACTAAGGCACTTCCAGAATGATAAAAAAGTTCCATGCCAATTTTTAAGTAAGTTTCTTGCGGTATGCCAAGTTTTGGCAAAAGTTGTGCAACTTCCTGCTCGTTAGCATAATCTAGGGCGACGAAAACTGCTTTTTCCATTGCAAACCTCCAAAAAAGTCTATTTTGGCACAGAGCGCGTCAAAATAGACTTTTTGGGTAATTTAGTCATGTTTAACTTGCGGTCTCTCTGTACCGTTTAAAGTTCATCGCTAGTCAGTTTAGCATCATCTTATCCAAAAGACAACTAATTTTTGCCGGTAATTTTAATAAATGTTAATGCTAGTAGTTTATTTTGGTATAATTATTATAAATTTAAGTGAATTTTTTATTAAGAAAAGGAATAAAAAATGAGTAAGAAGCGAAAGAAACATATTATTACTTGGACAATTATTGCCTTAGTTTTGCTGGTTGCCGGCTGGTTTAGCTTCGGCCCAGGAATTTCTAATAATACGTCCAAGCAGCGGGTGGTAACGATTGGCGTTGTCGGTGAAAGTAATTCTGAACATGTAATTTGGCAGCATGTTGCGCAAAAGGCCAAGCGGGATTATGGCATTATTGTTAAGACCAAGGTATTTACGGATTACAATCAACCGAATAAGGCTTTGCGTGATGGTGAGATTGATCTAAATGCAATTCAGACAACAACATTTATGCATACTTGGTCAAAGGCTAACCATGCCAATATCGTTTCAATTGGTAAAACTTATATTGCGCCAATTCGGCTATATTCCAAGAAGTATCACAAGTTAAGTCAGTTGCCGCAAGGTGCCACGATCGCGATCCCTAATGATGCCGCAACGGAATCCCGAGCACTCCATGTTTTAAAAAATGCTAAGTTAATCCGGTTGACTACGGGTAAAAAGTTGAAGACGATCGCGGATATTACAAGTAATCCGTGGCATATCAAGATTAAAGAGGTTAGTGACGAGCAATGCGCGCGAATTATTAATTCGGTTGATGCCGTAATTGTTAATAATGATTTTGCCGTGCCAGCAGGTCTTGGCCCTAAAGAGACGATTTATGTTGAGCCAATCAATAAGGAGTCCGCGGGAGCAATTAATAATATCTGTACTACGGCAGTCAAAAAGAACGATCCGGACTACAAGAACGTTGTAAAATGTTACCAAACTGCAGAAACCAAGAAACTTTATCGCAAGTTTTATGGTTCAATGCAGCAGGCTGTGTGGGACGTCGAGTTGAAATAAAAATTAAATCTTGGCAAATAATTAAAAACGTGTAAAATAAACTGCGAAAATAATTGTAATGTCTGTGAGCATACATTTTTGGAGGTAAAGATGACTAATCTTAGTGTAAAATTACCCGGTCTGCACCTGAAAAATCCGGTGATGCCAGCAAGTGGAACTTTTGGCTTCGGCGATGTTCCCGCTGCTAACAAGTTTGACCTAAATGAGTTAGGAGCGTTGGTACTGAAAACAACAACACCGCAAGCACGGCTGGGTAATCCGCAGCCGCAAATTGCAGTGTTAGAATCTGGTGTGCTAAATTCGGTAGGATTAACTAATCCCGGAGTTAACAAGGTTGTCAGTGAAAAAATCCCAGCTGTGCGTCAAAAATATCCCAACTTGCCAATTATTGCTAGTGTTGGCGGCGGCAGTAAGTCTGACTATGTGCAGGTAGCAAAAGAATTGTCCGCATCTGGTTTGGTAGATGCATTAGAACTTAATTTTTCCTGTCCTAATGTGGCTCGCGGCGGCATGACCTTTGGCGTTCATCCGGAATTGGTCGAGCAGCTGATAACTGCCATTAAACAAGTAGTTGAGGTGCCAATTTATGTCAAGTTAACACCCAATGTTACCTCAATTACTGAGATTGCCCGCGCTGCAGAATCTGGTGGTGCTGATGGTTTGTCGCTAATTAATACAGTGATGGGTTTGCGGATAAACCTTGAAACGCGCAAGCCATTTTTAGGTAATAATGTTGGCGGTCTTTCGGGCAGTGGTATTAAGCCGCTTGCGCTATATCAAGTTCACCAGGTTTATCAGGCAACTAAGCTGCCGATTATTGGGATGGGCGGCATTGCAAGTGCTGAAGACGTAGTTGAATTTATGCTGGCAGGGGCCAGTGCCGTGGCCGTTGGCAGTGCGCATTTTCACGATGATTTAGCCTGCCCGCATATTATTCAAAAATTACCGGCACTGCTAAATAAGTTAGGTGTTAGCGATATCAATGATCTTGTCGGTCAAGTTCAATTTAATTAAAAATTTAATTTGACAATTATAATAATTGTCCGTATATTTAACTTAATATTCCTTTAATTAGTCCAGAGAGGCTAGCAAGGCAATCAAGTTAGCGCCTGGTCTCATCGACTAGGTGCTTTTATTTTGGGGATATGAGAGGAGAACAAGATGGCAAAAGAAATTTGGGATGCGCTCGCAATGAAGCGGGCACTAACAAGAATTACTTATGAAATTATTGAACGTAATAAGGGAACCGAGAACTTGGTGCTTGTTGGCATTAAGACGCGTGGTGTGTATTTGGCTAAACGGATTCATGACCGCATTCAAAAGTTGGAGGGTGTCGATGTTCCCCTAGGGCAACTGGATATTACCCTCTACCGTGATGACCGTCATGACGCAACTCTTAAACAGGATCCGGTTGTCAATTCCAATAAAGTTGGAGTTGAGATTGCCGATCAACATGTTGTCCTTGTTGATGACGTTATTTATACGGGGCGGACAATTAGGGCAGCAATGGACGCCCTGATGGACATTGGTCGACCAAGTTCAATCGCTGTTGCGGTTCTGGTTGACCGCGGTCACCGCGAATTGCCAATTCGGGCAGATTTTGTTGGAAAAAATATCCCGACGTCTTCAACAGAACAAGTTGCTGTTAGTGTTGAGGAAGTTGACGGGCAGGATAGCGTAAAATTAAAGCCGTTACCGGAAGAATAACATAATTTAGTTAATTTAATCATTCAACCATTTAATTGACTCCAGAGAGGGTCAGAAGGGTTTGAGTTCTTTTGGAGTATCTTAAAATAGGCCCAAAATCCCTTTTGATTAACCTGGAGCAATCTAAATGCTTCAGGTTTTTTGTATCTTAAAGAAAGGGTTTCGACCATGAAAAATTATAATCTTGTTAGTTTACCGCATTTTGTTAGTGTCGCCGGCTTGCAGGCAGATGAAGTACGCGCCTTGATTGACCGTGCAGAGTACTTTAAGCGTGGAGGGGCTATACCCAAATTGGCTAGGCCAGTTTATGTGACTAACATGTTTTTTGAAAATTCAAGCAGAACCCATACCAGCTTTGAAATTGCGGAGCGCAAATTAGGCTTAACAGTTATTCCCTTTGATCCGGCTCATAGTTCAGTTAAAAAAGGTGAGACCTTATATGATACCTCGCTAACTATGGCGGCCTTGGGGGTTAACCTTGAAGTTATTCGCCATCCGCAAAATGAATATTACAATGAGTTAATTTCTTTAGCGCCTGAGCAGCACTTAAGCATTGGCGTCATTAATGCCGGTGATGGCAGTGGTCAGCACCCATCGCAATGTCTGCTTGACATGATGACAATTCATGAGCACTTTGGTCATTTTGAGAATTTGAAAGTAGCGATCGTTGGTGACATTACCAATTCTCGGGTCGCCAAAAGTAATATGGAGTTATTAACTCAGCTTGGTGCGCAAGTTTACTTTTCTGGACCAGAATATTGGTATGACAAGCAGTTTGACCAATATGGGCAGTTTGCCCCGCTTGACGATCTGATTGGTCAAGTTGATGTGATGATGTTACTGCGCGTTCAGCATGAGCGTCATGCAGGTGACCTGAATGAAAGTAAGTTTGACCCAATGCAATATCACGAGCAATTTGGGATTAATGAGCGCCGCTATCATGCACTAAAAAAGGATGCAATTATCATGCATCCAGGTCCGATTAATCGTGATGTTGAACTAGCTGGCAAATTAGTTGAAGCACCCAAGAGTATGTTTGTTCGTCAGATGCAAAATGGGGTCTTTATGCGCATGGCAATGATTGAGGCGGTACTGCGCGGTCGCCAGTTGGGAGGGCTAGAATAATGGCTACAGTCATTAAAAATGGTCAAGTCTGTTTGGACAACCGACTTACCCAGTGCGATATTTTAATTAAAAATGGCTGCATTAATGCTATTGGTCAAGATTTGACGGCTGAGAAAGTCATTGACGCGCAAGATAAGCTGGTCAGTCCGGGTTTGATCGACATGCATGTTCATTATCGTGATCCTGGCCAAACAGCAAAGGAAAATGTTCATTCGGGGACGCTGGCTGCAGCTCATGGCGGTTTTACAACTACCGCGGCAATGCCAAATGTGGTGCCGGTTCCCAATACTGCTGAATTACTGCAAAAGATGGTAACTAATAATAAGCAGAATGGTGTCGTCCATGTTTTACAATACGGGCCAATTACAGTTGATGAAGTTGGCGATACTCTCCCTGACTATGCTAGTTTAAAAAAAGCTGGCGCAATTGCTCTAAGTAATGACGGCAAGGGCGTACAGAATGCACAAACAATGTACAATGCAATGCAGCAGGCAAAAGACAATCATCTAATCATTGCCGAACATGCTCAAGATGACACGCTTTTTAATCTTGGGGTAATTAATAGTGGTCCAAAGGCAGCAGAATTTGACTTGCGACCCATTACAGAACTAGCAGAAACCACGCAAATTGCGCGCGACCTGTTACTGGCTGCTAAGACTGGTGTGCATTATCATGTTTGCCATGTTTCAACTAAGACCAGTGTTGACTTAATCAGAATTGCCAAAAAGCGTGGTGTATACGTTACCTGTGAAGCAGCACCGCATCATCTGTTGTTAACAGAAAATGATATTACACAAAACGACAGTAATTTTAAGATGAACCCGCCGTTAAGGTCAAAAGAAGACCAACAGGCATTAATTGCCGGACTGCTTGATGGGACAATTGATATGATTGCTACGGATCATGCACCACATACCCAGCAGGATAAGGCAGGTGGCTTTAGCAGAGCAGCTTTTGGCATTACTGGTAGTGAGACAGCCTTTAGTGAGCTTTATACGCAGCTAGTCAAGACAGGGTGCTGCAGTATAACGCAATTACTCGCTTGGTTAACAATTAAGCCGGCGACGGTTTTTAACTTGCAACATGCGGGGAGGATTGCAATTGGTGAACCGGCAGATATTGCCATTTTTGACTTGCAGGCTAAGAAAAAATTACACCAGCAGGACTACCTTTCAAAAAGTTGTAATACACCGTTTACCGAAGACATAGTTTATGGACCAACGATAATGACAATGGTTTCTGGACGCGTAGTTTATCAAGTAAAGGAGTAATAATGAAGTATCTGATTTTGGAAGACGGCAGTATCTATCAGGGCGAAGGCTTCGGTGCTGCATGTGAAGCAAAAGGTGAAGTGGTCTTCACAACGGGGATGACCGGTTATCAGGAAGCGATTACGGATCAATCTTATGCCGATCAGATTTTAGTGTTCACTAACCCTCTGATTGGTAATTATGGCATTACACTAGCAGATTATGAATCGCTTGAACCGGGAATTAAGGGCGTGATTTGTCATCAAGTGGCGCATCATCCTGATAACTGGCGCATGCAGACAACCTTGCCAGACTTTCTTAAAAAATTAAATATTCCCGGTATTCAAGGAATTGATACGCGTGCTTTAGTTAAAAAATTGCGGCTGCATGGTACAATGCGCGGTCAGATTGCTAATTCTGCGGCTGATGCAGCCCAAATTGCTCAAGCCCTACAAAAAGAAAATTTAACTAAGGGAGCAGTTAGCCGGGTGTCGACAACCCGCTCGTATCCAGTACCTGGTTCCAAGCGCAATATTGTGGTGGTTGATTTTGGTATCAAAAATAGTATTCTGCGCGAATTAGTGCAGCGTGATTGTAACTGTATTGTCGTGCCGTACAATACCACAGCTGAACGCATTCTAAGTTTGCATCCAGACGGGGTATTACTTTCTAACGGTCCCGGTAATCCTGAGGAAATGTCGCGTGCTGCGACGATGGTGCGAGAAGTTGAGCAGTATTTGCCATTAATGGGGATCTGTATGGGGCATCAAGTTTTTGCTTTGGCGAATGGTGCCGAGACGTTCAAAATGAAATTTGGTCATCGAGGACTTAATCACCCAGTTCGCGAAATTGCGACCGGTAATATTGGCTTTAGTTCGCAGAATCATGGCTACGCGGTTAAGGCAGAATCAATTGCGGCAACTGACTTAATGGTAACTCACGTTGAAGTTAATGACGGTACAATTGAAGGTCTGCGCCATAAGAAGTATCCGGCATTTTCGGTGCAGTTTCATCCAGATGCAACTCCTGGACCACACGATCAGCAAGGGATTTTTGATTACTTTATGCAAATGATCGATCAAAGAAAGGAAGCTAAGCAACATGCCTAAAAGAACAGATATTCATAAAATTATGGTCATCGGCTCGGGACCGATAATTATTGGCCAAGCAGCAGAATTTGACTATTCGGGAACGCAGGCGTGTCTAGCTTTGCGCGAAGAGGGCTACGAAGTCGTGCTGGTTAATTCCAATCCAGCAACGATTATGACGGATACTGAAATTGCCGACAAGGTTTATCTTGAACCGTTGACAGTTGATGCAATTTCGCGAATTATTCGTCAAGAATATCCCGATGCAATTTTGCCGACACTAGGCGGTCAAGTCGGCCTGAACATGGCTTTATCTTTAGCTGAAAGCGGCATCTTACAGGAATTAGGGATTGAACTTTTAGGAACTAAGCTTGCGTCAATCGAGCAGGCAGAAGATCGCGAAGAGTTTAAACAATTATGTCAGCAGTTGGGCGAGCCGGTTCCACCATCCAAAAGTGTCAAAACTGTCGCTGAGGCATTGGCATTTGGGGATGAAATTGGCTACCCAATCATTGTTCGTCCGGCTTTTACCATGGGTGGCACTGGTGGCGGAATTTGCAACGACCATGATGAACTTGCACGTATTGCCAAGAACGGCTTGGAATTATCGCCGGTTACTGAATGTTTAGTAGAAAAGTCGATCGCTGGCTACAAAGAGATTGAATTTGAAGTCATGCGCGATCATGCTGATAACACAATGATTGTTTGCTGCATGGAAAATTTTGATCCTGTTGGTATTCATACTGGTGATTCGATTGTCTTTTCACCATCACAGACACTGTCAGACAAGGAATATCAACTATTGCGCGATTGTTCGTTGCGCTTGATTCGAGCATTGAAGATTGAGGGTGGCTGCAACGTGCAGCTAGCACTTGATCCAAAGAGCTTTAATTATGATGTGATTGAAGTTAATCCAAGAGTGTCACGTTCATCGGCTCTAGCTTCGAAGGCAACGGGTTATCCGATTGCCAAGATGGCTGCGAAAATTGCGGTTGGTCTGACGTTGGATGAAATCAAAAATCCGGTAACGGGGACAACTTTTGCAGAGTTTGAGCCGTCACTGGATTATGTTGTTTGCAAAATTCCCCGCTGGCCGTTCGATAAGTTTCCTAAAGCTAACCGCGAACTCAGTACCCAGATGAAGGCAACAGGTGAGGTGATGGCGATTGGGCGCACAGCTGAGGAAGCCTTTCAAAAAGCTGTCAGGTCGCTAGAAATTGATCAAAAAGACTTTTATTCTGCAGATGCTCATAAGGCAAGTGATGAGGATTTGGAACAAAAGCTGGTTAAGGCACAAGACGATCGCCTCTTTTATCTTGCCGAAGCCTTTCGCCGGGGCTATTCGATGACGGATATCCATGAATTGACCAAAATCAATTTTTATTTTTTGGATGTTGTGCGCCACATCGTTGATATGGAGAAGACCATTACGGCACATCCAGACGATATTACTGTACTTAAGACAGCCAAGAAGTACGGCTTTAGCGACCAGACAATTGGTAAATTATGGCATCACACACCTGAACAAGTAAGGCAGGTGCGTAAACAGCATGGCATTGTTCCTGTTTACAAAATGGTTGATACCTGTGCGGCAGAATTTGCTTCGCAAACGCCATACTTTTATTCAACTTATGACCTAGAAAATGAGAGTCAACGTGATCATAAAAAATCAGTCTTGGTGATTGGCTCTGGTCCAATTAGAATTGGTCAGGGGGTTGAGTTTGATTATGCAACCGTGCATTCCGTTAAGGCATTGCAGAAGATGGGTTATGAAGCAATTGTTATTAATTCTAACCCAGAAACGGTTTCGACTGACTTTTCAATTTCTGATAAATTATACTTTGAACCTTTGACACTGGAAGATGTGCTTAATGTTTGTGACTTGGAACAGCCAGAAGGGATTATCATTCAGTTTGGCGGACAGACGTCAATTAACCTGGCTGCAGGACTGGAAGAACACGGCATTAAAGTACTAGGAACAAGTGTCGAAGATTTAAATTGTGCCGAAGATCGCGAATTATTCGATCAGGCAGTTAAAGAGTTGCATTTAAAGCAGCCGCAGGGAATTACGGCGACAAGCCACGCAGGCGTTATTCAGGCAGCGGCTAAACTAGGGTATCCAGTTTTGGTGCGCCCAAGTTATGTTCTTGGCGGTAAAGCAATGGCAATTGTGTACAGTCAAGATGAATTAGAAGATTATTTACACGACCATGTAGATATTGCCAGCAGTCACCCAATTTTAGTAGATGATTATTTAGATGGTCGGGAGTGCGACGTTGATGCTATTTGTGATGGCGAGCAGGTGCTGATTCCCGGAATTATGGAACATATTGAACATGCCGGTGTGCATTCAGGTGATTCAATGGCTGTTTATCCGGCGCAAACTTTTTCAACTGAAGTTAAGCAAAAAATTGCCAAACTTACCAAGGAATTGGCATTAAAACTAAATTGCCGCGGAATTATGAACTTGCAGCTAATTGAACGGGACAATGAAATTTACATTATTGAAGTTAATCCCCGTGCTAGTCGAACAGTACCGTTTTTAAGTAAAGTTACCGGTATTGAAATGGCCCAGGTTGCAACGCGAGTGATTATGGGGCAAAGTCTACGCAGTCAAGGCTATGCCGACGGCTTGGCACCAGAACCAAAATTGGTTAGTGTAAAAGCACCTGTTTTTTCATTCAGTAAACTAGCTGATGTTGATAGTTATTTGGGACCAGAAATGAAGTCAACAGGTGAGGTAATGGGTAGTGATGTGAGTTTTGCAAAGGCTCTCTATAAGGCTTTTGCCGGTGCGGGGATGCAGATTCCTGATAGTGGTAATGTATTGTTAACCATTGAGGATCGTGATAAAGAGGCGATTTTACCCTTAGCGCAAAAATTCGCCCAGATTGGCTATCGGATATTTGCAACCAGTGGAACTGCGGCGTTTTTGCAAAAGCATAATCTACATGTGACCTTGCTTAGCAAAATTCATCAGCAGGCAGACAGTAATTTGTTAACAGAATTGCGCAGCGGTAAGATTGATCTGGTAATCAATACAATGGGGCATGATCTAACGAAGAATTCTGATGGTTTTATTATCAGACAGACCGCAATTCAACAGAATGTACCGCTAATTACGAGCTTAGATACAGCACGCGCACTATTAACGGCGCTAGCCAATCGGTCATTTTTAACAACTAGTTTGAAGTAAAAGATAACTTCTTACAAAAAAAGCAGGTCAAGAATTTCTTTTTGAAAAACTTGATCTGCTTTTTAATATCAGATTATTTTTAAATTGTACCTGGGCGCTTTGCTTTAGCAACTTTCTTGCCCATTACCATCTTATCGTCATAGCCCCAGAACCAAGTAATAATGAAGGCAACAACGATTGAAACAGCACTGGCAATCAAGAATGTGTAGAAGCTGCTTAGATCGCCCGGATTTTTCGGATTGAAGAAACTTGAAAACCCAATTAGGCCACCCGTGAAGCCAAACATGGTTCCGTGCATTAAGCCCGTAATTAAACCGCCGAATGCGGCGCCAATTGAACCAGAAATGAAGACCTTTTTGTATCTAAGATTAACGCCATAGATCGCAGGTTCAGTAACACCGCAGAAAGCACTAATCATTGCGGCAAAGCCTAATTCTTTGATGTCAGCCTTCTTAGATTTAATTGCGACTGCTAAGACTGCAGCACCTTGGGCAATCATTGTTGAACAAATAATTGCGTTGATGGCACTTTGACCGGTACTTGCAATCTGTTGTGCAACCAATGGCACAACACCCCAGTGAAAGCCGAAGATAACAAGCACTTGATAGAAGCCACCGATAATAAAACCGCCAAGCCAGCCGGATACGGAAACTAACCAGTTAATGAAGACAGCGATCCCGTTGGCGATACCCTGAATAATTGGTCCAGTAATTACTAAGGTAATAGTAGAAACAATTAGGACACTTATTAATGGCACAAAAATCATTTGCAGGTAAGTTGGCAAAACTTTTTTAAGCCATTTTTCTAACTTGTAAGCTAGCCAAGCTGCCAAAATCATTGGGAAGATTGAGTAGGTATAATTCAAAAACTGAAAGTTTAACCCAGCGAAGCGAAACATGACTTTTCCTGCTTTGCCCCAAGTGATTAACTGCGGCATGGTAATAACCCCACCGATTACGGCAGCAATGATTGGATCACTACCTAAACGTTTGGCGGCACTAAAACCAACCCAAATTGGCAGGAAGTAGAAGGCCGAGTCAGCCATTGCACTGATGGTAATGTAAGGAACGCTGTTAACATTAAGTATTGAGCCGAGCTGCGGCAGCGTCAATAAAGCAAGAATCCCCTTGATAATACCTGAAGCAGCAATTACCCCAATCACAGGACTCATTGAACCAGTAATAAAGCCAATTAAATTGTTAATTGCCCGTGAAAAAGGATTCTTACTATCGTTTTGCGAATTAGTGGTAGTAGCACTATCGTCTAATTCCGGTAATTGCTTGATTAATGCGTCATACAAGTTGGCAACGCCATCGCCAATAACAACTTGATATTGTCCAGAAGCGTGCATAACATCAAGAATACCGCGTTGATTTTTAAGGATATCATCGTTTGCTTGTGCTTCATCTTTAAGATAGAACCGTAATCTTGTAATGCAATGAATAACATTATTGATATTTTGGGGACCGCCAACATTTTTAATGATAAAAGCAGCTAATTCATCATAGGATAATTTTTGCTGCGATGCAGTTGTTGGGGCATTTTTAAGGTACGCTGTTGCTACTTGGGTTCCAGCAGAAATTTCACCTTCAGTGATGTCTAAGCCAGCAAGTTTATCATTTGTGTTGGTAATGACTGTAATGATTGTTGGGTCTAACTTTGCTGTTTTAATGGCATCAAGATCCATGTTAGCAATTACTTGGCCTGCCTTAACAGTATCACCATTTTGAACATTAATTGTAAATGGTTCGCCGTTGAGTTCAACGGTATCAATTCCCATGTGAATTAGTACTTCCAGACCTGTACTGGTTTTGATACCAATTGCGTGTTTCGTTTTGGCAATCGTGACAATTTCACCAGCAACGGGTGCAACCACTTCTCCATTGGTTGGCATTATGCCAAATCCTTGTCCCATAGTTCCTTTACTGAAGACCGGATCGTTAATCTTGCTTAATGCAATAACTTTTCCGTTTGCGGGAGCCAAAAGAATGGTTTCTTTGTTTTTCGCCATTCTTATTCCTTCTTTCTGACTAACTGACTAATGCATTTGCATTTATTAATAAATGATTTATGATTATTATCATACTTGTCTAGACAAGATGCAATAGAACGCTTACAAATATTTTAGGCAAAGTTAACGATAATTATTTACTTGTACATACAGAAGCGCATATAATTAATCTGATTTAGTGAAAGGAAAAATATCATGCAATCAAAATCAGAAATTATCGCCCAAGACATTGCAGCTAAGGTCAAACACCAGCAATTTAAGGTTAATTCTTTTTTACCAAGTGAAAGCGAGTTGACCAAGTTATACGGAACCTCACGTGAGACGGTGCGTAAGGCCTTGGAAGAATTAAATTCGTTAGGCCTAATTCAGAAGATTCGCGGCAAGGGATCGTTGGTTTTGAATTTAGAGCAGTATTCCTTTCCGATTTCTGGCATTTCAAGTTTTGCGGAATTAAGCCAATCTCTGGGCATGGATGCGCAAACTGAAGTTTTAACTTTGGCGAAAATGTCGTCGTTACCCGAGCTTTTTAAGAAAAAATTCCCGAATGAAAAGCAGCAGAAGGGCTTTTACGTTGAGCGCCTGCGTAAGATTAATGGTAAACCAGAAATTCTTGATTGTGATTTTTTGTTTACCCCGCTAATTAATGAGTTGCCGCTGAGTGCGGCACAAACTTCAATTTACAATTACCTTGAGAATGAAATGGGACTGGAAGTTTCATATGCGACTAAGGAAATTACCGTTGAAAAGATTGATGAAAATTTACAAAAAAAGTTAAACCTGAAGGATAAAACAGCGGTATTAGTTGCCAGTCATAATTATTTAAGTGATGCGACCCTATTTCAGTTAACCTTGTCTTATCATGATCCAAGTAAATTTAAATTTGTTGACTTTGCGCGAAGACAAAGAATAAAATTCTAAGGAGAAGTTAAATGGTTAATTTAGATAAGAAAGTCATATATCAGATTTATCCTAAGTCTTTCTATGATTCTAATGGTGATGGCATTGGTGATATTCGCGGAATCATTCAAAAAATTCCTTATATTAAACAATTAAACGTTGATATGATTTGGTTTAATCCTTTTTTTGTTTCACCGCAGCATGATAATGGTTATGATATTGCCAATTATTATCAAATCGATCCGCTGTTTGGCACAATGGCGGATTTTGATGAGCTTGTTGCTAAACTGAAAGAAATTAATGTCGGCGTAATGTTAGATATGGTATTTAATCACTGTTCAACTAGTAACGAGTGGTTTCAAAAGGCGCTGGCTGGTGATGAAAAGTATCGTAAATTTTTCTATTTACGTAAGGCAAAAAAGGATGGCAGCCTGCCAACCAATTGGCAGAGTAAGTTCGGCGGTCCTGCATGGGCCAAGTTTGGCGACACTGATTATTATTACCTGCACCTCTATGATCCCAGCCAAGCTGACCTTGATTGGCACAACCCTGAAGTGCGACAGGAAGTTTACAAGGTAATCAACTTTTGGCGTGCTAAAGGTGTACAGGGGTTTAGATTTGATGTTATTAATGTCACTGGCAAGGCAGCTGATTTGATAGATTCTACTGATCCAATTGAAGAAAAGCAGCTCTACACTGACACGCCGATAGTTCATAAGTATTTGAAGGAAATGAATGCGGCGAGCTTTGGTCAGGATCCTGATAGCATTACGGTTGGGGAAATGTCTTCAACAACCATCCAAAATTCAATTAAGTATTCCAAGCCTAGTGAACATGAATTATCAATGGTCTTTAACTTTCATCATCTAAAGGTTGACTACCAAAATGGTGAAAAATGGACCAAGATGCCGTTTGATTTTATGAAATTAAAGAGTTTATTAACTCAATGGCAGGAAAAAATGGACCAGGGTGGCGGTTGGAATGCGTTATTTTGGAATAATCATGACCAACCAATGGCTCTGAATCGGTTTGGCGATCCCGGGAAGTACCGTGTAAAATCAGCAGAAATGTTAGCGACCGCCATTCATCTGATGCGCGGCACGCCGTATATTTACATGGGCGAAGAAATTGGGATGATTGATCCTGATTATTCTTCAATTACCAATTATGTTGATATTGAAAGTAAGAATGCCTTCAATAATTTAAAAAATCAGGGCATGTCGGATGAAGCGGCTTTGGCAATTATTCGTGCTAAATCACGCGACAATTCACGCACGCCAATGCACTGGAACGACCAAGAATATGCTGGTTTTAGTAAAGTTAAGCCGTGGCTAATGCCGAGAAATCAGTCCCAGATTAATGTCAAAAAGGAATTATCAGAAGGCGAGATCTTCAATTATTATCAAAAATTAATTAAGTTGCGTAAACACGAAGACCTAATTTCGGATGGTCATATTAAAATGTTCTTGAAATCCGACCAGCACATTCTTGCTTATGAGCGCTATCTCGATGATAACGCGGATAGAATACTAGTTTTTAATAATTTTTATGGTACCGAATATGTCGTGCAGCTGCCTGAGGAGTATCGTCATCAAACTTACCAAGTTTTAATTGGTAATTATCAAAAAGATAATGGTAAAACTGAGCAATTTTTGCGTTTAAGACCATATGAAGCACTAGCAATCAAAATCCTTGCTTAAACTTAAAAATCCGTCAGAACAATGAAGTTCTAACGGATTTTTTAATTATTTTTGACTAAATTTAATTGCGGTTTTTGCCAAATCAACTGTATAAGTTACTTCTTCAAGTGGGCGCTTAGTCATGCCTTGGTCAGTCGAATAGATGATTAAGCAAAGCCGGCTGCCAACAGGGAGGCGATAATAAGTCGGCTGCAGTTTAAAGGTTAGGTCATAAAATTGGTCCGGTTCAATGGCAGTTGGCTTCTTCATGTCGGCATAATTTTGCAAGTTCATGTGTGCCTTAGTAATTAGTTTGGCATGAGTTAGCTTGTCAGGCATAAATTCTTGCAAAGTGTCGGTACCAAAATGATAGCCAAGTTCTTGACCACCAGGCATGATGAATTTAGGTGTGGCAGTTAGGCGCTGACGATCACCTAATTCAACTAAAGCGACTGAAAGCTGGCTTTTGTTAATGTTAGAAGAAACATGGACAGTAACTTCAGGGCGACCGACAATCGTTACGGGATGAATAAACTCATCAGTTGTAAAGCGCAGACTTGATGAAGCCCACGGCTTTTGACCACAAATAAATTGGTATTGCCACTCACTTTCGGAAATATGGGCTTGCTTAAATTTTTGTCCGCCCACATCGACAAATGATAATTGCTGTTTGCCATTGCCGTCCTTTTGTAATTCATTATCATCAGTTGGATAATAGATTACTTCTTGACCTAGTTCGTTACTCCAGTCAGCTTCTTGATGCCAAGTATCAGCTTCTAGGTTGTCTTGGATCATGACAGTTGGCCATTGCTGTTCGGCACCATTGTCAACTTCGAGCAATTCATGAACAAACCAGAGGTTCATGAGGTCGGTAAAGTCAATTGAAACCAAATTATTCATGTTGTAATGTGGTCCTTGATGCAGGAATAGGTGCGGCTTAACCGGCAAAGAGAGATGTTTTACTTTTTGCCAAATTTTATAGACGTTCTTAGGCTTAACATTCCAGTCGTTCAGACCGTGAACACTGATCCATGAGCATTTAATGTTATCCGTATGGTGGCGGTAATTGCGTGCTTCCCAAAAGTCTGAATATTGTCCAGTTTTGCGGTCTTCTTTAGTTAAAAGCTGCTCTTGCATGGCGTCATATTTAGGCTTGATCTTCAAATAGGAACCTGCGTCCCATAAGTTAGACTGACAAGTCTCGGCAAGCAAGTCCATGTCTTCACCTTGGCAGTCTTCAGGGGCAATGACCAGACCATGCTCGCGGTAATAATCATACCAAGAGGAGATTGCGGCTTCAGACACCACGGTCTTCAGGCCTTTAACGCCAGTTGTGGCGACAGCGATTTGCAAGGTACCGAGGTAAGAGCGACCAGTCATACCGATATTACCATTACACCATGAAGCCTTAATTTGATGAGTGCGGTTACGGTCAGTATAGGCAACTCGATCGCCGTGCAGCCACTCGATAATTTCTTTGGCACTTTCTGTTTCTTCAGGAGAACCAGTGATCCGTAAACCATCAGAACCACGTGTGCCAATGCCGCCAGCAAAAACACTGGCGAAGCCGCGTGCGAGCATGTATTCGTTTAGTGGGTAAGAGGATTTGCCGACAGCTTCTTCGATTGCTGCATGATTTTCAGAACTAGGCTGCTTAGCTTTCACGCGTGCAGCAGGTTCATATTGTGGATTAGTCCATTCAGTGGCATCACTCAAGTTCTCATCGACACTGTGATTACGTTTAACATTGTCAATGACACCGCCAAAATATGGACTAGCTGTATAGAGCGCTGGAACTTTCATCATTTCGCTTTCAACTGGGCGAAAAATAGTCGTTTGCAATAAGTCAGATTGACCATCGCCATCAGTATCAAGGTCACTTTCTACATAGACAACCTCGCGAATTACGTTGCTGGTATCAAATACGGGTAAGCTTTTGCCGTTAAATAAGATGAATTTACTGTAGGGGATACCAAGAAGTTTTTCGTGGAAGTAACCTTTGCCAGCCATGACGTCAATTAAGAGCTGACCATTTTTGGCCCGGGTATTTAATAAGCGGTAAAAGGCATGAATTAGTTCGTCCCGATTATTAATGCTAGAAACAGCTGGCAGGGCTTGTTTAGTTATAAAGCCCAGTGGGTCAGACAATTGATAATCATAGTGGACATGGTAACCCAACAGCTGCAGGGAGACATTGTAAAATTGTTCTGGTGTAATGGTTTCTGGATTAGTCGCTAAAAAGTCTGCTAGGGTTTGGTTATCAGAAACGGCAAACTCACCTAACTTGGCTTGTCTAGCAAAATCCGCGGTAGGATTAACTTCTGCAAGTGTGTTCTCAACTAATTCAGCTAGCAACTCGCTAAAAGTCAGTTCTTGGTAATTTTCTGGTAAAAATTTGATAGTAAGTAGTTCTTGTACCTGTGTTTGAAAATCAGTTTCAACATAGGCATATTGATTATATTTCATACTGTGCTCCTTTTTTATTTCCTATTATAAAGGTTATTGCAGGCATAGAAAATAGACAAAATAAAAACGAGCATTGAGCTCGCTTCTATAGCCAAGTATCTTTGTAAACATCTTCATTGAAGCCGCAGGTTAATTTGTCGCCGTCAACAACTAACGGACGCTTGATTAACTTGCCGTTCTTGGACATCATCTCGGCTGCTTCGTCAATAGTCATGTCTGGCAATTGGTCCTTCAAGTGCAATTTGCGGTAGTCCATGCCGTGGGTGTTGAAGAAGTAACGCAAGCCGCGGTCTTCATGAGCAGTCATCCACTTAACTAGATCTTCTTTTTTAGGTGGCTGCTCTACCAAGTCTTGAAAGTCGACGTCAACATCATGTTCGTGGAGCCACTTTTCAGCACTGCGCGAGGTTGAACAACGTTTATAGCCATAAAATTTAATCATTTTTGTACCTTCTTTTTATAGTAATTATCATCAATTATAACAATAAGTGATGATAATAAAGTAATTTTAAAAAATTACACTTGATTTTAGTGGAAAATGTATTATAATTATTTATGTAATTTAGCTAAATTACCAAAAGAAAGGAGAACAAAATTTGAAATTAAAGGACCTTTTCGAATTTAAAAGTGGTTCATTACAATCTAGACTAGAAGTCAATAATAAAAGTAATACAAAATCTTACTTTGTTTATGATAGAAATTGTTATTTAGAAGATACTTTTCAGTCTCTAACAAATAATAGCAAAACAAAGCAAATAAAAACTATATCTGATGTGGTTCTGGTTAAGCAAGGTGACTTGATTTTTAACCTACAAAGTGGAAAAGCAGCCATTATAACTCAGAAACACGACAAATACATTTTAACACAGAATTTTGTTAAATTAATTCCTAGAACTTCTGTATCAATTGAATACATTCTTTTTCTATTAAACGAAAGTAAATGTTTTGATCGACAAATAAAAAAATATTTGCAGGGTAGCATTGTTTTTAAATATACAACAAAAATTCTTAAAGAAATTATTGTTCCGGAACTGAGCGTTGAAAATCAAAAATCAATTGGAAAGTTATATGTGGACCAGTTAAAACAGTCTAATCAATTGTATAAAAATATTTTAAATAGAGATAGGATTGTGTATCAAATTTTAGACAATATCATTGGTATTAAAACAGAGGCGAAAAATGGCAATTGAAAACAGCGAATTAAAATTTGAAGATGAACTAATTGATTATTTAACTAAAATTGGTGGTGACAAGCAATGGACCTATATGTCAAAAATAAAAACGACTGAACAGTTATGGGTGAACTTTAAGCAAATTTTAGAACAAAATAATCAAGATAAATTAGATCAGCCATTAACTACTAATGAATTTAACCAAGTTAAGGTGCAAATCAAGAATTTATCTACACCTTATGAAGCAGGGCAATTTTTATACGGAGTTAATGGAATTTCCCAAGTTGAAGTAGATTTGGATAATGGTAACCATGTTTTCCTTACCGTTTTTGATCAAAGTCATATTGGTGCTGGTAATACCGTTTATCAAGTTGTTAATCAGATTTGGCGTGACCCTGTAATAGTAGGTCGCAAAAGACGAAGATTTGATACTACCTTGTTAATTAATGGTCTGCCGATTATTCAGATTGAAGAAAAAGCTGATGCACACGATGCTAAAGAAGCACTAAATCAGATGCAACAATATATTTCAGAAAATCAGTATAGTGATATTTTTTCAACAGTACAGATTTTAGTTGCATTAACGCCGCATGATGCTCGTTATATGGCTAATACCACTTTGGATAAGTTTAATACAGACTTTGCTTTTCGGTGGCAAAGAGAAAAAGACAACCATCCAGTATATGAATGGCGTGAGTTTGCTAGACAAATGCTTTCAATCCCGATGGCTCATGAAATGGCAACTAACTTTATGATTTTAGATGGTACAAAAAATCATGAAAATGTTAAAGTAATGCGTCCATATCAGGTATATGCAACCAAACGAATTTTAGAAAAATTACGGCATCATTCCTTTGGTTTTGACCCTAAAGAGGTTGGCTACATTTGGCATACAACAGGTTCTGGTAAAACTATTAGTTCCTTTAAAGCTGCTTGGTTAGCTGCCAGATTACCTAATGTTGATAAAGTTGTTTTTGCGGTTGATCGAAAAGCATTAACTAAGCAAACTTTTGAACAGTATTTAGCCTATGATCCAACAGCAGATACTGCTGCTGGTGGATCAATTTCTAAAACTAAAAATCATTATGATTTGGGTCGACAATTGCGGTCTAAAAGTAATAATATTATCGTGACTTCGATTCAGAAATTATCTAGTCTTGCCAGTCATAAAGAAGTTTATGGTTCTGATAAAAATATTGTCTTTATCATGGATGAAGCTCATCGTTCTACTGCTGGTGACATGATGCAAAAGATTAAGGCAGCATTTCCAAAATCAGCATTTGTTGGCTATACTGGAACGCCAAATTTTGATGCTAAAAAAGGTCCAACTACCCAAGAAGTATTCGGAGACCCGCTTCATATTTACACCATCAAGGATGCAATTTCTGATAAAAACGTTTTAGGCTTTAAAGTTGATTTTGAAACGACTTTATCAGAAGAAGTGATGAAGAACCAATATTTACCAAGATACTTTAAATTTAGATATCCTAAATTTTCTCAAGCTCAAATTGAAGAACGAATTAATAATTTAACACCCGATGATATGGATGAGATGGTGGAGCCAAGCGTCTATGATCGTAATCCCAAGCATGTTGAAAAAGTGGTCGAGGATATTCTTGAAAAGTGGGACAAGCGTTCCAATAAAGGTCAATATAACGCGTTACTGACTACTCATGTTGGTCAAGGTTCTTCATCAGAAATGGCAATGATGTATCTTGATGAATTTAATAAACAGATGGCAACTATGGCTAAGCCACTAAAGGTTGCCGTAACTTTTAGTCAAAGTACAAGTAATGATGATACCCAATTAGTTAATAATACTAATTTAAGAAGGGCAATGGATAATTACAATTCACTGTTCAATACCAACTTTACAGATGATCAGGTAGACGATTATGAACAAGACCTGATGTCTAGGCTAAATCGCAGTGCTGATGACCGAAATTATCTAGATTTAGTAATCGTAGTTGATCAATTATTAACGGGTTTTGATGCCCCTGAATTAAATACTCTTTATGTTGACCGAACACTGAAAGGGTCTGCTCTGATTCAAGCTTATTCAAGAACCAATAGGGTTCATGATATGCAGAAAAAGCCCTTTGGTCGCATTGTTAATTATCGCTGGCCCAAGAACGCAGAAAAGCTAATGAAGCAAGCTTTAGCAACATATGCTGACAGGCAATCTGCTTTTGTGCAAGAAGAATTACCTGAAGTTGCAGCAACCTCAATTTTAGCAAAGTCATACGATGAAGAAGTTGAAGCGCTAAAGAAGACAGTGGATGAATTAGCCACATTAACTAATAACTTTGATGATATTCCTCATAGTGAAGTTAAACAAAAGCAAATGTATAACACTCTGAATGATTACAGTCATTCAATGGCTAGAATTAAGCAGGATGAGAAATATGATGAGGAACATCCAGAAAAATTATTGCAAGAGCTCGGAATGTCTGAAGATGATGAAGCAAAACTTACAGGTGCATTTACTAGTCAAATAAAAGAATGTGTAGCTAAAAGTCGACATTTGGACGTTAGTGACTTAACTTTGGAAATGGAACATATCAAAGACATTGACGTTGACTATGACTATCTCGATGAATTGATTGCACAATTGGCAAATCAAGTTAATGATGAACAAATGACTGAAGCGGCTAAAACCAAACTGCAAATTGAAAACTTCATTGCCCAATTAGAAGATGAAAAATACGCTAAAGATGTTCAAACTGTAGCTAATGATTTAATGGCTCATAAAGTAGATATTCAGAAGTATCCGGTTTTATCAGAAGAAGTAAAACAGTTAATTAAAGATCATACTGAGAAGAACCATCGAACAGAAATTCTAGACTTTAAGAAAAAATGGGGTTTAGTTGATATTACTGATTCACAAAGAATCAACGAGTTATTAGAAAAACATGTTGTTGGTCAAGATGACTTAGATGTTGAAGGTGATCTATCCAAGATAGTGCAGGAAGGCCAACAGAATTACCAAAATGACGCAGAAGATACAATGGTTAGAGAACTTAGTAAAATTAAATATCATACTAAATTGCGTCAATCATTTAAAAAATTTGCAGATCAGTTAAATAAGTAGGAGAGAAACAAATGAGTGAAAATCGTGCTCAAGAAATTACAAATAAATTATGGGCTATGGCCAATGAATTGCGAGGAAATATGGCAGCTGATGAATATCGTAATTATATTCTGGGTTTCATGTTTTATCGTTATTTGTCAGAAAATCAATTAGATCATTTACGTAAAAGTGATTTATTGACTGGAAATACTTTTGAAGAATTAAATAAAGACTATCTAGAACAAGCAGTAGGAGATGAACTACAAGACTTTCTGACAGCAATTGCTGAAGACTTAGGTTATGCAATTGAGCCAGAATATACTTGGCAGTCGATTACTGACAAAGTTAATAATAATACATTGAAGCCAGAAGACTTTCAAGAGATGTTTAACCGGTTCAACGATAATACTAAGATTAATACTAATGCCGAACAAGATTTTAGCGGGGTTTTTGCAGATATTAACTTAGGTAACAGTCGTTTAGGAAATAATACTAATCAACGTGCTAAGTCATTAATGAAGATTGTTAATTTGGTTGATCAGTTTGAATATAACGATGAATCTGGCCATGATATTCTAGGGGATGTCTATGAATATTTAATTGCTAAGTTTGCTGGCAATTCTGGTAAAAAAGCAGGGGAATTTTATACACCGCACCAAGTCTCACAAGTTTTAGCAAGATTGGCAACTGCATCTGCAACAGATAATGGTGAGCCGTTTAGTGTCTATGATGCTGCAATGGGATCAGGCTCGCTGCTATTAACGGTTCAAGGTGAATTAAGTAAGCAACTTGCAAAAAAAGTTCCGGTTCGCTTTTATGGACAAGAATTAAATACGACAACTTACAACTTGGCACGAATGAACTTAATGATGCACCATGTGCCATATCAGAATATGACCTTATCTAACGCTGATACTTTGGAAGAAGATTGGCCTAAACGTAAAAATACTGATGGTAGTGAAGGCCCACAAACTTTTGATGCAGTTGTTATGAATCCACCATATTCGCAAAAGTGGGATAATGACGACCGAAAATTAAAGGATCCGCGATTCGGAGAATATGGTGCATTGCCGCCTAAGAGTAAGGCAGACTATGCCTTTGTTTTACATGGTTTATATCACTTGAAAGATAGCGGTACAATGGCGATTGTCTTGCCTCATGGTGTTTTGTTTAGAGCTGCCAAAGAAGGAAAAATTCGTCAGGCCTTGATTGATAAGAATCGTCTTGATGCCGTAATTGGACTACCAGCGGGGTTATTCTATTCGACTGGTATTCCAACGGTTATTTTGGTATTAAAGAAGAAGCGTGAGCGCAAAGATGTTTTTTTTATTGATGCCAGCAAGGATTTTGAAAAGGGTAAAAATCAAAACTTACTGCGTGAAACGGATATTGATAAGATTGTTTCTACTTATCTTAAGCGTGAAGATGTTGATAAGTATGCTCATGACGCTAGCTTAGACGAAATTAAGGAAAACGAATATAACCTTAATATTCCACGTTATGTAGATACATTTGAAGAAGAACCGCCAGTTGACATTAAAAAAGTCGTGGCTGAAATTCAAGAAACTGATAAAAAGATTAAGGAACTAAATAGCTCTATATTGGAAGATTTGAATGACTTAGTAGGCTCTGATGAACAATCAAATCAAGAAATAGAATTGCTGAAGGAGTTGTTCAAGAATGAGTAAAGATACTAATGTACCGCGGATTAGATTCAAAGGCTTCACTAACGCTTGGGAACAACAAAAATTCAAAGAAATATTAAAAGAGTTTAGTATTCGCTCAAAAATTGAAAATGAATATCCTGTTCTTTCCAGCACAAACTCTGGCATGGAAATAAGGAATGGTCGAGTATCTAGCGAATCAAATATAGGATACAAGATCGTCAAAAATGGTAACTTAGTTTTTTCCCCACAAAATTTATGGTTAGGAAATATCAATGTTAACTATATTGGAACAGGTTTAGTTTCTCCAAGCTATAAAACTTTAAATTTTAAAAAAGTAAATCCGCAATTCATAATTCCCCAGCTAAAAACTTCAAAAATGCTTGAAAAATATAAAAATGCTTCTACTCAAGGGGCAAGTGTGGTGCGACGAAACTTAGATACAACAGCTTTTTATCAAATTACGATAAGAGTTCCAAATATTGCTGAGCAATCCAAAATCGGTAATTTTTTTAATAAAGTAAATTCTATACTCACCCTCCAAGAACGTAAGCTAGAACTGTATAAACAACTTAAGAAATATTTGCTTCAAAAGATGTTTGCCAATGAACAGGAAAAAGTCCCACAAATTAGATTTAAAGGATTTGATGAGGACTGGGAAAAAGATAAATTATCTCAATTAACTGATAGAATTAAACGTAAAAATAACGAATTAACTTCAAATACTCCGCTAACAATTTCGGCAAAATATGGTTTAATCAAACAAACTTTATTCTTTAATAAAGAAGTTGCAAGTAAAAATTTAAGAAACTATATTTTACTTAAAAAAGGTGAATTTGCGTATAATAAAAGTTACTCGACTGATTTTCCCTTTGGAGCAATTAAAAGACTTGATAAATATAATTATGGAGCTTTATCAACATTATATATAGCTTTTAAAACAAGAACAGTAGACTCTGACTATCTTGTATGCTATTTTGACTCAAACAAATGGCATAAAGAAATATACCAAATAGCTACTGAGGGTGCTAGAAATCACGGATTACTAAATATTTCTCCAGTAGATTTCTTTAATAGTAAGCTTGTAATTCCTAAAAATGTTTCAGAGCAATTTAAAATTGGAAAACTTATCATAAAAATTGATAATTATTTAAAATGGAATTATCAAATTCAAGAAAATTATTCAAAGCTTAAACAATACCTTCTTCAGAACTTATTCTGTTAATATACATACAAAAAGCCATATTCTTCAACTAGATCAAGAATATGGCTTTTTTGTATAAAATTCTATTTTTTAAATAATTCTGCATGACTACCTGTTCTAATAAGAGCCAAAGTTATTTGAGTAATTTGATAGATTAACAACCAATCTGGCTTTATATGGCATTCAAGATAATTAGAGTAAGTTCCATCTAAAGCATGATTTTTATAATTAGAGGACAGGACGTGATTTTGTTCAAGTTCATGAATAACTAACTTAAGTTGCGTCATTGGTAGCCCTTGCCTATTACACCGCTTGACGTCTTTTCTAAACTTAGCTGTAACCTTAATATTTAACATATTTTAAATACCCAAGTCATGCCATAATTCATCCGAATTATCGTAAGTCTTGGTCTTAGACAAATCTTCATGCATAGCATCCAACGTTTCTTCATTTAGGATTTCAGGTTTTTTTACTGCAAAAGGTAAACCATTATTCCAGACAATTTGTTGATAAAAAATTTTCAAGGCAGTTGAACGATTAAGTCCTAAATCTTTTAAGATACCTTCTGCTTCATCCATAAGTTTACCATCCATTCGGGCCTGTAAAGTTTTATTCATAATATCACCTCAAATTAATTTTATTATTTTTATATGCAATTAGCAATAATTTATAACTACAATTGCATTGCTTTTTTAATCTTTATCCAAATGGTTTAAGCTAATTAAGCCCTATGGGCAAAATTATTTTGGAGGTATTATTTTATGAAGAAGCAGTTATTTTGGGAATATTTTGAAGAATGGATAGAATTATATAAAAATGGTGCAGTTAGACCCGTTACCTTTGCAAAGTATCAAATTACTCTTAGAACGTTGAAGAAATTAGCACCGCATGTTACTTTAGATCAATTAGACCGTAAATTATATCAAAAACTCATTAATGAATATGCACAAAATCATGAACATCAAACGGTAATTGATTTTAATCGTCATCTTAAATCTTCGTTAGTTGATGCTCTTGATGATGAGTTAATTAAGCGCGATCCAACCCGTAAAGTTGTTATTAAAGGAACAATAAGTCGTAATCACAAGAAGAAATATCTTAGTCAAAAAGAGTTAATTAAACTAATGCGAGAATTGGAAATAGGTCCAAGAATTTCTTGGGACTATTTTATTTTGCTTGTTGCTAAAACGGGTTTAAGATTTAGTGAAGCGTTAGGATTAACTGCTAAAGATTTTGATTTTGAAGCTCGAACTCTTAATGTTAATAAGACTTGGGATTATAAATCAAAAATTAGCAATTTTATCCCGACTAAAAATGATTCATCAATTCGCAAAATTCCAATTGATCGTAAATTAAACACAGAATTTAAACGTTTGACTAAGAAAATGGATGTTAGCAAGCCAATATTTATTCAGGATCAGCAACGAATATTTAATTCTACAATTAATAATCGCTTGGAAGTCTTATGCAATCGTGCTAATATTCCAATAATTAGCGTTCATGGTTTAAGACATACTCATGCTAGTGTGCTGCTTTATGCTGGTGTTTCAATTGCTTCAGTTGCTAGAAGACTGGGCCATTCTAGTATTACAACAACTCAAGAAACATATCTGCATGTGATTCGCGAACTAGATAATCAAGATAACGATAAAATTATTAAGTATATTTCAACGTTGAAATAGTTAATGAAGTTTAAAAAATGAAAGTTCACAAAAGATAATTTCAAGTGCGAAAAAAGTCATATCATTGTAATTCCGTTAATGAAACTTTATATCTTAAAAATGCCGGTGTACTGAAAAACATTCGTGAACGACAAACAGATAAGACAGGCTTTACTAACGTAGATGATATAGATTGGAATAATTTATGAGCAAGTTATCCTAAATTTATAGCATGTCACTAGCATTGCCAATAAAAAATATTATATATTTTTTAGTTCAAAGTTATTAAAAATAGACGACAATTTTCTTCGAATCAAATAAAAAGGACATACTTTTTCAAAATCAACTGAAAGATATGTCCTTTTTTCATATATATTATATTATGATTTAACAAAATAAATTTTGAAGCAAATATTGTTTAAGTTGTTGCGCTTTATCTATCTTGCTTTTTTGAGTTATAGGTAGGTTACTAATATTGTTAATTAGCATACCAATTTCCTTACGTTCTAAATTAGCATTTGGAATTGTAAACTCCATATTTTTAAGTTCACTTAAAGTTATTTGATTAATTGTTGCCCCTAAATTCTTGTTAATCTCAATATGAAATTTTTGTGTATCTAAAATAGAACTAATAAAATATGGATTTTCACTTCGAATACCTGTCATAAATGCCCCTATTACAGTATTTTTAATTGAATGTTTTACTTGAGCATGTTTTCCAATTAAATTTTTAGAACCATTTCTAACAACAACTATAATATCTTTATTTTTAACTTTTTCAGAATTAATTATATTACTATTGACATAAACATTATCAGCATCAACAATATCACTATTTTTAATATTGGAAGAGCGTAACACAAGAGTTCCTGAGTTCATTACATCGGAGGGAGAATAAGTTAATCCAGAATAAAATTTTACCAAGTTACCTAATTTTTCGCTTTTCCAGTCCTCATCAAATCCTTTAAATCTAATTTGTGGAGTTTTTTCCTGTTCATTAGCAAACATCTTTTGAAGCAAATATTTCTTAAGTTGTTTATACAGTTCTAGCTTACGTTCTTGGAGTGTAATAAATTTTTGAATATTAGTAAGTAAGATACCTATATTTTGTTGCTCTAACAGTTGTGGGATATATATTTGCATTTCACTTAATTGATTAAAGGAAAGAGTATCTCTTACGCCTCCTTCCGAAAAAACTTCTCTTTGCTTTTCAAAATTCTGAGTTTTAAACCAATACCATAAATAAGTATCCTCAAGTTTTTCTGTAGTTTTAAAAGAAATATATAAAGGAGAAACAATAGAATTTTGTTTTCCTTGTGATTTATAGGCAATAGATCCCACATTAATACGTGATGGATTGTAAGCAAATGTATACTCACTTATGACAAAATAATTTGATAAGTCTGTGCTTGCAACTGAATAATCTCCAAACTGTTCAGTTTGTTTAATGAATCCCACTTTATTAGATATGGATTCTACATTATTAATTTTTAAATCTTTATTCTTTTTATTATTTCTAATCAGTAGGTCAATAAGTTCATTCTGTTCCCAAGTAAATGTATCATGTGATAGAAACTAACTAATACTAAATTATCTAAATAATTATTGGCAGTATTCTAACTATCTTAGTAATACATTAAAAATAGGCGATAGCATAATAATTGTGTCGTGACTTAAGTGTTCAGTCATAGCTTAAACGAAAAAAATAGATACTACAAAGTAAGAGTATAATTTTTATTCTCAAAATTCATGTGCTATAATGACAAAAGAAAAGGAGTTCTAATGGGAATAGAACTCCTCACAGAAGCCACTAGCTAAAGTGGTGGCAAATAGTAATTATCTAGTAATCATCAGCTCTGCCAAGCTAAAGTGATTACTTTTTGTTTCTCGTAAAAAATAGTTTGATTACAAGAAACAATCTTGCTAAAGCAATAATCCAAGTGGTTAAGGAATTTGTTGCATTCGTTAAAGAATGCAATAAGTAACTTAATATTGTAAAGATAATTGCCAAACGCAAGATAAAAAGTGCAATACCCATAAAAGTATCGGGCTAACCTCCTTTCATTAGGATTTTGCATCAGGTGTAGATACACCATAAGCACCACCTCTTTTGAAAGAAATAGCCACCAGCTTTAGCTGTTCTGTAATAAATATTATATCTAAAAAATAGGTATAAAGGAATACGCTGATAGTTTTCTTGTTTTAAAATAATTTACTGTAATAACAAATTTAAAGACGGGTTTATCGCAATATTTTAGTTATCTAAGTGATGCGTTAAAAATAAGCAATAGAGCGATAATTAATCCAATTAATTGCTATAATAAGACTGATTAAAATTCTTTGATGATAGAAACGAGGAAACAGCGTGAAAATTGTAAATTTGGATAGTTATGCCTTGAACCCAGGTGACTTAGATTGGACACCATTAAAGGAATTTGGCGAATACAAATTATATGATCGGACACCAGTTAATGATAATGCGGAAATTTTACGCAGGATTGGTGATGCTGAGATTGTCTTAACTAATAAAACACCGCTTGATGAACAGGTGATTAATGCAGCGCCAAACTTAAAGTATATTGGCGTAACAGCTACAGGTTATAATGTGATTGACGTTGACGCAGCTAGGACAGCTGGTGTTACTGTTACTAACGTTCCAACCTATGGTTCAGATGCCGTAGCGCAATTTACCTTTGCCTTGCTATTAGAAATTTATAATCAAGTTGGTTTACATAACAAGCTAGTTCATGAAGGTAAATGGACGAGCAATACTGACTTTACATTTTGGGCTAAGCCGTTGTTTGAGTTGCAAGGCAAGACCATTGGCTTAATCGGTTTTGGTGCGATTGCTAAGCGCGTTGCTGAAATTGCGCATGCTTTTAACATGAACGTGATTTTCTACAATCATCGTCCTAAAGAAGTTCCTGGTGATTGGGTTAAGCAAGTAAGTCTTGATGAGTTATACAAAGAGGCTGATATTATTTCGCTGCACGTGCCGCAAACTCCTGAAACAACCAATATGATTTGTGCTGACTCAATTAAGCAAATGAAGTCCGGCGTTGTCATTATTAATACGGCGCGCGGTGGCTTAATTAATGAAGCTGATCTTGCTGCTGCTTTAAATGACGGCAAGGTTGCTACTGCCGGTGTTGATGTTGCGCAAACAGAGCCAATAGCTGCAGATAGTCCATTACTGACAGCCAAGAATTGTTACATTACACCGCATATTGCATGGGCTCCTCATGAAACACGCGATCGTTTATTGCAGATTGTTTTTGATAATTTACGAGCTTATCTGAATGGTGAACAATTAAACGTTATTGAATAAAAAACAAAAGAGCAACTTTTCAATTTGAAGAGTTGCTCTTTTTTAGTGCAAAATTAAGAAGAAATTCTAATTATTTAACATATCCTACCTTGTACCATAAGGGGTGGTTATTATTTGATTGTGCCGGTTCTTTTGAATAGCCCGTAATATCGGAGTTAACGGCAGTGATTGTATAAGCGTTATCGATTGGAATAGCCCATGCCTCATCAGTCATGTATTTTTGCCATTCGTGGAACTTTTGTACCCGATATTTGTGGTTAAATGCCTTCGGGGAATCGATTTCGCGTAATAGTTTATTGTTTTCAGGTGTTACGTAACGCATGTAATTCAAAATTGAAGTTTCACTATAATACGATTGTGGTGATGGCTCACTTGGCAGGCCCCAACCAGCCATATACATGTCAATTGATGGGTCATCGTTTTGAATCTTGTCATAGAATGAATTAAATTCAGTTAGACGACCGCCAGCTAACTTAACGTTTAAGCCAATCTTGTGCCATTGCTGCAAGTAATTTTGAACAATTGGCTCTTGGTTGGTATCACCACTCATTGCGGCAAAAGTAATTGTCAATGGCTTACCATTTGGCTGGACACGCCACTTGCCCTTCTTTTTGAAACCAGCCTTATCTAAAATATTATTGGCCTTTTTCAAATCATAATTAAAGCCAGGATTGGTTTTGTCTGAATAATCACCATATTGGGCTGGAATTAAGGTTGGTACCCGAAACTTAATGCCATGAGTGTAGTGCTTGTCTACTTGGTCAACGTTCATTGCGTAACCAATAGCTTCACGTAATGCCTTATTGTTCATCTTAGAATTTTTGTTCATGACATTCTTATTCTCTTTGGCATTCCATTTACCGACTTTGAAGCCGATGTAGTGATAAGCCAAGGGAATTTGCGCTACAAAGTTAACGTTTTTGGTGTCTTTAACTTGCATCCATTGAGTTGGCACAATATCAGCTACATCGAACTTGTGGCTTTTAATTGCTTGTGTGGCGGAATTAGGAGCCACAACCTGCAGGATGATTTTATTTAATTTCGGTTTTCCGCGCCAGTAATACTTGTTAGGCGTCCAGGTAACTGATTGGCCACGGGTAACTTTAGCAGCCTTAAACGGACCGAAAAAGAGTGGTTTTTTTCTAATTTGGTCAGAAGATACCAGTTTGCTAAACGGGATGTTCTTTAAGTAATGGTATGGTTCAGCAGACTCCCAAAAGTAGCGGTTGCCACTGTTATACATGCCAGGTTTTAATTCGTAAAAGTGAATGACAATTGTCCGGCCGTTATCGCCGTCAGGCATTTCGATTCCGGAAATACTGCGGGCTTTGCCATTATGATATTCCTTTAAGCCCTTAATGTTTTCTAAATTTTTGTTATAGCGCTCAGATTTAGAATCCTTGTTGGCAATAATCTCATAAGGGTATTCCAAATCCTTCGCTGTTACTTGCTTACCATCAGACCATTTGACACCTTTTTTGACAGTAATAGTTACTGTATTATCTTTTCGGTTAAGTTTTAAAGTAGCGGGACCCTTGTCGGTGATTTTGTAATGATTATCAGTGTCAAAGAGGGTCTCAGCTCCAGGACTAGCAACAGCAGAATCGATGTCACTGGTTGATAATTCGTTAGAAAAGATACCAGAAAACGGGGTGTCAGTTTCCAATGCCAACTTCAAGGTGCCGCCTTGTTTGGCAGTCTTCACTGGTGTTGATTCCGGCAATTTGCTAACGGATTTGCTTTCATTTGCAGTGTCGTTGCTTTTACCACAAGCAGTCAAAGCAAGTGCGGCTGCAGTTACAATTCCCAGGGAACTCAATATTTTGGTTTTGCGCATAATTTTGCTCCTTAATATTTAATTTTTATTTAATAAATTTGTTATAAATTTTAGCATATTAAATTAATAATTGCGAAATATTTTTAATATTTATGGATTGTTAATAATTTAAAATAGTTAAGTATACCTATAATCTGAAGATGATTATCAATTAAGATGTATTAAAATATTAATGTTTTTAAATTTAAGTAGACAATAAAGCCTTTTTTCGGGAGATAATAAAGTTTAAAATTAATGTCGTAATTGAAAGAAGATGATTGTTTGCGCGCATTATGGCTATTTCCGGGACAAGGTAATCAATTTGCTGGGATGCTGGCTGGTGTTACGCCAGAATTAAAAGAACATGTTGAGCAATTATTAAATTTAAAGTTATTGGACACAATCGAGGGCTACCAGTATTCAGTTCAATTGCAGGTCAGTATTGCCTTGGTGCAAGTCGATCAGATTAATCAACTGAAGGCAGCTGGAATTAGGCCAGACTTAGTGGCAGGTCATAGTTTGGGAGCCTTTGCGGCGGCTTATGCGGCTGGCGCGATCAAGCAGGATGATTTGTTTCGTGTTGTTAAACACCGTGCTGGTTTAATGCAGACTGCTTATCCAAGGGGGTTTGGCATGGGTGTAGTAGTTGGCTTGACTAGAGACCAGCTGGCACCATTAGTCGAGGAAGTAAATACTCGCAAAGAGCCAGTTTTTCTATCAAATCAAAATGCCGCTAATCAGACTTGTGTATCAGGAAAATTGACAGCAATTGACCAAGTATTGCAGTTAGCTAAACAAAATGGCGCGGCGATCGCTCAACGCTTGCAGGTGCCGGTTCCATCACATTCACCGCTAATGAAGAAGGTGGTAGGACAATTGCAGCAGGAAATTAATCAGATTACGATTAGTAAGCCGCAGTGCCGCTATTTGACTAATTATTCGGGTCGCAGTGTTCGGCAGGCAAAGTTTGTTGGTGAAGATTTAATTAATAATTTGGTTTATCCGGTTTATTTTGAAGAAATGATGAATGTTGCCGGCGACTATCAACCAGAAGCAATTATCAACTTTGCCCCAGGAACGCCGTTTAAGACGATTTTGCGGCAAAAATTTGGCGATATAAAACAAATTAACCTTAATCAGACAGGCATTGAAGATGCAATTTACTTATTAAACAAATGGAACAAGAGGTAGTAAAAATGAGTGAAAAACGAAATTGGGCCACACACCGTGCGGCTAAACTTCAAAAATTGACTAATGCGAGCAGGTTATTGAATGGTAAGTTTGCCAAAACTGAAGATGCAACGGCAGTTTTGGAAACACTGATTAATTTTGGTGATAAGGTTGTTTTGGAAGGCGACAACCAAAAGCAGGCCAGTTTTTTATCAAAAACTTTGGCTAGTGTTGATCCCGAAAAAGTTAATCATTTGCACATGATTATGAGCAGTATTTCGCGACCTGAGCACTTGGATATTTTTGAAGATGGGATTGCCAGCAAAATTGACTTTTCCTATGCAGGTCCGCAGAGTACACGTGTGTCGCAGATGATTGCTGACGGCACTTTGCAGGTTGGCGACATTCATACATATTTAGAATTGTATGCAAGATTATACATTGACTTGATCCCCAATGTTGTCTTAGTTGCAGCCGACCAAGTGGATCGGTCGGGGAACCTGTATACTGGTTACAATACTGAAGAAACACCGGTAATTGTTGAAGCTGCCGCGTTTCATGATGGGATTGTGATTGTTCAGGCGAATGAAATTGTTGATCGAGTTCCCCGAGTTGATATTCCGGGAGATTGGGTTGACGTGATTATTCCGGCTGATGAGCCGTATCAATTGGAGCCACTGTTCACGCGTGATCCGCAAAACATTACCGAGCTGCAAATTTTGATGGCAATGATGGCAATTCGTGGGATCTATGAGAAGCATAACGTACAGTCAGTTAACCACGGCGTTGGCTTTAATACCGCAGCAATTGAGTTGCTGTTGCCAACTTATGGTGAGCAATTAGGCCTAAAAGGAAAAATTGTACCTAACTGGGAGGTCAACCCAACTCCGACACTGATTCCAGCAATTGAATCAGGTTGGATTGAGTCAATTCATTCATTTGGCGGCGAAGTGGGCATGGAAAAATACATCGCGGCTCGTCCTGATGTTTTCTTTGTTGGCGCTGATGGTACAATGCGTTCGAACCGGGCTTATGGTCAAATGGCGGGACAATATGCCCTTGATATGTTCGTTGGTTCAACCCTACAAATTGATCAATATGGTAATTCATCGACGGTAACTCATGGACGGTTATCTGGCTTTGGTGGTGCTCCTAATATGGGCTCGAACCCAACAGGCCGGCGTCATTCTACACCAGCTTGGCAAAGTTTGCGTCCTGATGATGATCCGTTAGGCAAGGGACAAAAGTTAGTAGTTCAAATGGTGGAGACCTTTGGTGCCAATAAGAAGCCGGTGTTTGTTAATCAATTAGATGCGGTTGAGGTTCAAAAGGAAGCTAAGCTGAAGAACGTACCAATAATGATTTATTCTGAAGATACAACCCATATTGTTACTGAGGAAGGCATTGCCTATCTTTACAAAACCGACAGTATGGCTGAACGTCAGGCTGCAATTGAGGCAATCGCGGGTGTCACGCCAGTTGGCTTGCGCTCAAATCCGGCAGTAGTTGAAGATTTACGTCAGCGCGGCATTGTTGCCTTTCCAGAGGACTTAGGCGTGAAAAGAAATCAGGCAACGCGTTCACTTCTAGCAGCGCAAAATATGGAAGACCTTGTTCAGTGGTCTAAGGGCTTGTATACGCCGCCAGCTAAGTTCCGCAGTTGGAGTTAAGTTTAGTAGAGGAGAATTAAAATTATGGAAAAGTTACATTTTACTTTTGCCGCTAGTCAGCCAATCACGCACCCTGTTCATGTTGGTGTTGTTGCTTCTGGCGATTTGGAAATAATTATGCGTCCTACTGCAGAAAAACAAGCAGACCTTAAAATTATTACTGGCAGTGACGGCTTCAAAAAAGTCTGGCAAAACGTTTTGGAACGCTTTTTTGCACGTTATCCGCTACTAGCAAATTTTGAGATTAATGATTACGGCGCAACTCCCGGTGTTGTAAATTTACGTTTGACGCAGGCAATGGAGGCATTAAAAGATGAACAATAGTTTTGTGGAATTACATGCCCGCCAAAGAGCAGAGGCATTGCTCGATCAAGGTACTGGACGTGAATTAGTTGGGCCATTTGACAGCATGATTTCACCACATTTAGAGCCGCAAAATATCGTGCCCGAATCGGATGACGGTGTCGTAATTATGCGAGGAACCATGAATAATCAACAAGTGGTGATTATTTCAATTGAAGGTTCATTTCAGGGTGGCGGCATTGGTGAGGTCTCTGGTGCAAAGATTGTGGCGGCATTAGAGCACGCACTAACTGACAATCAAACAGGTAAAACAATCTACCCCATTTTAATTTTGGATACGGGCGGTGTCCGGCTGCAGGAAGCGAATTATGGGCTACTGGCAATTTCTGAAATTCAAAACATGGTAATTGCCTTGAAGAAATATATCCCAGTAATTGGGCTAGTACCGGGACGTGTTGGTTCTTTTGGCGGGATGTCAATTACCAGTGCGTTATTGTCCTACCTAATCGGCACGGACAAGGCAAGAATCGGCTTAAATGGTCCTGAGGTGATTGAACAAGAAGCTGGCGTGCGTGAGTGGGATGCCTCTGATAAGAATCTGATTTGGGACACTTTGGGTACCAAGCAGCGGCAAAAAACCGGCATTATTGATGAGGTTGTTGCGGATGATGTTACTTCAATTAAGCAAGCAATTAATGAAGTAATCTGCAAGAAGAAGGATACTCACCGTGATCAACGTAGTGATTTTTATCTATCATTACTCGATCAATTGGACTTACAGCAGCCATTAACTATTGCCACTTACAATGAGCTATATCAAGAAGTTGCAGTTAAGCCGCACCAATTGGCAACCGCAATTGCCGGTATTGAAGCTCAAACTAAGTCCCGTGGTCGCAATTGGTTCGAGTTATTGACCGGCATAAAAAATGCTTCAAGTCAGGTGGCTACTGTCTTACACGCTCAGAAGGATAATCGTGAATACATTGCGATTGTGCCGGATGAGCAGAATCGTTTTCCGCGGGTTCGCCGCGGTGAAGTGGGTCTTGAAGAAGGATTCACGGTTGCTAGTGTGGTTAATGACTTGATTGAACAGGATAAGGAAAAAGCTGAGAAGACACCAATTGTGTTGGTGGTTGATGTGCCTAGTCAGGCCTATGGTTATAAAGAAGAATTAATCGGCATTCATCTGGCACTAGCAGCTAGTGCCAGTGCATACGCAAGAGCACGACAAGGTGGTCACAAAATAGTGGCATTGATTGTTGGGGATGCAGTTTCCGGCGGCTTTTTAGCACATGGTCTGCAGTCCAATCGTTTAGTAGCATTAGATGATCTGGCAATAACAGTTCAGGCCATGAGTAAGGCTTCCAGCGCGCGGATTACCCAGCGGACAATTGCCGAAGTTGAAGCAGCGACTAAACATGTGCCAGCCATGGCCTATGATATTGAAAATTATCAAAAGTTAGGTGCCTTGTACCACTTAATTCCGCAAGTTAAGGGTTATGACCATGATAAGCAAGCTGTTGCAACGGTTAAAGCAGCTTTAGATGATGCTTTTGCCAGTTTGGAAGATGCGCCAATCGACCTGTCTTTTCGTTATACTAACGAGATTGCCGTGAATGGCGTGGCTGGCGGTCGCAAAGCTACCAATCAAGTTAGAAAATTGCTGGCTGAAGAATGGGACTAATTCCGCCGCATACTTTAATTAAGATAGCCAATCTTGACGCACTAGTGCCGCAAGAATTACCGCTTTGGGCACAAAAAATGCTTGCTCGGGCACCTTATGTGGTTGTACGGCGTGGTGAGCAAGGTGCACAAATCCCAGTGGGAATTCGTGGTTTTAGTAAAAGTCAACGCTTTGCGGCCTTTTTACCATCAGGTCAGTGGCAAAAGTTAATTAGTCCGCAGCAAGCACTAATGTACTTACCCAGCTTGGCAAAAGAGCGGGCAGAGCTTGCGGCATTTATAAAATTGCGGAAAATTATGCCACTGCTCAATGGCTATCATTGGGGCATCAGCGGCAGTTTGCAATTTGAGCTGGTCACAGGAATACCGGTTGTTAATGCGGCTTCGGATATTGATATTATTTTGCCGGATTTGCCTAGAATGTCCCGTAGTGAAGCACGTAATCTAATTGGCCGACTGCAGGCAGTTTGTCCAGAAGTTCATACTGATATTCAGGTTGTTAACGGCCAAAATGGCTTTTCTCTAGAAGAATTTGCCCAGCAGCGAGCAGATACAATTTTATTAAAAACAATGACGGGTCCAAAATTAGTGACCGACCCGTGGCAAGAATAAAAAATAATAAACCCCGCTTCATAAATTGAAACGGGGTTTTAAAATTAACTGAAATCTAATTCGAAGTCTTTGCTAGTGAAGTAATGTAATTGGTGGTTGAAGATGTAATTCATTAACAATCCCAAACCAACAGGTACGATTACGAAAAGGATGGTTATCAAGATGATATTAGCTGCATTTGCTGGACGAGAAGCCATTGCTGCAAGTGGCCCAATTAAACCAGAAAAACCGAAGCCAGCACTCATTGGTGTACCGCCGATTTTAAAAATTGCTCCAAGACCACCGGCAATTCCGGCATTAATTAGTACGGGTACCAGCAGCTTAGGCTTAGTCATTAGGTTCGCCATTTGCATTTTAGGTGAGCCAAGGAAGTGAGCAATTGAAGTACCAACAGAATTAGCTTGCCAACCAAAGATTGCGAGACTGAAGCTGGCTGCTGTAATGCCCAGGTTAGCTGACCCGGAAGCAATGCCAGCAAGGCTGATAGCTGTAGCAATCCCTACTGAAGAGATTGGTGAGACAATCAGTAAGGCAAAGATAATCCCCATAATGATGCCCATTAGGATTGGCTGCAGGTTAGTTAAGTGTTCAATGCCAATACCAATTAAGGTGGTTAATTGGCCAACGGGAATTTTAGTTAAGCTGCCAATACCGCCGGCAATTATCAACACCAGCAGCGGAACTAATAGAATTGTGTAAGCCTTGAGTTTTTTACCTAAAAATAAAACTAAGGCGTAACCAATCATAATGGTAATAGCAGTGTTAATGACGTCCCCGCTGCCATTGACGGCGATTTTGCCGTTTTTCATTATAAAATTACCGGCACCAGCAGTTGCAGCTAGGGCTAGAGAAGATGTTTGAATCGGGGTTAATTTGCCCGTCATGCCTACACACACGGCGCTGATTGCTGGCAAAAGTCCCGCCGCAAATGCAGTTAGCGCCAGAATAAAGCTCAGCCCCGGCCAAGTGGGAACCAGTGCCTTAACTAGCTGGTTGACCAAGGCGCCGGGAATTAACGCGACGACAATTCCAGTGGATAAGCCGTTTAGAGTATTTAAAACAATTTCTTTAACAGTTTTCATTGATATTCTCCTAAATAAAAAAACTCACACAGGACGACAACTGTGTGAGCTTTTTTAAGAAGAAAGTACTTAAGGCCGCGCAGTTGTCAGATGTACTAGACCTGCGTGTCCTAATGTAATGGCAAATACGGCACTCAGATCAAATTGCTAAAGTACCGAAAATAATATTTAACTTGTAGTTGATTTAATTGTTTACTTGTCGTCATCATTGGCTACCTCTCATAAATATTTAATGAGTATCATACTAAAGTATTGATAAAAAGGCAAGAGAAATGACAAAAAAGTTAAATTTGTTGATAATAGTGTGAGCTTACTAGCTAAAATGCAATAGTTGTCAAAAAGAAAATTTTTATGAAAATTTTAATTTAAATTAGATAATAAATGCTATAATTTGAACATAATATAAGGAGGAATTAGTTAATGAAAACCCAAGAAATCGATAATTATGCTGAAAAAGTTCGCCAAAACTTCCGCTTGCCGAGTTTGGGTCTGGGAATTTATTACAAAGGGGAAACTTACAGCCACGTCTATGGCGATGCTGAGCAAGATACGTTATATCCTCTTGCTTCAATTTCTAAGACCTTTTTGGCAACAGCGATTTGTAAGCTGGCTGATGAAGGCAAGATTGATTTAGATGAGCCACTTAAGAAGTATTGGCCTGGATTTAATATGGTTGATCCGTATGTGGCTGAGCATTTGACATGGCGAGATGCCTTGAGCCACCAAAGTGGTCTGCCAGCTCATGACTGGATGCGGTTTACTAATTGGAATAAGCAGGATCTGACATTAGCACAAAAGGCTGAAGCCGTTGGCCACTTAGAGCCTAACCATGAATTACGTGTTGAGATGCAGTACAGCAATTTGATTTTTGCGGTGGCAACCTATGTAATGGAGCAGGTAATTAACAAGGACTATGGCTCATATATTCGTGAGAACTTATTAAAGCCGCTGCATTTAGAGAATACGTTTATTAATCACCATGAATGTGAGCGCAGTCGGATTGCCAAACCTTATTTGCTAGATCACGGCAACTTGCGTGAGGTACCGTTTATTGCGCCGGGTAAGGTTGGCGGTGCCAGCAGTATGCTTGCAAGTATTTCTGATTTGCTCGAATGGGGCAAATTCCAGTTGAAGACTGCACAGTCTGGCAAAGGTGTTACCATGCAGCGTTATGAGCCGCAATCAATTATGCCGGTTGATCGTTCTTATGGTGGCGCACACTTCTCTAATTATGGCTTGGGCATGATGATGGAAGACTACCACGGTTACAAGTATCTGTTCCATAGTGGTTCATATGTTGGCTATTGTTCATTCTTAGGTTTTGTTCCAGAGCTTGATTTGGCCTTTGTTTCCACGATGAACTTGGATTCTACCGATGCAATTTTTGCTCTGGCATACCAAATGATTGATACCTTTGCCGGTCTTGAACAACATGACTGGATTAAGGCTTCTTCAGACTTTATGGCGCAAAGATTGGCAACTAAACAAGGTAAGTTTAGTGAAGCAGAAGGCGATAATCCGCAACCTGTTGAGGCTAAGCAGGAGCTATTAGGCGATTACCGTAATCCTGGTTACGGCATTGTCACGATTAGTGAGCAAGATGGCAAATTGATGGCAGCAATTGGCCCGTGGCCATTCCCAATTATTGCTAATGACAAGGGCGAGATGTTTGTCGAAATTAAAATTTATGACACTTTATTGCCGCTTAAGTTTACCGAGAATGGGTTGGAAATAATGACTGAACCAGCACTGGGTAAGCCAACAATCTTTAAAAAATAGTAAATAAATAGGAACCTCCTGATGTAGGAGGTTCCTATTTAGTTTTTCTTGAATTGGTTAATCTCTGCGGCATAAGTCTTAACTAAGTCAGACGTAAATCTTTTGGGGTTAGCTGAATTTTTGACGTGGTGCCATAAGATAGCCGCAACTTTTAGCTTATTGTTGAACTGTTGGCTAACTGGGTCTTGGCAAAAGTCATGGACGAAGTTATTCCATTGATAAGTTTGTTCTTCAGCAGTGCGGTTAATAATCTGCTGGTGCTGTTTAGCTGAAGTTAATTCTTGATATTGGGTAATTAAGTCGGCAACGGTCATGTTTGTGTCGCGGCGAGCCTCGGCTGCACGCTTAATAATCGCCATTTCTTTTTTGAAGGAAAAATGTTCAACATGAAAGTATTGGGCAAAAAATTGCCTACTGGCATCATTAAAGGCAAAGCTTGAGTCAACAATTGGCGTTGTCAAAGTAATTTCACTCGCCGTTAATTGCCGCAGCTGTTGCTTTTTTCTAGCTGGCTTAATCTGCTCTTTGGGTGTCCCAGATAAAAAAGCTTCTAGATAGGAATTAAGTTCAGCTTTGGTTCCAGAAGTTGGCAGTCCATATTGTCTGCATAAGTCTTGAAGTTCAGTTTTATAAAAATATTTTTGCTTAAATTTATTCAGGGTTAGTTGTTTCATGGCAAATTTCTAGTTGTGAAGGTATTGAAATAAGGTAAATACTACATCGATTTCATTAATTGAATACAGCAGAAACAGGACACCGATCAAGCTGCTAAGCCAAATTCTTAATGTTTTGTACTTAGGAGGCTGATGTTGCCGCCGCTTTTTGAAAAAGTCATAGAGAGGGTATAAAAAATACAGGCTGAGAGCTAAAGTTATGATTAGTAATAGCAAATTCAATAGCAGATTTGCTGGGCTAGTGGTAATTTCCATAATGTTGTCCTCCTAATCTAGATGGTAATTGTAGTATACACTTTTTAGCCAATGGCACGTAGATAATTTTAAAAACAAAAAAGCAGTTAAGATTCTTGCATCGTAATCTTAACTGCTTTTTCTATTTAATGATTAGAGTGATCTTTTTTGAGTTAGCCAAAATGTTAGCCAACTTTTTTATTTCTCAAGTTTTCTAAATGCTACTTAGCAAGAAAAAGCCTTAATAAGTATTTATGCTTATTAAGGCTTCCTAGAATATTCTATTTAATGATCCGGGTGAGATTCGAACCCACGACCCACGGTTTAGAAGACCGTTGCTCTATCCAGCTGAGCTACCAGACCATTGTATGTTTGTTTGTTCCTCAACAGAACATTAACTATTATAGAGTAAAAAATTCCTAATTGCAACAAAAATTTTTAATTATTTTTGTCTTCAGTAGCGATCTGTGAATTAATGCTAATAATTAGTTCGAAAATCTGCCTAATTTTCAAGTTATATTGATTTGATTTTGGTATTGCAGTTTTGGCAATTATCTAAGCTATACAATCATAAATATGTATATTTTCAGCTATGAAAGAATTTAAATATAAAATTTTAATTATGATTATATATTATTAATTAATTGGTGGCATTGATGCAAAATTATCACGTATTAACTGCTTTAATCGCCTAAAGACAAGGGCAGACTTATTTATTACAAATGCTTTACATTCTTTAAACAATAATACCCTCTTTGAATATCAGATAAATAAAGTGTACAACGCTTAATTCTCGTTATAAAATAATTTTTTGTTAATGTAATTATTAAATTTTATATGCTTTTTATAAAGAGGGGTAGAATGTTAGGAAAAAACAATTTCTCTGAAAGAATTAACAAAATGGACATGCAAGCCAAGCATGACCGTTTTTCAATTCGTAAATTAAGTGTTGGGGCAACTTCAGTCCTGCTAGGCTTTACTTTCTTCACTATGGGTGGACAAAACGTTCAAGCTGATACAGTTGATCCTAGTGCACAGACTAAGGAAGTTGAGCAAAATTCTCAAGCAAGTGACGCGGCTCAAGATGCTAAGCAAAATACTGCCTCAGAGCAGACGCCAGCTCAATCTAAGGCTAAGCCAGCGACTAAAGATGCAGCCAAACTTGATACTTATGATAAATTAAGTAAATTCTTGCGCGATGATAGTGATTCTGCACCAGCCGATAATAATGCTTCTAAGCCTGACACTAAACCAGCCGGTGATACGTCAGTTGATCCAGCTAATAACACTGCAGGACAAGCACCTGCTGCAGATAAACCGGCGAATCAGCCAGCTGCTAATGAAACTGGTACAACTAATGAAAAGCCAGCAGCAGCTACTGGCGATTCCAAGCCAAGTTCAACGGATAATATTACTTCAGATAGTCCAATTAAGCCTAGTCAGGCAGTTAGTGGCAATACTGCTGCGGGTGCAACAGATGATAAGAATAAGATTACTGGTCAGCAAGACAAGTTGACCTTTAACACAGAATCTCAACCGCCAACAGATGGTAAGAAATTTTCAAATACCACTGATTCCACCGTTTATGTTGCCAATTGGACTGACTTTAAAGCCGCATTAACTAATAAAAATATTCATGACATTGAGGTCATGAATAATCTTCAGGCTCCCGGTGTTCCTGGAATGACTGGCGAAAATCGGATTACGATGCCGGCACGTAAAATTATTATTAGATCTGGTGGTAATAAGATTCCTGCTGGTGGCTACATTATTGATTTTAGAATGTATGACCCTGAAGATAGTGACAATAGCAGGCAAGGTGCAATGGATATTACCTACCAAAACTTGCGGCTGTATTCACAGACTTATCTGAGTGTCATGAATACAATGTATCAGACTAATAGTCCATCAAGGGTTACTTTTGACAATGTTCAATATACTGGTAGTCAGGTGCTATATTCTGGACAGTATACAGATGTTCATATTCAGAATAACTTTATGGCTGATGTGGTTGCTTCATATAAAAATCCCTTGGATAATACCGATACGGCTGATTGGAAAACGGAAGGTCTCAATGGTCAGCAGGCATTCCAATTAAGTGAAAATGGTGAAAAGATTACTTTTGAGGCCAATGCCAATGCGGTTCTGTCAACTAGTGATGGTAATGTTATTCAAATGAGTAACAGTGCTTACAATGCCAATGCTGTCGACAACTATTACTTAGACGCTAATGGTAATCCAATTAGTATGATTAGTCAGGTCATCATTAAAGAAGGGGCACATGTCACCCTAAATCCGCGTAAAAATCTGGGTAGATGGGACGAAAATGCCGAAGATACAGGTAAAGCCAGCGGGATTGTTTTCCGTAATGGTTACGGCAACATTCTTGTTAATCAAAATGCCGTTTTGACAATTAATGTTGGTGCTGATGAAAACGGCTCATTTACTTCATTTAACGGTACCCTTGATCGTCACCGTGCTACCGCAATTGATCTTAGTGTTAATGGGGGAACTATTACCGTTGATGGTACCGTCAATATTAATACGAATGGCGATATTAGTTCCAATGGTAATCTGGTCAATGACCGTGGTAATTTAGTAATTAATCCGCATGCTGCATTGAATATTACTGGTACCAATATGCAAAATTACTCGGGAACTTTGGTTTCAATTGGGGGTACAGCTGATTTAGAAAACGGTGCCTTTAATATTAAGCTTACTGATCCCAGTGGTACAGATAATAAGGGTGCCGCAACAGGTGGTACTGGTAAAATCACGTTAATTGATTCTTCTGCAGCGGGACTGACAGTTAACAATCCATCTTCACTGATTTTGGACGCGCACATGAATACCAGTAGCGATACGGCGATTATTGGCAGCAATAAGATCACTATTCAAAATGTGCGCCAGAACTTGAATCTTGGCGGCATGAGCCTGTCATTACCGCCGTTTCATAAGTTAGTAGTTCATCATTATGATGAGTTTGGAATGAACCAAATTTTGGTTGACCAGCTTGAATTACTTAATGGTAAGAAAAAATTAACCGGCGGCATTATTGATGCTTTAAAGAAGGATCCGCGATTGAGCGCAATGCTGGGTAAGATTCCCGGCCTTGGTGACAAATTAGACAGTTTTAAAGATGAGACTTTTGACGAAATTTTTGCTGAGATTATTGAAGCAGCCTTTCTGGATCCAACTAGCATGGGATATAACAACATTGCCTTTGGTCCTGCCAATCCTGACGGTTTTTTAAACATTACCAATGCTCATGTATCTAAACCAGAACTTGATGATGGTTCAAGAACAGTTAGTGGTCAAGTCGTTAATTACAATGAAGCAAAAGATGGCCCGGCAAGTGATGGCATGTTCCAAGGGATTTTACCTGGTGGTACTTATGTTTATATTACTGCGGAAATTTTAAATAACGCTCAGTCTAAGAGTAAGGGAATTTGGGCTGATTCAAAACTTAGCGATGATCCTTACGGTAATACTGATCTTGCGAATATACATAACGGCTTTACAACTGACAAGATCAATGTAACTTATCCATCAAGAGATAGTGATCCTGATTTACCTAAGAAGATGACTTTCGCAGCTAAAGTTAATCCCGACGGTAGTTTCAGCTTTACCTTACCAGCTAAGTTTACTGCTGGTTTGGAAAAAGGCGACGTTATCAAGTTAACGCCAAATGCTAACTTCATTAGTTATGGTCCGCAAGATGTTCCGACCGTTCTTGATTTAGATATCCTTACAATTCAAGATGCTCAAAGTGCTGCGCAAGAGGCAATTAACCAGTCAGCGCAAGAGGCAATTGCTAAGGTTGATGCGGCTGCTAAAGCTGATCCAGACCAAACGCCAGCGCACCAACAAAAATATCAAGATTATAAAGACGCAATTAATCAGGCACAAGGGGATGCTTTAAAAACACCAGCTACTGGTGCTGATTCAGCCTCAATTTATAATCCTAACAATGATATTAGTGAGATTAATCACCGTAAACAAGCAGCTCTGGATAAGATTAACCTTACTGCTGGTAAGTCCCAGGCATATAGCGATGTGCAGCAATATTTAGCCGCTGCTAAGAATGACTTGCACAATGCTCAAGCAGCAGCTGATGCAATCCCTTCTGCAGCTACTCAAACTTCAATTGCGGCAATTGATGATGCGACCGATCAGGCTGCAGTTAATGCGGCAGAGACAACTGCCAAGAAGGCAATTTTAGGTGATTATCAACAAGCAGTTCAAGCTGCCCTGAAGAATTACCATTCTTCTGCAGATGTAGATTTTGCCAAGTTAAACTTGTCGGATTCACAAAAAGCAACTTATCAAGGTGCAATTGACAATGCCACTAGCTTTAATGGTTTGGTCTATAAGGGTGATGGGACTGAATTTAGTAACAGCTCGGCAATTTTAGCTGCTTATAAGCAAATTGATACGACCTACCGGAAGGCGAGAGCAACGTCTGCTTTGCGTAACTATCGTGATAGTGTTATTAAGAAATATCCAAAATTAGCAGATGAAATTAATGCGGCATCTGCCAAGCAAGAAGCTGTTATTCAAAATGAAACTAATGACAGCAACTTGCAAGACAGTGTTACTGATCCTGCTCATCCTGCTGAAGCAACTGACGCCAATCGCGCTAACGTTCCTGATGATAAAGTTGGAATGTCCAATATCGACAATGTTGTGAAAACTTATAAGCAAGGTCTGCAAAATAATATTAACCAACAGCACGATGATTTAAATAAAGAACTTGCCGATCTTCAAAATCTGTTAAATAATCATGGCGCAAATGGCAATCCTGATATTGCCAATGGTTTTAATGATTTAGCCAATGAATTGGCCGAAGCAGCAGCAATTGCTAAAGGTCAAGATCAAGTAACTGCTGGTGATCCAGAAGATGCTGGGGCAATTGACAAGGGTAAAGATGGTGCTGCAACTGATGCTGCCCACCAAAAAGCGCAAGACCTGCTTGATGATGTTAACCATCGACTTGCTGCATTGAAAGAATTAGAAAAATACGCTGCAGATGCTGCTAATAATAATCAACAGAATAAATCTAAAGTCGATCACGCTTTAATTGATGCTGCTAAAGATATCTTCAAGGCTCCTAAGGATGAAGCAGGAAAAACGCCAATTACGGATGCTCTTAACAAGGGCAAAACTGCAATTGACAGCGTTATTAAATATAGTAGTGCTAAAGAAGAAATTGAAAATGCGGCTGCAGCAGCGCATGATAGTGTTAACAAGTCACACTCTACTCAGAAGCAAAAGGATAAGTACAATCAAGCAATTGATGCTGCTAAGAATGCTGCATTAAATGGGCAAGCTGATAGTGATGATAAATCATCAATTTATGCACCAAATGTTGCTGACAAGCCTGATGAGATTAATCATCGCAAGCAGAGTGCAATTAATAAGATAAAAGCAGCTGCTGGTAAGGCAGATCTTGATGGATATGCAGAAGACGTTAAGCATGATTTGGGTATTACTTCTGACGATGATATTGCCGCGGCGACAGCAGCTGGTGAAGATGCTATCGATCAGATTAACCCTGATTCAGGCGTATCTACCGATAACGATATTGCTAGTGCTGAACAGACAGCTAAGAACAATATTTTGGCTGCTGCTAAGAAAAACGCTGATAAGCAGCTCGCTGACAAAGAACAAGCAGTTGAAGATGCGCTTGATAAGTTACCAACATTAACTGGTGATGACCTAGCTGCTGCCAAGCAAGAAGCAAAAGACCTGCTTCATAATGGTGCGGGCAATGGTTCACAAGATCACGTGGCTGCAGCTAATGATAAAGATGGTGTTAAGAACGCACTGCAAGACGGATTGGCCGATCTTAATCACTTCTTGTTGACCGCAACTAATCATGATAAGAAGCAGCAGGCAGTAAATGAAGTTAATCAAAAACGGGATCAGGTAATTAAGGACATTAACGATCATCAGAAGTACCCACATTTAAGTGATCGGGAACGTCAAGATTTGATTGACCAAGCTACTGATACTGCTAAACAAGGTGCAGACAGTATTTTAAACGGCAAAGATACTGATGTTGATACTAATAAAAATACGGCTGAAAAAAATCTAGATAATCTTCTAAATAACGCTAGTTCAATTGATGCTGGTCATGGTAAAGAGCTTGAAGCAGCTCGGCAGCAGGCATTGCAAGATTTAGCTGCTGCTAAGCAGCAGGCTCATGATCGCGTTAATAAGTATTCTGACGACCAAGTTAGTCAGGAAAAGAAAAATGCTATTCTTAATCAGATTGATAAGGATTATGAAGCTGCTAAGAACGCAATCAATACTGCCACTAATAATACGGACATTACTAATGCTGAGCAAAATGGTGCAGTGACAATAGGTAATGATGCAGGAAAGGCTAGTCTTGAAGCAGATAAGTCTGCAGCACTTAATGCTTTAGGTAAGCAGCGTGACCATGATAAAAACGTGGTTGACCAAGCTGCTAAAGACGGCAAGATAACACCGCAGCAGCAAAAGGCCATGAAGGATAAAATCGATGGCTTTTACAATGACGGTGTTGAAGATATTAACAATGCTGAGGATTCTAGTGACATTTCATTGGCTCAGGATACAGCAATTAACAAGATGGATAACGTTGTCAACGGAATTGACAATACAGCTTTAGCTAATGCTCATGATAAGGCAAATAATGATTTAGATGCTCTGGCAGCTGATATTAAGAATCATATTGATGGACTACCAAATCTCGGTATTGATGAGAAGAATAAACTTAAGCAGGATGTTGATAATGCCTTAGATGCTGCTCACGATGCCGTTAATAGTACTAAGACACCGGCTGATGCTAATACAGCTTCGCAAGTTGGACAAAATAACCTCGCAACTATTGCCAACAATGCTGATTTGCAAGATGCCCAGAATGCCGCTAAGCAAAAGCTTGATGCTGAAAAATCCCGTGTCGATCAAGCTTTGGATGGTCTACAAAATCTTGACCAGGCCAGTTTAGATGCACTGAAGCAAGACGTTAATAATGCTTATAATTCAGCTCTTAATCATATTAAAAATCCTAATCCAGCAACGACAGCTCAGGTTGGTAAGGATGCTCAAGCTGGCGTTGATGCAATGGATGATATCCTTAATCAAGCACAAGGTTTAGACCAAGTTAAGACTAATGACAAACAGGATATTGCTAATGCTGCCCAAGCTGCTAATGATCGCGTTGATAAGTCTGACTTAAGTGACCAGCAGAAGCAGGCCGCTCATCAAGCTATTAATCAAGCTGCTAATGATGCTAAAGAAAAAATCAATGGTGCAACTAGTCTTGCTGATGCTAATAATAAAAAGAAAACCGGCTTAGATGCAATTGCCGCTGCTGAAGCTGCTGCAAATAAGGATTATCTTGATGGCTTAAAGCAGCAGGCCAACGATAAGATTGACGAAATCAGTGATGCAGCCAACACTGCTCTTAATGACGAATGGAATAGCTTGAATGAGGCGGAGCAAGCAGCAGCTAAGCCAGCCTTTGACCAAGCTCATAAAGATATTGAGTCAGCTAGAACCCAAGGACATAATGATGTTAATGCTGCTAAAACCCCAGATGAGATTAACCAAGCAACCAATCAAACCAACCTTGCTGTGATTGAAGCCAAGAAGTCAGCCTTTTTAGCTTCAACTAAGGAGAAGGGGAAGCAAGCACTTCATGATTATGGTGAGCAAATTAAGAACCAATTGCCAGCAGAAGGTAAGTATCGTGACCAAGTAGATAAGTTAGTAGCTAATGGTTGTGATGAAATTGATGATGACCAGACACCAGAAGCAGTTGCAGCTAGCGTTGCTAAGTATCACAAGTTGATCGATGGAATTAAGAATACTGCCGATTCAGACCACCAAGAAGAAATCAATAATGCTAAGCAAGAAGCGATTGAAGATTTAGATCATGCTTTGAATGGTAATAGTACGACTGATGGCGCAATTAATGAAATCGAAAAATTGCCTAACTTAAGCAGTACTGAAAAAGCTAAGTATGAACAACAAGCTAAAGATGCTCATGATGATTACGTTGATAATGTTAACGGTGACGATAATGTTGATAAGATTCATACAGATCGTGATGCCGGTATCAATAAGATTAATGAGGCATTGCAGGCTGCCAAATTACAAGATCATAAAAATGGTGCTAATAAGCAAATTGAGCAAGCCCGTCAAGACGCGATTAATAAGGTTAATCATGATGCCAACTTGACAGATAAGCAGAAGCAAGAAGCGATTGATAAGATTAATAATGCTGCTTCTGAAGAATTTAATGGTGGCAAGTACCAAGTTGATAATTCTAAGGATCAAACGGCCATTGATGCGATTGTTGATAATACTAAGAATAATTTTGACAATATTATTAATAGCGCCAAAGATGATGCCTTGCAAGAAGCAAAAACTGATGCTAAAAATCGCCTGAAAGCAATTGCTGATAAGCTTAATAAGCAGATCAATAATGATCGAACTGCTGGTAAATTAAGTTCTACCCAAGCTGATGACTTACTTGCAGCTATTAATCATGATTTAACTGCCGCTAATGACAAAATCGATAACGCTACAAATCAAGATGACGTTCAAGCAGCAGAAGATATTGGTAAGCTGGCATTAGATAATGATAGTAGCAATATTAATAAAGACGAAGCCCAAAAGGCTGACCTTGATGCGATTGCCGCTGCCGCTAATGATGCTAATGACAAAATTGCCCAATATATAAAAGATCATCCGGGGATGACTCCTGAGCAAATTAAGCATCTTAAAGATGAAGTAGCTAACATTTTAAATAGTACAAACAATGCAATTAATTCTCACCGCCAAGATGCAACTAATGCCATTAACAATATGAATGATGCATTGGCCAGTGGTAAGAAGAAGTTGGACCAGCTTACTAACCGGTGGAATTCGAAGAATGATGCTGTTAATAAACTTACTGAACATGCTAAAGATGTTGAGAATGGTTTAACTCATGATAAATACCCTAACTTAAGTGATAGCGACTTGGCAGATGCCTTGCAGGAAGTTGAAGCAGCCTTTCACCAAGGTAAAGAAGATATTTTTGGGGCAGGTGAGACGGATAACCTTGATACAGTTGAACATAATGCTGAAAACAATATTGACAAAGCACTTTGGAAATATGATTTAGCCAATGAAAAGAGCAAGGAAATTGCTAAATTAAATCAACATGCCAAGGATCAAGCTGCAGCAATTAATGATTTACCAGGATTATCTGCAGCTCAAAAACAAAACTATCAGGATAAGATTGAAGCTGCTCGTAAGAAGGCTGCTGATAAGATTACCAACACTAACTTACCGCAAAATCCAAGTGCGGCAGATCGTGATAATGCTCTTAATGACATTGCGAATGCTGAACAAGGTAAACCAACGAATGGTGAGATAGCTGATTATGGTGAAGCTGAAATTGACCGGCTTTTAAATGAAGCAAAATTGAATAGTCGTAAGCAACATGCGATTAATGACCTTGATGATTATGGTGAAGCTGCTAAAGACAAGAATCCAGCAGTAGATCAAGCCGCAATTGATAATATTGTTCATGATGCTGAACAAGATATCAGTAAGGCTCCTTCAGATCCAGCAGCTGCTAACTCACCGGAAGCAATTACTGCTGCTGCTAAACAAAAAATTGACAAGCTTGTTAGTGATTCTAAGAAGGGTCAAGACAAGGATACAGCACAAAAGCAATTAGCAAGTGAAAAAGCTGACGCTGATGAGACTATTGATCGTTCACAATTAACTAGTGAACAAAAAGCTGCAGCTCATAAGAAATTGCAAGACCTATATGATGAAATGGTCAGCCGCTTAAATAGCACTACTAAAGATGAGAATGGTCAAGACTTGTCGGCCAGTGCCTATAATGAAGCAGTTAAGCAAATTAATCATGATTATCAAACATTGATTAATCGCGTTTTGGGTGAGAATCCAGATGGAGCTCATTATCCTTGGTTTGATAATGAGGCAGACAATGCTCATCAGGATTTGAGTGATAAGTGGCATGATTTTGAAGGTAGCTTGTCTGATAAGCAGAAGAACAAGTACAAGGATTTAATTGATACTGTCAATAACAGTATTGCTCAGCTTGATAAATCACGGGATGGTCACAAGACTTCAATTGCCGATGCAACTAACGCCTATGATAACGGCTTAACAGCTTTGAACAAGCTCAAGGCAATCAAGGGCGTTGAAGATGCAGAAGCAGCAGCCAATGAGGCAATTGACAAGACTAATTTGACAGATAAGCAGAAGCAAGCTTATAAAGATCAAGTTAAGCAAAATGCAGATAAGACTATTGCTGATATCAATGGCGTTGTTCCAACTGCCAGTGACCAGCCAGGTAATCAAGATAAGATTGATACCGCCAAGCAAAATGATATTGATAAAATTGTTAACGCCGCTGGTACGGCAAATGCTGGAGCCTTAGCTGATGCTCGTCAAAAAGCTAAAAAAGCAATTGATGACGCCTATAATGCAGCTAAGCAAAAGCTAGGCAATGCTTATCAGCCAGGTGGTGCTCTTGATAAGGCACACGAGCATGAATTAGCCAAATTACCAGGGTTATCATATGATGCTCTCCAAGATCAAACTGCAGCTATCAAGAATGTGGATCAGGGTGCTGTAGATAATGCTGCTAGCTATGCTAATGGCCAAATTGACAACTTAAAACATCAAGATGGTTCTAGTTATACTGATGATGAAAAGCAGGCTTTAAAACATCAAGTAGCTAAGGATCAAGCAGCTGGTAAAGATGCAATTGAGAATGCAACTGTTGCACCAGATACGGCATCAACTGCACGTGATCATGCAATTGATCAGCTTAAGGATGATTATATAAATCAAGATAAAATTGAAGATATTTTAGCTAATGATCCAGCAGTTAGTCTTGACCGTGTTAAAGAGCAAGCTCAAAAGGATTTGGCAGCTGTTTATGAAGCTGCCAAGGCAAAGCTTCCTGTAGGTGCTGATACTAGTGCTCTTGATGCCGCCTATAATAAGAACAAAGTGATTCTTGGAACCAATGCCGATGAAGTGAAGAAGAATGCACAAAAGGCACAACAAGATGTTGCCAAAGGTGCGATTCAAGCAGCAGCAACGGCTGCGAAGAAGCAAATTGATGGCTTGAAACATCAAGACGGCACTAGCTATACCGCTGCTGAAAAAGAGGCGTTGAAGAATCAAATTGATCAAGATGCCGCCGCTGCTAATCATGCACTTGACCAAGCAAGAGCTGATCGAGGCGGTATTAGCAAGGATGAAGCTGAAGCTGCAACTGGTGATGGTACAGTTAGTGGTACTTTAAACGATCAATTAGCAACAATTGCTGGTGATAGTGCCGGTAATAGTACTGCGGATAATACTGCATTAGCCAATGATCCAGTGGTACAAAAAGAACGTGCTAAGGCCAAACTACAAACAAGTCATGATAAGGCTGTACAAGAATTGCATGACAAGTTTGGCAAAGATGCCGATACTTCTAAAGTTGACGCTGCTAATGATGCTGCTCAAAAAGCAATCGATGATTTGGATACTAATACAAGTGCTGATACGATTCATAATGCAGAAGCAGCTGGAGAAAAGGAAATTTCTAAGGGTGTAGTTGAAGATGCCCAAACAGCGGCAGGCAAGTTAATTCACAATATTAAGCATTCAGATACTAACAAGCCATATACTGCTGATGAACAGGCAGCTTTAACTAATGCTGTTCAAGCTGCAGTTGACAAGGCTAACGGCAAGCACGGCTCAATTGATACAACTGATGATGTTGATAAGGCTCGCCAGGATGCAATGCAAGATATTCTTGATACGGTGACTGACGGAACTGGCAAGAACCAAGCAGCTTTGAATGATGATGCAACTGTTCAACATGATCGTGAATTGCAAGCTGCTAAGGACCAAGCCGAAAAAGATTTGCAAACTGTCTATAATGCGGCTAAAAATAACCTACCTAATGGTGCTGATACTACTAACCTTGACAATGCATTCAATCATCATGCACCAATCACTGGTGATAGTGTTGCGGCAATTAAAGAAGCTGCTAAAAAAGCTGAGCAGGATATCGCCAAGGGTGCCATCAAGGATGCGGCTAATGCTGCTAAGAACAGTATTAAGAATTTGAAGCACAAGGATGGTTCAGCTTACACTTCTGATGAGCAGGCTGCTTTGAACAATTTAATTGATCAGAACGCTGCTGCCACAAATGGAACTGTCGCAAAGCCAGGAACAATTGATGCTGCTAGTGCCAATCCAAGCAACTTGTCAGAATTAGAGGCATCTAAGTCTAACGATAATGCTATTGTCAGTGGTGCTTTAAATAATGCCTTGAATACTATTGCCGCAAATGGTTCAGGTAACTCTGATGCTGACCAGACTGCTCTAAATACTGACTCAAATCTTGTAGCAGATGCCAAAGACAAGGCTAAGCAAGATGTTATCCAGGCTGGCAAGGATGCCGCTGCTGCAGTTGACAAGTTAACCAATCACAAAGATGGCACACCTTATACTGACGCTGAAAAGCAGGCAATTAAGGACGCTATCCAACATGAAGTTGACAAAGCTAACGGTACCAATGCAAGTCAGGGTACTATTGATAAGGCTAATACAGCTGCTGATGTTGACACTGCTAAAAACAATGCCTTGAATGCGATTAACAAGTTCAAAGATGAAAGTAAGAACAATGATGAAAATTCATTGGCACCAATTGTTAATGGTAATTCAGCTGTCCAAAAAGAACGAAAAGATAAGCAAACGGCTCGTGATAATGTTTCTGCAGCTGCCGACAAAGCGCGCAAAGATTTAGGCGTTGCCAAGGGCAGTAAGGAAGCAGCTGCAATTGACAAGGCAGAGCAAGATGCATTGAATGCGATTAATCAGGTAACTAATGGCAAGTACTCAGATACTGAAAATTCAGGTTTAGGAAATATCGTTGAGGCCGAGAAGAATACCGTTAAAGAAGAACTAGGTGGTAACTCAGCAGCACTTGATGCTATTTCAAGCAGTGATACCAACCGTGATAATGTTACTGGCAAGCAAAATGCGATTAAGGATGCCTATCATGCAGGTAAGGTTGCTGCCGCTAAGCAAAAGGCTGCGGATAAATTAAAGGCAGCCTACGACGCCGCTAAACAAAAGCTTGGTGCTAATGCTGACTCTTCAGCCCTGGATAGAAGTTATCAAGCAGCACTCAATAACCTCCAGGGTGAGTCTGATGATGAACTTAACAAGTCAGAACTAGCTGGCGAACGCCTGATTGGTAAGGGTGCAGTTCAAAGTGCATACGATACAGCAGCTAAGAAGATTGAGCAAATGTGGCCGGATGATAATTCACAAACTGCTAAAGATAAGAAGAACGCCTTATTAGAGGCTGCGCAAAGTCTGCTTAATGAAGCTAACGAAGTTGACAATGGTACAATTGACCAGGCTCATCATTCAACTGGGGTTAGTGATGCCCGCAATGATGCGATTGATAAGATTAACGGTGTTCATTCTGATAAAGATACAATTAATAACATTATTGATAATGATAAGGTGGTCCAGATTGACCAGGCTCATGATACGGCTGTTGCCGGCGGTGCCGATCAACACAAGGTTCAACAGATTCGTGATGATACAGCTAAGCAAATTAAGCATGATTTGCAAACTGGTGATAAAGAAGCTGCTAAAGAACATGAATTAGCCGGCGAAAAAGAAATTGCCAAGTTAACGGTTCAAGGAGCTGCAGATAAGGCCAAGGATAAGATTAATCATTTGGACTGCAGTGAAGAAGCTAAACAACATTTGCGAGATGAAGTTGATAAATTAGTTAATGCTGCTAATGGCAATCAGGGTACAATCGATCATGCAACTGATAGGCCTGGTGTTGACACGGCCAAAGACAATGCTTTAAATGAATTAGCACAAATTACTAGTCCTGAACATGTTGCTCAAGTGGCTGCCGCTTATCCATTTGCAAGTGCTACGCCAGCCCCGACACCTGCTAAAGACAAAGCAACTAATGTAACTTTAAAACACAATGCTTACCTTTATAATGCTGAAGGCAAACAGGCAAGCAAGGCGATTTTACGGGCAGATTCAGTAGTTGCAACTTACGGAATTACCACAATCAACGGTCGCAAATATTATATTGTTCAAAAGGGTAAATATTACCTAGCAGTGGGCAATGTCATTAGTACGCAAAGACAAGTTAAGCATAATGCTTATGTTTACGATAAGTATGGTATGCGGACGAATAAGCGTGTGCTTAGAGCGGGTCGGATGATTCGTACATACGGCAGCAGCGTTTCAATTCATGGTAAGTCATATTACATTATTGGCAAGGATCAATATGTCAGAGCTGCTAACTTGACTGGCGGACATCAAGCAGCTGCTAGTTCATCTGCAGTAACGCTTCCTGCAGGTGCCACTGCCAAGAAGATGATGCATGATGCCTATCTTTACAATGCCCAAGGTCAACGAGCTAATGGTGTAATCTTGAAGGCTGGCTCAATCGTTAATACTTTTGGTACTAAGATAATTGCTGGCCGGCAATATTTTGCAGTCGCTGATGACTACTATATTGCCTCAGGTAATATTATTGGTAAAAAAGTCAGATTGAAACGTGCGGCATATACATATAATCAGTATGGTCAACGAGTTGAAAAGAAGGTTATGAAGAAGAACCACAAGATAACAATTTACGGTAATCAAATTTCGATTCACGGTAAAAAGTTCTATCTAATTGGTCAAAATAGAGAAATTAAGAAAAGTAATATTAAGTAATTAATTTGAAAAAGCATTCTAATCGAGTTTGATTGGAATGCTTTTTTTGCGTGGTTTTTTCATTTATAATTAAAGGATATATAACTATATAGGAGAAGCTGATGAAGCACAAATTATTTAAATTATTGCTGCTGGTTGAGTTAGTTATTCTGGGAGTGACGCTAAACCAACAAGTTAAGGCTGAAGAAGCCTATGACATAACCAAGGTTGTGGCAACAGCATGGGTCAAACCCGATGGTTCACTTATAATGAAGCGGCAGATCACCTATGACTTTAATGATGATGTTCATGGCGTGTATTACCAGCAAAATTTAGCTAAGCATCAAGAAATTAAAGACCTTCATATTGCTGTGCAGGACAATAATGAAGAGCCGCAAGCTGCTACAAATTATTCAGTTAAGCAGACTGCTGAAGGCGATCGCTTCAAAGTTTATCACCCTGTTTCTGAAGATAATCAATTGACAGTAACGTATGATTATCGCATTACCAACGCAATTACTAATTATCAAGATACTGCTGAGCTTAATTTTATGATAATTGGCAATAATTGGGATACTGACTTAGACCATGTTACGGCCAGCGTGATTTTTCCAGGACCGGTAAAGCAATTAAAGGCATGGGCACATGGATCGCTTAATGGCGCAATTCGTGTTTTACCAAATCAGGGTAAAATTATCATGACTGCTGATAATCTGAATGGCAAGACGGGGATTGAAGTGCATACGATTTTTCCGGTGTCAGTAACAGCGGCTAATGAAAATATTGTTAAGCATCAGCATCGTCAAGCAGTATTAAGGCAAGAAGCTAAATTAGCTAATGAAGCAAATCAAAAGAGACTGCGAGGTCGGATAATTAACTGGATATTGATTGTGTTAGGTTTAATTAGTGGCTTAGCTGCAATTATTAAGGGCTTTAGTGTTAAAAAACAAGGTGTTACCCCGAAAAAAATGCCGGCTTTAACTCATAATTATGAAATTCCAACAGTTTCACCGGTTATTGCTCAAATTCTAGATAGCGCTCATAAGCCTGATAGTCGTGCGTTTACGGCTTACTTAATGCAACTTGTGGGTCAGAAAAAGCTGGCAATTAAGGATTATCAAGTTCACCGAAAGACATATTATCGGATAACCGTTCTTAACAATGAAATTTTAGCTGATAATGAATTACTGCAGTTTTTGTTTACTCAAGTTGGTGATGGTCAGTCAGTTACAACTAAGGATTTGCAAAAATATCATAGTAAGAAGTTAGGTTCTAAGTTTGATGATTGGGTCAAGGATGAGTACCAAAAAGTTGAAACTCAAGGCTATATTGATCGTAATTTGCGTAAAAAGCGTGATGCGATTAGCTATGTAATTCTTGCCCTGATATTTATTAGCTTTGTTTTGGAATTGATTGCTAATATAGTTTATCAGCAATTCACTTTACAATTAATTGCATGTGAAGTAATTGTTATTTTATTAGGAATTGCTGCCTACTTTCGGGTTAACGAACAAATAGGAATTTATACGTCTTTAGGTGCTGAGCAAACAGAAAAAGTCCGTGGCTTTAAGAAAATGTTGTCTGATATTGGTAATTTTAAAATGCGCAATGTTGGTGATATTATTTTATGGGCAGATATTATGCCTTATGCAGTAGCTTTTGATTTGGCTGCTAAGGTAGCAAAAGAACTGCAAATTGAGTTCAGTCAAGAAGAACTGGCTACTAACAGTTTTAATACTTATCTTTGGCTTTACAGTAGTGGTCATAATAGTTTCGTGACAAATTTTAATTCAAGCTTTACTCATGGAATTTCTATGGGATCATCAAGTGCAGGTTCGTCTGGCGGCTTTTCTAGTGGTTCATCAGGTGGCTTTGGTGGCGGCTCAGGCGGCGGTGCCTTTTAAATAAGATAAATTAGCAAGCTCTGGCAACTGCTAGGGCTTTTTGATTTGGTATATACTAGAACAATCAGATTAGAAAAGTTGAGAAAAAAGATGTTTGATTACCGTAATAATTTAAAAAGAATTTTAAATAATACCGCTGGCGATGACAAAAGTCTGCGTAATGGTCTAGCTGCAATTAAGATGATATTGGGCATGGCAGCCGACGATACCGCTGCTCCTGAGCCTATGCGTGAGCCACAAGTTGATACTAAACAAGTTAAGCTGCTTTTGACTGGGTTAGCCGACTTAATTGCTACGCCAGGTGATCCAGCAGCTAAGAATATGGCATTGTCGGCAATTCACCAGTTGACTTTTACACCTCAAGTTGGCAGTAAGTATGGTGAGAATTTAGGTCAATTGGAAAAGGCAATCCAAGCTTCGAACACGACGAAGGATGTCATTAATAAGAAAATTTTTGAGCAGGCAATGCAACCTAAGGAAAAGCCCAAGCGTGATTATCGTAAGGGCAAGCGGTATACGGTAATTAGATTACTTAGCGGCTGCGATTTGATTAATGATAATAATCAGCGTGTCTATACCCTAAAGGAATCGCAAATTCACTCGCTCAATTTAAAGAGCGGCGATATTGTTGAAGCGGTGCCTGAGGACAGTAATTCGAATTATGAAGCAACGATTTTGCGTGTTGTCGGTTTTAAAAAGCTGCCAACAACAGAAGTAGATAAAATTTCCACCTTTAAATATGCCGTTGTCCAGGGTCGAACAGGGCACTTATCGGTTAGCCGCAATATCAAGGGACAAAAATTGCGCATTCGGGGGAAGTCAGTGCTATTGCCAGTTGATTCAAGTCAATATCAAGAAAGCAATGTTCGGTTAGTTGACGGCTCAATTGTGGACTTAGCTTGGTATGACGGGGATGTGCGTTTGAAGAAGAATCCAGCCGATGCCATTCAATTGCGGTGGGTCTATCAAGTTGACCAACCAAAATCTAAGCCTGCTGTTAAAAAGAAAAAGGTTAAGGCGGTTCAAGATGAGACTGCGATTACCAAATTAGCGCTGGACTTACATTATCAGCGTGTGGGAATTGCTATTGGCGATAATCAGAATGAGGCAATGCTGGAAAGTATTGTTAATCGTTATCACGGAATTCCAATACCAATAGATGCTTTTCAGGGCAAGAAAAAAATGATGGAAAACCAAATTAAGGATTTAGATATTGTGATTCTGGTGACCGCGTTTGCCGCCCATGATAGTACGTGGAATATTCGAGAATTTGCCAGCAAGTATAATGTTAAATTTGCAGTCAGTTCAAGCAAAGGTTATCAAGCATTTGAGCGGGCATTGTACCGCGCTGCAAAGGGTTTGCCTGCATACGAGGGCAATCAAACCATTAAATATGAGACAGAAGAATAATTAGTGTTAAATCCTAGAGCAATAGCTCTAGGATTTTTTGTTATTAAAGTGAACTATAAAAATTAACAAGTTATAGTTTATAACCCATTTTGTGATAATACTTCTTAATTTCTTGAATGAGTGTTTGCTGGATAATTGGTTGTTCAGGAATGAGGAAAAGCCATGTATGCAACATTTTTATCCAAGAACTTAGTCGCCAGTAATTGATTTGTTCTTGCGAGTTTAAGTTCGATTTTAACTCTTCACTTACTGATTTAATTAGGTTAACAAAATTTATTAAAGCAATTTTGTTGTTTTTTATACCTTGAGCAAAAGCATTAGCGAGGCGTTCTTCTTCGTCGTCAACTAAAGGCTGAGTGAGACTAGCTAGGATATTTGGAATAATCTGCAAAATTTCTTGTAAGTTTTGCGGCTTGAAATTAGGGTGTGACAATGTAGCAGCTAAGAAATCACTACCGTGTGCAATTGCATGTGCCCAACCTTTACCTTGAACAAAGCCGCGATAGTCTTTTTCTTGAGTTAGGTATTGGATACTCCAATTAAAAAGCAAATTTTGTTGTTTGGAAGTTAGAAACTTTTCCTGAGTATCTTTAGTTAGAATTAGGTTACCTAAGAGGGCACTAAAAGAACGTAAAAAAATTGCATCTCCTTGAGGTTGGTTAATGTCTTGAAAAAGATTGTTGGCTTGAATGAATTTTTGAGCGATTAATTTTTGCTGCTGATTGGTAAAACTATTTTCTATAAAACCGCGAGCAAATAAAGTATAAATTATATCATCACGTAGATGTGGATCAGTGTTGCCAATGTTGTTAAGCATAAAGTCGATTTGTAAAGTAGAAAAAGTAAGTTTGTCTTTAGTTGAATTAACCATGTATTCTAGTTCAGTTTGCATTATAATTTCCCAAGTCTATTGTAAAAAAATTCAATTACTCATATCTTATATTAATTTTTGTAATAAATTAACACTTTATTTCTTGAAGCTAATCGTTATTTCTTATTATAATAGGAAACAACGATTTTATTTTGGAAGGAAGATGAGATGACAATTAAGAAACAAACACACACCTGGCAGTACTGGGTATTTTTCCTAGGTGGATTAGAAATAATTACGATTGCAATTAACTTCTTTTACGCACCAATTAATATTGCGGCTGGTGGCTCGACGGGAATTGCGATACTGGTTGATGCCGTTTGGGGGATTAACCGTTCAATAATGGTTCTGGTTGTTAACTCATTGCTGCTGATTTTGGCGACAGTCTTCTTAGGTAAAGAAACGTTAAAAAAGGTGGCTTTGGGTAGTTTACTATTGCCAGTTCTAATGGCAATAACGCCCAGCTTTAAGTTGACCAGTAATAATATGCTAGCTGTTATTTATGGCGGTATTTTAATGGGTGTTGGTGTGGCAATGCTGTATCGAATTGACGCTTCGGCTGGCGGGACTACGATTCCACCGTTAATTTTTAAAAAATATTTTTATCTTGACCCAGCGATAACACTGCTGGCACTTGATATGATAATTATTATTTTAAATATCTTCGTTGACGGCATTGAGGCGGTTCTATTAGCGGCATTTTCACAAATTATTACGACGATAACGATGCGTTACACTGAAACGGGTCTGGATAAAAAGTATCAGGTGCGAATTATGAGTAATAATCACCTCGCCCAGATTAAGCAAATGCTGCAACAGGATTATGATGGCCTGACTGTTTATAATGTTGTCGGCGGTTATAGTGCCGAGGATAAGCAGCAATTAGTAATTGTTGTCGACCCTAACGAATATGGTCAGCTGGTAGCCAAAGTACGCGCAATTGACGGCGAAGCATTTATTATTACCGAAAATATTGCCAAAGTGCACGGCGGTAAGTGGCAAATATAAGATAGTAATTTCTTAAAGTAAGAGCTCTAATCAAGAATTTTTTATTGCCAACTTGTCCTAAGGGGAGTATCATAAAGTAGTTGTATTTGTGGAGACCTCCACATCTGCAACCGCACATTTCGGGGTAAGAAGCCTTTTATAAAAAAGCACCCCGATTGGCGAGTCTAAGTATTTTTTGGAGGTGCAGTAATGTACGCAATTATTAAAACCGGTGGTAAGCAATACAAAGTTGCTGAAGGCGACGCTATTTTTGTAGAAAAGCTTGATGTAGAAGAAGGCAAAGAAGTTACCTTTGATGAAGTTGTTCTTGTTTCTGATGGCAAAGATGTTAAAATCGGCAGTCCATTAGTTAAGGGTGCTAAAGTAACTGCTAAAGTTGAAAAGCAAGGCAAGGAAAAGAAAGTTGTAACTTTCAAGTACAAGCCTAAGAAGCACTCACATTCAAAATATGGTCACCGTCAACCTTATACTAAGGTTACAGTTGAAAAAATTGAAGCTTAATTCAGAGGTGAAATGATATGAATATTTTAGGTCTTAAATTATTTGCCCACCACAAGGGTGGAGGTTCTACTGCTAACGGTCGTGACTCAGCTGGTCGTCGTTTAGGCGCTAAGGCTGCTGATGGTCAAACTATCCACGCAGGTACTATTATTTACCGTCAACGTGGTACGCACATTCACCCAGGCCAAAATGTTGGTAAGGGTGGCGACGACACTTTATTTGCATTAGTAAACGGTGTTGTCAAGTTTGAACGGTTGGACAAGTACAGAAAGCAAGTTTCTGTTATCCCAGTCGAAGAAGAAGCTAAGTAATTTAGTTCTTAAGAAAAAGACGAAAAGCACGTGCTTCTCGTCTTTTTTATGCGTTTTTAATTTTATATAATTTAATATTTAAATAGATAGTCAAACATGAATCTTTAGCGGTAAAATAGAAGCAAGTATTTTTCGTAAAAGAGGCAAGCAATGGACGAACAAAACCAATTATTAACACTTTTAAATAGACGAATTGCAGAAGTTGCCAAGCTGATTAAGGAGCAGGACGCCGACGGCTTATTAATCTTTAATCAAGCTAACTATCGCTACTTGACCAACTTTACTGGTGAAGAAGCACAGCTGATTTTGACAGCTGAAGGGGACCGGATTTTATTGTCGGACTCAAGATTTGCTGGTCAAATTAAGTCGCAGGCTCCCGGTGAATTAACCGTAATTATGAAGCGCGGCAGTCAAGATGATGAAATTAGCAAGCAGTTAAAGCAAGCTAATCTAAAAAAGGTCTTAGTTGAAGGCGAATTCGTTTCAGCGGTTGAATTTGCCAACTTGCAAAAATTGAATCCAGAAATTGAATTTGTCATTTGTGAGGAATTAGTTGAACGTGTCCGCAATGTTAAAGATGACTTAGAACTTGCGGCTTTGCGGCAGGCAATCAATATCTCAATGGATAGTTTTAATGGGATCTTGCCGTTAATTCAACCCGGCGCAATTGAGCGTAACATTGGTGCCAAACTTGATTATTTGTTTAAGGTTAATGGCGGTGATGGCCCAAGTTTTGATACTATCATCGCTTCTGGTGTGCGTTCAGCTTGGGCACACGGTGTTGCCAGCGACAAGATGATTGAAGACGGCGACATGGTTGTTGTTGACTTTGGTGCCTTTTATCATGGCTATGCTGCAGACATTACGCGGACTGTGTCAGTAGGTAAGGTTGACCGTGAAATGCACAAAATCTACGATATTGTGCATGAAGCACAAAGACGTGGAATTGCGGCCGCCATTGCCGGCAATTACGGCCGCGATGTTGACAAGGCAGCTCGTGATTATATTACGCAGCAGGGTTATGGTGAATACTTTGGTCATGGGATTGGCCACGGCATTGGCTTAGAAATTCATGAATTGTGTCAGCCAGCCTTGCCATTTGGCAAGCAAAAGCTGATTAACAACATGGTTCATACTGTCGAACCCGGAATTTATTTGCCAAATAAAGGCGGCGTCAGGATTGAAGATGATATCTTGGTCCACGATCAAATACCAGAAACCTTATCTACATTGCCTAAAGACGAATTAATTTCTTTGTAAATTTAAATATTATTAATAGTAAAATTATGCGCAAATTGGTAAGATATATTATGGAGATGAGGTACTCAATATGACAATGATTTCAGTTAACGAATTTAAGAACGGCCTAACCATTCAATTTAATAATGACTTATGGCGCATTGTTGAATTCCAACACGTAAAGCCAGGTAAGGGTAGTGCTTTTGTTCGTTCAAAGCTTAAGAGCTTGACTACAGGTGCAGTTCAAGAAAACACTTTCCGTTCAACTGCTAAGGTAGAAACTGCAGAAATTGAAACCAAGAGTATGCAATACTTGTACAATGATGGTTCAAGTTATGTTTTCATGGATACCACGACTTACGACCAATTAGCTATTGCTAACGAACAAGTTACAGATGAAGCTAATTATCTGAAGGAAAACATGGATGTTAGTGTTATTATGCACGATGGTAAGACTTTGGGAATTCAACTTCCTAACACTGTTGATTTGGCAGTTGCTAAAACAGAGCCTAACATCAAGGGTGACACTTCTTCCGGTGGTGGTAAGCCAGCAACTATGGAAACTGGATTAGTAGTTAACGTACCGTTCTTCATTAACGAAGGCGATGTTTTAACTATTAATACAGCCGATGGTACATACGTATCTCGCGCAAATAAGTAGTTTTTTCGAGGTAAACAAAATGGCAGATAGTTCAAAAATTGTCTTAGACGATAAAAATAACGGTGAAGAAATCGAAATTGATCCTAGTGTTCTTGAAGTTATCATGGGCATTGCTGCCGAAAAAGTTGACGGTGTTGCCGGAATGCGTGGCAGTGTCAGATCTGGGATTAACCGGGTTTTAGGACGTGAGGATCGCAGTAAGGGCGTATCAGTTGGTCTTGATGAGGACAATAACCTAATTGCTGACGTTTATATTAACGTTGAAGCAGGTAGTTATGTGCCCAAAGTTGCGATGGCTTTGCAAACGACTTTGCAGCAGCAAGTTAAGCAAATGACTGACTTAGACTTTACAGAAATTAACGTTCACGTAACCGGGTTAGTTTTCCCAGAGGACGAATACCAGGATGACAGTGAAACTTCAGAACTGTTTTCCGACATTGATGAAAAGAGTAAAAATGAATCAACACGAGAGTCGTAGAGTTGCGATGCAGGCGGTTTATTTGGCTAATCAAGATGCCAAGATGCTGCCGGCAGATGTTGAAGCTAAAGCTGTTACAGCGCTTGATTTGAAGGAACTTTCTGCTTATTCGAAAACTCTAATTGAGGGGATAATTACTAAGCGTGATGAGCTGAAAGGTGAACTTGCCAGTCACTTAAAGAAGAACTGGCGGATTAACCGGGTTAACCAAATTACCCTTGCTATTCTGGAAGTTGCCTTATACGAAATCAAGTATAGTGATGAAATTGAGCCTAAGGCAGCAGTAAATGAAGCTTTAAATTTATGTGATGAATTTGCTGATCCTAAGACTAAACCATTTATTAATGGCGTTTTGGCAAATTTTGTTGAAAAATAACTGATAGTCGGCTGTGAGGCCGGCTATTTTGATAGAAAAGGAAATTATTAATGGGGCAAATTCTGGATGGTAAAGGATTAGCTGATTTACTGGCCGGTAAGCTGCAAGAAGAGGTTGCCGACTTAAAGGAGCAGGGAATTAAGCCATTATTTTGCGTAATTAATATTGGTGATGATCCAAGCAGTAAGATTTATTTGCGAACTAAGAAAAAGCGTGCGCAAGAAATTGGAATTGCGCAAAGAATTTACCAATTGCCGGCTAATGAAAGCCAGGCTGACTTGTTAGCCTTAATTGACCAGCTAAATGAAGATTCAAGAATTAACGGTATTATGATCCAATTGCCAGTCCCTGAGCAGATTGATTTAAACGAGGCACTGGAACATATTAATCCTGAAAAAGACGTTGATTGTTTAACCCCAAGTAATGTAGGACGGTTATGGCGCGGCGATCATTTCGTTGAGCCGGCAACTGCCCACGGCATTTTAGCATTATTAAAACATTATCAAATTAATTTGCGGGGTAAGAATGTTGTCATTATTGGCCGCAGCAGCATTGTTGGTAAGCCTTTAGCTGCCCTGATGCTGGAACAAGATGCAACAGTTTCCATTTTGCACTTGAAGACTAAGAACCTTTCCGAATATACTAAGAGAGCAGATATTTTGGTATCGGCAGCCGGCCAGGCTAACCTAGTGACTTCTGAGATGATTAAACCAGGTGCTGTTGTCGTTGATGTTGGCATTAACCAGGTCAATGGCCACACTGTCGGCGACGTTGACTTTAAGACAGTTGCGCCTAAGGCCAGTTATATTACACCAGTTCCAGGTGGCATTGGTCCGCTAACAGTTGAATCACTGATGGAACAGGTGGTTAAATTAACAAGGAGAAATCATGACAGATAATCAATATCTTACTGTTACGGATTTGAATTATTATATTACGCAAAAATTTAAGAATGACCCGTACTTACATAAAGTTTTTCTGCAAGGTGAACTATCAAATTTTCGTTTTCGGCGTAATTCGCACCAATATTTTTCATTAAAAGATGAAAAATCTAAAATCAATGTGGTCATGTTTCGGTCATATTTTGATAAGGTTAAATTTCGCCCAGAAGAAGGCATGAAGGTCTTTGTGACCGGTTATGTTAGCGTCTATGGGCCACAAGGCTCCTACCAATTTTACGCTGAATCAATGGAGCCTGCTGGGTTAGGGGCACTGTATGAGCAATTGCAGCAATTGCAAGCCAAGCTGGCTCAGGAAGGCTTGTTTGCTCAAGACCATAAACGGGCCCTGCCGCACTTTCCGGATCATATTGCTGTAATTACGAGTGCATCGGGTGCGGTTATCCATGATATTTTAGTAACTGCCAACCGGCGCTTTCCGCACGCGGAAGTTGATTTGTTTCCGGCACAAGTTCAGGGTGATCGAGCAGCAGCTTCTCTTGTTGCGGCAATGAAGCAAATTGAATCGTATGGTGACAAATATGATGTGCTGATTATTGGTCGTGGTGGTGGTTCACTTGAAGATTTATGGCCCTTCAATGAAGAAGCAGTTGTTCGCCAAGTTTATGCCATGTCAATGCCGGTGATTTCTTCAGTTGGGCATGAGACTGACACAACCTTGTGTGACTTAGTGGCTGATAGTCGTGCAGCAACGCCAACGGCTGCTGCAGAATACGCGACCCCCAATCTAGCTGATGAACTAGCAAATATTCACCAGCTACAAAGTAGTTTGTTATCAAGCATGCAAAATGTGATTCGGGTTCGCCGTGATGCCCTAAATCGCATCAATAATTCGGTTATCATGCGTGAGCCAACTCGGCTTTATGATGAACAAGCGCAAACATTGGACATTTTGAAGCAGCGTTTAAACAATAATATGCTGCACCAACTAGAATGGGCACGGCAGAAATACCAGCTTACTACCCAAAAGTTGACGGCAGTAATACCGACTGGTCGAATTAAGCAGATGCTGCAGCAGGAAGATTTTTATTATCAAAAATTGCAGGCTAACATGACGAGTATGCTGCGTGAAAAGCGTCACCAATTAGGGCAAATTGGCCAGCAATTAAATGATTATAGTCCCTTAAAAACATTAGATCGCGGCTTTGTGTATGCCACTAACGCTCAAGAAGAGACTGTTAGTTCGGTTACACAGCTTAAAGCAAAAGATGAAATCAAATTACACTTTAAAGATGGTAATGCGAAGGCAATTGTAAAGTCAGTCAGGAGAATAAATAATGGCAACCAAGAAAAATAATTTTGAAGAGCAATTAACGGAATTACAAAAAATCGTGGCAAATTTAGAAAACGGCAATGTCCCACTAGAAGATGCTCTAAAGGAGTTCCAAGCAGGAGTTAAGTTGAGCCGTGATTTGAACCAAAAATTGACGGCGGCTGAAGAAACAGTTGCCAAGTTAATTGATAGTGACGGAACAGAACATAAGTTGGATCCGAATAACGCAGCAGCACCAGAGGAATAATATGACTTTTAAAGAATTTAGAACTAAATGGACGCCAGTTGTTGATGAGTATTTAACTGAACATTTGGCAAGCGAAGTTGACGACCAAAAGATTAGCCAAATTATGACTTATTCAGTAATGGCTGGCGGTAAAAGATTACGGCCGCTGCTTTTTTTAGCAACGTTAGACGCTTTGAATAAGGAAATTAGTGAACAAGAAATTCGTATTGCCTGCGGGATTGAATTAATTCATACTTATTCATTAATTCATGATGATTTGCCAGCAATGGACAATGATGATTATCGCCGCGGCAAGTTGACGAGCCATAAAAAGTGGGGCGAGGCCGAAGCGATTTTGGCTGGAGATGCATTATTGCCAATGGGAATTGAATGGATTGCATCAGGCAGCCATTCTGCTGAATTAGTTAAGATTATTACACAGGCAGTTGGCCCTAACGGTATGGTTGGCGGACAATACCTGGACATTGATTCAACTAATAATGCTAGTGTTGCTGATGATGAGCACTTCATTAACCGAATGGAATGGCTAAAGACAGGCTGTCTTATTTTGGCTTGCGTTGAAATGGCTGCCGCATATGCCAAAGCAGATTTGGATAAGAAAGAGCAGCTATTAACCTTTGCGCATGATTTTGGCCGTTCATACCAAATTTATGATGACTTAGTTGATGTTGTTGAGACCAGCGAGGAAGCCGGTAAGGCAACACATAAGGATCAAGAAGAGGGCAAAAACAACACTTTGACCTTATTAGGAATTAAGCAAAGCCGGCAAGAATTAGTTAGTTTAATTGAGCATGCACAAGCTAGCTTAACCGGACTGAATGGTGATGTTTTAGCCGGCTTTCTTGATTTATACCAAAAGGTGCTGTAAATGACGAAAAAAAGAGCAGATATTTTATTGGCAGAGCAGGGCCTTTTTCATTCAAGAACGCAGGCGCAACGAGCAATTATGGCGGGACTAGTGTCCGACCATAATCACCAACGAATTGATAAGAGTGGGACCAGCTTTCCCGAAGATGAACAGTTTTACATTAAGGATGATGGCAAAAAGTATGTCTCACGCGGCGGCTTTAAATTAGAAAAAGCCCTGAAGTCTTTTCAGATTGATTTAACAGATAAAATTTGTTTGGATATTGGTGCGTCAACTGGTGGCTTTACTGATGTGGCACTGCAAAATGGTGCCCAAATGGTGTATGCACTTGATGTAGGTTATAACCAATTAGCGTGGCAGTTGCGGGATGATGATCGTGTTGTCGTCATGGAAAAGCAAAATTTTCGTTACAGTAAGCCGGAAGATTTTACCCAAGGATTGCCTGACTTCGCGATGACCGATGTTTCCTTTATTTCGTTGGATTTAATTATGCCGCCAATGTTTGACATCTTAAAAGATGGTTGTGATGCAGTCTGTCTAATTAAGCCTCAATTTGAAGCTGGTCCTGAAAATGTGGGTAAACATGGCATCGTGCATGACCATGCGGTTCATTGCGCTGTTATTGAGCATACGATTGAACAAGCGCTGAAGATTGGCTTCAACGTTCTTGATGTTGATTATTCGCCAATTAAGGGCGGTAAGGGCAACATTGAATTTTTAATTCATTTACAAAAAGAGGAACAAAGTGGTGGCCAAAGATTATGGTCAGGTACACCAGAAGAGGTTGTAGAACGCGCGGTTCATGAGCTTTAGGAGTAAATAATGTTAGTTGAGCTGGATATTAAGAACTTCGCCATTATTAAGGCGTTGAAGGTTCGCTTTCAAGAAAATATGACGGTGCTGATTGGTGAAACTGGTGCCGGTAAATCAATTATTATTGATGCTGTATCGCTGCTGATGGGTGGCCGCGGCCAAAAGGAAATGGTCCGCAGTGGTGAAAAAAAAGCCGTTGTGACGGGCTTATTTGAGGTTAACCAGGGCACTAATGAAATCACTAAGTTGTGTGAAAAGTATGGCCTGCCAGATTCTGATGGCCAATTGATTATTAGTCGTGAGTTGGCTGTTAAAGGCCGTAATGTTGTCCGTATTAATGGCCAGTTGACAACGATTAATGTTTTGCGCGAACTAGGCAATTACCTAGTTGATATTCATGGTCAGAATGACCAGCAGATATTAATGGATCAGGATCGCCAGATTGACTTAGTTGACAATTACGCACCCGCAAGTTTTAAGACAGCTTTAGCAGCTTATCAGAAAGATTTTGCCACGTGGCAGACTTTAACTTCGCGCCTCAATCATTTGCGTAAAGATGCTCAAGAATTGGCGCAGAAACAAGATATTTTGAAATTTCAAAATGATGAATTAGCTGCGGCTAATTTGACCGATCCGCATGAAGATGAACAGCTTGAAGAAGAATTTAATGAGCTGAATAATTATCAAAAAATTGTGGATACAGCCAATTATTTGATGCAATTATATGATGACGATGAACACGGCATTGAAACGCTTATTGGTGATGCGCAAAACGCGGCTAATGAATTAAGTGAATATGGCTCTAAGTTTAAGGATATTGCCAAGACAATTGATGATGGTGTGTATGCTTTGAGCGATGCCCGCGGCGAATTGTCGAATGTCTTGGATGAGATGGACTTTGATGAGGAACGCTACCAGTATGTCTCCAACCGTTTAGATACTTTGAACTCCCTTAAGAAGAAATATGGGCCTGATCTTGATGATGTTTTTGCTTTTTATAATAAAGTGCAAAAAGAATTGGGGCAATATGAAACCGGCGGTCTTGACGAAGAAGAACTGCAAAAGCAGGTTGCAGAAGTTGAGGATAAGCTAACTCAAGAAGCTCGTGGTCTGCACGATACCCGTGAACAGGTTGCCCGCAGTCTTGAAGAAAAAATCAAGCAGGAATTAGCTGACCTGTATATGGCGAAGGCACGCTTTGCCATTGATTTTTCGAGCACGACAACTTTTACCAGCAAAGGTACCGATGAGATTGTCTTCTTGATCGCGCCGAATCCGGGCGAAGATTTGATGCCACTGGTTAAAATTGTTTCTGGTGGTGAGCAGTCACGGCTGATTTTGGCATTAAAAGCAATTTTTAGCAGGGTAGAACCAGTTGGGACAATGATTTTTGATGAAATTGATACCGGTGTTTCTGGTCGAGTATCGGCAGCGATTGGTGCCAAAATGCATTCAATTGGCGAGAATAAGCAGGTAATTGCGATTACGCACTCGCCGCAAGTGGCCGCTGCTGGTGACCAGAAGTACTTGGTGGCTAAACAAGTTAAGGATGGTGCTACTTACACGCAAATTGGTCCATTAACCCAAGAGGAAACAATCACTGCGATTGCGGAAATGATGGCCGGTAGTGATGTTACAGAAGCAGCTAAGCAAAACGCTGAAGATTTAATGAAGAGTTTTAAAAAGAAACAATGATTGTTGAAAAGATAGCCCTAACTAATAGTGAACTTAAAAGAGCACACGAGTTAATTGCTGCAAGTCAGCAGTTTGACCACACAGCTAAAGAACCTTATTTGAGCAATAGATATAATTATTTTTCACAAATGCCGGCCTTTGTGCTTGCATATCGTGACCAGAAGCTAGTTGGCTTAACCATGCTGTATGCTGATGAGGAACCAGGCAGTGAAGTCGAGTTGAGCGTCATTGTTGCTCCTGCTCTGCGCAGGCAGGGTATTGCTACTGAAATGTTTAACCATGCGGTTAGAATTTCCCAAAAGTATGGCTATTCTCAATATAGTTTTGTCTCTGAAAAAATCTTTTTACAGCAGAATCCAGATTTTTTAAAGAATACTGCTTTAACGATTACTGATTCTGAATATTTTATGAAGACAAGTAAGGCAATTGATGTTCTGCCCCATCAAGTACTAACTGTGCGGCAAATGACAGAAGATGATGTTGCCGAAGTTGCTAAAAGTTATAGTGAATCTTTTGAAGAACCGCTGACGACAACAATGAATTATTTGGTTCAGGGGTTGCAAGATCCAACTGGCTTAAGCTTTGTTTTGCTCTATCAAGACAAGATTGTCGGTTATTGCGGCGTTGATTGTGGCCAAACCGATTATTTCTTTGGCTTATTTATTGCAGAAAGTTTTCGTGGCCGCGGCTTTGCGACTTTCTTTATTAAGCAAATGATGGCAATTTTGCACAAGCAGGGCAGCCGGGATTTTTCGATCGAAGTTGATTGTAGTAATTTAGCGGCAATTCATGTCTATCAGAATGCGGGGTTCAAAATCACGAGCGAAGTAGATTATTTGGTGAAAAAATGAATGAACAAGTAGAACAATATTGGTATGAATTTTGTATAAAAAATAAAATTGACCCCAGCGAATTGGATGAGGCCTTTGCCTTTGGCGATACCGAACAAATGGCTGACGAGCTAGCGGATTTAGTTAATCGGGGAATAAAAACGGCGACAACTAGCCTTTATGATCCAGACGACAGTTTGGCACAAGTCGGGAAATACTGTATTATTCTGAATGGATCTGGAGAGCCAGTTTGTGTTATTCAAAATAAGGTCTGCGAAATAATGCCCTTTAAGCAGGTATCGCAAGAGCATGTTTATCATGAGGGTGAAGGTGACCGAACCTATGCATATTGGTGTAAGGCTCATGTTGATTTCTTTACTAAGGAATGCAAGCAAAATCATTGGACTTTTAATGAAGAAACGCCAGTTGTCTGCGAAGTGTTTGCAAAAGTTTAATAAATAAAAGCTCAAGAATTAATTATCCTTGAGCTTTTTTGTACTTTAATTTAGGCTAAATCTACCCGAAAAATATTACTGACGTCAATTATTTTTAATACCTTCTGGTCACTAGAACGTAAAACAAAGCGCCCAGTAGAAAGGCGTTTGACAATCTGGCCGATTTCGCTGGTGTCATTTGGGTAAGTCAGCATAACGAAATCGCGGTGAAGTAGCGCGAAATTTAATGATGTTAAAATATGGCGATATGCTTGGCTATAAATGCTCAATCTGTCATCGTCATAAGTAAATAGATAGTGGTAAATTTTTTTAAGTGAGTTTTTCATAAAGTACCCCTCAAAACTGGCGAACATTAGTTTGATAATCACATTATACGAACATCTGTTTAAGAAAACAAGTGTTTGGTCTAAATTTGCGTGAAAAACTTATTAACTTGAAAAACTGTTACATTTAGTTTTAAATAGACTTAATAGCTTTTTATAGGGGAGTATGGCATGGCAGATAAAGGTTTGTTACTTGTCCTTTCGGGTCCTTCTGGAGTTGGTAAAGGAACCGTTAAAAGTGCAATAGTTGAGAATAAAGTTTTTCCGTTTGAATATTCGGTGTCAATGACAACGCGCAAGCCGCGGCCGGGCGAAGTTAATGGCAAAGATTATTTTTTTGTTTCAGAAGAACGTTTTAAGCAAGCTATTAACCATGGCGAACTTCTAGAATATAATAGATATGTGAACCATTATTATGGGACACCTCTTGCACCGGTTGAAGAAATGCTGGAGCAGGGAAAAGATGTTTTGTTAGAGATTGACGTTAATGGGGCACGAAAAGTGCGTGAAAAAATGCCGGATGGTGTCTTTATTTTCTTAACACCACCGGATCTGCACACTTTGCATGAACGTTTGGAAAATCGCGGTACAGAATCAGAAGACGTTATTATGGGGCGCATTAAGCAAGCCAGACAGGAAATCTTGGTAATGCAGGATTATGATTATGCAGTTGTCAACGATCAAGTGGCAAATGCTGTTCATCATATCAAGGCAATTGTTGATGCCGAGCATGTTAGCGTTAAACGGGTAATTGATACTTACCGGAAAATGGTCAGGGAGGACTAATTTATGAGAGTTACATATCCATCAATTGACAAATTATTAGCACGTGTTGATTCACGTTATTCGTTATCAGTGCTGGCAGCAAAGAGAGCACACGAATTAGAGGCTGGCGATCCTGAAGCATTGAAGAGCTACAAGTCGCAAAAGGCTGTCGGTAAGGCGCTGGAAGAAATCGAAGCCGGTAAAGTTACCGTTGATCCCGAACATCGCGAGGTTAATCAATAAGTTGGTTAAATTTTATGACCTTCATCCGCAAGTGATGGAGGTCATTTTTTTCAAGGTGATTAAATGATTGCGCAAGTAATTGTAGATATTGCAGCCAAGCAAACAGACCGGATTTTTGAATACCATATTCCAGATGACGTTGGTGATGTTGAAGTTGGTTCGCGAGTTTTTGTGCCGTTTGGTCCACGTAAATTGCAGGGCTTTGTGGTTGGCTTGACTAAGAATAGCCAGTTTCAAGGAAAATTAAAGGACCTTTTGCTAGTTGTCGATGAAATGCCTCCTTTGACCCCAGAATTAGTATCATTATCCAAGGCACTGGCGGACCGGATTTTTTCGTATCGCATTACGATTTTAAAAGCGATGTTGCCCCGAGTGATGCGCGCAAATTATCGCAAAATTTTAGTACCAGTAACTGCTAAAGCCAAGGCAATGCCCTTTTTTCAAGGCGAACCGATAGATTTAACCAAAATTACCGCCCCAAAAGAAATTGCCGCTATTGGTAAATTATTGCGCAGTGATGACGCTAAGATTGAATATGTGGTAGAAAATCGGGCTAAGGTTAAAACGCAGAACCAATATGCGTTGCCGTTATCTAAAAAAGACTACACTGATCTTTACGAATCATTACGGCAAAATGCAATTAAGCAAAAGCAGCTATTGATGACAATAATTGAGAATTATTCTGCCTTTCCGATGTTGCAGCAGCAGCTAGAGCAGGCGGCACGAGTTAATACGGCAACATTGACTAGTGCTGTCAAAAAAGGCTGGCTTAAAAAGGAGCCTGTAGAAGTTTATCGTGATCCATTAGCCGATGTTACTACGGGGAGTAAGCATCATAAAATCAACTTGAATGATGAGCAACAAGCAGCACTAGACCAGATTGTGCCGGCCATCCAAACGGCTAAGCCGCAGACTTTTTTACTTGAGGGTATCACTGGCAGCGGCAAGACTGAGGTTTATTTGCATGCAATCAGTCAGACGTTAGCTAGTGGTAAAAATGCGCTAATGTTGGTGCCAGAAATCTCGTTAACGCCGCAGATGGTGACGCAGGTTAAAGAACGCTTTGGCGAACAAGTTGCGGTATTGCACAGCGGTTTGTCTGAAGGCGAACTGTATGATGAGTGGCGGCGAATTCGCCGCAGTGAGGTTCGCGTGGTTGTTGGTGCCCGCAGTGCCGTGTTTGCGCCCCTAACTAATATTGGCTTAATCGTCATTGACGAAGAGCATGAATCTTCTTACAAGCAGGAGGATAATCCCCGCTACCATGCCCGTGATGTTGCTATTTGGCGCGGTAAGTACAATTCTTGTCCGTTGGTACTGGGGAGTGCCACGCCGTCACTTGATAGTCGTGCGCGTGCACAAAAGGGCGTTTATCAATTATTAAAATTGACTAAGAGAGCTAATCAAAAAAACTTGCCTGAAGTTAAGTTAATTGACTTGAAGCAGGCTGACTTTGCTGGTGGGCAATTAGATCTGACCGTGGAATTAGTTGATGCAATTAAGGCTAGGCTGGCTAAGAAGGAACAAGTTATTTTAATGCTTAACCGGCGCGGCTTTGCCAATTTTATGCTGTGCCGCGAATGCGGTTATGTCATGAAATGTCCTAACTGTGACTTGTCGCTGACAATGCACAAGGATACTGGGCAAATGCAGTGTCATTATTGTGGTTATACAATACAAATCCCGACAAAGTGTCCTAACTGTCAGAGTACCAAGATTCGTTTTTTGGGCACAGGCACGCAAAAGGTGCAGGAAGAATTGAATGAATTATTGCCAGGAGCAAGAATTTTGCGGATGGACGTTGATACAACGCGGCGCAAGGGGGCATTTAAACGGATTTTGGATTCATTTGGCGAGCATAAGGCAGATATCCTGCTGGGTACCCAAATGATTGCCAAGGGGTTAGACTTTCCTAATGTTACACTAGTTGGGGTGGTCAATGCCGATACTGGGCTTTGGCTGCCGGATTATAATGCTTCTGAGCGCACATTTGAATTGTTAACGCAGGTTGCTGGCCGGGCCGGCCGGGCTGAAAAAAAGGGTGAAGTGATGATTCAGACCTTTAATCCAGATCACTATGCAATTGCGCTGGCACAAACGCAGGATTATGAACGCTTTTATGCCTACGAAATGCAAATGCGGCATGCCGGCAACTATCCGCCGTATTTTTACACTGTTTTAATTTCGGTCGCAGCCAAAAAAGAACAGAATGCGGCTCGAGAGGCATTTAAGATTAAACGCCGGCTGCAGGCTAATTTGCATCCGGCAACAATTGTCTTGGGTCCAACCCCGAGTGCAATTTCTCGCCTAAAAAACCAATATTATTATCAAATACTGGTAAAATATAAAAAAGAAGCTAACTTAAATAATTTATTACACCAAATTCAGGACTCAGCACAGGAAGTAAAAAAGTACGGCTTAAATGTGTATATCGACAACGAGCCTGAGCGAATTATGTAAAGGAGAATCGCAATGACATCAGTTATTTTTATGGGGACGCCCGATTTTGCAGTGCCGATTTTACGGGCATTGGTAGACAACAATTATGATATTCAGGCAGTTGTTACGCAGCCTGACAAGAAGGTAGGCCGCAAGCAAAAGATTACCCCAACGCCAGTTAAGGTGGCTGCAGAGGAACTTAACCTGCCTATCTTTCAACCAGTGAAATTGTCGGGGTCACCAGAAGTAGCGGAATTAATTGCTTTGCATGCTGACCTAATTATTACGGCTGCCTATGGGCAATTTTTGCCGAGCAAATTTTTAGAATCAGTTAAAATTGCAGCGGTTAATGTCCACGGCTCCTTATTGCCAAAATACCGCGGCGGTGCGCCAATTCAATATTCACTAATCAATGGTGATTCTGAAACTGGAATTACCATTATGGAAATGGTTAAGCAAATGGATGCTGGCGATATTTATGCGCAAAAGGCACTGAAAATTGAACCAGAAGACACCACTGGCAGCGTGTTTGCGAAGTTATCATTATTAGGTCGTGACTTATTGCTGGCAACTTTGCCGCAAATCATTGCCAATCCAGACCAAAAGACGCCGCAGGATGCCAGCAAGGTTGTCTTTTCACCTAATATTCAAAAGCAGCAGGAGCAAATTAAATTAACGCAGACAGCAACGCAGGCGAACAATTTAATTCGCGGACTTAATTCCGATCCCGGAGCTTATCTGTCAGTTGCCGGCCAACGTCTAAAGGTCTGGCAGGCAGAGGTTAGTCAAGAAACAACAGATCTAGCAGCTGGTAAGTTAGTTGCTAAGGACGGCCGGTTTGCGATTAGCTTTGCGGAAGGCACTGTGCTTAACTTAATTGAAGTCCAACCAGCAGGCAAAAAGAAAATGACCGTTAACAACTTTTTAAACGGTCAAGGCAGTAAGTATACGGTAGGAGAAAAAATTGTCGACGACTAAAAGTGCGCGAGCAGTTGCGCTAGAAACCCTAATTCGCGTTTTGCGCGATGGCTCATACTCAAACATCAGCTTGAATAATAGTCTGCAGCACTCGCAACTTAGTCAGGCTGACCGTAATTTTTGTACTCGGTTAGTTTATGGGACAATTCAGTATAAGATTTACCTAGAATACCAGCTGCATGACTTAGTTAAAACTAAGCTTAAAGAAGATTATCTGCTGCCATTATTATTGATGTCAGCTTACCAAATTTTATTTTTGGATAAGGTACCTAATCGGGCTGCAGTTAATGAGGCAAATCTCTTGGCTAAGCAATTCGGTAAGCCTCATTCAACTGGCTTTAAAATCGTTAATGGTATTTTGCATGCCTTAATTCGCCGCGGTCCAGTATTGCCAGATGAGCAGGATACAGTTCAATATCTAAGTGTGAAGGAAAGTGTCCCTGAATGGCTGGTTCAATATTTAATTACTAACTGGGGAATTGAACGTACAAGCAGTATTTTGACCAGCATCAATTTACCAGCCAAAAATACCGTGCGTGTGGCGCGCGCAGCTGATTTTGAAGAAGTAGTTAAGAAATTGACAGAATTAGGCTTTGAGCCAGAAAAATCAGCTATTGCAACTGATGAGTTGGTTTTAGCTCGCGGCGGTGTTAGTGACACTTCATTATTTAAAGATGGTAAATTGACAATTCAAGATGAAGCTGCTAGTTTAGCGGTAAGTGCTTTCAATTTTACAGGAGAAGAGGAAGTCTTAGATGCCTGTAGTGCTCCTGGGGGCAAAACCGTTCAGATTGCAGAGCATTTAACGACCGGTCATGTGACGGCACTCGATATTCATGAAAACAAGTTGCGGTTGGTTAAGCAAAATGCCGACCGGATGAATGTCAAAGATCAGGTTATTACCAAGGCAATGGATGCACGCAAGGCTGACCAGGTTTTTGAACACGGACAATTTGCCAAGATTTTGGTTGATGCGCCATGTTCAGGCCTAGGTCTTTTGCGGCGTAAGCCCGAAATTCGTTATACTAAAAGTTTGGGTGATTTGACTAACTTGCAAAAGGTGCAGCTGGCACTACTAGATCATTTAAGTGGTCTGGTGCAAGCAGGTGGCGAATTAGTTTATTCCACTTGTACAATTGCTGTTGAAGAAGATGAAGCAGTCGTCAAGGAATTTTTAAAGCAGCATCCTGAATTTGAATTGCAGGCATTTAAGGCGGGCGAAATTGACGCACCTGAAGGGATGCTTAAGATTTTACCTGATAGTTACGGCAGTGACGGCTTTTTCATTGCTAAATTTGTAATGCGAGGTTAGAGTTTTGATTAAAACAGCATACGCTTCAAGTATTGGTCGAATACGAAAAAGCAATCAAGATTTTGTACGAGTTTTTCAAAATAAAAGTGGCGCAACTATGGCAATCGTCTGCGACGGCATGGGCGGTCACCAAGGGGGAGATGTTGCTTCCACGATGGCCGTTAGCCATTTGGGTCACAGCTTTAGCACAACTGATTTTACGGACTGCGAAAGTGCTCGTAAATGGCTTGATGTACAGCTTAATTCTGAAAACGAAACAATCTTAAAAACCGCTGATCGTTTTCCCGATCTCAATGGGATGGGGACGACAATTGTTTTGGCAGTTGTTTTTGTTGAAGAAGCGCTGATTGCTCATTTGGGTGATTCGCGTGCCTATAGTTATACTGCGGGGGAATTTAGCCAATTAGTTGAAGATCATTCGCTGGTTAATGAACTTGTCAAAATGGGGCAAATTACTAAGCAGCAGGCAAAGCACCACCCTCAAAAAAATATCATCACTCAAGCACTTGGTGTTTCCAGCACGATTGAGCCGGAATTTAAGCAAATAGAACTGCATGATAATGACGTGATTTTGCTGTGTACAGATGGGTTAACCAATTCCTTAAGTGACCCCCAGATCCAACAGATTTTGGCGACTAAAGAACTGTCCTTAAAGGAGCGGTGCCGTAAGTTAATCAATGAAGCTAACCGTTTAGGCGGCGGCGACAATATTACAGTCTGTCTTGTCGTTAATGAGGACGGTGACAAGCAGTGATTGATAAAGGGTATTTGTTAGGCGACCGCTATCGAATTATTGACACGCTGGGCGAAGGCGGAATGGCTAATGTTTACTTAGCTGAAGATATTATTTTGCAGCGAAAAGTTGCAGTTAAAATTTTGCGAATGGACCTGCAGCGTGAGCCGCAAACTCTGGCGCGATTTCAGCGTGAGGCATTAGCTACAAGTGAGTTAAGTCACCCGAATATCGTCATGGTGCTTGATGTGGGTACCGATCATGGCCTGCCTTACATGGTAATGGAATATGTCTCGGGGCCGGATTTAAAAGAGTACATCCGGCAAAATTCCCCGCTTGATTTGCATGATGTAATTCGGATTATGGACCAAATATTGAGTGCCATGACCCTGGCTCACAAGCACAATGTTATTCACCGCGATCTAAAGCCGCAGAATATTCTGATGGATAAGCGCGGCAATATTAAGATTGCCGATTTTGGTATTGCGGTTGCCTTGAATCAAAATTCTATTACCCAGACCAATTCTGCAATCGGTTCAGTTCATTATATGTCCCCAGAGCAAACGCGCGGAGGCCTAGTAACCAAGCAGTCGGACATCTATTCGCTAGGGATTATCCTTTATGAATTGATTACTGGTACAGTGCCCTTTAACGGTGATACAGCTGTTGCCATTGCCTTAAAGCATGCTCAAGAACCAATTCCATCAATTAAAGCCAAAGACCCTAAGGTTCCCCAAGCATTAGAAAATGTGGTCTTGAAGGCAACTGCTAAGGATCCACGCGATCGCTACAGCACTGCCAAAGAGATGAAGGCAGACTTGGATACTAGTCTTGATCCCAGCCGTGAAGATGAAAAGATTTTTGTCCCCAATCATGGTCTGAACAACGACGAAACTATCGTGTTGCCTAATTTTAAGCCAAGTCGAAAATTAGGGGCTACACAAACTCAAGCTACAGATCAAGAGCCGGAGAAGCAGCCAACTAAAAAAGGCGATCTACTAGCTAATTTACGTCAAAATAAGTGGTGGTGGCTGTTTATTGCCGTAGCTGCAGTAGTAGTTGTTGGCTTATTGTTTTTGGCTCTTAATAGTCATGAAGATGTTCGCATTCCAGATGTGACTAATTTAACCGAAAAAAGCGCACGCGTCCAACTGGAAAAAGTCGGCTTAAAGGTCGGTCATGTTAAACATAAAAGTTCTGACAGTATTAATCGGGGCCGAATAATTGAGACATCACCGCCTGCTGGGTCGCAAAGCAAAAAGGGTCGTGCAGTCGACCTCTATGTTTCCGATGGTGCCGGCATGGTGCGCGTGCCTGATGTAACAGGTGAAGACTATGATACTGCAGTTTTTAAACTGCAAAAACTGGGCTTTGACGTTATCAAAGACAGTCAGTATTCGCCTAATGTGCCGCCCGATCACGTAATCAGTCAAAGCATTGCTGCTGATGTCGAAGTTAAGCCAAGCCAGACAACAGTGACCTTGGTGGTATCTAAGGGCCGCGATGACGGCATTAAACGTGATTCGATTAAGCTGGGAAATTTGAAGAATTATACGCTAAAAGAAGCGCAGGAATATGCTCATAAATATGGTTTGACTTTGCAAGTGACCTCAACGTATTCTGATAAAGTTAAAAAGGGTAGAATTATTTCGATGAGTCCGGCTGCGGGTACGCAAGTATTGCGTAATAGCACGGTTACAGTGAGCCTGTCAGAGGGCCCAAAGGAAGAAAAAGATTCGTCAACGATTAAGACGTTTACCGTTAACTATGATTCTGAAAATACCACTGGCAGTCACGGCAATCACGTTCAAATTTACGTTTCTGATGATAATCATTCTCTGAGTGATATTTATCGCGACTTGTATATTAAGCGCAATACTAACTTTTCAATTCCGTTTTCGCTAAAAGACGGTACTGGGAGCTTGCGGGTCGTGCGTGATGGTCAAACCGTATTAAATGAAAAGGTGAAATAAATGACTAAGCAAGTCGAAGGAATTGTTGTGGGTCTGATTGCTGGCTTTTATGACGTGCAGACAGAATCCGGAATTGTGCGTACAAGAGCACGTGGTGTTTTTCGTAAAAATAAGGAAAAACCAACGGTTGGCGATCATGTTCAAGTTCAGATTGATGAGCAAGGTACCAGTTATTTAGTTGCAATTATGCCGCGGCAAAATTTGATTGGGCGTCCATCTTTGGCAAATGTAAGTCACGTTCTGCTAGTTATGTCTGCCGTTGAGCCGGACTTTTCTCTGCAGCTGCTCGACCGGTATTTGACGTTCTTTTCGTGGCAAAAGGTCGCAGTCAACATTTACTTGTCTAAAAGCGATATTATTGCTGCCGATAAACTACAAGAAATTCGCCATGAGCTTGATTATTATGCAACAATTGGTTATCCGGTTTATGATGATTGGGCTAAGTTAGCTGCTGAGTTGCCTAAGGCAATCACCCAAGACCAGATTTGGACACTGGCAGGGCAGTCAGGTGCTGGTAAGTCAACCTTGATTAATCATCTAAAAAAGGATTTAAAGCAAGAAACTGCCGCAATTTCAACCAGTTTAAACCGTGGTAAGCACACGACAAGAACGGTGCAATTGTTTAGTCTAGGTGAGGGCTTTTTAGCTGATACGCCAGGCTTTTCTGCGATTGATTTCACACCGATAAAGCTGAATGAACTCTGCAATTATTTTAGCGAATTTAAAAAGGCTAGCGTCAATTGTAAGTTTCGTGGTTGTCAACACCTTAAAGAGCCTCATTGTGCGGTTAAAGAGCTTGTCCAAAAAGGCAAGATTCGCCAGAGCCGTTATGATGATTATTTGTTAATGCGCAATGAGATTGCCAATGGCCGCATGCCCGAATATTTGAAATAAGGAGAAAGAATGTTAATTGCCCCCTCGATTTTAAATGCCGACAATTTAAACCTAAAAAGTGAAATAGCAGCAGCGGTTGCTGCGGGAATTAGTCGCTTTCATATTGATATCATGGATGGTCATTTTGTGCCGAATTTGTCTTTTGGACCACAATTGGTGAGCGACTTTAAGCGCGAATTTCCTGATATTACTGCAGAAGTTCACCTGATGAGTGATAATCCGGAAGTGTTTGTTCCGGCCTTTGTTGAAGCTGGAGCTGATATAGTTGAGCTTCATTATGAAGCCATGCCTGAAGCAGAATTAACTAAGTGGCTTGCTTATTTGAATGACCACCATGTTAAGGCTGGACTAGTCCTTAGTCCTGATACACCAGCTGCCGTTTTGTCTAAGTTTGCGCCCAAGCTTGCCCAAGTCTTATTAATGACGGTTTACCCTGGCTTTGGCGGTCAAAAATTTATACCTGAAATGGCCGCTAAAATTAAAGAGACCAACGAATTATTGCAAGGACAGCTGCCAATTGAAGTTGATGGTGGTATTAATGCTGAAACAGCAAAAGTTGCTCAAGCTGCTGGAGCAAGTATTTTTGTTGCTGGTTCGTATTTGTTTGGCAATGGCCAGATTGCTAAACAAGTTGCGGAATTGACGGAGGCTTTACGATGAGGGCGGTTGCGTTACTGGGCGGTCCAGAAGCAGAATGGCCGCAGGGGATTGAACAGATTTTGTCAGCAGCTCAAGAACAAGGGGATCTGTTAATCGGTGTTGATCGCGGCAGTATTCTGCTTGAACAGTTGGGTTTCACACCTGATTTAGCAGTTGGTGATTTTGATTCCTTAAAAAGACAGGAATTAACTAAGATTGCCTGTGATGTGCCGGATGTGCGCTATTCGGTACCTGAAAAAGATTTTACCGATACAGAATTAATGATTAGAGATGTCTTCAATGATTATCAGGTTGAGGAGTTAACCCTCTTAGGTGCGACTGGCGGGCGAATCGATCATTTTCTCGTAAATTTGTTAATGCTGCTGAATCCAGCAGTTAACCAGTTTGCAGAGCAAGTCCAAATTTTAGACCGACAAAATCTGATTAACTTTTATAATCCTGGCAGGCATGTAGTCCCGCGGCAAAAGGGCTATACCTATTTTGGCGTTGCACCATTAACAGCAGTGGCGCAACTCAAGATTGCTAATGCCAAATACAACTTGGCCGATTATAATAATTCTTATCCTGTATCGTTTGGTTCCAATGAATTTTTACCACAGGCAGATTCATTTAATTTATCTTTTACCAAGGGGACAGTTGCTGTTATCCAGGCCAAAGACATTGACCGTTATCAAAATATTTAACAAAAAAGCCAATTCCTAGTAATACTAAGAATTGGCTTTTTAATTTAGGATAAATAAAAAACCGCTGGAAGTTAATCTAGCAGTCTCTTAAGCATATTAGACACGAGTCACTTTACCAGACTTCAAAGTCTTAGTTGAAACCCATACACGCTTTGGTTTACCATCAACAAGAATACGAACTTTTTGAAGGTTTGGCTTCCAAGCACGACGAGCTGAATTCAATGAGTGAGAACGTGTGTTACCAAAAGTGGTCTTTTTACCTGTAATATAATCTTTTGCCATTTGCTAAACCTCCTTTATTTGTGTTTTCATACTTACTTAAGATAGCATAACTTTTAACGTAATGCAACCGGAAAAGTATTTTTTATGAATGGATTTTGCCTTCATCTTGGTTTACTATGATAAAATAGACTCATATAAAAGAAGCAATGAGACGGAGGATAAACATGGCTGTTAAAATCAAAACAAAAAACGGATTGATTGATATTTCAAACGGAGTAATCGCAACTGTCGTTGGTAGCGCAGCTACGTCTAATTATGGTGTTGTCGGAATGGCGTCCAAAAACGCAATTCGTGATGGCGTTGATGTCATTTTGAACCGTGCGAATTATAAACGCGGCGTTGTTGTTAAGTCAGAAGATAATGAAATTACGGTTGATGTTTATATTATTGTCGGTTACGGCTTGAAGATTTCTGAAGTTAGTCGTAATGTACAAGACAGCGTTAAATTCAGTTTGAAGAATCAACTTGGAATTGATACAAGAGCTGTTAACGTGATCGTTCAAAGTGTTAAGGTACTTGACGAGTAACTCAGTCGGAGGTTTAGAATATTGGTTTTAAAGGAAATAGATAGTAACAAATTTAGAGATATGGTGCGGGTAGCTACTCACCGGATGGGTCGCAATGCTGAGTTTGTCAACTCACTTAATGTGTTCCCAGTTCCCGATGGCGATACTGGTACTAACATGAATTTAACTATTGAAAGTGGTGCAAAGGCCGTTGCCGAAAATCCCAGTACGAGTGTGGGCGATCTAACTGAAAGTTTAGCCAAAGGAATGCTCATGGGAGCTCGCGGCAACAGCGGCGTTATTTCTTCACAGCTCTTTAGAGGAATCTATAAGGCAACTCAAGGCATGAAGACTTTAAACGCTCAGGAATTAGCCAATGCGTTTTCTAACGGTGTTGCAACAGCTTATAAGGCTGTCATGAAGCCTGTTGAAGGAACCATCTTGACGGTTGCACGTGTAGCCGCTCAAGAAGGGGCAAATAAGGCTAATGAGACGGATGACGTTGAAGAAGTCATGGAAGCAATTGTTGATGGTGCAAAGAAGTCTTTGAAGACCACACCAGATCTGTTGCCTGTCTTAAAGCAAGTTGGTGTTGTTGACTCCGGTGGTCAAGGCCTGCTCTTTATCTATGAAGGCTTTTTGGAAGGTATCTTAGGCGAAAACTTCGCTGATCGCTACCAACCAGATGAAGGCGAAATGGATGAAATGATTAATGCAATGCACCACCAATCAGTGCAGACGCAATTATCAACGCAAGATATTGAGAATGGCTATTGTACTGAAATCATGGTTGATTTGACTGCTGATATTCCTAATAAAAAGCCGTTTAATCTTGAAGAATTTAGAAATCATTTGTCTGAAATTGGTGATTCACTGTTGGCTGTTTCTGATGATGAAGTTGCTAAGGTGCACGTTCATACTGAACACCCTGGTGAAGTTTTTGCATACGGCAGTCAGTTTGGTCAATTAGGCAAAATCAAGATTGATAACATGCGAATTCAGCACGAAACAATTGTCAATGATAGTGATGAACAACAAGAAAGTGTTGACTTTGCGGTAATTGCTGTTGCTTCTGGTAATGGGGTGCGCAAGTTATTCGAAAGCGAAGGCGTCAACCGAATTATCTCTGGTGGTCAAACAATGAACCCATCAACGCAAGATATTATTGACGCGATTAAAAAGTCCGGTGCGCAAAAGGCAATCGTTCTGCCAAACAACGGCAATATCGTGATGGCTGCCAAGCAGGCCGCTGAAGTCAGTGAAATTCCTGTTGGCATTGTGCCAACCAAGACCATTTCACAAGGGTTAACGGCAATGCTTTCCTTTGATCCAGACCTGTCAGTTGAAGAAAACGTCGACAGTATGACCGAAGACCTTGAAGCTGTTGTTTCTGGTGAAGTTACGCAGGCTAACCGTGATACAACAATCAACGATGTTGAAGTTCATGCCAATGACTATCTTGGAATTATTGACGGCGATATTGAAGTAGACCATCCAGACCTAGTAACTGCAACAGTCAACATGGTTGAGAAGATGCTCGATGAAGATTCTGAAATTATTACAATCATGTTTGGCCGCGATTCTAACAAGAAGCAGGCTGATGAAGTTGTAGCTAATTTAGAAGCTAAGCATGATGATCTGGAATTTGAAGTTCATGATGGTGGTCAGCCAGTTTATAATTTCTTGATTTCTGTTGAATAAAAGATGAACACAAAAGCATTGTTTGCTCCGGTAACAGATTTGAAAGGGGTAGGCACTAAGACAGCTGCTGCCTTGGGCAGTTTGGGCATCTATAGTATCTATGACCTGCTATTCTATTTTCCGTTTCGTTATGATGAACTTCAAACAATGCCTCTTGACCAGATCATGGATGGCCAGAAGGTAATGTTAAAAGGCATTGTAGCTACAGAAGCTTTTGTTAGCCGTTTTGGTTATAAAAAGAGCCGGCTTAGTTTTAAAATGCGGATTGACCATGATATTGTCATGGTCAATTTTTTTAATCAGCCATGGTTAAAGGATAAAATTGAAGTTGGCAAGGAAGTTGCGGTTTACGGTAAGTATACTGTAGCACGGCAAAGTCTATCGGGCTTCAAGTTTGTTGCTGCTAAGGAGAATGACAGCGGCATGGCGCCAATTTACCCAGTTAACCGGAATCTGCGTCAGAAAAAATTAGTTGAACTGATTAATTTAGCAATTACTGATTATTTGCCACTGGTTGAGGATGTGGTACCTGACGAGGTTAGGCAAAAATACCGCCTGTTATCTGACCAGGTAATCATTGCCAAAATGCACCACCCTAAGAATGGCCGCGAGGCAGAATTAGCCAAAAGAAGTGCAATTTTTCGGGAATTTTTCATTTTTCAAATTGAATTAGCCCAGCTTGCTCACGGCAATGCCAAACATCAGGGAATTGCTAAAAAATATGACCTGACAGAAGTTGCCAAATTGACAGAATTATTGCCTTTTGAACTTTCAGACGATCAAAAGCAGGTAGTTAACGAAATCTTTGCGGATTTACATTCAGCTAAGCAGATGCAAAGGTTGCTGCAGGGGGATGTTGGTTCTGGTAAAACCGTGATTGCGGTTTATGCGATTTTTGCGGCGGTTACAGCCGGCTTTCAAGCGGCCTTGATGGTGCCGACCGAAATTTTGGCAACACAACATTTTAAAAAAATTGATGAATTGCTTGGACCATTAGGGGTTCGCGTCGCCTTGTTGACGGGAACAACTAAGACGCTGGAACGCCGAGAAATTTATCGAGAATTAACTGATGGCACAATTAATGTAGTGATTGGAACACATGCTTTAATTCAATCTAAGGTGATTTTTAAAAAATTGGGCTTAGTAATTATTGATGAGCAGCATCGCTTTGGCGTCGGTCAACGGCAAGCGCTGATTAATAAGGGAGCAAGTCCAGATGTTTTAGCAATGACGGCAACGCCAATTCCGCGAACGCTCGCCTTAACTGTTTATGGCGAAACAACAGTATCGGAAATTCGGCACCTGCCTGCTGGTCGTAAACAGATTATTTCGACTTGGAAGACCAGCAGTCAGATGGACGAAGTTTACCAGTTGATGCACCAGCAGCTTGAGCAAGGCTTTCAGATTTACGCGGTAACACCGCTAATTACTGAGTCTGAAGCCGTTGACTTAAAAAATGCCGAGCAATTATATGCCAAGCTTAGCCATGATTTTCCTAAGCAAAAAGTTGTGTTGCTGCACGGGCAAATGCCAGGTGCTAAAAAAGACGAGATTATGACGGAATTTGCGGCTGGTAAGATTAATATTTTGGTTGCAACGAGTGTAATCGAAGTTGGGGTTGACGTGGCTAACGCCAATATGATGATAATTTATAATGCTGATCGTTTTGGCATTAGTCAATTGCACCAATTGCGCGGTCGAATTGGTCGGGGTAAGACGCAAAGTTATTGTGTCTTTATGGCTGATCCGAAAACTGACGCTGGCAAGGCCCGAATGCAGATTATTTCCTCAACAACTGATGGTTTTAAATTAGCTGAAGAAGATCTGAAAATGCGGGGCGAAGGAGACCTGTTTGGTAAGGCTCAATCGGGGTTGCCCGAATTTCAAGTTGGCAATGTTGTTAATAATTATGAGACGCTGGTAGTTGCCCAAAATGTGGCAAAATCCCTGATTGAACAGGATCCGGAATTGACAGCTGCCGATCATCAGACTTTAAAAGAAGTTCTGGATTATAAGCAGCTGCAGCAAGAACGAACATAGAAAAGATTGTGGTAGATAAATGAGAACAATTGCAATAGATGCGATGGGCGGCGAGAATGCCCCTAAGGCAATCGTGAAGGCCGTTTTACAAGCAAAGGCAGAGTTAACCGAAACAAAGTTTATTTTGTTTGGTAATGCCAAGCAGATTAATAAATTAGTTGGTTCTGATAAGGACAGAGTTGAAGTAGTTGCGACAACTGAAGTTATCAACGATGAAGACGAACCAGTAAAGGCAATCCGCAGCAAGAAGGATTCCTCTTTGGTAGTGGCTGCTCGTTACGTTAAGGAGGGCAAAGCTGATGCATTGCTATCTTTAGGTAATACTGGGGCATTATTATCCTGCGGGATTTTTATTATTGGCCGGATTAAAGGGATTGCGCGTCCAGGCCTGATGCCGACTCTACCAGTTAAAAATTCTGATGATGGCTTCAACATGATTGATGTTGGTGCTAATGCTAAGAGTAAGCCCGAATACATTTTGGCTTGGGCACGCATGGCTGTTTATTATGCAGAAAAGGTTCGCGGCATTGCTAATCCGCGGGTTGCCTTGTTAAATAATGGTGCTGAAAGCGACAAGGGTGATGATGTCCACCAAGCCGCATACCAACTCTTGCTCGACAGCGATCTGAACTTTGTTGGTAATATTGAAGGTAATGAGTTGCTTGAAGGTAATGCCGATGTTGTAGCTACTGATGGTTTTACTGGAAATGCCGTTTTGAAGAACATTGAAGGTACTTCCAGCGTTTTAATTCATCTGCTTAAAGACAGCTTGTTAAATAATGGGCTTAAAGCAAAAGTTGGTGCGTTATTAATTAAGAATGCATTGAAGGGCTTAATTTCCAAATTTGATACAGCTAAATACGGTGGTGCTGTTTTACTTGGCGTAAATGCACCAGTAGTTAAAACTCACGGCCGTTCGGATCAACGAGCAATTTATTTCACTCTTAAACAGATTGATAAAATCTTGTCCGAAAAAATTATTGATGAATTTAAAGCAGAATTTTCCGCTGCTGAATAATTAATTAAGGTATAATTAAGAATAACAAGGAGATAAAAGAATGACAGAAGAGCAAATTTTTTCAAAGATTAAAGACATGTTGGCCGAAAATTTTGAGGTTGATAAAGATAAAATCACCAAGGACACTAACTTTACTAGTGACTTAGACGCTGATTCGATTGATTTGGTAGAATTTATTTTGCAATTGGAAGATGAATTTGGCGCCGAAATTTCTGATGAAGACGCTGAACAAATTAAAACAGTTGGCGACGCCGTTAGTTATGTAGCTGCACACCAAAATTAATTTCTAAAAAGTGATTTTGATATTTGCATGAAGCCTGCTTGATGTATATAATTAGAAATTAAATAAATTTATTAAATATCTCTAATAAATTTTACAAAAATTGAGAGGGGAAATGACCTTTGGAAAAACAAAGTGATCTCTTGCTAGATATCCAGCATTTGCATACGGCATACCGTCTGCATGGGAAATTTTATGATGCTGCTGATGATATAAATATTACTCTGAAGCGTGACGAAATTTTATCAGTCGTAGGTGAATCTGGTTGTGGTAAGAGTACAATTGCCGCAAGTATTATTGGTTTGTACGACCATAAAAATACAAAAGTAACTGGGGATATTCTCTATAATGAATTGAACCTAGTTGGGCTAAATGAAGCGCTGTTTAATAAGATTCGTGGTAACAAGATTGGAATGATTTTCCAAGATCCATTGGCAAGTCTTAATCCGTTAATGCGGGTTGGCGACCAGGTGGCTGAAACTCTGTATTACCATACCGATATGAATGAAAAGGAACGTCATGCACGCGTTATTGAATTGTTTAATCAGGTTGGTATGCCTAAGCCTGAAGAAATGTATTCAATGTACCCACATGAATTATCAGGTGGTCTGCGTCAGCGGGTCGTAATTGCGATGGCTGTTGCATGTAAGCCCGAAATCATTATTGCCGATGAGCCGACAACTGCTCTTGACGTAACAATTCAGGCCCAAATTTTGGATCTTTTGGAAGATATTCAAAAGCAATCACATTCCGGCATTATTTTGATTACGCACGACTTAGGTGTTGTTGCAGAAACAGCTGATGAAGTTGCTGTTATGTATGGCGGACAAGTTGTTGAAAAGGCTGATGTAAAGACAATTTTTAATAATCCATTGCATCCATATACACGTTCGCTATTGAACTCAATGCCACAATCAGATGATGAGAGTGAAGATTTGCATGTTATCCAAGGAACAGTTCCGTCATTGCAAAATATGCGGCGGACTGGTGATCGGTTTGCACCGAGAATCCCATGGATTCCTGAAAGCGATCATGAAGAAAATCCAGTGATGCACGAAGTTGAATCTGGACACTGGGTCAGATGTACATGCTGGAAGAACTTCCACTTCCAAGATCAAGATGCTGCAGTAAGTGGGGAGTAATTTATGGCTAAAGAAATTATTCAAATAAAAAACCTAAAGGTTCACTATCCTATTCGGAGTGGCTTTTGGAATAGGGTTACTGATTATGTGCGCGCCGTTGATGACATTAGTATCACGATTAATGAAGGTGAAACTTACGGTCTAATTGGTGAATCTGGTTCTGGTAAATCAACTACCGGTAAGGCAATTGTCGGGGTTGAACCTGTCACTAGCGGCCAAATTATTTATAAAGGCGTTGACGTTACTAAAGCTAAGAATAGACGCCGTTTGAACTACAATAAAGATGTTCAAATGATTTTCCAGGATTCAATGTCTAGTTTGAACCCCCGTAAACGAATTGAAGATATTATTGCAGAACCAATCCGTAACTTTGAGAACTTAACAACGGATCAAGAACGTGATCGAGTACAGGAATTGCTGGATATTGTTGGAATGCCGAGCGATGCCATTTACAAGTATCCGCATGAATTTTCCGGTGGTCAAAGACAGAGAATCGGGGTTGCCCGTGCCGTAGCGACAAATCCAAGGTTGATTGTAGCGGATGAACCTACCAGTGCTTTGGATTTGTCGGTTCAAGCTCAGGTTTTAAACTTTATGAAGCATATTCAGCAACAATATAATATTGCTTACCTGTTTATTTCTCACGATTTGGGTGTTGTTAAGCACATGTCTGAGAACTTGGCAATCATGCACCGTGGCCGTTTAGTTGAGATTGGTACCCGTGAAGATATCTATAATAATCCAATCCATATCTATACTAAACGTCTGCTTTCTGCAATTCCTAAGGTTGATGTTGAACACCGTGAAGAACACAAGCAGGAACGTAATCGGGTTGAGCAGGAATTCCAAAATGACCAAAGTGCTTGGTATGACAAAGACGGGCGTGTTTATCCATTACAACACGTTTCTGGCAAGCACTTTGTTGCCCTGCCGCCAGAGCAAGTAAATCAAGAAAAGGAGAGTGACTAAAAATGTGGAAAACAATTCTGAGACGTTTTTTGGTTATGATTCCGCAAATTATTATCTTGAGCTTTTTAGTCTTTGTTTTGGCTAAAATGATGCCTGGTGACCCATTCAGTGGTCAAATTAACCCCAATACGGACCCTAAGCAATTAGCAGCCTTAAAGCAGGCAGCGGGCTTGAATGATCCAATTCCAGTGCAATATGGTCGCTGGGTTGGCAACTTATTCCGGGGAGACTTAGGAACGAGTTATATTCAGCACGTGCCGGTTGTTTCATTAATTGCTGACCGTGCAGTTAATACCTTCTGGTTGTCATTATTATCAACTATTATTACCTATGCAATTTCAATTCCAATGGGAATTACTGCTGGTCGTCACCAAGATGAATGGCAAGACCAAGCAGTTGAAATCTTTAACTACGTTACCTATGCAGTACCGCCATTTGTTTTTTACATTTTGGCTATTTGGCTGTTTGGCTTCACGTTAGGCTGGTTCCCAATTTCAGGGTCAGTTGCCGCTAATGCTTCAGGCTTCTGGGGAACAATTGGCAGCCAATTCTACCACATGCTGCTACCGGCAATTTTGACGGCGGTTGTAACGACTACCAGTATTGTTCAATACTTGCGGACAGGAATTGTCGATAATAAGGTTGAAGATTATGTTCGGACAGCACACAGTAAGGGTGTTCCTGAAAATGTTGTCTTTAACAAGCATATTTTGCGTAACTCCTTATTGCCAATCGCTTCTAACTTTGGGACAGTAATTACTGGTCTGCTCAGTGGATCAATGATTGTTGAATCTGTCTTTAGTTATCCAGGAATGGGTAAACTCTTCCTTGATTCAATTTCTCAACGTGATTACACGACATTGACTGCCTTGATTTTAATTTTTGGTATTTTAACTTTATTAGGCAACTTGCTCTCAGATATTATTATGAGTATTGTTGACCCAAGAATTCGGGTTAAGTAGGGAGGAGCGAGTACAATGGCTAAAAATAAAGAAAAAACACAAAAAGACCAAACACGCCCAACTCCTGCATCTGGATTTAAGATTGCAATGCGTGAGATTAGACATGATAAGGTTGCCTTTACTGCTGCAATTATTATCATTTTAATTTTACTGTTCACCTTTGGTGGGTCGTTGTTCTTACATAAGTCACAAGTCACAGAGATTAACATTGTTGACGCCTACTATGGTTGGGGTCAAAATGGTCACATCTTTGGTACTGATGACGGTGGTCGTGACATTTTGAAGCTGCTGATGATGGGTGGCCGTAACTCAATTATGATTGGGGTCGCTGTTACCGCAGTTGTTGAAATTGTTGGTTTGTTAGTTGGACTTGTATCCGGCTATTACGGTGGCTACATTGATTCAATCATCATGAGAATTGTTGACTTCATTCAAGTTTTGCCTAAATGGCCAATCATGATTGTTCTTGTAACAGTTATTCCTAACTACAATGCAGTTAGCTTGGTTTGGATTATTTCAATGTTTGCATGGCCAGCGACAGCACGTTACTTCCGTGCCTTTATCTTGTCACAACGTGAACGTGATTACGTCCTAGCTTCGAAGACTTCAGGTTCTTCTGACTTGAAGATCATGTTTAGAGAAGTTTTGCCAAATATTACATCAATGATTATTATTGACGTGGTATTGACAATTGCCGGAAACATCGGTGTTGAAACAACATTATCCTTCATTGGTTATGGATTGCCAACAACGACACCATCACTTGGTACATTGATTGGATTTGCTAACGACCCAGTTAACGTTGTTAACCGTCCATGGTTATGGCTGCCAGCGACAATATTGTTATTAATGATCTCATTAAGTATTAACTATGTTGGTCGTGCATTGCAGCGTGCTGGGGATGCTCGTCAACGAGAAAATTAGTTTAATCAAAAAAGCTTTACTTTAACAGTAGAGCTTTTTTTGTGATCCAAATTAAAAAGTATATGAAGTAATTATAAGGCTAAAATTAAAGCACGATAAAATAATTTGGAATACTATTCAGATATGCTAAAATCTATGTATTAACTTATTCCAATTACACGTAGATAGAGAATAGAATGGTTAGGAGTAATTATTTTATGAAAAAGTCCAAAATACTTGGTTCAATTGGAGTTGTTACCGCAGCTGCATTAACCTTAGTAGCTTGTGGTAAAGGTAGTAATGGCAGTAGCAATCAAGGTGCAAATACTGCCAGCAAGTTTTCTGAGTCAGTACCTAAGAAAACCGCTAAACAAGGCGGTACTTTAAAAGTTGCTGTTAGAAGTGATACTCCTTTTACCGGCATTTTTTCGGATGAATTGTATACTGTTCAAACCGACGCGCAGGTCGCTGAACCTGGTGAAGAAGCCCTGTTTGATACAGACGATAATTTTAAGATTAATGATAAAGGTGCTGCAACCTTGAAGCTGGATGTTCAGGATAAAATAGCGACAATTACGGTTAAAAATGGTGTTAAGTGGTCTGATGGCAAGCAGGTAACTGCTAAGGATTTGGAATATTCTTATGAAATTTTAGCTAACAAGAAGACCGCATCACAACGTTACAGTAGCCAATTAGAGAATATTGAGGGCATGAAGGAATACCATAATGGTCAAGCCAAGACTATTTCAGGTATTGAAATGCCAGATGGTGAGAATGGTCGCCAAATTGTGCTGCACTTTAAGCAAATGAAGCCAGGAATGTACAACAGTGGTAATGGCTACTTCTGGGAAACTGCCGCACCATATCATTATCTCAAGGATGTGCCGTTTGCTAAACTGCAATCTTCAGATAAGATTAGAAAGCACCCAATGTACTTTGGTCCGTTTAAGCTGGCTAAGTTGGTTCGCGGCGAATCAGCAACTTGGGTACCTAACAAGTATTACTGGCGCGGCACACCAAAGCTGGATAAAATTGTAATTTCAGTTCTTTCTTCTAATTCGACCTCACAATCAATTAAGGACCACAAGTTTGATGTCGTTAATGCAATTAATACTCAATGGGATCAGGTTAAAGATACCAAGGACGTAAATTTTGTTGCTCAAATTCCAATTCAATATAATTATCTTGGCTTTAAGGTTGGTAAGTGGGATGCCAAAAAAGACAAGAACGTGATGGATCCGAAGTCCAAGATGAATAATAAGGCCTTGCGCCAAGCAATTGGTTACGCGATGAATGTTGATGCCGTTGACAAGCGTTATACTGAAGGCTTAAGTTTCCGCGTGCCAACCTTAATTCCCGCACAATTTGGCGATTACTTTGATAAAAATGCCAAAAGCTATTCTTACAACTTAAAGAAGGCTAATGAAATCTTAGATAAGGCTGGATATAAGAAGAAGGGCAAGTGGCGCACACAACCTAATGGTAAGCCTTTAGTTATTAATTACATGACTAGACAAGGTGATTCTACTAAAGAACCAATTCAGCAGAATTACATTCAACAATGGCATAAGATTGGTCTGAATGTTAAATTACTTGGCGGCCGGCCAACTGAGTTCAACTCCTTTGAAGATAAGCTGCAACATGATGATCCAAGTGTCGACATGTTTGAAGCTGGCTGGGGGTTAGCCAGTGAGCCATCACCTAATAATTTGTATGGTGAAACATCACCGATGAACTATTCACGGTTTGTAACACCAGAAAATACTAAGTTATTGTCTGAAATTGACTCAACCAAGTCATTCAATCATAAGTACCGTGTTCAAAAATTCCATGAATGGCAAGAGTACATGAATGACCAGGCATATACTATTCCTACAGATAATTCGTACACGATTTATGCAATCAATGATAAGATTACGGGTTATTCACTAAGACCTTCGCAAAATAGCAACGGCCACCAATTATGGGGCCAAGTTGGCTTTGTTAAATAATTAAACATAATTTTCAAGAATCCTAAGAGTAAAATCTTAGGATTTTTTGTTAGCTTTTGTTAAATAATCAAAAGTATATTTAATTGTATATTCATAAATACATTGATTTTTTAATAAATCATGCTAAGATTTAATTATTAGTTAGTTTCAAAAGAGAGATATTACAATTAGAAGGTGTATGTTTATGAAGAAAAACAAAATATTAGGCTCCATTGGAGTTATTACAGCAGCTGCTTTAACATTAGTGGCTTGTGGTAAGAGTAGTAATGATAATTCCAATGAAGCTAAAACTGCTAGTAAGTTTCCTGAAGCAACGCCAGTTAAGACTGCCAAACAGGGAGGTATTTTAAAGAAAGGTGAACTATCAGCTTCACCATTCACAGGTGTATTTGCTCCTGAATTATATACAGTCCAAACAGACTCGGACATGATGGCACCCGGATTAGAATCATTATTTGACACTAATGATACTTACAAAATTAATGATAAAGGTCCTGCTACATTTAAATTAGACAAAAAAGCGAAAACTGTCACAATTGAAGTTAAAAAGGGTGTTAAATGGTCTGATGGTAAGCAAGTTATTGCTAAAGATATTGAATATCCTTATGAAATTATTGCTAATAAAAAGACTAAGAGTCAAAGATATACAGCCAGTTTAACTGATATTGTTGGTTTAGAAGAATATCACGATGGTAAAGCTAAGACTATTTCAGGAATTGAAATGCCAGATGGTGAAAATGGTCGTAAAGTTGTGCTTCACTTTAAGCAAATGAAACCTGGAATGTATAATGCAGGAAACGGTTACTTCTGGGAACAGGCAGAACCATATCATTACTTAAAGGACGTACCATTTAATAAGCTTGAATCAAGTGATAAAATTAGAAAGAATCCATTGTTCTTCGGACCTTATAAGATGAGTAAAATTGTCCGAGGACAATCTGTTACATATACTCCTAATAAGTATTACTGGCGTGGTACACCTAAACTTGATAAAATTGTGATTTCGATTATTTCTCCTGATGCAGCTTCTCAAGCACTGAAAAGTCATAAGTTTGATGTTATTCAAGTTAGAGCTTCACAATGGTCAGATGTGAAAAATACCAAGGATGTCAACTTTATTGCTAATGTTCCATTGTCTTATAGTTATATGGGCTTTAAAGTTGGTAAGTGGGATGCTAAGACAGGTAGGAATGTCATGTCTAAGAATCCTAAAATGACCAAGCCTTTGCGTAAAGCTATTGGATATGCAATGAATATTGATCAAGTTGACAAGCATTATACTCATGGTTTGTATTTCCGTGTTCCAACTCTAATCCCAGCTCAATTTGGTGATTACTTTGATAAAAGTGCCAAGGGCTATCCATATAGTTTAAAGAAGGCTAATCAAATCTTGGATCAAGCAGGTTACAAGAAGAAAGGTAAGTGGCGTGTTCAACCTAATGGTAAGCCATTAACTATTCATTTTTTGGCAATGCAAGGATCTTCAATTCAGGAACCAATTATTCAAAATTATGTTCAACAATGGCATAAGGTTGGCTTGAACGTTAAACTTGTTGGTGGACGTTTAACTGAGGGTAATTCATTCTATGATAAGTTACAAAATGATGCAGCTGGAATAGATATGTATGATGGCATTTGGGGATTATCAACTGAAGCATCACCAAATGATCTTTATAATGAAAGAGCACCATTTAATTACAGTAGATTTGTAACTGCTAAGAATAGTAAATTACTGAAAGAAATTGATTCAGAAAAGGCCTTTAATCATAAATATCGGGTACAGAAGTTCCATGAATGGCAAAAGTACATGAATGACCAAGCTTATGTTGTTCCGATGGATAACAATTATAATTTGTATGCTGTAAACGATAAAGTAACAGGTTACTCGTTGAAGCCATCACAAGACAATAATGGGTACCCATTATGGTATAACGTTGCCTATACTAAATAATTATAAATTTATAAATCCTAAGAGTAAATTCTTAGGATTTTTTGTTAGTTTTTGTTAAATGCCTAAAAGTATATTTAATTATGTATTCATAAAGCCGTTGATTTTTTAATAAATCATGCTAAGATTTAATTATTAGCTTGTTTCGAAAGAGAGATATTACAATTAGAAGGTGTGTGTTTATGAAAAAAAACAAAATATTAGGCTCCATTGGAGTTGTTACGGCAGCTGCTTTAACATTAGTAGCTTGTGGTAAGAGCAACAATGACAGTAACGAAAATGCCAAGACTGCAAGTAAGTTCCCGGCAGCAACTCCTGTTAAAACGGCTAAACAAGGCGGAACTTTAAAGATTGCTGAATCAACAGATACCCCATTTACTGGCGTCTTTAGCCCAGAACTATCAATGAGTCAAATTGATACTGATATTATGAGTCCAGGTGCTGAATCGCTGTTTGGTACTGATGATCATTATAAAATTAATGATTCAGGAGCAGCAACATTAAAGTTAGATCGTAAAGCTAACACCGTAACAATTACAGTTAAGAAGGGTGTTAAGTGGTCTGATGGTAAGCAGGTAACTGCTAAAGACATTGAATATGCTTATGAAATTATTGCCAATAAGGATACTCAATCACAAAGATATTCTAGTCAATTTAATATTATTAAAGGTATGAAAGAATATCATGAGGGCAAGGCTAAGACTATTTCAGGAATTGAAATGCCAGATGGTGAAACTGGTCGTGTAGCTGTATTACATTGTACTGAATTGAAGCCAGGTATGACTAACAGTGGTAATGGTTATATTTGGGAAAATGCCGTTCCATATCATTATTTGAAAAATGTGCCATTTAAGAAATTACAATCTTCTGATCAAATTCGTAAACACCCATTATTCTTTGGACCATTTAAGCTGGGCAAACTAGTTAGAGGCCAATCAGTTAGTTGGGTACCTAACAAGTATTACTGGCGCGGTAAACCAAAACTAGACAAGATTATTTACCAAGTTGTTGCACCAACTTCAGTTACGCAATCAATCAAGAGCCACAAATTTGATATTGCAGAAGTTGTTAACGATCAATGGAATGATGTCAAGAATACTAAGAATGTTAACTTTGTTGCCAAAATTCCTCTAGCATATTACTATTTAGCATTTAAGGTTGGTAAATGGGATGCCAAGAAGGCTAAAAATGTTATGAATCCTAATGCTAAGATGAATAATAAATCTTTGCGTCAAGCGATAGCATATGCAATGAATACTGATTCAGTTTACAAGCATTATACCCACGGCTTGAGTTTCCAAGTGCCAACTTTAATTCCAGCACAATTTGGCGATTACTTCGATAAGGATGTTAAGGGATATACTTATAATATTAAGAAGGCCAATGAAATTTTGGATAAGGCTGGCTACAAGAAGAAGGGTAAGTGGCGTGTTCAACCTAATGGTAAGCCGCTAACTATTCATTTCTTGGCAATGTCAGGTAAGGCTACCCAAGAGCCAATTATGCAAAATTATATCCAACAATGGAATAAGATTGGTTTAAACGTTAAAATGGTTGGCGGCCGACTAACTGAATTTAATTCCTTCTATGACAAGGTTCAACATGACGATCCAGGTGTAGATATGTTTATGGCCGGCTGGACAATGTCTTCTGAACCTTCACAACAACAGTTGTACAGTGAAGGTACAATGTCTAACTACTCAAGATTTGTTACGCCAGAAAACAACAAATTATTAGAAGAAATGGACTCACAAAAGGCCTTTAACCACAAGTATCGAGTACAGAAGTTCCATGAATGGCAGAAATATATGAATGATGAAGCATATGTTGTGCCAACATATAACTATTACTCAGTTAACGCAATTAATGATAAAATAACTGGTTACTCATTGAAGCCATCACAAGATAATAATGGTTATCCATTATGGTATAAAGTTGCCTTCACCAAGTAATTATAAATCTCTAAATCCTAAGATTAAGTTCTTAGGATTTTTTGTTTGCGAAAATAATTTTGCTTTTTATTAAATTAATATTAATAATTATATTGATTTTTTAATTTTTCATGGTAATATTTAACTATTAACTTGTTTCGAGAAAATAATTAAATAATAAGGAAGGGTAGCTTATTATGAAAACAAACAAAATTTTAGGCTCAATCGGAGTAGTGACAGCAGCTGCCTTAACATTGGTAGCTTGTGGTAAGAGTAATAATGACGACAATACTAAGACTGCAAGTAAATTCCCAGAACAGGCACCAGTTAAAACTGCTAAACAGGGTGGTACGATTAAAGTTGCAGAAGAAACAGACACACCTTTTACAGGAATTTTTAATGAAGAACTCGCAATGAGTCAAATTGATAGTGATATTGCCAGTCCTGGTCAAGAATCATTATTTGATACTGACGATCACTATAAGATCAATGATAAGGGTCCAGCTACTTTGAAACTTGATCGTAAAGCTAACACGGCAACAATTACGGTTAAAAAGGGCGTTAAGTGGTCTGATGGTAAGCAAGTAACAGCTAAAGATGTTGAATATGCTTATGAAATTATCGCTAACAAGGACACTCAATCACAAAGATATTCTAGTCAATTTAATGTTATTAAAGGTATGAAAGAATACCACGAAGGTAAGGCCAAGACTATTTCAGGAATTGAAATGCCAGATGGCGAAAATGGTCGTGTAGCCGTATTGCACTGTACTGAATTGAAGCCAGGTATGACTAATGCAGGTAACGGTTATATTTGGGAAATGGCTGCACCATACCACTACTTAAAGGATGTTCCATTTAAGAAGCTGCAATCATCTGACCAAATTAGAAAGAAGCCGTTATACTTTGGTCCATATAAAGTTCAAAAGATTGTCCGTGGTCAATCAGTCAGCTGGGTTCCAAACAAGTACTACTGGCGCGGTAAACCAAAACTAGACAAGATTATTTACCAAGTTGTTTCGCCTAACTCAGCTTCGCAATCAATTAAGAGTCAAAAGTTCGACGTAACTCGAGTTGTAAACGCACAGTGGAATCAGGTTAAGAACTCCAAGGGTGTGAACTTTGTCGCTACAGTGCCGCTATCTTACTACTACCTTGGCTTTAAAGTCGGTAAGTGGGATGGTAAGCAATCAAAGAACGTAATGGAAAAGAATCCTAAGATGACTAAGCCATTGCGTCAGGCGATTGGTTATGCCATGAACATCAATGCTGTTGATAAGCGTTATACTCAAGGTTTGAGCTTCCAAGTACCAACTTTAATTCCCGCACAATTTGGCGATTACTTCGATAAGGATGTTAAAGGCTATTCATATAACTTGAAGAAGGCCAATGAGATTTTGGATAAGGCTGGCTACAAGAAGAAGGGCAAGTGGCGTGTTCAACCAAACGGCAAGCCATTAACTATTAACTACTTGGCTAAAACTAATGCGCAGCTTGGTTCGATTAAAGAGTCAATTACTCAGAACTATATTCAACAATGGCATAAGATTGGCCTGAATGTTAAGATGGTTGGCGGTCGTTTAACCGAAATGAACTCGTTCTACGATAAGGTTCAACATGATGCGGCAGGAATTGACATGTTTGATGCTGGCTGGACTTTATCTAGTGAACCGTCACAAACGCAATTGTACAGTGAAGGAACAATGTCCAACTACACAAGATTTGTTACTCCAGAAAACAACAAATTGCTGGAAGAAATGGACTCACAAAAAGCCTTCAACCACAAGTATCGGGTACAGAAGTTCCATGAATGGCAACAATACATGTTCGATCAAGCTTATGTAATTCCAATGGACAATTCGTACCAGATTGATGCTGTTAACAACAAGCTTACTGGTTACTCATTGAAGCCATCATTAATGAATAATGGCCACCAACTATGGGGTCGGGTTGCATTTGCTAAATAGTAAACGTAATAATTAAAAATTAATATAATATCGCTAAAGGCACGTGGACGTATCAGTCGCGTGCTTTTTGTGATTTTTAAGGATAACTTATTGTTGTAATTGCTTTCTTTTTCATTTTATCGGGCAAAAACTGGTATAATCAAAGGATAAAGGGGCTGAAAAGATGGTAAGCACGAAATTTGTTAATCAATTAAATGACAAATACAAAATTAAATTTAATAATCCTAAATTATTGGAAGAAGCATTCACTCATTCTTCGTATGCCAATGAGCATCCACAGGATGGTGTGCGCGATTATGAAAAGCTGGAATTTTTGGGAGATGCGGTATTGGAACTAGCGATTTCTGATTACTTATACCGCCATTTTACCGAATTAAATGAGGGTGAATTAACGCGAATGCGGTCTAATATCGTTGATACTGAGGGCTTTGCGGAATTTGCCAAAAAATTTGGCTTTCCTGCAGAAATTAATTTAGGTCATGGTGAAGAAAAAGCTGGTGCACGTTCGCGCAAGACATTGCTTGAAGACGTGTTTGAAGCCTTCAATGGTGCGCTTTTCCTTGATCAAGGCATGAATGCAGTTGAATATTTTCTCCATTTAACTGTTTATCCGCTGATTGATGCTGGTAAGTTTGATGCATCACGTGATTATAAGACTGACTTGCAGGAGTTTTTACAGCAAGATGGTCCTGTTAAAATCGAATATCAAGTAATTAAGGAAGAGCAGCTTCCGTCGCGCTTTACGGTTCAATTGCGCGTTAACGGTCAAGATGTCTCCCAAGGTACAGGTCACAACAAAAAGTCTGCAGAGCAAGATGCAGCAAAGGTTGCCTTGGCTAAGAAGCGCTAGGGGGTAGCTTGTGCCATTAACAGAACTAATAATTGACGGTTTTAAATCTTTCGCCGAAAAGACAAAGATTCAATTTGGTGCGGGAATCACCGGTATTGTCGGTCCGAACGGTAGTGGTAAAAGTAACATTACTGAGGCTATTCGTTGGGTGATGGGTGAGTCACGGGCTAAGTCGCTGCGTGGCTCGAACATGAAGGACGTCATTTTTGCCGGAAGTGAGTTTCGTAAGGGTGCCAATCACGCTGAAGTGACGCTGGTTTTTGATAATCAAGATCGCCAGCTCAACTTTGATGACGATCAGGTGACAGTCACAAGGCGAATTTTGCTTTCTGGTGATAATGAGTACCTCATTAACAAGCATTCAGTTAGACAGCGCGATGTTCGCGCACTTTTTTTGGATTCTGGGATTTCGCAAGATAGTTTGGCGATTATTTCTCAGGGGCGTGTCGATCAAATCCTAAATTCACGGCCAGAGGCGCGTCGAGTTCTCTTTGAAGAAGCTGCGGGCGTGCTTCATTTTAAGAAGCAAAAGGAAGCTGCCAGTCAACAGCTTGAACAAACAACCGATAATTTGGTCAGAATTAATGATTTGGTTAAGGAATTAGAGCAGCGAATTGAGCCATTACATGAGCAGAGTTCGCTAGCCAAGGAGTACCAATTTCAAAAGCAGGGTCTTGACCAAAAATTAAAAACTCTCCTAGCCTTTGAAATTGCCGATTTGGACCAGCAAAAAGCACAGGTACAAAAAAAGGCGGATGAGAATCAAGTCCTGCTTTCTAAGCTTGATTGTGAAGTAAAAGAATCACAGAGTGCGGTCACAACTAAGCGAAATGAGTATAAGCAGCTTAGCGATCAGCGCGAGCAAGTGCAAGCCGATCTCTTGGCATTAACGAAGAAGTTATCGGATTTGAATGCCAATTTGCAAGTTGCGGAACAGAGTAAGCAATATAGTGAAGCGACCAAGAAGGAATATCAGTCTGAACTAAATAGTTTACATGAGCAGGTTACTCAAGGCCAGACTGATGATGAGAAGCTAGCTGGGCAACAGACAGCTTTAATTAATCAGCAGCAGCTCTTACAAAAAAAGCGGGCTGAGTTAACGGCGGAATTAAATGAAAATCCCGCGGATCTTAATCAAAAATTGGATGATTTACGTTCAGATTATATTCAGTTATTACAGGATCAAACTTCCAATAATAATGAAATTGTTTATCTTAATTCTGAATTAAAGAGAACCCGTGACGACAGCAGTTATCAAAATAATGATGTAACGGCCGAATTAACTAAGGCAACGACTGAGTTGAGCAGGCTGAAAGCAGAGGGTCAATCACTTAAAGATAAACGAGCAAAAAAGCAGAAGCAGGCTGCGGAATTAACAGCTAAACAGGCTGACGTTCAAGAAAAATTATCTAATTTACGTCAAGTTGTCAGTGAAACTACACGCCAGCTAAATCAAGTCAGTGCAAGGTATGAAGCTCTGGAAAATATTCGCAAGCGTCATGAAGGTTACTATTATGGCGTTCGGAATGTTTTGAATAATATTGCTGATTATCCAGGAATTATTGGTGCAATTGGTGAATTGATTACATTTCCGGCAGAGCTTGAAGCTGCAATGGCAACAGCACTTGGCGGCGGCGTGCAAGACTTAGTTGCTGTGACTAGGTCAGATGCACGGGATGCGATTAATCAGTTAAAGCAGCGCCATGCTGGTCGGGCCACATTTTTACCGCTTGACGGACTAAAGCAGTATTCGATTCCGACTTCAACTGTGCGCAGTTTGCAGGCTTTTACAGGTTATCAAGGCATTGCTAGTGATTTGATAGAGAGTTCCAGTAAGCAAGATATTAGTCCGGCAATTAATTACCTTCTTGGCAGCACGGTGATTGTTGATACGATTGACAATGCCTTACAAATTTCGCAGCGCATAGGTCGCTATCGCATCGTCACTTTAGACGGTGATATTATTTCGCCGGGCGGTTCAATGACTGGTGGTGTGCGCAACCAAAAGAACAATTCGCCACTGCAAACAACTGCTGAATTAACGCAACTCAAACAAAAGCTTGAAGAGTTAAAGACAACTTTGACTACTGACCAGGCAGATTTAACTGAGTTGGTTAAGCAAGATGAAGAAGTTGCTCAAGACTTAGCTGATGTTAAGCAAAAATTGCAGGAAGTTAGTCGTGATTTGGGCGAGGCTGTGCTTTCTTATCAAAATCAGGAAAAGGAAGTTAACCGGCTAAAAGCTGCCAATCAGCTATTTGAATCGCGCAGAGAAGAGCGCGACAAGCAAATCGCGTCATTAACCGAGAAGATTAGGAAGGCTGACCAGCAAAAAGAACATTTTGTTACTGAAATTGCTGGCCAAAAAGCTAAAATTAGTCAAATTCAGGAACGAATTAAGAACTTTACAACTTTAAACCAAAAGGTTCAGGACAAGTTAGCTGAACTTGATCCCCAAATTGCGGTTTATACTAATAAATTAGAAAATCTTGCTAGTCAGCAGCAGGCAAATCAGGCCAAATTAGCCGACCAGCAAAAGCAAATTAAGACTTTGACAGCTAAGTTGGCGACCTTAGAGCATAACGGTCAGCTTGACCACCAGAAGAAGCAGCAGCTTCATCAGGAAAGTCAGGCTGGAGTTAAGCAAAAGTCTGAACTGCAAGAGCAGCTTAATGTTTTGAGTTCACAATTAGGGCAATTTGATGCGCAAATTAACCAGTTAGACCAAGTTGCCAGCCGCAATTATGATTTGCGTAAGGATGCGGCAACTGAGCAAGAGGGACTGTCAGTTAACATTGCCCAATTTGCCAGTAAGATTGACCAGCGGCTTGAAACTTTGAACAAGGATTACTCGCTGACCTACGAGGCTGCCTTGGCTCAGGCTGAAGGTAAAAATGATGAGGTTACTCGTAAGCAGCTGCAAAAAGAAGTTAAATTGCACCGGATGTCACTTGAAGATATTGGTCCCGTTAACTTAAAGTCAATTGAAGAATACGAAGAAGTTAAGGCGCGGTATGACTTTTTGAATAATCAGCAAAATGATTTGTTAAAAGCGCGTGATGACTTGCGGCAGTCAATGACTGAATTGGACCAAGAAGTCGGCAGTCGCTTTAGTAAAACTTTTACGGCGGTTGCCAAGAGCTTTAAGGAGCTGTTCCCAGTTGTGTTCGGCGGCGGGAATGCCAAACTGGTCTTGACCGATCCCGATGACTTGTTGACAACGGGTGTTGAAATCATTGCTCAGCCGCCTGGCAAAAAGCTGCAGCGTTTAAGTCTATTGTCTGGTGGTGAACGGGCATTGACTGCAATCACACTATTATTTGCGATGTTGAAAGTTAAGCCGGTCCCGTTTTGCGTTTTAGACGAAGTGGAAGCCGCACTTGATGATGCAAATGTGACGCGGTTTGCGCAATTTTTAGAAAAATACGACATGCATACACAATTTATTGTGATAACGCACCGTCGCGGAACAATGGAACGAGCTGACCAACTATATGGTGTAGTTATGCAGGAGTCTGGCGTTTCGCAAGTCTTTTCAGTATCGTTAAAGCAATTAAAGAATGAGGTGAACTAAGAGTGGGCTTATTTGATAAAATTAAGAAATCACTGTTTGGTAATAAGGAAAAAGAAGCAGAGGTAGAGCCGAAGACTGAACCAGAAAAGCAGGATGAAACTGCTAACTCTGAACTAGGATCTAACGCGGACACTGATATTGTCGAAAGTGAAACTGAGAAACCAGTAGCACCAGCTTCACTAGCGAGTGAAAGTACTTCTGAAGAAGAAACTGAATCACAATCCGAATCTAGTTCGGCTACTGAAAGTACATCCGAAAGTGAAGTAGAGTCACAGTCTGTATCCATTTCAGAGAGCGCAAGTACTTCTGCAAGTGAATCTGAATCACAGCAAGAATCTATGTCAGAAAGTGAAAGCATTTCTGAAAAAGAGTCTGCATCAGAATCAACTTTTGTAAGCCAAACAATGTCTGCTGCACCAAGTGAATCAACTGTGGCAAGTATGTCTGCAAGTGAAGAAGCAGAGTCAGCTCAAACAAAGTCTGAATCTCAAGCAGAACCAGAAGCTGAAACTCAAGAAGAACAAGATCAGACTGAATTATACGAAAAGGGACTTGCTAAGACCAACAAGGGCTTTGGTGCAAGATTGAACCAATTTTTCGCGAAATTTAGATCGGTTGATGAAGATTTCTTTGATGATTTGGAAGAATTGTTGATTGAATCAGATGTTGGCTTTGAAACAGCCGAAGAATTGACGACTGAATTAAAAGATGAAGCCAAACTCCAAAAGGCTAAGTCTCACGATGATTTAAAGAAATTAATCGTGGAAAAGCTGGTCGACCTTTACGATAAGAATGGGGATGCCGAAAACGAGAAGTTGCGTTCACATCAGGACGGGCAACCTAACATTTATCTTTTTGTCGGGGTCAATGGTGCTGGTAAGACAACCACGATTGGTAAACTTGCGAAACGCTTTAAGGACCAAGGTAAGTCAGTCTTAATGGCAGCAGCTGATACTTTTAGAGCCGGTGCTGTTGAGCAGTTGGTTGAATGGGGCAAGCGCGTTGATGTTCCCGTAGTAACAGGACAAGAGCAAGCAGACCCAGCATCGGTTGTTTATGATGCGACAGCAAGAGCAATCAAGGAACATGCGGACTACTTATTGGTTGATACTGCCGGCCGTCTGCAAAATAAGAAAAACTTGATGAGCGAACTTGAAAAAATTGAGCGTATTATTAAAAAGCAAGCTCCAGATGAACCAACAGAAACTCTCTTGGTTTTAGACGGTTCAACGGGGCAAAATGCCTTGCTGCAGGCAAAGGACTTTGACAAAACGACTAAACTGACAGGCTTGGTTTTGACCAAATTGGATGGTTCTTCAAAAGGTGGCGTAGTCTTAGCAATTCGCAACGAAATGAAGCTGCCGGTAAAACTAGTTGGTTTAGGCGAGAAGCCTGAAGATCTTGCTGACTTTGATGCAGCAAATTATGCTGTTGGTCTTTTCCATGATTTGGTATAATAATCAAAACAAAAGGAGAAAATTATGAAAGAATATAGTGCATGTACAACCATTTTGGTTGGTAAAAATGCTTCAATTGACGGTTCAACAATGATTGCCCGCAACGATGATACTTTCCGGCCAATTACGCCGCAAAAGTTTATTATTCATCCTGCTGCTCATGGTAAAAAAGGACGTAAGATTAAATCTTGGTTGAATAAATTTACCATGGACTTGCCTGAGGATGCGCAAGCTGTACCAGCTGTTCCTAACGTTGACTACCAACACCGCGGCTATTATGACGAGAGTGGTATTAATCAAGAAAATGTTGCCATGTCTTGTACGGAGTCAACCTATGGTAATGAACGTGCCTTGGCTTTTGATCCACTGGTTAAAGATGGTTTAGACGAAGATTGTATGCAATCCGTTGTTTTGCCATATATTCATTCAGCCAAGCATGGGGTTGAATATTTAGGCAAACTGATTGCTAAGTATGGTTCACCTGCTGGTAACTCAGTTCTGTTCAGTGACCAAGACGAAGTTTGGTATATGGAAATCGTTACTGGTCACCACTGGGTCGCTCAGAGAATACCAGATGATGCTTATGCAATTGCAGCTAACCGGGTTTCGATTGAACAAGTCGATTTTAATGATCCAGCTAACTTTATGTGGAGCGAAGGTATCCAAGAATTTGTGACCGCGCATCACTTAAACACCGATCATGAGGGTTGGAACTTCCGGCACATCTTTGGTACTTACACAGAACAAGACCGCCATTACAATACTAATCGTGTTTGGTATGGCCAAAAGTACTTCAATCCCGAAATTGAACAAGACCCAACTGATGGCGACTTGCCATTCATTCGTCGTGCAGCCAAGAAGATTACGCGTGAAGATATCGAATTTGTATTAGGCAGTCATTACCAAGACACACCTTACGATCCATTTGGCAAGGGTACTGAAGAAGAAAAGCACCGTTTCCGTCCAATTGGCTTGAACAGAACACAAAATTCGCATATTTTGCAAATTAGAAATGACGTTGACCACGATAAGGCTGCAATCATGTGGTTATGTATTGGTGGTCCAACCTTTACACCGTTTGTTCCGTTCTTTGCAAATATGAACGATACAGATCCTTCATACAGCAATACCTCAATAGACTACAACATGAGTGATGCTTGGTGGTATTACAAGTCATTGGCTGCAATCGTTGAAAGTCATTATCCGCAATTTGTACAATTGGATACCGACTACTTGAAGGATTTGAACCAATACTTCCGTCGTCGCGTTGAAGATGTTATTGCTGGTGCTGAAGCTAAGAGCGGCAGTGAATTGACAGATTATTTGACTAAGGCAAACCAAGAAACAGTTGCTTATACCCGCAAACAATCAGAAAAATTGTGGGGTCAGATGATGATTGATTCAATTAACATGTCGAAGTTGACCTTTAATATGGATGAGAATTTATAGTAAATTAAAAAGCCTTAACCGTGATGGTTAAGGCTTTTTAATTTGAAGCTATTGTTTGTTCATTGCGGAATGGTGCATGCCATAGAGGTAATAGATAATGATACCAACTATTGTCCAAACTAGCATGTACTCCTTTGCTTGATTATCCAAACCTAAGAAGACCGCAAATGAGCCTAAGAATGCGAGAAATGGCAAAACCGGATAAAGCGGCATTTTAAATGCTGGATCGGCAATGTCGTGACCTTCGCGTGGTCGTAAGCGATAAATACCAATTGACACAAACATAAAGGCAATTAACGTTCCCGCAGATACTAATTGAGTTAAAAAGGCGAAGGGAATGAAAGCAGAAATAATAATGGAAATAATCGCTACTGTCCATAATGCCGTTGCTGGGCGGCGGTCCTGATTAAGCTTGCCCAGTTTCTTTGGCAACATGCCGTCACGACCAAAAGAATAGACTAGTCGTGAACTTGCCATACATAAACCAATTAAGGCGGTAAACATACCCAAAACTGCGACGGATTGAACAATGATTGCAACACCGCCATGACCGGTTTGGCGCAAAGCATAGCCGACAGGTTCGGCAGAGTTAAGGTATTGGTGGTAGGGAACCATGCCGACAAGTACCAAGCTCACAGCGACAAACAAGACAACGGCAATTAATAAGGAACCAATAATTCCGCGAGGCATAGTTTTTTGCGGGTTAATTGCTTCGGCAGAATTAGAGGCGATTGTGTCAAAGCCCAAGAAAGAAATATAAATCATTGAGACACCGGCATAAATTCCCTGCCAGCCGCCGAATGGTCCGTGTGCGGTAGGACGATAATGCGGGATGAACGGCACGAAATTGGCAGCCTTAATTGCTGTTAAACCGACAACAACAAAGAGTACGATTGCCAGAACTTTAACAACAACTAAGACGTTTTCAACACGGGATGCCTTGGATACCCCAAAACTGACTAAAATTGCGGCAAGCATGATGGCAATCAGAGCTACCAGGTCAACTACACCGCCATTAACACCTAGTGGGTTGGCTAAGGCTGCCGGCAGCTTCCAGCCTAATGGGGCAATCAGTGCCCGCAAGTTAGCTGATAAGCCTGAACTAACAAAGGCCATACCAATTAAATATTCGGCCAAAAGTGCCCAGCCAGAAATCCAGCCCCAAAATTCGCCAAAGACGACATTAATCCATGAATAGACTGACCCGGCAAACGGCATTGCTGCAGCCATTTCGGCATAAGCAAAAGCTACTAGTCCGGCAACAATTGAGGCAATAACACAAGAGATAGCAACCGCTGGTCCCGTATGTAGTGCCGCAACTTCTCCTGGCAGCGTGAAGATTGAGGTGGAAACAATTGTTCCAACACCAAGAGCCAAGAAGTCGCGAACTTTTAAGGTTCGTACCAAATGACCATCTTTTTCTTGATAAATATTAGGGTCTTCCTTACGATTCATAGTTTGCCAAAGCTTCAACTAAATTACCTCCATAGGATAATATTATTTTTTGATAATAAAATTAAATAATAATTAATACTAATGCAAAATATTTTAATCGTCAAATTTAACAAAACAAACGCAGCTAAGTTATTTAGCTGCGTTTGTTAAAAGTTAATTTTTTTGGTTCATTGTTGAATGCTTTAGTCCATAAGCAAAATAAATAATTAGCCCAATGATAAACCAGATAATTGCGTAAATTTTAGCCTGTGTATCAAGTCCCATAAAGACAATTAGTGATCCCAAAAATCCTAAGAACGGCAGTACAGGATACCAGGGCATTTTAAATGCGGGTTTAGAAATATCAACGCCTTCACGTGGTCTTAGGCGATAAATACCTAGGGAAACAAACATGAAAGCAATCAGTGTTCCCGCTGAGACTAGCTGTGTTAGGAATGAAAATGGTAAGAAGGCACTAATTAAAATTGCTATGATGGTAATTGTCCAGAGAGCGTTGTTAGGTCTTTTATCATTATTTAATTTACCCAACTTCTTTGGCAGCATACCGTCGCGGCCAAAGGAGTAGACTAATCTTGAGCTTGACATGCAAAGACCAATTAGTGCGGTAAACATGCCAAAAACGGCAATTGTCTGCACGATTGTGGCAATTGTTCCGTGGCCGATTGACCGCAGAGCAAGACCAACTGGTTCGGCTGAACCAAGATACTTTTGGTAAGGGACGACGCCAATTAGAACGAGGCTAACAGCGACAAATAAGACAACGGCAATTAATAATGAACCGACAATTCCGCGGGGCATGGTCTTTTCCGGATTTTTAGCTTCGGCTGAATTAGCGGCGATTGCGTCAAAGCCCAAATATGATACGAAAATCATGGATACACCAGCGTAAATTCCCTGCCAGCCGCCAAAAGGACCATTGGCAGTTGCCCGGTAACGCGGAATGAATGGCATGAAGTTAGCCTTTTTAATGGCGGTCATACCAACGATAACGAAGAGCAGAATGGCAAAGACCTTCAAGGCAACAAGGGCATTCTCAACTCGAGATGCTTCGGATACCCCGTGACTAATTAATAGGGAAACTAAGAAGATCGACACAATTGAAATGAGGTCGACAACGCCGCCATGAACACCAAAGGGATTAGATAAAGCAGCCGGCAATTTTAAGCCTAAGGGTGCGATAAGGGCACGAAAATTGGCCGAAATCCCCGAACCGATAAATGACATAGCGATAAAATATTCCGCTAAAAGTGCCCAACCGGCAATCCAGCCCCACACTTCGCCAAAGACAACATTAATCCAAGAATATGCAGAGCCGGCGAAAGGCATGGCAGCCGCCATTTCCGCATAAGCAAAAGAAACAATGCCGGCAACAATGGCTGCTAAGACGCAAGAAATGGCAACAGCTGGTCCTGTATGCAGCGCTGCCACTTCCCCAGGTAAAGTAAAGATGGAGGTGGAAACGATGGTTCCAACACCCAGTGCCAGAAAGTCTTTCACAGTAAGCGAGCGAACTAGCTGGCCATCTTTTTGTTCATAGACCCGTGGGTCTTCCTTACGGTTAATTTTTTTCCATAAATTCACTTTTTATTCTCCTTAGAATTCTTAAATCAATATAAAGAAGCTTACACAAATGCTTCTAAGTGTGCAAGTTTAATTATCATAAAAAAACTGCCAGATAATCGTAAATGCTTTTTTATCAAAAAATAATAAAATTTGCGAAGAGTTGCTGCTGGCAATCGTCAAACTGGCGCTTTTTTGCTATACTGGTTCAAGGTGAAAGTAATGGACGAACTCGTTAAAAATGAATTATTGGGTGATTTATACGCATATTATGGTCAGCTCTTAACTAAGGGCCAGCAAAGCTATTTTGAGGATTATTATTATAATGATCTATCTTTGGGTGAAATTGCCGCTAACCACAACGTGTCACGGCAGGCAGTCTATGATAATCTGCGCCGCTGCCGAAAACTTTTAACCAATTATGAAGCAAAATTGCACATGCAAAAAGACTATAATGAAATAGAGCAAAAGCTCTCGGCAATCGCTGATGAGGTCGCTCAGAATCAGCATGAAGAAGCATTAATTAAAATTAAGCAATTATTAGGAAAAATGAGGGGAGAATGACTCAATGGCTTTTGAAAATTTAAGTGAACGAATTCAAAAAGCGTTGCGGAATTTAACTGGCAAGGGCAAAATTTCTGAAGAAGACATTAATAATGCCAGCCGTGAAATTCGGTTGGCACTGCTTGAAGCCGACGTTAACTTTAAGGTCGTTAAAGATTTTATCAAGAAAATCAAGGAAGAGGCCTTAGGTAAGGAAGTCCAGGAAAGTTTAAATCCGGGCCAACAAGTCATTAAAATTGTTAATGATGAATTAACTAAGATGATGGGTGAGAGTGCTGTTGGTCTGAATAAGTCCAAGCATATTCCAACCATTATTATGATGGTCGGTCTGCAAGGTACTGGTAAGACGACCACTGTTGGTAAGCTGGCTAATCGGCTGATGCAAAAAGAAAAAGCTCGGCCGCTGTTAATTGCCGGCGATATTTATCGTCCGGCCGCAATTGACCAGCTTGAACAAATTGGTGCCGAATTAAAGGTTCCCGTTTATAGTGAAAAAGACCAGTCAGACGTTGCTCAAATCGTCAAAAATGGATTAAAACAAGCTGAAACCAATAAGAATGACTACGTAATTATCGATACGGCCGGTCGTTTGGAAATTGACGAACCATTAATGGAAGAACTTGAGCAGGTTAAGGCAATTTCTCAGCCTGATAATATCCTGTTGGTCGTTGATGCAATGACCGGTCAAGCGGCAACTGATGTCGCCAAGGGCTTTGATAGCCGTTTAGATATTACTGGGATTATCTTAACTAAGCTTGATGGTGATACCCGTGGTGGTGCGGCACTGTCGATTAGAGCAGTTACAGGTAAGCCGATTATCTTCACTGGTCAAGGTGAAAAGTTAACTGACCTTGAGCAGTTCCACCCAGACCGGATGGCTTCACGAATCTTGGGCATGGGCGACATGCTGACCTTGATTGAGAAAGCGCAAGAAGATTACGACGCCAAAAAGGCTGAACAGGTCGCTGAAAAGATGAAGGAGAACACCTTCGACTTCAACGACTTTGTCGATCAACTTGACCAAGTTGAAAAGATGGGGCCACTCGATCAAGTTATGAAAATGATTCCTGGTCTTGCCAATAATCCGCAACTGAAAAATATTAATATTGATAAAAAGCAAATTTTGCACGTTAAGGCAATTGTGTCGTCAATGACACCTGAAGAACGTGAAGACCCTGAATTGCTCAATCCCAGCCGGCGCAGAAGAATTGCAACTGGATCTGGTCGGCCGGTTGTTGAAGTTAACCGCATGATTAAGCAGTTTAAACAGGCTCGCGATATGATGAGTAAGATTACCAAAGGTAATTTTAAGGGCATGAGCAATTTGCCAGGCATGGACTCACCAATGGCGAAAATGGCAATGCGGCGTATGGGTAAGAAGTTCAAGAAGAACAAGAAAAAGCGCATGAAGATCAAGCGTTATCACTCATAACTACCTGTTAAGTAAAAACACTTTACACCTGCTTAAAAAAATGCTATATTATTAATCGTTAAGTTTTAGGAGGATATTAATTTATGTCAGTAAAAATTCGTATGCGCCGTATGGGTGCTAAAAGAAAGCCTTTCTACAGAATCGTTGTTGCAGACTCAAGAATGCCACGCGATGGTCGTTTCATCGAAGAAGTAGGTTTTTACAACCCAGTTGCAGAACCAAAGCAATTAAAGCTTGATGAAGACAAAATCTTTGAATGGCTTAAGAAGGGTGCACAACCTTCAGACACTGTTAGATCACTTCTTTCAGGTGCTGGCTTAATGAAGAAGTTGCACGAATCAAAGCAAAGCAAATAATTAATTTGCAAAGGTAGAAAGTTTGAAGTTAGAAGCTTCAAACTTTTTTCTTACTTAGATTTAGGAGGGCAAATGCAATATTATGATGTAGCGCAGATTGTGACAACACACGGACTGAAGGGTGAGGTTAAGGTTAACTTGATAACTGACTTTCCCGAGGAACGCTTTTCTGCTGGCAGTAAATTAACTCTCAAAGACGATCAAGACCGTGTCTTAACAGTCACAAGCGGGCGGCCATTTAAGCAGTCGTGGCTGGTTCAGTTTGCGGAAGTTACCGATATCGATCAAGCTGAAAAATTAAAGGGCAAAACCTTGGTTGTAAGTGAAGACGCCCAACACGACTTGCCCGATGGGGTTTACTATTATCGTGATATTCTCGGCTGCACAGTTTTAGATAATCAAACTGGCGAAATTTTGGGGAAAATCACCGATATTATGTCTCCTGGTGCTAACGATGTCTGGCAGGTAACCGAAGAATCAGGCAAGGAATACCTAATTCCTTATATTGATGATGTGGTTAAAAAGGTCGATATTGCTGGCAAAGAGGTTTATGTTGAATTAATGGAGGGTCTGCGCGATGAAGATTAACGTGTTAACGCTTTTTCCAGATATGTTTACCCCACTGCAGACTTCAATGCTGGGGCGCGGATTAGAAGACGGTAAATGGGCACTTAATCTAGTTAATTTTCGCGATTTTACCAGTGATGTGCACCATCACGTTGATGATACACCGTATGGCGGCGGTGCGGGAATGGTCTTACAAATTATGCCGATTAAGAAGGCATTGGATTCACTGACTAATAAGGGTAAAGTGATTATTACAGCACCGCAGGGCCAAACCTTCAACCAGCAAACGGCTCAACGCTGGTCTAATGAAGAAAATCTAACTTTTATTTGTGGTCATTATGAGGGCTTTGACCAACGGATTTATGATTTGGCTGATGAAACTGTTTCAATTGGTGATTATGTCTTAACCGGCGGCGAATTGCCAACCATGAGCATGATTGATGCGACAGTGCGGCTGCTTCCGGGGATTTTGGGTAATGCAGCTTCCCCAGTTGAAGAAAGTTTCTCTCACGGATTACTTGAATATCCGCAGTATACGAGACCGGTCGACTTTGAAGGCTTGAAGGTGCCGGAAGTATTGACCTCAGGCAACCACCAAAAAATTGCCGAATGGCGGCACAAGGAAGCACTTAGAGCAACTTATTTAGCTCGGCCAGATATGCTCGAAAATTATGATTTGAGTGCTCAAGAACGTGACTGGCTTGCTGAATTTAAAAAAGAGGATTAAGCTTGCGTTAATACGGCGAATTTGCTAAGATATTAAAGGTGTTGGCATTTAGCTGCACTAAGAGTTATGGGTGTTCCGCTGGCGCAGGTAGCGTTAATGAATGCCGCAAGAGGAGAAAAAATTATGGATCCATTAATTCAAGAATTGACTAAAGAACAATTACGTGATGATATTCCTGACTTCCGCGCTGGTGACACTGTTCGTGTTCATGTTCGCGTTGTTGAAGGTACTCACGAACGTATTCAGATGTTCGAAGGTGTCGTAATCAAGAGAAAGGGTGCTGGCATTGCTGCAACTTACACTGTTCGTAAGATTGCTTCTGGTGTTGGTGTTGAACGTACTTTCCCAGTTAACGACCCACGTGTTGCTAAGGTTGATGTATTACGTCACGGTCGTGTACGTCGTGCTAAGCTTTACTACTTACGTGAACGTCATGGTAAGTCTGCAAGAATCGCAGAAAAGCGTCGTTAATTCACGCTTTACCATTAAAAAAGAACCATCTTTTAAAAAGATGGTTCTTTTTTTGTTACTTGTGGTACTATAAAAATATGTTTCTATAATTGGAGGGTGATAAAATGAGTAAACCGTTTTTAACGCAATTTGATCCAAATCCTAGCGCTGTGCTGGATCCCGATCATGAGCGGGCTGAGCTTGATTATCATTTTCCCAAAAAATTATTATTTGCCTTTATTACTTCTGAGGCAATTGCTAACTTTTTGTCTCAATATCCGTATCGCAAGCTGGGACATTATGATTGTTTTGAAGGCGAGACGCCGATTTATGAGGTTAATTTAGGCAATGAAAAAATCACTTTCTGTCAGGCGAAAATCGGTGCAGCGGCAGCTGTCGAATTGCTTGATTGGTTAATCGGTTATGGTGTGAGGCAGGTCATAGCCATTGGTTCTTCCGGCGTACTGGTTGATTTGCCGGAAAATTATTTTTTGGTGCCAATTAAGGCAATTCGTGATGAAGGAACTTCATTTCATTACGCGCCCGCAGGTAATTTTATTAGTTTAGAAGGTCCTTACTTAAGACGAGTTGAAGAATTAATGCAGCAGAATAATTTTAAGGTGAAAGAAGTTACCACTTGGACAACCGATGGCTTTTTCCGAGAGACGCCAGCTAAAGTTAAGCAATTTAAAGAGTTGGGTGCTTCTTGCGTTGAAATGGAATGTGCAGCCTTAGCTACGTGCGCAAACTTTCGCCAGGTAGATTTTGCGCAAATCTTGTTTACGGCGGACTCTTTAAGTGATTTGGAAAAGCATGAAGACCGCAGCTGGGGCAGGGATGCACATGAACTAGCTTTACAATTAGCTGCACAAATTTTAGCAAAAATCTAGCATAATGCTTGTGAAAATTTGCAGTGTGAAACTAATGTGAAACTAGGATAAATTTCACAAATAAAAATATAAATGCTTAAATATCAATGATTATTGATGTTTAAAGCCAAAAAGTTTGTGAAGTTAAATTGACGAGTAGATGTGGAAACTCGCAAATGTCTTGAAATGAAAGCGATAATACGTGATGAAGTATCCAGAATGGCTGATTAAAAAAGTGCAAAAAAGAGCACATGGAATGAAATTAGAGGGGCTAAATGAAGGTGCAGGACCACAAGATCCAGCGCTAATGATTGTCGGTGAGGCTCCCGGTCGAGATGAAATTGTCTCGCATGTCCCGTTTCATGGTAGTTCAGGTAAGGAATTAATGAAATCATTGGCATTAATTGGCTTGACTCGCGATGATGTTTATATCACCAGCGTGGTTCGCAGCCGCCCTTATGCAACCAAAACAGTTTTTAGTAAAAAAGAAAACAAGGACGTTATTAAGCACCCAAACCGAAAACCGACTAAAAAAGAAGTTTTAGCTCATGCACCATTCTTTGATTATGAGGTGGCCCATGTCCAGCCTAAAATTATTGTCACGGTTGGCGGGACTGCAATTGAACGTTTGCTGGGACCGGGGCACAGTATTTCACGTGAACATGGTCAGGTGATTAAGCAGACACCAATTTTGCAATTAAATGTTGCTGAAGATGGTTATGAATGGTCGAAAGAAAAATATACTTTGATTATGGAATATCATCCGGCAGCGGTTTTTTATAATCGCAAGTTAACGGAAACTATTAAAGAAGATTGGCTTGCTTTGAAGCCATATTTAGACATAGAAAAAGACTAGAATTTAAATTCTAGTCTTTTTAATTAGTTGATGTTATTCCGATAAAGACCAACTACCTTACCCAAGATTTGCACTTGGTCAAGGATAATTGGCGCCATCGTATCATTCTCCGGCTGTAGGCGGTAATGGTCTTTTTCTTTATAAAATCGTTTGACGGTTGCTTCGTTTTCTTCAGTCATTGCAACCACGATTTCACCATTAATTGCGGAACTTTGCTTGCGGACGATGACATTATCACCATCTAAAATACCAGCATTGATCATGCTTTCGCCGTGAACTTTTAGCATGAATAGGTCACCAGCATCGTTGGCTAAATCTGGCGGCAAGGGGAAGTAATCTTCAACGTCTTCAACCGCTAAAATTGGCTGACCGGCAGTAACAACGCCAACAACTGGAATTTCGTTGGGTTTAATACCTAATGCTCGTTTACCTTCTGCTGTGATTTCTAAAGCACGCGGTTTAGTTGCATCTTTAATTAGCAGTCCTTTTCTCTCTAAACGAGCCAGGTGTCCGTGAACAGTTGACGTAGAAGAAAGATTAACTGCGGCACAAATTTCACGAACAGTTGGGGGAAAACCACGGTCCGCCACGGTTTCATAGATATAGCGTAATATTTCTAATTGTTTAGAATCATGATTAACAGGCATAATTTCTCCCCATTACTATAAGATAAAATTTCTATAAAGTAAGTTTACCAAAGATTTTTGCTAAATACAAACAAACGTTCTAAGAACTAAAACTTTTTTTCTGGGGACAAATAAGGTAGACTTTTTTAATAAGAGGTGTCAAAAATGAATCAAGATAAAGAAAAGCAAACAATTGACCGAATTAATGAATTATACCGTAAGAAAAAGGCGAGTAATCTGACCGAGCAAGAGGAAGAGGAACGCAAGAAGCTGCACCAAGAATTTTTAAAGAATTTCCGGGCTAGTTTTAAGCAAAACGTTGAAGATATGGTAATTATCGATAAAGACGGTAAGGAAGTCACATCTGAAAAGGCTAAAGAGGCACAAAGACGCAAAGGTTTAAGAAAAGATTAATTTTAACCTTTAAATTTTATGCAAGTTTAGGTAAGATATAACTATTGGATATTTTGAGGAGTTAGTTTTTATGAATTTGGCATTAGCAATTGTTTTAATTATTGTTGCGCTATTAGTCGGCTTAATTGGCGGCTTTTACGGTGCAAGATCATACATGAAAAAATATTTTAAGGAAAATCCACCAATCAGTGAAGATATGATTGTTGCGATGATGTCACAAATGGGACAAAAGCCTTCTGCAAAGAAGGTTAACCAAGTGATGAACATGATGAAGCATCAAAATAATTAATCTTAAGATTGACTAAAAAGACGGGGATTGTTCCCCGTCTTTTTTTTAGTTTGGTGCAAGTCAGATAGGAATAAAGATGGGAATTTTTTTAAAATTAGGTTGGTTTTTTAAAAAGGAAAAGAAGCGCTATTTAATTGGTGTAACCTTTTTAGCACTGACTTCAATCGTAAATTTAGTACCGCCGCGGATTTTAGGTTTGATGGCGGATCAGCTTGACCAAGGTCATATTAGTTGGCTGCAGTATGGCGGATTAGTTTTAGCGATTATCGCGGCTGCCTTACTGCTATATGGTTTTCGCTATTTTTGGCGTAAACAAATTTGGGGTGGTGCAGCTGAACTTGAACGGCAATTACGTTCAAAATTGTTTAAACATTTTATGGTGATGGACCAGACATTTTACCAGCGGCACAGAACTGGTGACTTGATGGCGCACGCAACAAATGACGTTTCTGCAATCCAAGATGTTGCTGGGGCTGGCGTTTTGACTTTGGTCGATTCGTTAATTATGGGCGTGTCAACCATGATAGCGATGATTATTTTTGTTGACTGGCGGCTGACAATTGTGGCGTTATTGCCCCTGCCATTTTTAGCCTGGGGTGCATGGCAATTGGGTAATCATCTGCATGATGCCTTTGATGAGTCGCAGGCGGCTTTTTCGCGGTTAAACAATAAGACGCAGGAGTCCGTTTCGGGAATGAAAGTTATCAAAACTTTTGGTCAAGGAGACGAAGATACCGCCGCATTTGACCAGATGGTTGATGATACGATCAAGATTAATAAAAAAGTCTTCAAGTGGGATGCTTTGTTTGATCCGCTAGGCACAATTATTATTGGGCTAACATATACGATTACGATTATTTATGGCGGCTTGCTGGTTGTTAACAAGGTTCTAACAATCGGGCAGTTAGTTTCCTTTATTGCCTACATTGGCAACATGGTTTGGCCGATGTTTGCCATTGGCTACCTATTCAATATTTTGGAGCGGGGTAGTGCCAGTTATGACCGGGTTGAAAAATTGCTGGATGAGCAGCCGCAAATTACCGATCAGCATGCTAATGAAAGCCTAACAGCTGACGATTTAGCAGGTGATTTGAATTATCAGATTAATTCGTTTGCTTATCCTGATGAACCACAACTGCTAGTTCTGCACCAAATTGATTTTACCCTTAAAAAAGGCCAGACCTTAGGTCTTGTTGGTAAGGTCGGCTCAGGAAAAACAACGATTATTCAATTGCTTTTGCGCGAATTTGATAAGTATGATGGGCAGATAACGTTAAATGGCTATGATATCAGGACAATTCCGCTCAATGTCCTTTTGCGCCAAATATCTTATGTACCGCAAAATAATTACTTGTTTTCAACGACAATTCAAAAGAATATTGCCTTTTCACAGGCTGATGCGTCTGAGGATGCAATTGTTAGTGCTGCCAAAAAGAGTGATCTACATGAGGATATTTTGCAAATGCCGGCTGGCTACAAGACACTGGTTGGCGAAAACGGGGTTTCGCTTTCTGGAGGGCAAAAGCAACGGATGTCAATTGCGCGGGCATTACTGAAGCAAAGCCAGATTTTGGTCTTGGATGATGCTCTGTCGGCAGTTGATGCGCGAACCGAAATGGCAATTTTACAATCATTGCGCAAGGAACGTGCTGGTAAGACAACAATGATTGCAACTCACCGGTTGACGTCGGTCATGAATGCCGATTTGATTTTAGTCTTAAAAGATGGCGCAATTGTCGAGCGCGGCAGACACGAACAGTTGCTAGCTGCAGATGGCTGGTATGCGGAAATGTGGCGGCGGCAGGAATTAGAAGAAAAGGTAGGTGAGTAAGATGGATGAACAGAATGAATCAGTTTGGTCCAAAGAGATTCCGGTTAAAGAGCAGTTTGATATTTTTAAGCGGCTTGTTCGCTTTGTACTGCGCTTTAAAAATGAAATGATTATTGCTGGAATCGGCGCCTTGCTTGTCAGTATTATCAATATCCTGCTGCCGTATGGTTTGCAATTTTTCCTTGATAATTATTTGGCTAAGGCCAATGTTACAACGCAAGTGATTATTTTTGCCGGCTTGTTATATGCTGGCGGATCAGTTATCAAGGGTATTTTGCAGTTTACGTATGAATACTTTTTTGCGTTGGGATCAGAAAAGTCTCTCGAGGGCTTGCGCGCCGAATTATATAAAAAACTGCATACGTTGGGGATGCGTTATTTTGACCAAACACCAGCTGGTTCAATTGTTTCGCGGGTGACCAATGATACCATGACGTTGAGCAATTTCTTAACGGTTCTATCAAGTGTTGTCTTGTCATTGTTTTCAATTGTTTCGGCATTGGTGGCAATGTTTACCACTAATGCCTTTGCGGGGCTCATCATGTTAGCCTTCTTACCAATTTCCCTACTGGTTATTTGGCAATATTCCAAGCGCAGTTCTAAACTTTACCGTAATTATCGCGAGCGGTTAAGCCGAATTAATACCAACTTGAACGAATCAATTGAGGGGGTCTCGTTAATTCAGCAGTTTAAACAAGAAAAGCGCATGACCGGTAATTTTGAGCATGAAAATGCGGCGCTAATGAAAACGCGTTTCAGCATGATTAATCTGAATTCCTTACTGCTGTCACCGTTGACCAGTCTGCTTTATTCGCTGGCTCTAGCGTTAACCTTAATGTATTTTGGTTTCCCACTGCAAAAAACTTTTGTACCTGCTGGGGTCGTCTATGCTTTTTCACAGTATATTTCGCAGTTCTTTAATCCAATTTCAAATATGATGGATCAGATGACCTTCTTTCAGGATGGGATTGTTGCGGGTAAAAGAATTTTTCGTATTTTAGATGATACTAATTATGAGCCTAAGCAGGATGAGCAGCCGGGATTGACAATCACGCAGGGCAAGATTGAATTTAAGCATGTTAGTTTTTCCTATGATGGGAAAAACGAAATTCTGCATGATATTTCTTTTACCGTTAATCCAGGCGAAACTCTGGGAATTGTCGGTCATACGGGATCGGGTAAAAGCTCGATTATTAACGTAATGATGCGGTTTTATGAATTTTATCAGGGAGAAGTGCTGATTGATGGCGTTGATATTAAAAAATACCCTAAGGCAGAATTGCGAAAGAAATTAGGACTGGTCTTACAGGATCCATTTATGTTTTATGGCGATATTAGTTCTAATATTCGCCTGTATAATGAGCAAATTACGGACCAGCAGATTAAACGGGCTGCAGAGACAGTGCAGGCTGCTGACTTTATTGAAAAATTGCCGGGCAAATATCATGCGGCAGTTGATGAAGGCGGCAGCGAATTTAGTCAGGGACAGCGACAGCTGATTTCGTTTGCTCGAACGCTTGTAACGGATCCGAAAATTTTGGTGTTGGATGAAGCAACAGCAAATGTCGATACCGAAACGGAAACGTTAATTCAGGCGGGACTTCATCGCTTACGCCAAGGCCGGACGACCCTTGCAATTGCTCACCGCTTATCAACGATCGTTGATGCCGATCAGATTATTGTTCTAAATCAGGGAAGAATTATTGAACGCGGCACCCATCAAGAATTATTGGCCCAAAAAGGCTATTATTACAATTTGTATACTTTGCAAAATCAAAAATAATATGAGCGAGGACTTAACCGTAAGTCTTCGCTTTTTTTATTATAAAAGTTGACAGCGATTACACAGTGGCGTAAATTTAGTCTATGTTGATTTTTATCACATCTGTAATTTTACAATAAGAAAGGAAATTGCAATGGAATATCATGTAATCGATCAAACTGATCGTGAAAATTTAAGTAAATTTGTTTCTGAGCCAGAGAGGTTTATTACTAAGCCAACTGAGCATTGGGATCACGACCAGTTCAAGACTGTTAGAGCAATGCCAGAATTGGTAATTCAACCAGTAAATAATGATGAAGTTAAAAATATTGTTAAGTACGCTAGTGATAACAATATTCCGGTAGTACCTCGTGGTAATTCGACTGGTTTAATGGGTGCCAACTTGAACGTTGATGCTGGTATTTCGCTTGATATGGTTAAAATGAATCATGTGCTCGATTATGATCCTGAAAGTTTGACAATGACTGTTCAAGCAGGAATTAGACTAAAGGATATTGAAGACTACTTGGCAGATAAGCCATTTACATATATGCCAGCTCCAGCAATGCACTGGGCAACAATTGGTGGTAATGTTTCAACTAATGCCGGCGGTTTGAAGGCGATTAAATATGGTGTTACTAGAGAACATATCCGTGAATTAAAGGTTGTTTTAACTGACGGCAAGCTGTATAAGTTTGGTTCTAAGGCAGTTAAATCAGCTTCTGGATATTCACTTAAAGACTTGATTATTGGGGCAGAAGGAACATTAGGTGTAATTACCGAAGTAACTTTGCGGCTTTATCCAAAACCTCGTAAGTCAATCAATGCAATTATTCCTTATCCAACCTTAAATGATGCCATTAAGTCAGTACCTGCAATTTTAAAATCCGGTGTTGTACCAACAACAGTTGAATTTATGGGTCGTAAAGTAATCAACTTGTGGGAAGAATATGCTGGTGACCAATTCCCAATTAAAGATGGCGACGGTTTTATTATTCTTGGGCTTGATGCCTTTACAGATGAAGAATTAAAGGCTGAATTAGAGCAGACTTTGACTACAGTTAAGGACTTTAAGGCCGAAGAAGCAGTTGTTTTGAGTGCTGATTCTGATGAGGCCAAGAAGATTTGGGAATGTCGTGAAGCTTTGCTTTTAGCTATTCAAAAATCAACGCCGAAAATGGATGAAATTGACATTTGTGTACCAATTAATCATATTCCGGATGTTCTGGATAGAATTGAAGAATTAGAAAACGAATTGCATATCAGAATTCCTAACTTTGGTCATGCAGGCGACGGTAATTTGCACATTTACCTTTGCTCAGATGAAATGAATGACGTGGAATACGCTGAGACGAGCAAAAAGGTAATTGACGAACTGTACAAGACGGCTAAAGCTCTTGATGGTAATATGTCTGGTGAACACGGAATTGGTTATGCCCGTGCTGATAACTTTGAAGACTTTTATGGTCATGACTATACCGAATTATTACGGAAAGTTAAGACCTTGTTCGATCCAAATGATGTTTTGAATCCAGGTAAAATTTTCAAAATGTAATTAAACAAAAAACTAGCAGTCTAATCGAGCTGCTAGTTTTTTTGTTTAGTCTATTTATTTAACATGTAGTCACGGGTTAATGGCAGGTTTTTACCAGATGGACCCTTAGTAATCAAATATTGAATGACGTCAATATTACCGGATTCAAATGAGGCAGCACAGGCTTGTAAGTATAAGTCCCACATGCGGGTAAAACGCTCGCCCATTAGTTTTTGAATTTGTTCACGGTGCGCATTAAAGTTACTGTCCCAAATTTCTATTGTGCGCTGATAATGGCGCCGAAGCATTTCGACATCGTCAACCTGCATACCGCTGGCAATAATGTGCGAAATATTTTCATTTAGACCGGGAACATAACCACCTGGGAAAATGTGCTTATTAAGCCAAGCGTTAGTTGCACCACCTTGTTGACGAGTAATGCCATGGATTAAGGCAACACCGTCTTTTTTCAGGTATTTGGCAACATCATTGAAATATTGGGCTAAGTTTTCTTTGCCCACGTGTTCAAACATGCCGACAGAAGTAATGTAATCCCATTGTTGGTCACCAAGTTCACGGTAATCTTCAAGTTTAACTTCAGCGACGTCTTGCAAATTTTCGTCATAGATTTTCTTTTGTACTAATTTGTATTGCTCTTCGCTAAGTGTAACGCCAGTTACCTTTAAGCCGTATTCCTTAGCAGCAGTGAGCATTAACGTTCCCCAGCCGCAGCCAATATCTAATAGTGTTTTGCCTTTTTCGGGATGCAGTTTGTTTAAGATATGATGGATCTTGGCAATTTGCGCTTGCTCAAGATTATCATGATTGTCACTGGTAAAGTACGCACAAGAATATGTCAATGTCGGATCAAGCCATAATTGATAGAAGTCGTTGCCAATATCATAATGACTTTGGACATCTTTTTCACTTTGTTCCTCATTATGATTTTGTTCAGGCAAGAATTTGCGAAACTTGTTTGACCGTAAAAAGCTCTCTGAACTTTCGTAGGCACCGCAAATTAATTTTTGCAGGCTGCCTTTAACTTCGATTTTTTTATCCATGTATGCTTCGCCTAGAGCTAGGGAAGCATTACGTGAGATTGCTGACATTGGAATTTTTTCATTAAAAATAATTTCAATATCAGGATTGCCATTACCGTAGGTTTCACTTTTACCGTCCCAGTAGGTCACCTTAATTGGAAAAGGAAATGACTTGCTGAGCATAATTTTGTAAAAAGTTTTTTCTAACAACTTAAAATTCCTCCGTTCATTTAAATATTATTAATTTTAGCACTAACAAAAAAAGATTGAACTCGTAATGAATTCAATCTTTTTTATTTGGCAACGTAATGAAAATTAGGATTGTGTTCGTGATCGATTTGATCCCAAGCATTTTTTAATTGTTCATCAAAGGCAGCTTCGTTTTCGTGAGTTAATTTGGTTTTACGATCAACTTGAATTGGCTTACCAAAGCAAACGTCAAGCGGCTGGCGTTTCAACAGTCCCTTGAAAGTAAGGGGTCCTTGATAGACAACAGGAACAATTGGCGTTCCCGATAATTTGGCAATTGCCAAGGTTCCGCCTTTAAGTTCAGCTGAATGCCTTGTTCCCGATGGGAAAATAATTAATGAGTAATCGCCTTTTTTTAAACCCTTAATTGGAATTTTTAATGCTGAAGGGCCGGGATGTTTGCGGTCAACGGCAAAAGCATGCGCATGGGTTAAAATGAATCGTAAAATTGGATTTTTAAATAATTCGATTTTGGCCATGAACATGAATTCCTTCGGACTGGCAGCTAAGGCGAATAAAATTGGTTCCCACCAAGTTCGGTGTGGAGCAGCTAGGATATAGTTGCCTTCGGGGATGTTTTCTTTGTGATAAACATGTAAATGACCGTTAAGAATCCAGATAACAAATCGCGCAACGGCGCGAATAAAATGATAAAACATGATTAAACTCCTCCAGTTGTTGTAAAATATTATAACAAAGCTCAGGGAGAGGACAAAATTTTATGGTGAAATTGGCCAATAATGAACGAATTGATTATATGTATAGTGATGACTTGAAGATTATTCAGGATAAAACAGCATTTAGTTTTTCACTTGATACTTTGCTTTTGGCATCACTAGCTAAAGAAGCAATCCGAGATCGCTCAAAAGTTGCTGACCTGTGTGCGGGCAATTGTGCGGCTAGCATTTATATGGCATATTTTAATCGGGCAAAATATGATGCGGTAGAAATTCAGCCGGAGGCAGCTTCACAAGCACGGCGTTCTGTTGAGCTTAATCAAATGGAAAACCGAATAACTGTTTTTCAAAAAAATGTTAAGGATGCGGCTGCCTTTTTACGTAAAGATTCTTATGATGTAGTGGTTGTTAATCCGCCATATTTCAAGGTGCCAGAAGGTCATGATGTTAATCCAGATCCGAAAAAGGCAATTGCGCGTCACGAAATTCTAATTAATCTTGAAGAAATAATTGCCGTTGCCAGTGGCTTATTAAAAATGAAGGGCAAGCTGTTTATGGTGCATCGGCCTGAGCGGTTAAACGAAATTGCCTACTTTTGTATGAAGCACGATTTAAGTATTAAGGTCGTTCAACCTTTTGTTTCGCATCGCGGCGATGACAGCAATCTGATTATCATTGAGGCAGTTAAGCATACAGCTAGTGATGGTTTGGTTTTAAAAGACGCAATTGAAGTTCACGACAGGGCAGGCAATTATTTGCCGTCAATTCAGCGTATTATTCGTGAAACGCCTGAGGATCGCGCACAAAGACAAAAGAGTAAAGATTATTTCTTTTATGTTTTATTATGCAGCGACGGCAGTTTTTATGGTGGTTTTACTGATAATTTACAAAAACGGCTGGCAGCCCATAATTCAGGCAAGGGTGCGAAATATACTAAGGCAAGACGCCCCGTTAAAATGATTTATCATGAGAAGTTCACTGATAAAAATTTAGCCCTTAAACGCGAATATTGGTTCAAACATCATCCAAGACAGTGGAAAGAAAAATTTCTGCATGAGCATGGAGTAGATTTTTAGTCTTGCATCTTACAGCTAAATCTAGTATTCTATTATGGTGTGCTGAATAGAGCATGCAGGTAAAACACATCAAGAGCGATCAATATTTTGGTGCCATACACTTGGCGAGATATTGAAATGACCGCTTGAGAGGACAAAAACCATAGGAGGAATTTATTATGTCAGTAGTTTCAATGAAACAATTACTTGAAGCTGGTGTCCACTTCGGTCACCAAACTAGAAGATGGGATCCAAAGATGGCTCCTTACATTTTTACTCAAAGAAATGGTATCTACATCATTGACTTGCAAAAGACAATCAAGATGTTGGATGATGCTTATGCTTTTGTTAGAGCTGTTGCTCAACAAGGTGGCGTAGTTCTTTTTGTAGGAACCAAGAAGCAAGCTCAAGATTCAATCGCTGAAGAAGCAACTCGTGCTGGTCAATACTTCGTTAACCAACGTTGGTTAGGTGGTACTTTGACTAACTGGAAGACTATCCAAAGCCGAGTACAAAGATTAAAGGACTTAAAGAAGATGTCAGAAGACGGTACTTTTGAAGTACTGCCAAAGAAGGAAGCTTCACTTTTGACTAAGGAAATGGACAAGCTTGAAAGATTCTTAGGTGGTATCGAAGATATGCCTAGAATCCCAGATGTTTTGTTCGTAGTTGATCCTAAGAAGGAAAAGATTGCTGTTCACGAAGCTAACATTTTAGGTATTCCTGTTGTCGCAATGGTTGACACTAATACTGACCCAACTCCAGTTGACGTTGTTATCCCTTCAAACGATGACGCTATCCGTGCTATCCGCCTTATTTCAGGTGCGATGGCTGACGCAGTTATCGAAGGTAAGCAAGGTCAAGACGATGACGACGAGAGCGTTGAAGTTGAAATGGCTAACGGTGCTGCTGACGATGAAAACGTTGAAGAAGCAGAAACTACTGAAGAAGATTCAGACAAAGAATAAGTTACTGTTTCTAAACTAGGAGGACACATCAATGGCAAATATTACTGCTAAGCAAGTTAAAGAATTACGTGATCGTACCGGTGCTGGTATGATGGACTCCAAGAAGGCTTTAGTAAAGGCTGATGGAGACGTTGAAAAGGCAATCGATATTTTAAGAGAAAACGGTGTTGCTAAAGCTGCTAAAAAGTCAGGCAGAATTGCTGCTGAAGGTTTAGCTGAATATGCATTTAGTGGCAACACTGCTGCTTTAGTTGAAATCAATTCAGAAACTGACTTTGTTTCTTCAAATGACAAGTTCATTAAGTTAGTTGATGATGTGACTAAAGCAATCCTTGCTGCTAAGCCAGCTAATGTTGAAGAAGCATTAAAGGCACCAATGGGTGACTCAACAATTGGTGAAGAAATCACCAACTTGACTGCAGTTATCGGTGAAAAGATTACTTTAAGAAGATTCGACTTAGTAACTAAGAACGATGACGAAGTATTCGGTGCTTACAAGCACAATGGTGGTTCAATTGTTGCTCTTGCTACCTTAAAGGGTGCAAATGAAGAAGCAGCTAAGAACATTGCAATGCACGTTGCTGCAATCAACCCAGAATACTTGAACAAAGATTCTGTACCAAAGGCTGACTTTGACCGTCAAAAAGATGTCTTTACTAAGGAAACTGAAAATGAAGGCAAGCCTGCCAACATTATTCCTAAGATCGTTGAAGGTCGTGTAAACAAGTACTTAAGTGAAATTTGTTTAGTTGACCAACCTTACGTTAAAGATTCTGACAAGACTGTTGCTGAATATGCTAAGTCAGAAGGCGGCGAAGTTGTTAGCTTTACCCGTTACGAAGTTGGCGAAGGTATCGAAAAGAAGCAAGAAGACTTTGCTGCTGAAGTACAAGAACAAATGAAGTAATTTATTTGTTAATTAAAAAGAGAGGGTAAATGCCTTCTCTTTTTTTCTGGATAAAATTGTTGTCTTTTATTTTGTCGTCAGACAATTTAATGCTTAATATGGTAAAATATTTAGATGATGAGGAGGTCACTATGACTAAAGTTAAATATAAGCGTGTTATTTTAAAAATTTCCGGTGAAGCTCTTGCTGGTGATAAGGGATCAGGAATTGATCCCACAGTTATTAGTCATTTAGCCCAGGAAATTAAGTCGGTTCACGATTTAGGCGTTGATATTGGTATTGTCTGCGGCGGCGGCAACATGTGGCGCGGTGAAACTGGTGAAAAGCTAGGAATGGAACGCTCACAAGCTGATTACATGGGAATGCTTGCAACCATCATGAATGGGTTAGCTCTTCAAGATGGTTTAGAACATGTTGGCGTGCCAACTAGATTACAGACCTCGATTGAAATGCGGCAAATTGCTGAGCCGTACATTAGAAGAAAGGCAATTCGTCATTTAGAAAAGGGCCGCGTTGTAATTATGGGTGGTGGAACAGGTAATCCATACTTTTCAACCGATACAACAGCCGCATTGCGTGCTGCTGAAATTAATGCCGATGTCATTTTGATGGCCAAGAATGGTGTTGACGGAGTTTATTCAGCTGACCCTAAGCTTGATCCTAATGCTAAGAAGTATCAAGAACTAACGCAGCTTGATTTAATTGCCAAAGATTTAAAGGTAATGGATCGGACAGCAAGCTCTCTATCAATGGATACAAACATACCGCTTATTGTGTTTAACGTTAATACTGAAGGAAATATTAAGAAGGCAGTCATGGGTGAACCAATTGGGACTATTATTGAAGGTGGTAAATAATGAATAACGAAACAATTAAAAAAGCCCAAGAAAATATGGACAAGTCAATTACGGTTTTTCAAAAGAATCTTGGCTCAATTAGGGCTGGGGTTGCGAATGCCGCAATTTTAGAAAGTGTTAAGGTTGACTATTATGGTGCGCCAACGCCACTTACGCAAATGTCCAGTGTGACTATTCCAGAGCCACGTGTATTATTGATTACACCATATGACCAAAGCAGTTTAGACGATATTGAACATGCCTTGCTTGCTTCAAACTTAGGATTAACACCTGCTAACGATGGTAAGGTAATCAGATTGGTTATTCCGCAATTAACTGGTGAGAGACGTCAAGAAATCGCCAAGGAAGTTAATAAGTTAGCCGAAGAAGCAAAAATTGCTGTCAGAAACGTTCGCCGCGATGCGATGAATAGCTTGAAGAAGCAACAAAAAGATGACGAAATTACTGAAGATGAACAACGTAATTTAGAAAAACAAGTGCAAAAGGCTACGGACAATGCAACTAAGAAAATTGATGAAGTAGCTGACAAAAAGCGGACTGAAATTACTGAAGGTTAGTAAGCAGAATGGCAGAAAAGAATCAATTAAATCACCTTGCGATTATCATGGATGGTAATGGCCGCTGGGCTCGCAAACAAGGTAAGCCGCGAGTTGCTGGTCATCATGAGGGAATGAATAATGTTGAGCGGATTACACTTGCTGCCGATAAATTAGGCATTAAGGTTTTGACGCTTTACGCATTTTCTACTGAAAATTGGGCTCGTCCTAAAGAAGAAGTTGCTTATTTGATGAACTTACCCGTTCGCTTTTTTGACAAGTTTATGCCAACGTTAATGGCGAATAATGTTAAGGTGAACATTATGGGTTACTTGGATCAATTACCGCCCAAGACTTATAAGGTTGTTCAACGAGCAATGGCCGAAACTGCTGATAACACCGGCTTAATTTTGAACTTTGCCTTTAATTATGGCTCACGCAGCGAAATTACTTCGGCGGTTAAGGAATTAGGCGGCATGATTGAAAGCGGCGCGATTTCTAGCGAGCAAATTGACGAAGAAATGATCTCACAGCGCTTGATGACAGCTAAGTTTGGTGCTTTTCGTGACCCAGACTTGCTTATTAGAACTTCAGGAGAACAGCGGATTTCTAATTTTTTACTTTGGCAGTTAGCCTATTCAGAGTTAGCCTTCAGTCCTAAAAATTGGCCGGACTTTAATGAAGAAGACTTACAAAAATTTGTAAGTGAGTTTCAAAATCGCAACCGCCGATTTGGTAAAGTTGATGAATCAGATAGTTAGGTAGTTTATATGAAACAACGTGTTATTACAGCAGTTATTGCTTTAATTTTATTTATTCCGATTGTTATCGCTGGTGGTCTTTGGATGGACTGGCTGACTGTGGCTTTTGCGGCAGTGGGTATCAGTGAAGTTTTCTTAATGAAAAAACAAATTCTGGTGTCAGTTAATTTTTTGCTGGCATTATTAGCAACCATTATTTGGGCTGTGCCGGATAGTTTCATTAAGGGAATGCCATGGCATTGGTCAAAGTACGGTATGTACTTTGCCGTTATTATGTTAATGCTGACATGGACAGTTTTATCAAAAAATAAAACGACCTTTGATGACGTTGGTGTCTATACATTGGCATCACTGTACATTGGGACAGGTTTTCACTATATGGCAGCCATTAGAAACAGTAACAACGGGTTAGCCCTTTTGTGCTATGTCTTTGTTGTGGTTTGGTTGACCGATACTGGTGCGTACATGATTGGCCGCAAGGCTGGTAAGCATAAGTTATGGCCAGTAATTAGTCCGAATAAGACCTGGGAAGGTTCAATCGGCGGAACTATTTGTGCGGTTATTTGTGCGGCAATTTACGTCTACTGTGTTAAAGTAGGTTACCCACAAGTACAAATGATTATCATTGCCTTCTTCCTTTCAATTGTAGGACAAATGGGAGACTTGGTAGAATCTGCTTATAAACGTTATTACGGCGTAAAAGATTCTGGTAAAATTTTGCCGGGCCACGGTGGTATCTTGGACCGGTTCGACAGTATGCTATTTGTATTACCAGTAGTTGCTGCTTTGTTAGGTATTATGCACTAGGAGAATTCTATTGAAGGGCATACTAATCTTTTTAGTTGTATTTGGCATTCTTGTTTTTGTTCATGAATTTGGTCACTTTATTGTCGCTAAAAAATGCGGTATTTTGGTGCGGGAATTTTCCATTGGAATGGGACCGAAGCTTTTTCAAGTGTGGCGTAATCCAACTACTTATACAATTCGTTGGCTGCCGTTAGGCGGATATGTACGTTTGGCAAGTAAAGATGATGAGGCCAAATTAGATCCAGGGATGACGGTTATCTTACAATTGAACGAACAAAATGAAGTGGTAAAAATTGATGCTTCAGAATCCGATATTCCAATTGAAGGTATTCCCGTTCAAGTCACTAAGTCTGACTTAGTCGATGAATTGGTCATTACTGGATATGAAAATGGTGATGAAGAAAAGCTGGTTACTTATCAGGTTAATCATAATGCTACAATCATCGATCAATCTAAGACTGAATTAGTAATTGCCCCACGGGATACTCAATTTCAACAGGCAAATGTCTGGCAAAAGCTTGCGACTAACATAGCTGGTCCATTAATGAATATTATTTTGGGCTTTGTAGTTTTTTTAATCTGGACATTTACAGTTCCTGGTCCTGCAACGACAACGATTGGGCAGGTTAATCCGGGGTCATCGGCACAAGTTGCTAAGATTAAGCCTGGAGACAAGTTTGTCGCAATCAATGGTCACCAAACGTCTTCTTTTAACGACCTTGCAGCACAAGTCGATCAAAGTAAGGGAAAAACAATTGCAATTACTCTGATTGAAAACGGCCAAAAGAAAGTCGTTAAGGTGCGCCCAAAGGCTGTTAAGTCGCAAGGACAAACAAGCTATCAAATTGGGATTTTGGCACGCAGTGATGAGCATGCAAGTGCAAAATTGAAGCGTGGCTGGGATACTGCTGTATCTACCACAGGCATGATTTTTAATGCTGTCGGTGGCTTATTTAGACACTTCAGTTTAAACAAGTTATCTGGTCCAGTTGGTATTTATTCGGAAACTTCACAAGTTTCTAAAATGGGCTTTTCTTACATTCTTGCCTTCTTGGCAATGATTTCAATCAACTTAGGAATTGTCAATCTAATTCCAATTCCTGGTCTTGATGGTGGTAAGTTCTTGCTCAATATTATTGAAATTATCCGCAGAAAGCCAATTTCTGAAGATCACGAAGCAATTGTTGAACTAATCGGCTTTGGCTTATTGTTAGTTCTAATTATTGCGGTTACTGGTAATGATATTTATCGTTACTTTATTAAATAGAAAATTTTTATTTTTCTTGGGAGAAAATTAATGCGTCAATCTAAATTATTTATGCCAACATTGAAAGAGGCACCTTCTGATGCTGTGGCTAAAAGTCACCAATTAATGTTGCGCGGTGGCTATATTCGCCAAGTTACAGCTGGTGTTTATGCTTATTTGCCACTAGGCTATCGCGTTTTACGTAAGGCTGAGAATATTATGGAAGAAGAAATGGCAAAAATTAATGTGCCAGAAATGTCCATGCCACATTTTCTGCCAGCTTCACTTTGGGAAGAATCAGGCCGGTTACAAAAGTATGGTCCAGAAATGTTCCGCTTAAAGGATCGTCATGGTCGTGAAAGTTTATTGGGGCCAACTCACGAAGAAACTTTCACCGAGATTGTCGCTAAAAACATTAAGAGCTACAAGCAGATGCCGATTGCACTGTACCAAATTCAAACTAAGTACCGTGATGAAAATCGTCCACGCTTTGGTTTATTGCGGGGACGCGAATTTATCATGCTTGATGCATATAGCTTTGCGGCAACTCGCGAACAACTTGATGAACAATTCGATGATGAGAAGCGGGCTTTTGAAGCAATCTATCGTCGCTGCGGCGTTCAAGTAAACCCAGTAATTGCCGATTCCGGTACAATGGGTGGTAAGAACTCAACTGAATTCCAAGCTCCTGCTGCAATTGGTGAGGATACTATTGCAACTAATGAAACTGGTACTTATTCAGCTAACCTTGAAATGGCAGTTAGTGACGATACCTTTAAGCAAGAGCAAGAAGAATTGCAAGAAATGTCTGAGGTTGCTACACCAGATCAAGAAACAATTGCTGATTTAGTTGATTTTATGAACGTGCCTGCAACCAGAATTGTTAAGAGTGTTCTCTACATTGTTAACGAAAAAGAACACGTACTAGTTTTGATTCGTGGTGATAAGCAAGTAAATGAAGTCAAGTTGACGCACTTACTTGATGCTGATTCATTAAGAACAGCAACTGATGAAGAATTACTAGCAATTACTGGTGCTAACAAGGGCGGCGTTGGTCCAGTTAAGGCTGATTGGGCTGATAAGATTGTTGCTGATGACACAGTAAAGAACCTTTACAACGTAGTTGTTGGTGCTAATAAGACTGGTTACCAATTAAAGAATGTCAACCTTGACCGTGACTTTAAGGTCGATCAATTTGGTGACATTCGCGTAGCTAACGAAGGTGAACCTGATCCAGTCGATCATTTACCATTGAAATTTACAACTTCTATTGAAGTTGGTCATATTTTCAAGTTAGGTACTTATTATACTGAGACCATGGGTGCTGACTTCTTAGATCAGAACGGTAAGACGCAGCCAGTAATCATGGGGTCATACGGTATCGGTGTTACTAGAATGTTGTCAGCTGCTGTAGAACAACATGCGACAGAACACGGTATTGCTTGGCCTAAAGAAATTGCGCCATTTAGTTTGCACATTGTCCAAATGAAGATGAAGGATGAAGCACAAACTAAACTAGCTGAAGAATTAGAGCAAAAATACAGCGCTAATTATGATGTATTGTATGATGATCGTAATGAACGTGCGGGTGTTAAGTTTGCTGATGCTGACTTGGTTGGTGCACCAATTCGAATTATAATTGGTAAAAAGGCTAGCGAGGGCATTGTCGAAGTTAAGCGCCCAACCGATGAGAAGTCTAGTGAAATTGCAGTTACTGAATTAGATAGTTTTGTAAATAAAGAGTTAGGATAATTTTTCGTGACTGATAAAAACAAACTTTTTTTACACCTTTTAGAGCAGATTCATTTTCCTGAGCAATTTGCAGATAATGATTTACTTCAAAAAGGTGAAATTGAGAACGTGGATGTATACGCTAAGGAACATAAGTGGGATATCCATGTTCTTTTTAATACGCCGTTAAAATTTGAAACCTATGCGGCTTTGAACAAGGCAATTAATGCAAGTTTTGCTTCATTTGTCAAAACGCGTCTTTTTGTCCGTACCCAAGATGGGTCTGACGATTATTTGACTGATTATTGGCGTTATGCGGTTCAAAATTCACAAATTTTACAGCCGGTTGCGCGTGAATTTATCTCTAGTCACGAGCCCAAAAAAGAAGATGGGCGTTGGATTATTCCCGTTGACAATCTAGTGGTTGATGGTTTAATTGAGCAAAAATTCTTGGATCAGTTAGCTGAAGAAATGCGCGACTTTGGTTTCTTTAACCTAAAATTTGTAACACAGCTGGATGAGCAAAACACGCAGAGCAATTTGGCTAGTCTGCAGCAATTGCAGGAGCAGCATGAACAAAGTATGCAAGAAGCGTATAATGCGGCACCACCTAAAGAAAAGCCAAAACCGCAAACTTATCCGACAAAGAAGACGCGCTACGGCAACCGCAAGCTGGATGAAAGCCTGCCAATCACGCAAATTAAGGATGTCGTTGACGGCACTAGAAATGTCGTTATCGAAGGTAATATTTTTAATACCGAAAGTCGGGAATTAAAATCTGGCGCAATTATTTTTACTGGTGAAATTACAGATTATACCGATTCGATTTCTTTTAAGAAGTTTGTCTCTGATAAAGAGCAAATTAAAAGTGTTGCGGACTTGAAGCCCGGCACTTGGGCTAAGATGCAGGGGTCAGCTGCTGACGATCAGTGGCAGCATGATGTTGTGTTCAATATTTCTAGCTTTGAAGTTGTCGAACATGTCGGCAGAACCGAAAAGTATCAGGGTGATGAAAAGCGGGTTGAATTGCATCTTCATACTAATATGAGCCAGCTTGATGCTACGAATACGGCAACCGACTTTATTTTAGCTGCCAAAAAATTTGGTCAAAAAGCAATCGCAATCACTGACCATGCCGATGTGCAGTCCTTCCCTGAAGCTTATAACGTTGGTAAGAAAAACGGGATTAAAATTGTTTATGGCGTTGAAGCCAACATGATTGATGACCATGCTTTATTGGTACTAAATCCAGCGCCAATGACGTATGAAAACCGAGAATTTGTCATTTTTGACGTGGAAACGACTGGTTTATCATCGGTTTATGACACAATTATTGAAATTGGTGCCGTCAAGATGAAAGACGGTGAAGTCATTGACCGGTTCGATAAGTTCATTAATCCGCACCACCCATTAAGTGAGCAAACGATTAATTTGACTTCGATTACTGATGATATGGTTAGTGCGGCTGATGATGAAGCAGTTGTTATCAAACAATTTCAAGATTTTTATGGTGACCGGCCATTATGTGGCCACAATGTTCAGTTCGATGTTGGTTTTGTTAATGCGGCGTTAAGAAGAACTGGCCTTGAGGAAATTACCCAACCAGTTGTTGATACATTGGAAGTATCGCGCTTATTGCACCCAGAACAGACAAGACATACATTAGATTCGCTGGCTAAGAAGTACAATGTTGTACTGGAACATCACCACCGCGCTAATCAAGATGCCGAAGCAACAGGTTATTTGATGTTTAAACTGCTTGATGCCTTTAAGGCTAAGTTTGATGAAGATGACCTAGGTAAGATGAATGATTATGCCGCACGCGGTCAAGTCTTTAAGCGGGCGCGGCCGTCACACATGACAATTTTAGCTAAAAATCAGGCGGGACTTAAAAATATGTACCGGCTGGTTTCAATCGCCAGCACCAAAGACTTTTACCGGATACCACGAACACCAAAATCTGACCTCGCCCAATATCATGAGGGCTTACTGTATGGTTCTGGTTGTCTGCAGGGTGACGTTTTTGTGGCGATGATGCAAAAAGGTTATGATGAGGCACGTAAAAAGGCCAAGTTTTATGATTATCTTGAGGTTCAACCACCGGCAAATTACGCGCAGATGATTGTGGACCATTTGATTAGCGATGAAGCTGAACTAGAAGAAATTTTAACTAATATCTATAAGCTGGGTAAGGAATTGAATAAGCCGGTTGTGGCTACGGGGGATGCCCACTATGTTGAAGAACATGATGCTATTTACCGCACGATTTTGATTTCTGCTCAAAGAAGTAATCCGGATCGGAATAAACCGCAGCCTGACCTGCATTTTTATAGTACGCAGGAAATGTTAGATGCCTTTAGTTTTCTAGGTGAAGATGCTGCTAAAGAGATTGTGATTACTAATCCGAATAAGATTGCGGAATCAACTGAAGAAATCGCACCAATCAAGGATGGTTTGTTCCCACCGCACATTGATAATGCCGATGAAGAAATGAAACGGCTGACTTACGATAAGGCTTATGAACTTTACGGCAAGCCACTGCCTAAAATTGTTCAAGACCGGTTAGAAATGGAATTAAATTCGATTATTTCTAATGGTTATGCAGTTATTTATTTGATTTCACAGCGCTTGGTTGCTAAGTCGAATAAGGACGGTTACTTGGTTGGTTCGCGGGGTTCTGTTGGTTCAAGTTTAGTTGCAACAATGTCTGGAATTACGGAAGTTAATCCACTGGCGCCGCATTATCGGTGTCCGCAATGTAAGTATTCCAAGTTCTTTGAAAATGGTGAATATGGTTCAGGTTATGACTTGCCTGATGATAAGTGTCCTGAATGTGGTACAGAACTAGTCAAAGATGGTCAAGATATTCCGTTTGCGACTTTCTTAGGTTTCCATGGTGACAAGGTTCCTGATATCGATTTAAACTTCTCGGGTGACTATCAGCCAGTAGCGCATAACTTTATTCGGGTTATGTTTGGACCGGATAATTCTTATCGTGCGGGAACAATCGCGACGGTGGCAGACAAGACCGCTTATGGTTATGCCAAGCACTATGATGAGGAAAAAGAGCTTAACTTACGTAGTGCTGAGCTTGACCGATTGGCAGCAGGGGTCAGTGGGGTTAAACGGACTACTGGACAGCACCCCGCGGGAATTGTTGTTGTTCCTGATGATATGGACATTTATGATTTTACGCCGGTTCAATATCCAGCTGATGATGTGCATGCAGCCTGGCTGACCACCCACTTTGATTTTCACTCAATTCACGATAACATTTTAAAATTTGATATTTTGGGTCATGATGACCCAACAATGATCAGAATGCTGCAAGATTTGTCGGGAATTGATCCTTTGACCATTCCGCCAGATGATCCTGGTGTGATGTCGCTGTTTTCTAGTCCTAAGATTTTGGGCGTGAAGCCGGAACAAATCCAATCGGAAACAGGAACACTGGGTGTTCCGGAATTTGGTACCAGATTTGTTCGGGGGATGCTTGAAGAAACAAAGCCGACGACATTCTCTGAATTGTTACAGATTTCTGGTCTGTCACATGGGACGGATGTATGGCTGGGTAACGCTGAAGAACTAATTAACGATGGAACCTGCAAGTTGAAAAATGTAATTGGTTGTCGGGACAACATCATGATGGACTTGATCCACTGGGGTGTTAAGCCGGAAGTTGCGTTTTCAACAATGGAATCGGTGCGTCATGGTCGCGGAATTAGCGATGAGGATATGGCAGTTTTGAAGAAAAATGACAAGATTCCCGATTGGTATATCCCGTCATGTCTTAAAATCAAGTACATGTTCCCGAAGGCACATGCGACAGCTTATATCTTGATGGCGCTCAGAATTGCCTGGTTTAAAGTGTATTATCCTGAAATTTATTACACGGCTTACTTTTCCGTGCGTGCAGATTTATTTGACTTAGTTGCCATGAGCCATGGCAAAAACACGGTCAAAAAAGCAATGGCTGATATTCAGAATAAGGGTAACGATGCTTCTGCTAAAGACAAGAGTCTATTGACAGTATTGGAAATTGCCAATGAATGTTTGGAGCGGGGAATTAAGATTAAGATGGTTGACATCAATCAATCAGAAGCAACTAATTTTAAAATTCTCGATCAACATACAATTTTGGCACCGTTCAATGCCGTACCAGGACTGGGTAACAATGCGGCTAAGCAGATTGTTGCCGCTAGAACGGAACAAAAATTCTTGTCGAAAGAAGATTTGTCTAAACGAGGCAAAGTTTCGCAAACAATTATGGATTATTTGGAAGATAATGGGGTTTTGGAAGGAATGCCCGACCAAAATCAGTTATCATTATTTTAATTAAAAGGTGCGTAGCTTTTGCTAAGCGCCTTTTTGCGTTAAGAGTAACTTTAAGGAGGTTGAAGAAAATGTTATCAATCAAAGAAGCAAAGCAGATTATCGATAATTTTGCTAATTCAAACAACAATACTCAAGCTTTAACGACTAAGCGGTCATTTTTTACAACCAAAAAGATTGCTAATCAGATTGCTTTTCCTAATCAAAAGCAGCATTGGCTGGATTATTTGACCAAAATAGAGCAGAAAGATGGACCTGAAAAAGATTTTAAATATGCTTATAACCACGTTCACTGTGCACCGATGCTGTGCTATTTGGCTAATCAATTGAATATTAAGACTGAAAAGGCCGAAAAAGACATTACCGACCAGCACTTGCAAATGATGAGCGAGGCCAAGAAGTTCCGCGATAATTATCTGCCGTACGCAGATGTCGAAGTAGCAATGAGTAGATTAATCAAGAATTAAATTTAACCTATCAAATAGGCGTTTATTGGCAATAATTTATTCTATTAATTGTGATTACTGCCAAAATATGATATAGTAAATAAGAAGTTCGGATAATTAATTCGAGTGAGCAGGTTTTTTTGCTCACTCTTTTTATTACGGAGGAAAATATTTGGCGAAAGTTACAGATCTTGTTCTTACAGAAATTGAACCGATAATTGCGCAGCGCAGCGATGAGTTGGTGGACATTGAATACGTAAAAGAAAAAGGCCAAAATTATTTAAGAATATATGTTGACCGTGAAAACGGAATTGATATGGATGAAATTGTTGGGCTTAGTGAACTAGTTTCAGCTAAACTTGATGAGATTACGCCTGATCCATTCCCAGAACCTTACGTTTTAGAAATATCTTCACCCGGTGTTGAGCGACCAATTAAGACGAAAAAGGATTGGCAAAAAGCACTTGATAATTATATTCACGTTGGTCTTTATCAGAAGGTTGATGGTGAAAAGAATTATGAAGGAACGCTCAAATCATTTACTGATGATGAAATCGAGTTAGAAATAAAGATTAAGACGAGACGGAAACGATTAACTATTCCCCGCAAGTTGATTGCAAATATCCGTTTTGCAATTGAATTTTAGAAAGGCTGATTAAACTTATGTCTAAAGAAATGCTAGAGGCGTTTGCTACTTTAGAGAAGACAAAAGGTATCAAGCAAGACGTTATTGTCGAAGCAATTAAGGCAGCTCTTGTTGCTGCTTATAAAAAGAACTATAATCAAGCACAAAATGTTGAAGTTGAATTTGATGAACGCAAGGGTAACTTCAAGTTATTAGCAGTTAAAACTGTTGTTGATGAGGTTCATGATGAACGACTTGAATATAGTTTAAAAGATGCTTTGAACATCAATAAGGCTTATGAAGTTGGCGATGAAATTCGTTTTGAAGTTGCACCAAAAGACTTTGGCCGAATTGCTGCGCAAACAGCTAAACAAGTTATTATGCAGCATTTACGTGAAGCAGAACGGAATCATATTATTGATGAATATTCACAATATGAGGATGAACTGATTACTGGTACAGTCGAAAGACGTGATAATCGCTTCGTTTATGTTAAAATTGGTAATGTTGAAGCCGTTATGCCGCATAATGACCAAATGCCTAACGAGACTTACAATCCTCAAGACCAAATTCGTGTCTTAGTAACCCATGTTGGTTCTGATTCTAAGGGTGCACAAATTACGGTTTCACGGACTGCTCCCAATATGGTCAAGCGTCTATTTGAGCAAGAAGTACCTGAGATTTTTGACGGTACCGTTGAAATTGTTTCAATTGCACGTGAAGCTGGTGATCGGACTAAGATTGCAGTGAAGTCAAACGATCCTAATATTGATCCTGTTGGTACTTGTGTTGGTCAACGCGGTGCCCGGGTTCAAAACGTGGTTAATGAACTTGACGGTGAAAACATCGACGTTGTTAAGTACGAAGAAGATCCGTCAGACTTTATTGCCAACGCATTAAATCCAGCTGAGGTAATTGCTGTTCAATTTGGCGATAATGAAGATGAGAAGAGTGCACTTGTAATTGTTCCTGATTATCAATTATCACTAGCAATTGGTAAAAAAGGTCAGAACGTTCGTTTAGCTGCGCGCTTAACTGGTTACAAGATTGATATTAGACCAGAGTCTGAAGTTGAATTCGTTGATGAAAGCAGTAAGGCTGCCAACGAAGACAATGAGGCAGCTGCAGAAGTTGAAGCTGACAATGCAACTGATGAAAATCTTGAAACTGAAGCTGTTGCAGAAGAAGTCGAAGCTACTGATGATAATTTAGAAGCTGATACTGCACAAGAGCAAGCAGATATTACTGAGTCTGAAGAAGAACCAGACGAAGAATAAGTCTAGGGGTGAGTTCTTTTGAAAAAAAGAAAAATTCCAATGCGGAAAGATCTATTAACTGATACGATGCAGCCGAAAAAAGAGCTGGTACGGATTGTGATTGACAAGGACAAGAACGTCGCAGTTGATCCTAGCGGTAAAAAGCCAGGTCGTGGTGCCTATGTATCATTAGATCCAAGTAAAATTAAATTTGCACAAGATAAAGGCGTCTTAGAGCGAAGTCTAGGGGCTAAAATACCAGATTCGTTTTATGAAGAGCTTTATTCCTATGTAGATCATCAAAAGGCAAGAAAAGAATTGTTTGGTGATAAATAGATTTGCAAAATAGACAAAAAGCATTAAATTTGCTGGGTCTGGCACAAAGAGCTGGAAAATTAGTTTCTGGGCTTGAAATTGTGCTAGTTGGCCTGAAAGCAAAGCAAATAAAGGTAGTTATTTTGGCTAATGATAGTCATGCCGATACAAGTGAGAAGATCACTAGAGCAGCTGAGCAGAATGACGTTCAAGTTATTACTGAATTTAGCAGCGATGAGATTTCACATACAATTGGTAAAGAACGTAAAGTATTGGGTTTAACCGATGCGGGTTTTTGCAAGGCATTAGTACAAAAGATTAATGAAGGAGTGTGATTGGATGGCTAAAAAAAGAATTTACGAAATTGCAAAAGAATTAGACATCGATAATAAAGTTGTGGTTAAAAAAGCAAAGGACCTCGGCTTTGATGTTACAAATCATATGTCATCACTAGAAGATTCACAAGTAAGTCAATTAAAGGGTAGTTTCCATAGCTCCGCTCCCGCTAAAAAGCAAGAGAAGACTGCTAAAAAGAGCAGTAAAATCAAAGTTTCTGTTAATTCCATTCGTAAAAATGAGAAAAAACAGGATGGCGAAACTAGTAATAAGACTAATAATCACCGCAAAGGCAACCGCCGTTCAAACAATCGCGATGATCGTAATCGTCATTCACAAGACCGTAATCAGGATCGCCGCTCAAATAATTCAAGTGCTCACTCTGCAAAGCCAGCAGCACAAGACTTGCTTAAGCAATTGAAGCAAAAGCAACGTGTTGAACAAAGCAGTTTAAACGAGCAAGCCGATCAGGCACGCAAGGCTTATCATGAGCATTTGCAAAATTCTAAGGCAACCACTGAAGCTAGTGATAAGGCAGCTGAAGTTAAACCAGCTGCTAAGGAAAAGGCAACTGAGACAAAAGTGATTGGTCCAAAGATTATTAAGCCTTCGCCAGCGCGAATGAAGAAGAATAATGAACCAGCTGCTAAACAAGAACATCCAGTAGCTGCTAATAATGCCGGTCCTGAACCAGTTAAAGAAGAAAAGCGTCGCGGTAATGGTTATACTTCACGTAATTCTGGTAAACCTGGCCGTAAGGGCAAAAACCAAACCTTTGGCGGCAATAATAACCATTCTGACCGTCAAGAAAGACGTAAGCGTAAGAATAAGCGTCGTCAAGTAGAGCAAACACCTAAAAAGCAGCCTACTCAGAGAAAAGAACGTCCATTACCAGAAACTTTGGTATACGAAGTTGGGATGAATGCGCAAGATTTAGGTAAAATTTTGCACCGTGAACCAGCAGAAATCGTTAAGAAATTATTTATGCTTGGTGTAATGACCAACCAAAACCAATCTCTTGATAAAGATGCGATTGAATTAGTCGCTGCTGAATACGGGATTAATGCAGAAGAAAAGGTTCACGAAGATATTTCAGATATTGATACTCTTTACAGCAAGCGGATGGATGCTTCTAAAGAATCAAAGAACCAAATTAAGCGTCCACCAGTTGTTACCATCATGGGACACGTTGACCATGGTAAAACCACCTTACTTGACCGTTTGCGTCATACTCATGTTTCAGCTCATGAAGCTGGTGGTATTACCCAGAAGATTGGTGCATACCAAGTTCATGTTGATGACCATTTGATTACCTTCTTGGATACTCCAGGACACGCTGCCTTTTCAAACATGCGTGAACGTGGTGCTGAAATAACTGATATTGTTGTCTTGGTTGTTGCTGCTGACGATGGTGTTATGCCGCAGACAATTGAGGCGATCGATCACGCTAAGAGCGCTAAGGTGCCAATCATTGTTGCAATTAACAAGATGGATGCACCAGGAGCCAACCCACAACACGTTACTGAACAGTTGATGAAATACAACTTGATTCCAGAAGACTATGGTGGCGACACAATCTTCGTTAACATTTCTGCCAAGACTGGCGACAATGTTGATGAATTATTGCAAATGATTTTGCTGCAAGCTGACATGATGGAATTAAAGGCTGATCCTAAGCAACAAGCAATTGGTACGGTTGTTGAAGCTCGTCTTTCTCGTGGTCGCGGTCCAGTTGCCGATTTACTGATCCAACAAGGTACCTTGCATACAGGTGATCCAATCGTTGTCGGTAACCGCTTTGGCCGTGTTCGGGTAATGACTAACGATCGTGGTCGACAAATTGAAAAGGCAACACCTTCAATGCCAGTTGAAATTACTGGGTTGAATGATGTGCCTGAATCTGCTGACAAGTTAGTTGTCTTTGATGATGAAAAGACGGCTCGTAGCGTCGGTGAACAAAGAGCTCAACAAGCATTGCAACAATCACGTGAAAATGTCCAACATATTACTTTAGATAACCTCTTTGATACAATGAAGAGAGAAAATATGAAGGAAGTTGACATTGTCTTAAAGGCTGATGTTCAAGGTTCTGCAGAAGCTCTGCAACAATCTCTTGAAAAGATTGAAGTTGAAGGTGTTCGGGTTAACATTATTCACTCAGGTGTTGGTGCCGTAAACGAATCAGACGTTACCTTGGCTGGTGCTTCTAACGGTTTCATCATTGGGTTCAATGTTCGTCCAACTGCAACTGCTAAGTCACAAGCTGAAGCTGATGGTGTTGATATTCGTCTTTACAGCATTATTTACAAGGCAATTGATGACGTGAAGGCCGCTATGCAAGGTATGCTGGAACCAACTTATGAAGATAAGGTTGTTGGTAACTTGACTGTTCGTGAAACTTGGAAAGTTTCTAAGGTTGGTACAATTGCCGGTTCGTTTGTTGATTCTGGTTATGTTACTCGCGACTCTAGTGTTAACTTAATTCGTGACGGTGTTGTAATTTACTCAGGTAAGGTTGCATCACTTAAGCGCTTTAAGGATGATACCAAGATCGTTAAGCAAGGATTTGATTGTGGTTTGACAATTGAAGGCTACAATGATATTAAGATTGGTGATCAGCTTGAAGCAATCGAGCAACAAGAGGTTAAGCCTAATTAGTAATTTTACTGGGAGGAAAGTATGAAGCACAGAATTGGTCGTGTTGAAGGAGAAATCCTCCGTGAATTAACCAAAATTTTGCGGAAAAACATTCGTGATCCGCGTGTCAATGATGTTACAATTACTGCGGTTGAATGTACTAATGATTTATCATATGCAACTATTTATTACAGTATTCTCTCTGATAATCCTAAGAAAGAAGAAGAAGCTGCTGCCGGCTTAGAAAAGGCTAAGGGAATGATGCGTCACTTGCTCGGGCAAATTTTGACGGTTTACAAAGTTCCTGAATTGATTTTTAAGCGCGACAACTCTGTTAAATATGGTAGTAAAATCGATAAGTTAATTGCTGATTTAAAAAAGCAAGAAGCAGATCGTAATAATTAAAAAGGGCGCCTTTGTGGCGCTTTTTTAATGAAGACAGGTTTAAAAAATGTTAAACGGAATTTTAGTAATTGATAAGGCTAAAGGAATGACGAGCGCTGATGTCGTGTATCATTTGCGTAAAGCCTTGCACATCAAAAAAATTGGACATGCTGGAACACTTGATCCCGATGTTACGGGAGTACTGCCAATTGCGATTGGTCAAGCAACTAAGCTGATTGAATTAATGCATACGCAAAACAAAAAGTATGAGGGTACTGGCATTTTGGGCTATGCTACTGATAGCTGTGATATTAGTGGTAAAACTCTAGCAACTAAAAATGTAACTGAACCAATTTCAGCAGATGTGATTAAGCAAGGGATGCAATCATTCATTGGTCGAATTGAGCAGGTACCACCGATTTACTCGGCAGTACGTGTTAACGGTAAGCACTTGTATGAATATGCACGTGCGGGAATTGAAGTTGAACGACCTAAAAGACAAGTTGACGTTCTAGCTTATAATTTAACGGGGCAACCAAGTTTTGATCCGGAAAAAGGCCAAGAAGAATTCAGCTTTGCAATTGAATGCAGTAAGGGGACTTACGTACGTTCATTAGTTAATGATTTGGGGCAAAAGCTGGGTGTTCCAGCTGTAATGAGTAATCTGCGCCGAACAGCAAGTTCAGGATTTGACATTAATCAGGCAGTTAGCTTGGATGAGATTGTTGCCGATCCGGAGAAAGCTGAGCAACTAATTCAGCCGATTGATGCCTTTTTCAAAAATTATCCGCAAGTTGATTTGACTACGGATCAGTGGCTAAAAGTGAAAAATGGCGCCGCGATTGCTTTAGAAACTGATGCAAATCAGGTTGCATTACGATACAATAATAAGGTTAAGGCAATTTATCAAAAGGATGCAGAAAAGTACCGTCCCGACTTGATGCTCTTGCAAAATGAATAGGTGAAATGAAGGTCTTATTGTGCAAATTATCCATTTAACTTATCCAGTTAAAGAAAATTTAATTCCAAGTAAAATTGTGTTAGCGTTAGGCTTTTTTGATGGTGTTCATCGCGGGCACCAGCATTTGATTGAATTAGCCCGTACGACTGCACGTGAGAAGCAATTGCCGCTTGTCGTAATGACATTTGATCGTCATCCAAAAGAAGTTTATCAAAAGTCGCAAGTTGTTTATATTGATAGTCTAGATGAAAAGGCTTATAAAATGGAACAATTAGGTGTAGATTACCTACTTGTGATGCATTTTAATACCGGTTTTAGTAAATTATCAGCACAGGAATTTGTCGATCAAATTATTGTTCGGCTCAAAGCGGATACTGTTGTTGCTGGCTTTGATTACACTTATGGTCCCAAAGATATTGCTAATATGAAGAATTTTCCTAAATTTGCTAAGGGTAGATTCAAGATTATTGATGTGCCAAAGCAAACTTATGATGGTCAAAAAATTGGTTCAACGGAAATTAGACGAGCAATTAGTAGCGGTGATATGAAGCTGGCGGCACAGCTTTTAGGTTCGCCGTATGTGATGTCTGGAATTGTTGGCCACGGCTTACGTAATGGTCACAAGCTGGGCTATCCAACTGCTAATTTGGTTTGGACTGAGAACAAGGTTTTACCTAAAGTGGGCGTTTATGCGACTAAAACAAACATTGGCGGCAAATGGTATGATTCTATGACCAGTGTTGGCTACAACGTTACTATTAATGAAGGTAAACGTATTTTTATTGAATCTAACCTGTTTGGCTTCGATCAAGAAGCATACGGGGAAAAGATGGTTATCAAATGGTACAAGTATACGCGAGGCGAAATCAAGTTTGCGAATCTTGCAGAATTAAAAAAACAAATGGCGCATGATGAAGCAGAGATAAAGGCTTACTTTGCTGATAAATAAAGACTTCCACCTACCTTAAAAAGTAGGTGGAAATTTTTAATTGCTGGAAAATGTAAATATTTTTAGCACTCGGCTTGACATTCTGCTAAATGCTAGTATCATAATAATTGTTAGCACAAAAGATATGAGAGTGCTAAAAGTGAGGGCGATATTTATGTTGACCGAGCGTCAAGAACTTATTTTAAAAACAATCATTAACGATTTTACACAGACTCATGATCCGGTAGGTTCAAAGACGGTGATGAGTCAGTTGCCGATTAAAGTATCGAGTGCAACAATCAGGAACGAAATGGCTGTTTTGGAAGATCGAGGGCTGATTGAAAAAACTCATTCCTCTAGTGGACGAGTTCCTTCTACTGAAGGCTATCGCTATTATCTCGATAACCTGGTTGAGCCGCTGCAGATTCCCGAATCTGTTTACACTAAGATTATTAATCAGCTTGACCGTCCATTTCATCAAGTAAACGAAATCGTTCAGGAAGCAGCTAGAATCTTATCCGATTTAACCAACTATACAGCTTTTGCGGAAGGGCCAGAAAGCCGCGATGTGACTGTAACGGGTTTTCGCATTGTGCCACTGGTTGGTCGGCAAGTAATGGCAATTTTGGTTACCAGTGATGGCAGCGTGCAGAATCAAGTTTATCACTTGCCACGCAATATTCATGGTGATGAAATTGAAAAAGCTGTTCGCATGATTAATGATGAACTGGTTGGTAAGAGCTTAGCTGAAATTACACCGGAGATGCTTAGTAAAGCCTTGGGTGAAAATGCCAACAGTAAGCATGCTAGTGAGCTGATTGAGTTAGTTGAAGATGTCATTAACGATGCTGCCAGCGAACAATTATATGTTGATGGTCAGATCAATTTGTTGAATAATTCTTCGACTAATGATGTTTCAGATATCCGTTCATTATATGAACTGGTTGACCACGATGATTTGCTTGCAAATCTTGAAGCCTATAAGCCAACTTCCAATTCAGGACGTTTTCCTGTTAGAGTTAGCTTAGGTTCAGAATTACCAAACGAGTTATTAAAGGATTACAGTCTGTTAACTGCAGAATATAGTGTTGGTTCGCATGGCAAAGGCATTATTGCCTTGCTGGGCCCAACTAATATGCCGTATTCACAAGTAATCGGCTTGCTTGAATATTTTAGAAATGAGCTTGCGAAAAAGTTGCTTGAATACTACGGCCGATTTAAATAAAGGAGGTTAGCTGTGAGTAAAAAAGATTTTCCTAGTGAAAAAGATTTAGATCAAACAAAAGTAACTGCTGAAAATTCAGAATCAGAAAATGAAACAAAAGAGCAGACTACTGAAGCTAACAAACAAGAAAAAACACCTGAGCAAAAGCTTCAAGAAGAATTAACTAAGGCGCAAGCTGATAGTAAAGATTTTGAAGATAAGTATTTGCGTAGTCAGGCAGAAATGCAGAATATGCAAGGCCGTTATAATAAAGAACGGGCTCAATTAATTAAGTACGAATCACAATCTTTAGCTAAGGACGTTTTGCCAGCAATGGATAATTTAGAGCGGGCTTTGGCTACTGAAGTTGATGATGAAGCATCGAAGCAACTAAAGAAGGGTGTGCAAATGACACTTGATTCTTTAGTTAAGGCCATGAAAGATCACGGGATTAGTGAAATTGAGGCTGAAGGTGTTAAATTTGATCCGACACTGCATCAAGCTGTACAAACAGTTGCAGCCAGCAGCGATGATCAAAAGGACCACGTTGTCCAAGTTTTACAAAAAGGATATCAATATAAAGACCGTACATTAAGACCAGCAATGGTTGTTGTTGCACAATAGTGAAAGGATGTTAATCAATGTCAAAAGTTATCGGAATCGACCTCGGAACGACTAACTCAGCAGTTGCCGTTCTTGAAGGAAAAGAACCAAAAATTATTACTAACCCAGAAGGTAACCGGACTACACCATCAGTAGTTGCTTTTAAAGATGGTGAAATTCAAGTTGGTGAAGTTGCCAAGCGGCAAGCAATCACTAACCCAAATACTGTCATTTCAATTAAGCGTCACATGGGTGAAGCAGATTACAAAGTTAAGATTGGTGACAAGTCCTACACTCCTCAAGAAATTTCAGCAATGATTTTGCAATACATTAAGAAATTCTCTGAAGATTACTTAGGCGAAAAGGTTACTGACGCTGTTGTTACTGTTCCTGCATACTTCAACGACGCACAACGTCAAGCTACTAAAGATGCTGGTAAGATTGCTGGTTTAGACATTAAGCGGATTATCAACGAACCTACTGCTTCTTCACTTGCTTACGGTCTTGATAAAGATGCTGAAGATGAAAAAGTCTTAGTTTACGACCTTGGTGGTGGTACTTTCGACGTTTCCGTATTGCAATTAGGTGACGGTGTCTTCCAGGTATTGTCAACTAACGGTGATACTCACCTTGGTGGTGACGACTTTGATAACAAGATCATGGATTGGCTCATCCAAAACTTCAAGGATGAAAATGGTGTTGACTTATCTAAAGACAAGATGGCTTTACAACGGTTAAAGGATGCTGCTGAAAAGGCTAAGAAAGACTTGTCTGGTGTATCATCAACTCACATTTCCTTACCGTTCATTTCTGCTGGTGAAGCTGGACCTTTGCACCTTGAAACTGACTTAACTCGTGCTAAGTTTGACGAATTAACCAGTGACTTGGTTGACCGTACTAAGGTTGCTTTTGACAATGCCTTAAAGGATGCTGATTTAACAGTTAGCGACATTGATAAAGTTATCTTAAACGGTGGTTCAACAAGAATTCCTGCTGTTCAAGAAGCTGTTAAGAAGTGGGCTGGCAAGGAACCTGACCACTCAATCAACCCTGATGAAGCCGTTGCCTTAGGTGCTGCCATTCAAGGTGGGGTTATCTCTGGTGATGTTAAGGACGTTGTCTTGCTTGATGTTACGCCATTATCTCTTGGTATTGAAACCATGGGTGGTGTCTTCACTAAGTTAATTGAAAAGAACACAACTATCCCAACTTCTAAGAGTCAAATCTTTTCAACTGCCGCAGATAATCAACCAGCCGTTGACGTTCATGTTTTGCAAGGTGAACGCCCAATGGCTCAAGACGACAAGACTTTAGGTCGTTTTGAATTAACTGATATTCCTGCTGCACCTCGTGGTGTCCCACAAATTCAAGTTACATTTGATATTGACAAGAACGGTATTGTTAATGTTTCTGCTAAGGATATGGGTACTGGTAAGGAACAAAAGATTACCATCAAGAGTTCATCCGGTCTTTCTGATGAAGAAATCAAGAAGATGCAAAAAGAAGCCGAAGAACATGCCGAAGAGGACAAGAAGAAGAAGGAAGAAGTTGACTTACGTAATGAAGTTGACCAATTGATCTTCTCAACTGAAAAGACCTTAAAGGAAGTTAAGGATAACGACAAGATTTCCGAAGACGACACCAAGAAGGTTCAAGATGCCCTTGATGCTTTGAAGAAGGCGCAACAAGACAATAACTTAGATGAAATGAAGTCCAAGAAGGATGAATTAACTAAGGTTGCTCAAGATTTAGCTGTTAAATTGTACCAAGCTAATGGTGGCGCTGACGCAGCTGGCCAAGCTGGTCCACAGAACCCAGGTTCACAAGACGGCAATGCTAGTGATGGTTCTGCAACTGACGGCGAATTCCACAAAGTAGACCCAGACAAGTAAAGGGTTTATAATTGAATAAATTAGAAAAGAACTGCCACAAAAGTAGTTCTTTTCTTTTGGAAAGTGAGGAGCTTTTAATAGATGGCACAAGAAGACTATTATAATGTGCTAGGCGTTGATCGTAATGCCAGTGATAAAGAAATTAACTCTGCTTACCGTAAATTAGCTAAGAAGTATCACCCAGACTTAAATCATGAAGCTGGAGCTGAAGAAAAGTATAAAGAAGTCAACGAGGCCTATGAGGTTTTGCATGATAAGCAAAAACGGGCTCAGTATGACCAATTTGGTTCTGCCGGTGTTAATGGCCAAGGCGGCTTTGGCGGCGGTGCTGGTCAAGGTTACGGCGACTTTAGCGGTTTTGGTGATTTTGGCGATATTTTCAATGATTTCTTTGGCGGTGGCGGCGGTAGTAGCCAGGCTCAAGCCAATCCGACTGCTCCAAAGCGTGGTCAAGACCTAGACTACACATTAACAATTGATTTTATGGATGCAATTACGGGTAAAAAGACGCAAGTTTCTTATACTCGCAGTGAAACTTGTTCTACTTGTCAAGGAACTGGTGCTGAAAAGGGCACGCACCCAATTACCTGTGATAAGTGTCATGGTTCTGGTTATATGACTGTGACCCAAAAGTCGATGCTCGGAATGATTCGTCGTCAGACAGTCTGTGATAAGTGTCATGGTAAGGGTGTCATTATTGAACACCCATGTCAAACCTGTCATGGTAACGGAACTGTCGATGGTAAAAATACTATTGAAGTTAATATTCCTGCTGGTATTGATAATGGCCAACAGTTACGTTATGACGGTCAAGGTGAAGCCGGTAAAAACGGTGGACCTTACGGTGACTTGTACATTAGTTACCGGATTAAGCCATCCAAAGACTTTGAACGTAGTGGCAATACAATTTATACCACAGTACCAATTTCGTTTGCGCAAGCAACTTTGGGAGATGAGATTGATATTAAGACGGTTCACGGTAAGAGTAAGCTGAAGATTCCTGCTGGTACGCAACCGAATAAGAAATTTACGTTGCGCGGCGAAGGTGTCCCATATTTGCGCGGTAATGGCAATGGTGACCAAATAACAACCGTTCAAGTGCAAATTCCAGAGTCAATTAACGACAAGCAAAAAGAAGCATTGGTTGACTTTGTCAAGGCTGGTGGTGGTTCAATTACCCCACAAGAGAAAGGCTTTTTTGAACGCTTAAAAGAAAAATTGAAGTAATTAGTTAAGAATCCTATATTTTAGGATTCTTTTTCTTTTAAAAATTAGTGGAGCCCCTAATTAATTTCAACTGCCCTTACGAATTTGCTATAATAGTAGAGATAGAATTAAAGGGTGCAAATAATTTATGGACATAAAAAAATTACAAGATTATCAAAAACACATTCGCAACTTTTCAATTGTTGCCCATATCGATCATGGTAAGTCAACAATTGCTGACCGTATTTTGGAACTGACCGATACGGTTTCAGAGCGACAACTAAAAAACCAAATGCTTGATGACATGCCTTTAGAGCGGCAACGTGGGATTACCATCAAGATGAACTCAGTAGAAGTTAAATATCACGCACAAGATGGTGAAGACTATATTTTCCACCTAATTGATACCCCGGGACACGTTGACTTTTCGTATGAAGTGTCACGGTCACTTGCGGCCTGTGAAGGGGCATTGTTAGTTGTTGATGCTTCACAAGGAGTTCAGGCCCAGACTTTAGCCAATACTTATTTGGCAATCGACAATGATTTAGAAATCCTTCCAGTAATCAATAAGATTGATTTGCCATCAGCTGATCCAGAACAAGCTAAGGAAGAAATTGGCGAAATGCTTGGCCTTGATGCTTCAGATGCTGCTGAAGTTTCCGGTAAAACAGGTCAGGGGATAGCTGACATGCTTGAAAAGGTGGTTAAGGAAATCCCGGCACCAGCTGGCGACTTAACAGCACCGTTAAAGGCTTTGATTTTTGATTCAAAGTATGACGATTATCGCGGTGTTGTACTGTCTGTTCGCGTTGAGGAAGGGACAGTCAAGCCGGGCGATCAAATTGAAATCATGAACACTGGCAAAAAGTACGAAGTAACCGAAGTTGGGGTTACTAGTCCGCAGCCGGTTAAGAAAGATATTTTAATTGCTGGGGATGTTGGTTACTTAACGGCTAATATTAAATCGGTTCGAGAAACGCGAGTTGGGGATACCATTACTTCGGCAGAACAGCCAACTGCAGAACCGTTACCGGGTTATCGGCAAATTCCACCAATGGTTTATTCAGGGATGTATCCCGTTGATAATGCCAAATATGACGACTTAAAAGAAGCCTTGCAAAAATTACAGTTAAATGATGCTGCTTTGGAATTTGAACCAGAAACTTCAACAGCACTGGGATTTGGCTTTCGCTGTGGCTTTTTAGGATTACTGCACATGGATGTCGTTCAGGAACGGTTAGAACAAGAATTTGATCTTGACTTAATAATGACAGCACCATCAGTTGACTACCATGCAATTATGAATGACGGCTCAACTAAGGTAATTGATAACCCATCTGATTTGCCATCTGCTGGTGAATATCGGGAAGTTCAAGAACCTTATGTTAAGGCTGAAGTAATGGTTCCTAATGACTTCGTTGGACCAGTGATGGAGTTATGCCAGCGTAAGCGCGGTGAGTTTGTGACGATGGATTATTTGGATAAGTATCGCGTAAACGTAATTTACAACATGCCGCTTGCGGAAATCATTTACGATTTTTTTGATGATTTAAAGTCCTCAACCAAGGGTTATGCCTCACTTGATTATGAAATTACCGGCTATCGTGCAACTGACTTAGTTAAAATCGATATTTTACTTAATAAGCAGGCAATTGATGCGCTGAGTTTCATTGCTCACCGTGATGAAGCGCAAAAGCGGGCACGGCAAATGACCTCAATGCTCAAGAAATTAATTCCGCGGCAAAACTTCGAAGTTGATATTCAAGGTGCGATTGGTGCAAAAATTATTTCGCGGGCGACTGTCAAGCCATATCGTAAAGATGTTACTTGGAAAATTCATACGGGTGACCCAGATCGTCGTGCTAAACTGCTCGAAAAGCAAAAGCGTGGTAAAAAACGAATGAAGGCTGTTGGCCGCGTTGAAGTGCCACAAGACGCATTTATGGCTGTTTTGAAGATGAACGATGACGATTTAAATTCAAAGTAAAATATTGAGGAGAAAACTTAATGATTGAGTGGAAACAACGTTCCGCTGAGGAGTTGCCTTCTGAGTTAATTGAAAAATATCAACTTAGCCCAATTACGGCTAAGTTGTTTTCTTTACGTGGAATTAATACTGATGAGCAATTAGCTTTTTGGTTTAATGCTACTGAAGAAGATCTGGCTGACCCTAATTTAATGCATGACATGGATAAGACTGTTGACCGGATTACTGAAGCAGTTGAGCAGGGTGAAAAGATAACAATTTACGGCGATTACGATGCCGATGGCATCACGGCGACAACGATTATGATGGAAACATTAGCAATCTTGGGTGCTGATGTACATTACTTTATTCCTGATCGTTTTCGTGATGGTTATGGCCCTAATCTTGAGGCTTACCAAAAGATTGTTGCCGACGGTACGCAGCTGATTATTACGGTAGATAATGGGGTAACTGGCGTTAAGGAAGTTGCTTACGCTCAAGAACACGGCGTTGATACAATTATTACGGATCACCACACTTTTCAAGAAGAAGTCCCAGATGCTTATGCAATCGTGCACTGTAATTATCCGGGGCAAGAATATCCGTTCGATGACTATTGTGGTGCTGGTGTTGCTTACACAATTTGTCGCGAATTAATGCAAGAACCAATGTCTGACTTGTTAGATCTTACCATGATTGGCACGATTGGCGACATGGTTAAGGTTTCGGGTGAAGGGCATATTATTGTCAAACGCGGTTTAGCAGCACTTAACCAAACGCAGCGTCCGGGTTTGCGAGCTTTAATTAAAAATGCTGGCTTAAAGTTAGGTTCAATTGATGAAACTGACGTTGGTTTCAATATTGCTCCAAGATTAAATGCTGTTGGCCGACTTGCTAATGCTAGTTTAGCCGTTGAATTACTACTTTCTGATGATGAAGAACAAGCAAGACAGTTGGCCGATCAAGTTGAAGAACTAAATGATAGGCGCAAGGAACTAACGACAGCAGTTTATCAATCATGCATTGAACAAATTAAGATTAATGGCTGGCAAACGAAGAATACTCTAGTAATTTATGATCCTGAATTTCACGAGGGTGTGCTTGGTTTAGTAGCTAATAAAGTTGTTGAAAAATTCCATAAACCGACAATTGTTTTAACTAAAAATGAAGCTGGTATTGTTAAAGGGTCAGGTCGGTCTATTTCAGGATTTAACTTATTTGACGCATTATCGCCGCTAAAAGAGGAACTGTTAACGCAATTTGGCGGGCATGATTTTGCTTGTGGGTTATCGACGACTGCTGACAAAGTTGATGCACTGCGGGATGCTTTTGAAGCTAGTTTTAAGGGCGCGCCTAATTTGGCAGTAAACCAGTATGACTTTGAATTGCCGTTAGCTAAGTTGACAACTGACACGGTAGCTGAGATTAACATTGCTGGTCCCTTTGGTACAGACAATGTTAAGCCAACTTTTAGTATTACTCATGCAAGAATTAATAATTTTGATTTTATGGGCAAAGACAAGACCCATATTCGTTTTCAAGCAGTAAAAGATGGCGGTAAGTTAGATGTTGTTGGCTTTAACAAAGAATACATTACACGTAATCTGCTGCCGTTTGTTGACCAGATTTTTATTCAGTTGGGGCTTAATACGTACCGCAAGCAAACAAAATTGCAGGGAATTATTGATGGTATTATCTTTAAGGCACCTCAGTTAGCTGTCTCAGCTCCTGTAGTTGATTTACGGCAAGAAAAGTACGTAATGGGCTTTGCTGACCGTTACTTGTTGTTTGATGCTAAAAATCAGCCGGTTGCTGCCAATAGTCTCGGAATAAATCCTGATAAAATTACTTTGGTAAGTGACTATCATGGCGATGGTGAGGTTGCAGCTTTAATTGATGTGCCGCATAACCAAGCAGAACTGAATTTGGCCTTAAATAGTGATTATCAGCAGTTATACTTGCGCTTTTTGTTGGATCAGCTGCCAGTTGAGAGTATTCCTGCCAAGGATAATTTTGCTCGCGTTTTGAAGTATGTTTATGCCCATCCGGATTTGTCGCCGGCAGATTATCGTCAGGTAGCACCATTTTTAGGATTGGATTATAATAGTTTGTTGTTTATTTTACGGGTTTTCTTTGAACTTAACTTTGTTCAGCTGCAAGATAATCAGATTGTTGGGGTACCTAATCCTACCAAAAAGCCATTGTCTGCATCTAAGTACTTTACCGCGGTGACTTCACAAATTACTTTTGCTAGTGAATTAAGACAAATGCCGACTAATAAATTATTAATGTATGTTAATCAGCAGCTGAAAAAGCACTAACAGCAAGTTTTTTTAGTGCTTTTTATGGTTAAATCTGTTAGAATATGTAAGTTAAATTGTGCTTTAAGAAAGCAAATGAAGTTTTGGAGGTTTTTCTTCTTATGGCAAACATTTTTGAAGAACGAATTGCAAGTGTTAATGATTTTCCAAATGAGGGAATTGTCTTTCGGGATATTACTCCGATTTTGCAGGATGGTGAATTATTCCAGACAGCTACTCATAAGCTTGCAGAATATGCTAAGAGCAGAAAGGCAGATGTGATTGTCGGCCCTGAAGCTCGGGGATTTATTGTGGGATGCCCTGTTGCCACTGAATTAGGCTTAGGCTTTGTTCCCGCAAGAAAGCCGCATAAGTTGCCAAGAGAAGTAGAACGGGCCTCATACGATTTGGAATATGGCTCTAACGTCTTGGAAATGCACAAGGATGCAATTAAGCCAGGACAACGAGTAGTTATCTGTGATGATCTACTTGCAACTGCTGGAACATTGCGTGCTTGCAAGCAATTAATTGAAAATTTAGGTGGTATCTTAGTTGGTGCCGCATTTTACATTGAATTACCTGATTTAAAGGGTAAGGAAAAGTTACCGGGACTTGATATTTATTCACTTGTTCAATATCACGGTGCTTAATTCAAAACAGTTTTCTTTAAAAAAGAAAACTGTTTTTTTATTAGCGTTATAAAAACAAATTTTTTTACATACTTAAATGGTGTCGGTATAATAGATCGTATGTTTTTTTAAAAGGAGAAGTGAAGAACTTGCAATTAAGAAGAGCAACAATGGCTGATTTTGACCAAATTATGATGATTTTGAAAGATGGTGCTAATCAATTAGCAGAAAGTGGTGTCAATCAGTGGCAGGGTGAATATCCATCACCTGACCAGATTAAGGAAGACATTGAGAATGGTTGGGCATACTTGGCTGTTTCTGATGATGAAGAAACAGTTGGAGCAATTTCGATTGTTACTGGGCCCGATCATGCGTACGACAACTTAAATGGTGAATGGTTAATGCAAACAGATAATTATGTCGTTATTCACCGGGTTGCAATTCGTTCTAAGCATGCTGGCCATGGTTATGCTACCAAACTTCTGCGGGCTGTAATTGAAAATATTAGAGATAGTCATCCTGAAGTTGATTCAATTAGAATTGATACACATGAAGACAATCAAGCAATGCAGCACTTAATTAACAAAATGGGCTTTAAGCAGGTTGGAACTTTGTATGGTGTTTACCGTGCTGATGAGACCTCATACGTTTATGAATTAACGCGTTAAAGACAATACTCCTAGATTTAGGAGTATTTTTTTGCAAAAAAATAGAACTTTCAGTTACAAAAGTTCTATTTAGATTAATTATTTGTTTTTCATAATTGGTTGATAGACTAGGTCAACTACAATAGCTGCTACTAAGGCAATGGCAAATGTAATCAATAAGTTAGTCCAACTAATCTTGGTCATTGCAATTCCAAATAGTGCCAGGATAATTGTTAGAATCACGTCCGCAATTTGGGTTAAGCCAACAGCCTTAGATGGATAGTCTTGCCAGAAGAACCGCTTGGTTCTGGTAATCAGTAAGATAAACATTGCGCTCAGAACTAAGTAAACGTAAACCATGGTTGAAACTATACCATGACTGAAGCCATGGGTATTCAGGTAGCCGACTGCAATAACGCCGATTACTGTCCAGCCAAAGGCGAGTGAGAAGGCAATTTTAGCTAATTTAGCAATATTCCAATTCTCAGGTTTATACGTAATATGTGTCCGGTCGGTCCCAATCATCATTGTTACCATGTTATTCATAATTGTATAAATAACCATGGCATTCAGGGCCATTGGAATGTAGTTGAAGAACAGGTAGCCAAATGTCAGCAGCATTGTTAATTCTGCCGTTCTTGCTAATTTGGTTAATGACCACGTGGTCATTCTTTGGTAAACGCGGTGTCCAGCATCCAAAATTTTGACAATCGAGCTCAAGCCATCGGTCAACAATACCATTTTACCAGAACGCTTAGCGACATCGGCTGCATTAGATACAGCGATACCGACTTCAGCTTGTTTCAGAGCAGGTGAATCATTAACACCATCACCGGTCATACCCACGATGTAACCCTTCTTTTGGAAGAATTTAACCATGCGCAGCTTGTCTTCTGGTAGGACATCCGCAATCCCAGCTAACTGATTAATGTCAGTATTTTCGTCAAAATTATGAATTGAAATCACGTCGCCAGTTAAATCAACTTGCTTAGCAACGGCCAAAGCTGTCTTTTGGTTGTCACCAGTTAACATAATTGGGCGCACGCCACGCTTTTTTAATTCAGCTAAGGCAGCTTTGGAATCTGAACGAACCTTGTCCTGCAGAATGAAGACACCGGCTAATTCATCATTAATTAGTAGGGCACAGGAACGGCCAGCACCAAAATCAATTTCTTTTACTTTGTCATTGGCACTTTTGTCAATTAATGAAAGCTGCTTAAATGAACCTAATTTAACGTTGTAGCCATCAATGTTAGCCATTGAATAACCGGTATCAGAAGTGAAGGGGGTAAAATCATCACTTGCTTTAATTGTTACGCCTTGTTCAACGGCATATTCATCAATCGCGGCATCAATAATTTTTTTATTACGCTGGTCAGTTGCGGCTGTAGCCAATTCAAGTACTAGCTTGTTATCAAGCTCACTGAAATTAGTCCATTGGGCAACCGCCGTCTTATTCTCGGTAATTGTGCCTGTCTTATCTAGTAAAATTAGGTTCAAGTTCGCGGCATCCTGAATACCAGTTAAGTCAGCAGTCAGAACGCCTTCCTTGCTCAATCTAGTTGCTTCGAATGAATTAGATAGGGCAAAGGTTGATGGCATGGCCACTGGAATTGAAGCAATGAACATCATTGCTAAGAATGGCAGCATGTTAACCAGATTGTTAAGATCGCCGCCCTTGAAGAAGGAAGCGATAATAATAATTAGCGTTAGGAGACCATCGAGTAAGCAAAGATAATAAATAATTTTGGTTAATAGTTGTTGCAAGTGTCCAGGAGCTGCAGAATTATTAATTAAATTAATAGTTTTGCCTGAACGAGAGTTTGAACCAGTTGCGGTTACAACTGCTAATCCAGATCCTTCGACAACGGTAGTCCCAGCAAAGGCAGTGTCATCAATATTTTTATGAACGGTCTTTGCTTCACCGGTGATTGAACTTTCATCGGTTGCAAGTTGGCCATCAACTAATTTGACGTCGGCTGCTAACACATCACCTGGCTGCAAATTAATCAGGTCGCCAGGGACAAGATATTTGGAATCAATATTTTGCCATTGGTTATCGCGCTGAACGGAAACAGTGGGTGTTAACTTGTGGGAAATATTGTTTAACACGCGGCGTGAACGCTTCTTTTGCGTAGCACCGTTCCATGCTGCAAATAGTAACATTAGCAGTACAAATAATGATTGGATCCATTTACCTAGAATGCATTCTAAGAGCAGGGCTGCTTCCAGAATCCAAGCAGACAGATTCCATAATTTAGATAAAAATTCTTTGAAAAAGTTGAATTTTGGTTCAGGTACTTCATTTAGACCTTTTTCTTTAAGAAGTTTATCTGCTTCGGCTTGACTTAAGCCGGTAATTTTTTCAGACATAATTTGCCTTCCTTTGATTAATTTATACCTTATCTAAAGTAGCACAGTTGAGCCTTTTTTACTAGTTTGCTAGGAAATAAAAGCATACTTACTTGATATATGAATAATTATTTAGCAAAAAAAGTCGTTTTAAAATAAAAATAAAACCCCGAATTATAGCAATTTCGGGGTTTTATTTTTATTTATTAATTTTAATTAGTCTTCGTCGACATTGTCTGGGAAGAAAGCAAGACGTTCGCCGTCACCGAGTTCTTCTTCGATTTCAAGCAAACGGTTGTACTTTTCAACACGTTCTGAACGAGCTGGAGCACCAGTCTTCAATTGACCACCGTTAACAGCAACGGCAAAGTCAGCGATGAAGGTGTCACCAGTTTCACCTGAACGGTGAGAAATCATGGTGTTGTAGCCATTCTTACGTGAAAGACGAATAGTTTCCAAAGTTTCAGTTACAGTACCGATTTGGTTCAACTTAATTAATGAAGCATTACCAGCACCTTCCTTGATAGCCTTAGTTAAAAGCTTAGGATTAGTACAAATAAAGTCATCCAAAACGATTTGAATTCTGTCCTTGTGAGTTTCAGTAAACTTAATCATACCGTCAACGTCGTTTTCGTCGTATGGGTCTTCGATTGAGATTAATTCTGGGAATTCACCAAGCAACTTGTCGTAGTAATCTGACAATTCTTGGTCGTCAAGAACTTTACCTTCAAAGTGGTACTTGTTATCTTCTTTGTTGTAGAAGTATGAAGCAGCACAGTCACAAGCAATGGCAATATCTTCGCCTGGTTTGTAGCCAGCCTTAATGATTGCTTCGTGTAAAGCCTTCAAAGCTTCTTCTGAACTCTTCATGTTAGGAGCAAAACCACCTTCGTCGCCAAGGCCGGTTTCGTAACCCATATCTTCAAGAACTTTCTTCAAAGTGTGGTAAGTGTTAACAATCTTTTCAAAACCATCACGGAATGAAGTCTTCTTAACTGGGGTAATCATGAATTCTTGAACATCGATACCGTTATCAGCGTGTTCACCACCGTTAATAACGTTATGGAAAGTTTGTGGCATTTCAAGATCAGTTCCACCAAGGTATCTGTAAAGTGGTTGGTGACTATCTTTGGCAGCAGCAGCGGCAGTAGCCATTGAGACACCTAAGATAGCATTAGCACCAAGCTTAGCCTTGTTTGGAGTACCGTCTAATTCGATCATAACGCGATCAATGTTTGCTTGGTCGTGAGGATCTAAGCCCTTTAAGGCTTTAGCAATTTTAGTGTTAACATTGTTGACAGCCTTAGAAACACCTTTACCGCCAACACGCTTACCACCGTCACGCAATTCAACGGCTTCGTTTTCACCAGTTGAAGCACCTGATGGAACTTCAGCCTTTCCTACGATACCGTTTGAAAGGGTAACAAAAGCCTCAACAGTTGGGTTACCACGTGAATCATAGATTTCCAGTGCATGAACATTTTCAATGACTGATTTTAACATCTAAAAACCTCCTAAATAATAAATGTTGTACAACTTTTCTGTACATACATTAACTGGAGCAAGGGCTCCATATCTACATGACAAATTTTAGCCTAAGTTTGTGATTCTGTAAACATTTGAAAGCGATTTCTAAGATTAAAAATTTTTAATCGCTTTTTTGACAGTTTTGCTTTATTATTTAGCTATACAATTTAATTCATAAATGATTTTGTATTTAATTAAGGATGTATCAATAAATGGAAGAAGTAAAATTAATAATCGATTCTAGCGCTAACGAAAATGCCGATCAAACGCTTCGGGTGGTGCCGTTAACGATGACAATTGCTGGTCAAGATTTTGTTGACAACGAGCAGCTTGATGTCGACCAGCTAATTACTGAGATGGCAAAGAACACAGAGGCAGGTAAGACATCTTGTCCAAGCATTAATGAGTGGCTTGAAGCATTAGAGGGCAGCAAGCGCGCAATTTTAATGACAATTACTAGCGGTCTTAGTGGTAGTTATTCTTCGGCATTTCAGGCAAAAGAAATGTATGAAAAGAAACATCCTGACAGTCATGTAATTGTTATCGATTCGCGTTCTGCTGGTCCAGAAATGTCGGTTATTTTAAATGAAATTAAGAAAATGGTTAAGGGTAAATCACGGTTTGTTGATTTAGAACAAAAAATCCACGATTATAAAACGCATACCCACTTGTTATTCATTTTGCAATCATTGCATAACTTATCTCTTAATGGTCGGGTTAGTCCTGCTGTTGCCAAAGTGGCACATATGTTAAAGATTGACCTCGTTGGTACTGCCAGTGATGAGGGTAAATTAGAGCCGCTGGCAAAGGTTCGGGGAATGAAGCGGGCCCTGAAAGAAGTTATTAAGCGGATGACTGATATGAAATATCAGGGTGGGCAAGTTATTATTGACCACTGCAAGAATGAAAAGGATGCTAAAACACTCAAAGAAAAAATTATTGAGCTGTACCCACAGGCTCAAGTAATTATTCGCTCAATGAAGGGTTTATGTACCTTTTACGCCGAAGAGGGCGGATTAATGATTGGTTTTGAAGATTTATAAAGCAAAAAAAGACAAGTTTCAATTTGAAACTTGTCTTTTTAAATGATAGCAAATAATATTTGCTGAGAAATTGTAAAACAAAATATCGCTAGACTAGTTGCACCAATGACATCAGAGGGATAATGTGCCCTAAGACTTAAGCGTGAGATAACAACCATTAACCAGATTGCGCCCAGAGCAATTACCAGCCAGTTAGTGAGTTCATTGCCAAAAACCTGCAAGATAATTAGTACCATACAGGTTGCTCCCAAAACATGACCGCTGGGAAAGCTGTAGCCGTCTTCTAGATCAGAATGCTCAATTGGTCGTTTGCGGTGCACCCACCGCTTTAATAAGATGCCAGCAATATCGGTAAAGCCCAATGTAGCAATTACCCAGAGAGCAGTGATGTTTCTTTCTTCATTAATGAGGAAACTGGCAAGTAGAATATCCCAGACAACCATTAACTTGGGGTCATTGATAAAAGCAATTATTTGCCAGCTGAAGCCATCATGATTTCTGACTAACTTATGGTGCAGCCAATGGTCAAAGAGATTAAAGCGACGTGAATTGCGGATATTAACAATGAGAATTAGCAGAATAAAAGCGGACAACGCCGCCAGCCAAATACTTGTTTGCATATATAAAATCACTACCTAGAAATACTTACTTAAAGTTATTTTAACAGTATTTTTAGACCGGTATGTACCGTTTAAAACTGGTCTTGAGCAAAACTTAAGAAATCAAGGCTTCTTGTAACTATTTTGTAATAATGGGAGAAAATATTTTAGCGGTAAAAACTAATTTTGTAATATTCGAGTAAATTGCATTTTGTATAATAATTAAGTAAAATGTAAGACGTAAGATATAAGAGCGGAGTAAAATTATTATGGAACAAACTTCTAAATTATCGAGTAAAGGACAAATAGTTATTCCAGTTGCAATAAGGCGTAAACTGGGTTTACAAGATGGCGATGAATTGTCAATTAGTGTTAATAATGATGAATTGATTATTAAAAAAATGCCAACAGCATTAGAGTGGGCTGATTTAATTAAAGACATTCCTACCGAAAAAGTTGATATAGATAAAAATGGACACTACGATGCGAAAAAATCACCTGATTTTCATGATTGGATGGTTAATGGCTAATGCAGCCAATGGAGTTATACATTGCTAATGTGCCTTTTGATGAGCATATTGGCAGTAAAGTGCGCCCAGCGTTGGTATTAGTTGTTAAGCAAAAATATGTAATAGTGTTTAAAATTACTAGCCAGTACAAAAACAAGTCAAATAAAATTAAAAAATTATATTATCCTATTAAGTTGTGGCGAGAAGCAGGACTTAAAAAGCAATCTTATGTCGATATTCATAAGAATTACGAAATTACTAGAGAAGCAGTCTTTAGCCGACGCCCAATTGGTAAACTAAGCTCAATTGATATTATTGGATTGAGCAAATTTATTAAAGAACAAGCAATTTAGCAAAAAAGATCACCTGTAGAGTTTGATACTCTTATAGGTGATCTTTTAAGTCTAATGTAAATTATCTTAAATAAGTGTTAAATAATTTTTCACTGTTAGCATTGTCAATATATATTATTGTGCGATATGCATTATAAACCTAGTAATTGCTTCTTTTTTGCATCAAATTCTTCTTGAGTAATAGTACCGTCATCAAATAATTTTTTGAATTTTGCAAGTTCATCAGCATCGCTTGTTTGCTGAACTACTGTTGAAGAATGTTGTGCTTCGTGGGCTTCTTTCATTTTCTTTTCTACAAAATCTTTAAGAGCAGCCATTTCTTCGTTTTTGCCATTTCTGAATACAATGGCAGTGTTATTACCGTAAGCTGAAAATCCCATACCTAGGCCACCATTTTTTTGTGGACCACTTATCGTATTAAGCTCAAATTTACCACCAAAAACAGTGGATTTACGATAGTTAACCGATGCAATAGCCCAATATGGAATTTTAGTTTCACCAAGGTTGCCTCTGTTGGCCATATTTCTTAATCCTTTGCGATTTATGGTTACACCTTCATCATCCGCTGTTACAATTACGTGTTCAGGTATTTTAATATCAACTTCCATTTTTTCTCCTCTAAAATATAATATGCGTTATTTTACTTTAGCTCTATAGTATGCTTTTGATGCTGCTTCTATTACCGCTGTTATCTTTTTTACCCATGTTTTAAACCTCCTAAAAGTATGATAGAATTGTATATGGTAATCGCTATCATATTAAGCGTATTGTTACATTAGCTTTCAAGATTCATCTTTCACACCGAGTCTTGAAAGTTTTTTTATTTTACTTAAATTTTGGAGTTTTGTTTAATGAGAAGCTAGAAGTAGCCAATTAGATAGTTGGGAATTTTCTTCGTAAAAAGGATTCACAAATAATGTCAGACCCGATGTACAGAAAAAGTTACAAGCCTAGAATTTTACCTCAAAATAAAATTAGGTATAGTAGCTTTTGAAATTACTATTAAAAGTATTCAAGAATAATTATAGTTAGTGATAGAAAATAAAGCAATGAAAATTCGGGAATACTATGAACAGTTAATATTAATTAAAATATCTATAGTTTTGATGGTAGGAGTAATAAATGAAATTGAATAAAAAAAAGCAGTCTTATAAAAAGAAACTGTCTTTTTTATAGTTTAGCGTGCACTGTTATATCAGTATTTGTCGGCTCATATTTAAGGAGAGTACAGGATTTGAACCTGCGCGCCAAGGAAAACTTGGTTCGCCGGATTTCGAGTCCGGTGCATTACCACTCTGCCAACTCTCCGCAACAAAGGATATTATACCTTATTAGTCGTATTTTTCCAAATTAATTTTGCAATTTTTTGTTTTTGGGGGGCTAAATCCTGTACTCTCCTTGTAGCATTCTTGAAAATCTACCGTATCATTTTGCAAGTGTTTTTATCATTTGAAAAATTTTATTTTACTGAAAACACATGTTATGATAGATAACATGTGTTTTTAATAAATATCGTATTTATGTGAGGAGTAGAAGTAATGAAAATACAGCCAAATACTGATGTCTTCAGACCAAAATGGTATGTCGAGCAAATGCGTGGTTGGAGCTTTAAAACGTATATGCTATTAATGCTGGGAATTGGTGTGATTATTGGTACGACAGTTAGTTCGCCGATAAATACCATTTCACTGGTCACAATGGTTGCGGCAATCATGGGTTTTACCTGTACATTGGCAATTACCAATGCCAAACCGTTAAATGGTATCTTAGGACTGTTATCAGCGTTAATCTACATTGTTGTAGCAATTAACGCCCGCAATTATGCCGATGTTGTCCTGCAGGCTTCATATATTGTCCTGCTGGATTTGCCGGTTTTGCTATTGCCTGCATGGGCCAAAGACGCTGAAAAGCATATTCACGGATTAAACGCATCTAAATGGCTGTTAACACTGATTTTCTTTGCCGTTGTTACTGCTGCCTTATATTTTATGGATACGAAAATTTTCATCAGTCCACGACCATGGATTGATGCTTTTGCCGGCTCAATTGGAGTAACAGGATCATTATTGTGTACCTTGCGTTTTCGTGAGCAGTACTACTTTTGGACGGTTCAAGGAATTATGTCAATTATTTTGTGGGGTGTAACTGCCTTTCAAGGTGATGCCAATCTGACGCTATTTATTACGTATATTTTATACATGAGTAACGACTTACTTGCGTTTACTGATAGAAATACGCACTGGTTCCATTAATCATAATATTTATATCTTTATACACGACTTCAACATTTTGTTTGGGGTCGTGTATTTTTTTGTCTAATTCGGCTAAAATCTTCATCTCAATGCCACATACTTGATAAATAAAAATATTTAATCATTTTATCATTATTTATCTCTCAATTATTCTGAAATATCAGGGTATATTAGTCGATAAATTAAGTATTCCTTCTAAAAAATATGATGTTTTTATTAAAATATTGTGATATATTATTTAAATATAAAAATTAAATGTAGAAATGAGGGATATATCACAATGAACAAACCAAATTTATTTAAATCTTTGGGAATTATCAGTCTTTCTGGTCTTGTCTTAGCTGGATGTGGTAAGAACAATACCGCCAAGGATGAAACTAAGACGGCATCTAATTTTCCTATGTCAACTCCGCAAAAAGCCAGCAAACAGGGCGGCACTGTGAAGATTGGCCTTGAAACAGACACTCCTTTTTCTGGAATATTTTCACAAGAATTGTCTTCTGATGACATTGACTCTCAAGTTGCGGCTCCAGGTCTGGAAACATTGTTTGATAGCGACGACCATTATAAAGTTACTGACAAGGGACCGGCTACTCTTAAGCTAAATGTAAAAAAGAAAACAGCTACGATAACGATTAAAAAGGGTGTCAAATGGTCTGATGGTAAGCAAGTTGTTGCCAAAGACTATGAATATGCTTATGAAATTTTAGCTAATAAGGATACCAATTGCCCAAGATACAGCAGTCAATTTGAAATTCTTAATGGGCTAAAAGCCTATCATGATGGGAAGGCTAAGACTATTTCGGGAATTGAAATGCCTGATGGTGATAATGGTAGAACTATTATTATGCACTTCAAAGAGGTCAATCCTAGTATGTTCAATACAGGAAATCGCTATTTGTGGGATGCGGTAGAACCATATCACTATTTAAAGGATGTACCTTTTTCTAAGTTAAAATCTTCAGATAAAATCAGACAGAACCCACTATTTTTTGGTGCCTTTAAAATTGATAAGATTGTCCGTGGTCAATCTGTTACTTGGACGCCTAATAAGTATTACTGGCGTGGCACACCAAAATTAAATAAAATTGTTATCTCAGTGGTTTCACCTAATTCCGCTTCACAAGCAATTAAAAGTCACAAGTTTGACGTAATGCAGGTTATTAACACTCAATGGAACCAAGTTAAAGATACTAAAAAAGTCAATTTCGTTGCCCAAATTCCTTTGAGTTATCACTATTTAGCCTTTAAAGTAGGGAAATGGGACAATAAGACAAGTAAGAACATTGAAAATCCTAAGGCAAAAATGAATAACAAGTCATTGCGTCAAGCGATTGGTTATGCAATGAACGTTGATGCAGTTGATAAACGTTATAGTTATGGCTTAACTTTTAGAGTTCCTACCTTAATCCCAGCACAATTCGGCGATTATTTCGATAAAAATGCTAAGAGCTATTCCTACAATCTAAAAAAGGCCAATAGTATTTTAGATAAAGCTGGCTATAAAAAGAAGGGAAAGTGGCGTATTCAGCCTAATGGTAAGCCATTAACGATTAATATTGCTGCAATGAGTGGTGACTCAACTCAAGAACCTATTATTCGAAATTATATTCAGCAATGGCATAAAATCGGACTAAATGTTCAACTAGCATCAGGACGCTTAATTGAGCACAACTCGTTTTATGATAAGCTAGAACACGATGATCCGGGAATTGATATGTTTATTGGTGGCTGGTCGATGCCATCAGAACCATCGCCGCAAACTTATTACAGTGAAACCGCACCGTTTAATATGTCTCGATTTGTGACAGCTAAAAATAATCAATTGATGGCAGAACTCAATTCTTCAAAGGCATTTAACCATAAATATCGGGTACAAAAATTCCATGAGTGGCAAGAATACATGAATGATGAAGCTTACGTTATCCCAATCGATAATTCTTATCAAATTACTGCCGTTAATGATGCATTAACTGGCTATTCACTCAAACCGTCACACACAAATAACTCCCAACCTTTATGGTACAAGGTAGGATATAGCAAATAACTATTAAATATATGAGGAAAAAGCATGAAAACTGGATCAAAAATTATTACATTGGATAATGGCTATCATTTATGGACTAGTACGCAAGGAGAGGGCGATATTCATTTACTTGCGTTACATGGCGGACCTGGTGGTAATCATGAATATTGGGAGGATGCTGCCGATCAACTAGCAAAGCAAGGTCTGCATGTTCAAGTAACGATGTACGACCAATTAGGGTCGCTTTATTCAGATCAGCCAGATTATTCTGACCCCAAAATTGCTGAAAAGTATCTAACTTATGAGTATTTCCTTGATGAGGTTGATGAGGTTCGAGATAAACTGGGATTAGACAATTTTTATCTAATTGGTCAAAGCTGGGGAGGACTGCTTGCACAGGAATATTCTGTAAAATATGGTTCTCACCTTAAGGGGACGATTATTTCTTCAATGGTAGATGAAATTGATGATTACATTGAATCAATTAATCGCCGTAGACAAGAAATTTTTCCGCAAACAGAAATTGACTTTATGCGTGAATGTGAGGATAACCATAATTTTGCTAATCCACGCTATCGTGAAGATATCCAAATCTTAAATATTAACTTTCTTGATCGGCGGCAGCCTTGCAAGTTGTATCATATTAAAAGAATTGGCGGGTTACCTGTCTATCATGCTTTTCAAGGTGATAATGAATTTGTGGTTACTGGTAAGTTAAAGGATTGGCATTTTAGAAAATATCTAAAACAGATAACGATGCCAACCTTGCTGACTTTTGGTGAAGAAGATACGATGCCACTAGAAACAGCCAAAATTATGCAAAAAGAAATCCCGAATTCTCGTTTAGTAACAACACCGGATGCTGGCCATCACCAAATGGTAGATAATCCTGATGTTTACTATAAGCACGTTGCCGACTTTATTAAGCAAGTTGAGGCGGGCACATTTAAAGGTGAGTAACTTTTTGAAATACTAAAAAAGGTGAAATTCTTCAATAATTGAAGAACTTCACCTTTTATTTTGCTAAATGCTCTTTAACAACTTTGACTAAAATTGCAGTCGCACCTTTGCCAGCCTTATCATCGTAGTATGACTTGTAACGACTTTCTTTTTCGTAGTTGTCAACTAATGCTAAGTGCATTTCAGGCGAATAATTAGGCATAATTATTTGCAGCCATGACTTGTGATTAGCAAAAATGTCATCGCTTAATTCTGCTTCTTTAGCAGGATCTTTAACGACAGCTTGTAAATCACGCACAAGGTTAGCTTCAGTTACTTTCATTTTGTTAAAATTTTCAACCGTTTTTTGATCGTCTTTTTTGGTCATTACTGATACTCCTCAATCTAATTTTATCTTATTAACTATAGCATATTGCATGTTAGAATGGTCGAATTAATTTTCAACTTCTAATTTAGGCTGCTTAATTGCCCAGGATGAAGTTTAAACAATTATAAAATTGGTCAAGTTAAGGCATTACGGAACAATTAAAGCTAATGGAGCCGTATAATAAAGTTAGAGGTGAATTGATGATTACTTTTGTATGGGCAGAAGATCAAAAGGGTCAAATTGGTCTAAACGGACATTTGCCATGGCAGCTGCCTGGTGACATGAAACATTTTAAGGAACTAACCATTGGCCATCCAATAGTTATGGGGCGCAATACTTTTACGAGTTTACCAAGGTTATTGCCGCAGCGATTGCACGTTGTTTTGACTAAAGATGAACAATTAATTGCCAAATATGCTGAAAATAAGCAAGTTGTGATGTTAGACTCACTTACTGCATTAAATAATTGGCTGACTGCTCACCAGCAGGAGCAAATCAGTGTAATTGGTGGCAACTCGGTTTTTTCGGCATTGAAAGATCGCGTTGACTGTCTTGAAAGAACCGTGATTGATGCCACTTTTGCTGGTGATACGGTAATGACACCCCTTGATTATCAGCAATTCAATTTAGTTAAGAAAGTAAGTCATGCACCTAATTACCAAGATAAATATCCTTATGCTTTTTTAACTTATTTGCGAAAGGAAGTTCAAAAATGAAACAAATTATCTGGTCCGGCGTAATTCTTCTAATTTGTGTGGTTATTCTAGTGGGCAGTATTGTTCAAGCAGAAGCAACAAATCATAACTTTTGGTGGCAGGTTATCGGGATGGCAATTGTGACTTACGGCGTTGGTCGCTACCACATGACCCAAATTAAAGCTTTCAAAAAAACTAACAATAAATAAATTTTATTCTAGGGTTGACAGCACTCAGCTTGAATGATAAATTAATAAACAATTAAATAATTAATACATCTTGAAAAGCAGAGTAACTATTTTCTTAACAATAAAGAGAGTTGGCAGTGTGGTGAGAGCCAGCAGTTAAGTAGTAGCGAACATGGGCTTGAAATGATGACTGTTAGTGATATTTAGCTAATGGCGGAGTTGCATCCGTTATCTTTGCAAGCTATTGTTTGATAGCTAGTGAGATTTATTACGTGAGTAATAGATAAATTTAAAGGTGGTAACACGAGCACTCGTCCTTGATTGTGATGAGTGCTTTTTTTATTGCAATTTTGGAGGTAAGGATTAATGAGTAAGAAAAAACAGCGCAAGCTAATTATTGGCATATTGATTGTTGTCATTGTGCTGATTGCTGCGTGGTTTGGCTTTGGTTCAGGTTTGAATCATGGTTCAAAATCACATACGGTTACTGTTGGGGTAGTTGGTGAAAGCAAGCCAGAACAGGATATTTGGCAGCACGTTAAACAAACTGCCAAGAAAAAATACGGCATTACCGTGCAAATCAAAAATTTCACTGATTATAATCAACCGAACAAAGCCTTGAAAAATGGTGATATTGATTTGAATGCCTTTCAACATTATTCATTCTTGGCAAGTTGGAACAAGGCCAATCATGGCGGTGTCGTACCAATTGGTAAAACTTACATTGCTCCAATTAGGTTGTACTCAAAGAAGTACCACAAGCTTAGTCAATTACCTAACGGCGCAACGATTGCAGTACCCAACGACCCAACTAATGAATCTAGAGCATTATTCGTCTTGAAAAATGCTGGCTTAATCGGTTTACGCAAAGACAAAAGCTTAGTTACGGTTTCTGATATTATTCAAAACCACCGTAACTTAAAAATAAAAGAAATCAGTGCTGAACAATGTGGCCGCGTGATTAATTCAGTAGATGCCGCAGTCGTCAACAATGACTTTTCTGGACCAGCAGGTTTAGGCAAGAAGCAGACAATCTTTGTTGAACCGGTTAATAAGGATTCACAGCAATGGATTGACATTATTTGTGCTAAAAAGGTCAGACTAACAACAAGGATTATCAAGATGTTGTGAAGGCTTACCAAACGCAAGAAACTAAGAATTTATATAAAAAGTATTATGGCGATATGGAAATTGCTGCTTGGGATATTACTTTAAAATAGAAAGGAACATTTATCATGAGTCATAAAAAACGCAAGAATATTATTATTTGGTTAATTATTGCCGTAGTTATCATTATTGCTGCTTGGTTTGGTTTTGGACCTGGTCTAAACAAGCCCAAATCGCAAAATCACGTTGTAACTGTCGGGGTCGTAAGTATTAACAAATCCGATCAGGACATTTGGAATCATACGGCTGCCTTAGCTAAAAAGAAGTATGGCGTTTCGATTAAGCTTAAGAACTTTACCGATTATAATCAACCTAATAAGGCACTAAAAAACGGCGATATTGATCTTAACTCCTTCCAACACTATGCTTTCTTAAAGGAATGGAATAAGGCAAATCATGGTGATATTGTTGCTATTGGCCGGACACAAATTTCGCCAATCAGAATTTACTCTAAAAAGTATCATAAGCTGAGTCAATTGCCAGATGGTGCGACGATTGCGGTACCAAATGATGCCACAAATGAATCACGTTCATTAATCGTCCTCAAAAATGCGGGTCTAATTAAATTACGTAAAAATAAGGCGTTACTAACAGTTGCAGATATTGTCAAGAACCCGCATAATTTAAAAATCAAGGAAGCTAGTGATGACCAATGTGGTCGGGTAGTTAATAGTGTTGATGCCGCAATTGTTAATAATACTTTTGCGATACCAGCAGGTCTTGGTGAGAAGCAAACAATCTTTGTTGAGCCGCTTAACAAAGATTCACTAAAATGGGTAAATATCATTTGTGCTCGAAAAGATCAAAAAGATAATCAAGATTATCAAGCTGTTGTGAAGGCATATCAAACGGTTGAAACCAAAAAATTATTTAAGAAGTATTTTGGTAAAATGGAACTACCAGCTTGGGATATCAAGTTTTAGTAAAGGGTGATTGTTAATGAGTATTATCGATTTAAAGCACGTTAATGTGGATTTTCCAGATAAAAAAGGTAAAGTCGTTCATGCAGTGCAAGATGTCAATTTAGAAGTTGAAAAAGGGGACATTTATGGCGTTGTCGGTTTCTCTGGTGCCGGCAAGTCTACCTTGGTTAGAACAATTAACTTGCTGCAAAAGCCAACTGCTGGTGACATTCAAGTCAACGGTATCGACTTTATTAAGGATGGCAAGCAAGTCATTTCCAATAAGCAGCTGCAACTAGCACGTAGAAATATCGGCATGATTTTTCAGAGTTTCAACCTATTAAATGAAGTAACCGTTCTTGAGAATGTCTCCTTTGCCTTGAAGCATTCTGGTTTAAAAGACAAAGAAATTGAAGAAAAATCATTGCACCTATTAGACTTGGTTGATCTAAAAGATAAGGCTAACTTTTATCCGGTTCAATTATCTGGGGGACAGCAGCAGCGAGTAGCAATTGCTCGCGCCCTTGCCAACGAACCAGATATTCTGATTTCGGACGAAGCAACTAGTGCTTTAGACCCACAGAATACGCAACAAATTCTGGCTTTATTGAAAAAATTGAAGGCAGAATTGAATTTGACAATTGTTTTAATCACGCACGAAATGGATGCAGTTAAAAAAATCTGTGACAAAGTGGCCGTGATGGAACAAGGCAAGATTGTTGAAAAGGGCAATTTGCGTGATGTTGTCTTAAATCCGCAAAATTCTTTGACTAAGAGCTTTGTTGGTGGCTCACTTGAAGTCATTAATACTCTAGATACGCTGAATTTAGACCATTTGAATGAAGATGAAGCTATTTATCAACTAGTGTACAGTGTAGCCAATGTGACCAAGTCGATTGTCATTGACCTGTATCGTGAACTTGACGTTGAGGTCAGCATGCTGTATGGCAATGTGGAACTGCTTGATGATGAGCCAATTGGGACCTTGTTGGTCTTGGTCAAGGGCGACAGTGAAAAACAAAAAGAAACGGTTGCCTTTTTGCAAAAGCAACAAGTGTCATTAACTAGATTTGATGAAAAGGGGAATTTGTATGAGTAGTTGGTTTAGTAGTGTATTTCCAAATGTGGTTCAACTTGGCTGGAGTGGGGATGCCGGCTGGGGTACCAGTATCGTGCAAACGCTCTTTATGACCTTTTGGTCAGCAATCTTTGGTGGAATTTTAGGAATTATTTTTGGTGTGATTCTTGTTTTGACCAAGGATGGTGGCATTCGCCCGAACAAATTCTGGTTTAATATTTGTGATAAAGTAGTCTCAATTTTCCGGGCAATTCCCTTCATCATTTTGCTTGCCTTTATTGCACCAGTTACGCAAAAGATTGTAGGTACTCAAATCGGAATGAAGGCTGCCTTAGTACCGCTAACCCTGGGTGTCTTTCCATTTTATGCTCGGCAAGTACAGGTTGCCTTAGAGAGTGTGGCACAGGGTAAGATTGAAGCCGCACAGAGCCTAGGAGCAACTATCTGGGACATTATTTTTAGTGTTTACTTAAATGAAGCTCGTTCTGAATTAGTTCGCGTGTCCACTGTGACAATTATTAGTTTGATTGGCTTAACTGCAATGGCTGGGGCCATTGGTGCCGGTGGACTAGGGAATACAGCTATCTCATATGGCTATAACAGGTTTGATAATGATGTAACCCTGGTCGCAACAGTTCTTGTAATTATTTTGATTTTTATTGTCCAAATTGTCGGTGATTTCTTTGCGAAGAAATTAAATCACCAAAGTCGTTAAAAAAAGACCAGCAAGCAGATTGCTTGCTGGTCTTTTATGTTTTAAGTTAAAAGATTATTTAACTGCATCCTTTAATGCCTTACCAGGCTTGAATGCAGGTACTTGAGTAGCAGGAATAGTTAAGGTCTTACCAGTTTGTGGGTTTCTACCTTTTCTTTCTGCACGTTGACGAACTTCAAATGAACCGAAGCCAATGATTTGAACCTTTTCACCCTTAGTCAAGTTGTCCTTGATTGAGCCGATGAAAGCGTCAATAACTTCTTCAGCTTCCTTTTGCTTAAGGCCAGTCTTTGCTGCAACTTCTTTAGTAAGTTCAGATTTGTTAATTGAAGCCATAATGTATCTTCTCTTTTCTATAAAAATTATAAAATAGACAACACAAAATCGATTGTAAACAATCGGCACGTAATTCACGTAATGCGTTGTGTCGCTTGATATCCAGCAACTTTAATTATTTTAGCACAGTTAAGCAGACCTTCAATAGAAAAATTGCGATTGTGCAAATTATTTTTTTGCTTTTGTTAAATTGTTAGTCATTTGCTGATAATTTAAGTAGAGTGCTTTGAAGCGAGAATGGTTTTCTTTTTGCCATGGTTTTGGCTTACCGCAGAAATGCAGAATTGAGGTATTTTGCATTACCCATTCAAGGTTATATTCGCCCGCACTTCGGGTTAGATAGACAGAGTATGCACGAGCGTCATAATTCCATTGTGTTTCCGGAATTTGAAGAATATCTTCACCATATAAGTAATTTAGAATATCTTGATCGGGCAAAATTAAAGTATCATGGTGCTCATTAATGGCATCAGTAAGATCATCAAGCTTAACTTTTTGCCGCATTTGGTCCAAGTCCATTAGCATAATACCGGAATTAAAATAGGCGGTCGTGGTTCCTAAGCGAATGTTGTTAATCGAGCTCATGATATCAGTTAGCCCCTCATGGACGGCTGCGGCGAACATTTTACCCTGTAAATCTAAGTCCCATAGTGGCCTAATTGAATTGATTACTAGAATATCAGGATCAAGATAAATAATACGGTGCAATTTAGACGGTAGGATTTTGCCGGATAATAACCGAAAATACATTTCCTGTGGGTAGTCATGCAGGTTAAGCAAAGATTCAGGGAAGGTAAAGTCCGCATTCATTGCCAAAGCTTCAACTTGGATACCAATTTTTTGCCCGAAGTTTTGCAAGGCAGTTAAGGCAGAGGTACTAATGTTATCGTAGATGATCCAAATGCGCATCTGTTGCTCAAGATTATTAAGTTTGAGTGAATATATCATGACTTCAAGCGGTTTGATGTAGTTTTGGTCGATAGTAACTAAGATTTCTATTGGCTGATCGTTTATATTTTCCATATTCATCTTTCTAAAAATAGCGGTTATGATTTACATTATATTTATTATAAGTTATTTTGATTTTAAAGCTAAACTTTCTTATTTAGCAGCTGAAAAAGAAATTACAAAGTATTACATTTACTTTTATAAGGAGTAATTACAAAGTTAATGTAGTAAAATAAATCATAAGAAATAAAATGATTACATTATGAGGTGTAAATATGAAGAAAAATTTATTATTAGGCCTAATTGGTACTGCTTCTTTGTCACTCGGATTAACGATCGCAGCACCAGTAAATGCGGCAACTGAAGAAACGCCGGCTACTAGTCAACCTGCTAATACTAATCAGCAACAAAATACGACAGGAACAACGACTGCTGATAATCAACCAGCAAAGGACCAACCGGCATCTAGTAATTCAACTAGTAATACAGCTGCCTTAGGTTACATTAATAAGTATGTTAAGCTGAAGAAAAATTCGACTATTTATGATGCTAAGGGCAACAAAGTTAAAAAAGGTAAAACCAAGCTAAAGAAGAATATGTTTATTTACGTTACAGGTTTTATCTCAACTAAAGGCAAGAGCTTATTGCAATTTGATAATAAGAAGCAATACATTGATGCCAAGAATGTAAAAACTTCACCAGCTGCATCTTATAAATTAAAGCGTAAAGCTTATGCCTATAACAGTAAGGGCAAGAACTTGGGTGGAACAATTGCCAAAGGCAAAGTTGTGTTAGTTGTTAAAACCAAGAAAATTCATAAGACCAAGTTTGTTGGCATTACATTTGTAGAAAGCTTAAAGACTTACTACATTAAGTGGTCAGACTTGAATCATAAGAGTGGTCAAGCCGTGAATCAATAGTTGAGAAAGAAGTCCCAAAATGTCAGATCCAATTTTAAAGCGCGTTGCTGTTCGCAAATACACCGATGAAAAAGTGTCGCAAACAGCGATTGAGCAACTAATTAAGGCGTTCCAAGCAGCACCGTGTGGAATGCATGAAACAGCAGTTATGCAAATGACGGTAGTAGAAGATGAGGATTTACTGAAAAAGATTGAACAGATAACTGATAATGCCTGCTATGGTGCGCCATTGTTATTTGTAATTAATGTTCAAAAAGATAGTCGTTACGGTGAACGGGATGCTTCAGCTGCTGCTGAAAACATCATGGTCGAGGCTACCAATCTTAATTTAGGTTCCGTTTACTTAATGATGGCTGCCGGCAAGCTAAATACTGCACCAGATTTGCAAGCAGAATTAGGCATAACTCCTGAATATGTGACTTCAGTAATTGTTGCTGTCGGTCATGCTTCAGAAGCGCCACATGAAGATCGGTCAAACCGCTATCAGGTAATTCGAAAATAGTTTTAAAAGCGAAGAGTAATCTTCGCTTTTTTTGTTAATAATATATTAGCTTATGGAAGCGCTTGCTGATATAATCAGATTGTAATAAGATTTTAGATTGCAAACCGAAAGAAGATCCAAAATGAAAAAAATTATCAATGATCCTGCTAATGTAGTACCAGAAATGGTTGCCGGTATGGTCCGGTCTTATCCCCAATTTATTGAACAAGTTCCTGATGCTGAAGCTGTTATGCGCTCAGACAAGGAATCAATGAAGGGCAAAGTCGGGCTTGTTTCCGGTGGTGGTTCTGGACATGAGCCAACTCATGCTGGCTTTGTCGGTAAAGGGATGTTGAGTGCATCTGTATGCGGACAGGTCTTTACTTCACCGACACCAGATCAAATTTATGCGGCTATTAAGGCCGTCGATCAAGGGCAAGGAGTTTTCTTAATAATTAAAAATTATTCGGGTGACATCATGAACTTTGATATGGCGAAAGATTTGGCAGAAATGGATGATATTAAGGTTAAGTCAATCGTTGTTGATGATGATATCGCTGTAGAAAATAGCACTTTTACACAAGGTCGGCGTGGAGTAGCTGGGACATTGTTTATGCATAAGGTACTTGGAGCAGCTGCACAAAATGGTGCCAGTCTTGATGAGATTGCCGAATTAGCCAAGCAGGTTCTGCCAAATATTAAAACAATTGCCGTTGCCCTGTCCGCAGCTACTAATCCAGAAACTGGCAAGCCTGGCTTTGTCCTTAAAGATGACGAGATTGAGTTTGGCGTTGGTGTCCACTCAGAGCCCGGTTATCGTCGTGAAAAGATTAAGCCTGCCAAGGATTTGGTTGAAGAATTAGTTAATAAGCTTGATAGCGAGATGCATCTTGATGGTAGTAAAAAATATGCTGTACTTGTTAATGGGATGGGAGCAACGCCGCTGATGGAACAGTATATTTTTAGTAATGATTTATTAAATAAACTTGAGCAATTTAAGATTAAGCCGGCATTTATCAAAATCGGCAATTACATGACATCACTTGACATGGCGGGAATATCACTTACCATGTTTGAATTACAGGATGACAAGTGGCTTGATGCATTAAAGATGCCAGTTGCAACAATTGCTTGGAAATAGAAAGGGTTAAACATGACATTAACAGTTGATACTTTAACAGAATGGATGAATAATTTTGCGGCTAAAATTGCCGTAAATCAGCAACTTTTAAGTGATTTGGACACGCCGATCGGCGATGGCGACCACGGCTTTAATATGAATCGGGGGATGACAGCGGTCAGTCAAAAGTTGACTGAAAAGCCGGCTAATGTGACTGCAGCCTTTAAAACAATTGCAATGACGCTGATTTCAACTGTTGGCGGTGCTTCAGGGCCGCTTTATGGTACTGCCTTTTTGGAAATGGCTAAGAAAAGTAATACCACAATGGACTTGGGTGAATTACTAGATGCAGCTCTTGCTGGAATTGAAAAGCGTGGCGGCGCAAAGCCAGGTGATAAAACCATGGTTGATGTTTGGCAGGCATTAATTCCCGATGTCAAGGCCGGTAATTTGACGCAAGATAAGATAGCGGCAGCTGTTGAGGCTACTAAAGAGATGGTTGCTAAAAGAGGTCGGGCTTCATATTTAGGCGAACGTTCAAAAGGACACGTTGATCCCGGCTCCCAATCCAGCGGCTACTTGTTTGAAGCAATGCTAGAAACAAAGGGGTTATTATGAGTTTAGGAATTACTTTAGTGTCGCATGTCCCAGAAATTGCAAGCGGCTTAAAAAAATTATTGGACCAAGTGGCAGCTGATGTCTCAATTACTGTCGCTGCCGGCACCAATGATGGCGATATTGGTACCAGTATGGATAAGATTATGCAAGCCTTTGCGGATAATTCAGCTGACGAAATTTTGGCGTTTTATGACCTTGGCAGTGCCAAGATGAATTTGGAAATGGCGCTTGAAATGACCGATAAGCCAGTTCATTTATACAATACTGCCTTCATTGAGGGAGCATACACTGCTGCATCACTTGTCCAGGCTGGTGTCACACGCACAGAAGTTGAAGCTCAACTTAAACCACTGGTTGTAAAAGACTAGGGAATTTAATTTCTAATTACCTGATTTTAAGCAAAAAAGTTTTTCATCTTCACAAGTTAAGTTATCATTGATTAAGGTAAAATTAATGTATTGATGCTTTTTAAGTGAGGGAGAAAAAGAATGCATGATAGTTTAACAATGCAAATGCTTGGCGAGTTCTTAGGAACCGCTATCCTTGTTTTGTTTGGTGATGGCATCTGTGCCGTTGTTAATTTGAAAAAGTCAAAAGGTAGTGGTGCCGGCTGGCTGGCAATTACTCTTGGCTGGGGCTTTGCCTTAGCTTTTGGGATTTACTGTGTAAGCTGGCTTAGTCCGGGACATTTGAATCCTGCTGTTACCTTGGGAATGGCAATTGTTGGTAACTTACCTTGGAGTTCTGTTTTGCCATACTTTGTTGCTCAAGTTGCCGGAGGCTTTGTTGGTGGTATTCTTGTTTGGTTGACATACTACCCTCATTTTGCGGCAACTGAAGACCAAGATGTTATTTTGGGCACTTTTGCAACTGAACCAGCCATTAGAAAGTATCTCTGGAATTTCTTTGCGGAAATGATTGGCACATTTATGCTTGTCTTTGGCTTATTAGCCTTCAGTAAGAGCCAATTTGCTCCAGGTCTAAATCCACTAGTTGCCGGCTTATTATTAGGCGCTATTGGCCTTTCATTAGGTGGTTCAACTGGTGCCGCTCTTAATCCAGCTCGTGATTTGGGACCAAGATTGGTTCACCAATTGTTCCCAATTGCTAATAAGGGCAAGTCTGACTGGGCATATGCTTGGGTTCCAGTTGTTGCACCATTTGTTGGTGGTATCTTGGCCGCATTATTATTTTTAGTAATTAAATAATTAATACTTGTTAACTAACCACAAGTACTGATACTTTTAAAAATCCTTTAGGCAAAATTGTCTAAAGGATTTTTTGCTTACAATTTTTGGTATATAATAACAAAATATAAGGAGAGATTTTAATGAAAAAAGAAAATAATGATGAAGGTTGGGGCAGTTTCTTTCGTGAACTGATTGTCATGATGGTAGTTGTCCTAGGAATATGTTATCTGCTGCTGACTTTTGTAATTTCGAATGATCGGGTATCTGGAGCATCAATGCAACCCAACTTTGAAAATAATGAGCGGTTGATTTCATCACGTCATAGCTCTTTTAAGCGAAACGATATAGTTGTTCTGTATGCGCCTAAAGCTGCACAGGACACCCCAGGTTCAGTTTATGTTAAGCGGGTAATCGGTATGCCGGGTGATAAAATCGTGTCTGAAAATGACAAATTGTACGTCAACGGCAAATTATTGCCAGAACCCTATCTAGAAAATGACTATAAAAAAGCTGATAATGCAATTGGCCAAACATATACAACGAATTTTACGTATCAGGTTCCTAAAGGTCATTATTGGGTAATGGGTGACCACCGTGATATTTCGAAAGATTCGCGCTTTTTTGGTCCGATAACAAGAAAAGCAATAATTGGTAAGGTAGTCTTACGTTATTGGCCGCTTAATAAAATCCAAACATTTTAAAAGTAAATAATTTAATAATTCCCCAATATTTGGTTATTGGGGAATTTTTTTGTTAAAGCAAAAAAATCACATATTTAAGCAAATATGTATCTTTCAAAATAATTTTTCACTTATAAAGTTAGTCATTAAAACCTTAATAAGCCCGATAATTATGTCATTATGCTGGTCAATAAATTAACGATACTTACATATTTTATTGTCTGCTGATTAATAAAACAATTTTCACAAACTATTTCACAAAGTCAAAAAATAAAAATCATAATTTTGTTGTGATAACAACATTTTTGCTCACAAAAATATTTGTTAAAAACCTATTTACAATTGTGAAAAAATATTATATATTTTACTCAAGCGCTTCCACAATGTTCAATATTTATAAATATGAGGTTAATAATTCAATTACTAATTTTAGAAAGATTGGGAGTTAAGATGTTACATAATAGTTTGGGTATGCAATTGCTTGGCGAGTTTGTTGGAACGGCAATGATGATTTTATTAGGAGACGGTGTCTGTGCTGATATGGGACTGTCGAAGTCAAAGGCTAAGGGTGCTAATTGGGTTGGTATCGCCTTTGGTTGGGGAATGGCAATTACCTTCTCCGTATATTTTGTCAAATGGCTAACTCCCGGCTACTTCAATCCAGCAGTCGCAGTTGCTATGGCAGTTTCGGGTAGTTTCTCGTGGTCATATGTTTTGCCATATATACTTGCAGAAGTTGCCGGTGCGTTTGTTGGTGCCATTTTGGTTTGGCTAATGTTTTATCCACATTGGAAGGAAACTACAGATCAAGAAGCTATTTTAACTAGTTTTGCTACAGCACCTGCCATTAGAAATTACTTTTGGAACTTTTTTGCTGAAATGCTAGCAACATTTGTTTTAGTATATGGCCTGCTCGCATTTAGCAAGAGCGGCGTGAATCCAGCACTTAATCCTGTTCTTGCAGGTACTCTAATTACCGCAATTGCCTTTTCACTTGGTGGTCCTACAGGAATCGCACTTAATCCGGCTCGTGATTTTGGCCCGCGGCTTGCTCACCAAGTACTGCCAATTGCCAATAAAGGTAAGTCAGATTGGGCATACAGCTGGGTTCCAATTGTTGGACCATTTGTTGGTGGAATTTTAGCTGCCTTATTATTCGTTGGTCTTAGATAAAATAAAAAAATAAGCTATTCAAATCTGAATAGCTTATTTTTCTGGTTTAAAATGTCGCAAAATCTCAATTCCTTCACGTTGATACTTGTTTGGAACAAAACTTTTGCGCATTGCAATCTGCATATAGGCCCATAATTTTTGTCCCGGCTGCAGGCGAACAATATGGATTCCAGGAACATCTTTAATGCTGCTTTCCATTGCCAAGGCAATCCCAACATTACGTTTGACAAGGTCAATCATTAACTTCATCGTTGTTGCTGTATAAATTATATTAGGCGTGAAATTTCCCAATTTTGCTTCCTGTTCAAGACATTCTCTGGTTAAGAAACCACGTTCACGGGCAATGAAACGCTTATTACGTAATTGTGCGGCACTGATCTCATGAACGTCTTTTAAAGAATCATCTAAGCTGGTAATGATTACTAATTCTGTTTTGTGTAAATTATGAATAAAGTAATCTGGATCGTTGATTTTAACCATCCATGAATAAATCGCAACATCTACTTTGCCATTGGTCAGATCGGAAAAAGCATCGGCTGATCGTTCAATATGGGTATCAAGTAGGTGGGTAAGTCCAGCCTGAAAAAACTTTTGAATAACATCGGGGATATAAGAACTTCCGGCTTCACCAGAAAAGGCAAGCCGGATTTTTTTGTCGCTTGCGTGTTTAACATCGTAATCAATACTTGCAATATCTTGGATAAGAATTTTGGCTTTTTGATAAAGTAATTCGCCAGCATTAGTTAAAAGCAACTTGCTTTTACGATTTTTTTGAATAATTAGTGGGTCGTCGAACTTTTTGGCAAGCCTTTTAATGGCCATTGAGATTGTTGGCTGTGTAACTTCAAAATAAGCTGCAGTAGTAGTGTAATTACCGATTTCGACTAATTTGCAAAAATAAACCAAATCTTTTTCATTCATTTGTATTCCTTTTGAAAATTAATAAATATTATTTATAAGTGAATCTTTTTATATTATATTAAATCGCCCAAATAATAGCAATAAATACTTGATAATTCAACGTTTATTGGCTATTTTTAAAAATGATTTTAGCTAAAAATAAAGTAGATTTATATTTATGAAACCGATATATTTATTTTTGGTAAAGATTTATGAAAGTGCAGGTAATTATTTTGATTTACAATTCAACACTTAAATGGGATGCAGTTTATGATGTTATTGTTGTTGGCTTTGGTGGTGCTGGCGCTGGCGCTGCCAGATTTGCGGCTGACAATAATGCTAAAGTCTTATTAATTGATTCTGCTCCAGAAGGTCAAGAAGGGGGCAATACCCGTTATGCTGGCGGGGCGTTTGCTTGGAGTGATAATTTCGATGATTTGCGTGATTATTATAAGCAAACTTATTATCCATTCAAGTATGATCCTAAAGATCTAGATGCGTTTGTTAACAACGTTTTACAAATGAAAGAATATTCAAAAGAATATTTTGGAATTGATGCCCAATACACAGGCAGAAGACCTCAAGGTGAATACCCAGAATATCGCCATGCAGATACGATGCGTTCACAATCAATGACCCAAGGAATGTATAATGGCGGCTTTTGGAAGTTATTACGTAAAAAAGTTTATGAACGACTAGACAAAATTGATATTTGGTTTTCAAGTCCGGCACAACATCTAATTCAAGATCCAGAAACGAAAACAATTCTTGGTGTTCAAATTAAGCACCAAGGGCAAGTTCGTTATGTAGCTGCCAAAAATGGTGTGGTTTTATCATGTGGTGGCTTTGAAAATAACCAAGATATGGTGCAGAACTTTTTGGGACAAGGATCTTTGGCACCAATTGGAACTTTATATAACCAAGGTAAAGGGATCGATTTGGCTGTTGAAGCTGGTGCGCGTTTATGGCACATGTCCAACTATGATTCTCACGGCTTTTCACTGAACGAAGGCAAACCAAGAGAAAAATTTGCCTACATGATTAACTGGAAGAGTTTGTTTAACGGCAGTATTTTTGTCGCAGGTGATGATGGTACCCGTTATTATCGTGAAGATGAAGAAGATCGTCATGGTTATAAATATAATCATGGTAACTGGATTATGTTGCCGAACCAAAATCACCCGCACATTGTGATGGATCAAAGACAATATGAGCAATTGGCTAATGACACTTCTGATAAGGCCGACCAAATTAAGGAACTAATCTCCTATGCAATTAAAGCTGATACAATTCCAAAATTAGGTGAGAAGATTAATGCTCCTAAATTGCTGCAAGCCGTTGAAGATTTTGGCTTTGTAACTGAAGTAACTAAACGCGATCTGCTTTTGAACCGGAACATTGAAACAATGCGTGCCTTTGGTGCTGGTCCATACTATGCAATTCCGATTCGTCATAATATTTTACATACTCATGGTGGCGCCCGCCGCAATGAAAATTGTGAAGTACTTGATATGGCTAATAATGTAATTCCACATCTGTATGAAGCGGGGGAATTAGGCGACATTTTTGCTACTAAGTATATTGGTGCTAACAGTATTGCAGATTTACTAATTTCTGGCAAAATTGCGGGAGAAAATGCCGCATGGCCAAAACGGAAGATTGTCGACTTTGACCTTATTAGTCATGCAAGTAAGGCACCAGAATTGAAATCTGATGCTCATGCTTCCTCAAGTGACTATGAAGCTGGTCCAAATCAAGGGATTGGAATTAGTGAAAACGGAATTAACGACGTTCCGATTGTTGTCCGTGCAACTGTAAGTGACAATCAAATTACCAATATTGAAACTTTACAGCAAAAAGAAACGCCATCTCTTGGTGGACGTGCAATTCCGGCGTTAACTAAAGAAATGCTGGCTAAGCAGACTACTGATGTCGATGCAGTTAGTGGCGCGAGTGTAACTAGTGCTGCCTTTAAAGCTGCAGTTAAGCAAGCAATTAGTAACGCCAAAAGTGAAGGAGAGAACTAATGTTAGACAAATTTCAGTGGAAAAAATGGGTGCTGCCCTTAGCAGTCGGCATCATTTTGTGGCTATTAACGCCATTAAAACCAGGAGCAATCAGCGTTCCTGCTTGGCATTTGTTTGCAATCTTTATTGCAACGATTATTGCCTGTGTAACTAAGCCACTGCCGATGATGGCAGTCACGATTATTGCCATTGTTGTTGCTACCTTAACTGGTATCTTTAAAATGGACGAAGTTGCGGCCGGCTTTGGTAATTCAACTGCCTGGATGGTTGCAATGTGCATGTTCATGGCTGCTGGCTTTATTAAGTCAGGCTTGGGCAAAAGAATTGCTTATTTCTTTGTTAAAACATTCGGCAAGAGAACTTTAGGTTTAGCATATGCCTTATCAATGGTTGAAACTGTGTTGGCAATCGGTATTCCAAGTAATAATGCCCGGGTTAACGGCATCATGTACCCAATCATTGATAATTTATCAAAAGAAATGGGTTCAGATCCTAAAAAGGGAACTCAAAGAAAAATGGGTTCATTCTTGGTCTTTAATGAATACGAAGTCAACATTGTTACTTCAACCATGTTTCTTACTGGCCTAGCTGGTAACATGGTGGCATTGGGAATCGCTAAGACGCAGAACGTTTCGATTTCATGGATGCAATGGTTTATTGCCGCAATTGTTCCAGGAATTATTTCGTTACTTGTTGTTCCATTTATTTTATATAAGATTTATCCGCCTGAAGTTAAAGAAACACCAAATGCTCATGCTTGGGCAAATGCCAAATTAAAAGAATTGGGTAAAACGACTGTTGCAGAAAAAATCATGGCTGCAGTCTTTATCTTGGCAGTTATCTTATGGCTTGTAGGTTCCAAAATCGGAATCGACGCAACTGAAGTTAGTTTTATTGCCGTAGCCTTATTATTGATTACGGGAGTAATTAATGTTAAGGACTTACTTGGTCAAAGTTTTGCTTGGAACATTTTAACTTGGCTGTCAATTATCATGTTAATGTCCCAGAAGTTAATGACGTTGGGCTTCTTCCCATGGTTCTCAAAGACCTTAGGTAACGCACTACACGGCATGAACTGGATTTGGGTTTTAGTAATTCTTTACTTGGTTTACTTTTACTTGCACTACTTGTTCCCAAGTATTACAACGCAGATTTCTGCTTTGTATGCTGGATTCTTGTCAGTTGCAATCGGTGCTGGCGTGCCGCCATTGATGGCAGCCTTAATGCTTGCTCTTGATGGCTCACTATACTTGTCAACTTCAACTTATTCTGCTGGTCCTGCTGCTTTACTTTCATCTACAGGATATGTATCTAATAAAGATTGGTGGAAATTAAGTGCAATTATCGGGGTTGTCCTTAATGTTATCTGGCTTGGCGGCGGATTGCTTTGGACTAAGGTAATTGGTATGTGGTAAAAAACAAAAAAGCCTTGTTGCACTTTGAAAATGCTACAAGGCTTTTTATTATCAGGCATTATGGGCAAGGAATTAAATTAAAATAATTTACCGCCCACTTGACAAATAATGAGTTAATTATTAAAATATTTTTAATATTTAAAAAGCAATGAAAAGAAAAGTATGTTTGCAGGTAATGCACAGAGAGTTCCGGCTACTGAAATGGAACCACGAATGCAAACAGAATATCCCTTGGAGCTATCTGGTGAACAAAGTAACTAGAGTTGGTAACACCCATTAACGTGTTAGCGTATCGCAGTAAAGCCGTACGTGAAGTGACTGCTGAATTTAGGCAAAGCTGGATTTAACAGTAAGATAGGTGGTACCATGCCGAATAAGCACCCTTGAAGTAAGATCAAGGGTGCTTTTTTATTGCTAAAAATAGGGCAGGTGATGGACTCATGAAAGTTAAAATTAGCATCCGAGTAAAAGTTAGACAATTTATTAAAATGGAGGTTAAGTATGGATGAGTTAGAACAAGATGTTAATCAAAAACCATTAACTTGGAAGCAGTATTTAGTTGTTGCCTCGTTACTGTTTGGGCTATTTTTTGGTGCTGGTAATTTGATTTTCCCAATTCACTTGGGCCAAATGGCAGGAGCGAATTGGGGACAGGCGACCCTCGGCTTTTTGGTAACTGCGGTTTTACTGCCGTTACTATCAGTTTTAGCAATTAGTATGACACATGCAAAAGGGGTCTATGACATTGGTCTGCCGCTTGGTTCCGCATTTGCCTTGGTCTTTATGGTCTTAATTCACTTGACTATCGGCCCACTTTTTGGGACACCGCGGACTGCCAGTATTTCGTTTACAGTTGGCGTTTTGCCAATGCTGCCTAAGTCATGGGCACAGGTCGGTCTGTTTATTTTTTCGGCATTATTTTTTATTTGTGCCTTTTTGGTTGCTTACAGGGAATCAAATATTTTAACTAGTATCGGTAAAATCTTAAATCCACTCTTTTTGCTATTATTGTTCGTAATTTTTTTGCTAGGCTTTTTCTCACCAATGGGTCGTGCTAATGCGCAAAAAGTTACTACTGCCTACCAGCAGGCACCATTTTTTAACGGCTTTTTGCAAGGATATAATACGATGGACGCCTTGGCTGGGCTGGCCTTTGGGGTAACCGTTGTAACTGCTGTTCGGCAAATGGGCAAGACGACTGCTAAGAGTAATGCCAAAGTAACCGCTAAGGCCGGCGTTTTGGCAACAGGTACGATTGGCTTAATATACATTGCGTTAATTTGGCTTGGGGCCACAACATTAAATCATTACAAGTTGTCGCCAGATGGTGGGGTTGCCTTTAATCAAATTGTTACCTATTACCTTGGTGGTTTCGGGCATGCACTACTAGCAACATTGATTACCGTTACTTGTTTAACAACTGCTGTCGGCTTAATTGCCGCATTTGCCCAAGATTTTCACCGTAGTTTTTCTAAAGTGAGCTATCATACTTGGCTATTTTTGATGACTTTAGCATCATTTTTGACCGCTAATTTTGGCCTTGATACGATTATTTCTTGGTCAACACCAATGTTGATGTTCCTTTATCCGTTTGCCATGGTACTAATTCTGTTGTCAATTACGTCACCACTATTTCACCGTGATTCTGTTGTTTACTTTTGGGTTGTATTGTTTACTTTAATTCCAGCCTTTTTAGACATGGTTGCAGCCTTGCCGCCAGTAATTAGTCAAAGTTCGTGGGCTTTGAATTTACATGCCGTGCAGCTTAAGTACTTACCGTTTGCGGCAATTGGGATGGATTGGCTAATTCCTGCTCTTATTGGTTTAGTTATCGGGCTTGCTTGTCATTTTATTAAAGAAAGAACAGCTCGGGCAAAGGCATAAGTGTTCATTGCATCAAACTTTTTTGTTTTTTAGTTGACAAAAAATGGGTCGATGATTAGAATATTATTAATATTTAACAAGCGAAGAAAAGAAGAGTACAGTTGCAAGTAGTGCCACAGAGAGTTCAGACGGTGAAAATGAACCACGATAGCAACTGGAAAGTAACTTTGAGCTATCTAGTGAAGTAATAGTAGCTAGTATTGGTAACACCCATTAACGTGTTAGCGTATCGCAAGTAATTGCCGTACGTGAAGTGACTGCTAAATTTAGGTAAAGCTAGATTTAACAGTAAGATAGGTGGTACCGTGCCAAAGCACCCTTGATTTTTTATAATCAAGGGTGCTTTTTTAGTTACCTTGTAATTCGTTTTTTAGGAAGTGACAACTTTGAAAAAATACGTGTGCTAGCAATAATAACGAACTTATTGCATTAAATAAAACTGGAGGTTAATTAAATGGAAGAAATTGAACAAGACTTAAATACCAAACCACTAACATGGAAACAATATTTAGTCGTTGCTTCATTATTATTTGGATTATTTTTTGGAGCAGGAAACTTAATCTTTCCAATTCATCTGGGGCAAATGTCCGGTGCTAATTGGGGAATTGCCACGATTGGCTTTTTAATTACTGCCGTGCTGCTGCCACTATGTGCAGTTTTGGCGATTAGTGCCAGTCATGCCAAAGGAGTTTTTGATATTGGTCGGCCACTGGGGCCTAAGTTTGCCTTGGTCTTTATGGTTTTAATTCACTTAACGCTAGGGCCATTATTTGCTACGCCAAGAACAGCGAGTATTTCTTTTTCGGTTGGATTACAGCCAGTTTTACCGCAAAAATTAGCTAAGCCTGGACTGCTGATATTTTCCGCGATTTTCTTTATTTTGGCATTTATTATTTCGTATGAGCAATCAACAATTTTAGACAGTATTGGTCGAATTTTAAATCCAATTTTCTTGATATTGCTTTTTGTAATTTTCTTAATGGCCTTTTGCTCGCCAATGGGAGCAGCAAAACACCAGCCAGTAACTGCAGCTTATCAAAGTGCCCCATTTTTTAATGGCTTTTTGGAAGGCTATAACACAATGGATGCCTTAGCAGGTCTAGCCTTCGGTTATACGATTGTTTCGGCTGTTCGCCAACTAGGTAAGACAAGTGCCAAGAGCAACGCTAAAGTTACTGCTCGTGCTGGAGTATTAGCTACTGGTGCAATTGGTATCATCTATATTATCTTGATTTGGCTTGGCTCAACCACGCTCAATCATTACAAAATTTCACCGGATGGTGGGACTGTCTTTAACCAAATTGTTACCTATTACTTAGGTAATATTGGGCATGCTTTATTAGCAACTTTGGTTACCTTAACTTGTTTAACAACTGCGGTTGGCCTAATTGCCGCATTTGCCCAAGACTTTCACCGCAGTTTTAGCAAGGTTAGTTATCATGCCTGGCTTGGCATCATGACCTTTGCCTCATTTTTAACTGCTAACTGCGGCTTGGATACAATCATTTCTTGGTCAACGCCAATGCTGATGTTCATTTATCCAATTGCGATGGTTCTAATCATTTTGTCAATCACAGCTAGTTGGTTTGACCATGACCCGATAGTTTATTTCTGGGTAGTTGTATTTACAGTTATTCCTGCAATCTTCGATATGATTGCTTCGTTCCCGCCGGTTATTAGTCAAATGCATTGGGCACTGCAAGTTCGCGCATTCCAATTAAAAATTCTGCCATTTGCGGCAATTGGAATGGATTGGATTATTCCCGCCTTAATTGGTTTAATTATCGGTTTAGCATGTCACTTTTATCGTAAAGCAAAATTAGCAAAATAGTTAATGAAAATCTAGGATTATAATCCTAGATTTTTTAGTATCGAATTTTTGACATCCATCGTTTACCACAGTAGATTAAAAGTGCAGACTAGACAAAGTTAATTGTAAAAGATGGGACTGATTTATTTTGGCAAAAATGAACATGACAGATAATCATAAAATGCAGATGGGGCATAAACAGCCAATGATGCATGATAACAAGATGCCAATGCACAATAGCGATATGATGATGCATGGCGGGCACATGATGCACATGGGTAATCTGAAACAAAAATTTTGGTTCTCATTAATTTTAGCGTTACCAATTTTATTTTTGAGTCCCGCAATGGGCGTTCATTTGTTCTTTCAGTTTTCTTTTCCTGGTTCAGAATGGGTTGTGATGTTATTTGCGACTGCCTTATTTATTTATGGTGGCGAGCCGTTTCTTAAGGGTGCTTTTTATGAATTAAAAGATAAAAAACCAGAAATGATGACGCTAATTTCACTGGGGATTATTACAGCCTACATTTATAGTCTGTATGCCTTTATTCAGAATAATCTCAATTCAAGTTCTCATCACGTGATGGACTTTTTCTGGGAACTAGCGACTTTGATTTTAATTATGTTATTAGGCCACTGGATTGAGATGAATTCGGTTATGCGGGCTGGCAGTTCAGTTAATGACTTGGCTAAATTACTGCCTGATCGAGTTCATGTCCAAAATGCCAAGGGAATAATTGATGTTCCCTTGGCGCAAGTCAAAAGCAGCGCTGTGGTAGTAGTAAAGTCCGGTGAAAGTATCCCACTTGATGGCATTATCGTTGCGGGATCAAGCGACGTTAATGAATCCTTGGTTACTGGAGAGGCGCGTTTAATCACACGCCAAAAAGGTGACCACGTAATCGGTGGCGCAATTAATGGCTCAGGAAAATTGACAATTAAAGTAACTAATTCGGCAAACAGCGGCTTCTTGGCTAATGTTAATCAGTTAGTTCAATCTGCGCAGATGAACAAGTCAAAATTGCAAACTCTTGCCGCTCAAGTATCAGGTTGGTTATTTTACGCTGCATTAATTATTGGCATAATTGCTCTAATAGTTTGGACTGCCAATCAGGGGATTGCTGCCGGTCTTGAACGAATGGTGACGGTTTTGGTAATTGCTTGTCCGCACGCACTGGGATTGGCAATTCCGTTGGTTAGTGCTAAAAGTATGTCTCTTGGAGCTAAGCACGGTTTACTAATTAGGAACCGGAATGTGATTGATATTAGCCCCAAAATTAATTATTTACTGCTTGATAAAACTGGTACGTTGACTGAAGGCAAGTTTCAGGTTCGCAAGTATGATAGTTTAGATGAACAACTGTCATCAAAACGGGTAATGACGCTGATTGCTTCACTTGAGCAAGATTCAACGCACCCAATTGCCCAAAGCATTTTACAGTTTGCACATGCTCACGAAATTCCGCTTTTGCCGATTGCTAATAGTAAAAATCTTACTGGTAAGGGAGTTATGGCGACAGTTGCTGGCCAGGAATATTTTTTAATTAATGAAAAAGCCGCCCGTGAGCAAGTTCGTGACTTTCCGCAAGTTGCAGTTAGCGATTATACCGTTAGCTACTTGGTCCAAGGTCAGCAGGTATTAGGGTACGTGGCTGTTGGTGACCAGATTAAGCATGATGCAGCTTCGCTAATTAGCAAAATTAAGCAGCACAACATTACTCCTGTGATGTTAACCGGTGATAATCAGCAGGCAGCGCAAAGCATTGCCCAGCAATTAGGGATTAGTGAGGTTCATTCTGAATTAATGCCTGCTGATAAAGAAAAAATTGTTGCCAAATTGCAAGAGCAAGGCAACAAAGTAATGATGGTGGGTGATGGAATTAATGATGCACCAAGCTTAGCGCGGGCAGATATTGGCGTCGCTATTGGTGCCGGTACGGATGTTGCGGTTGATTCTGCAGATGTGGTTTTGGTTAATAGTAGGCCATCAGATATCATTGACTTTTTAGAATTGGCACAAAATACTCATCGCAAGACTGTTCAAAATTTATGGTGGGGTGCGGGTTACAATATTATTGCCCTTCCATTAGCTGCCGGTATTTTGGCGCCACTGGGAATTATGTTAGATCCTGCTTTTGGGGCAATTCTAATGTCCTTATCAACTGTGATTGTTGCAATTAATGCTGAAACGCTGAAAGTATAATTAATAATTTTGGGCAAAAATTGCTTAATTTTATCAAAATAATTCGGTTTATATTAAAAAATATAGTATAATTGTGATTAATGTTTAGATTTTGTTACTTGGAGAAAGCATATGGAAAATAAAGAAGCACTTTTAATTATTGATTATACTTATGACTTCGTTGACGATCATGGGTCCCTAACTTGCGGGAAGGCTGGACAAGATTGCGAGCCAACAATTATGAAGCTGGCTAAGCAATTTGTTACGGACGGTAATTATGTTGTTTTACCAACAGACTGCCATCATCTTAACGACCCGTTTCATCCAGAAAGCAAGCTGTTTCCACCACATAATATTGAAGGTACAAGCGGCCGCGATTTCTATGGCGAATTAAAGACTTGGTATGAAGAAAACAAATCTGATAAAGTTTGGCAAATGGATAAGACACGTTATAGCTCTTTTGTTGGGACTAATCTTGACCTTGACTTGCGCATGCGCAATGTCAAAACACTTCATTTAGTTGGTGTCTGCACAGATATTTGTGTCCTGCAGACAGCAATTTATGCTTACAATTTGGGGTATAAAGTTGTTGTTCATCAAGCTGGCGTAGCCGGAACAACACCGGAAAATCATCGCTTTGCTCTAGAAAATATGGAAAACAACTTGGGTGCAGAGATTATTTAGCGAGTTGCACTTATTAGATCTAAATTAAGTAAAGACCACGTAAATTTTACGTGGTCTTTTTTGAATCAATTTGTATTAATGAATTAAAAGGAAATTTCTGAATAGTTTTGTTACAAAAATTAAAAAATACCCTTTTATTTTGAGATTATTGAAAAATAAAAGCAAAAAATGTATTATTAATGTGGAATTTAAAAAACTAAAGTATAATTTTAAAAATATTAGGACGTCAGTCCCAAAAGGAGACTTATTATGAGCAAAGAAGAATACCGTATTGAAAGTGATACGATTGGTCCAGTAAAAATTCCTAAAGATGCATTATGGGGTCCACAAACCGAACGCAGCCGCAATAACTTCCCAAGTGGTGAGTTAATGCCATTAGCTATTATTCGGGCATTTTTGCAATTGAAGAAGGCCGCTGCTCAATCAAACGTTGAAGTAGGGGATGAACCAAAGGAAAAGGGTGCCGCAATAGTAGATGCCATTGACCAGCTCTTAAAGCTAGATGATGTTGATTTGCGGAAAGATTTTCCATTGCACGTTTTGCAAACTGGTTCAGGTACCCAAAGTAATATGAATGTTAATGAAGTTGTTGCTAATTTAGCTAATAAGCTTCATCCAGGTTTAGACATTTTGCCAAATGATGATGTCAATCGGGGACAATCATCCAATGATACTTACCCAACTGCAATGAATATCGTGGCAGTTGAAGCTTTGGACAAGTTAGAACCAGCTATTCAACATTTAATTGATGAATTAAAGATTAAGCAAGACAAATATTGGAAGACAGTTAAAGTTGGTCGAACACACTTGCAGGATGCAACACCTGTTACTTTTGGTCAAGAAGTATCCGGTTATATTTCAGCTTTGAAGCACGATTTAGCTTACATCAAGGAATTAAAGCCAACTTTGTACGAATTAGCAATCGGTGGTACGGCTGTTGGTACGGGATTAAACGCTGCACCAGGAATGACTGAAAAGATTGCCGGTAAATTGTCGGAAGTTTACGGTCATACTTTTGAAGTTAAAACTAATAAATTCTGGGGCTTAGCTCACCATTCCGGTCTTGATGTCGTTCACGGTGCATTGAAGACTTTAGCTGCTGATATGTTTAAGATTGCTCAAGATATTCGCTTCTTGGCTTCAGGTCCTCGTGCTGGTTACCATGAATTAAATATCCCTGCTAATGAACCAGGTTCATCAATTATGCCGGGTAAAGTTAACCCAACACAAGCTGAAGCTGTCACAATGGCTGCTGCTAAAGTTTTTGGTAATGATACAACAATTACTTTTGCTGCTTCACAAGGTAATTTTGAAATGAATGTCTTTAAGACAGTGATGATTGCTGCATTTTTAGATTCTTGTGATATTTTAACTGGTACAATCACTGGGTTTGCTGATAAAATGGTTGCTGGTCTAACTGTCAATTCTGCAAGAATGGACGAATTATTGGAAGATTCATTGATGACTGTAACTGCATTATCACCACATATTGGTTACCATGACGCTGCTAAGATTGCCCAGGCTGCTGATAAAGAAGGCACTACCTTAAAAGAAGCAGCTTTAAAGAGCGGTAAAGTTACGGAAGCCCAATATGATGAGTGGATGGATTACATGCAAATGACCAATATTGACCGGACAAAACCTGAAGAATAATTAATAGAGGAGAAATATGGCAAAATTTATTTTTACCCCAAATCAAAGTTCTGAAATCAAAAGCGATTATGATGCAGTAATTGTTGGTGCTGGTGGTGCTGGTCTGACTGCTGCTATTCAAGCACATGAATTAGGCTTAAATGTCGCAATTTTTGAAAAAAACGATGCGTTAGGTGGTAACACTAACCGAGCATCATCTGGGATGAACGCTTCCGAAAGTTTAGTGCAATTAAATGACGGCATTATTGATAATAAAGAAGATTTTTACCAAGAAACCTTAAAGGGCGGCGGTTTAATGAACGATCGCGACCTCTTGCGCTACTTTGTCGATCATTCGGCAATTGCTATTAGTTGGTTAATGGAACACGGAATTGAATTAACCAATTTAACGATTACTGGTGGAATGAGCAAGAAGCGGGCTCACCGTCCAGCATCAATGGCTCCAGTTGGCGGGTACCTTGTTACAGGTTCTTTGAAGCAAGTTCAAAAGGATAACATTCCCGTTTTCAATAATTCTAAAGTAATTAAGTTGATTGAAAACGATGCAAAGCAAGTTACTGGAATTGAAGTTGAGACTGATGCTGGCGTTAAAACTGTTAATGCTAAGGCAGTTATGCTTGCTTCCGGCGGTTTTGGTGCTTCTAAAGAAATGATTAAGAAGTATCGTCCAGACTTAGCTGAATATAAGACAACTAACCAACCTGGTGCGACTGGTGACGGGTTGAAGTTGGCAAGTACAATTGATGCCCAGTTAGAGCAAATGGACTTTATTCAAGTTCACCCAACAGCTCAAACTGATACTGATCACGTTTACTTAATTGGTGAAGGTCTTCGCGGTGAAGGTGCGATCTTAATTAATCAAGCTGGACAACGGTTTGTTAACGAATTGAATACTAGAAAGATTGTCTCTGATGCAATTACTAATTTACATGAGGACGGCGCTTACTTAGTATTTGACCAAGGTATCCGTGATAACTTTACTGCAGTTGAATTTTACGATCATGTTGGTTTAGTTAAACATGGCGATACACTTAGTGACTTGGCTCAAGAAATGGGCGTTGATGCTGCTAATTTGGAAGTAACCGTTAAAAATTGGAATAATTCCGTTGCCGCTAAAAATGATGCAGAGTTTGGCAGAACAACTGGAATGGATCGTTCAATTGACCACGGTCCGTACTATGCAATTCATATTCATCCTGCAATTCACTACACGATGGGTGGAATCCACATTACGCCAAAAACTGAAGTTTTGGATACAAATGGTAACATCATTAAGGGCTTGTATGCTGCTGGTGAGGTCTCTGGTGGATTACACGGGAACAACCGAATTGGTGGTAACTCAATCGCTGAAACTGTTATTTTTGGTCGTCAAGCTGGTATCCAGATGACAGAGTTTGTTCAAAAAAGTAACAAGTAATTATTAATAAAATTAATCACAAAGAAACTATTTCAAATGAAATGGTTTCTTTTTTTGTCCAAAATGCAGCAGATTAGCTTAATTAAAATATTTAAAAATAAAATTATTTATTTTAAATATTGAAAAACATACTAATCGGATTTATAATAATTTGTGTAATTAAGTACAATGTTTTTAAATTTTTGAAAGGAAACTTGACTATGAACAGAAAAGTATTACTTGTTGGTGATGGCGCAGTTGGCTCAACTTTTGCTAACGATTTACTTCAACACACAAAAGTAAATGAATTAATTATTGCTGATGTTGTGAAGAAACGCCCAATCGGGGACTCAATGGATCTTGAAGACATTATTCCATTTGCTGGTGAATGCAACATTCATCCAGGTGAATATTCTGACGCAAAAGATGCTGACGTTGTAGTTATTACTGCTGGTGTGCCACGTAAACCTGGTGAAAGCAGATTGGATTTAGTTAACAAGAACGTCAATATTTTAAAGAGTATCGTTCAACCAGTTGTTGATTCAGGCTTTAATGGTGTCTTTGTAGTTTCTGCAAATCCAGTTGACATTTTGACTACTTTAACTCAAAAGTTGTCAGGTTTTCCTAAGAATAAAGTTATTGGAACAGGTACTTCTCTCGACTCAGCTCGTTTACAAGTTGAATTGGCTAAAAAGTTAAATGTTCCTGTTGCAAGTATTAATTCAATGGTTCTGGGTGAACATGGTGACACATCATTTGAGAACTTCGATGAATCCGTAGTTGCTGGTAAAGCCTTGCGTGATTATGATGAAATTAATGATGACGTTTTAGCCGCTATTGAAAGTGATGTTCGGCAAAAGGGTGGCAACATTATTGAAAATAAGGGTGCCACTTTCTATGGTATCGCTGTAATGTTAGCACAAATTGTTGGCGCAATTTTGGATAATCACGCAATTGTTTTACCATTGTCCGCACCAATTAATGGTGAATATGGTATTAAGCATGATCTGTACTTAGGAACACCAACTGCTATTGATGGTACAGGAATTAGTCATGTTATTGAAACAAAATTATCAGATGAAGAACAAGCTAAAATGCTTAATTCAGCTGATAAGATGCAAGAAGTTCTGTCAGGTGTCAATTTAGATTAGAAGAGGCGTTTTTAATGGAAGATGGCAAGCGAATTTTTTTAAAAAGAGAATTGCCAGATGCAGATGTAATTAAAGCATATACGGAATTACCTTCATCTAACGTGGCTGACTGTATGAACAGGACCGGGGCAATGTCACCGCGGATTAGATTAATGTCTAAACCGAAAAAGGAAATGTGCGGTCCAGCCTTTACTGTTCATAATCGGCCAGGTGACAACCTGACAATATTTGCCGCATTAAAATATTGTCACCCAGGCGATGTGGTTGTGATTGATAATGAAGGCGACAATACTCGCGCCATTATTGGTGAAGTAATGATGACGTGGCTGAGAGACCAACGACATGTTGCCGGAGTTGTCATTGATGGACCAATGCGCGACATTGATACATTAAGAGATTGGGATTTGCCAATTTATGCGGTTAGTACAACACCTAATGGACCTTATCGAGAAGGTCCTGGGGAAATTAACGTCCCAATTTCATGTGGTAATACCAGTGTTTATCCCGGAGATATTATCTTAGGTGACGCTGATGGGGTTGTTAGAGTAGGCCGAGAAGATGCTGCAGAACTATTGCCAAAAGTTCAGGCTTTTCACAAAGAAGACGATGCTAAAGCTGCAAGTTATCATGATGGTACTGGCAATTTAGACTGGGTTGATACTAAGCTTGCTGAAAAGGGTTATAAGATTATTGACGATATATATCGCCTTTGAATAATAAAGAAGGATAATTATGAAAACTTTAGAGAAAGTGAATTATAAAGGCTTTATTTGGCCTTTAATAATTGGAATTGTCCTGTGGTGTATTACGCCTTGGCGACCAGCCGGGTTAACACCGCAAGCTTGGGAAATGTTTGCCGTCTTTGTTGCGACAATTGTTGGTTGTATCACTAAGCCGCTGCCAATTGGGGGAACAACTTTAATTGGTCTGATTGTAACTGTTTTGGTTGGACTTGCCCCAATTGGCGATGTTGTTGATCCCAAAACAGGCGTTGTTACCAAGGGTATCTTGAGTGCATTCAGTAATTCAGCTGCATGGCTAATTGCGATGGCTTTCATTATGGCCTACGGCATTAGTAAGACTGGTTTAGGTAATCGGATTGCTTACTGGATGATCCGGCGTTTTGGTAAAAAGTCAATCGGAATTGGTTACGCAATTACCGGTTTGGAACTGATTTTAGGAGCTTTAATTCCTTCTAACAGTGCCCGTACTGGTGGTGTAGTTTGGCCAGTTACCCAATCAATTTCAGAAAGTTACGGCTCAAAACCAAACGATCCTTCACGAAAGAAGATTGGTGCATATTTAGACTTTATGGCCTTTCATGCTAACACAATCTCAACGGCATTGTTTATTACTGGTGCGGCACCAAACTTGGTTGCTTCGCAAATGGCTGCCCAAAAGGGTTATAACATGAGCTGGATTAGTTGGTTTATCGCTGCATTAGTTCCAGTAATTGTTGCCACGATCGTTGTGCCAATTGTTATTTATAAAATCTTCCCACCAGAGATTAAAGAAACACCGAATGCTAAAAAATGGGCTGATGACCGGTTAACAGAAATGGGACCAGTCTCAAAACCTGAAAAAATCATGGCTGGTGTCTTCTTGATTGCAATCATTCTTTGGGTTTTATCTGGAATTATTAAAATTCCACAATTAGATTCTACTTTTGTTGCGTTCTTAGCTGTTGGTCTGCTTCTATTAACTGGTGTTCTAACAATGAACGACGCCTTAAAGCAAACTGGTGCTTGGAATATCCTGATTTGGCTGTCAATCTTAGTCTTTATGGCTGGTAAACTGATTTCCTTTGGCTTCATTGATTGGTTCTCCAAGACAATTCAAACAAGTTTGCACGGTGTTAGTTGGCAAATCGTACTGTTAATCTTAGTTATCTTGATGTTCTATACTCACTACTTCTTTGCCAGTGGTACAGCTCATATAACAGCACTTTACTTACCATTCCTATCAGTTGCCGTTGCAACTGGTGCGCCACTTAAGTTAGCTGCAATGCTTCTTGCATTCACTGGTGCAATCAATGCTTCAACAACTCACTATGCTAACGGACCCGCATCGATTTTAGCTACGACAGGTTACGTCAAGCAAGGTGAATGGTGGAAGATGAACTTCCTGTTAGGAATTATTTATCTGCTAATCTTCGGTGTTATTGGAACATTATGGATGAAAGTCATTGGTATGTGGTAAGGAGTAACAACAATGGATTTTACCACTAACGATGGTATCCAATTGCATTATTACGATACAGGTGAAGCTAAACCTGCAATTGTTGCTATCCCCGGCATTGGCGGGTCGAGTCAGATGTGGCTTGATGTCATGCAGTTATTTAAAAATGATTTTCGTTTCATTATTTTAGATCCTCGCAATCAAGGTCTGTCGCAAAGGACCTATCAGGGACAGAGAATTAGCCGACACGCTCAAGACTTGGCAGAATTACTGCAAAAGCTTGATTTACATGATGTAATTGGCATTGGCAATTCAATGGGAGCAGCTACTCTATGGTCATATATTTCTTTATATGGTAGTGAAAGGTTACGAGCAATCATTGATTTGGACCAACCACCCAAAATGATTCGTGACCAAACTTGGCAGTATGGCTTTAAGGAATTAACGTGGGATAATTACCCCGAATATTTAAAAGTAGACTTTGGCAATGCTTTTTATGCTCACATTAACGATGAAATGTTTGCAAATGCTAAAAAAGAAGCTGAAGAGCATCCTTATCTTGCTGAAGATAATTATCTTTGCCTAATCGATCACGCAGAGCAAGACTGGCGCGACGTGATAATGGAGATGCCGGTACCAATGCTTGTTCTAGCTGGGAAAAATTCACCGTTTTTCGATTATCATTTTGCATTTGCCATGCAAAATTTGAATCCTAAGATTCAGGTTAAGATTATCGACAATTGCGGCCATCTAATTCAAGCTGAACAGCCACGTGCCATGTATCATGAAATTAGTGATTTTTTAAAGGAAGCTGCCCAATGGACCAAATAGTAGATCTTTATTTAAGCGATCAAGCAGTACGGACCAAATGGGAGCAATTATTACTAAAACTAGGTCTAAGCAATTTTAGTGCTCGCGAAGTTAATACCATTGACCATACTTTAGGTATTGTTGATGACGAAGGTCAGTTAGTGGGAACGGGTAGTGTTGCTGGCAATGTCTTAAAATACATTGGCGTTTGTAATCAAGACGCAACTCCCGGCAGCCGTTTTAATCAGATAGTGACGGCTTTACAACAATACCAGTTTAACCGTAAGATTTTTCATAATTTTGTCTTTACTAAGACCCAATACTCAACTAGTTTTCAGCATCTTGGCTTTACGGAATTGGCGCATACTGGACAAGCTGCTTTTTTAGAGAACGGTACGCCAGATGTAGATGATTTCTTAGCAGCAATTCCGCAAATTCCAAATCAAAGTTCTAAAAAAGTAGCAGCGATTGTCATGAATTCCAATCCGTTCACTTTGGGTCACCGACAGCTTGTCCAATTGGCTAGTCAAGAAAACGATTTAGTCTATGTTTTTGTTGTCGCAACAGATGCTTCTTTATTTAAAACTAGTGAGCGAATGCAATTAGTCAAGGATGGCACAGCTGATTTAAAAAATGTCCTTGTTGTCAGTGGCGGTGACTATTTGGTTTCCAAAGCGACTTTTCCGGCATACTTCTTAAAAACACCGGATGATTTAATTAAGACTCAGACTACAATTGATGCACGTGTTTTCAAAAATATTATTTCACCTAAGTTGGCAATCGACAGGCGGTATTTGGGGACGGAACCTTTCTCACATACAACTAATTTCTACAATGAGAGTTTAATTAACGAACTCAGTCCCCAGATTGACGTCAAAGTTGTGCCACGGTTTAGCAATAATAATCAAGTAATCACGGCGACTCAAGTAAGACGGCTGATTAAAGCAGGAGACTTAGAAGCAATTAAGTCACTTGTCCCACTTTCGACAATGAACTTTATTAAAAGTAATCAAAAAATTTTACAAACTAGAATTCAGAAAGGAATGAATATTAATGGAAATTAAAACAATTGGTGTCGCAGGAACTTTAGAATCCTCAGATATCCAAATTATGATTTCTAAAGGCAATGATGGTATCCAAATTGACTTAGATTCAGAAGTAATCAAGGCATACGGCGATCAAATTAAAAAGGTAATCACAGATACCTTGAACAAATTTGGCATTAATAATGCCAAGGTCAAAGCAACTGATAAGGGTGCGCTTGATTGTGTTATTGCTGCACGTACTTTAGCAGCAGCACAAAGAGCTACTGAAACTACTGATAAACCAGAATTGGAGGTATTGCAATAAATGACTTACGTAAAAAATCGTTTACGTCGGACGATGATGTTTGTACCTGGCAATAACCCAGCAATGGTTAAAGATGCTGGGATTTACGGTGCCGACTCAATTATGCTTGATTTGGAAGATGCGGTTTCTTTAACTGAAAAAGATGCTGCTAGAATGCTTGTTTATAATGCAATTAAGCACGTTGATTTTGGCGGTGCTGAAATTGTTGTGCGTATTAATGGTCAAGATACACCATTTTACGACGAAGACGTTAAAGCAATGGTTAAAGCCGGCGTTGATGTTATCCGTTTGCCAAAGACAGAATCAGCTGAAATGATCCAAAAATTAGTTAAGGATATGGAAAAGGCTGAAGAGGAATACGGTGTTGAAAAAGGTTCAATTGGTGTTATGGCAGCAATTGAAAGTGCCAAGGGTGTTTTAAATACGCCAACTATTGCAACATCAACACCATTAATGATGGGACTTGCTGTTTCTGGTGAAGACTATACTGCTGATATGCATACTCACCGTTATCCAGATGGCCGCGAACTTGAATTTGCTCGGAATATGGTTTTACAATCAGCTCGGGCAGCTGACGTTTATGCTTTTGACACGGTCTTTTCAAATATGAAGGATACTGAGGGCTTTTATCGCGAGACAAGATATATCTATGAACTTGGTTACGATGGTAAGTCGCTAGTTAACCCACGGCAAATTCCAATGGTTAACGAAGTGTTCAACCCATCTAAAGAAGAAATCGAAAACGCCAAAAACGTTCAAAATGCGATTAAAGAAGCTAAAGCCAAGGGTTCAGGTGTTATTTCAATGAACGGTAAGATGGTTGATAAGCCAGTTGTTGCCAAGGCAAACCGCGTTATTGAAACTGCCAAAGCTTCGAACTTAATTGATGAGGAGGGTAATTACATTGGAGAATAAAGTTAACCGTAAATTACCAGATGAGTTAATGTCAAAGATGAATTTAAAGCCATTTGAATCAGCTACTATCGGTAATCCAGAAGTTCAAAGAGTTGCACCTAAAGTTCGGGTTACTGCAGGCGAAGATAAAGTTGTCGACTCACTTGAAGATGTTATTAAGAATAATCTTAAAGATGGCATGACAATTTCTTTCCACCACCACTTCAGAAATGGTGACTTTGCTTTTAATAAAGTAATGGATAAGATTATCGAAATGGGTTATAAAGATTTAACTTTGGCACCATCTTCTCTTACTGGCGTGATGAATGATAAAGTAATTGAAGCAATTAAAAAGGGCGTTATCACCAATATTGTTTCTTCAGGAATGCGTGGATCACTAGGTGACTTTATTTCTCATGGTGGCCTCAAAAATCCAGTTATTTTCCGTTCACATGGTAATCGTGCTCGGGCAATTGAAGAGGGCGACATTAAAATTGATGTTGCTTTCCTAGGTGTTCCAGTTTCAGATCCAGCCGGTAACGCCAATGGTCAAGATGGTGATGCTGTCTTTGGTTCACTTGGCTATGCCTTAATTGATGCGCAATACGCTGATAAAGTTGTGTTGTTGACTGACAACATTGTTGATTATCCAAATACACCAGCTTCAATTAAACAGGATCAAGTTGATTATGTCGTTAAAGTTGACAAGATTGGTGATCCAGATAAGATTGGTTCAGGGGCAACCCGCTTTACTAAAGATCCAAAAGAATTAAAGATTGCGCAAATGGTTAACCAAGTAATCACTAACTCACCATATTATAAGCAAGGCTTTTCATTCCAAACTGGTTCAGGTGGTGCCGCATTAGCTGTAACACGTTATTTACGGCAATCAATGCTTGATGATGGTATTACAGCTTCATTTGCTTTGGGTGGTATTACTAAGCCAACAACTGATCTTCTTGAAGAAGGATTAGTCAAGAAGATCATGGATGTTCAGGACTTTGATAAAGGTGCCGCAGCTTCAATGGCTCAAAATAAGGACCAACAAGAAATTGATGCTTCTTGGTACGCTGACCCACATAATAAGGGTGCAGTTGTTAATAATTTGGACGTTGCAATTTTATCGGCTCTTCAAATTGATACTGACTTCAACGTTAACGTAATGACTGGTTCAGATGGTGTTATTAGAGGTGCGATTGGTGGTCACCAAGATGCAGCCAATGCCAAAATGACAATTATTACCGCGCCACTTGTTCGTGGACGTAACGCAACAGTTGTGCCATCTGTTGAAACAGTGGTTACACCAGGTGACTCTATCGACGTACTAGTAACTGAACGCGGGATTGCCATTAATCCTAAGCGGCAAGATTTAATCGCTGCGTTTAGTAAGGTTCCTGGTTTGCAAATTCTTGATATTAAAGATTTGCAAAAGATGGCTGAAAAGCAAGTTGGTGTACCAAAGCCACTTGAATATACTGATCGAACAGTTGCTTTAGTTGAATATCGTGATGGTTCAATTATTGATACTATCAAGCAAGTTAAAGACTAAAAAATTATAAATTAAAAGCGTGGAAATAAGTAATAGCTCGTTTCCACGCTTTTTAGTTATAATAATGATAAAAGGGAGTTTATAATAATGCAATCAATTTTTTTAACGGGTGAACCGCAAAGTATTCCCGATGTATTGGCTGCTAAAGATCAGCGTGCAGCATTGCAAGCAGAGATTTTTAGTCAAAATCCGCAAGGTACACTGCTAGATGTAAAGCTAAATATCCCGGGGCCAATTAAAAATAATCATTATTTACAAAAATTATTTGCCAAAGGATGTGCAGCTTTAGAGCAAGATTTGACCGCTCAAGGACTCAAGTATTTCTTGGTAAATGGCTGGGACAGGTCAAGCGGTTGTGAAAATTTTTACCTATTAAATGATGCTGCTAAGTCTGTAAAAGAAGTCGCAATTGAATTTGAAGATAAAAACAAATTAGGACGTCTGTTTGATGCTGATGTGCTAGTTAAAGAGCAACCAGCAGCCTTGTCACGATCAAAGTTAGGATGCCCCAGACGACACTGCTTTTTATGTGAGCGACCAGCTAAAGAATGTGCCCGTTCACGTCGGCATCAGGTTGCAGAATTACAGGATTATATTAGTAAAATATATGAGGAAGAGTTTAACTAAACTCAATATTCTTGCGGATTACTCGTTCTGCAATACCACTGGTTGTAATTAAGTGGGTAACTATCCCGCTTCTTAATGCACCTAGGAGGGCATCTTCTTTAAAACGATTCTTGACAATCACAAAGCGATTAGGAATCTGCATAATTTCTGCAAAACTAATGCCACAAATGTGTGTTTCAATCGGCTTAAAGAAGTTACCATCAATGTCATACGGTCGCCCAAAAATCATGCCGGCAACTTTACTGCGGTCAATGTGGCTAAATATCTTATCTGCGTAATAATCCATGAAAAATTGTCCGGATTCTAACGATTGTGCGGTCCCAATACTTGCAAAAACTAGATCTATTCTTGGATAAAAAGTTTTAATATATTCAAAGAACGGCTCTTTCATAATGTCTTTTACAAAGTCAGGATTAATCGTGTAAAGTGGAGCTGGAAAAGTTAGACAGTTGGCGCCAAATTTATCAGCTGCCTGTTGTACTAGCTGGTTTTTGCGTTTGCTTGCATTAACTGCTTGACCAACTAGTTGTACAAAAGTTAAATCCTCACGTTCAGTCTCAGGAAAGTTATTAATAATATCGCGAATTAAAGTTCCCCAAGTTAGGCCAACTACGTGAGCTGATTTAGTATAATTTTGAATTTGCTTAGCAGCGTAATTAACAATCATCTCGTTATCTTGATTCTTAGTTTCTAAGTCTTCTAAAATGTATACTTCTTTTAGATTAAAGAGTCGCTGCAATTTACGCTCTAGTTTTTCAGCTCGTTTGGGACTTTGATAAATGCTAATTTTGACAATTCCTTTTTCTTCGGCTTCTTCTAACGCCTTGGTAATCAAGTAACGCGAAAGGTCATACTTTTTGGAAATGTCAGCGATATTTAATTTACTTAAAAAATAATCGTGTGCAATATTTGCAAGCTGTTCATCTGTTAATAATGTCATGTTTTTATTCCTTATCTGTTTTTGTTAATTTATATTATATTACAAATGAAGAATTTTGCCTGATTGTTTTACTCTATACGGAAAATATTTTATTTGTTTGTTAAATTTACTACTCTAATAAATCGCAGAACACGCCGTTAGTGACTTGTTGCAGATCATCGGGACTTAGGAAAACACTGCGGCCAACTTTACCGCTGGAAACACCAACTTTTTCTTCATTATTCATGCCGCTATCTAGATAAATCGGAAAATGATGCTTAAAATAGATACCAATCGGCGTATTGGCACCATGAACATAGCCGGTTGTCTTTTCTAGGTCTTTAAGCGGCAACATTTCGCATTTTTTATTACCAGAATTTTTAGCGAGCTTTTTCATGCTTAAATGTTCGGTTACCGGAATAACGCCAACAAGTGGGCCAGTTTTATTACCCGTGCAAACTAAGGTTTTGTAGACCAAATGTTCATTCTCGTTTAAAATAGAAGTATCCATTTGTGCAACACCACCAGAATCTTCGTGGGTTGCAAATTGGGTTTGTTCGTACGGAATTTTATTCCGTTCTAAAATTTTTTCAACTAATGTTTTTTCAAGTTTATTTTTTTTCTTTGCCATAATTATCACCTTTTTTATGATAGCATTGCGCGGATAAAAATAAAAAGGGAGTTTAAGTTAAAATGAAATTATTAATTATTAAAATTGAAACCAGTCATGAAGTAGAAGACGCACTTAGCGTTTATAGTCAGGATATATTGGGTGCGCTAGGAACTGAAACTAGAAAACGAACCGACTTTGAACATGCCGGTTGGGAACATGATTCAACGATTGTCAATTTGGATGAAATTAAAGATTTACCTGAAGACATGCAATTTTTTGCCTATTTTGATGAAGAAGCAGATGCAAAAGAATTAGTCCAAAAATATCATGACAAGCTTGCTGAACTAAAAGGTTATGGGCTAGCTATTGGCTCGGGGCAAATTACAACATCTTATATTGAAGATCAAGATTGGAATACTGCTTGGCAAAAATTCTACCATGTGATTGATTTTTCACGGCATTTGGCGATTGTACCTGAGTGGGAAGACTATGAACCTGCCTTTAAGGATCAACAGTTGATTAAGCTTGATCCAGGTTTAGCCTTTGGGACAGGCAATCACAAAACGACCCAGCTGGCAATGATGGGCTTAGAACGGGCAATGACGACACCTAAAAGCGTGGCTGATGTTGGAACAGGCTCCGGTATTTTAGCTATTGCCACAGCGCTTCTTGGTGCTCAAAATGTTCTGGCAACCGATATTTCGGATGAAGCTGTTACAGCTGCTGGTGAAAATATTGCCTTAAATAATTTAACTAATATTAATGTAGAAAAAGCTAGCCTGTTACAAGGGATTACTGGTAAATTTGATATTATTGTAGCCAATATTTTAGCAGAAATTCTCCTGGATTTAATTCCACAATTGAATGACCACTTAAATGAAGGCGGCCAAGTTATTTTTTCAGGAATTGATTATCTGCAATTGGATAAAATCAAGGCAGCTTTAGATCAATATAACTTTAAGATTACATTGACAATGCGTCAAGATCGTTGGGTGGGACTAATAATTGAACGCAAAGAACAATAAAAAAGACTATAATGATAAATTAAGTAAGGAAAATAGATTGATTATTAAACTCAAACAATTTAAACAAAAAATTCTGGCAATCCCCCCAATTCATAAATTAAATCAATTGCAAGCAATGCCAATCATTTGGTGGAGTCTATTAGTGGCGATTTTACCGTTTGGCTGTAGTCTATTTGGTGTACCGATTGTTTTGCGGGTAGGATTATTATTTATCATTGTTAACAGTATTATCAGCTACCATGTTGGCCGATTGATAATTACCCTTAAATTGCCGAAATACTGGCTACTGATATTACCAGTGCTCTTTTGTTTGGCAATGATAATTAAATTTGCTAAATACAATTTGCTGTTTGGCATAATTTATTTCATTTTTGAAATTTTTGGTTTAATGGATAAACAGATCTATAACTAGAAAGGGTGATGCAAATGTCGAAATACATTGAAATGACGCACGATCAGGTAATAGCAGCCTGTAAAAAATATATGAATGACAAGCAAATTGCCTTTGTCGAAGAAGCTTATGAATTTGCGAATAATGCACATAAGGAGCAAAAGCGCGCTTCAGGACAGCCTTATATTGTTCATCCAACTCAAGTAGCTGGAACTTTAGCAAACTTAGGTCTTGATCCAGATACAGTTGCTGCCGGCTTTTTACATGATACTGTTGAAGATACGCCTGTCACTAACGATGATATCAAGGAAAAATTTGGCAAGGATGTTGCCTTTATTGTTGATGGTGTGACCAAACTTAACAAATATGAATATAAGTCACACCAAGAGTTTTTGGCTGAAAATCACCGTAAAATGTTAATTGCAATGGCCAAAGATATTCGTGTCATTATGGTTAAGTTAGCTGACAGACTACATAACATGCACACTCTGCAGCATTTGCGCCCAGATAAGCAGCGGCGAATTTCTTCAGAGACAATGGACATTTATGCACCACTGGCAGATCGTTTAGGTATCGGGACGATTAAGTGGGAATTAGAAGACATGAGTTTTCATTATCTAAATCCCGAAGCTTATTATCAAATTGTCAATATGATGAGCTTGAAGCGCAGTCAGCGTGAAAAATACATCCAGGATGCGATTGATACACTTGAAAATAGTCTTGACAGTTTAGGGATTAAATACGAAATTTATGGTCGGCCGAAGCATATTTATTCTATTTATAAAAAGATGATCGATAAGCACAAGGACTTCGATGAAATTTACGATTTGTCTGCTGTTCGGGTAATTGTTGAGACTGTTAAAGATTGTTATGCCGTTTTAGGTGCAGTTCATACTAAGTGGAAGCCAATGCCTGGCCGCTTTAAGGATTATATTGCTGTTCCGAAGGTTAACGGTTATCAATCGCTGCATACAACAATTATTGGTCCCGGCGGTCGCCCATTAGAAATTCAGATTAGAACTGAACAAATGCATGAAGTTGCTGAATACGGGGTTGCTGCTCACTGGGCATATAAGCAAGGAAACTTCACTGGTGTTGAAGAAACCAGTTCAAATGAGAAATTGGACATGGTTCGTGAAATCTTAGAATTAAAAGATGAGACTCAAGATGCCGGCGAATTTATGAAGAGTGTCAAAAGTGAAATCTTTTCTGACCGCGTTTATGTTTTCACACCTAAGGGCGAAGTTTACGAGTTGCCTAAAGGTGCGGTGACACTTGACTTTGCCTATCAAATTCACACGCAGGTTGGCAGTCATGCCGTTGGTGCCAAGGTTAACGGCAAATTAGTGCCCCTTGATTACAAACTGAAAAACGGCGATGTAATTGATATTATGACCCAGTCAAATGCGACACCGTCACGTGACTGGATGGATATTGTTAAGACTTCGCGGGCACGAAATAAAATTCGCCGCTATTTCCGTAATTTAGATCGAGAAAAAAGCATTGAGCAGGGTGAACAAATGGTTGCCGATCAGCTGCGCGAACAAGACTTAGCTCCCAAAGAATTTATGGACAAGGATCACCTTGAAAAAGTTCTCGATCAGTTTAATTACCATACTGCTGATGAAATGTTTGCTTCTGTCGGCTTTGGTGATCTTTCTGCGATCAGTGTTGTTAATCGACTTACCCAAGACTTGCGGCGCCAAGAAGAAGAAAAACGGCAAAAGCAGCTTGAAGAAGAGATCCTAAATTCGGGGCAAAAAGCCGCTTCATCAACTCAGCCTAACAAATCAGCTGGTTCACCAATGAAGATTAAGCACAAGAATGGTGTGATGATCCAAGGCATTAGTGATTTAATGCTGCATTTGGCCAAGTGTTGTAATCCAGTTCCTGGTGATAAGATAGTTGGTTATGTCACTAAGGGACGTGGTGTAACAATTCACCGTGCAGATTGCCGCAATATTACCAATGATGCAGCTAGTCAAGGACGACTAATTGATGTGCAATGGGAAAATGTTGACGATAGTGCTGATGGTTCTAAACAAACCTTTAATGCTGACATTGAAGTCTTTGGCTATAATCGTGAACGTCTGTTAAGCGATGTGATTACCAAATTAAATACTGTTACGACGAATATTAATAATTTGTCGGGTAAAGTAAACGAAAATAATATTGCCCACATTTATGCTACAGTGGCAGTTAAAAATGCCGCCCAACTGGACAAAATCTTGAGCAAATTACGTGATGTCCCGGACATCTATGAAACACGAAGGGCAGATAATTAAATGCGGGTAGTAATTCAACGGGTTAACCATGCCCAAGTAAACATTGACGGTGAGACTGTTGGTCAGATTAAACGCGGTCTGCTTCTCTTGGTTGGGATTAAAGAAGGCGATGACCTCGCAGTTGTTCAAAAAGCGGCAGCTAAAATAGCCAAAATGCGGATTTTTGAAGATGAAGACGGCAAGACTAACTTAGCAATCAAGGATGTTGGCGGTGAAATTTTGAGTGTCAGTCAATTTACATTGCTGGCTGATACCAAGAAGGGCAATCGCCCTAGTTTTATTGAGGCTATGAGACCACCTAAGTCAAAGGAATTATGGGAAGATTTTAATCAAGAATTAGTTAATGCTGGATTGCATGTCGAAACTGGCGAATTTGGCGCTGACATGAAGGTTGATCTTGAAAACGATGGCCCGTTTACGATTGTGCTGGATTTATAAAAAACAGCAGAATTTTGCATTCTAGGTTGACTTTTGACCCTTAAAACTATAAGCTAAAACAAGAATTATCAATGACAAAGATTGAAGATTAGCAATTTCTATGACAGAGACCGCTTGATTGGTGTGAAAGGCGGATAGAAAGCTGACTGTGACCCCTTTAGCAGATAATATGCGCGTCGCGAGCGTTATTCGCAGCAGGCAAAAGGTGGTACCGTGCGAAATTTAGCGCCCTTGATTTTTTCAAGGACGCTTTTTTATATTTAAAAGGATGATTAAATGAGAGTTCAAAAACCAAAAGGAACAGTCGATATTTTACCTGAACAATCTGGTTCATGGGAAAAGGTCGAACAAACTGTCCGTGACTTCTTTAAGCAAGCCAATTATCGAGAAATTAGAACACCAAGTTTTGAAAATTATGAGGTCTTCTCACGTTCAAGTGGTGAAACTTCTGACGTCGTTGAAAAGGAAATGTACGACTTTAACGATAAGGGTGGTCGGCATATTGCCTTGCGTCCAGAAGGAACAGCTGGTGTCGTTCGGGCTTATGTTGAAGACAAAATGTATGCTCCAGAAGTAGTCAAGCCATTTAACGTTTACTATATCGAATCAACTTTTCGTTATGAGCGCCCGCAAGCAGGCCGTCAACGTGAGTTCCACCAAATTGGGGTTGAGAGTTTTGGCTCCAGCAATCCGCTAGCAGATGTTGAAACGATTGTCTTAGCTCATGACTTACTTGCCAAACTTGGTGTACAGAATTACGAATTGCATATTAATACCTTAGGCAACGCGCAAGTGCGCCAAGATTATCATGATGCCTTGGTCAATTACTTCACACCGCTAAAAGACAAGTTGTCTGATGATTCTAAGCGTCGCTTGGAAAAGAACCCACTCAGAATTTTGGATTCTAAAGATGAGCAGGATAAGCAATTTTTGCCAGATGCACCTAAGATTATTGATTACTTGGATGCAGATTCTAAGGCTAACTTTGATGAGATTACTGGCATCCTCGATCAATTAGAGATTAAATACGTTATTGATAATGATTTAGTTCGCGGACTTGACTACTACACCGGAATTATTTTCGAATTTATGGTTGAAGATAAGAGTTTGTGGGAATCAGCAACTACCATTTTGGGTGGTGGTCGTTACGATCATTTAGTACAAGAGTTTGATGGCCCAGAGACACCAGCCGTTGGTTTTGGGATTGGTGAAGAACGACTAATGCTTGTTTTGCAAAAACAAAATCCAACTTTATTTGCCGATCAAGGAATTGACTTCTTCATTACTAATATTGGTGAAGGAACTGGAATCAAAGCCGTTGAAATCGCCCGCTCATTACGTAAGCAAGGCTTTAGAGCGCAGTATGATGTTGACCAAAAGAAGCTTAAGGCGCAATTTAAGAAGGCCGATCGTGTTCACGCTAAGTTCGTGATTACTCTTGGTGCCAAGGAATTGGCTAACGGCACTCTAAACGTTAAACGACTAGCTGATGGTAAAACAATCGACTTGCAGCTTGAAGACGTTGACGACATGAAAACAGTTATGGAACAATTAAAGGATTAATTATGGAACAAATGGAAAAAAGAACAGACTACTGCGGCAATATCACTACTGCATATCTTGACCAAGAAGTTAATTTGTATGGTTGGGTGCAACGTGTCCGCAATTTAGGGAATTTATTGTTTATTGATTTGCGTGACCGTGAAGGATTAGTGCAAGTCGTTGTCAACCACGATTCTGGGGAAGAATTGATGGCAACAGCTGAATCACTTGGGAGTGAGTATGTTGTTCAAGTTAAGGGACAAGTTGTTAAGCGTTCAAGCGTCAATCCAGAAATGAAAACTGGGGAAGTTGAAATTGAAGCTTCTGCAATTAAGATTTTAAATAAGTCTCAGACTCCACCTTTTGAAATTAAAAATGACATTGAGGTCGGCGAACAAACTAGATTAAAGTACCGCTACCTTGACTTGCGTCGGCCAAATTTGCAACAAGCAATTATTTTACGGTCAAAGATTTTGCGTGCAACTCACGAATACTTTGATGAAAATGGCTTTATTAACATTGAAACGCCTATTTTAGGAAAGTCTTCTCCAGAAGGTGCCCGTGATTACCTTGTACCATCAAGAATTTATCCCGGAAGTTTTTACGCTTTGCCACAATCACCACAATTGTTTAAGCAATTATTAATGGGTGCAGGCTTTGATAAGTACTACCAACTTGCAAGATGTTTCCGTGATGAAGACTTGCGAGGCGATCGTCAACCTGAGTTTACTCAAATTGATATGGAAACTTCATTCACTGATGAACAACAAGTGCAAGATTATACTGAAGGCCTGCTCAAGAAAATCATGAAGGACGTTATGGGTATTGACCTAAAGACACCAATTGCTCGGATTTCTTGGACTGACTCAATGAATAATTACGGTACAGACAAGCCTGATACACGTTTTGATATGTTAATTCATAATTTAAACGATATTTTTGCCGATAGTGACTTTAAGGTCTTTGCAAATGCAATTCAAGATGGTGGTTTTGTTAAGGGAATTGCCGTTAAGAATGGTGCTAAGGCATATTCACGTAAGCAAATTGAGAAAAAGCAAGACTACATCAAACGTTACCATGCTAAAGGCTTGGCTTGGGTTAAGTTTGAGGATGGCGAATTTTCTGGTCCTGTTAGCCGCTTCTTAACAGATGACAATCAGGCAGCTTTAATCAAGGAATTTGGTCTTGAGGGCGGCGAGTTAATTGTCTTTGTTGCTGACAAATGGAAAGTTTGTTGTGATTCCTTAGATCATTTACGACGTGAATTTGCTAAAGAAACCGACATTATCCCTAAGCATGTCTTTGACTTTGTCTGGGTTGTTGACTGGCCATTATTTGAATACGATGAAGGCTTTGGCCGCTGGATTGCTGCCCACCACCCATTCACAATGCCTGATGATGAAGGAATTAAGCTGCTTGATACTGATCCACACAAGGCTCATGCTCGCAGTTATGACATTGTCATGAATGGGGATGAACTTGGTGGAGGTTCAATCAGAATCCACAAGCGTTCAATCCAAGAAAAAATGCTTAAGGCACTTGGCTTTACTAAGAAACGCGCATATGAACAATTTGGTTACCTACTTGATGCTCTTGACATGGGCTTCCCGCCACACGCTGGGTTAGCGATCGGACTTGATCGTTTTGCCATGTTGTTGGCAGAGAAGGATAATATCCGTGATGTCTTGGCCTTTCCAAAGAATGCCAGTGCTTCAGAGCCAATGATGCACGCTCCAGCCCCAGTTGCCGAGCAACAATTAACTGACTTGGGCATTGAAGTTGAAGAACAATATCAAGAAAGTGTTGCGCAAACAGAAGCACGCTTAGAAGAAGAAGCTCAAAAAGATGCGGATCAAAACGCAACTTGGGATGAATAATAAATAAACCAGCAAAAAACGATGTGATAGAATAAATTCACATCGTTTTTTTATTGAAAATTATAAGTAAGGAGGTTCTTAAAATGCCTGATAAGTATCATCGCGCATTTGGTGTGTACGGCATTATGCAGCAACAAGAAAAGTTAATTGTTATCAAAAAACATGGCGGACCCTATACTAATCGTTATGATCTGCCAGGAGGCAGCCTTGAGGATGGCGAAAAGCTCACAGATGCAATTGGACGTGAAATTCAAGAAGAAACAGGACTAACTACTCTTGAAGCAGTTCAATTAGGAATTACTTCTTTTCGTTATCCTTGGGATTATCAAAATTGGCATTACAATCAACATCTCTGCGTCTTTTACCAAGTTAAGAAGTGGCAGGGAGAATTACAGGAAACAGTTAACCAATTTGCCGGACAGGATTCTCTTGGGGCTACTGCTATGTCATTGGCGCAGCTTACTTGGGATAATTCGTCACTCTTAGTTCTAAAAGCCAAAGAGTTTATTCAGAATAATTATCAATTTAATCCGGCCGACCAAACTTTTGCGACATGGCCAGTATTAACTAAATCTGTATATTAAAAAAAGATAACCATTACTGGTTATCTTTTTTTGATATTAACACTTAATTATTTTAAGTTGCTTAAAAATGTTAATGCAGCATCGTAATCTGGTTCATCGGTCATTTCGTAAACCAATTCTTGGTACAAAACTTTGCCTTCAGCAGAAATAATCCAAACACTTCTTGAATCTACGCCGCTTTCAAGGTAAAGACCCATTTCTTCACCGAAGTTGTGGTTTTCATCTGATAAAATTTCCATATTTTTAACGCCTTCAGCAGCACACCAATTCTTTTGGTCATCGAGAGTGTTAGTAGAAATAGTGTAGAAGTTAATGCCGTCAAATTTATCAACTTCGTTGTTGAAACGTTTAGTTGAAATGCTGCAGACACTAGTGTTAAGGTCAGGAACAACACTAATCAAAGTTGGCTTAGATAATAAGTCAGCCTTAGTAGCTTTACTGCCGTCAGCTCTAACAACAGTAAAATCTGGCAACTTGTCGCCAACCTTTGGTGGTTCACCGTTAGTATATAGAGGCTCATTTAATCTTGTAATTTTCATAATAAAATCCCTTCGTTTAACTGTTTTCTATTTTGATAAATCGTTTATCTATTTAATTTTACTATAAAGTACGCGGAATTACGTCTACTTTGCTTACTGATTATAAGTCGTTATTAACGTAGTCGGTAATCCGGCGGACAGCTTCTTTTAAGTCTTCTGTTGAAGCGGCGTAAGATAAACGTACGTAGCCTTGACCACCTTGACCAAAGTAACTGCCGGGCATTAGTGCAACTTTTGCTTTATTAGCTAAATCGGTCGCAAATTTAACATCATCTTGTCCAAATTTAGTAGGAATTTTAGCGAAAATGTAAAACGCACCTTCAGGAGTGGCCATACTAAAGCCGCATTTGCGTAAACCCGTTTCGATAATTTCTAGACGGCTTTGATAAGTAGTGCGGGCAATCGGGTAGTCGGCGGCACCATTAACTAGAGCTTCAGTTGCGGCTGCCTGCACGTTATCAGTAACAGCAGTAATTAAAAATGAGTTAACTTTAATGACCGACTTCATGATTTCTTTAGGCCCAGCAATATAACCAAGGCGCCACCCAGTCATCGCAAAGCTCTTGGATAGACCAGATAAGAGCAATGTCCGTTCAGGGATAATCTGAGTTAATGAATAGTGCTTTTTGTTGTTATAAATTAATTCAGCGTATATTTCGTCAGTGATGGCAAAGAGGTTGTTATCTGTAATAACTTGGGCTAACTCCAGCAGGTCTTCTTTACTATAAACCCGACCAGTAGGGTTAGACGGATCTGTTAAAACAACAGCCTTTGCGCCTTTTCCTTCATTTGCCAATACTTCTTTTAGATGATCTGCAGTTAAGAGAAAATCGTCTTGGGAAGTATCAACTTCTACTGGGATCGCACCGGTCATTTCGATAATGCCAAAGTAGACACCCCAAACTGGAGTAGGTACTAAAATTTTGTCACCAGGATTAAGCAGGGTCATGAAAGCAACATTTAACGCTTCAGTTGCACCAACAGTTGCACAAATTTCAGTGTCAGGATCAAAAAAAACACCTAAACTATCATTTAAATAGTCACTAATCGCACTTAATAATTCCGGCTTACCAGCTTCTGGAGCATAATGAGAATCATCGTTCTCAATAGCGGTAATCGCGGCTCGTTTAACGTGCTCAGGGGTATTAACATCAGGTTCACCGATTGTTAACTTAATAATCCCAGGGATTTTGGATGTTTGGTTATTAAACGTAGTTATCTCTGAATCAGATAATTGCGCGATTTTGGTATTGATAGTTCTAGACAAACTTTTTGCTAGATGCGGCATAATTAAAAAATCCTTTCTGTTAATTATTTTACCTTTTAATTATAAACCATACGGCAATAGTGGAATTATAAATCAAAAAATTTAATAAGTCTTTAAATGTAACCCAATAATCAAATTTTTGTTATAGTTAGGGAGAAAGATGGTGTATTTTTATGGATCAAGCAAAAAAAGAAGCACGATTAAAAGAATTGACACAAGACCAGTATGCATCAACGCAAAATGCGGCAACTGATTATCCCTTTAGCGGCAAGTATGACGACTTTTATCAGCGCGGAATTTATGTAGATATTGTGTCGGGGGAGCCGTTATTTTCCAGCGAAGACAAGTATGATGCTGGCTGCGGTTGGCCTAGTTTCACTAAGCCAATTAAAAAACTAACTTATCATCGCGATCAATCACATAATATGGAGCGAACAGAGGTAAAAAGTCCGGATGCTGACTCACATTTGGGACATGTTTTTACTGATGGACCAAGTGACAAGGGCGGATTAAGGTACTGCATTAATTCTTCGGCATTAAAGTTCATTCCTTATGACGAGCTCGAGCAAGCAGGGTATGGCGAATATCGAAAATTATTTGCTTAATTTTAGGATATGAAAAAGAGTGTTAGAAAGTTTCTAACACTCTTTTAGTTTAAACAATTTCTTGTTCCCTAAACCGCCCATAAACGTGCTCAACTTCACTGACACTCATAAAGGCATAAGGATCACTCTTTTTAATAATTTGTAAAATATCATACATGTCATAACGGTCAATAACTGTGACTAAAACGGTCTTTTCATCATGACTGTATGCACCTTCGACATCGTGATAAATGGTAATTCCGCGATGCATCTTGTCTTGAATGCCATCAATAATTGTTTGGGCATGTTCAGTTACAATCGTAACCTGCAGCTTTTGGTGCTGCGTATAAACCGCATCAATTACTCGGCCATTAATAAAGATAGTTAAGGCAGAATAAAGTGCACGGTTCCAGCCGAAGGCAAATCCGGCAGCAGCAATGATTATCAAGTTAATCATAATATTGACTTTGCCGTAGCTGGCGCCCGTTTTTTTCCTAATGACAATCCCGATAATATCAAGTCCACCAGTTGAAATCCCGTTTTTAAGAGCAAAGCCAGTTCCTAAGCCATTTATCATGCCGCCAAAGATAGCACAAACTAACGGATCGACATGCATATTGACTGGGTTAACTACGTGCATCATGATTGTGCCTAAGACAACCGTAATTATGGTAAAGTAGGTAAACTTATGCCCAATCTTAAACCAACCTAGTAAGAACAACGGGACGTTAAGCGCAAAATACATGACAGAAGTTGTTAATGTAAACGGTAAAAAGCGCTCACTCAATGTGTTAATCAGTTGGGCAAAGCCAGTTATTCCAGATGAGTACATGTGGCCTGGTGTCCAGAAGAAATTCAACGCAACGGCAACTGCCAGCGAGTAAAAGAATGACGCCGAAATTTTGGAAAGTAAATTGTAGCGCCTATTAAACTTATCCAATTGATCCATATGGTTAGTAATAGCTCCTTATAAATAAAGAAATTAGGATGGTTGCGATAATTATCTCCCAATCATCCTGAAAACTTACGCAATTCGTTTTCCATTGTAGCATTATTTTTCTTTTTTGCCTTTGTATTAATATTAAAAATTATTGTTTTTAAAAGCATTGAAAAAGCCATCAGTTAATCTGATGGCTTTTATGGACGCTTAACAAAGTAAAATTAAATCTCTAGATAGTATAATTATTGTTATTTTAGTATATCATATACCTCAATATCAACGTCCACATCTACATAATAGCATCAATTCACTATTAAGTGTTTAACTGTAACTTTATTTAGACCAGTGTTCTTTAATAAAGTTATCGCGGCCGCCGGATTCTTCTAAAGAATATCTCAGTGGGTCCTTCTTATAGAAATCCTGATGATAATCTTCAGCATCATAAAAAGGAACAGCAGGTTCAATCTGGGTAACAATTGGTTTATCAAATTTACCACTGTTTGCTAATTCTGCCTTTGACTTTTCAGCAGCAGCCTTTTGTTCAGGAGAATTATAAAAGATCACGGGTCTGTAATTATCTCCACGATCTTGAAATTGGCCTGAAGCATCGGTCGGGTCAGTTACCTGCCAGTAATATTGCAGTAATTTTTCATACGGCATTAGTTCTGGATTAAAAGTTATTTTAACGGCTTCGGTGTGACCAGTAGTTCCGGCACAAACTTGCTCGTATGTTGGATTAGCAACATGCCCGCCAGTGTAACCAGAAACTACTTTTTCAACGCCGGGTAAACTGTCAAAGGGCTTAACCATGCACCAAAAGCAGCCGCCGGCAAAGATTGCAGTATCTTCTTGTTTGTTCATAATCAGTTATCTCCAAATATTTTTAGCTTAAAGCATAAATTAAGTACTTACTTATTAATTATAGCTGCTCAACCCCTAAGTGATCCATAATTAAAGCCGCAGTTTCTTCAATTGAACGGTGAGCAACATTGATAACGTAACATCCGAGCTTATCATAAAGCTTTTGCGCGGAATCAAGTTCAGCCTTAATTGAATCGGTATTCGAATACGTTGTATCTGGACTCAAGCCATAAGAGATCATTCTTTCCCGTCTAATTTCGTTTAGCACTGAGAGGTCATTGGTTAAGCCGATAATCTTTTTCGGATTAATTTTATAAATTTCTTTTGGAATGTGTGTATCGGGTACAAGCGGCAGGTTAGCAACCTTTAGGTTCTTATTGGCTAAGAATAAGGATAATGGTGTTTTAGAAGTTCGCGAAACCCCTAATAAAACCACGTCAGCTTCCAAAAAGCCTTTGGGGTCTTTACCATCATCATACATAACCGCAAATTCCATCGCTGAAATCCGGTCAAAGTAATGCTGGTTCATTTTGTGTTGGGCACCGATTTTTTCTAATGGTCTCTTGCCCGTCACCTTTTGCAAAGCCTCTAGGGCAGGGGACAAAATATCGACACTCTGAACCTTATGTTCACGGACAAATCTGATTACTGGAATTTGCATTTCATCTTTAACCAGACTATAAATAATAATTATATTGGGATATTGTTCAATTTCATCAAACACAGCATCAAGTTTGTTATTATCGGTAATAAATGGATAACGCCGATAATTAACTTGCGCATCAGGGAATTGTGCGGCCGCGGCAATGGCATTGTTAAAAGCAGTATCACCAGCAGAATCAGAAATAATTATGATGTTAACTTCTTTTTTAAGTGTTTCTTCGCTCATTATTAACTCCTTTTTAATTAATTATACATTTTTAAAAGTTTTTTAACAGATTTAGTTAAAATAATACTGCCAAAAAACTTTTTTAAAAATATTGCATGTATGTATTGACCCTTGCGTGAGGTTTGATATAATTTAAATAAATGTATGACGGTAACGTCAAGAAATGGAAGGAGGGATCACACATGGCCAAGACAGTCGTTCACGAAAACGAGTCTATTGATGATGCTCTTCGTCGTTTCAAACGTTCCGTTTCAAGAAGTGGTACCTTGCAAGAATACCGCAAACGCGAATTCTACGAAAAACCTAGTGTACGTAGAAAGCTTAAATCTGAAGCAGCACGGAAACGTAGACATTATTAATATATAAAGAAGCGACTTCTATCTGTTGATAGGAGCCGTTTTTTTTGCAGATAAATTTGATTAATTGTTTTCTACCACGGACTAGATTTGCTATAATTTAATTAGATTCTATATTTAGAAAGAAGGAGTACTTGTGAGTTTATCAGAACAAATTATGGCTGACATGAAGGAAGCCATGAAAGCACGCGATAAAGTTAAATTGAATACAGTGCGGATGATTAAATCAGCCCTGATGAATGAAAAAATCAAGGCAGGTCATGAACTTAGTTCAGACGAGGAATTGACCGTTTTGAATCGGGAAAAGAAGCAACGCGAAGAATCAATTGAAGAATTTACTAAGGCTGCTAGAACTGATTTAGCTGATGAAACTAAACAGGAATTGGCAGTTGTGGAAAGTTACATGCCGAAGCAATTGTCCCAAGATGAGTTAGAGCAAATTGTCACTGAGACAATTGCCGAAGTTGACGCCAAAGGTAAGTCTGATTTTGGTAAAGTGATGAAGGCTTTGATGCCTAAGATCAAGGGCAAGGCTGATGGTAAAGCAGCTTCCAGCGCAGTGCGTAATCATCTAAATTAAGCAAGAAAAGGAGCGAAGTTTTTGGCTCGAACCAATTTTATTCCTAAAAATCCAGAGAATATCCAAAAATTAGTTGGAATTAATGATGGTAATCTTAACTTGTTAGCTGAAGGTTACGATCTAAGCGTAACTGATACCGGCAACCAAATTGTTGTTGACGGTGACGTTGAAAACACGCGTAAAGTAATCGCAGTCCTGAAGGCTTTGGACAATGTTGTGAGCACTGGTGTTAACATCGGCGCGCCTGATGTTGTCAGCGCAATGAAAATGGCAGATAAGGGGACAACAGAGTATTTTGCTGACCTATATAAAGAGATTTTAATTCGGGATGCTAAAGGTAAACCGATTAGAGTTAAAAATATGGGACAAAAACGCTATGTTGAAGTCATTAAAAAAAGTGATGTTGTATTTGGAATCGGACCTGCCGGTACCGGTAAAACATTTTTGGCTGTCGTTTGTGCCATTGCAGCCTTTAAAAAGGGTGAGGTTTCGCGAATTGTTCTGACTAGACCAGCTGTTGAAGCTGGCGAATCTTTAGGATTTTTACCGGGAGATTTAAAGGAAAAAGTTGATCCGTATTTACGGCCAATTTATGATTCGCTCTATGCAATTTTGGGGACTAATACAACTGATCGGTTGATGGAACGGGGCGTAATTGAAGTTGCTCCCCTGGCATATATGCGGGGGAGAACACTTGATGATGCCTTTGTCATTTTGGATGAAGCCCAAAATACAACCGATGCGCAGATGAAGATGTTTTTGACACGGTTAGGCTTTAATTCAAAGATGATTGTCAATGGGGATATGACGCAGGTTGACTTACCGGGTCGCCAGCGCAGTGGACTGATTGACGCTCAACGAATTTTAAAAGATATTGACCAAATCAAATTTATTCGCTTTACCGCTAATGATGTCGTTCGTCACCCAGTGGTTGCTAAAATTATTAATGCTTATGAGAAAGAGGACGAAAGACATTAATGACGTCGATTGAAATTACCTATAATGATGAGGTTGGCTTTTTAGAAAATGCTGATCGTGATTGGCAGGATTGGATTGCGAAGTTGTTGTTACTTGCCAAAAAGGCAATTGCTAAAGAAAATAACTTGGCAATGAGTATCAATTTTGTTGATGAAGAACGTAGTCATGCAATTAACAAGCAATATCGTGAAAAAGATCGACCAACTGATGTTATTTCGTTTGCAATTGAAGATGGTGAAGATGATCTAAATCTTGCAGCTTTTACTGCAGATCCAGACTTTCAAGAAGATATCGGCGACTTGTTTATGTGTCCGAGCGTGATTAAACGTCACAGTAAGGAATACGGAACGGGCTGGGACCGTGAATTTGGTTATACCTTAGTTCACGGCTTTTTGCATCTTAATGGTTACGACCATATTGAGCTTGATGAAGCAAAAGAAATGTTTGGTATCCAAGGCAAAGTACTTGAAGAATACGGCTTACCACTGTATCCTGACCAATTAGATGAAGGCAGAGGAAAATAATGACTGAAAATAAGAAAAATAAATCTGGTTTTGTTGCATTAGTCGGGCGACCAAACGTTGGTAAATCAACTTTAATGAATAATTTGGTTGGTCAAAAGGTGGCAATTACTTCTAATAAGCCGCAGACTACCCGGGATAAGATTTCTGGTATTTATACAACAGATGACATGCAAGTTGTCTTTGTTGATACACCAGGGATCTTTAAGCCGCATCTTAAACTGGATGATTACATGGATAAAGCCAGCGTTTCTAGTTTAAACGATGTTGACCTAGTATTATTTATGGTTGAACCCGAAAAAATGGGTAAGGGTGACGAATATATCATCGACTTGTTAAAACAAGTTAAGGTACCTGTCTTTTTGGTAATCAACAAGGTCGACCAAGTTAATCCGAATAACTTACTGCCAATTATTGATTCTTATCGCAAACTTGATTTGTTCAAGGAATTTTTACCAATTTCCGCAACTCAAGGAGTTGGTATTACCGACTTGATTGCTACTTTACACCAATATTTACCTGAAGGTCCCGATTATTATGATCCTGAACAGATTACTGATCGTCCCGAATACTTTATGGTTGCAGAATTAGTGCGTGAACAAATTCTGAAGTTAACCGCTGAAGAAGTACCGCACGCTGCAGCCGTTTGGGTTGAACGGATGAACCAGCACGAGAAGGGCAAATTGCAAATCGAAGCAACGATTTATGTTGAAAAAGATGGGCAAAAGGGAATTATTATTGGCAAGGGCGGTAAAATGCTCAAGCAAATTGGTATTAATTCCCGCCGTCAAATCGAAAATTTGCTCGGTGAAAAGGTTAATTTACATTTATGGGTTAAAGTGCAACGTAATTGGCGGTCTGACCCAAGCTTTTTGAAGCAAATCGGTTATGACAAGAAGGCACTCTCATAAATGACACGTGAACTTAAAGAAGTTCAAGGCATTATTTTTAAGCGCCAAAAATTTAAAGAAGCAGATTTACTAGCCAAGATCATTACCAAAGAAAATGGCATTATTACGATGATTGCTCGTGGAGCATTGCGACCTAAATCAAAATTAGGGGCAGCCCTACTCAATTTTTCTTACGGAACGTATATTATTTATACGAGTGGCCAAGGCTTAAGTAATTTGCGCACTTATAAAGAAGTAAAGCAATTTGATGGGTTATTTAACGATTTAACCAAGAATGCTTATGCTTCTTTTATTTTAGACTTGGTTGACCATGCTTTTGTGGAATATCAGCCTCTTGGTAAGTATTATTCATTGACCGAATTTGCCTTGCAGAAGATTAACGCTGGTATTGATCCAGAAATGATTACGCAAATTTGTCAAATGCAGCTTTTGGACGCTTATGGGGTTGCCCCAGAATTACGTAGTTGCGTTATTTGCGGCAAAAAGCGCGGCGTTTTTGATTATTCAATTAAGCGCGGCGGCATTATTTGCAGTGACCATTTTTATCAAGAAACCAGTCGTATGCATTTAGAGCCGAAAGAAACAGCAGTTTTACGAACAATTGGCTTACTGCCGATTGAACGCTTAGGATCAATTGCAGTTAATGATGCAACTAAAAGAGCAACTCGCAAAGCCATTGACCGCATTTATCAAGAAACTGTTGATCTAAATCTAAAGACGAAGAAGTTCTTAGATGAATTAAAATTATTTTGATTAAATCTTTTGTTTACATCCGTGATTATGGTAAAATACCAATGTACTTTGGTAATAATGAGGATTTTAAAAAGTACCAGCCAAGCGAGTGTCGGTAGTGCAAGGACATCTGGGAAACAGGCACCTCTAGCCAATTCAATTAAGAGCAGAGAAGATATTCTCTGAATTAGGGTGGAACCGCGATTAAATCTCGTCCCTATGCAAGTTTTGCATAGGCTTTTTTTATGGCCTCATGCAGGGAGGAATTAATATGGCAAAGAAAAAATTAACAATTCAAGAAATGATTTTTAAATTGGAAGAATTTTGGTCTTCCAAGGGTTGTATGATTATGCCGTCATACGATGTTGAAAAAGGGGCCGGAACAATGAGCCCATATACTTTTTTACGAGCAGTAGGTCCTGAGCCATGGGCAGCATGTTATGTTGAACCATCAAGACGACCAGCAGATGGCCGTTATGGTGATAACCCTAACCGATTGTTCCAACACCATCAATTCCAAGCAGTAATTAAGCCAGCTCCGGAAAATATCCAACAATACTATCTGGATAGCTTGAAGGTATTAGGCATTAATCCCTTAGAACACGATATTCGCTTCGTTGAAGATAACTGGGAGAACCCATCAATGGGTTGTGCCGGTGTTGGTTGGGAAGTTTGGCTTGACGGGATGGAAGTTAGTCAATTTACTTACTTCCAAACTGTCGGTGAACTTGACGTTAAGCCAACTATGAGTGAAATTACTTATGGGGTTGAACGACTTGCTTCTTATATTCAAGACGTTAATTCCGTTTTTGACCTCGAATGGGGCAATGGCGTACTTTATCGTGACATCTTTAAAGAAGCAGAATATGAACATTCTAAGTATGCCTTTGAAGAATCAAACCAAGAGAATTTGTTAAAATCCTTCGATGTTTACGAAAAAACGGCAAAACGCTTGTTAAGTCAAAACTTAGTTCAACCTGCTTATGATTACATTTTGAAGTGTTCGCATACCTTTAACTTGCTTGATGCGCGCGGTGCCGTTTCGGTTACTGAACGTGCAGGTTATTTGGCGCGAATCCGTAATTTAGCCCATGAAGTAGCTGTTTGCTTTGTTCAAGAACGTGAAAAGCGCGGCTTTCCATTATTAAAAAATGCAGAAGACAAGAAGGCGGGGCTTGAAAATGACTAAAAACTATTTGTTTGAAATTGGAATTGAAGAAATGCCAGCACACGTTGTTTCAAAAAGTGTGAAGCAACTAGCTGACAGAACCAGCAAATTTTTAAAAGAAAACGGCTTAAAGTTCAAAAATATCAAGACTTATTCAACACCGCGCAGATTGACGATTGTTGTAGAAGAATTAGCTGAAAAGCAAGTTGATATTGACGAAATTAAAAAGGGGCCAGCTAAGAAGATTGCTCAGGATGCTGACGGCAACTGGACTAAGGCAGCTCAAGGCTTTGCCCGCGGTCAAGGCATGACAACTGACGATATTTACTTTGAAGAACTCAAAGGTACCAAATATGCTTATGTTCATGTCAAGCAAGAAGGTAAACAAGCAAGTGATATTTTGCTGGGAATGAGCGACATTATTAAGTCAATGACGTTCCCAACTAAGATGCGCTGGGACTCTCATGACTTCGAATTTGTACGGCCAATTCACTGGCTCGTTTCATTATTCGGTAGTGACGTTATTCCCGTTAAAATTTTAGATATTACTGCTGGTCGTAAGACTGAAGGTCACCGTTTCTTAGGCGATTCTGTTGTTTTGGCTAGTGCAGATGATTATGAAGAAGCACTAAAGGATCAATTCGTAATTGTTGACGCTGACGAACGTAAAGAAATGATCGTTCAACAGATGAATGATTTGGTTGAAAAGAACGACTGGCAGATTAAACTGGATAAGAACTTACTTGAAGAAGTTACTAATTTGGTTGAATATCCAACGGTCTTTGCTGGTACTTTTGACGAAAAGTACTTAGAAATGCCTCAAGAAGTTTTAATTACTTCAATGAAGGATAACCAACGTTACTTTGAAGTTTACGACAAGCAAGGTCAATTGATTAACCACTTTATTGCTGTTCGTAATGGTAATAAAGACTACCTGGATAATGTTATTTCCGGTAACGAAAAGGTATTAGTTGCCCGGCTTGATGATGCTCAATTCTTCTATGATGAGGATCGCAAGTATCCGTTAAGTCATTTTGTTCAAAGATTAAACAATGTCTCCTTCCACGATAAGATTGGTTCGATGGCCGAAAAGACGCAACGGGTTCGAATTATTGGTGACTTTTTAGCTGAAAAATGGAACTTGGATAAGCAAACAGTAACTGACTTTGATCGTGCCAGTGAATTATACAAATTCGATTTGGTTACGCAAATGGTTGGTGAATTTGCGGAATTACAAGGAATAATGGGGATGCATTATGCTCGCCTTGCTGGCGAAAATGAAGATGTTGCTGTTGCTATTAAGGAACACTACATGCCATTATCAGCTGAAGGCCAACTGCCGCAAACAACTGTTGGTGCATTATTATCAGTTGCTGATAAGCTTGATACCATCATTACTTTCTTTGCTGCTGGTATGATTCCAACTTCATCTAATGATCCGTATGCTTTGCGGCGGTATGCTTATGGAATTGTCCGCATTTTGCTTAACCAAGAGTGGTCATTGCCATTTAACCAGGTCTTACCACAAATTGTCAGCTTGCTTGACGGTAAAACGGCTGCCAAAATGCCAAAATCAGAGAGTCAAGATGAAGAGATTGCTTCCTTCATTCGTGATCGGATTAACCAATACTTGCAAAAGAATAAGTTTAAGTACGATATTATTGATGCAGTTCTTGCTTCCAGTCAACAAGACCCAATTCAGATTTTAACTGCCGCAACAGTTCTGCAGTCACACCATGATGACGAGCAATTTAAGCCGGTTGTTGAAAGTTTGACAAGAATCAATAATATTCTGAAGAAAGCTAAGTTTAAGGGACAGATTGCGATTAATCCAGACTTATTTGACGATGCAACTGAAACTGAACTTTATGCTGGTGTTCAAAACTTACAAGAGTTGACTGATTTAACCGAACTCTATAATGGTTTCGTTAAATTACAACCGGTTATTGACCGTTACTTTGACACTAACATGATTATGGCTAAGGACGAAGCTGTTAAGAACAACCGACTAGCACAATTAAGTGCAGTTGGCGATTTGGCTGAGCGTTTAGGGGATTTAAGTAAATTAGTTATTAAATAAGTTAATCAGGAATAGGTGATATGAATGGCTGGTTTGATTCCAGAAGAAACAATTGCCAAGGTGCGCAATAATGTTAACATTGTCAATGTAATCAGCCAGTATGTCTCACTTGAAAAGAAAGGCAAAGACTATATTGGTCTTTGCCCTTTTCATGAAGAAAAAACGCCATCGTTTACCGTTAATGAAGAGAAGCAGTTTTTTAAATGTTTTGGCTGCGGCAAGGGTGGCAATGTCTTTAAGTTCTTGATGGAGAAGGATAATTTAACTTTTCCCGAAAGTGTGCGCAAGGTTGCTGATTTTGCCCATATTGATATTGGTGAAACAGGACAAAGCAGTCAAACTAGTAACCCACTAATTAAAATGCACCAAGATGCTTGCGACTTTTATCAGCGGGTGTTGACTTCAACTAACGCTGGTAAGCGGGGGCTAGAATATGCGCAATCGCGAGAACTTGACGATGAAATTATTGCTCACTTCAAGATTGGTTACGCGCCAAAGCAAAACAATTTATTGTTAACGTACCTAAGAGGACATGGTTATTCAAATGATGAGTTGGCCGCTAGTGGTTTGTTTGTACAAACCCAAGATGGTGAGCTCTTTGACCGTTTTCGTGATCGGTTGATGTTTCCGCTAAGTAACGAGAGTGATTACGTTATTGGCTTTTCCGGCAGACGTTTGTCGACGGATAAGACAGAAGCGAAATATATTAATAGTCCAGAGACGCCAATTTTCACCAAATCTAAGTTATTGTTTCACTTTGCGGAAGCTAAAAAAGCAGCTCGTGAAGAAGGTCATTTAGTCTTATATGAAGGCTACATGGATGTAATTGCGGCATACAAGGCGGGCATTAAGTCTGGCATTGCCTCAATGGGAACAAGTCTGACGGACCAGCAGGTCTATATGCTGCGGCGAATTACAAAAAATATTGTCATCAATTATGATGGGGATGATCCTGGTGTTCATGCCGAAGAGCGAGCTGCTAAAATGTTCGATAAGGCTGGCGGGTTTAATATTGGGATTGTCGTTTTACCAGAAAAATTGGATCCCGATGAATATGTTAAAAAATACGGTGCTGCTAAATATCGCGATGAAATTAAGGGTGCATTAACGCCGACTGACTTTTTCTTAAAACGCTTAGCACAAAAGTATAATTTGGCTAATGACCGCGAAAAAATCGCTTATCTTAACGATGCCGTCAAGGAAATTGCTGAACTGTCTAATCCTGTTGAGCAAGACCTATATTTGGAGCGGATTGCGCAGGCGCAGAATGTCTCTAAGGATTCACTTAAGGTCAACCTGCTAAGGCAGCGCCGGATTAATAATGCAGCCCAACGACATAAAAATAGTGGTGGTCCAGTTGGTCCTATTTTGGAGGATGACTCGACACCAATTATTGAAGCCGAACAAACTACCAAAATTGATCCGATTCAAACCAGATTATTGTATTTATTTATGCATTCAGAACATGCTCGTGATTTTTTACTTGAAAATAATTTTTTATTTCCAGATGAAAAATATGCAGATTTGGCTGAATTATGGTTAAAATTTAGTGAAGAACATGAAAATCCAACAATAAATAGTTTCTTAGATTTTATTCCTGACGAACTTCAAGGTATAATAGTAAGTACTGAAATGACAGATATGCCCCAGGATTTTTCTGACCGCGAGCTTGAAGAGCAGATGGCTGCACTTGAGATGCGTAAAATTAATGCCCAACTGAAAGATTTAGAAAATCAGTTGCAGGATGCCAAACGCAAAACAGACACAAATGAAATTATTGCCATTACTCAGAAAATTTTGCAGTTAAAGAGGATTCAGGGTCAAAGGGGGGCCTTTTAGTGGTAGAAAAGAAAAACACTAACCAAGAAGAAGAACTATCATTAGACAAGGTAGTTAAAAAAATTGTCAAAGAAGTTAAAAAAGACAAGGCAATTACCGAAGAAGAATTTACTAAGCAGTTAATTAAGCCGTATAAACTGCAGGGTAAGGCAGTCGATCAATTGGTACAAGAGTTCGAGGACAACGGTATCAGTATCGTTGATGAAAAGGGCGAACCTTCAAAATTAGCCTTGAAAAAGCAAAAAGATGTTGAAAAGGCTGAATTGAAAGACATGTCTGCACCATCAAGTGTGCGCATGAACGACCCGGTTCGGATGTATCTGAAAGAAATTGGTCGGGTACCACTTCTTAATGCTGACCAAGAAATTTCTTTGGCTAAGAGAATTGAAAAGGGCGACGAAGAAGCTAAGCAAGAATTAGCAGAAGCTAACTTGCGGTTAGTTGTTTCCATTGCTAAACGTTATGTCGGCCGAGGAATGTCGTTTCTTGATTTAATTCAAGAAGGTAACATGGGCTTAATGAAGGCTGTTGACAAATTCGATTATAGCCTTGGATTTAAGTTTTCAACCTATGCAACTTGGTGGATTAGACAAGCAATTACGCGTGCGATTGCCGATCAAGCACGGACAATCAGAATCCCAGTTCACATGGTTGAAACCATTAACAAATTGATTCGGATTCAGCGGCAATTATTGCAAGACTTGGGTCGTGAACCAGTACCTGAAGAAATTGGTGCCGAAATGGACATGCCAACAAGTAAGGTGCGCGATATCTTGAAGATTGCACAGGAGCCGGTATCTCTTGAAACACCGATTGGTGAAGAAGACGATTCACACTTAGGTGACTTCATCAAGGATAAGGATGCCACTAGTCCTGAACAACATGCTTCTTACGAAATGCTCAAAGAGCAATTGGAAGAAGTCCTTGATACCTTGACTGACCGTGAAGAAAATGTTTTGCGGTTGCGGTTTGGTCTTGATGATGGCCGGACACGCACACTTGAGGAAGTTGGCAAAGTCTTTGGCGTTACCCGTGAACGGATTCGTCAGATTGAGGCTAAGGCTTTGCGCAAGTTGCGTCATCCTAGCCGTTCTAACCAATTACGTGACTTTTTAGATTAATAAAAAAGGATGATGAATATCAATACGATATCATCATCCTTTTTGGTTTAAAATAATTCGTCACGGTCACCGTCGAGCAAGTGCTCATAAGTTTGCTCATTAAAGTAAACTTGTAAATCCCGATCAAAGTTGTAGGCAAGTTGGTGGCTCATTAATTCATCCTTGGTCATCCAAGTTAGAGCACCTTCGTTTGAAGCTTTAACATTACCAGTAAAATTATTGGCGATATAAAACAATACAATGTAGCGGTCACTATTATCATCATAAAATTGCTTAATTCCAGCTAAACGCGGCTTAGTAATTGTTAAGTTTGTTTCTTCTTTAACTTCACGGACAACTGAATCGTGGAATGATTCGTGTGCCTCCACGTGACCGCCAGGGAAGGTTAGCCCAGGCCACGTGGGGTCATTGCGGTTTAAGACTAAAATCTTGTCGTCTTTAGTTATCATACACATATTGGTTAACGTAACACGTTCGGTTCGATCCATAATTACTCCTAATCCTGATTTTAATTTGAATTTCTCTACAATCTTACCACTTAACTAGCCTCCATAAAAATCGGCTCTTGGGCCATTATTAGACCAAAATAATAAATAGTCGGTAATTTTTATTTTACTGGCTCCAACTAATAATTTTATTATGTTAAAATTTGAGTGATACCTAGAGAGCAGAGGAATGAAAATGAATTTACGGTTAAATACTTTAGCGCAAATGGTCGATCGGGGAGCGCGGGTAGCTGACATTGGCACCGACCACGCGTACTTGCCGATTGCATTAGTCCAATCTGGCAAAATTGATTACGCAATTGCTAGTGATATTGCTCAAGGGCCACTGGATAATGCTCGAGATGACATTGCTCAGGCTGGCCTTGAAAAGCAAATTGACGTCCGTTTGGGCGCTGGTCTAGTGACTATTACGCATGAAGATAAGATTGATACAGTTGTAATTGCAGGCATGGGCGGCAAGTTAATGGTAGAGATTTTGACTGCTGCTTGGCAGAATGACTTTCAATTTAAAACGCTGGTGCTTGAGCCTAATGTTGGTGAGCCTGGCGTGCGTAAGTGGCTCGTAGACCATAATTATCAAGTTGTGGCAGAAGACTTGATTGAAGAAGCTGGTCATACTTATGAACTCATTAAGGCCATTCAGGTAGAAACACCAGTTAAGTTGAGCAAGGCGGAAATTTTCTTCGGCCCCTTAATTTTACAAACCAAGAACCCTGTTTTTTACCAAAAATGGCAGGGGCAACTTGCTTATCATCAAAAGCTATTAGTCAATTTAAACAAGGCAAAAAACAAGGATACAGAGCATATTAAACAAATTGAACAAGAAATTACAATGATTGAGGAGGAACTAAATGACCAAAGTTAAAGATATTGTTGCTCGTTTGCGGCAAGACTTTCCCGAAGAAATTGCTAGTCAGGGTGACCCAGTCGGACTACAGATTGGCTCGCTCGAGCAACCAGTTACCAAGGTACTGACTACACTTGACGTGCGGCCGCAAGTTGTTACTGAGGCAATTAATCAAGGAGCTAATTTGATTATTAGCCACCATCCGTTAATGTTTCACCCAGCACGGAATTTAGACTTTGCGGATCCACAAAATGCCATGTACGGTCAGATTATTGCACATGGCATTACTGTTTATTCAATTCATACTAATTCTGATAAGGCGCAAAATGGTTCCAGTGATTGGCAGGCAGCAGAACTGGGATTAACTGATGTTGAACCGTTCTGCTTGGACGATGATGGGATTGCCATTGGCCGCAAAGGCAAACTGCCGCAAGCAATGACTGCTTATAATTTTGCTTATTATGTCAAGCAAAAAATGAATATCAAAATGGCACGGCTAATTACTGCTGATAACCAGCAGCTGATTTCTACAGTTGGCTTTATTTGTGGTGATGGCGGTAAATACTGGCACCAAGCAGTTGATGAAGGGCTAGATGCCTTTATTACAGGCGACGTTTATTATCATACTGGCCACGATATGATTTCTGCAGGGTTAACGGTAGTTGATCCGGGGCATTATACTGAAAAATTATTTAAGTATCGGGTCTTTGACTTGCTGCAAAAATGGAATACTGAGCTAAATTGGCAAGTACAAGTTGCCGTTTCTCAGGTTTCTACTAATCCGTTTCAAGATTTAATTTAAGGAGTAAAAATGGAATATCCAAATTTGTTACCACGATTTTTAAAGTATGTACAGGTTAATTCACGCTCTGATGAGCATTCAACTCGTTTTCCATCAACGAAAAGAGAAGAAGATTTTCAAAAGCAGGTAATTATGAAGGACCTGCAGGAATTGGGATTAAGTGACGTTCATTATAACCAAAAGTCTGGCTGTGTAATCGCTGAAATTCCAGCTAATATTACTAAGGATGTACCTGTCATGGGCTTTTTGGCTCACAGTGATACCGCAGACTTTAATTCGGAAAACGTCAAGCCGCAAATCCATGAAAATTATGATGGTCATTCCAAAATTCAATTGGGTGACTCCGAATTTTATTTGGACCCAGAAGTTTTTCCGCATTTAAAAAATTATCAAGGACAAACAATTATTACTGCTTCCGGTGATACGTTGCTTGGCGGTGATGATAAGTGTGGTGTCTCTGAATTAGTGACTTTTGCGGAATATTTGCTTGCTCATCCGGAAATTAAGCACGGCAAGATTCGGCTTGCCTTTACGCCTGATGAAGAAATCGGTACGGGAGCCGAACACTTTGATGTTCCTGAATTTGGTGCTGATTTTGCCTTTACTGTCGACGGTGAAGCTCCCGGCAAGCTCGACTGGGGAACTTTTTCTGCAGCTCAATTTAGCCTTGATATTCAAGGAGTTAATGTGCACCCAGCTGTTGCCAAAGGACAAATGATTAACGCTGTTCAAGTTGGAATTAATTTCCAAAATCAATTGCCACAAGATGAAGTACCAGAAGAAACAGATGGTAAGCAAGGGTTTTATCATTTAATGAACTTTACGGGTACTGTTGATAATGCTCATTTGGATTATATTATCCGTGACTTTGAGCGTGATGGTCTTGAAAAGCGCAAGGATTTGGTTAAGTCAATTGTCGCTAAGATGAACGATGAATTTGGCGCTGAGCGGATTAAGCTCAAGATGTGGGATCAATATTATAACATGGCCGATGAACTGGCTAAACACATGGATATTGTTAATTTGGCCCGTGAAGCTTACAAGGCAGAAGGACTTACAATTGATGAAGATCCTGTTCGTGGGGGTACAGACGGCTCGCAATTAACTTATATGGGTTTGCCATGCCCTAATCTTTTTGCCGGTGAAGAAAACATGCACGGCCGTTATGAATATGCCGTTTTGGAATCAATGTATAAGGCTGTTGACGTAATGGTTAAGATGGCAGAATTGAATGCCGCTAACCATTAGTAGTGGAACAAAATTCATAATAATTCAGTATTTTATTAAAATTATTTGAGGACAATAAAGTCTTGTGTTTCTAAGTAAAATAGCTTTTTGCTTAATTTAAAAAAGTTATGCACAAATAACTTAATAATTTTAAAAAGCCCATTTTTAAGCTGATATAACAACTTTAATGGACTTTTTAATTTGCACAAAAGCACAAAAACATTTTCGTGAAACATGGGAAGTAACTTAAAAAGATTGCACTCACACCTAAAATAGTTTACTATATAGGTGTGCTAGGAAAATAGTACAGTGAAAATGGAAGGTGACCTTTTGGAATTTAAAGATAATATTCCTATTTATCTGCAGATCAAGCAATATCTTTACCGAGAAATTGCCGTAGGTAAACTGCAAGCCGGAGAAAAGATCCCGTCAGTTCGGAACTTGGCATTGCAATTAACGGTTAATGTTAATACGGTGCAGCGTGCTCTGCAACAGATGAATGATGAAGGAATTCTATATACCAAGCGTGGTGAAGGTAATTTTGTGACAGAAGATACCGCTTTACTGACGCAAACTAAGCAAAATTTAATTAATAATGAGTTGGACAAGTTTGTTCAGAGTATGAATGCTTTAGGAGTAACCAACGATCAACTTAGTTCAATTCTAGCTAATTATTTGAAGTAAGGAGTTTTGTAATGAAAAATGTACTTGAAATCAAGGATGTAACTTATAAGAAGAATCAAAAATTGATTTTAAAAGATGTCAATTTAACTTTGCAACCCGGTAAAATCGTTGCTCTTCTTGGGGAAAACGGTGCTGGTAAAACTACGCTGATGCGGATTATCAGTGGCATGGCCAAAAATTACCGTGGCAGTGTGAAAATTGATGGCTTTGACAAGGACGCCGAGAAAAAAGCACATTTATCATTTACTGATGGTTTAACGGGCTTCAGTGATTCAACCAAAATTAAGGCGGTCGTTGACTTTTACGAAGTTGTCTACCAAGATTTTGACAAGGACGAATTTGAGCAATTGCGTAAGTTCATGAAGCTTGACCCTGAGATGCGCTTGAGTCAGTTGTCACGGGGAATGCGCGAAAAACTGGTAATTGCCCTGACTTTTGCTCGTAAGGCTGACTTATATTTGCTTGATGAGCCATTTGGTGGGATTGATGCAATGGCGCGTAAAAAGATTATTAATTCGATTATTCTTTGGAAGAATGACGACGCAACAATCTTGATTTCCGACCATTTTGTTAATGAAATTGCATCGCTGCTTGATGAAGTAGTCGTTATCAAGGACCAAACTATTTTTGCTCACAAATCAGCTGATGAAATTCGTAATAATCATGAGAGTATCGAGCAGTATTATGAAGGCCTTTACGATGGAGAAGAGGAAGATTAATGGCTGTTTTTGAACGTTTATTTACCGAATTATTCAAGCAAAAGTCTAAGAAAGCCCACTTAATGATTATGTTGCAGTTTGTATCTGCCTTAGTCACTACTATTTTTAATTATTTCGAAAGTACCGGCGAAATGAAATTCGTTTTGCAAAAAGAAAATGGCTTTTTAACATTTTTATTTGTGATCTTTTTCCTATTTAGCTTTTTGTTTTTGCCAATTTACTTAATTGTAACCAGCTTGCAGAATGAGCGGATTAATCATAGTCAGACTTGGCGCTTAGCTCCAATGAGTGACGACAACATTTATTTGGATAACATGTTAAGTTCATTTGTTAACTTTATCTACTTGGCTTTATTGCAGACACTTGGCTCAATATTCCTATTTGGGCTCAGTTACTTATTCAATAAGCAGACTAAGAATGGCTGGGATGAAATGCTTGCGGCAATCAGAAAAGGTAATCAAAGTCGGGCAACGCTTACTGACCTACTTGGTATTGTCTTGATTGCAATTTTGCTTGGATTATTAGTTTACTTAGTTATCAGCTTTTTAAACTTTACTAGTCAGGCAATTGTCGATTTTTTGCCGGCAGTTTCAAGTAAATTTATCGTTACAATCATTCGCTTAATTTTGATTATTGCGATTATGTGGCTGTTAACCAGAGTTTACCTATTTGTTAAGCCGATTGTGGCTTCGCCGTTAAGCTATTTACTCGGTGAAAAAGAGTTAGAACTTTGGCCAGCAGTAGGATTATTCACCATCATCGATGTAGTTTTAGCAGCCGTTAACATGTTTTTAATTAGTAAGTTCTTTGAAGCAAAGCAAAATAAGTAGAGCAGCAGAAAAATGACAGTTTTTAATCATCTATTTAAAGAATTATTTAAGCAAAAGAATCGCAATGCTAATGCAGTAGTTATTATTCAGTTGATTTCTGCGTTAGCGATAACAATCATTAGTTTTGTGGCAGAAGGCAGGTATGAGGCTGAATATTGGAAAATGGTGCTGCCAATGTTCACTTTCTTATTTGCAGTAACTAGCATTATTGCCTTGCCAATTTATTTGGTTGTTACTTGTTATAAAAATGAGCACGTTAATCGCAGTCAAACTTGGCGTTTAGCACCAATAAGTGATGAAATGTTTTATCTGGATAACACGTTAAGTTCATTTATTTCGGTTATTTATCTGCTGATTATTCAAAATATAATTATTGCGATTTTAACTGGGATTAGTTTTGTGCTGTTTAATGAAAATCTTAATGATGCCTTTAAAGGCTTGATGAATGGCTTTTCTGGTGCTAACTATAATGTAGCTTTCGGCAACGTATTACAGGTTATCTGTTTAACTATTCTGATTAGTCTGTTTACATATCTAATTGTTAGCTTCTTGAATTTTTCTACTCGTGCAATCGTTGATTATTTACCTGGAATGTCAAGCAAAGCCGCAGTTACCATACTTAGACTAGTATTGATTATTGTTATCGCTAAGTTATTAGAGAAGATTTTTGAATTATTTAGCAACGTAATCTTATCACCGACAAACTTTTTATTTGGTGATATTAATATTACTTTAAACGGAATTATTTTTCTCTTTTTGGTAATTGATATTGGATTATTGTTGGCCAATATGCTTTTAATTAACAAGTTTTTCGAGGCCGAACAGAATAAGTAACTGAAGTAGGAGGCACTGCAATGATAAGTTTCAGACAGTTATTTGGAGAATTATTTAAAAATAAGAGCAAAAAGTTGTTGCAAGTCATTGCCATCCAATTAGTTGCTGCCATGATTTTGGCGGGAGTAATGACTTTTAAGGCAATTGCAACGCCAGGTAATCCTTATATGAATATGATTCGCAGCTTTTTGTTAAATTTAGCAAGGATTGTTACGTGGACTGGGTTCATAGCCGTCTTGGGCAGCCTCTTTGCGACTATCTCTGACGTAGAAAAAATCAACCATAGTCAAACTTGGCGGCTGGTTCCAGCTACCGAAAATACCATTTATTTGAGCAACATTACCAGTTCACTTGTTTCATTTGTGATTTTAGTCCTGCTAGAGTTTCTTTGCGGAATTGGGCCGATGCTATTGCACTATTCAATTAGCGGGCAGTGGTCAATGGTAATGGATTTCTTTAATGATATGGCGAAGATTGGCTGGTTCAAGTGGTGCCAAATTGTAGTGGTATTACTTTTAATAACTTTAGCTGTTTACCTTACCGTTAGCTTTTTAAATTTCAGCAGTCAGACGATTGTTGACTTTTTGCCAAACTTTTCAGGAAAATTAGGATTAAAGGTTACTAGGTTCATTATCTTTTTGTTAGTTTACTGGCTGAGTGTTGGTGCTGCTAATATTGTTTTACCAATTTTAAAATTGCCGTTCCAATTAATGTTTCTGGGTGCCGCAAAGCTTCAATTACTAGGCGGAATTACTGCCTTGGTAATCTTTAATTTATTTGTTGGGGCAATCGATCTGTTCTTAATCAATAAAACATTTGAGGCAAAGGCTAATAAATAGTTGCTGCAGTAGCAAGAAGGCGTAAAAATGACTAATTGTACTAAGTTATTTGATGTAATACTCAAGCAAAAGAGAAAATCAATCTACTTACTATTTGGAATTCAGTTATTGGCAGCATTGGTAATTGCTGTTGGCAATTGGTTTAGCCATAATGGAATGCAGGTTTATTTTTACCATTTAGCGATGACTGACTTTTTACCACAGTGGGGGATTTTTACGATTGCTTTGAGTTTTTTGTGCCAGTTAATTTTGGCCACAATAATTATCTTTCAAATGCAGCAGAATTGTACTAGCCAAACTTGGCGGTTAATTCCTGTTAGTGACACTAATTTTTATTTAGTTAATCTACTAAGTGCACTCGTTAGCATGATTTATCTGGCAGTTTTGCAATTACTTGGTTTAATTTGTATTTTTGGTCTTTCTTTTATGACCAGCAGCAGTTTTCATAATGACTTTTTGCAAGAATTTCGTCAAGCCAGCCAAATTATTAGCTGGAATGGAGATGCTGCTACTAGACTTGTTGAACTAATTGGACTAGTTCTATTGCTGGTGATTGTTAGTCTTTTGGTAATTAAATTAATTTAATTTGTTTCTGCTGGCAAATTATTAGCGCGGCTTTTAATGGCAAGTCCAATGGCGTAATATTAATGCTACTCTGGCTGTTATTTTTATCTGGCATTTATCGGCCACTGCTGACAACGCTAAATTTTTTGCCCAAAGCATTGAATTACCCGCTAAATTTTATTGCTGGTCAATATTTGACTAGTGTGCATAGTACAGTTAGCTTTTTACTGCTAATAGGTATCCTGCTTCTAGCAATTAATCTTTACTTAATTAATAAAGTTGTTGAAGCAAAAGCTAATAATTGATATTAAAAAAGTGCTCCTAACACAATTAGGAGCACTTTTTGCATGTAATTTTATTTTCAAAAAATTGCAAAAGCATCTTTTATTATATATTTGAATATGTATAATATGATTGTTAGCTGAAATAGCTAACAATTTATAAGCGGGAAGTGAATTCCATGACTCGAAAAGAGTACCGCAAGCAAAAGAAAAAAGCTCTCAACTAGTTTACTTTCAAAAAGTTAAGCATCATTGTAAGCTTTGTTTCTAATCTTGTTAACTTGATTCGGCTATTTATTCATTGAACCGTTAAATAACCGACAAGGGGACGGGCTAATGCTTGTCCCTTTGTCTTAAGTATAGCAAAACTCAAGGAGTTTTCAAATGAAAAAATCTGAGGAAACATTTTTAATCGTTTCTGTTGTATCCATAATTTGCAATGTCATAAGTTGGATTAGATAGGAACATGACTGACTGTAAAACACGTTTAGCGCAATAAAAGACCTTCAAGGATTAACTTGAAGGTCTTTTATTAAGTTAGACTTAATGGCTAGCTGCCATGTAATCGTAAAGCTGATTAATTTCTTCAGGAGTGAATTCACCCTCGCCAGTTTTCATTGCATGAATTTTTTCAACTGATAAGTGGCTGGCAAAAGCTAAATCAGTATCCGTGACGTGATGTTGTACTTGATAATCAATAATCGCATCGGATAGTTCTTCTAATTGATGATTCATAATTATCCTCCTTTACAATTTCATTTTAACGAAAAATCCGTTAAATTCAAAGAGAAACTATATTAAAATCCTTGAATTTTGTTAAATGGCCAGTAACGAAAGACAACTTTGCTAACCAGGGCACTTCTTTTAACAGGACCAAAGATGTGTGAATCTTTGGAAATGTCGCGGTGATCGCCCATGACCCAGTAGTAACCCTTAGGAACTGTATAAGTGAAATTGTTTGTGTAGGTTTGTCCGGCGTCGTTGTCAGCCTTTTTAAGACTATTATCTAAATATGGTTCTTTAAATAACTTGCCATTGATGTACATTTTGTCATTTTTGGAAACTAATTTATCACCAGGTAGACCAATAACCCGTTTGATGTAAAGAGCGCCCGGGACATCTTGTGCGGCTTTAGGTGCTTTTAAAACAACAACATCATTGCGCTTAGGTTCAAAGTGCCGCACAGATATCAAACGGTCATTATTTTCAAACGTTGGCTGCATTGACGGACCAGATACACTATCGTTTGACAGAGCATAGGTGAAGACCAGCCAAAAGATACCTAAAATGACAACCATCATTACTACAACGTCAAGGATAAATTTCCCTAAACTTTCTTCTTCGTTTTGTTTATTTCCTTTTTTTGCCATAAAACTTCTCCTTTGTTTATTATCTTTTATTATAACTGAAATCTGTCTGTTTGAATGGTAAAATCAATAGAGGGATTGAAGTATGACAAATTTTTTAGACAAAATTAACCAATTAAACAGGCAAATTAAGCATCCAGCAGTCAATCAGCAGGTTGCAGAAATTAACCAAATTATCAATAAGTTAGACCAGCACCAAGTGTTAGAAACGGCTCCTGCCAAATTAGGCTTGTTGCCCGATGAAGTTGAAGCAGTTTTGCAGCAAGTGGGGCAGGAGCAGGACGCAAATCTCAAAGTATTAAACCAATTACTGAACAGCTTGCGGCAATTTTTATCAATTAGGTATGGTCTCTGGTCATTGCCCAATCTAACAACGGCGCGCTTAATTAAAGAACAATTGCATGTGACAACTGCACTAGAAATTATGGCAGGTAACGCATACTGGTCAAAGGCTTTGGCCGAGGTGCAAATCAAGACAATTGCGACTGATTCTTTAGAATGGTCTAAGACTTCGGCAACGGGAAGTAAACCAGCCTTTGATGTAGTAGACTTAGATGCAGCACAAGCAATCAAGCAGTTTGCAAATGTTGATTTGGTTATTTGCTCATGGGCACCTAACTTTACTGAGAGTGACTTATTGGCAGTTGCAGCATGGAAAAAGTATAATCCTAAGAGCCACCTTCTCTTTGTCGGCGAAAAAAACGGTGCAACTAATTCGCCTGCTTTTTGGCAAACAATGAACCTGCACCATTCACCACAACTGAGAAAGATTAACCAATCGTTTCAAAGTTACGACTTTATTAATGAACAAATATTTGAGATAGAACATGAAATTTAAAAAATTCGGATTAATTATAGTTTTTTTCTTGGCACTGTTAGGAATTGGCAGCATGCTATCTAACGTACAGTCACGTGAGGCCAACCAGTTGCTGGAAGCCTATGGCTTAAGCAATAGTACGCGCTACATTGATATTAATAGCCAGCAAAAAGTCAGCACTTTTTTACGATACTTAACTAAAAAATACCCCAAGAACAAAATTCAGGTGCATCTTGATCATCAAGATAAAGATCACCAGACGTTAATTTGGGCTAACCACACGATTATCAGTTTGCCAACTGAATCAGGGCGCTACTTTTCAGCGGATGACTTTAAGGGGCAAGTTTCTTTTGCCGTGCTGGGACTAAATGCCAAGGTTAAAACGTTAAAAACACAAGGCAACCAGTATGTTGTCCTGCACCATAGGTACTATTCGGTAATTGGAACGTTCAAGCACTATCGCCAAATGAAACAAGACGGCTATTACTTGTCGACTGGTCCTAAGCAGCCAACAGGCCAATTTAAGCTAAACAATTACCAAATTATTATTGACGCTTCAGATAAGGTTATTCATAAAATTGCGGCACATTATGGCGGCAAGGTCAGAACGCCATTATTTGTAAAAAGACATCAAATCCACCGTTTTTCAGTTATTCGGGAGATTTTACTGATTGCTCTTTTCGGTTTGATTGCGGCGATTTGTAATCTGCTGCTTGCCTTAATTGATTGGCAAACAGTCAAACAGACGAGCCTTACCGGTAATTTATTACGTAATTGGCTGATTAACCGCGGTATCAGACTAATTTTAACTGAATTATTAGCCACCGTAGGTGCCTACTTCTTTTTATGTTGGCGAGCATTTTATTCTAAACCCGATCATCTGTTATGGCTACTAGCACTCAGCTGGTTTGTCATCATTTGGGCTTATATTCTTAATATTTTTTACCTATCACGAAAGGAACGGCGTCGTGCTTAACTTACCCGCAGAATTTACACTTAAATATCAAAAGTTACTTGGCAAAGAGCAAGCAGCCATCATGTTTGAAGCAATGGCACAGCCAAGTAAGAAGGCCTTTCGCCTTAACCCACTGAAGTTTTCGCAAAAAGTTTCATATAATTGTGAAGAGCCCGTGCCTGAGATTGAGAATGCTTATTATGGCCAAGTTGCCGGCAATGATCCAGAGTGGGTCAGCGGCACGGTATACTCGCAGGATCCGTCAGCAATGTTCCCAGCTAGTCTCATGGCAGTTAAGCCAGGCGACAAGGTGCTCGACCTATGTGCTGCTCCAGGTGGAAAAAGCACTGCTTTAGGGGAGCAGTTGGCCGGCTCAGGTTTATTAGTTGCTAACGAAATTTCAGCGACGCGGGCTAAGATTTTGCGGGAAAATATTGAGCGCTGGGGTATCACCAATTGCTTAATTACCAGTGAGGATCCAGCAGATTTGGCACCACAATTCCCGCAGTTTTTTGACAAAATCTTAGTTGATGCCCCGTGCAGCGGCGAAGGCATGTTTCGTAAGAATCCGGATGCGGTTAATTATTGGTCACAGGATTATGTGCTGGTTTGTCAAAAGCGCCAACAAGAAATTTTGACCCAAGCCGTTAAGATGCTTAAGCCGGGTGGGGAGTTAGTTTATTCGACTTGTACCTACGCTCCAGAAGAAGATGAACAGATTGTCAGCTGGTTAATGACAGAATTTGGCTTTTCCGTAGAGGCGACGAATTTACATTCTGCTAAGATAAGTCACGGTCGACCTGAATGGGGCGATAATCAGCCAGCCTTGAAGGAGACCCTTCGCTTTTGGCCGCAGGACGATTTAGGTGAAGGGCAGTTTGCAGCCAAGCTAAAATTACCTGGTAGTATTGAACAGCGTCCAGTTAAAGAAAAAAAGCATAAAAAGCACCGCTCGAAATTACTTTTAACAAAAGAACAGACTGAACTAGCAGCTTCAGTTTTGGCTGAATTTGATTTGCCACAAGCATTATTAAACTGGCGTGAGGAAGTGCGCGTTAGCCAAGATCATGTTTTTATTCCTGCACTCAAAACTTCTAACCTGCACCTCAAGATAATTAATAATGGACTTGAATTAGGCGTATTAAAGAAGAACCGTTTTGAGCCGGGACACCAATTAGCAATGGCACTAAGCCAAGTTAAGCAGGAACGGATAGTTGATTTAAATGACGATGACTATGTAGCTTATTTACACGGCGAAACAGTGCGGGTAAAAACGGACTTACGCGGCTTTGTCTTGGTTAGCGCGCACCAGTTAATTTTTAGTTTTGGCAAGGTTACCGGCAACGGTGTCCTCAAGAATTTTTATCCTAAGGGTTTACGAACACTCAAGAAAGGTTAATTAAAATGATTAAGTTAATTGCAACAGATATGGATGGTACTTGGCTGACTGATGCCAAGACCTATGACGTCGACCTGTTTTTGCGCGAATTTAAGATTATGCAGGAACGTGATATTAAATTTGTAGTTGCGAGTGGTAATCAGTATGAAAATCTAGTAACTCGCTTTCCTGAAGTAGCGAATCAAATTTATTTTGTCGCTGAAAATGGGGCACTGGTTGCTAAAGGTAAGCAAGTAATTCATACCGATAGCTTATCTGATAGTGATTTGCGGACAATTTTGCAGATTACGCACCAATATAAAGAAAAAGCCGTTGTTTCTGGATTGCTCAGTGCATACGTACTAGATCCTGAATCGATTGAAGAATTGCGCAAGTACTATCACAAAATTACCCTAGTAAAAGACTTTGAGCACTTAGACGATCAGGTCTTTAAAGTTACTTTTGATGTCGCTGAAGCCAAAATGCCACAAATGTTAGCCGAACTGAAACGCAATTATCCTAATCTGGGCTTTGTTTCCGGTTCTGCCGGTTCGATTGACATGTCAACTAAAGGTATGAATAAAGCTGTCGGCTTACAGTATTTAAGTAAGAAACTCGGGATTAATCCGCGTGAGATGATTGCGTTTGGTGACAGTGGCAACGATGTTGGCATGCTTAAATATGTTGGTCGTGGTTACGCGACTGGCACAGCTTTGCCAAGTGCTAAAAGTGCCGCAGACCGAATTATTGGTTCCAGTAATGACAGTGCTGTCCAAAAAGAAATTTGGCACCTATTGAATTAACTTAACATTTTAAGAAGGAATTAAGAATAGTGAATGATTTTATTCAAAAAATGACACAACATGTATCCGTCCGTTCATTTGTCGATGAAGCTTTGCCAGCTGCAACTAAACAAGAGCTACTCAAGGCTGCTAATAGTGCATCATCGTCGAATTTTGTCCAGGCATTTTCAATCATTGAAATTACGGACGAGCAAAAACGCCAACGATTAGGTGAAATTGCCAATTGTCCAGAATATGTGGTGCACAGTGGTGCCTTTTACGTTTTCGTTGCGGATTTGTACCGGCAAAAGTGTCTTTTAGAACAAGCCAAGCTATCACTGGCAGGCATTAAAAATATGGAAGCACTGTTAGTCAGTGTAGTTGATGCAACGATTGCAGCACAGAATATGGCAGTTGCAGCTGAAGGACTTGATTTGGGAATTTGTTATATCGGGGGGATTCGGAATGATTTGGAACAAGTCAGTGAAATCCTAGAATTACCAGAGTTTACTGTGCCTATTTTAGGGATGACAATCGGCGTTCCGACTAAGAAGAATGAGGTCAAGCCGCGAATGGCACTCGAGCAAAAAGTTGCCCAAAATATCTACGACAAAACAAAGTTCACTGATTTAAGTAATTATCAGCAGGTGACTGCTGAATATTATGCTGCTCGGAATAGTAACCAGCAGCAAACCGACTGGCTGCAGAAGAATATTGATTTCTTTAGCGAGGTAAGAAGGCCTGATGTGGGGGCATTTTTGCAAAAACAAGGTTTTGAATTGAAATAGAAAAAGAACAAGCAAATATGCTTGTTCTTTTTTAATGTCATAATTTAGGTCATTTGCATTACACTTAACAGACATTGAAAAAATGCCTGTTTTATTGTGCTAAATAAAAAAATATTTCGATAAAAATTAATTTTATGTAAAATCTTATTCAATTGTAAGCGCTTATGTGATAAAGTAAACTTGTTAATACTTATTAAATATAGTTTTAGTTTAGAAGAGGCATGTATTATGCAAATTAAAGCGGCTGTTTTAAATGAGCAAACAAAAGATTTAGATTTAGAAAATGTTGTTTTAGATGATCCCAAGAGTAATGAAGTCTTAATTAAGACCGTTGCATCAGGAATTTGTCATAGTGATATTGAATTTCAAGATGGTGGCTTTCCAATCCAATTACCAGTGATTTTGGGACATGAAGGTGCGGGAATTGTTGAAAAAGTAGGACCTAATGTGACCGCTTTTAAGAAGGGCGATCATGTTGCGGTCGGCTTTGCATCAGACGGTACATGTAAGTTTTGCCGTAGTGGCTTGCCCGGATCATGTGTTAACTTTAACAAGCTTAACACTAGTGGTGGTGCAATGGGCGATGGCACCTATCGTTTACACAAGCAGGATGGGCAGGATATTGGTAATTTCTTTGGTCAATCCTCATTTGGCGATCATATAGTAGCTAACGTTAACAATTTAGTTAAAGTTCCCGATGACTTGGACTTAAGAATTGCTGGCCCTCTCGGTTGTGGCTATATGACTGGTGCGGGAACAGTATTGAATTCCTTAAAGCCAGAAGTTGGTTCTAACTTAGCAGTACTAGGGACAGGCTCAGTAGGATTATCAGCCGTAATGGGTGCGGCTGTTTCTAATTGTAAGCACGTAATTGCAATTGACAAGAACGACATGCGCTTAGAAATGGCTAAGGAATTTGGTGCAACAGAGACAATCAACAATACTAAAGAGAATATGATTGAAGAAATTCAAAAAATAGTTGGCTCTGAAGGATTGAATTATGTAATTGATACCACTGGTGAACCTGATGTTATGAAGGCAGGCTTGACCGCTTTAACAATTAAGGGACAATTTGCAGTGGTGGCAATGGGAACCAAGACAATTAAAGAACTTAGTCCAATGATTGATATTCTATCGTTTTCAAAGAGCATTACCGGTGTTATTGAGGGAGACTCTGTCCCGCAAGAATTTATTCCGGAAATGATTGATTTGTACCGTTCAGGTAAATTTCCAATTGATAAGATTGTTAAGTTTTATAAGCCAGAAGAAATTAACCAAGCAATTAAAGATTCAGTTGCAGGTACTACAATTAAACCAATTATTGTTTTTGATGACCAATATCAAGCATAGAAACAGGAGATTATAATGATCAAAGACGGAACATATCAAGGAAGTGCCCAGGGGCATAATGCTAATATCGAAGTAACAGTTTCTGTAAAGAATAGCCAAATATCAGCAATCAAAGTGACTGATCATCAAGAAACAGCACTGCTTTCAGATAATGCGCTAAAATTAATTCCTGAAAAAATTGTTGCTAATCAGTCAACTGCAGTTGATGCAATAACTGGTGCAACTTTTACTTCAAACGGTATTTTAAATGCGACTAGAGCTGCTTTAACTGATGCCGGAGCAGAAACAACTGATTATTCTACTCCAGAAAAAATCACTAAGAAAGAACATGAAATTAATACAGATGTAGTCGTTTTGGGTTCAGGACTGGCAGGATTAAATGCGGCCATCACAGCTAAAGAAAAGGGAGCAGATGTTGTTTTAATTGAAAAGACGGGACGCTTGGGCGGTAATTCCGTTGTTTCAGGCGGCTTCATGTACGCTACTGGTAGTAAATTTAATAAGGAACAAGATAATGATCCTGAAAATTTACTGCAGTTTTATGAGGACTTCGCGCAAAAAGATGGTGGCGAAATCGATCATGATTTAGTTAAAACAATAGCTGATAATTCAGGAGCTGCGGTTGATTATTATGCTGATAAATATGGTGTGGAATTTTCAGCAATGCCGCTAGGAATTTCTAAGAAGCCACGGACACATATCAATTTTAAGCTAGGACCTGTAGCAATTATGGCACCACTTCTTAAACGCATCGAAGAATTGCAGATACCTGTCTTATACGATCAAAGTTCTGAAGAAATTAAAACTGACAATCAACAAATCACAGGTGTAGTTACTGTAGGTAAATATGATGATTATAATATTACATGCAAGTCTGTAGTAATTGCAGTTGGCGGTTTTGATGGTTCGAGAAAAACTCGTGATAAATATGCACCAAGTGCTAAGGGTACTCGTTCAATGTCAACACCATACAATGATGCTGATTATCTTAAGCTTACCGAAAATTTACACGCTGCTTCAGAATTTAAAGACGGTGTAATGGGAATCATGACTGCTAATTATCTATCAGTTGGTGGTGCAGCTAATTCATTAGTTGTCTTAGGCAGAACATTAGCAGTAAATAATTTGGGCAAGCGTTTCACTAAAGAAGGACAACATTATTCTTTAATGTATAATGATGCTCTTAAATCTGATGGCAACAGGTTTTTCTGGATATTTGATAAAGATAATGAATCCTATAAGGTAGCTGCTAACTTGCCGGAAGCAAAAAAATGTACTTCACTGGACGATGTTGCTCAAGTAGTTGGTTGTGATAAGCAAGTGATTAAAGAGACAGTCTCTCGCTATAATTCCTTTGCTGGTAAAGAAGATTCGGATTTTGGTAGAGATGATATTAAGCCGATTGCCCAAGAAGGACCATATTACGTAATCGAAGGCTACCCAACAACTGTTGCTGGGTTTGGCGGTCTAAAGATTAATACAAATGCTCAAGTATTGGATGTTTCTAATAAGCCAATTGCTGGAGTTTATGCAGCTGGTGAATCTGCTACTGGACAAATTTTTGTTCATACTTATCCTTCAACGGGAACAATGCTTACTACTTGTACTGTGTTCGGCAGAATTGCTGGTAATAATGCGGCAAGTTATGCTAAAAATACGGCACTTTAATAAGTAATTGAGGTAAAAAATAATGATTGTAAATAAAAATACATATTACGATGCCAGCTATGATGTAGTTGTTTTAGGCTTTGGTGGTGCCGGTGCGACTGCTGCTCGGTTTGCTGCAGATAGTGGTGCAAAGGTTTTAATTGTTGATTCAGCTCCAGAAGGTCATGAAGGCGGCAATACTAGATATGCAGCTGAACTAGTTGGTTATAGCAGCAATGAAGCTGATTATCGTAATTATTATGAGCATTTAGCACAACACTTTGAAATTGATCCCGAAATTGAAAATACAGTTGTGCATGGAATTACTCACATGAAAGAATATTTCCAAAAATATTTGGGTGTTGCTAATCCCGTTAGTTATAAGACGATTTTAGGACTTCCTGAAGATGCTGTAATTGCGGATCATCCTGATCTTCCGGGTGCTAAGAGCTATGACATGATTACCTTGAAGCCGGGGATTTTTAATGCTTCATTATGGAATGCTTTAAGACAAAATGTTTTAGATCGCAGCGATCAGATTGACGTATGGTATTCGTCACCTGTGAAGCACTTATTGCAATTGCCAAATAAAAAAGTAGTTGGTGCGCAAATTGAGCGCGATCATGTTTTGCTAAACATTTATGCTAAAAATGGTGTTGTATTGGCAACAGGTGGGATCGAAAATAATCCGCAAAAGATTCAAGATTATATCGGCTCGAATAAACTAGTTCCTTTGGGAACACTGTATAACAAAGGTAAGGGAATTGACCTCGCCCACGAAGTTGGAGCAGATATGTGGCATATGTCAATGTATGCCGGTGGAGGAATGCAACAATCATTTGCATTTTACGAACTAGGTATGAAACGTGCACCATTTTACATGGGCAACCCAATTTTCTTTACTGGTAGTATCTTTACTGTGGGTGATGATGGTACGCGTTACTTTAAAGAAGATCAAGCAGCACGTGAAGGTTATATTGAAAACCATGGGTCATGGTATAAGCCGTTGAATCCAATTCACCCATACTTTGTCTTTGACCAAAAGCAATATGACCAGATTAGCAAGATTGATACATTCCCTGATAATAAGGCGCTTAATTCAGTTGTGAAAGGTGATACTGTCTCTGAATTGGCAGATAAAATGGGGGTAACTTTTGAAAAATTACAGCAGACAATTGATGAGTTTAATCTATTTGCGGAAAAGCAATATGATTATGCTTTCCATCGCGCCCCAGAAACCTTGACTGCATTTGATAAGACAGGTCCATATTATGCAGTGCCACTTGTTCAAACAATTGGCTGGTCAGAAGCTGGTCCAAGAAGAAATGCGCGAGCAGAAATTCTTGATCCTGAACATAAGCCAATTCCACATTTATATGGTGCAGGTGAATTAGGCAGCAACATGTCTAACTTATACCAAGGTGGTTCTGACCTTGGTGACTGCTTGATCTTTGGCAAAATTGCAGGTCAAAATGCGGCTCATCCCAAGGATGATAATGGTAATTGTGATGGAATTTGTGTTGCTGATAAATTAAATAAGCCACGAACACCTAAATCATTAATTTCTGATATAAAAAAGGAAGATTACCCAACAGGACCTAACCAATATATTGGCAAATCCATACAAGGTATGGGGGACGAGATTGTTGTCAGAGTGACTGTCGACAAGGAAAAGAATTTAAAGAATGTTGAAGTTTTGAAACAAGCAGAATCCGATGATTACGGCTTAAAGGCAATCAAAGAATTACCACAAAAAATGGTTCAAGAAAATTCTGTGGATGTTGATGCAGTTTCGGGTGCCTCTAATACAAGCCGCGGTTTAAAAGACGCCGTCAAAGATGCACTAAATAAAGCTAAATAGAAAAAAAGAAGTTCTAATTTAGAACTTCTTTTTTATGCCCAATTACTAATCTAAAAAGGACTAGCCTTCAATAAAATATTGGAAGCTAGTCCTAAATTTAATAATCTGTCATAATTTTGATTATGTAAAGTATTTAACTTAACTGCATAATCAAGTCTTGCAAGGGCAGGTCAAAATATTGCTTAATACTTGTTAAGTTAGTCAAATCTTTTTGACCATAAATTGCTAATAGACCAGCTAATTCATGCTGCCAATTCTGAATCATTTGCAACAAAAATTCCGGTGAATTTTGTTCCATTGCTTGTAAAAAGACATTAGAAATACCGACATATTGACCGCCTAGGCATAATCCCTTGAATACATCGAGAGGATTGCGGACACCACCAGAAACAATTAGGTTAACTTCTTCTTTTTGAGCCATCATTGCCGCGATAACTGTTGGCAAACCTAAATCTTCTAAATAAGAGAGGTCATTCTGGTTACGAGCATTTTCAATTTGGGCAAAATTGGTGCCGCCGCTGCCGGCAACGTCAAACCATTCAAAGCCTTCATTTTTCAATAACCGAATGGTTGCTTGGTCAAGGCCGAAGCCAACTTCTTTAATAATAATTGGAACGGTAATTTCTTGGCGCAGATTTTTAAGATTATCTAACCAGTGAAAGTCACGTTCACCTTCAGGCATGGCGATTTCCTGAACCGTATTTAAATGGATTTGCAAAGCATCAGCTTGCAATTCGTCAACGATTTTTTGTGCATCTTTTGGAGCCGTCTTAGCATTGACATTAGCAATAATCACGCCATCAGGATTGGCCTCACGGGCAACCAAAAAACTATCAAGCTGTGCGTGCTCTTTGACTAAGATACTAGCAGAACCTAAAGCCAGCCCCATCTTAGTTTGATTAGCAATCTTGCCGAGTTCTTTATTAATTGTCAGTGACTTAGGTGAACCACCAGTCATTGCGTTAATGAAGAAGGGAGCATTGATTTCTTTACCAAACATTGTTGTTTTAATTGCAGCTAAGTCAACTTTGGTTTCAGGTAATGCCGGCCGCAATAAATGCAGCTGGTCAAAACTATTGGCTTTTTCGGATTGAAAAAAAGTTTGTGCTAAAACTAAATGTTCTTCTTTACGTTTAGATCTGATTGACATTTTTTCTCCTATTGGGCAAGTTTAACTTGGTGCACGTGAAAGTTGAGGGGTTGAATTCCGTTTTCCTGCCACTGACTTTCTAAGGCAGCGACATTGGTTGCTCCGTCTGCAATTACAATGCCGCAGTCACCGTTACCAGCGCCAGAAGTCTTAGCTGCACCGCCAAAGCTCTCTGCAATATTGATTAACTTAGACAGGCGCGGAATTTCAATTGCAATTTGGTTAATTTGGGCAAAATGCTGCAATAAACCACGATTGACCCGGATTTGTTTTTTAATCAATTCAATATTTTTTTGTTCAAATCCGGTAATCATTTTTAACACACATTCGCGTGATGCCCGCAAAAATTCTTGATATTTACCATTTAAAGCAGCACGATTCGCGTTAGTTTCATCAACTAGCCGTGATGTCGAAGCCGGCTTTTGGCTCCAGCCAATCATTAGGTGCATCCCTTCCGGTGGCGTTAATAATTGGATTTTCAATCCCGGCCACGCCTCGTTAACGATTTCTGATAATGTCTTGCTGGTTAATTCACTAGTCAGCCACGACTTATCAAAGGTTTGGTAAGCCAGCCAGCCGCCATAAACACTGGCAGCAATATCACCAGCAGACCCATTACCCTGAACTGAATAGTGAGAGATGGCGGACAATTTATAAACTAATTCATTGCTAAAAGGTACATTATAAAAGTGCAGAATCGCCTTAACAGTTGCGACTGTTACCGCCGCACTGGAGCCCAAACCATACTTTTTGCCATCAGCTGAATCTAAATCTGAATTAACGTACAAGTCATAGACTTCCATGGTAACGTTTTGTTCAATACAATAACGTTCCGTATATGAAATTGCTGCTAGGATATATTCAAAGGGATTATCACGGTTATCAATTACCATTTTGGTACCTTTACGTACCCAGTGAATCGAATCCTGTGAATATTGCTTAGAATGGATTAAGCCCGTTGTTGATTTACTTTTAGTAATTGAAACCCGAATAAACTGGTTAACCGCAACTAAGATTGCCGGGCAATCTTGTTCTAAGACGGCATATTCACCAGCAATATATAATTTCCCGGGTGCTTGCTCTGTGATCAATTAATTAATCTCCTAATCAATTAAATTACATTAATTAGTCCAGGCATGAAATACCTGGACCAAAACTTGCATTTACTATCTTAGCATTCTTAAATACAGACTCAAATGAATTGGTCACATCTTTTACATTTCTTAACTGGCAGAGAACTTTAACATTAGGCCCAGCATCGATCGTGTAGTAACATTCAATTCCACGAGCCCGCAATTGCGCAACTAATTTAATCGCACGAATGGTGTCCGGCTCAAAGTAAGTAAAGCCAGGTTGGGCAGTCAGGTTAATTGCATGCATCTCACTAGCATTAAGTTCAGCTAATTGTCCTAATTTAGTAAAATCATTTTCCTTGATCGCGGCAATCATTGCCGCCATTTCTTGTTCATTACGCGTTAGCCACGGTTCAAAAAAGGGTGAGGATTGGGCTTGCTTCATCCCACCAGTTGATGATAACTTTTTCGGTTGCTGGTTTAACTCAATTGCCAAAAGGTGCAGATCCATTTGCGGCTTTTCATCCAAAGCATAGGCATAAGAACTGGCATCATCCGTACCTTTTTGCCAAACCGCAAACCCGCCATAAATTGACCTGGAGGCAGAGCCCGAGCCAAGTCGCGCTAAGTAGGAAAGTTCTTTACGTGTAACATCTAATTCATAATATGAGCAAAAAGCCCCGGCTAAGGCCGCAAAAGCCGAACTAGATGAAGCTAGTCCTGCAGCTGTCGGCACGTGATTGGTCGAATGAACGGACAATGCACCTGTGACGTTAAAACGCTGTTGTAATTTTTTTAGATAAGCAAAAACGCGCTGGGCACTTTTTCCCGTTTGTTCAATATTATTTAAGAAAAAATGGTCGCCAGTTGTACTCGCTGTGATTTTCGTATCCGTATAAAATTGATCCAAAGTCATTGACAAGCTAGACATAAGCGGCAGGCGCAGCTCGTCGTCAGCTTTGCCCCAATATTTAATTAATGCGATATTTGTGTGCGCGCGGACTGTTTTAGCCATTAAATTTCCTCGATCCATGAATTTGCGATTAGTGCTTGACTTGCGGCAATGATTTTTTCTGCTGCTTCCCGATTAGGGCACAGGGCAATGACAATTCCGCCAAGACCACTGCCAGATAACTTAAAGCCCAACGCTCCGTTAGCTAGGGCTAATTTTTGTAATTGGTTGATTTTAGTGGTTGCTAGGCCAAAGGCTTGCAAGATTGCTTGCGCCTGGTTAAAAATGTGCCCGACTTCGACTTGCTGCTGGTTAAGCCACGCCGTCTTAGTCGCCGTGGCTAGTTGTCCCAATTGCGCAATCATTTGCTTTTTAGTGGAGTCTTGCTCCATTTGGGTATGTACCTGATTAACAGCTTCTTTGGTGCTGCCTAATTCGCCAGTATCCATGATAAGCAGGGTTGCTCCCAATTGTGCATTGAGAGTTTTTGGGCCCATTTTTTGGTTAAAAAAGACCAAACTAGTTGAATTAACGGTTGCCGCATCAAGACCAGAGGCTTTGCCATGATTAATGGTTTCGGCATGATTGGTAATTGCCATGATTTCCTCTTCTGCTAAGTTTAAGGCAAAATACTGGTTTAAGGCTCTAGTTGTTGCCAAAGCAACTGTTGCACTCGAACCCAAGCCGCGTTCAGTCGGGATTTCTCCTGTGTAAGTGATTTTAAGCAGTTCGCTACTGTTAGCCTTAGCCTGCATTGTTTTGACAACGTACTTTAAGCCGTCGTATTCATTTGGAGCGGTAAAAAAAGGGCCGTGGTAACGGGTGGTGTCTAACCACATTTGCGAGCTAGGTTCAACGGTCGCCTTAATCTGCAGGGACATAATCGGCAGAGCTAACGCATCATAACCATAAACAACCGCATGTTCGCCAATTAAGATGACTTTGCCATGTGCTAAATAACTACATTTCATTTTATTTAAGATCCTTAATGTTAGTAAAAAATTGTGGCTCCTATGCTAAAATAATAGCTAAGGAGAAGTGAACAAATGATCAAGATTCTAGTCGGTCGGCAGACAGATCCTTTGCAAGAAAAAATTCTGCAACTAGCAATTGAAAATTATCAAAAGCAGCCAGAACATGAAACTTTTATTATTGTACCTAATCATATTAAGTTTACCACAGAAATTAGGGCAATAAATAAGCTTGCTGTGAGTCAAAAGCAGGTAGAACAGTCCGTGAAGAATTTGCAGGTTCTGTCATTTTCGCGACTGGCCTGGTACTTTTTAAAGGATGCCGAGGAAGGATTACCCACGCAATTAGACGATGCGGCTGCCGCAATGCTATTAGCGAAGATTATTGAAGAAAAGCGCGACCAGCTGTATTTATTTAAGAACGTCAGCGTTAATTCCGGTTTAGTTAAGCAGCTTTACGATACCATTTTGCAGGTGCGAGCTGGTAATATTGATCTGGATGAACTCGATGACAGCAATTTAGATTTGGAAACGAAGAACAAGATTGCTGATTTACGTGTGATTTATGATGCCTTTATCACGGAAATCGCGGGCAAATTTTCAACCAAAAATGAAGTGCAATTGCAGTTAAACGAAATCTTGGCCAGTAAGAAAGACTTAGGTAAAACCGATTTTTACTTTAGCGATTTTTCACATTTTTCATTACAAGAATGCTTAACTATTAAGCTGTTAATGATGCATGCCGGTAGCGTTACCTTGGCCTTCAAGACCAAATTAGGGCAAATTGATCCCGATGCCGAGGCTGGCGACTATGATTACGTCATTCAAAAAACAATTAGTCAACTGACACATTATCTGGATGACCATAACTTAGATTATCAAGTTACTGCCACGCCGATTGCACCTAAACCATCAAATCGCGAATTATTAAACGAATATTGGACGGGAACAATTACACCGCCGGAAGAATTGCAGCAGGTGCAGCTGGTGCGGGCTGATTCACGTTACGCTGAAGCGTATTTTGTCGCACGCACAATTTACCAGCAAGTAGCTCTGAGTAAGTATCGTTACCGTGATTTTTTGGTCTTAACACCTAATCTGCACGAATATGAGACCTACTTAACACCAATTTTGCGGCAAAATAAGATCCCGTTTTTTAATGACTTGCAGCAGGAGATGAAATATCATCCCTTAGTAGTGCTAATTGAAAATATTGCCCAACTACTTGAACGCCCCCTGCAAACCAGCAATTTACTGGCGATTTTAAAAACACGTTTGTTAATTCCCGATTGGTATCAGGATGAAGCTGCCTATGTTCACGACGTCGATGAACTAGAAAACTTTGTCTTGGCGCACGGGATTAACCATAACTTGTGGCGGCGTGACTTTACTGATTATGTAGCTGCCGAAGTTATTAGACTAGACAAGATTCCAGATGAAGTAGCTAAGATTAGTAAGCTCAAAGATTACTTTGTCAGTCGGATTTCTGACTTACTAGCCGAGATGAAAGAAGAAACAGACAGTCAAAAGGCTGTCACCATCTTCTTTAACTTTTTAACGCAAAATGGTGTTCCCAAGCGCTTAGAAAAGTGGCGTGAAGATGCCCAAGAACAGGGTGAATTGCAGCAAGCCCAGCAGCCTGAGCAGGTATGGGACCTATTGATTAATTTACTTCACGATTATCTGTTAATTAATCCTGATAAGTTCGATATTGACAGCTTTTTTTATGTGTTAACCAATGGTTTTAAGGAAGCAACTTTTTCGCAAATTCCTTCGACTTTAGATGCAGTTAACTTGTCCGAAATGGGTATGATCCAAACCAGCGGCTACAAGCAGGTCTTTATTATTGGGGCAACCAGTAATAACTTGCCGTCAATTCAAAACATTCCGGGCTTTTTAAGTACGGAAAACTTAGACAAATTAAGCCAGGCATTTGGCGAGGATTCATATTTGGAAGACCACCAAGAGCTCAGCAATTTAGACCAAAATTACCAATTTGGTCTGTCTCTTGCCTTAGCGCAAGATAAGGTTTACCTTTCTTATCCGGTGTTAAATGCGGCTAACGAAGAATTAGAACCGTCAATTTACTATGAACGGCTGAAACAGGCTGGTGCGCCCGAATTTAGTCAACATAACCTGCCGGATAAATTACAGAATTTGTTGTCATTTTTGACTAATCCCGAGGCCAGCCTTGGTTATCTGACGTATTTAAGTCAAAATCAGCCAGAGCCTCATGTCGAAAAGCTGCTGACGTTAACACAAAAATATTTGCCGCAAAAGACAACAATGGTGCTTGAATCCAGCCAATTCGATAATCAACCGGAAGACATTGGCCCAGAATTAGCGCAAAAGTTATACGGTGAGAACCTTAATTCTTCGGTCTCACAACTAGAGACCTTTTACGAAAATTCCTACGAATACTTTTTGAATTATGGCTTAAGATTGCGCAAACGCTTTGAAAACGAACTTGATGTTATCCAAGCTGGGAATTATTTCCACGAAACGTTTGACCGCTTAGTTAAGGAATTAAACCAGCATAAATTGGACTTAGCTGAGATTGACCAGACAACCTTGCAAAGACTGCTTGAAGTAGCCCGAGCAAAGATGCAGGATGAGACCAAATACCAACAGTTGATGAATGATCCGTTTAATAAGTATCTGTTCCGGTGTTTAGACCAGACAACAACTAAGGTGGCCGCTAATTGGCACCGTTCACTGCAAAAAACTCCTTTGCGGGCGCAATATTCGGAATTAAGCTTTGGTTTAGGCGAACAAGTTAAGGGACTAAACTTTGCCATTCCTAATTTAGCAGGAGACCACCACGTTAATTTGCGCGGTAAGATGGATCGGGTCGACCTTGCTCAAATTTCTGACCAGCAGGAATTCTTAGCTCAGGTCATTGACTACAAGTCATCGGCGAAAAAATTCAATCTTGGTTTATTTTATAACGGAATTTCTCTGCAAATGGTGTCCTACCTTGATGTCTTAGCACAAAATCAAGACTTTTTTACCGGCAGCAATTCCTTATCGCTACTCGGAGCCTTTTATCAAACAGTTACCCGGCAGATTGAGCGGCTCAACGGCAAAGATTTAATCGGTACGGATTTGCTTCTTAAACAGCCGTCGCTTGATGGGCAGACACGGCTAAAATACACGGGACTAATTAATAATGACCCCGACTTACTATTAAAGGCAGAGCCGTTGCTTGGAGAAAAAGGCCAAGTTTCGGAGCTGTATACTGGTGTTAAGACTAAGGCAAAGGGCGGCTTTAGTTTCAGCAGTAAGAATGATTTTACTGAAGATGAAATCAACCTGTTGTTAAAGTATGACGAAGACCTAATCAAGGAAGCTTCCAGTCAGATTTTGTCTGGGCAGGTTAAGCTTAATCCTTATAAGTATGGTAAGAGCAAAAATGCCTTAACTTATTCCGACTATCGTGATGTCTTCTTTTTTGACTCCATGCTTAAAGAAAACAAATATCATCAAATCAGTAATTTAAGCAAAAAAGAGCTGCTCAAGAAAATCAAAGAAAAATTAGGAGAGAGTGACTAAATAATGCCCCAATTTACTAAAGAGCAACAACAAGCGGTTAATGATCGTGGGCAGGATATTTTGGTCTCCGCATCAGCTGGTAGCGGCAAGACCACGGTCTTAGTCGAACGGGTCATGCAGGAAATTTTAGCGGGCACAGGTGTTGACCAGCTATTAGTTGTGACCTTTACCAAGGCAGCCGCGCAAGAAATGAAGACGCGGATTAAGCAGGTATTGGAACAGCAATTAGAATCGGCAGCAAATAAGCGTTACCTGCGCCAGCAGCTGAATCAAGTTGACACGGCGAATATTTCAACAATTGACGCCTTTTGTTTGGATGTAATTCATCGTTTTTACTATGTAATTGACATTGATCCCAGCTTCAGTGTCTTGACAGATGAAACGCAAGCGGCACTGCTGCGTGAGCGGGCACTGCACGAAATTGAAGCCGAATTTTTAGAGGCAAAGGATAATGACTTCATTGCCTTTTATGATAACTTTGCCGGTGATCGGGATGCCGATTCTGCTCAAGGATTGCTGCTGGACTTATATGACTTTGCCATGGCCAAGCCCGATTATCGCGATTGGCTCAAGCAATTAAGTCGTCAATATGAAGTCGGCGATAGTATTATTAAGTCTTCTCTATGGCAGGAACAGATTAAGCCGTACTTAGCGAATACTTTTGCAAGTCTTAATGAAAAAATTGAGCGGCTGCTGGCTAGCAGTCAGCTTGAAACTAAGGAATTAAGTAAGGTGCAGGCAAGCTTTACCCAATTTCATCAGGCGTTAGCAAATTATCGTAAAAGTTTGGCAGAAGATGAAGATTATGAAACGCAACGTGCATATTTACGCAGCTGCATTTTCACTGGAACTTACCGCAAATCCAGCAAATGGGACGAGGACCTGCTTGACGTTTATCAAGAAAGTCAGACTTTAAAAGAAGAAGCTAAAAACCAGATTTTTTCAACGTATACTTCCTTTTACGTGACAGATGAACCAGAGCAGCTTGACTTGTTAAAGCAGGGCAAGCAAATTATGACGGCAATTACCAAGGCTGAACTGGCTTTGATTGACCGTTTTAACCAGTTAAAGCGCGCTGAAAATCTGCTCGACTATAGTGATATGGAGCAATTAGCTTACCAAATCCTTAGTCAGGACACGTCAAACTCCCAGTTGGCCCGTGACTTTTATCGCAATAAATTTAAGGAAATTCTGGTCGATGAGTATCAGGATATTAATGCCTTACAAGAACGAATCTTGCAATTATTGAAAAAGGACGGGCAGAACAACCTCTTTATGGTGGGAGATGTTAAGCAGTCGATTTATGGCTTTCGGCAAGCTGAGCCCAGTCTGTTTTTGCATAAATATCATGACGCAGCACAAGCTGATAATAAGAATCAGGAACGAATCTTATTATCAGCCAATTTCCGGTCTGCTAAGCCCGTTGTGAAGCTGGTTAACCAAGTATTTGATAGCATTTTAAGTACTGACTTTGGGGGAATTGATTATTCTCGTGAAGGTCAGCTAATATTTGGAGCGCAATACTATCCGTCTAATTTGCCAACAGCTAGTGAAATTCTTTATCATGAAAAAGAAACGCAAACAAATCAAGATGAAATTGAGCCGGATATTGATGCCAGCGAAATCACGATGGTCATTAACCGAATCCAGCAATTTAAGAAAGAACATTTAATGGTTTATGATGCTCATTTGGGACATCAGCGGCCCTTTAAATATAGTGATATTGCTATCTTAACCCGAAGCCGCAGCGATAACTTAACAATTATGCAGGAGTTTGCCAAGAACCAGCTGCCATTATTTGTGACTGATGCCAAGAATTACTTTCAGACCCTGGAATTAACGGTGATTATGAATTATTTAAAAATCATTGATAATCCGGATCAGGACATCCCGCTAGTCACGGTTTTGCGTTCCCCGCTGTTTAACTTTAAAGAGCCCGACCTTGCCAAAATTCGAATTCATAGTAAAAATGCCAGTTTTTACAGTGCACTGACCTCTTATGTCGTAGTCGGTGACCAATTAAGCGGTCGCATTAAAGCCTTCTTAAATCAATTAGATGACTTACGGCAGTTTGCGACTAATCACCGAATTTCGGAATTAATCTGGAGTATTTACGAACGGACTAGTCTTTTAGAAATTATGACTGGACTGCCTAACGGTGAACAGCGCCGGGTTAATCTTGAAGCTCTCTATGAACGAGCAAGTTCTTATGAAAGTGCCGGCTTCAAGGGGCTGTACCAGTTCATTAACTTTATTGAACGTATGCGCCGCAGCCAAAAAGACCTAGCACAGCCACTGTTAACCAAAGAGGCTGGCGATGCCGTTCGGCTAATGACGGTTCATGGCTCCAAGGGACTAGAATTTCCGATTGTGTTCTATGTTGGCCTGCAGCATCGCTTTCAAATGCGTGATTTAAGTGGTAATTACATCATCAACGCCGATAATGTTGGCTTGACTTTACGGCGCAAACACTATCGGGCTGATTCACTAGTCAAGTCGATTGATAATATTAAGCAAAAGCAGCAATTATTGGAAGAAGAAGCGCGAATTTTGTACGTTGGCCTGACGCGGGCCAAGCAGAAGCTCATTTTAGTAGCGGATATTCCGAGTTTCCCGAAAAAAGTCGCGGCTTGGCATCTTCAACTGAATAGTAAAGGTCAGCTAGCTTTGGCCGATAAGTTAACGGCTACAAGCCCAATGAATTTTATTGGGCCGGCAATTCGTTTTGATGAACATCCCACTCAAAAGATCAGTGACGTAACGAGTGAATTAGATCAAAGTCAAGACTTGTTAATCATTAAGTATGACGAAGAACAAGTCACAGCCGCACCCGCTCAAAAAGCCCAACAGCAAGAAAAGCAGGATTTAACTTTGCTTAATCAGACTGCTCAGAAGTTATATGACTTTGTTTATCCATTTAGCGATGCTAGTCAAACGACAGCCTACCAGGCTGTTTCCGAAATCAAGAAGGCCTTCAATGACCCAATTGATACCGAACTGGAAAATGCCCACCTTTTATCATCTACCAACCGCTATCTGCAGCCAATCGACACCAAGCCGAATTTTCTATTTGAATCAAAATTTACGGGTGCAGAAATCGGTACCGCAACCCACCTAGTCTTGCAGTATTATGATTATCGCGGCAGTGGTGATGATGACCAGTTAGATAACGAAATTCAAGAATTGGTCAAGCAAAAGAAGCTAAATCCGCAAATTGTTGCCAGTCTTAAAAAAGATGAGATTGACTGGTTTGTTCACAGCGATTTTGCTCGTGAATTTTGGCAAAAGCCAGATAAGTTAAAGCGTGAAGTCGACTTTTCTAGCTTAATTGCGGCGACAACACTGTTTAAGCAATTTAGTGATCCTGATGCCAAGATCCTGGTACACGGAACAATTGACGGCTATTTTGAAGCTGACGACGGGATTATTCTGTTCGATTATAAGACCGATCATGTTGATCCGACTAATCTGGACGCGGCAATTGCTAAGATTAAGCAAAAATACACGGGACAGCTCAGGCTATACGAACAGGCGCTTAATTCTTTTGCCAGCCAAAAAGTAACCCACAAATATCTAATTCTGCTTGACGCAAAAAGGGCAGTAGAAGTTAAATAGAAGAGAACAGGAGGGCAGAACATGACATCATTTGCTAAAGATACTTTTGCGGTGGTCGATTTGGAAACAACCGGGACGCAGCGTGAAGACGATAATCATATTATTCAGTTTGGCTGCGCAATTATTAAAAATCTGCAGGTTGTTAAAACTTATTCATTCATGATTAATCCACACCGTGAAATTCCCTTGGCAGTCCAAAATCTGACCCATATTCATAATGAGGATGTCGCAAAGCAGAAAGACTTTACTTACTACGCTCCTAAAATCATTGAAATCCTTAAGGGAACGGTTTTTGTTGCGCATAATGTTAATTTTGATTTGCCATTTTTAAATTATGAACTAGTCAGTCATGGCTTTGATGAGTTGCCCAACAAGGCGATTGACACGGTTGAATTAGCGAAGATTGCCTTTCCAACCTTGCCATCATATAAGCTTGGCGACTTAACAGCCCAATTAAATATCAAGCATTTAAATCCGCACAAGGCTGACTCTGATGCCTATGGGACCGCGGTATTATTGATTAAAATTATTCATGAGCTTGAAGCCCTGCCTCAAGCAACACTAAACACTTTGAGCTCACTAGCTCACGGCTTAATTCGTGATACTTCGTGGATTTTTACAACAATTGCGGAAAATGCCCGCCAGCAAAAGCGACCATTAAGTAAAGACCGCATGCAGGTACGCAATATTGTTCTGCAGAAGCAGCAGGTTAATCCTACTAGTAATCCGCGAAGCAGTAAGGCAAAGTTTCCGATTAATAATGAAGTTAAACATAAGTTATTTAAGGGCAAAATTAATTATCGCCAGCCGCAGGTTGACCTGATTAACCAGATTAATGGCTTTTTACGCGACGGTAAGCAGCGCGCAATGCTGGTTGAGGCCCCTAATGGTACTGGGAAAACTTTTTCTTACTTATTTGCTTATGCCTACCAGCTGTATTCCAGCCGAAAGCTAGTCATTGCAACGCCGACCAAGGTGTTGCAAAATCAGGTTATCAGTCAGGAAATTCCGCAAATGCTGGCAGTTACTAAGCTTGACCTAACTGCGGAAGTGGTTAAGTCAAGCAGCCACTACCTTGACCTCGACGGCTTTTATCAAAGTCTCTATCAGGGAACGCAAAACAAGCCGACCTTGATTTTGCAGATGCGGATTTTGGTATGGTTAACACAAACCAAAACAGGGGACTTAGATGAGTTACAGTTGACCAATTATCGTGCGCCATTATTTACAGAAGTGACGCATCCTGGGGATGCTCGTGTGGGCAGTAATTTTGCGGCCGTTGACTTTTGGAATTTGGCAAGACAACGCCAGGAACAAGCCGATATCTTGGTAACTAACCACGCTTACTTGGCTAACCATTATAATGATTCAATCTGGGGGCAGAACCCTTACTTAGTAGTTGATGAGGCTCACAGATTTGTCGACAATGTGATTACTTCACGTAATGATTCATTTCAGTTTGAATCACTTTGGGGTGTGCTTAGTCATATTCGCAACTTACTGTATTACGCTGATGACAGCATTTTAAATCAATACGGTAATGACTCACAGCTTAACTTTTTACTAGAAAAGTTAAATCCGGAACTACTCGACTTAATTCACGCGATGAATAGTCTGCAGAAAATGTTGTATGGGCAAAAAGAGCAGGCACTGAATCAGAACTTACTGGCAAATGGAAAATTGCTCCTTAGTTTTCAAGGGACAGACTTATTCCCCAAAAAAGGAGACTTTAGGGCGCGATTGAGTGAATTTCAACGGCGGCTGGAAAGTGTCCGCCAAGAACTTAACCAAATTTTGTTTAAACTGGATAAGGAAGCTGGCGACACTACCAATGATGAAGATGCGCTTTTAGGAGAGATTACGGCGCAGCTTGACCGGCTCGACTTTTACATTGAAAAGAGCTACCAGCTGTCTGACCTGCTGCACGATCAAGCAAATTTGCAGCAGGAAGGGTTCATTGTTACCTTGACTAATCCACAAGATCCACTTAGTGCCAATATTAGTTGGCTAATGCTAGATGCCAGTAGCGAGTTAAAGCAAATTTATGCCCGCTTTGACCACCTATTGTTTGTCAGTGCAACTTTAACCAGTGAGAATAGTTTTGCCTTTGCAATCAACCAGCTGGCCTTAGCCGATTTAATGCCTAAGGAGTACATTGGTAAAAGTACATTCAAATTGGCCAAGCACCTTGAGGTCTTATCGGTTAAAGACATGCCGGATTTTGCCGATAATCAATATAATGAACTACTGGCAGATATTTTGACCAATGATTTGGGTAAGAAAAAGCATGTGCTGGTGCTAATGACCAACTTAGACCAGATTAAAGAAGTCTTTACTGCGATTTTAAACTCACCCAACCTGCAGGACTTTGAGATTTTAGCTCAAGGACTATCGGGATCCAACAATAGAATTGCCAAAAGGTTCGCGATTGCTAACCAAGCGATTATTCTTGGTGCCGACAGCTTTTGGGAGGGCATTGACTTCCACCAATGTGGAATTGACCTGGTAATTGTTGCTAAATTACCGTTCGAATCGCCGGATCAGCCAGAAGTAAAGTTGCGCCAAAAAAGGCTGCAGGACCAAGGGCTCAATGTCTTTCAAACTGATACAATGCCGCGCGCTGTTATTCGCTTTCGACAGGGAATGGGTCGGTTAATTCGCGGCGAGGAAGACCGTGGACAATTTGTTATTTTAGATTCGCGCATTTGGCAGCGAGATTATGGTAAAGTATTTCTGGATGCAATTCCGGTTAAAACACAGAAAGTCAGTTTAAAGGAGTTACGAGATAAGTTGGCTAATTATGATTAAAGATGATACAAGACAAACAATTAAGTTCGTTACTTGGGTGGTAATCATTGTAGTATTGCTCTACTTTGCATTTGTGGCCCTTTTTTACCAAGCAGGTCAACCAGAACGCAACGAAACCCAGAATGTTAAGCAGATCGCAACCAGTAAGACGCCAATTACGCTGGTAGAAGCACATTATCATCTCGACCGCGGAGTTAATAGCTATGCCGTCAAGGGCATTAGTAAGAAAAATGGTAAGTACTATTTTATTTATTTGCCTGGGTCCAAGAAGGGTTACCTTTATCATGCTAAAAAGGGCGTTAGTGAAACTAAGATTAGAGCAGAATTTAATCAAAAGCATACTGGTGGTAAGATTAATGAGGTTAACTTAGGCTGGTACCAGAATAAGCCAGTTTGGGAAGTAACTGCTAAAAATGCGGCAGGTGATTATAGTTACAAATTATATGAATTTAAAACCGGAAAATTTATCGGTTAAGTCGCGCAAAAGGTAAAACTTTGGTATGATTAAGTTGATACAATAAGGAAAGTGGAATAAGAATTTATGACAGAATTAATTTCAATTAGAGACTGTTCCAAGCATGTTGACGAAGAAGTTGAGATGCATGTTTGGCTGACAGACAAACGTTCAAGTGGAAAAATTGTTTTCTTGCAATTGCGTGATGGTACCGCGTTTTTCCAAGGAGTTATCCGGAAAAATGACGTTTCCGACGAAGTATTTGAAGCCGCAAAATCATTGCACCAAGAAGCTAGCTTCTACATTAAAGGTACTGTTCATCAAGATGAACGGTCACACTTTGGCTACGAAATTCAAATTTCGGACTTAAAAGTAGTCACTAACAACGAAGGCTACCCAATAACAAACAAGGAACACGGAATCGACTTCTTACTCGATCACCGTCACTTATGGTTAAGAAGTCGGCGTCCATTTGCAATTATGCGCATTAGAAACATCATTTTCAAAGCAACAGTTGACTTCTTTGAAAATGAAGGCTTCGTCAAATTTGATGCGCCAATTTTCATGCATTCTGCACCAGAAGGCACTACTGAATTATTCCATACAGAATACTTTGGTGGGGATGCTTACTTGTCACAATCAGGTCAATTATACGGCGAAGTTGGTGCTGAAGCTTTTGGTAAAATCTTCACCTTTGGTCCAACATTTAGAGCTGAAGAATCTAAGACTAGACGTCATTTGACAGAATTTTGGATGATGGAACCAGAAATGGCATGGATGCATCAAGATGAGTCACTTGATATTCAAGAAAGATTCTTGTCTTATGTTGTTAAACAAGTTCTTGATAACTGCCAATATGAACTGGAAATTTTAGGTCGTGATCCTAAGAAGCTTGAACCAGCTGCAGAAGGCAACTACACTCGTTTGTCATACGATGATGCTGTTAAGATGCTGCAAGAAGCTGGTCGTGACTTCAAGTGGGGCGATGACTTTGGTTCTCCTGACGAAGCTTTCATTTCCGAAAAATTTGACCGACCATTCTTTATCGTAAATTATCCAACGGTTATTAAGCCATTTTACATGAAGAAGAACCCAGAAAACCCTAAAGAATACCTATGTGCCGATGTTTTGGCACCTGAAGGTTATGGTGAAATCATGGGTGGTTCAGAGCGTGAAAGCGACTATGAAATCTTGAAGAAGCAAATCGCTGAAGCCGGCTTAAACGAAGATGACTACAGCTGGTACCTTGATTTACGTAAGTATGGTAGTGTACCGCACTCTGGCTTTGGCATGGGCTTTGAACGGGTAATTGCTTGGATTTGTAAATTAGACCATGTTCGTGAAGCTATTCCATTCCCAAGAATGATTAACCGCATTGAGCCATAGAGTTACTAATAGAATATAATTAAAAGTTGAACTAAAATTTTTAGTTCAACTTTTTTAAAGGGGAGAATTTAATTGCACTACAATGATTTTCGCAAATTAGGTTTTACTACACTTCAGAATGGTCTAATTGCTTATTACCCACAGCTCAAAATCAGTGATCCTGAATTAATTCTAATCATTCAGTTAGAAGCCTTTGCTCAAAAAGGAGAAAACTTCCCAACAAATGAACAAATTGCAGCTAATACTAATCTCTCAACTGGTGAGGTGGCAAGTATTATCCAACAGCTGATTGACCAAAATTATTTAACAATTGACCAATTAACTGATAACCAGGGACGAATTGGAAATTTTTATAACTTGGCTAATCTTTACCAACAGCTTGATGACTTTTTAACCACTAACGTAATGATTAAAAGTCATCAGGACCACACCGAAAAAGTTAGTGATAGTTTAGATAATAATCCGCTTAATACACTTGCGCGGCAGTTTGAAATTGAGTTTGGGCGCTATTTAAGTCCAATTGAGCGCGAAGAAATTGCTGCTTGGCTTAGTGTTGACCACTATGACCCAGAAATTATTAAATTAGCATTGCGAGAAGCGGTTTTGTCGCAAGCATACAGCTTAAAATATGTTGACAGAATTTTGTTAAATTGGCAAAGACATAATCTCAAAACCGTCGCGCAAGTTCAAAAATTTTTACAAAGGAACCGTTAATGTCACAAGAAGAATTGTTAAGCACTGAAGAAGCACGCAAAGTATTGCGTACGATTAATAAGATGTATCCTGATGCCAAAAGTGAATTGATTTGGGACAATAATTTCCACTTGCTTTGTGCAGTCCTGATGAGTGCCCAAACAACTGATAAAATGGTGAATCGGGTAATGCCCAAGTTCATTGCCGATTATCCAACCCCAGTTGAACTGGCACAGGCAACAATTGCAGATATTGAAGATCATATTTCTAAGATTGGCTTGTATCATTCTAAAGCCAAACACCTCAAGGAAACAGCACAAATTTTAGTTGACAAATATGACTGCCAAATTCCCGAGGATAAGAAGACCTTGGTAACCTTACCAGGAGTTGGCGTCAAAACTGCTAATGTTGTTCTAGCAGATGGCTTTGGTGTACCAGCAATTGCGGTTGATACCCATGTTTCGCGTATTTCTAAGAGATTTCATATTGTCCCACAGAATGCTAAACCGCTTGAAATTGAAAAAAGACTGGAAGAGATTTTGCCACCTGACGAATGGATTCATACGCACCACGCCATGATTTTGTTTGGCCGTTACTCAATGACGGCGCGGGATAAAGACGATCCGTATACATATTTAAAGTAATATAGTAAAACTTGAAAGCGAAATTATTTTCGCAAAAAACACTGCTTTGTTTTTACATACGCAGTGTTTTTTAATTTGTTTTTCTAAAAGTTATCATATCATTTTTATATCGACATTTTGTATATTCTAAAACTATGTATGCGCTTTATTTTATGCTGTTATTTAATCGACTTTTTTGGCAATATAGTGATATTTGGCTATATAATGAAAGTGGTATAAATATATATACTATATAATAAATTTATTATTAAGGAGAGGTTTATAATGAGCTCTAATCATAAAAAGAAACAAAGTCTCTTAAATAAAAAACATAAAAATAAAGTCCATAAGATAACTAGAAATATTGTTGCAGCTGGTACTGCAACAATTGGTGGTGTTCTCGGCGGTCTTGCTGTATCACCAAGTGTTACTCATGCTGCAAGTGTAACGACAGGTAAGGTAACAACTACTGATGATGTCTTGGCAAATGCCAAGTCAGCAGCAATTCCAGCTTCCCAAAGTGCTTCATCACAGAGTACGACTAATTCTAACTCTAATTCTTCAAGTACTTCAGAATCAGAAGCAACTGCTCAATCAGTTAGTCAGTCAAGTACAAGTAATTCAACTACTGATTCACAAAGCGATGGACTCTCTGAATCAATAACAGTTAAGAAGTCTCAATCAACTTCATTAACTAAGGATATTTTTTCCGATATTGCTTCAGCTGCAGCTTCAACTTCGGCTTCAAATTCAGCCAGCTTGAGTGTTGTTGCTAGTACAGCGGCAAGTGCTGCAGCTTCACTTTCTAACAGTTTATCTGGTTCTGCTTCAACTAGTCTAAGCACTGCAGCTAGTCTTGCTGCTTCTCTTTCAACTAGTGTACAAACTTCAATGATTAACAGTTTAAGTACATCAGCTAGTCAACTTTCGTCATACTCAACCAGTTTGATTAATTCAGCTTCAACTAGTTTGAGCATTGCGACAAGTACCGCAACGTCAATTTCAGACAGTTTGGTTGCTTCACAATCTACTCAGCAAAGTTTGGTAGAAAGTCAAGCTGCATCATTATCAATCAGTTTAGTTGACTCAGCTTCGACTAGTTTGTCAACAGCCGTAAGTTATGCTAATTCGGTTTCAGCCAGTCTATTAAGTTCAACCTCAACTAGTGCCAGCATACTTGCCAGCACTCTTGAGTCACTGTCAACTAGTTTTTCTAAACTGTTCTCACTCAGTACCAGTCAAGAAAGTCTTGATTCTGTATCACTTTCTGCTAGTTTGTCGACCTTAATTTCTGCAAGTGAATCAACTAGTGTTAGTGAAAGTGTTTCTAGATATAATGCAGCTGAAGAATATAATTCAGAACAATTATCAAGTCTATCAGCAAGCCTTTCTACTGTTATTTCAGCAAGTGAATACGTGTCAGCTAGTCTAAGTACTATAGCTTCAACTAGTTTAAGTACTGTAGCTTCAACTTCAGCCAGTTTAAGCAGTCTGTCAGCTTCATTGTCAACTAGCTTATCTGAACAAAGCGAAAGCTTAGAAGCAGCCAGTGTTTCTCTTTCAGAAAGTATTGCTAGTGTAAGTGCATCAACTTCACAGAGTTTACTTGATGCTTACAATTCAGCTTCGACTTCAATTTCAACATCATTAAGTAGTGCAAGCGATAGCTTATCGGCAGTTGTTTCTGAATCAGCTTCAACTTTGGCTAGTGAATCAGCAAGTACTGCATCATCACTCTCACAAAGTTTAAGTGTATTGCAAAGTACGCTTGCTAGCGTATCAGCTGTTGTCAGTGAAAGTACTTCAGCTAGTTTGGAAACATCACTTTCAACCAGTGAAAGTATCGCTGAAAGTGGTATTAATTCACTATCAACTAGTTTAGAAAATTCACTGTCAACCAGTATCAGTAATCTTGAAAGCTTCGCTAGCTCAATTTCAACTAGTTTGGAAGATTCCGCTTCAGAAAGCTTAAGTACTGCTACCAGCACCCTTGAATCAATTTCAACTAGTGCATCACTTGCAGCTTCAACACTTGCTTCACTTAGCGACAGCACTTCAGCAAGTTTAAGTACATCAATGTCTAACGCTAATAGTGAATACACTTCAAGTGAACTTGCATCAGCTTCGACCAGTTTATCAAGTGCAGTTTCTGCAAGCATTAGTACTGTAACTAGTCTTAGTGAATCTGCATCAACTAGTTTGATTTCTGCTAGTGAATCAATTTCAGCAAGCTTAAATAGCCTCAGCGTTTCCATATCAACAAGTGCTTCAACTTCATTACAGGAAGTATACAGTGCTCAAGCAAGTTACAGCTTATCTGCTGAGCAAAGTTTAAGCTATGCTAGCACATCAATTTCAACTTCGATTAGTAAGTTCATGTCAACTTCAGTATCTGAATCACAAAGTGTATCAGGTAGTGAAAGCCAGTTAGCAAGTATTGTTCAGTCAGTTGCAGAAAGTGCAAGCTTGGTTGCAAATAGTATTTCTACCAGTTTGTCTAGTGCATCTACTTCAACTTCAGCTAGTTTAGCTTCTGCAAGTGAAGAACTCAGTCAAAGTTTATCTAGTGTAAGTACTTCAATTAGTGAATCAGCTTCATCAAGCCTTAGCGAGAGTGTAAGTACTTCAACCAGCACTTCAGTGTCACTTTCAGAAAGTGCAAGTACAGCTGCAAGCAAAGTTGCTTCTGGTTTAATCAGTGCTTCAGAAGAACTTTCAGCAAGCTTAGAGTCAGCAAGTGTATCTACTAGTCAACATTTAGCAAGTATAAGTGAGTCAGCTAGTCAAATAATTTCAAATAGCATTGTTAATAGTGTAAGTGAATCAATCAGTACGGCAATGTCACTTTTGACTAGTGCTAGTGAAGCTGCTTCTAGTTTGGCAGCTGAATCAGCTTCAGCTTCGGTCAGCCTATCTTCAGCAAGTGCATCTACTAGTGCAAGCTTAGCTAGTGAGAGTACTTCAGTAAGTGCATCTACTTCAACCAGCATTGCTGACAATATAAGTGCGTCAATCAGTACGGCTGCCTCACTTGTTAATAGTGCAAGTTCAGCTGAAAGTAGCCTTGCTTCTAGTTTAGCTAGTGCATCATCAGCAGCATCAAGTAGTTTAGCCGAAGTAAGTGCATCACTTAGCGATAATTTAGCTAGTGCAAGTGAATCTACTTCAACTAGCATTGCTGACAGCGAAAGTGTATCAAACATTACTTCAGAGTCACTGTCAATTAGTGTAAATTCAGTTGAAAACAGCATCTCTTCTAGTTTAGCTAGTGCATCATCAGCAGCATCAAGTAGTTTAGCTGAAGTAAGTGCATCACATAGTCAAAGCTTAATTGATGCATCAGCATCAGCTTCAACTAGCATTGTTAATAGTGAACATGCATCAAGCATTACTTCAGAGTCACTTTCAAATAGTGCAAATTCAGTTTCAAGTAGTATTTCTGAAAGCCTAGATAGTGCGTCTACTTCTGCATCAACTGCACTCGAAAGTAGTGTTGCTGCTAGTGAAAGTACTTCTATTAATGAAAGTTCTTCACTTTCTGATGCTAACTCTAGCTACACATCAGAGCAATTGTCAGCATTATCATCAACTTCAGAAAGTGCAGCTTCTTCGCTTGCAACTAGTCAAACTAACTCAGTTAGTGCAAGTACATCTATATCAGATAGTTTAGCTTCAGCTAGTTCATCAACTAGTCAAAGTTTAACTGATGCAAGTAACTCAATCTCAACTAGCATTGCTGATAGCCAAAATGTATCACATAGTACTTCAGAAGAACTTTCAACTAGTTTAAGTACCGCTTCAAGTAGCCTTGCTGAAAGTTTAGCTAATGCATCATCATCAGCTTCAAGTAGTTTAGCCGAAGTAAGTGAATCGCTTAGTCAAAGCTTAATTGATGCAAGTAACTCAATCTCAACCAGCATTGCCGATAGCGAAAACGCATCAACCAGTACTTCAGAAGAACTTTCAGCTAGTTTAAGTACCGCTTCAAGTAGCCTTGCTGAAAGTTTAGCTAATGCATCATCATCAGCTTCAAGCAGTTTAGCCGAAGTAAGTGCTTCACATAGTCAAAGCTTAATTGATGCAAGCAACTCAACTTCAAGTAGCGTTGCTGATAGCGAAAGCACATCAACAAGTACTTCAAAAGTAATCTCAGCTAGTTTAAGTACCGCTGAAAGTGAAGCAACTTCTACATTGGTCAGCGAATCAGCTGAAGCTTCACTTAGTGCAAGTGCAGCAAGTGAATCACTTAGCGAGAGTTTAGCTAGTGCAAGTGCTTCAACTTCAACTAGTGTTGAAAATAGTGAAAATGCTTCAACCAGCACTTCTGAATTAGTTTCAAATAGTGAAAGTACCGCTGAAAGTGCAGCATCTTCTGCCTTAGTTAGTGCTTCAGCATCAGTTTCAACAAGTTTAAGTTCATTAAGTGCTTCATTAAGTGCAAGTTTAGCTAGTGAGAGCGCAGCAACTTCAACTAGTGTCGAGAATAGTGAACAGGCATCAGGTAGTACTTCAGAGTCACTTTCAAATAGTGTAAGTCTAATTGAAAAGAGTGCTTCTGAAAGCCTATCTAGTGCATCCACGTCAGCATCAAGCAGTTTAAGTTCAGTAAGTGCTTCTGCTTCAAGTAGTTTAGCTGTCATCAGTCAATCAGTTAGCCAATCTGCTTCACTATCAACTAGTGACAGTTTAGCTAGTCTTTCATCAACTTCAGTTAGTCTGTCTGGTTCTACTAGTGCAAGTGTATCTACTTCAACCAGTACGACTATGTCGCAATCGAGCAACTCAACCTCGACTTCAAATCCTGGTTCAACCAGCACTTCGGCATCTAATTCCGCAAGCAATTCAGCTTCAAACAGCGGTAGTAACAGCTACGCTCCTGAAGATAAGCTTCTTATCCACAATGCTTACATCTACAACAAGAAGGGCAAGCGTGTTGGTAAGAAGGTCTTAAGAAGAAGAAAGACCATCAGAATTTACGGCGTTAAAGTAATTAAAGGTCGGAAATTCTACAGCATCGGTAAAGGTAGATACGTTGCTGCAGGTAATATTGCCGGAATTAAGAGACGCTTAGTTCACAATGCCTTCTACTACAATAAGAAAGGGCACAGAATGAACAGAAAGGTAATGAAGAAAGGCAAGTTAGTCAAGGTATACACTATCAAACGAATTAGAGGCAGAGACTTCGTCTACATTGGTAATGGTATCTATGTTGCCGCAGGTAATATTTAATTCTAATCATTAAGAATATTAGTTAAAACATCCCAATATTTATCGAATTTAAGATAGACATTGGGTGTTTTTATATATTCAGATTTTATAATAAATGTAGGCGGTTTATGTTATAATAATCTTAGTATATCAATGAATATTATAGTTATCGTTCATTAGTTTATTTAATAATTATGAGGTCTAAGATTGTGGGAAATGTCTATCTCTTTTTTTGTCCCTTAAATTTGTTCTATCTCTATACTTACGGGGCTAAGATTAATTTTGGCGACGATAAAATTAGTTATGAAAATGCCATTTTGTCGCCGGGACAGCCATTAATAACTTGGCGTAATGCGCAGTTGGCTCTTGATGAAATTCCAAGTATGTATTTACCAATACTTGAAGCTAATCAAAGATACCAATTTTTAATTAATAGTACTGAAGAACCTCATAATTCATTGTCACTAGCTGTTACCCAGTTTGATGATGATAATGGTCAGCTTAAGCATGATGTTTTTGAGCAAAAGGGCGGCGTATTCACTGTCTTACCAGAAACAAAGAACTATCAACTCGATCTGATTAATTTAAACAACCATAAGTTTGAATTTACCGCTGTTATCCTTGTCAAAACTAAAACAATGAGCAAATGGGACATCCAGTTAAACTGCCATGCAGCGTTTCGCTTAATTAAAATTCAAACTAAGAAGCTCAGCAATAAGCCGTTTGTATTACACATTCAGTCCAAGGCAGATGTAGTGCAGCGATTGAACTTTAACAAAAACTACAATCATGTGTTCATCACGTTGCCGCTTGACCAAAATGGACAATTTGTATTGAGTGCTGCTGATTTAACACAGCTAGTTAATGAATTGTCACAGCTATTGACTAATGCGGGGTTGCGTCAGCTCATTAAGCAACCGGCACATGATGACATAACAAAAACTATTGTTGCCCAGCTAAAGTCTGTTTCTGAGACACAATAAAGCTTTATCTTATTAACAAGGAGGCTGATTTGATGAAAAGTCCACTTGATGAAAAAATTCAAAAGCAGTTTGGGAATGAAGAAAATAAATATCCAATAGTTAAAAAGAACCACAAGACAAAAACAGAAAAATTAACTATCTTGGTTAGTTTACTGTTAGGACTGGGAATTATTATTGGCGCGGTTTATCCGTTAATTCAACTATTAGTTAGATAATCTGAGAAAAAACATGAAGTCATATTTAAAAAATCACCGCTACTGGCAAAAGACAACCCAAATTATGAAATTGCGCGATCAATTTGCTGAGTTAAGTGATGACGAAATTAAGGCTAAAACAAAGAAACTGCAGCGGCAGTACCAGCAAGGCACTTCACTTAATTCACTGTTAGTGCAAGCTTACGCCTTAGTCTGCGTTGCAGATGAACGGGTGCTGGGGTTACGGCCGTTTAAGGTGCAAATTTTTGGTGCCGTGGCAATGCACTACAATAATGTCATCGAGATGAAAACCGGCGAAGGCAAGACACTTACCGCAACGATGGTAATGTTTTTGCATGGCTTGACAGGTCCCGGGAACTTTTTAGTTACGGCTAATTCCTACCTGGCAAAACGTGACGCAACCAATATGGGTCGAGTATATCGCTGGCTAGGCTTAACTGTTAGCTACAATAGTGAAGACGCGACTGATAACGAGCAAAAGCAAGAAATTTACCAAGCTGATATTGTTTACACTGACAGCGGCACCTTTGGCTTTGATTATTTAACCAATAACCTCGTGTCAACAACCGAAAAGCAATTTATGCCGCCCTTTAAGTTTGCCCTAATTGATGAAGTTGACGCGGTTTTACTAGATCTTGCCTCAACACCGTTAGTAATTTCTGGTCGGCCTAAGGGACAATCAAATTATCCTAAGTTGGCAGATACCTTTATTAAGACGGCAAAAGAAAAGCGCGATTTTGCCTACAGCAAAGACCGGAAGAAAGTCTGGTTTTTGAAGACAGGGATTAAGCGAGCTAGTGAGTTTTATGGGGTGCCTAATATCCTAGCGCAAAAATACGCTGACATCTATCGTTATTTATATTTAGCACTTAAGGCTAATTATGTTTTAAAACGCGATCAAGACTACTTGGTAGATGACGGTAAAATTGTCCTGATTGATGATAATAATGGTCGCAAGATGAACGGTATGCAATTGCAGGCAGGTCTTCATCAAGCAATTGAGGTTAAGGAAGGACTAGAGGTCACTCCCCAGCAGCAAGCAATTGCGACAATTACCTATCAAAACCTATTCCGTATGTTTACAAGTTTAGCGGGAATGACCGGGACGGCATCAACTGATCGCAGTGAATTAATGCGTATCTATAACCTAGCCGTTGTTCAGGTACCGACTAATAAAGAAAGTATTCGGGAAGATAAACCCGACCAGATATTTTTCACTAATAAGGCGAAGCTACTAAGCTCGTTAAAACTAGTAAAGCAGAACCATGAAAAAGGACGACCAATATTAATCGAAACCGGTTCTTTGGAACTATCTAACCTATATTCTGACTTATTGTTTCGTGAGCACATACCTCATAATTTGCTAAACGCACGTAGTGTTGTTCAAGAATCAGCGATGATTGCGGTCGCAGGACAAGTGGGAATGGTAACTGTCTCAACATCAATGGCTGGTCGCGGGACTGATATTGTTTTGTCTGACGAAGCTAAAAAATTAGGCGGTCTGTTAGTTATTGGTACCGAGCGAATGAGCATCAAGCGAATTGACAACCAATTAAGAGGGCGTGCTGGTCGGCAAGGACAACCGGGAACGACGATTTTTTATACTTCTCTGCAGGATCAACTAGTTAATAAGTTTCCATCTTCCAGAATTAGTAAGGCAATTAGACGCCACGAAAAGCAGTCCGTTCAACAAATTACCGGACATTTACGGTACCAGCATTTATTTGATAATTTGCAAAAGAATGTTGCCCACCAAAATGAATCTTCGCGGTTTATGACGTTGCAGTATGGTGAGATTATGCGTCTGCAGCGAGAGGCTGTTTATCATGCACGTACACAAGTTATGGAAGAATATCAGGACCTTGATGAATTAGTAATTACGAACAGTGAGCAGGCAATTGATAATTTTGTGGTCGAAGACAATTTGCAGACAGCAACTATTATGGATTATCTATTAGAGAATATTGATCCGGAATTTGTGACACAGATTAACATTAGTCATTCATCTAGCTATCGGCAGGAGCTTAAAAAGATCATGCTTGCTGCTTTAGATAAGAAGAAAAAGCAATTTAAAAATCAGGAAGCTTGGCATTATTATGAGAAGTTGACAATTCTAAAGGCAATTGATGATTCCTGGGTTACGCAGGTAGATACACTGGAGACTTTACGGGTAGAAACCGAACAAAAAACTACAGGACAAAGTAATCCGATGTATCAGTATCAGACAGATGCGTTAAACAGTTTTATTAAGATGCGGCAGGATATTGCTCAGCGGGTAATGAGAAACGTCTTATGTTCGGACACTGATGGAAGCTCTGATGAAGGGATGCAGATTTATTTTGCATAGTGACAGTAACTTGGGTAAAGAATAGAAATAGGAGGGCAATGCACCGATGAAAAAGCGAACTTTACAAAAACGAATTCTGTGGTTGCTTTTTTTGGTGGCAGTTTATTGTTTGGGACAGTTTATCATTATTCCATTCGTGTCTACTAAAATTGCGGAACATTATTTAAGGAGGAACACACTTTTACGGGTAATCGGGATGTACACTGGGGCGCAAACTAATCGGCCCTCGCTATTAATGCTAGGCATTGGCCCCTATATGTCTGCCAACATTGTTTTACAGGCAATAACTTCACTAGATATTGCTAAGTTAAGAAACATGTCTGCTCACGACACCGGGATTTTAATTAACTTTTTAAGTTTATTTTTCGGAATTTTGCAGGGAATTATGTATGCCTACAATTTACGCCCGGCGCTGATTTACATTGGCTTTTTTGGTCATAATGTCAGCTTTTTACTAACAACTATCGTTTTAATTGCAGGAGCAATGATTGCTGTCTTCTTAGCTAACCTTAATTCAGAAAAAGGAATTGGCGGCTCGGCAATGTTGATGTTACCGCAGCTGTTGGTGTCATTGCCGACAATTCTCAAGCATGGCTGGGGCAACGGAACTTACAAATTTACAACCAACAACCTAATTATTGTTTTTGCAGTCGTTATACTATTAATTCCGTGTGGACTAATCCTAACTAGAGCTGAGGAACGGCTTCCTTTACGCAACCCAATGTTAACCAGTAACTTTGCGGAATCATTCTTTCCGATGCGCTTACTGCTAGGTGGTGCCATGCCCTTTATGTTTTCCAACACGCTCTTTATGCTGCCGCGAATGCTATCAGGCAATATTAAAAAATTCAAAAATATCGTTCTTAGTCTAACGTTGCTCAACCAAGTAAGCGGTATTCTGTTCTATATACTGATAATCATAATTTTGAACTTTATCTTTGGTATTATCTCGCTGCAGCCAAGTGTTAAGGCAAGAGAGCTAAAAGAATCCGGTTGTTATTTTTACGAAACAGTTGCTGGGGCTGACACGGAAAGCTTTTTACTGCAACACTTTATCAGATTAACTTGGATTAGCAGCTTGTTTTTAATTTTAATTAGTGTATGGCCACTGATATTGGGACTGAAATGGCACCAATTAGCCAACTTGACACCGTTTATCGGTAATGCATTCATTATTATTACGATTGTCTATGCCGCTAAGCAAGAATACCAAACTCTCAATAATGAACGTAAGTACGTCATTAACATGTGGGCCAAGAACTAATGATTAGGTGGAAAAATGATAACTTTAATTCCTAATTTACGGGTAACAAATGATTTTTACCAAGAAAACAGTATTTTAAACTTGTATTCGAATTTTACTAAGGCAAAATTATCTTGCCAATTGCTCTTAATTGATGAATTTCCTGATTCTGAATTACTGTTTAAGCAGGCAGGTATTACTCGCCAGCATTATTGTGCAATTTTTGATGAAATTCAGGGAATTGATGCTCCTGGTAGTCCCATGTTTTTGACAGATTTAAACCTTTCGTCTGCTTACGTTCCTTCCTATGGCGACAGCCAAAGCGGCATTGTGACATATTACCGTGATAATCAGCCAGCATTGCAGGTCAAGTTGACCAAAAACGGTTGCGTTGACACGGTTACGCAGATAAGTGGTTCATCATCAATTAGCGACCAATATGATATTCGCGGTTTTCGCAGTAGTCGCAGTTATTTTTCAACCGCAGAGCAAAAAAAGCCATTTAAAAAAGAATGGTTTAACTGTCAGAACGAATTGGTAATGACAGCTACTGATAAAGAGATTTTAATTGCTAAAGCACATAAAAATCGGTTTAAGAAAAAAAAGTATGCTAATTTAGCTGAAATAATCGCTGAATTTGTCCAGCCGCACCTTAATCCTGCCGAGCCAGTCATTGCTGATGCCTGGAATACTAGCATCAATTTACAAGATCAATTAGTGGACCAGCGTTTTTACTTTTTGGTGGAAGACACAACGCAGTTTTCTACAGCCGCAGTTAATGCCACTTACATTTTTCCTAACGATAGTGTCAAAGATAACTTCCTAGCTAATTATCCCGTCAGCCAAGAGCAAACTCGAATTATCGCACCGTATTTCCCTGATTTTTCATTTAGCAACAGCAATTATTTAGCCGAGCAACTGATTTATTGGCGTGTTGGACACAGTAGCTACGACACAATTACCAAGATTTTGTATCAATTACTCGACCTGCTAGTCACATATCCGAGCGTAACTGTTGTTACAGATAGTGACCTAGTCCACGGTCAATTTTTAAAAGCATTAATTAAAATCTTAATCAAGCAATTTAACCAAGAATTTAGCAACTTGGACAAGCAAAAACTGCGTAATGAAGCAGCTGCTAAAAAGATTACCGAACGAATTGCGGCAATTAAGCGAATTACCTTTAAGGAGTTAGCCGATTATCAAGCTAGAAAAAAATTATTACGGCAGGTTCGGCTATACTTAGATACTGGAGACAATACTTGCTTTTCCTTACAACTAGAGGCTATTACTGCCGGTATTCCTCAGATAGTCAAGCAGGCTAATGGCATGGTGCACGAAGGGGTTAACGGTTATTGCATCAAGCAGTCAACTGAGTTAGTGCAACAACTTGAGCCGTTTTTGAGTGAATTTTCGGCTTGGAATGATGCGGCAATTGAAGATGTTAAACTAATCGAGCAATTTTCAGCAGAAAAGTTAGTTGAGGAATGGAAAGGGCTGATTTAAATGAAAAAAGCAAAACGATACCTATTCCACAGTGGTCAACAGTCCTATAACTTAACCGATAAATTTTTAACAACTTTTACTTATGTTTGGGCTGAGCCATTTAATTTGCACAAGAATGATTTAGAACCCATTTTTGACAAATCAGAGTTCAATGAAGATTATTCTGACGCCTTTTTTCTGTTAGATGAGACTTCTTCGTGGCTGACAAATTATGAATTGTTAAAGCAATTGCCCGCCAATCAGATAATCTATAGCAGTCAAGCAAAATTATCCGGTAAAGTGCAACAATTATTGGATTTACGTGGTGCTTTTAAGCTCGATTTTGGTGCTGACTTAAGCAACTTACAGTTTACCCTCAATCATTATTTTTACGGTCGCGGCGAAGGGTACCGCATCACTTTATCTGAATTCGTCTTGCAAAAACAATTTATGGCTAATGCCAAGTTAGTCGGTAACAATTATTATGACCTCAAAGTTGCCGCAACTAATGGATGGACCAAGCTGGCAGAACTACGTCACAGTGTCTACTTGCCCCTTGAAATGGATGAAGACATAATTATTGAATTTCAACAATTAGGATCGGTTGAATTAAAAGTTGAAGCCCTGTGTTTTTCACTCAATCAAAATAAAATAATTGGGAGATTTAGTAAGAGCGGCAAAGAATTACATGACGGCAAGTTAGTTATTGCCGGATTAAAAGAAGCAACCTATTTTATTCTCCAATTTTATGTTCGCGGTGAAGGTAAATTACACCTAGGCTATATCCATATTAGACGTTCACTTGGTAAGTACGGCAATATTGTACTTGGAGCTAAGACAGTAAACGATGACCGCCATTTGAGCGGAGACATTGCCTACTTGTTTAATGCTGGCGACTTGAAGCCACCATTAAATGTTATTTTCAGCGGTTATCATACAGCCGAATCATTTGAAGGTTATCGAATGATGAAGAACTTGCAGGCACCGTTTTTATTAATTAGTGATTTGCGTTATGAAGGCGGCGGCTTTTATATTGGTTCCGATCATTTCGAGCAAAAAGTACTTGCCGTTATTAAGAGCTACTTGAAAAAGCTGAACTTTACTAATCAAGACCTAGTATTGTCGGGAATGTCAATGGGTACCTATGGTGCAATGTATTATGGGTCACAATTAAATCCCGGTGCAATTGTGATTGCCAAAATTTTGCTAAATATTGGCACCATTGCGGGAAATATTAGTATTGAGCGACCAGAAGATTTTAGATGTGCCAGTGACCTGGTTTTAATCAATGAAGGTGCTAATGACAAAGAAGCCCAGAAGCGAATGAACGACCACATGTGGCGCAAACTTTCCAATAGCTGCTTTACTAATACGACCTTTGCATTGGGCTACATGGAAAACGACGACTACGATCCCAATGCCTTTGCAGAGCTTAGGGAATTTTTGGTTAAACGCAATCCGCAAGTTCACTTACTCTCTAAAGGCTTTCCTGGGCGACACAATGATGACACTCCAAGTATTGCCAATTGGTTTGTACGCCAGGTCGGTAAAACATTAAAGAATAAGTATCAACGATAACTTAAAAAGACATAGCATAGCTATGTCTTTTTTATTTTGGCAATTAATGATAAAATTATTAAAAATATCACGATGTCGTAAGACAAATCCGTTTACAAGGAAGTGATTCTGATGAGAAGTTTACTAGTCAATCAAAATATGATGGAAGTTGCCTAACAAGAGCAATTTTTAATTAAAGATCAACTTTTGTTAGGACAAATTCCATAATTTAAAAATATTATTACTAAGGTGTGATAGTTATGGAATTTATTAAAATTATTGATCTTACAATTAGTTATCAGGGTATAAAGCTATTTACTATCCCTAATTTAAAAATTACTACCAATGAAAAAGTCGGATTAATTGGAGCAAATGGTGTTGGCAAAACGACCTTAATGCGGGCGATCTTGCAATTACCCGAAGAAGCACACGGCCAAGTTATTAAAAATTGTTCCCCCATTTATGTACCACAATTATTACCGCAAACAGACCAAAGTGGTGGTGAAAAGGAAAAAACTGCACTTAAACATGCTTTTCAGCAGTTAAAGGGACAGAAAAATAGGATACTATTACTTGATGAGCCTAGCTCTAACTTAGATGAAGCTGGGCAAGTCTGGTTAACTGACCAGCTGCAGCAATTACGCTGTCCTATGCTAGTAATTAGTCATGATCGACAATTATTGAATAGTGTTACTAATTGCACTTGGGAATTGAAGGGGCAAAAAGTCACAGTCTTTAACGGCAATTTTGCGGCTTATGAAAAATTTTCAGCTCAGAAAAAGGCGCATCAAGAGGCTCAAGACCACCAACACGAATTAAAACGCAAGCGACTGCAAAAAGAATATCAACATAAGCAAGCTCAGGGTCACACCGCACGCAAACGTAAAGCTGGTATCTCAGTTGCTGATTGGAAGTCCCGTGGTGACGCCAGTGGTACACAGCGAAAACTACTAAGGCAAAGCCGCATTCTAACAAAGAAAATAGCAGCGGAAAATGCGGCAATTAAGTATCCCCACAAGCGACAACAAATTACATTGAAAAATATTGCAATTCATTTAAGTGATTTGCAGCTGCCAAATAAAGCTAACTTAGTGACCATTAAGCCGCAGATTATTTGCTGGCAACGGCAAAAATTTTTTACAATTAATCATGAATTGAAACTGCAAACTAATAGTAAAATTGCTTTGGTTGGACCTAATGGCAGCGGTAAGTCAGTTTTTTTGAAAAAGTTGGCCCAGCAGCAACTGTCTGGCGTTTATCATCAGCAATTAAATAGTGGGCTATTCAACCAAGACTTAACAACTTCATTAACTAATGAGACTGTATTAGATAAGTTATTACACGAATCAATTTTCACTCGCAGCACAACAATGCAGTTATTGGGAGACTTGAATTTGGAGCCAGCTTTTAATGAACCAATTAAACAATTAAGTGGTGGGCAATTAGTTTGTTTTAACTTAGCTCATATCTTGTTAGGTCGACATAATCTGCTTTTGCTTGATGAGCCGACTAATTTCTTAGATATTAGTTCAATTGCGGCACTAACTGACTTTATCAATAATTATCCGTTTGCGTTAATCATTGTGTCACATGACCAGCAGTTTATTGCCGAACTCAACTTGCCTAAATGGCAAATTCAAAGTGGGCAATTGCTTAATGGTGCTTATCTGCAAGCAAACGGTGATAACAAGGAAGAGGAAATTGCACTACTCAAGTTTAAACGAGACCAGATGATTGCCGATCCGACTGTCGAACTTAAAGAAATAGCAGCAATTACCCAAAAGTTAAACCAGTTAGCTAAATAAAATAAAAACCTCACGGTAACTAACCCGTGAGGTTTTCTTTAATTATTAATCTGACTTAATGATGCTGCTTATTAGCAGTTGAATTATTTTCAGTCGTTGTCGTTGATGATCCTTCATTAGTCGTTGAACTTGATGAGGAATTATTAGAGTTAGACTGATGATGTTCAGATTGATTATTGTTATTTTGGTTATTCTGATGTGTATTGGTATGGTGCTGACTATCATGGGACTGTGTAGTAGAACCATTTTGCTGCTGGTGCTGATTTACAGCATGGTTTTCCTGCGTATTAGTCGTTGAGCTAGAACTATTTGTATCAGCTTTCTCATCATCTTCATCATAACTGCTGCTATCGTCAACAATTCCATTCGGCGCATGACCGCGAACAAATAATTGCCACTGTCCACTTGTAGAAACTTCAGGTGGGTTAGAGTTTTTAGCAATTCTTGCCCGAATAACTGAATCCGGCTTTTGCCAATCAACATTGGCCTTGTTCTGCATCAGATACGACATCATGCTCTTATACAATAATTGGGCGGATTGCTGACCAATACCAGATATTGTCCCGTCTTTTAGATTATCATAGCCGGTCCAAACACCCATGACGTAGCTTTGCGTATAACCAACAAACCAAGAATCTTTAGGCGTTGAAGCATAGCCAGGGTAGCGAGCTAGGTCTTGATCGGAATACTTAACCGAACCAGTTTTACCAGCTTGGTGCAGGCCGTCAATTTTAGCACTAGTACCTGAACCAGTTTTAATTACTCCCTTAAGCATGTCAGTAATCATATAAGCGGTTGACTTGCTCATTACCCGAACACCAGCGGAATCATAGTTTCTTGTTAAACCATCTGGAGTTTCAATTTTAGAAACAAACTGCGGTTTGTGGTAAACACCCATTGTCGCAAAAGCACTAAAGGCACCAGCCATCTGCATACTTGAAGCATTTGCCCCAATCGCTACTGACAAGCCGGAAGACTTAGGAACATTAATTCCTAATTTTTGGGCAAAAGCAGCAGCTCGCGGAACACCGACCTGTTTTAAAGTCCTAACAGCAGGGACATTACGTGATTGCTCCAAGGCATGACGCATGGTCATCATGCCATCATACTTGTTATCCCAATCATAAAGCTGAACATTGGTACCAGGGTAATAGTATTTACTATCATCAAGCATCTTAGCGGTTGACCAATTTAGATACTGAATTGCTGGACCATAGTCCAAGACCGGTTTAATTGAAGACCCAGTTGAACGGCTAGTCTGAACAGCACGATCAAGACCTAACTGGACAGGAGGTAAGTGGCGGCCACCGATAATCGCAACAATATGGCCGCTGCTAGGATCAACTACGGTAGCTCCAACTTGCATTTGGTCGCTGGTAAACGGCACTTGACCATTATTAGCAAGCTCATAAAGTTTGTTCTGAGCTTTTTGGTCAATATTCACTGTAATCTTGAGGTTATCACGGTAGGGGTCAAAGCCCTTGGCTTGTACTTCAGCGATTGCTTCCTTAATATATGGGTCGTCAATTTTACGCAAATTAGTTTGCGCCTTTTGACTATGATACTTAAGACCTTTTTTAACGCTCTCTTTGCGCGCCTGATCGTATTGCGCCTGCGTGATTTTCTTATTATCAAGCATTGCACCCAAGACAATATCTCGGCGATACTTAGCATATTTTGGGTAAGTATATGGATTATAAGCAGTTGGTCTGTTAGGCATCCCAGCAAGTAATGCTGTTTGGGCTAAGTCAAGCTTACCAATACTCTTACCATAATAATAATTGGCAGCAGTCCCAATTCCATAATTACCATAATTCATGTAAACCTTATTAATATAAAATTCCAGAATTTGGTCATGTGTATATTCGCGTTGAACTTTCATTGCCAGCCAAGCCTCTTGGGCTTTACGGCGCAACGTTCTTTGCGAAGCATCAGTAGAAAAGACGGTCAATTTAACTAACTGCTGGGTAATTGTCGACCCACCAGCGGCAATGCTTTTGCTTTGAGCATTAGTTAACATTGAACCAGCAATTCTGATTGGGTCAACACCTAACTTATCTTTATAGAAGCGTTTATCCTCAACTGATACAATTGCATCCTTAAGCAGCTGCAATTTAGGGCTGTCCTTAACGTAGATACGCTTTTCTGAACCAAGCGATAAGAGAAACTTGCCATTAGTTGTATAAAAGCCGGATGAACCGCCGCTTTCAAGCTGTGCCTGGCTAATATTAGGTGCATCTTTTGCATAATATGCAAAAAGACCAATTCCCGAAACAATTAGCAGTAACGCAGCTATCAGACACCACTTAACTATCCGCCGCCACAACGGTTTGGGCTGTTTTTGCCGATATTCTTGGCGCGACTGGCGCTGATTATTTGAACTAGATTTATTGTTTGCCATTATTCATATTCCTATCTGTAATAAAATGATCGACAGCAATTAAATAGGGCAGCGTAGGCTGAAAACCACTTTTAATTTCAACTGACCACTTTTCTACCTCGGATAAAGTCACTGAACTTTTATCTTTAGTCCACCAAGCTTTAATAATAAAACTAGCAGGAGTGACAAAATACCGTTTTAAGCTTGTAAAGCCAATAATTGTAAAACAAATTCCCTGCTGCTTCAAGCATTCTTCTAAATGGACAATTTGGTGTTCATGGAAATTTTTTAGCGGGAAGTTCGTCTTATTTTTGGTTTCTTTAGCTTCAAAGTCTAAATAATAACCTTTATATACTCCATTATAGTCCGTTGTTGACTCTTGGCGAAAATATGCTTCGCGAATTACTGCTCTTGACCGCTTAGGATAATCTACCTTCACAATCTGCACTGGCGTTGGCTTTTTGTGAACAACGGCCATTTCCTTTAGACGATAATATTTATTTGATTCGTTAATCATTTGTTCCAAAGTCATCCCACGTCCCGAAAAACTGACATTTTTACGGTGCTGAAAATTTGTGCGGATTTTGGGTTCTTCAGTTGATTTACGAAATGCGGCTAAACTGCCGCTTGGATATTTGACCATCAATCTCACTCCTGCTAGCATTATAGCAATAAAGAAAAAAATTTTGAACAAGGAGCTATCTGTTTCACTATGCAACGACTATGGGTTACCGGTTACAGAAATTACGAGTTAAGTACCTTTGGCGATAAAGATCCCAAGATTAAAATTATCAAGCTTGTTCTGGAAAAATGCATGATAAAGCGACTAGAAGATGGCCAGCTTGATTGGGTAATTACTGGTGCTAACCTGGGCGTTGAGCAATGGGCCAGTGAGGTTGCAATCAGCTTACGTGACCGCTATCCTTTACGCGTTTCAATGATTACGCCATATGAAGAATTTGCCGGTCGCTGGAATGAAACCAACCAAGGCAAATTTCTCAATTTAAAAAATCAAGTTGATTTTTATGCCTCAACGTCAAGTCATCCATATCAAAGTCCAGTCCAACTGCGCAACTACCAAAATTTTATGTTGATGCATACAGATCAAGCACTAATGATCTATGATCCTGAAAATCCGGGTAAACCGAAATTTGATTATAATTTAATCAAAAAACACCAAGAAACCAAGGATTATCCCTTAGAATTAATCGATTTTTATGATTTACAAGATGTGGCAGAAGAATATCAAGAAAGTCTTACAGAAAAAAGCGTTCAGAATAACTTAAAAGTTTGTTTAAAGTTAAATTTGCGGTTTTAAGCACGCACTCTTTTTGCTAAAATAAAAGGGTATGATAAAGGAGTTGTCGTCACTATGCCAGATTTAAATGATATTCAATTATCCACACAGGATATTTTAAAAAAGCAATTCAGAACTAAAGTTAAGGGGATTGACCCAGACGAAGTTGACGCCTTTTTAGACAAGGTAATTGCTGATTATGACACTTTTGAACAAATTATCGAGGATCTTTATGGTCAAATTGGTGATTTGCAAGGAAAATTAATCAATGACCAACAAAAAGAAAAAACCGCAGAAAAGCCAAAATCACGCCGCGTTGTGCCAACTGAACCAACCGAAGATACTGTTCGGACGTATACTCCAAGTAGTCAATCAAGCACCTTTAACTCTTTTGCAGATAACGATCAAGAAACCGAAAATTCGACTAACATGGCGATAATTCAACGCATTTCGGCACTTGAACGCAAGGTTTATAACTTGGAAAGACAAGTTTATGGGTTACAAAAGTAATTTCTTTTGGTATAATCTTTCTTAGTGTGAATTTTGAGCAGTCGCGGTTTGGCTTTATGCCGAGCTGAGGAAAGTCCACGCACGCACGAGCTGCGATGCTTGTAGTGTTCGTATTTAGCTCAATAAGCTAAAGAATTTTTAATTACGGCGGAAAAAGTGCTAAGTCTTTGATATGCATGACTATCCTGAAAAGTGCCACAGTGACGAAGCAGCAGTGGAAACGCTGCTGGTGGAACGAGGTAAACCCTGCGAGCGTGCAACCCAAATTTGGTGGGGGCGTCTCAACCTAAGAAATTGAACTAAAGGTTGGATTACTTTATAGTAAAGATAGATGGCTGCTGAAGGTGATTTTGCCAAAATTACTGGAACAGAACGTGGCTTATAAATATTTGCACTGGCAGCGTTGAGCTTTTCGAAGGGCTCAACGCTTTTTTTAAGAAATGAAAAGGATTATTTATGAAACAATACCAACTTTATACAACAATGGGCGCGGGCTTTGAAAGCGTCGTTGCCAAAGAATTGCAAGCACTTGGTTATGAAACTAAAACAGAAAATGGTCGGGTTTTCTTTAAGGGGAATCAAGCAGACATCGTTAAAACTAACCTCTGGCTACGGACCGCAGACCGCGTTAAAATTCTATTGAAGGAGTTTAAGGCGACTGATTTTGAGACGCTTTATAACCAAGTCTATGATATTGACTGGGCTGAATTGTTGCCGATTGATGCTAAGTTTCCGGTTCAAGGCCGTTCTGTTAGATCAAAATTGCATTCTGAACCAGGTATTCAGTCAATTGTCAAAAAGGCAATTGTTAACAAAATGTCTGACCAGTATCACCGGCGCGGCTTTTTGCCAGAAAGTGGTAATGAATATCCGCTCGACATTCACATTTATAAAGATACGGCACGGATTTCATTAGATACAACTGGCGCCAGTCTCTTTAAGCGTGGCTACAGAATTGAACACGGTGGCGCGCCTTTAAAAGAAAACTTTGCGGCGAGTTTAATTAAATTAACCCCTTATGATGGCACTCATCCACTAATTGACCCAATGACAGGGTCGGGAACGCTGGCAATTGAAGCAGCATTAATTGCCAAAAATATTGCACCAGGTACTTGGCGGAAGTTTGCCTTTGACGGTTTTGACTGGTTTGATACTAGCTTACACGAAACAGCTTTAGCAGAAGCCAAAACACTGGTTCGACCATTAGAGCAGCCAATCTGGGCGAGTGATATTGACCAATCAATTTTGGAAATTGCCAAGTTAAATGCCCACAATGCTGGGGTGCTGCAAGATATTAATTTCAAGCAGGTGGCAGTTAAGGACTTTGCGACGGATTTAGAAAACGGCATCATTATCGCTAACCCGCCATACGGTAAACGTTTGAAGGATAAGGAATCTGCCGAAGCTCTCTATAAGCAAATGGGCGAAGTTTTTCATAAGTATGATAGCTTTAGTCAATATTACTTGGTTGGTGATCCTGATTTTGAAAAATGTTTTGGTGCACGCGCAACCAAAAAGCGTAAATTATTTAACGGTAACCTGCGCGTAGACTTCTACCAATACTGGGCAAATAAAAAATGATTACAGATAAGTTAAACACTGAATTTTGGATAATTACAGATACACATTTAATTGCGGACAGTCTTCACGACAATGGTCCAGCTTTTGTGCGCATGCAAAACACCAGTCAAGGTAAGGACTTGGTGTATCAAGAAGTAGCTTTGAGTGCTTTTTGTAAAATGGCCCAAGAAAAAAAGCCTGCCGCAATTATTGTAACTGGTGATGTTACTTTTAACGGGGAATTAATTTCCACGCAGAAGTTTCAAGAAATTTTTAGTAGTTTAACCGAAACTAAACTATTAGTTTTGCCTGGTAATCATGATATTTATGATGGTTGGGCCCGCAGCTTTAAAGGTGAAAAACAAATTCTTACTCCGCAAGTTGGGCCCGCAGCTTGGCGGCAGATCTTTAAATCGACATACGATTGCAGTTTAAGTCAAGACCCACATTCACTGGCATACAGTGTGCAGCTAAATCCGCAATATCTATTGATAATGCTGGATTCAAATATTTATGGCACTCAAGAAAATTTCACTTCACCAATTACTGCAGGGCAGATTAGTGATGACCAGTTTGTCTGGCTTGAGAAGCAATTAATCAACGCGCGCAAACAGCACTTGCGGCCGCTGCTCTTTATGCATCACACGCTTTATGTCCATAACCCTGCAGTTAATCGCGGGTTTGTCTTAAATAATGCGCCAATGCTTAGACAAATATGCAAAGAGTTTGATATCAAAATGGCCTTTTCCGGTCATATTCACGCCCAAAACATTGCTGGACCGGTTGGTAAGACACCTACAATTGAAGTTGTGACTTCGAGCTTTTGTTCTTACGATCAAGCATACGGTGTTGTCCAAGTAAATCCTGAAAAAGTTACGTATCAACGGGAGACTTTTGCCATGAAGCCCTATTTGACTAAGGTTCAGCAACAAAATTATACTTTGACCCATTTTCACCAATATTTAAAAGAGATTCAGTTGCGTAATTTAAGCAGCAATTCTGCTATTCCTGACCCTTTGGCCGAAAACCAGCCACCATTAATCAAGCAGGTAAATGAGTTATTTCTCAGTATGAATTATAATTATTTCACTGGTCATAATCATATTAGTCAGGAAGAACTTAACCGAATTCATGATTCGGTAGCTTACCAAACGCTTGAAGCACAACATCCTAAATTCCGCAATTACATGAGAACACTGTATGACACAACAGATCATAGCAATTTGGAAACTACAGTTGAATATTAATCAGGAGTAGCTAAATGAATAAAAAACACTTTATTATTCTTGGCCGTGTAGGGTTAGTTTATTTTAGCTGGGTATTTATCGTTCTGTTCCTCAGCTTAATCTTGGCTTATGAAGGAACCCACGTCAAAAATTGGCCGGCAATAATTCTTGGCATAATTTTTGTAATCTTGCTCATTTATACCTTTTTAACTTCATATTGGAATAATAAGTACCTGAAACTGCCATTTAGAGCTAAAGTGAAATGCAACAAGCAACCTGAATTATTCTGGCAGTGGCACTATTTGCATATTTATGTAATTACTGTTGCCGATTTAGAAAAATATTATTTATTGCGAATTGCTAAAAATTAAGTCAACAAATAGCCAGCTATCAAGCTGGCTATTTTTATTATCTATAAATTAACCTGCAATAAAGAAAATGTTCCTAAAATTTGTTATAATAGCAGTTGATTTTAAATAAAGGTGGGACCTAAATTCTAATATGAAAAGGCAAGCAGATATATGACAACTTAATTTTAAAAATAGAAGGAAGAATTCTAATTGAAAACAGATATTCAAATTGCTCAAGAAGCACAAACTTTACCAATCAATGATATTGCAGCTAAGGCAGGTTTAGCCAAAACTGACCTCGAACCTTACGGTTATGATAAGGCTAAGATCAACTGGCCAGCCATTAAGAGAATTCAAGCTAACGGCCATCTAGGCAAACTAATCTTGGTGACTTCAATTTCACCAACTCCAGCCGGCGAGGGTAAATCAACAATGACGATTGGTCTTGGCGACGCCATTAACAACCAATTGCACCAAAAAACAATGATTGCTCTGCGTGAACCATCAATGGGACCTGTTTTCGGTCTTAAGGGTGGTGCAACTGGCGGTGGTCAAGCACAGATCATTCCTATGGAAGACATTAATTTGCACTTCACTGGCGACATGCATGCGTTAACTGCCGCAATTGATACTTTGGCAGCACTTGTTGACAATTATATTTATCAAGGAAATGACTTACATCTTGATCCTGATAAGATTGTCTTGAAGCGCGGAATTGATGTTAATGACCGCAGTTTACGAAAAGTCACGGTTGGCCAAGGATCTAAGTTCAATGGTATTGAGCACGAATCAAGTTTTGCGATTACAGTTGCCAATGAACTAATGGCCATTTTGTGCTTAGCTACAGATATTAATGACTTGAAAAAGCGGGTTGGAGAAATGCTAGTTGGTTATACAACAGATGATGAACCCGTTTACGTTAAACAACTTGGTTTTCAAGGGGCAATTGCTGCTCTCCTTTCTAATGCACTCAAGCCTAATTTGGTGCAAACAATTGAACATACACCTGCATTAGTTCACGGTGGACCATTTGCCAATATCGCTCATGGGGCTAACACAATTATGGCAACTAATCTTGCCTTACACCTCAGCGACTATACTTTAACTGAAGCCGGCTTTGGTAGTGACCTTGGCGGTCAAAAGTTTATGGACTTTGTCTCTACTAAACTTGATAAAAAGCCAGATGCCAGTGTTGTTGTGGCAACTGTTCGTGCATTAAAATATCAGGCTGAAGGTTCAACTGACAATCTAGGTACCGAAAATCTGTCTGCTTTACGCAGCGGTTTTAAGAACTTAGAACGTCACATGAATAACATGCGTAATTATAATGTTCCTGTAATCGTATTAATTAATCGGTTTGCGACTGATACTCCAGCAGAACTTGACCTATTAAAGCAATTGGTTAACGAACAAGGAATTGAAGCCATGGTTGTTGATTACCATGAATTAGGTTCCAAGGGTGGTATTGAAGCTGCTCAAGCTGTTGTTGATTTGGCCAATTCCGGAAAGGCTGACTTAACGCCAACTTATCAGGAAAATGACGACATCAAAACTAAAATTAGCAAAGTTGCCGAAAAGATTTATCACGCAACAAGTGTTGAATACAGCGAAAAGGCCGAGCAAGATATTCATGAATTAGAGAAGATTGGAAAAGATAAATTACCAGTTATCATTGCTAAAACCCAATATTCATTCACTGATAACGCCAAATTGCTGGGAGCACCAACTGATTTTACTTTACATGTTAAGGGTGCAAGTTTAAGAAATGGCGCTGGCTTTATCGTAATTACAACCGGACATGTTTTAGACATGCCAGGCTTGCCTAAGCATCCAGCAGCACTTGATATTGACGTTGATAACGATGGTAAGATCAGCGGTTTATTCTAAAATTTATTTATGCAATTTTTATATTTAATTATTTCTTTCGTAATTGTTTTTGCGGATCAGGGACTTAAATCCTTTATTAGCAATAATTATAGCCTGGGTGAGGTTCACCAAGTTATCCCGCATGTTTTATCATTTACTTATGTCCAAAACAATGGTGCTGCTTGGAACATTCTCACTGGACAAATGTGGCTGTTTTATTTAATTAGCATCTTTGCAATTGGTGTTTGTCTTTATTATTTATTCAAGCCCAAATACAAAAATGGCTTGTTTGATTGTGGATTAGCCCTTGTTTTAGGCGGAATTATCGGTAATTTAGTTGACCGGATTCACCTCAAATATGTCATTGACATGTTACAAGTGGATTTTATCCATTTCAATATTTTTAATATTGCTGATTCGGCAATTACTGTTGGTATTATTTTGATTTTTATTTATCTATTGTTTTTTGATGAAAGTGGTAACGTGAATGACTGAAACCTATCAGCTTGAAGTTAAGAGTGAGCAAGGACGGCTCGACAAATTTATTGCAGCTCAAATTGCAACCTTATCGCGTACACGGATCAAAGAGTTAATTCAAGATAAACAAATATTGGTTAACAACAAACTTGAAAAAGTGTCCTATAAAGTCCAGAATGGCGATCAAATTTCAGTAACTGTTCCAGCACTTAAACCCTTGGCTGTTACTCCGGAAAATATTCCGCTAGATATTGTTTACGAAGATCGAGATGTTATTGTCGTTAATAAACCGCAGGGAATGGTGGTGCATCCAGCAGCTGGACATCCCGACCATACCTTAGTTAATGCACTTTTATATCATACAAAAGATTTGGCAGATAGCCCTGAAGGTTTTCGCCCGGGAATTGTCCATCGCATTGACAAGGATACATCAGGCCTATTAATGATTGCCAAAAATGCCAATGCTCGCGAAAGTTTAGAAGATCAATTAGCCCACAAGACCAACAAGCGTCAATATTTAGCCATTGTTCATGGCAACTTCAGTGAGAATAGCGGTGTGATTGACGCGCCAATTGGACGCAATCATTATAACCGCAAGAAGATGGCCGTTGTTGAAAATGGCAAAGATGCTGTCACGCACTTTACAGTTTTAGAACAATTTAAGGACTACAGTTTAATCCGCTGTCAACTAGAAACCGGTCGGACGCACCAAATTCGTGTCCATTTGTCTTATATTGGTCATCCCGTTGCTGGCGATCCGCTATACGGGCCACACCATACTCTGGAAGGTCATGGTCAGTTTTTACATGCCCAAGTTCTAGGCTTTTCACAACCATCTAGTGGCAAATGGCTTGAGTTTCAGGTAGACCCACCTCAGATCTTTCTAGAGCGGCTATCCGAATTAAGAGAAACTAAGTGATTAGATGAAACGATATTTAATTCTTGAAGACGGCAGTTCATTTGAAGGTGAGAGTTTTGGTGCCTCAATCATTTCAACTGGCGAATTAGCAATTCAGACCGGTAATTTTGGGTATCAAGAGGCATTAACCGATCCAACTAATGCTGGCAAAATTCTTGTCTTTACAGCACCAATGATTGGCGGCAACGGGATTAATGCAATTGATTACGAAAGTATTAACCCCACTGTTAAAGGCATTATTGCCAACGATGTTGCCCGTAACATCTCTGATAGCGAAAACTTTCAAGATTTAAATTCTTTTTTGCAGGAAAAGAACATCCCTGCACTATATGCAGTTGATACACGGGCATTAGTGCACCTATTAATTACAGAAAAGACAATTAAGGCGTCAATTATGGACGCCAGTGATGCACACGCTTTTGACCAAATTAAGGCGCTTGTTTTACCCAAAAATAAGTCGGCCGCAGTTTCAACTAAGAACGCCTATGCGGCGCCAAATGTTGGCAAAACCGTTGCCGTTTTGGATTTGGGGCTCAAGCACTCAATGCTGCGCGAATTATCTTTAAGAAAGATTAATGCGACCGTACTACCATTTGATGCTTCCGTAACAGACATTGATAATTTGCGACCGGATGGCATTATTATCTCAGGTGGACCTGGAAAAGCTGCTGAACTCAAGGCTACTTTAGAACCAGTATTCTCCCATTTTTATGGGAAATATCCAATTTGGGGTATTGGTTTGGGCTTTTTAGCACTCAGCGATTATCTCAATTTTGAATTAGTTGACCTGCCTGAAGAATTTAATGGGACTAATTATCCGGTTATCGAACAAAATTGTAATCACATTTGGCAGACAGCAATGAACATCTCACAATTGGTGTTAGCTGATAGTGTGCAAATGGAAATGAAGCAGGAATATTTTGACCTGCACAGTGACTTATTAGCAGGATTTTGCAATCCACAGAAAAAGATAATCGGCACAGCTTTCAACGCTGAAGGTGCACCTGGCAGTCTTGATGCACTATCTATTTTTGACGATTTTGTAAAGATGATGGGGTAGAAGTATGCCTTTAGAAAATGATTTAGGTAAAATTTTAATCATTGGGTCAGGGCCGACATTAGTAGGAAGTGTGGCAGAGACCGATTTACTTACTTCAGATGCCATCAGGGCACTGTTAGAAGAAGACATCCATGTGGTTCTTGTTAATCCCAATCCGGCTACAATCTCAACTGATAAAAGACCAGGAGTAACTGTTTATTTAGAACCAATGACCCTGGACTTTCTCAAGCGAATTATTCGCATGGAAGAACCAGATGCAATTATTCCTGCGTACGGTTCAACAACTGGCTTATCGGTAACTCTTGACCTGGTTAATGACGGTATTTTACAGCAGATGGGTATTAAGCTGCTCACGTTAAATAAAGAAACGTTGATGATTAATTCCCAACAGAAGATGACTGCTTTTCTTAAGCAAAACGGTCTTGAAATTAATCAAAATTGGAAATTATCGGACTTTTCTAGTGATAACTTAGCTCATGAATTGGATACTAAAGTTACTTTTCCGATTTTAATGGTTAAGAGAGAACGTTACTTGTCCAATAAGCAAATCATTTTTCAAAAGTGCCAAGACTTAGTTACTTATATCAAAAAAGAGCGGCAGTGTGAGGGCTTTTCCTGTGATAATTACCGTTTAATTGAGGATTTATCTTCATGGGAAGAGGTTATCGTTAACATTATTCGCGACAATGACGGTAATGTCTTGTTTACCAGCTTTGCGGATTCAATTGAACCAGTTGCAGTTAACGCTGGTGATTCCGCAATGGTCATGCCAGCATTAACGTTAAATAACGACCAAGTTCAACGGATTAGACAAATCGCACAGAAAATCGCGGCAAGTTTAAAGATTGTTGGCATTTTAAATATTCATTTTGCCGTCAAGCATCAAGGTACAAAATTTGATGTCAAGATTCTAACAATTAAGCCGCGCTTAACTAGGAGTGCAATTTGGTCGCAACGAATTGACCTTTATAGTATTGGTTACGTTGTTTGTAAAATTGCAATTGGCTATCGCTTAAATGAAATTACTGATCCAATGTCAGGATTAAATGCGGCAATCGAGCCAACCCAAGATAAGGTTGCTGTCCGCATGCCGTATTGGTCACTAACACAATTAGGAACCAATCATTATTCTTTAGGCAAAAGGATGCAGTCAGGCGGTGAAGCTATCGGAATTGGCCGTAATTTCGAAACAGCATTTTTGAAAGGACTAGCCTCAACTGTTAATCTCAATACAGCTGTACAGCTATTCATTTCTGAAAAAGACAAAGACGAGGAAGAAATTAAACAAGATCTACTTCATCCTGATGAACTGCACCTGATTAGATTATTGGCAGCTATTGCCAAAGGTTTTTCTTATCAAGAATTGCAGCAATTGGTGCAGCTGCATCCCGTTTATTTTCAAAAATTGCAGAATATTGCCGAAATCGGCCGTAAGTTAAATGACACTAAGCCAAGTGATGAGTTACTAATTGAAGCAAAAAGACGCGGCTTTCGTGATGAGTTGATAGCCACCTTAACTGGTATTAATCTTGATGCCTTGCAAAAACATCTTAAAAAATTGCACCTGACGCCGTCTTACTTACAGATTGACGGGTCAGCAGGTGTTTATCAGCCGAAAGTTCAAGCATATTACAGTTCCTTTGGCGTTCAAGATGAGGTTCAGCCTCTAATAGCTGATAAGAAGGTATTAGTTATCGGCATGCTGCCAGCACAGGTATCGGTTACCAGTGAATTTGACTACATGGTTAGTCATGCGGTAGAAACTTTACATAAAAATAATTATGCTACTGTGTTGATTTCCAATAATGATGAATCGGTAGCTACCAGTTATAAGTACACCGATCGCATCTACTTTGAACCGGTCACGGTTGAGAACATCGTTCAGGTTGCTCACAAAGAAAACATTAAGAATGTTCTGCTTCAATTCTCTGGCAAAAAAATTAATGCCATGGGGGAGAAGCTGGTTCAACGTGGGTTAAACGTCTTAGGCAATCATAGTGAAAATCCCGTTGATAAAATCAAGCAGCTTTCGGCAACACCAGTCAAATCACTCAAGCAAAATTCACTGTTAACAACTACTGATGCAAAAGAAGCAGAAGAATTTGTTAGTGAACATAATTTCCCGATTTTAATTGGTGGCTTTAATAATCAAGGTGTTAAGCAAAAGTCGGCCGTTGTTTACGATCAGCCAGCTTTAGACAAATATGTCGCGGAAACTCAACTATCAAAAGTAACTTTGTCGCATTTCATTGAAGGCAACAAGTACGAGATTACGGCAATTTCTGATGGTAAAGATGTTTCTATTCCCGGAATTATTGAGCACCTAGAACAATCTGGCTCACATGCTTCGGATTCAATTGCGGTCTTTAAACCCCAAAACTTATCTAAGCAAGGCAAGAAGCTGTTAATCGAATATGCATCCGAATTAATTAAACGGTTAAAGATGCGGGGCATCTTTACATTGCACTTTTTAATTGTTGATAAAAGCATTTATCTATTGCAAATTAAGCCGTATGCCGGGCACAATGTTGCGTTCTTATCACAATCCTTGGGTAAGGATATTACAGCTTGTGCCACAGAAGTATTAACTGGCAAAGATTTAGCTGACCTAGACTGCAAAATGGGTTTGTGGCATTCAAATAACTTTATTCACGTTAAAATGCCTGTCTTTTCGTATGTTGACTACAATAGTGGCAATACTTTTGATTCGAAAATGAAATCTTCTGGTTCGGTAATGGGCCGTGACACGGAACTTGCCAAAGCTCTTTACAAGGGTTATGAAGCCAGCGGCTTACACATCCCAAGCTTTGGGACAATCTTTATTTCTGTTCGTGATGAAGACAAGAAAAAAGTGACAGAGTTAGCACAGCGATTTGACCGCTTAGGCTTTAAAATTGTTGCCACTGAAGGAACCGCCAATGCCTTCGCTGAAGCCGGAATTACAACTGGTGTGGTGAGCAAGGTTCATTCAGATCCAAATAATTTATTGGAAAAAATCAGCCAGCACAAGATTGTCATGGTAATTAATATTACTAATCTTTCTGATACAGCAAGCGGTGATGCAATTAAGATTAGGGACGAGGCTTTGAACACGCATATTCCTGTCTTTTCCAGTATTGAAACTACGGAATTAATTCTGCATGTCTTAGAATCACTATCTCTAACCACACAGCCAATTTAAAAAATTGAATTAAAAGGCGCAAAAGCGAGAATGCATTGCATTCTCGCTTTTTTTAATCGATTCTTTTATTCAAAACACTGTCTTTTTCTGGTGTAACTTCAATAGAATTCTGACCAGTATAGATAACAAAGCCAGGTTTGGCACCATTAGGTTTCTTAACCCGCTTATCTTGAACATAATCAACTTGCACGTGTGCTGAATCTTTTGCCTTAGAAAAGTAGGCGGCAATTTCAGCGGCTTCGGCAATATCCGTCTCAGTTGGTGAATCATCCTGCAGGATAACATGTGATCCAGGAATGTTCTTGACATGGAACCAAAGATCAGTTTTATTAGCCTTTTTTAGCGTTAACCAATCATTTTGATAATTATTTTTCCCAACCAGAACCGTTTTGCCAGAAGTAAGTTTGAACTTATTTAAATTATGTTCGGTAATTTTCTTACGGCGCTTTTGCTTTTGCGGCCGGCGAAGATAACCCTGACTGATTAATTCATCAGTAATTTGGTCAATGTCTTGCGGCTCCGCATTATCAATTGCCGTTTGAATTGAATCAAAGTAGGTTAGGTTATTTTGCGCGATTTCAATCTGCTGCTTAACATGCTTAATTGAATCGCGTAATTTTTTATAACGAGTAAAATATTTTTGACCATTACGTGCTGGGGATAGAGCCGCATCAAGTTTGATCTCAATCGGCTCGTTATTGTCATAATAATTAGGTAAAGATATTTTTGTCATTCCAGGTTTAACTTGACCTAAATTCGCATTTAGAATTTCACCCCGAATACGATACCCTTCGGAATTTTCTGCTTGGTCGAGCTGCTTATTAAGCTTAACAATTTTTTTGCTTAACTTTTTTTGTTCATTTTTGACAATTCGCTCAACTTGGCTTGCCTTTTGCTTAACCCAATCACGGTTAGCTTGATATTGGTAAAATTCATCTAGAGCATGATTCAAGTCAGAATCTGTACTTTCCTGAACCAAATCTAAGTGGTAGGGAAGGTAAGGGAAGATTTTGCGCTTGTTGTTTGGCGTTTTTAAAATAAAGGCACCAGATTTATCAAATTGCTGCATAAAAGTGGTAAAGGATGAATAAGTGTAATCATCTTCCAAATAACCAGTCAATTCATTACGGTCATCTTTATCCAAGCCGCCAATCTTTTTAGCAAAAATAGCCGGTTCGCACCCAGTTATTTCCTGCTTAAAGTCATTTTCTGTTAGGTCAAAGCCATTTAAACCCGGATTAAGTGGGGGCAGTTCATATTTTGCCTTTGGCAGTAAAATTCGTGCCCGGTTTTCATCCGGATTAATGCGCTTTAACAAATCAATAATATGGCCACTTGTCTGGTCGTACAAAATCACATTACTGTGGCGACCCATTAACTCAACTGACAGAATAAGTTGTACTTGATCGCCAAGTTCGTTGCGATTACTGAAGCAAAGATTGATAATGCGATCAACACCAACTTGATTAATCGATTGCAAAACTGACCCTTCAAGATACTTTCGCAGCACCATTACAAAAGTGGGTGCCTTATCCGGATTACTGATCGCTTGCTTAGTTAAATAAAATCGTGGATATTGTGCGTTAGCCGAAATCAGCAACTGCTGATTTTTACGCTCTTTTCTAAAAGTCAAAATTAAATCCTGACTGAAAGGCTGGTAAATCTTTGATAAGCGCCCGCCAACAAGGGCAGGGGTCACACTGTTTAATAGACTATGAATGAATAAGCCGTCAAATGCCATATATATCACCTCAAAATACGAACTCTATTATACCAATTATTTCGTAATAAGTATAAGATGTCCTTTAAGCAATTTTCTTAAAATAACGTATATTAACAATATATTAATTAAATTAATTTTAACTAAACAAATCATTGCAAAAAGATGCTATACTAGTAATATATATTAATGGATACTTGTATTTATTAGTTATAAGTTAAAATTAATACTAAAATGTTTCACAATAAAATTATTTGCATACTAGCCATTGTTGTTTCACACTCTATCTGATATGATAAAACCTCATTTAACAATGTTATTTAGCTTTTTAATTGTTAAAAATTATAGTATGAAAAATAATTTTATCTTTTAGTTATTCAGAGGAAAAGGGTTAGTTGAATGGATATTTTATCTTTTAGCACGATTGCCGCGCAAATAAAAAATGAAATCAGTCGTACATGTGGGTTAAACTTATCGCAAACTAGGATTTTACTATATTTTGATAAAAATGGTAATCAGCCATTAAAAATGGGGAGTTTAGCAAATAAGCTAAATATTTCTTTATCAACTTTAAGTAGGCAATTGCAGCAGAAAAAGACGTTAACATTAGTAAAAATCATTCGTTCAGAGAGTGATTCTAGTAAGTCAGTTGTTTTAAATGATGCTGGCGTTCGTAAAGCAGATGAATTAAAGGCTACTTTAAAGCAGATTGAACAAATGCTCTTTGAAGACCTATCACAAGGTGAAATCAGCCAGTTGAATGCTATCATTAACCAGCTATTAACTAAGTTAGAAACTGCAAAGTCTCTCTAGGTAGTAGAATGACCGCCTATTTTTATGCTATAATTTCTCTGTATCACATATTAATAAGCGAAAGGTTAATTAGATGAAAATTGCATTAGTTACCGATAGTACTAGCGTTATAACTAAACAAGAAGCTGAAGACAATAATATTATTGTTGTACCAATTCCAGTTATTATTGGTAATCAGGAATACTTAGAGGGCATTGATATTACTTCCGACAAGCTTTTTGAGCTGCAGAGAGAGGGCGCAGATTTTCCTAAGACCTCACAGCCAAGTATGGGTGACATGATTACACTTTTTGACAAGCTGCATGATGAGGGATACGAGGCAATTATTGCAATCACACTTTCTAGTGGTATTTCTGGTTTTTATCAGACTTTATGTAATATTGCTCAAAATCATCCAGCATACAATCTTCATCCTGTTGACACTAAGATGACTGTGCGTTTGCAAGGCAATTTAGTATTGGCTGCTGCTAAGATGATTAAAAACGGTTTAGATTTAACAACAATCCTTGACCATTTAGATAAGATTAGAGCAACAATTGATGAAGTTTTTGTTGTTAATGACCTTAAGAATCTAAGTCGCGGCGGTCGGTTAAGTAACGCTGGTGCATTTATCGGCTCAATGCTCAATATCAAGCCACTGTTAACTTTCAAAGACGGTGACATTGTTGCATTTGACAAAATTCGGTCAATGAAACGTGCTTTTACCAAAATGGAAAATTTGACGGTTGAAAAAATTAGTCAATTGCCATACAAAGATAAAATCAAGTTATTTATCATTGATTCAAACGATGAAAGTCAAGTTAAGGAAGCCAATGAATTCTTGCTAAAAGAATTTCCAGACAAGACAATTTCAATCACCAAATTTAGTCCCGGAATTGCGACACACTTAGGTGAAAAATCACTTGCCATTGGCTGGATGATTGATATTGACAAAATTGATTTAACAAAATAAAAAGCAGCTGCTATAGCTGCTTTTTCTGTAGTATTCAAAGGAAAAAGTTATGGATAAAAAAGATCAGTTTACTAATTGGGCAATTGAATTACAAAGTTTAGCACAAAATGGGTTAGAATATGGTCATGATAAATTCGACCGGGAACGCTATGAACGAATTAGAGCTATCGCAACCGAAATGATGGCTGCTAAAACCGGCTTGCCATTAAAGCAGGTCAAATCATTGTTTAGTAGTGATGACGGCTACCAAACCCCTAAATTAGGGACACGGGCCGCAATTTTTAAGGACGATCAAATCTTGCTGGTCAGAGAAACTATCGACGGCGCTTGGTCAATGCCAGGCGGCTGGTGTGAACCCAATATGTCTGTTACCCAAAATTGTATTAAGGAAGCCAAAGAGGAATCAGGACGTGATGTCGAAGCTGAACGCGTGATTACAATTTGCGACCATAACCATACAATTCGCGGTGAACGAGCAATTAATGTCGTTAATGTGTTCTTCTTGTGTCGTGAAATTGGCGGGGAGTTTGTTAAAAATACTGAAACAAGCGACTGCCGCTATTTTAGCCTTGAAAACTTGCCTGAGTTATCAATTGAGCGCAATAGTGAAGCCGAAATCAAGACATGTTTTGATGCATATCATGATCCTAACTGGCAGACAACTTTTGAATAAAACTTCAAATACTCGATTGGCGGGAAATTACTGTCAATCGGGTATTTTTATTAGTTAGAAAAAGGATTGACAAAAAAGGTCAGAATAGTAAGATTAATTAAATTAATAAATAATGAAATAATATTTAATATAATTAATCAAAGGAGTACAGATCTATGACGAAAAACATCGCACCAGAAGACCTTTATCAGTTAAGATCAGTTTCGCAAGTACGATTTTACGATGATAAAATATTTTTTACTGAAAATTTCATTAAAAAAGACAGCAACAGTTATTTGGCCAATTTGGTTAGTCTCGATCAAGATAAAAACTATCGCGTTTGGAGTCAGGGAGGGCTAAATAGTAGTCCGCGAGTATTGGGCGATTTTCTCTATTATCTTCATCAAGAAGACAGCGAAAAGCCGCAACTTTACAGGATGCCAATTGATGGCGGTAGTGCACAGCCGTTCTTGTTAACTGATAGTGATGACGTTTCCGTTCAAGAATTAGTTGTTTCAGATGACACGCAAGCTTTGTATGTGAAGACTAAGAAAACTAAAGAAAAACCTAAATTCAAAACGGAAAAATTCCCAGAAGTTAGACACGTAACCAAGCTAAATGGGCGATTAGATGGTTATGGCTGGTTTGAAAATGATGCCGAATTTTCACTGATTAAGGTAGATAAACTAACGCAAGAAGCAACAGTTTTATTTACAACTAAGGACGATTTTGAATTAGCAGCAGCCAAAGCAGGGACTATTGCTTATATCAGGGGGCGCCAGCCTGAACTTGATACCGATATTGATTACACCAAGGCAGTGTATCTTTATAACGAAAAGATGGGTACTACCGAATTAATTACTAGTAAAGTTGCTCAAGGGAGTTTTTCTGCCGCGGCATTTTCACCGGACGGGACAACTTTAGCATTGGTCGGCAATGATAACAGTTATCCAGGGCAAACCGTTAACGATCTGTGGCTGTATTCTTTAGCAACTAAACAATTGACTAATTTAACTCAGCAGTTGCCCGACGTTGATGTAGGATACGAAGCAGCTCTAACTGCAGACTTTACCCAAAATTTATGCAGCAACAGTGTAGTTTGGTTAGATAATGAACAGTATGCTTTTACTGCTTTACATCACGGTCACAGTCAATTGTACCTAGGTAATCGGGATACTGTGCAATTAATTCGTGATGAAGCTGAAGATATTACTGACTTTTGTGCAGCTGGTCCTCAGCAATTACTTCTGACAATTTCAAAACAGGCATTGCCAAGTGAATTATTACTTTTTGACCTTGAAACTAAAACCACAAGCCAGTTGTATAATCCTAATCATGACTTCGAACAAACTCATAGTTATCTTAAGGCGCAAAAATTCACTTATCTGTCCAAAGACAAAACACAAGAACTGGAAGGCTGGTACTTGCCTGCAGCAAACCAGCCTAAACAGTCTCCAGTATTGTTGTATGTTCACGGTGGTCCACATGCAGCTTATGGTGAAACCTTTTTCCATGAATTTCAAGTTTTAGCTAGTTGGGGCTACGGAATAGTTTACGTTAACCCGCGTGGCTCAACCACGTACGGTCAAAAATTCTGTAATGATGTTGACGGCCATTATGGCGAAAACGACTTTTCTGACGTCTTAGCTGGTCTAGATTATGCCTTGGAACATTTCCCTGAATTAGATAAGAACCATCAATACATCGCTGGTGGTTCTTACGGCGGCTTCATGACAACTTGGGCTGTAGGGCACACCAAACGGTTTAAAGCAGCGGTTGCCCAGCGCTGTGTTAGTGATTGGATCAGCATGAATGGCACCTCAGATATCGGTTATTGGTTCGACCGTCAAGAACTGCAGGCAGACTTATTCAGCGACGACGAAGCCCTTGAAAAATATTGGCGAATGTCTCCGTTAGCTTATGCCAAAAACGTAACAACGCCGATTAGATTACTCCATGGTGAATGGGATATGCGTTGTCCAATTTCACAAAGTGAGGAGTTCTTTACTGCCGTTAAACTGGCAGGGGCAGAGACCGACATGATTCGCTACCCGCAATCATTCCACGGCGTGTCACGTAATGGCTTGCCGTCTCTTAGAATCCACAGAATGTATGATATTAAAGAATGGTTTGATAAACATCAATAAAAAATATCGCAGTTTTATATCAAAAGCCCAGTTATTGTCAAATAACTGGGCTTTTTGTCTATTTCTATTTATTTTCGGTTTCAGAAATTTCGTTTAATGCGTCACGCTGTTTCTTTTGATCGACATGCGTATACAAATCAGTCGCTGAGGTGCCTTTTTGTCCAAGCTGCTGTGCTACAAGCACCTGGTCTTTAGTCACGCCATAGAGCTCAGAAGCAAGCGTATGACGCAATTTATGTGGCGTTAACGGGTGACCGAAGCTAGCAGAATACTTGTTGACCATTTTTTCAATTGCGTTAGTGGTCATTCTTTTTGTTTGCTGGTGCCACCGCGTTAAGAAAAATGCCGTTTCTTTCTTAGTAGCAGAATAACGTTCACGTCTAACTTTTTGATATTCAGTGATATAGTCTAAAGTCCATTCGGCAATTGGAACACTATCACGCTGGCCACCTTTACGAGTTACATCAAGTGTAGCTTTTTTAAGGTTTAAATCTGCTAAATTAACGCCGGCACATTCAGAAACTCTAATTCCTGTACCTAAAATCAAGGCAATAATTGCCATATCACGTTCTTTATTGATTTTGAAGGCTGGCAATGCCTGCTTATTGCAGTGCTGCTCGTACTCATTTTCAATAAAATCAAGAAACTGATATTTTAATTTACCAATGTACATGTGCGACTCAAGAATATGAGCTCGGTAATTCAGCGTTTTAGTATTATTAAGCGAGTCGATTTTAAGCATGACATTGCGTTCAAAGTAGGGCTGACCATCATTATTGTCAGCTGTAATCGTTAAAAACTTGAATAGAGAGCGTAGGGCATTAATTGACCGATTAATCGTTGTCGGTGAGTTCAAATGTCCCTGTTGATTTTTCACGTGCCCCAAATAGTTAATGTACAGCATAATGTCATTGCGCCGTAAATTAGCCAGCGTGTCAACGCTAATCTGACTATTATCTGGTGCAGATGAAATTCCTTCTTGACGCAGCCAGTCAAAAAAGCGCCGAATTTCGGTTAAATATTGGTATGTTGTCGTTAAAGAATGGGTAGTGCCGAAATTATACTCTTTAACAAAATCCGGCATGCCCTTAAGTTCGGTTTCAATTAAGTCTAAATACTTTTTAGTTTCCACAAATCTGTTCTCCTTAAAAGGTTGATTACATTTAATAATTATAAAGCAAAACTAGAATGTATGTTCGTTTTTTGATTATGCAAGTATTATAAACGAGCAGAGGAGGGAGACTAGCAGGCTTGAAGAGTCACAAAAATCAATATTCTAAGGCTATAAACTCTTATTCTTGCTAATGAAATAAGTTTTGCAGCAAATAGATTTTGTCAAAAATACGTTCAATATTTACAGTTAATTTTCTATAAATTTCAAAAATTGTATTTCATAAAATTCGTCTACAAGTCATTAAATAAATTCAATTAATCAAACTAATTTAGCTAAAAACACTGTCATGTAGCCATTTATACCTATCATTAAAATTATAGTTTTAATGATAGCATACGAAAATTATTAAGTAAACCCAGCTTAACCAAACACCAAACTCGATCAAGTACTCCTCTCATGAATATGTCGCTTCAATCAGCAACCAAACATCAATCTTCAAATTGCCAATCTCTTACAATTAATTATTGTTATTAGCCTTTAAACTCTTAATAATAATCCAAACTAGGTAATTAAGTTTGACAGTTATCGGGCAAAACCAGTTAATTTGACCGTAGAATTACAATCTCAGCAATAAATAATAATGATTACTGCTCACAAAATTAATTTTGCTGCCGCTTATTAACTAAATAATCTTATTAGTAACAATTTGTCATACTACTAGCAATTAACAGCGACTCTTCCAAATTATAGTGATTTTTCAATATTACTTTACATAATATATATTATACGAAGTTATTACTTACGTAATTCTACCAATTACTCTTTTATATTCTCCTTCCCAAGTTCTTTCCTCTTAATTTTTTCTTGCACCACATAACAACACTAAAAAAGGATTTGCACTAAACAACTTCATAAAATAATTGCTGCCGAAAGAAAAATTCGGCTACTAAAAATTAATAAATATTCACTTAAATCAAGTAATTATTTAATTTATCTATCTATTTAATAAAAATTATCTTTAAAAATTTAAATTTAAAGCACTTACTTGACTAAATTTAAATATATAACATTTAATAATTAACTATCCTTTAATCTTGCTATCCTACACTCCCATATAACAAGCCATTTACCCATTTAAGATAATATTTGCCACTTTTTGCCTTTTTTATTTTAAGTTGACTTTTTCTAGGTGCATTTTTATTTGAATTTTCAGCAAAATGTCCTACAATACTATCTGGGGTTTTTAAAAGTGAGTTTTAAGTTTTACATTTATTAGTTAAACTTAAAGCTTACACTTATTAATTTTATTGTTTTATTTTGTAATATATTTATTTTATAATATATAGGATAGAGTTTATTTTTTGAAAGGGTTGTTTATTCCATGAGTATAAATTTAGGAAAAGAAATATGCCGTCGTCGACGTGAACAGAAGCTGACACAGGAGGATCTCGCTGAATTAAGTGATTTGTCAGTTAACTTTATCTCACGTCTTGAACGTACTAAGAACCAAAACATTAGTATTCAAAAGCTTGACTCAATTGCCAGAGCTTTGAACACAACTACACCGGACATTATCATGAACGCTTACCGCTTTAAGGAAGTTAAAGCGGAAAATCATCAAGATAATACTCCAGTATTCATCAAGAAGGTTCTTAACGAATTAAGAAAAATGGCTCCTGAAAAGGCTGAACGCGTATGCAAGTCTTTCATCATTTTAGCCAAAGAAATTAACAAAGATTAATTTTTAAACTTAAATATCAAAAAAGACGAAGTAGGATTAATTCCCTACTTCGTCTTTTTTGATATTTAAGTTTAATTAAAAGCTTCAGTCAATGGTGGGACAACTTGCTTCTTACGCGAAACAACTCCTGGTAAACTGATTTCTGAATCGGTAACCTTACCAAATGCCTTTTCAAATGCTGCTTGAGCCTCATCTGAGCCCACTACAAGAGCTTTTGAATCGGAATCAAGAACATTAGTAATCAAGAGCATAAACATGTCATAGCCGTTAGCAGCTGATGCTTCTTGCATTGTCTTTAAGAAGGCATCTTTACGTTCCATTGCTTCTGGCAAGTCAACAACATTAATTTGTGCAACACGGACGTTTTTGCCGTTAAGAGCAAAACTCTTAGCATCCAAATCAATTAAGTCTTCTTCTGACTTAGCAGCGATGTTTGTACCAGCTTTTAACTCTTCAAGACCATAAGTCTGGTAGTCAACATCAGCAATCTTAGCCAAAGCTTCGACAGCTTCTTTGTCATCATCTGTAGTCGTTGGTGACTTGAGCAGCAAAGTGTCAGAAATGATTGCGGAAAGCATAATTCCGGCAATGTTTTGCGGAATTTCAACACCAAAGTGCTTGTACAACTTCCACATAATTGTACTTGTACAACCAACAGGTTCTGCTAAGTAAAACAGTGGTGAACTAGTGTCAAAGTTCATAATCCGGTGGTGGTCAACAACGTGAGTTACTGTTACCTGGTCGATATCAGAAACACTCTGTTGCGGCTCATTATGGTCAACAAGCATTACCTTATCAACTTCATTAGCAGCGGTTTTAATTACCCGTGGTGCTTCAAAGCCAAACTTCTTTAAAGCATAGGCAGTTTCATCGTTAGGTTCACCCAATGCTACAGCTTCGGTGTTAAAGCCCAACTTGTTTTGTAAGTATGCGTAAGCTATCGCAGTCCCAATCGCATCAGTATCAGGATTTTGGTGGCCAAAAACTAACTCTTTTTCCATTAATCTTCCTCTTTCTTCTTTTATAAAATAATCGTTCTATTCTATTTTAGCTAATAGACGTTATTTATCCAAGAAATTTTTAAATTCGGTCAAAATATTATTGATCCGCGGAACATCTTTTTTGCCTTTACGATAAACTAACGACACAGCAAATGGTTTAACTTCTTTTAAGTGAACTGGCGTCAATGTAATCTCATCTTTATGAGCTTGATAATATGCATCACTGACAAACGTATCGTAATCAGTCTCTTGTGCTGTCTTAACTAACTGCTCAGTTGCTGAAAAACTAATTGGAACAGTCAGGCAGTCTTTGACGTTGGTCTTAGCGCCAAGCTTTTTCTTCATTAATTGTGTTAAGTAGAAATCATCTGGATAAGCAACCCATTCGCGATGAGCAAAGCGAGAAATTGGGTATGACTGCCCTGCCTCAACTGTATCTTTATGAGTTAACACCGTCAATTGATCTTCATAAATCGTGCAGTGTTCATATTGGTGTTGTAATTCAGCCTGACTCTTCTTGGTACTGTCAGGTAAGAACATAACTGCAATATCAATTAAGTTATTGTCCAAGTTATACCACAAATTCTTGCGGTCATAATACGTCACATTAAGCGTAACATCAGGATTCTTTTGGTTAAAAGCAACCAAGAACTGCCGCAAAACTTCAGAGTTAATGCTATCTAAGATACCGATTGAGACTTGACCCTTGTCAGCTTGAGTAAACTCTTGGATACCGCTGACAACTGAGTTAATTGTGTTCAATAACTTAATTGCCCCAGTCTGCAGTTCCTTACCAGCTTCAGTTAAATAAAGCTTTTTACCCATTTGACCAAACAAGGGTGTACCAATTGCATGTTCAATTTTTTTAATCTGTTGCGTCAACGCCGGCTGTGTAATTCCCAATATTTGCGCAGCCTGCGTGTAATTCATCGTATCAATTAATTGTAAAAAATAATGTAAGGACTTAGTTGAAAGTATTGTATCTGTTTTAGGCATGTAATAATTTCCTCTATCATAGCAAGAATATATTTATATTTACATGCTATTATCAAATAAAATTACGCTCATGTCAAAGTATAATTCAAAAACTTTTAACCCAACTATAAACATATTTTATTAAAAATCTGCTTATAAATTGTAAGCCTTTTAATTATTATTAGATAAAGGTTGACCCAGCAGTAAACTGACAGGCTCGCCATCACTGATTGTATCAATTACAAACGAACCATTTGAATAACGGTCGCCCACTGGATATTCATTAGTTTGTAATGTTACTTTTCTTTTACTGCTAGTAATAATACTTAAAGTGTGATTTTGCCCATAAGATACCAGTGCAGAAATTCTGTGTGGCTTTGTCTTTAATTCACGTAAGACAAGTACTCCACGCTTAGCCCGTGATACCTTGTTAATTAGTTCTGCCTTGAATTGCTTAAAAGCTCCACGCTGTGTAATCAATCCAACTTTAATTAAGCCCAGGTATTCAGGCTCAATTAAAATGTAAGACACGATAAAGTCATCATCTTTCAAATTAACTGATTTAACCCCAATGGCCTTGGCGCCAGATGTCGGTACTTCACTTACATCATAACGAACGGCATAAGCATCACGCGTGAACAAAATGATTTCTGCTTTTGTATCCGGCTGAACAACATCAACGCGAACCACTTGGCTTTCTGTTGACTTCATTTTCATGGCAGTCATTGCCCTAGAGCGATATGTTCTCGTTGGCTGTAAATTAGCCAGCTCTAGTTGCTTAATATAACCATCATTGGTAGCCAGCAAGAAGTTGACTTCTTTATCTAACTTATCAAACGCAAAAACCCGAATTACTTGTTCATCACTTGGTAAGCCGATTTCCTGAGACAAGTGCTGCCCTGTTTCTTTCCATTTGGCCTCAACTAATTCATGGACTGGGCGGTAAATGACATTACCACGGTTGGTAAACAAGTACAGACTAGCTAATGTTGAGATTGTCTTCTCAAAAACAACATCATCGCCATCTGGTAAGCCGTTTTCGGCATCGTCACTTGATTGCCATGAGCGTAATGACGAGCGCTTCAAATAGCCGTCACGACTGATTAAAACGCGAACTTGTTCATCAGTCACTAATGCTTGTTCATCAATTTGAATTTTGGCAGTGGCAGTAGAAATTTCTGTTCGCCGCGGATTGCCAAATTCACGCTTAACAGCTGATAATTCACGAATAATTTCTTTGTCCAAAACCTTGGGATCAGACAACAATTGTTGATACTGGTCGACCTTTTCGTTTAAGTCCGTCTGTTCTGCAACTAATGCATCAACATCGGTGTTAGTCATACGATACAGTTGCAGGGAAACAATCGCTTCTGCCTGTCTTGAGGTAAAGTCAAAATTAGCAGTCAAGTTCTTCTTAGCGTCAGTTTTATTCTTCGATCCACGAATAACCTTAATCACTTGATCTAAGATATCCATTGCGTGGATTAATCCTTGAATGATTTCTAAACGATTTTGTGCCTTATTCAAGTCAAACTTAGTTCGCTTGATGACAACATCTTTTTCGTGGTCAAGATAAGAAGCCAAAATATGCTTCAATCCCACTTGAACTGGTGTCATATTATCAATTGCAACCATGTTGAAGTTATAAGAAACTTGCAGTTCAGTATTCTTGAATAGATAATTCAAAATATTTTGCGCGTCAGCATCCTTTTTAAGTTCAACAACGATTGATAATCCGTGACGGTCAGTTTCATCACGAACTTCTGCAATCCCGTCAATCTCCTTATTAAGGCGGATTTCATCCATTTTCTTAACCATTAAGGCCTTATTGACAGCAAATGGAATTTCGGTAATCACAATTTCTTGGCGGTGGCCACGGATTTCTTGAATTGAAGTCTTAGCCCGAACCTGGATCCGGCCGCGACCAGTTTCATAAGCTTCACGCAGTCCCTTTTGCCCCATGACAATTGCCCCTGTAGGAAAATCTGGGCCTTGAACATACTTCATCAGGTCGTCAAGCGTAGCATCTGGATGTTTCAATAAATATATCGTGGCATCAATCACTTCAGACAAGTTGTGTGGCGGAATATCAGTCGCATAACCTGAAGAAATTCCTGTTGAACCATTAACCAGTAAATTAGGAAATCTAGCTGGCAAAACTGTCGGTTCATATTCCGTGTCATCGAAGTTCAGCACCATATTGACGGTTTCTTTATCAATATCCTGGAGCAGCATGTTGGAAATCTTATTCAGTCGTGATTCCGTATAACGCATAGCTGCGGGACCATCGCCATCCATTGAACCATTGTTACCGTGCATTTCAACTAGCGGCTCGCGCATTTTCCAGTCTTGTGATAAGTGAACTAGCGCCCCATAAATCGAACTGTCGCCATGTGGGTGAAAGTTACCCATGATATTTCCTACAGCCTTGGCTGCTTTTTTAAACGGCTTGTCGTAAGTGTTATTATCCTGATACATTGCGTAAAGGATTCTTCTTTGCACTGGCTTTAAGCCATCACGAATATCCGGTAGAGCCCGTTCTTGAATGATGTATTTGGAATATCGTCCAAATCGTTCACCCATGACCTGCTCAAGCGGCATTTCACGAATTCGTTCTTGTATCGCCATTAATTAAAAACCTCTTTACTCATTTTCTTCTTCTAAGATTGACGCGTTCTCGCCCATTCTAAATTTAACGTTCTGTTCAATCCATTTCCGTCTAGCAGCAACCTTGTCACCCATCAGTGTCGTAACGCGGCGTTCAGCCAGGGCAGCATCATCTATCTTCACCCGAATTAATATTCTGGATTCTGGATTCATGGTTGTCTGCCATAACTGTTCGGCATTCATTTCACCCAGACCCTTAAATCTTTGCAGCATATAGCCCCGACCCATATTCTTTTCGTCAGTTGCTAATTCTTCATCGGTCCAGGAATACTTAACTTGTGCCTTTTTTCCGCGGCCCTTTTGCAGGCGATAAAGCGGCGGCAAGGCAATATAAACCTTGCCTTGCTCAATCATTGGCCGCATGTACCGGTAGAAAAACGTCAGCAGCAAAATTTGAATGTGCGCACCATCGTCATCGGCATCCGTCATGATAATTACTTTGTCATAATTAGAATCTTCTGCCTTAAATTCGGCACCAACTCCAGCACCAATGGTATAAATCATGGTGTTGATTTCTTCATTTTTGAAGATATCTTGTAATTTAGCCTTTTGGGTATTTAGAACTTTACCCCGCAGCGGCAAAATTGCTTGAAACTTTCGGTCTCGGCCTTGCTTAGCAGAACCACCGGCAGAATCACCCTCAACCAAGAATAATTCATTCTTTTTAGGATTACGCGATTGCGCTGGCGTTAACTTCCCAGACAAAACTTCTTTCTTGCGGCGCTTTTTGCCATTACGGCTTTCATTACGTGCCTTTTTGGCTGCTTCACGAGCATCCCTCGCCCGTTGCGCCTTCTTAACCAAGTCCTGGGCTAACTCCCCATTTTCCATTAAGTAATATGACATCTTCTCGTAAACGAGTGTATCAACCACTGAACGTGCCTGCGGTGTGCCCAATTTACCCTTAGTTTGACCTTCAAACTCAAGCAATTCTTCCGGAATCTTTACTGAAAGAACGGCACTAAGACCTTCACGATAGTCAGACCCATCAATATTTTTATCTTTTTTACCCAGCAGACCCTGCTTTTTGGCATAATCGTTAAACGCCCGCGTAAAACCACTTCGTGCACCCACTTCATGAGTACCACCATCAGCGGTGCGAACATTATTAACAAACGAAACTAGGTTTTCTGAATAGCTGTCACTATATTGACCACTAAACTCAACTTCCATCCCGTCTTGCTTGCCTTCAAAATAAAAAACATCATTCAGAGTGTCTTTACCTTCATTCAGATAAGACACAAAAGACTTAATCCCGTCATCGTACTTAAAATCATCATGATGTTCCGGCTCACGTTCGTCAGTCAAAACAAACCGAACACCCTTTAACAAGAATGCCGACTCACGAATACGTTCCTGAATCGTTTCATACTTATACTTAACCGTTGAAAAAATAGTTTCATCAGGCTTAAACGTAATTGTTGTTCCAGTTTTTTCCTTAGTCTTACCCAGTGACTTCAAAGTTCCTACTGGATGACCGCCGTCAGCAAACTCTTCTTCATAAGCTTTACCGTCACGGACAACCCTAACTTTTAGATAACTGGATAAAGCATTAACAACAGAAGAACCAACACCGTGAAGACCACCTGATGTCTTATAATTTTGTTCAGTAAACTTACCACCGGCATGCAAAACAGTCAGGATAACCTCAATCGTCGGCTTTCCTGACTTATGCATCCCTGTTGGCATTCCTCGACCAAAATCGCGCACAGTCACGCTATTATCCTGATGAATTGTCACATCAATTTCTTTACCATAGCCAGCCATTGCCTCATCAACTGAGTTATCGACAATTTCGTAAACCAATTGATTTAGACCATGGATGTCAGTTGACCCGATATACATCCCCGGCCGTTTTCTGACTGCTTCTAAACCGTGAAGAATCTGAATTGACGAGTCATCGTAAGAACTTGTTTTTTTATTTGTTTTAACCAAATAAACTCCTCCAGTTATTAAATCATTTAAAAATTCACCGCCAACTTGGATAATTTTTGCTAAAATAGCTTTAATACACTAAGAGAGCAGGATTTAAATGATAAATTTGAAATTATTACTGGTATTTATTCTAGCATACTTAATAGGATCCTTCCCGACGGGGGTAATTGTCGGCAAATTATTCTTCCATGAGGACATCCGTAAATACGGGTCGGGAAATATCGGTACCACCAACTCATTTCGAGTGTTTGGACCGGTTGCGGGCAGCTTCGTACTAGTTGTCGATGTTCTCAAGGGAACACTTGCAACCTGTCTGCCACGCATCTTTCATTTACCGTACCCTAAGTATGTTTTACTAATTTGCGGTGGGTTAGCCGTTTTAGGCCATACCTTCTCGATCTTCCTTAAATTTAAGGGCGGAAAGGCAGTAGCCACCAGCGCCGGTGTCTTCTTAGGCTACAATCTCCAATTCTTTGGTGTTTGTGCGGCAATCTTTTTACCGCTTGTCTTTATCACATCGTACGTTAGCTTATCAAGCCTAATCGCAATTACAGCAATATTTATCGCGTCATTTTTCTTTCACGATATTTTCTTAACCATTATTGCGGGCGTGATGCTCATTATTCTTTTTACAAGACATCGCGATAACATTAAGCGCCTTGAGCACCACAGTGAGAATATCATCCCGTTCGGTTTGCTTTATTGGTATAAAAAGCGGCACCACAAATTATAAACTAGAAATAAATACAGCCAGTTAAACCTTAGTTTACTGGCTTTTATATTATAGCTATTCGAACAATTGTTCGCAAGCGTTAATTATAAGTAAAAAGAGACACGTTAGTGTCTCTTTTTTGCTTAATTTTGATCATGAAAAGCCATGCCAAAACCTGCTGTAAAAGTATCTTCTTGAGCCAGATGGTTCATGCCGTACTTTTCTTCTAACTTACCATTCGTATCACTTAGATCCGCAATTCCCCACCAGGGTTCAATACAAACATAGTCGGCTGTTTGCGGATATTGTGACCAAACACCGACAAATGGTGCATCCCGCAGCCAGACATTAACATGAAAATCACTCGTCTCCGTTCTAAGTGAGACCTTATTGTCATGGCCCTTCATCTGAAAAATCAACGCGTCATTCTTAAATAAGTGATCGCTTAACGTAATCAGACTGTTGGTTGAGGCTAGCGAGCGATTATCCCAGTCTAAATAGGAACCCTTTAACGGAATTTGCACTCTTGCAATCGAAGGCTTGGTACTAAAGTAGTAATCTTCTTTAGTAATTGAGTTAGTCGTTGGAATATTAAATCCCGGATGGCCACCAATACCAAAAATCATTTCTCCAGCTGACTTATTCGTCACGCTAAAGTTCTCTTCAAGCAAGTTATTTAACAAATTGTAATTGACCCGCAATTCAAACTTAAACGGATAAATCTTTCTTGTTTCGGGAGTATCCTTAAGCAAAAAGGTAATACTCTCTGCCGTCTGCTGTTCAACGCTAAACTCCATGTCACGAGCAAAGCCATGCTGCGTCATATGATAAGTCTTACCCTGGTAGGTATACTCATCATTTTTAAGCCGGCCAACGATTGGAAATAATACCGGCGCATGGCGTCCCCAGACATTAGGATCTGCCTGCCAGAGGTATTCATAGCCGCTATGCTGGCTCTTAACGCTTTGCAGTTCAGCACCCTTACTTGAAATAACAACTTTTAAAATTGTATTTTTGATAATGTAGTCCATCTCACTCATCATCCTTTGTTAAAGAATAAACTTAGTTAAATCTTTATTTGTTATTATATCACTAAGTTTTCCATTAACATATGCTTCAGTTACCGTAATTTCACCCATTTCCATGTCTGGGCCTTCATACAAAACGTCTTCAAGCAATTTTTCAAGGATTGTCGACAGTCGTCTAGCACCAATATTATCTGTACCTTGGTTAACATCGAAGGCAATCTGGGCAATCCGTTCAACAGCTTCTTGTGTAAAGATTAATTTAATTCCGTCAGCCTTTAATAAAGCTACATACTGCTCTAAGAGCGAGTCTTCCGGATCCTTAAGAATTTTAACGAAGTCATCCTTAGACAAAGCATTCAGTTCCACTCTAATTGGAAACCGTCCTTGCAATTCAGGAATTAAATCGCTTGGCTTAGTTTCAGCGAATGCTCCTGCGGCAATAAAGAGAATATGGTCGGTTGAAACTGGGCCATACTTTGTCTGCACGGTTGAACCTTCAACTATTGGCAGAATGTCACGTTGGACACCTTCACGGGAAACTTCACCAGAATTTTTCTTATTACCGGAAGTAATCTTATCAATTTCATCAATAAAGATAATCCCGTTGTTGGTAGTCCGCTCAATGGCCTTTTGGTAAAGCGTGTCGTAGTCAATCAACTTATGTGATTCTTCTTGAATTAAGACTTCACGGGCATCTTTTACCGGTAAAGTTCGCTTAACCTTCTTCTTAGGTACCAAATCGCTTAGCATGGAACTCATATCAATACCCATTTGTCCCATCATGTCACCCATTGGGTTAACTTTTGGTGCCTGTTCGACCTCAATCGTAACTTCACGGTCTTCTAATAGCCCCTTGCTTAATTGTTCAGCGACCGTTAACCGTTGGTTGCGAATTTCATCAGTTACTTCTTCTTGGTCGGCATCTTTAGAATGCTGATCGTCTTGTCCGCTGCCCATTAACATTGACATCATATTTTGCATTTCCTGCATCTGATTTTGATGTTTTTCATGCTTAATGCCGGGTACTAATAACCGTACCAAAGTCTTATTAACTTCTTTAGCTGCTTGAGCGCGCACATGGTCAAATTGATCTTTTTCTTCCATCCGCACAGCTTCATTAACTAAGTCACGCACCATTGATTCAACATCGCGGCCGACATAACCAACTTCGGTAAACTTAGTTGCTTCAACCTTAACAAAAGGTGCATCGACAATTGCGGCTAGCCGCCGTGCAATTTCGGTCTTACCAACACCAGTTGGACCAGCCATCAGCAAGTTCTTCGGAGTAATATCCTCCTGCATTTTCTTTGGCAATTGCATGCGGCGGTAACGGTTATAAAGTGCAATCGCAACCGACTTTTTAGCTTCATCTTGCCCAATAATGTATTCATTTAGCAAATTTACAATTTGCTTTGGCGTTTTTATTTCCATGAATTTTTCTCCTAATTAGAGTTCATCCGTAATAATTTGATTATCAGTAAAAATATCAATTCCCGAAGCAATTTCAACGGCTTCATGGGCAATTTCTTCTGCTGACATCCCCGACGAATGTCTCGTTAAAGCAATTGCGGCAGCTTGCGCAAAGTTACCACCAGAACCGATGGCAACAACGTTTTCATCTGGTTCCAGCACTTCACCGTTTCCAGAAATCAATAATAAGTCTTTTTCATCAAACGCAATGAGCATCGCATCTAACTTTTGCAATGTTGCATCCTTACGCCATGATTGTGCCATCTCAACAGCTGCCCGGCGCAGATCACCGCCAAAAGCTTCGAGTTTGCCTTCCAACATGTCCTGCAGACTAACGGCATCAGCTACACCGCCGGCAAAGCCGATTACAACGCGGTCATGATAGATCCGGCGAATCTTTTTAGCTGTTGCCTTGGCGATTACCTTTTCACCCAAGGTAACTTGACCGTCACCGGCAATTGCTGTTTTACCATTAAATTTTACTGAACAAATTGTTGTCATTATTTTGCCTCATCTTTCTGATTATTACGAGTAAAAAACTGCTCGTAATTAGCCTGTAAGTGGCTCATTGTAACATGGGTATATATTTGAGTTGTCGATAAATTGGCATGCCCCAGTAATTCTTGCACACTGCGTAAGTCGGCGCCATTATTAAGCATTGCCGTCGCAAATGAGTGCCGCAATTCGTGGGGATGCACCTTACCGCTAACCCCCGCCTTATTAAATACTTTTTGCATGACATATTCAATTCCCCGCGGCGTAATTGGGTGACCCTGATTATTTAAAAAGACTGTCTGGGTATCATCTTGCTGACCAAGAAGCTGCGGCCGTGCATCTGTGAGATACTGCACCAAAGCTGTTTTGGTTTGCTCATCAAAGGCCACATAACGATCCTTATTGCCTTTACCATGAACCAGAATAACTTTTAGGTCCAAATCCAGCTGCCCGATTTTTAATTCACTAACTTCGCTTACCCGCATGCCAGTTGTATAAAACAATTCAAACATTGCAAGGTTGCGCTCCGTTAGTGGATCAGTCGCCGTTAAAGTCGCAAAAACCTGCTTCATTTCCGGAGTATAGAAAAATTGTGGCAGCTTACGGTTCTTTTTGCGCAGCGTAATCGTCTGTGTTGGATTAACCTTGACAACCTTACGTCGCACTAAAAAACGATAAAATGACCGTAAGCTAGACATCTTCCGCGCTTGTGTCGTTCGCGTTAAGTTTCGCTCTGCAAGACTTTGTAAAAAAATCTCAACATCACGTTCACTAATCTTTTGCCACGACACAAAACCACCATTAGCCTGCCAAAATGCCTTTGCCTCAAGCAAATCAGTTTGGTAAGACTTAATCGTTTTGCTGCTGTAATGCCGCTCATTTTGCAAATAAGAAATAAAGCTTTGCAATTCTTGATCCTGCGTTGACATTTAACCCAAGACTTCCTCTTTAAATTTAGCCAAACTTGCTAAACCACGTTCACTAATCTTTTCGTGCCGTTCACGCTTATTCCGGATTTTTTTACCTTCAAGCCCCGGAATAAGGGCAAAGCTGGCATTCATTGGCTGAAAATGCTTCGCACTAGTTGTAGTGACGTAATTAGCCATTGAACCAAGTGCTGTCACTTTAGGAAAGGCAACAGTATCTTCACTCATCGCCCGTCTAGCGGCATTAATTCCAGCAACCAAACCACTGCCGGCACTTTCAACATAGCCTTCAACCCCAGTCATTTGACCGGCAAAGAACAACCCCGGTTGCTTTTTAGCTTCGTAACTGGCAGTTAAGACCTCTGGTGAAGCCATATAAGTATTGCGGTGCATTTTACCATAACGGACAAACCGCGCATCGGCTAATCCCGGAATCATTGAAAAGACCCGCTTTTGCTCACCGTATTTTAAGTGAGTTTGAAAGCCAACAATATTATACATCGAAGCAGAAGCATTATCTTGCCGCAATTGAACAACAGCATATGGTGTCTTACCAGTATGCGGGTCTTCCAGACCAACTGGCTTCAAAGGACCGAACAACATGGTTTTGCTTCCCCGAGCAGCCATAACCTCTATTGGCATACAGCCCTCAAACACATCACTATTTTCAAAGCCGTGCATTTCCGCAGTTTCCGCATTAACCAATTCTTGAGCAAAGCGATCATATTCTTCTTTAGTCATTGGGCAGTTCAGATAAGCAGCTTCCCCGCGGTCATAGCGTGACTTTTTATAAACAATGTCTTGATCGATCGAATCAGCAGCCACAATTGGTGCTGCCGCATCAAAAAAGTGCAGGCTGTCAGTTCCAGAAAATTGCTGAATTTGACCAGCTAAAGCATCACTTGTTAGTGGTCCTGTTGCAATCACTGTAATTCCATCTTGAGGAATAGCCGTGATTTCTTCATCATGAAAGGTCACATTAGGCAGTGAGTGTAACTTTTCAGTGACATACTCGCTAAATTTATCCCGATCAACGGCTAATGCACCGCCAGCAGGAACCTGTGTCTTGTCAGCAGCTTCCAAAATAAGTGAGTCTAACTGCCGCATTTCTTCTTTTAACAAGCCAACGGCATTTGACAACTGGTTGGACCGCATCGAGTTGGTGCAGACTAATTCCGCAAAGTTGCCAGTCTTATGTGCTGGCGTTAACTTTGTAGGTCGCATTTCGTACAGGTCAACCTGGATTCCACGCTTTGCTAACTGCCAGGTTGCCTCACTACCGGCAAGTCCACCACCAATTACTGTTACATTTTTAGGCATTCTAAGATATTCCTTTTCTAAAAAATATTTTTCTAAATACAAGAATATCATCAAACCATGTCTGACTTGATGATATTAACTTAAATTTAACTTTCTTTTACAGCGCCTTCATCCTTAGGCTCTTCCTTATAGTCGCCGTTAGGACAAAGAACAACCAGGCCTTTTTTGTTTTTCTTTTCAACCAAAAAGTGACCATCATTAGGACAATTGCGGTTTATCGGTTTATCCCATGAGACAAAGTCACATTCTGGATAACGGGAACAGCCAAAGAATTTACGGTTACGCTTAGATTTCTTTTCGACAACATCCCCCTTGCCACATTTCGGACAAGTGACACCAATCTTCTTCACAATTGCCTTGGTATTACGGCAATCAGGGAAGCGCGAGCAAGCATAGAACTTACCGTACCGGCCCATCTTAATGACCATTGGTGCCCCGCAGATGTCGCAGTTAAAACCAGCCGGTTCATCCTTAATCTGAACCTTCTTAATATCGGCATCTGCCTTATCAAGCTCCTTTTTGAATGGGTGGTAATACTCGTCAATGACCTTGACCCAATCTTTCTTACCCTCTTCGACACTATCGAGGTCATTTTCCAATTGCGCGGTAAAATCAACGTTAACAATGTCAGGGAAGAACTTCTCAATTAAGTCATCAACAATTTCACCTAATTCTGTTGGGACAATTGCCTTACCCTCAAGTTTGACATAATAGCGTCTTTGAATCGTATCAATGGTTGGTGCGTATGTCGATGGCCGGCCGACGCCATTCTCTTCAAGTGAACGAACCAAGCTAGCTTCAGTGTATCGTGCTGGCGGCAACGTAAAGTGCTGCTTGTTATCCGACTTAACTAACTTAACTTGATCGCCTTCATTTAAATCTGGCAATTCGACATTGTTTTCCTGTTGATTATCGTAAACCTTGGTAAATCCAGGAAACTTCATCTTCGAACCAGTTGTTCTGAAAGTAACACCATTTTGCTCAATATCAGCTCTGACTGTGTCATAAACAGCTGGTGTCATTTCACTAGCCAAAAAGCGTGACCAAATTAACTTATACAGCCGGTATTGCTCAGTGGTTAAAACATCTTTAAGCGATTCCGGTGTCCGATAAATACTGGTAGGTCTAATTGCCTCATGGGCATCTTGGGCATCTTGAGCATTCTTGAAGTGCCGCTGACCCTTTGCGGCATATTCCTTACCATATTTTTCATTTAAAAACTTGGATGCCTCAGCTTGCGCAATCGGTGATGTCCGCTTAGAGTCGGTTCTCATATAGGTAATTAAACCAACTGTTCCTTCTTTACCCAAGCTAATTCCTTCATAGAGCTGTTGGGCAATACTCATTGTCCGTCTTGTCCGGTAATTAAGCCGCTTATTGGCTTCCTGCTGCATTGTCGAAGTTGTAAATGGTGCAGCAGGCTGCCGGCGCCGTTCACGGGCAACGACTTTAATGACATTAAACGGCTGTTTCTTATCGATTTTGGCTAAAACGTCCTGAACGGCCTCATTATTTGGCAGTTCCTTCTTTTTGCCGTCAACACCCCAAAATTGTGACTTGAAAGCTTTCTGATCCTTTTTAAATTCGGCATCAATTGTCCAATACTCTTCCGGCTTGAAGTTCTTGATTTCCTTTTCGCGGTCAATTACCAATTTTAAGGCAACTGACTGTACCCGGCCAGCACTCAAGCCCTTCTTAACCTTATCCCATAAAATCGGGGATAGTGAATAACCCACTATTCGGTCAAGAATCCGCCGTGCCTGCTGGGCATTAACCGTATCCATATCAATTGCCCGGGGATGCTTAAAGCTTTCCTTAACGGCATCCTTGGTAACCTCATTAAAAGTTACCCGGTTCTTGGCCGTATCGTCTAAGTTTAACGCATGAGCAACATGCCACGCGATTGCTTCTCCTTCACGATCGGGGTCGGATGCCAGATACACATCTTTGGCCTTCTTAGCTTCCGACTTTAATTCCTTAATTGTGTCGCCTTTGCCGCGAATCGAAATATATTTTGGCTTGTAATCATTGTCAAAATCAATGCCCATTTGTGACTTGGGCAAATCGCGAATATGTCCTTTAGAAGCAATTACACGATAATTACGACCTAAATATTTTTCAATCGTCTTGGCCTTTGCCGGCGATTCTACTATAACTAATGTTTTTTTACTTTTACGTTTCTTTGACTTAGTAGGCATCAAATGCCTCCTCATTAAAATTCTATTTTTAAAAAATACTATTCTGAGAATAGAATATTTAATGGCTAGTTGTCAAATCTTTCATTTAATTTAAAGTCAGTAATTGGGTTAGCGCCAACTGCAATCAGCTTGTTGGGACCTGCCGATAATGGACTAGTAATCGGACCTGGCACCGCATAAACATTGCGATTTTCTTGCAAAGCCAAATTAGCCGTAATCAGGGAACCTGACTTTTCCTTTGCCTCCGTGACTACGACACTTTCGGCTATACCAGCTAAAATGCGATTGCGCTCAGGAAAGCGAAAGGGCCGCGGCGGTGTGTCAGGTAAATATTCACTCAAAATTAGCCCCTGCTGGACAATTTTTTCTTGCGTGTTGTGGTTAATCATCGGGTAATAATGATTCAAGCCGTTACCGACAACGGCAATTGTCTGGCCCTGATTTTGCAAAGTTGCCTGATGTGCTAAAACATCAACGCCTTTAGCTAAGCCACTAGCAATTACAATGTCATGCTTAACCAAATCAGGCACAAGTTGCGCCAAAACTTGCTGACTATAGACCGTTGCCTGCCGTGAGCCAACAATAGTCACAATTCTTTTTTGGAGCAAGGCAATGTTTCCGCGAGCAAACAAAATTAGAGGCGGCTGATATATCTGCCGCAATTGTTCAGGATAATTATCATCAAAGAAGCTGATTACCTGACACTGCTTTTTAATTCGTTTAATCACTTTGCCAAATTTTTCTGACTTAAAAGCAGCTATACTGGCTTCTTTCACTCCCAGTGGCAAGGTCATCTCTTTCAACGTTTGCAGATTTACCTGCTCATCGTCCAATTGACTGGCAATCTGCAGCATTTTGACGTAACCCAGTCCCTTTTGTAACTTTAGGCGTAACAAAAAATTTGTTTTTTCCATTAAAAAAAGCCTCCTAATTACAAATACGTAAAAAAGGAGGAAATATTCTATTTTTACTTAAAAAAATCGCTGACTGGAGCAAAAGTCTTACGGTGAATTGGGGTTGGCCCGTATTCCTTTAGCGCAGCAAGATGTGCGCTAGTGCCATAACCAGAATTATGGTCAAATTGGTATTGCGGGTAAATCTTGCCATAATCAGCCATTAACTTATCACGAAAGACCTTGGCGACAATGGAAGCAGCGGCGATAGAATTAGATTTCGCATCCCCCTTAATTAGACGCACCTGCGGCAAGTCAACCGGGACATCCATCGCATCAACCAACAACGCATCTGGCTTACGGTCAAGATCCATAACTGCCTGCGCCATTGCCAGCCGGTCAGCTTCATAAATATTAATTTCGTCAATTACCTGGGCACTTTTAACACCCACGGCAACACTGACTGCTTCCTGCAAGATCTTCGGGTATAGTTCTAGGCGCTTTTGCGGCGTCAGCTTTTTAGAGTCATTGACATCAAGCAGATCAAAATTGGCATCGATAATCACGGCAGCCGTAACTACTGGTCCCGCTAAAGGGCCACGACCAACTTCATCTACACCGGCAACTATTTGTCCTTTAGCCCAAAATTCCTGTTCATACTGCATTCTAGTTAAAAAGTCGGCCTTTTTTTGCGCCAGCTTTTCTTTACGGCGGTAATAACTGGATAATAACTTTTGGACCCCTGCACGTGGATCAGCACTTAACGAAGCTAATTCTGCTTCACTAACCTCAGTTGTAAGCAGCTCTTTTATTTCTTTAATTGTCATGGGCGATCCAGCGTAATTCGACCTACTTTACCTTTACGCAGCCGCTGCAGTAAGTAAAGTGAAAAGCGATCATAATCATCCCGCATCCCGTAAGATTCGGTCATTGCCAGCAATAGGTCAGTATCGTTAATCTTAGCAATTTCGTCCTTAGGTGTACGGGCAAATTTTGCCAAATTAGCCAAATAATATTTACGCAAATTCTTCATTAAAAACAGCGCCACATCATCGGCATGAAAGATACTATCCTTAATAGCACCAAAGGCAGCTAACTTGTAGCCAACCTCTTGGTCGTCAAATTTAGGCCATAAAATTCCCGGTGTATCTAAAATTTGAATATTAGTCTGGGTTTTAAGCCAAGTTTGTCCCTTAGTTACGCCTGGCTTATTGCCGACTGCAGCCACATTGCGGCCAACCAAACGATTAATAATTGTCGACTTACCACAGTTAGGGATGCCAGCTAAAGCAATTCTAATCACCGGATTAGAAGCCCCCTTGGCTTCAAGCTTTTCAACTTTAGCCGCAGCAGCTTTTTTGACCATGCGAACCAGCACCTGCATGTTGGTATTATGCAGTGAGTCCATCGCCATGACAAATTTGCCTTTACCGGTCAATTTCTTTTGCCAAATTTTCGTTAATACCGGATCAGCTAAGTCTGCCTTATTTAAAATTATTAAGTGAGGTTTATTACCCACTAATTCCTCAATCATTGGATTTCTTGATGATTGCGGGATACGGGCATCCAAGACTTCAACTAAAACGTCAATCAACCCCATCTTATCTTCAAGCTGGTTGCGCGCCTTGTTCATATGTCCCGGATACCATTGAATTGTCGCCATCTTTTTTCCTCTTTAACACTAAAAAAGCCCCAAAGGTTAGGAGCTTTACTTAATACGCCATCTTTTCTTGATACATCTCATAGGCCCGATCAAAAATACTCATGCTGGATAAATAACCGGCATTTAATTCAAGATAATCGGATAGCTTTTCGTAATCTTGTTCCTGTTTAGGAAAAGTTTGATCATTCTGAGCATTGTTTGCAAATTGTGCGATTTCATCATTCGAATCACTGTCGCGCTGCGTCATTAAATAACGATAAAAACTTTCTCGATAAGCCATGATTACTCCGTATAGTACAAAATTGCATAAGCGCCCAGTCCCGCATGTGTCGCAATCACTGGACTAGTCTCTCGTACCAACACGTCAATTTCAGGATTAATTTCCTTGATTTTTTGGGCAAAATCCTTTAACTTTTGCGGCACACCATCAAGGGAAACGTAAGAAATACCTACTTCCTTAATCTTATCCTTGTTAGCTTCGATATCAGCTAACACCCGATTATCAAAGGCTGATGAGAATTTTTTACCGCGGCCTTTTTTAGCTACCTTTAAATGACCGCCTGGCATTTGCAGCTCAAGGCGAATGTTCAGCAGAGTAGCAATTTTACCAGAAACAGGTCCCAGTCGTCCACCCTTGACGATATTTTCTAAATTAACAATCATCATGCGCAGGCGCTGCGTCTGTTTAATATGTTCTAGATGCTCTAAGATTTCTTGGACAGTCTGTCCTTTCAAAGCCCCACGGGCAGCTTCTAAAACTTGCAACCCTTCAGCACGATCAGTCAATTCTGAATCGACCAAACTAACTTGGTCATCCTTACCAGCAATTTTGACAGCTTGTCTTGTCGCGTCAATTGTGCCGCTCAAGCCCTTACCTAAGAAGATGCCGATAACTTGACTCCCGTCAGCAGTTAACTCGTTGACTGTATCAACCAATTGGCCGATTGGCGGCTGGCTGGTCTTCGGTAATTCTTTTGCTGTCGTCATTTTTTCGACAAATTCTTGTCGTGTAATATCTACGCCATCAACGTATGTTTGGTCATCAATTGTTACCAGTAATGGAATAACTGTGATATGATATTTTTCAATTTCCTCTGGCGTTAGCTGCGCTGAAGAATCTGTCATGATTTTTATCTCTGACAACGTATTCGCCCTCAATTCTAATTCGCGTTACATTTATGATAAAATGTTACCAATATCAATACAAGCATTATAGCAAAAAAACTTAATGCAGAAGAAAATGATTGGACTATTTTGATAATGAAATTAAAACAACTTTGGCAAGAGCCAACAACAAGATCAAAAACATATTACATTCTTGACAACACCTTTAGCGCCATTACCCACGGAATTGGGTTTGGCTTAGCTGTTGCCGGATTAGTAATGTTAATTATTAGGGCCGCAGCTACTGGTAATGCCTTGCGGATCGTTACTTTCAGTGTTTATGGGGCTTGTTTAGTCTTTTTATACCTGTTCTCGACCCTTTTTCACAGCCTAATCTTTACTAAGGCACGCAATGTTTTTCAAATTTTCGATCATTCATCAATCTTTTTGTTGATCGCTGGCTCATACACGCCATATTCCCTAGTCGCCATTGGTGGGACGTGGGGCTGGATTTTGTTCATCCTTATCTGGGCATTAACCATTTTTGGCATCATTTACTATATTTTTAACCGCGGCAAACACACAATCCTTGACACCGTCTTGTACGTTGCCATGGGCTGGCTGGTGATTTTTTCAGGACATTCACTCTATATCCGTCTTAGTCCAGTTGGCTTTTGGCTGCTTGTCGGCGGCGGCGTTGCTTATACTGTCGGTGCTCTATTGTACACAATGCGGCGCATTCCCTTTATCCATGTCATCTGGCACTTGTTTGTAATGCTGGGGTCAGGGTTAATGTACTTTTCCGTTTTACTCTACGTTTAGTTATCTGCCAAAAAAGCAGTGACGGCCTCTACCGTGTTTTCAAGTTTACCAGAAATTATTTTTTGCTTAATTTCGGTCAATAATTGGCCCAATTGTGGTCCTGGAGCAATTCCGGAATCAATTAAAAAGCGGCCATCGATAGCAAGTTCTGCTGTGGACTTAATCGGCAAGGCAACGTAGCGGTCAACTAACGCCTTAGAATTAACTGGCTGCCCTAAAATATGAGCAACATCAATGGCGTTTAACAGGATTTCTTTTCCTGCTTCAAAAAGCTCAAAATCGGTTGGTGTCCGCTCTGAAAGTAAATCAAACAGGGCAACAATTTTTTCAACTTCACTGGTCATGGCATTTGAATTCTTCCAATCACGCATAAATTTTGTGATTTGCTCATTAGGAATTTTCAGCAAAATTATTACAATTGCCCAAAGACTGGTCTCCATATCCGGATTAAATTCCAAACTAGGGTAGATTGCCAATAAGTCACTCTTGCCGCCAAAGTCAGGAACATCCTCGCTTAATTGCGTATCTAAAAAGACCTGGAAGGCTTGGCGTGAGTGCGGACCAATACCCATCTTAACAAATTCATCACGAATCCGTTCTACCGAAATTTTTTGTAAGAGCTGGTGGTTATCTTTAACTGCTTGCTCTGTTTTTGTTTCTAAATTAAATTGCAGCTGGCTCATAAAGCGTACGGCACGCATCATTCGCAGGGCATCTTCGTTAAAACGCTTTTCTGGGTCGCCAACCGCCCTAATCACATGCTTTTGCAGATCGCCAAGACCATCAAACAAATCAATAATTTCACCATTTGTATTCATTGCCAAGGCATTAATTGTAAAATCACGCCGTTTAAGGTCCTCACTCAAATTCTGCACAAATGTTACATGATCGGGCCGGCGATAATCCTGATAGCCAGATTCGGTTCTAAAAGTAGTAATTTCGTAGCTTTCGCCATCATATAAGACAGTTACAGTTCCGTGCTTAATCCCAGTATCAATTGACCTGTTAAACAATTCCTTGACTTCTTCTGGATATGCACTAGTTGCAATATCAATATCATGGATATGCCGTCCCAATAATAAATCACGAACGGAGCCGCCAACAAAGTAGGCTTCAAAACCTGCTTCTTCCAATGTCTTAAGAACCGGCAGCGCCGCCGTAAAAATCGCGGGTAATTCAGTTATTTTCATCATTAATAATCAACTCATTTGTTTTTATTTTTAATTTTTGTTAGTTAAATAAACATTATTATTTTAATTTATAATAGTGTCACTGCATATTATAGCCTATTTACGGGCAGAACACGACTTCTCTTGTATCATCTCGAAAAATTGCCAAACAAAAAAGGCCACATCATGGTCTTTTTGTGTTAAAAAATTTAATTAATCAGCTAACTGATTGTACAATTCCTGCATCTCGCCGTCTTCTGGTTCCAGCTTTAAATAGCGCTCTAACAGCTGCAGAACGATTTCAGTAGAATTAGCCTCAGTATTAAAGAAACGAATCATTTGCTTCAAAAAAGCGGGATTACTTTGAAATTCTGGATATGCCAGCAAGAACTCACTCTTAGCCTTGTCGCTGTTATCCAAGTTTTCATAAGAAAGAGCCATGTTCCAGTGAGCTTGCGGCTCCAAATCACTCTCATCAAGCTTGGCAAACAATTTGAGGTTTGCTTCGTCTTTATTTTCGTGTAAGTAAAGATTGGACAATTGCAGCCGCAAATCATTGTTTTCTGGTTCAACCTTTAAGCCCCGCGTCAACAAGTCCTCAGCCGTCTTCAGGTCATTTAGATTAGCTGCCGCACGTGCCCCTTTAGAATATAATATCGGATCAAGTTCGTTATAAGCTAGTCCCGCCTGACTGGAGCGCAAAACCTGGTCGTTATCGTTTTTGTGCTCATAGGCAGTAGCTAAGAGCGGATAAGCATTAACGTAGTCCGGACTTTGATCGATCACGTCATTTAAATACGTAATTGCCTGATCGTCTTTCTTAACATTAAGCATAATCAGAGCCGCTTGATATTTGCTGTCAATATCCAAAATATCGCCGCTATGCTCTTCAATTACCTTGCTGGCCTCTTCATAACGACCCAACTTAGCCAAGGTTTGAAACAGGCGGTCAGTCAAGTTAACTTCACTAATATTCTTGTGACGCGTTAATAAATCCTGATACAAAGTCAAAGCCTGCTCATCATAGCCGCTCAAGTAATCTAATTCGGCTAGTCCGAACTTAATGACATCTTCGTCTGGGGCCAGTTTAGCCGCCTTCATCAGCTTGCTATGGGCTGCCTCGAGCAAGCCGTTAGTTTGATAATAATCGGCTTGAACTAACAGACTATCAAGATAAGCAGAAGAATCTTCATCAATGTTATACAGTAATGATAGACCATCATCATCTTCGCCATCATTTAACAGAATTTCAGCTAAGTAAACTTTAAATAGGTCTTCCTTTGGAAATTGACCGATTAAGCTGCGATAAACTTCTTTTGACAAGTTAGTAAAGCCTAACCCAGTTAAATTTTCTGCCAATGATGCCAAGACTTCTGGATCATCATTATCTAAGGCCTTTTTCAGTAAGACTTTTTCCTGCGAAAAATCTTGTTTTTCAATTGAATCAAGTAATTGTTCAGAATACATTTAGTCCCTCCAATATCCTTAATTATGCCATAAAATCAGTAGAACAAGAAACATCCTGAATTATTTATCCCGATCAAAAAAGATGGTAACGATCACGTTACCATCTTTTAGGATAAAACTATTAAGCTATTTAACAGCTTCTTTAAGAGCCTTACCAGGTCTAAATGCAGGAACCTTGCTTGCTGGGATTTTAATTTCATCACCAGTTTGTGGGTTACGACCCTTGCGAGCTGCACGTTCACGAACTTCAAAAGTACCAAAACCAATTAATTGAACTTTGTTACCCTTTGCAAGATCATCTTGGATTGAGCTAAAAATTGCATCAACAGCAGTGGCTGCGTCTTTCTTAGTTAACTTAGTTCTTGAAGCTACTTCAGAAACTAATTCTGCTTTATTTGCCATCTGGACTTCACCTCCCAAAATTTGGGTCCACTTAACTAAACCCAAAGCCTATTCTTCAAACTGAAGAACGAGAAATAATGATTCTGATTTAATCACTGTTTCCATGAACCCAAAATAGCACAAAAGCCTTACTACAACAAGCTTTTTTGCCAAAAAGATTAATTTTTATGTATTTGTAATATACAAATTACTTTCGCTTACGTGCAATTATTTTAATTGGTGTACCTGTAAAATCAAAATTTTCTCTTAATTGATTTACTAAGAAACGTTGATAAGAAAAGTGCATCAATTCCGCATCATTAACAAAGACCACAAACGTCGGCGGGTTAGTCGAAACCTGGGTCATATAGTAAACTCTTAAACGTTTACCCTTAATCATTGGTGTTGGTACTAGTTTACTTGCCTCTAATAGTAAGTCATTGAGGACGCTAGACTGAATCCGCTGGTTTTGATTTTGGTAAACTTGCTTAACCATCTTAGGTATCTGGTCAAGCCGCTGGCCAGTTTTAGCCGAAACAAATAAAATCGGCGCATAATCAAGATACTGGAATTCTTGCCGAATTATTTGCTCAAACTCTTTAGCACTAGTACTGTTTTTCTTTGGCAAATCCCATTTGTTTACAATGATAATGATCCCGCGGCCAGCATCATGGGCATAGCCGGCAACGTGCTTATCTTGCTCGCGAATCCCTGTACTGGCATCTAAGACAAGGCAGACAACATCTGAGTGCTCAATTGCCCCCATGGCACGCATAACCGAGTACTTTTCCGTCTTTTCGTAAACCTTACCGCGACGTCTGATTCCGGCAGTATCAACAATTCGGAATTTGGTACCATCTTCTGAAACAAATGGACTATCAACCGCATCACGGGTCGTTCCTTCTTCATTATTGACGATAACCCGCTTTTCACCAACTAGTTGATTAACAATTGATGATTTACCAACGTTTGGTCGACCAATAACGCTAAAAGAAATCTGACCGTCATCTTTTTTATCCAAGTCTTTTGGCAATTCACTGACAATCCGGTCAAGCAAGTCACCAATCCCAGTACCATGAACACTGGATACAGGAATTGGATCACCAAATCCTAAACTATAAAAATCATAAATATCTGCCCGCTGCTCGGGATTATCAGCCTTATTTACGGCCAAGATAACCGGCTTTTTGGTGCGGTAAAGTAACTGCGCAATTCGCTCATCTAGGTCAGTTAAATGATTGGCAACACTGGTTAAAATCACGATCACATCAGCTTCATCAATCGCAATTTCTGCTTGCGCCCGAATTTCATCTTCAATGCGCCCGTTTTCCCATGTAATACCACCAGTATCAATTAGGTCAAACTTTTGCCCCATCCACTCAGCTTGGGCATAATTACGGTCACGAGTTACGCCGGGCTTATCTTCAACAATTGCCAAACGCTCATTAATAATCCGGTTGAAAAGCGTTGATTTACCAACATTTGGTTGGCCAACAATAGCCACTACTGGTAAAACCATCTTTCAGCCTCCTTTTATAATATAAAATAAAAAAAGCCGGCTATTCAGTCGGCTTTTTTATTATGATTAACGACGGTCCTTTAATTGGTCACCAATAATGTCACCTAAAGCGAAACCGCTGTCTTCGTTGTTCATGTACTTCTTGTTAACAGAGTTGTTTCTGTTGTTGTATGAACTGTGTGAACGAGAACCTTCGTTGTCAGAGCCTTTAGAATCAGCTGCCTTCATTGAAAGTGAAATCCGACGTTCACTTGGGTCAATGTTCAAAACCTTAACCTTAACAGTTTGGCCAACTTCCAAAACATCACTAGGTTTGTCCACGTGCTTGTATGAAATTTCTGAAACGTGAACTAAGCCTTGAATACCATCAGCAACTTCAACGAAAGCACCGAAGTTAGTCAATGACTTAACTTCACCTTCAAAGATGTCGCCTTCATGTAATTCTGAAGTAGCTTGTTCAAATGGAGAAGGTTCTGTTTGCTTGATTGAAAGGGAGATGCGATGTCTGTCATCATCAATACCAATAACTTTGACCTTAACATCTTGACCAGCCTTTAATACATCGCTAGGCTTATCAACGTGCTTGTATGAAATTTCTGAGATGTGAACTAAACCGTCAACACCACCAACATCAACAAAGGCACCAAAGTTAGTCAAACGAGAAACTTTACCTTCAACAACATCACCAACAACTAATTGTGATGCTACTTTATCAAAGGCTTCTTCACGTTCTTCTTCGATTAAATCCTTGTGTGAAAGAATCAGACGATTCTTGCCTGGATCAATTTCGGTAATCTTAAGTTTCATTGTCTTACCAATGTAAGGCTTAAGATCAGAAACGTAACGGTTAGAAATAAGTGAAGCTGGCAAGAATCCTCTAGTACCAACATCAACTAATAAACCACCACGAACAGAAGCTGTGACAGTACCTTCGATAGTTTTACCTGCTTCGAAGTCTTTTTGTAATTCGTCATAAGCTTCTCTTTCCTTAAGACGAGTTACTGAGAAGAAGAACTCACCGTTTTCCTTGTCGCCGCCGGCTTTTCTCAAAACTAAAGCCTTAAGCTTGTCGCCTGGCTTAACAAGGTCACGTAAATCGGCGTTGCGGTCTGAAGTGAATTCACGACGTGGGATTACACCTTCGACACCGGCATTTTCAACACCGACATCGATTTGGCCGTCTTCAACGTCTAATACTTCTACATCGACGATATCTCCGACCTCAACTCCTTGCATTTGTTTCAATGCATCTAAAAATTGATTACTGTTTTCTGACATTATTTACCTCCCAATATCATAATCTAATTCTAAATGAAAGTGAGATATTTTTCTACTGTTTTAGCCCCTTTTTTATAGTTTTTTTTGACTTTTTTTAATTTCGGCTAAAATTGCGGCCACTACTTGGTCGATTGACATCGATGTTGTGTCAATTTCGACTGCATCTGCTGCCTTTTTTAAGGGTGAAACTTCACGATGTGAATCCTTATAGTCACGGCTGGCAATATCCTGTTCGATTTCAGCAACGGTCTTGTCAGACTTAATGCCCCGTTCCTGCAAATCAAGCATCCGCCGCTTGGCTCTAGAAGCTGGAGTTGCCACTAAAAAGATTTTAACTTCGGCATTAGGCAGAACCGTTGTTCCAATATCCCGGCCATCCATAATCACATTAACCTTGCCGGCCATTTGCCGCTGCAGACTAACCATCTTAGCTCTCACGCCAGCCAAAGCAGACACCTGTGAGACATTAGCTGAAATTTCGGGTGTGCGAATTTCTTGAGAAATATCTTGGCTGCCGGCAAATACTTTTTGTTCACCGTTAACAACCTTGAGTTCAATGCCAACCTGGTCAATTGCCGTTAAAATTCCAGCTTCATCCCCATAATCAAGATGCTGCTCTCTGGCAATTACCGTACATGCGCGATACATCGCTCCAGTGTCAATATAAATAAAATCTAATTTTTGCGCAATAATTTTTGCGACTGTACTTTTGCCAGCTGAAGCTGGACCATCAATTGCTACTTGCATTCAATCAAAAAGGGACGTCTTAGTCCCTCTCCTTTCTCAATAATTATTTTAATTTAAGTGTTTGACCAGCATTAACATGTCCATCAGCATCAAGATCATTGAGCTGAGTTAATGTTTGCGGCGAAACATTATTCTTTTTGGCAATACTATTTAAAGTATCACCATCTTGAACGACATATTGGTCAGCCTGGTCAGTCTTTTGGTTAGTCAACGTCTTCTTTGTCTTGGTCTTAGCTGCTGATTTAGCTGGACTTGTAGATTTTTTCTTAGTAGTCAACTTATTTTTATGCTTAGCCTTCTTAGCCTTAATCTTAGTCTTTCTTTTCTTTGCATGCTTAGCGGGCTTTTTAGTCGTTTTTTGTAGTTCGACAGCCTGTTCCGTGGTCTGACCACTTGAAGCCAAGTGATGAACAACAGGAACAAGAGCAACAATTACAATGGCAAGGATTGCCACAGTTGCCAGCCAGCCCTTAGAATGCGACTTATAAGTTACAGTCCTCGGTTCATCTGGACGTGCATAATGTTTATATGGTTTTTCCTGTTTCTGATTCATCAAAATACCTCGATTCACCTAACTTGTTTAATTTTAGCATATTTACCAATCTTTTTGGATAAAAAAATCGGCCATTTACATGACCGACCTTTTAAATTATCTCTTTAAATTAAAATTCTTTTGAACAAAAGGTTTTAAATTACGTAAAACTGCTTCAAATAATAGGTAAACAACAATGCTGTTGATTAATCCCTTTAAGAGGTTAAACGGAACAATTATGCCAAAAATATATGTCCCCATTGATGGAATATGCAGTAACTGTCCCAAATAGACCTTTTCGGTGAAGCCCAATAAGCCGGAATAACCATGAATTGCTGGCAGATTAGGTACCGTAGTTACGGCATACATTGGCGTCAAAATCAACGCATTGAGGGTTGCCAAAACTACTGCCATTGCAATTGTCCCGCAAATCAAACCAATGATCGGCTTCACGTGCCGCTTCATGCCGCTGGTTTCATCATGCTTCACGTGTCTAGTAACAAAATAGAATGGTAAGGCGTAACAAACTGATGCAATTAAAGCTGCTAATTGGCCAACGATACTTGCCAAATTAAAACCACTATAAATTAAACTTAACAGCATTCTGATAATCGCAATGAAAATCCCCGGCCAAATGCCAAACAGAAACATTCCAATTGTAACGATGACGTCAGAAAAATCAAACTTTAAGAAATTCGCATTTGGTAAAATAGGAATCCCTGTAAATTTAATAATGACAAACCCTACTGCACCAAACATCGCACAAGCGATTAATAATGCTAAATTACTCGTACTCTTACTCTTCAAAAAACTTACCTCCAAACAAGAATAGGTCTGTTGCTCCCCAGCAACAGACCTATTAAAAGTAAGCGTTTTTAATTTACTTTTCTTTTAGTTTAGTCTGTCTTCTTTCATCTAGACTCTAACTATCGGTATCTCAAAAGATTCCACCACTTGCGTGGGTCGTGGACTTGCACCACCGGTCGGGATTTTCACCCTGCCATGAAGACAACAAACTCTGTATTTAATTCTATCAATATATTAGTCCACGTGCTTTAATCTGTCAACTTCTTCGTGAGTCAATTCGCGATATTTGCCAGATACAAGCCCATCAAGTGTTAAAAAAGAGTATTTTTCTCGGGCTAATTTTTCAACTTGATGATTAACTGCCTTAAACATGTTCTTAACTTGATGATAATGCCCCTCATGAATGGTTAATTGGACAATTTGGCGGTTACGCTTCTTATCTGTACGAATGACTTTTACCTTAGCTGGAGCACTCTTATGGTGGTCAAATTCGACTCCGCGCGCCAACTTTTTGCTTTCTTCGGGTAATAATTGGCCCTCAATGCGGGCAACATAAACCTTGGCTACCTTATTGCGCGGGTGCATCAATAAATTAGCCAGTTCGCCATCATTAGTCATTAATAATAAACCCGACGTATCATAATCTAGCCGGCCTACTGGGTATAAACGGTATGGTAAATCACTAAAATAATCAACTACCGTCTTTCGCCCCTTATCATCACTTGCTGTCGAAATAACCCCGCGCGGCTTATAAAATAAATAAGTATGCAGGCTTTCGCGCTCAATTGGTTCACCATCAACCGTAATATTACTAAAAGTTTCTACTTTAGTTCCAAGCTTAGTGACAATTTCACCATCTACAGTGACGCGACCCTCCGTAATCATTTTTTCAGCCTTACGTCTTGAGGCAATTCCTGCCTCAGCAATTACTTTTTGTAAACGTTGTAACGTCATTATTTTTCTCCCTTTTGCATGCTAGCCAAGTTCTTGTCAGCCTGACCCTTAGCCGCAAATAAATCTATTTCGCCATCCGCATTAATACTATCATCTTCAAAATCTTCAATTAATGGCAAATCTGCTAAACTTTGGTAACCAAAATATTGCAGAAAGTAGTCGCTAGTGACATATAAGTTAGGATGCCCCGGTGCTTCTTTTTTCCCGTTAATCCTAACCAATCCGCGCCAAATTAAAGTTTGCAATGCACCAGACGAATTAACTCCGCGAATATCATCAATTTCAACCCGAGTGATTGGCTGGCGATAAGCAACAATCGCCAAAATCTCCAAAGCCGATTGACTTAATGTCTTAGTTAAATCTTTTTGAAAATAACCCTCGACCGTCTTGGCAACCTCAGGACGGGTTGTTAACTTGTAATTTTGGTTGATATGTAACAATTGCAGCCCCGAATCAGGATTCTCCTGCAGCTTATCAGCTAAATCTTTAGTTAATTCGCGTAAAGCTGCCTGACCTACCGCTAATAATTCACATAAATTATCATCAGCAATCCCGTTATCGCCTGCCACATACAGCAAAGCTTCTAATTGCGCAATCTTACTTGGCATCGATATCAATTCCCTCTAATTCTAAATCGCCATATGCTCGCGCCTGGCTGACCTTGATTTTTTGTTTTTTGCATAACTCCAATAGTGCCAAGAATAGACCAATTATATCTGACAAATTACGCATTTGGTCACTGCACGCAAAAAAACTGACCTTTTTGCGGCCGGCAGTTTTTTCCTGCAAAAAATTAATCATTTCTGTAATTGGCGTTTCTTTTACTTCTACTGATGCAATATCGGGCTGCCTAATTTTCAGCCGCTGCAATACAGCAATAAAAGTATTCGTCAATTCCGTTGCCGTAATCTGACCACTTGGCAGTGGCTGAACCTTCTTAGTTTGCGGAATACTTTCTTCCTTAGCCGCAGTAATTGGCACCATTTCGTTGCGCTTCTTAAAATATGCCGATATCTTTTTAAAGACTGAATATTGCACCAATTGTTGAACTAACTCATCCCTTGGATCGTCTTCAGGCTCATCTGCGATAAAATCATTCTGAGGCAACAATGATTGTGACTTAATTCGTAAGAGCGTTGATGACATTACAAAATACTCGCCGGCAATTTGCAAGTTCAATTGCTGCATTTGCTGCAAATAAGCTAAATATTGACTTGTAATTTGGGCAATCGGGATATCATAAATATCAATTTTTTGCGACTTAATCAAGTGCAGCAGTAAATCCAGCGGTCCTTCAAAGTTAGGCAGTTCTAAAGTTAAATTATCACTCATGATGTTTATCTTCTATTAAGTATTTAAGTAAGTAGGTCCATTCAGGCAAAGCCGTTACCTTCTTCTTCGGGTTCGTGGCTGCTAATTCGCGAACGGCCGCAGATTCGCACTTCGCATTACGATAATCCGGCGCAAATGACAGATAACGAATAATAATAAAATTAGCATCATTTTGCGTGCCAATAACCCCCACAAAGTTAGCCTCATCTCCGCGATATAGGTAAAGCTGAAACTCCGAACTAGTCTTATTCAAATTTATTTCTTCTTTTAAATTGGCAAGATTTTTAAAATCTGGTAAGTAAGACAAGAGGCCCATTGCAACCTTTTCTTTGTCACTTTTACATTCAATTAACATTTAATCACCTAAGTTCGTGGATGCGTTTTGGCATAGACTTGTAAAATATGCTTTTGCGATAAATTAGTATAAATTTGGGTGGTGCTGATATCAGAATGACCCAAAATTTCCTGTACAACCCGCAAATCAGCACCATTTTCCAATAAATGCGTCGCAAAAGTATGTCGCAAAGTATGTGGTGTCACATCTTTAGTTATTCCCGCCATCTGGCAATAACGTTTAATAATCTGCCAAACAGCTTGGCGAGTTAATGAACCGCCGCGATTATTAAGAAAAATATAATCGTTAGCCTTCCCGGTTTTTAGGAGTAGTGGTTCACGAACCTTAGTCTGATAACTTTCAATCCACGAAATCGCAACTGTACTAATCGGAATTAACCGCTCCTTAGAGCCTTTACCCAAAACCTTCAGCAGTTTTAATTCTTCATGCAAATCATCAAATTTCAAATTAATTAACTCACTGACCCGAATTCCTGTCGCATATAGCGTCTCAAGTAAAGCTCGGTCACGTAAACCCAACTTTTGGTGAACATCAGGTTGTGCCAGCAAACTTTCAACTTCATCAACTGTCAAAGCTACCGGCAACCGCTGCTCCTTTTTGGGTGGGTCAATTTCCAGCATGGGATTTAATTTCTGAATGTTTTGCCGTGCTAACCACTGGTAGAACTTGCGCAAACTTGAGATCATCCGGCTAATCGAACTAGTCGCCTTGTTCAAGTCGCGCTGCTGGGCCAAAAAAGCATCAATATCTAATGCCTTAGTTGGCCAAGACGTAAAATTTTCTTGCGTTAAAAAAGCAAGAAATTCCGTTAAATCTTGGCGGTAGGCTGTAATCGTATTGGCACTTAGACCACGTTCAATTTGACTATAACGCAAATAATCTTCAATCTGTTCCTGCAATTTACTCATTTTGGTCATCATTTGGATCGTTGACTAGGCTGATTGTTCCACTAACCTTGTCTTCAGTAATGTATCTTCCCTTTAACAGGTGGCCCAAAGCACGTTTAAAAGCAGACTTAGAGATGCCAAAGTAATTCTTGATCTCTTGGGCATCGGACTTATCGTAAAACGGTAAGGTTTTCGTCTTCATTCGGCGCAAACTCATCAAGACCATCTGGGCATCATCGTCAATTTCTTCAAAAGCCCGCGGTAAACTACTCAAATTAAGCCGGCCATACTGACTAATGCCAACAACACGCCCCTTAAATTGTTCACCTAACCGCAATGGCCGCGCCATCTGTGATGAATGGACAAAACCTAGGTAATATTCCTTAGTAATTACAAAGGCACCTAATTCCCGACTAGCATAAACCGTACCAAAGATATTTTTATTTTCCATATCATTAGGAAAATGTGCTGATAATTGCTCAAAAATATTTTCATCAGCTAATTTGGCCCAAACACGGTCTTTCTCGTCAGTTACCAAATGAACTAACAGCTGATCGTCTTTGCGAGGCCAGCGATCCTTATCAAAAGGAAGGTCATCAACCGACAAAACGACATCTTTATCCGGCAAACCAATATCGACAAAAACGCCTAGGTTATACTTGACCTCAGTAACCTTGCCCCAACCATACTGGTCTTTCTGCGCAAATGGTAAAAACTGTGTCATTTCACGATTGTGCTGCTTATCATCATACAAAAAGCCGCGAACTTCATCACCAATCTTTGGTTTTTCCTCTTGGGTAATTTCCTTACGCTTTAATTCATAAGTAATGCCGTCAATTTGCACGTAATACGCGTCTTCATTTTGATCAATTACTTTACCTGTTTCAATCGTGCCTAACATAGTCACTTCTCCTAATTTTACATAATTCTATCTTTATTAAGTATAAAAGAAAATCGTGCAAAATAAAATAGCCAGCACTCAAGCTGACTATTTTATTTAATTTTAGCATTTATTACAGGTTAGAAATTTCACCTTGGTAAATGGCACCACGACGTGCATCAACCGTAATGGTGATACCACTGGCAATCTTTTCCGTTGCATCAGTAACCCCAACAACAACTGGAATGCCAAGTGACAGACCAACAACAGCAGCGTGTGAAGTCAAACCAGATGCTTCAACTACTAAACCAGATGCCTTCTTAATTGCTGGCATGTAATCAGGATCTGTAGTCTTAGCAACTAAAATGTCGCCTTCCTTAACCTTGCTGTTAGCTTCTTCGGCACTGTTTGCGACAACTGTCTTACCAACAACAGAGCCATTACCAACACCTAAGCCTTGAGCTAACTTGTTACCGATAATTTGCAGTTTCATCAAGTTAGTTGTACCTGAATCACCAACTGGAACACCAGCAACGATAATTACCAAGTCACCATCTTTAACGTAACCTTGTTCCTTGGCAACTTTAGCAGCTACTGTAAACATATCGTCAGTTGATGTTGGCTTTTCAGTCAACATTGGTTGAACACCCCAAGTAATGCCTAATGAGTGTTCAATCTTTTCATCAAAGGTTAAAGCTAAAATATCAGCGTTTGGCCGGTACTTAGAAATCATTCTAGCAGTATAGCCTGAGTTGGTTGCAGTAATAATTGTCTTAACGCCCAATTCTTGAGCAGTACGAACAACTGATTCACCGATTGCTTCAGTTACGTTTGAACCCTTGTATTCTTCAAAACGTTGCAAAGCCAAAGTATTACGCTTAAGTAATTGTTCTTCGGTTCTTTCATCAATTTCTGCCATTGCCTTAACGGCTTTAACTGGGTAAAGACCATTAGCAGATTCACCAGAAAGCATGGTAGCATCAGTACCATCAAGAACAGCGTTAGCTACGTCTGAAACTTCAGCACGAGTTGGACGTGGGTTTTCTTGCATCGAGTCAAGCATTTGGGTAGCAGTAATAACTGGCTTACCAAGTGCATTAGCACGTCTAATCAAATCTTTTTGAACAAATGGAACATCGATAAATGGAATTTCAACACCCATGTCGCCACGAGCAACCATTAAACCGTCTGAAACTTGTAAAATTTCATCGACATTGTCGATACCTTCTTGAGATTCAATCTTAGGATAAATCTTGACGTAGTCACAACCAGCATCTTCACATAATTTACGAATATCTAAGATGTCTTGAGCCTTACGAGCAAAAGAAGCAGCGATGAAGTTAATGCCATGCTTTAAACCGAATTTAATATCGTCAGCGTCTTTTTCAGTAATTCCTGGAAGCCGAATTTCAACGCCAGGTGCGTTAACACCCTTCTTTGAGCCGATTACACCAGTATTTTGTGCTTCACAGACTAATTCGCGATGTTCATCATCCTTATCGGTAATCAATAAGTCAACTAAACCATCATCAATTAAAACGTGGCCGCCAATATGAGTATCATCGAAAAGACCTTCATAAGTAACATGAATCTTGTTCTTATTACCTTCTTGGGAATCATCCATTGAAACACGGATAACATCACCAGTATTAATGGTGAATTTGCCGCCTTCTTGGTCAGTGGTTCTGATTTCAGCACCCTTAGTATCCAAACAAATACCAAGTACTAAGCCAGTTTCTTTTTCAACTTGACGAACCATCTTCATCCGTGAAAGGTGTTCTGCATGGTCACCGTGCGAGAAGTTAAACCGGAATACATTCGCACCAGCTTTAGCTAAAGCTGTGATTGTTTCAATATCATTTGAAGCTGGCCCTAACGTACTAACAATTTTAGTTTTCTTCATTATGTAAAAATCTCCCCAAAAATCGGCTAATTACTTAGTCATTTCTTCATTTATATCTAGCAGTGTTTCATCACTGTGGTGTTTTTCATCAAACAAATCAAGGATGTTATGCGTACTTAATTCGTTATTCTCCATGCCGACAGCTAAACCGCCTTGACCATCAAGAAGTAACTTAACCGCATAATTGCCCATCTTTGTGGCATTAATTCGGTCAACAACGCTTGGCGAACCACCACGTTGCATATGACCAATAATATTAGCTCGAACATCAAAATTACCATACTTTAAGAGTTCAGTCTTAAAGTCATTGGCATTCATTACGCCCTCAGCTAACACAACAATACCATGGTCTTTACCGTCTGCAAAACCGCGCTTGAGTGTTTCAGCAATCTTCTGAACATCATATTCACGTTCAGGAATCACAATTGCATCAGCACCACTGGCTAAGCCAACACGCATCGCAATATCGCCACAATCGCGGCCCATCACATTAACAATGAACACACGGTGGTGGCTGCTAGCAGTGTCGCGAATCTTGTCGATTGCTTGCATCGCAGTTGTACATGCGGTATCTAAACCGATCGTATAATCAGTGTACGGAATATCGTTATCAATTGTTCCCGGAAGACCAATTGAATTAATACCGAGACGAGTTAAGGCTAATGCACCATGATATGAACCGTCACCGCCGATAACGATAACAGTATCAATTCCATGCTTTTTTAGCTGCTCAACACCCTTTTGTTGCACTTCCTGTTGTGCAAATTCAGGGTAGCGAGCACTATAAAGGAATGTGCCACCTAAACTTATTTTGTGGTCAACATCTTCCGCAGTAAGCGGAATAAAATCACCCGCAACTAACCCAGCAAAACCATAACGAATACCAACGACGCTGAGTCCATTATGAATCGCGGTCTTAGTTACAGACCTAATAGCCGCGTTCATTCCAGGAGCATCCCCGCCACTGGTTAAAATACCAATTCGTTTCATGAATTCACCTCATCAAGATTTATTGTGTAATTTCTCACATCATTTAGATTTTAACATTTTTTTGGTAAAAAATCTCACAAAAAACGATTATTTTTCCCGCTTTATCAGCCTTTTAAAATGTCAGCGCTATCAAAGCTTAATTGTTAAGGTTTGCGCAAAAAAATAATTTAGCCTTTAAAATTAATCGTCTTTAAATTGGTTAAAATATACTGTTTTTTACTTGAATCATAGCGGTCGTTTTGAATTCTAATCCCGAGCAAATAAACATTGCCTTCCTTGAGATTATCTTGCACTTTTTCATAAATATTAGGGAAAATCACAATTTCCTGCCGACTGGTTGAATCCGCAAAACTGGCAAAAGCCATCGTGCTGCCTTTTTTCGTTCTAATTAACTTGAGGGTCATTAATTTACCAACAGCAATCCCCGTATCATTAATCGCAAAGTCACTTAGTGATCGAGCATTGAACTGTTCGGCATATTTTTGTGCGGCAACTAACGGCGAGGTCATTGTTGAGAAGCCGAGCACCTCATTCTCCATTTCTGCTAGTTCCCCTTTGGTAGCTTCAGGAATTTCCTTCATTGGCACCCCGCCTAAACTTTCGGAAAGTGCCAAATTCTGTCCCGTTAATTGAACATTTTCAATAATTTCCTGACTGTTTGCCAATAACTCCTTGCGGTTGTGATACAAATGGTCAAAGCAACCAGCCTGAATTAACGCCTGAATAACCTTAACCTTAATGAACTTAACATCAATTCGGCGCAAAAAATCATCAAGCGACGTAAATGGCTTCTGTTTCCTAAGCTGAATAACTTCTGTTAGTAAATCTAACCGCACACCCTTAACTGCCTTTAAACTAACCAGAATTTTGTCATTAATTACCTGATAATCTAAGCTGCTATGATTAATATCAGGCGGCAAAATCTTAGTACCGGTTTCTTGGGCACGCATCACGTAGTCACTTAGTTTCAGACGGCTGCCGCTATTGGAATTAAGCATTGCCGCATAAAACTCAGCTGGATAATGTACTTTCAAATAAGCCAGCCAAAAGGCAATCTTCGTATAAGCTACCGCGTGTGACCGGTTAAAGCCGTAATTGGCAAACTGTTCAATATAATTATAAACGCGCTCGGCCACTTCTTTGGCATGACCTTTTTTAACCGCGCCAGCAATGAACTTCGTCCGCTCCTGCTCAATGACATCCTGCTTCTTTTTAGACATTGCCCGCCGCAAAATATCGGCTTCGCCTAACGAAAAGCCAGCCAGAACTTGTGCCGTCTGCATAACTTGCTCCTGGTAGACCAAGATACCGTAAGTTGGTGCCAAAATCGTTTTCAGTGTTGGATCAGGATAAGTAACCTTTTGCTTCCCCTTTTTGCGGGCAATAAAAGTTTGGATATTTTGCATTGGACCCGGACGATAGAGTGCATTAACAGCTACCAAATCTTCAAAATTATCTGGATGCAATTCTCGCAATACCTGCCTAATTCCACCTGATTCAAATTGAAAGACTAGGTCGGTGTTCCCCTCTTGGAAGGCTCTCATTGTCTGAAAATCATCCAACGGAATTTGGTTAGGATCAATTTTTTTACCCTGACGTGCAATTAACTCGAGAGTATCACCCAGAATGGTTAAATTACGCAAGCCCAAAAAGTCAATTTTTAATAAACCCAGTGCTTCTACATATTTTTTAGTCTGCTGGGTAACAGGAATCCCCAATTGACCTGTCTGCAGGCCAGAAATCCCCGCAATTGATTTATCGCTAATTACTAGTCCGGCGGCATGGATTGAATAGTGCCGCGGCAGACCTTCTAAGCCACTAGCCGTTTGAAACAGCAATTTATTTTTAGGGCTAGCCTCAACTAACAGCCGCATCTTCGTTGATTGCTGGTAAGCTTCCTGCAGTGTAATCTTGCCCTTGGCAAAAGGCACACTACTCGACCACTTATTTAATTCGGCTTCACTTAAACCAAACACGCGGCCCGTATCGCGCAATGATTGCTTAGCAGCCAGTGTCCCAAAGGTCAGAATCTGCGCCGCATGATCCATGCCATACTTTTGAAACATGTACTTAATCACATCATCACGGCGATTATCTGGAATATCCAAGTCAATATCCGGCATTTCGTGCCTTGCTGGATTTAAAAAACGTTCGAATAATAAATGATATTCAATAGGATCAACTTCTGTAATCCGCAAGGAATAAGATACTAGCGACCCACAAGCTGACCCTCGACCTGGACCAGTGGTAATTCCTGATCGATGGCAATAATTAATTACATCCCAGACAATTAAGAAATAATCATTGAAGCCCATCTGGTCAATGACCCCTAATTCGTAATTTAATTGCTTTTGATAATCATTCGGAACTTGGCGATTTAAGAACCGTTCCTGTAATCCTTTTTGGGCTAAATAATTTAGATATTCCTTTGAAGTTGAGAACTGCTGCTGCTTATATTGCGGCAAAACCGGCGTGCGAAAAACCACCTTGGCATTGCATTCCTGGGCAATCTGCCAAGTGTTAGCCAGCGCTTCATCCAAATCCATTTCATGATAGCGATTACTCAGTTCTTGCGTTGATGCTAAAAAATGCGACCCCTTCTGCTTAGCCAGCGCTTCGGTATCCTGCAAAACCGTTCCTGATTTAATTGCCTGCAATGTCTTACGCAAGAACTGGTCATTAGGCTTTAGATAACGTGTATCTTCTACACTGACTAAGGATAGTGTGAATTGCCTTGCCAAAGCTTGAACATAAGCCAAATAATTTTCTTGATGGTGTGCGGCATATACACCTAAATATAATGAACTAGATTGCGGCACTAATTTGAGCAGCTGCCGGATAAACTCAGTCCCTAACTGCTCCTGCTCTTCTTGTAAGTGGACCAGCTCACTATTTGTATTAGCAGGTACAATCAAGACCAATTCACCTAAATATTTTTTTAATTCAGTTAACGTCAGTATCTTTTGGTTAGTCCCGTTTTCCGTTAACAAGTTAATTGCACTCGATAACCGCAAAAGATTACGATAACCAGCGTCTGACTTTGCCAGCGCAATTAGATCATATTGATGGGCACTGTCAATTAGGCCATTAAGCCGCAGTTGCATTCCCAGTAACGGTTTAATCCCGACTTTTTGGGCTAATTCATAAAAATTAACCAACCCGTAAGTAAAATTAATATCGGTTAGTGCAACAGCCTCATAGCCCTGAGCTTTTGCCGTTTGCAGTAAATCTTTAACTTTAGTGGGACTTTCCAGCAGCGTAAACGTGCTAATATTTTGTAATGCGGCGATTTTCATCTTTGAGAGCCACCTTTCTTCTAAAATTAGTATACCAAAAACTAACTTTTTAGTTTGAAAAAGCACATGAACTTTGCTAAAATTCTACTATGTATGAAAGAGGGTACTACTATGGGTCGTTATATCGTGACTATCTGTTGGAGCGTTATCTACATGTTAATCGTGGGCTTTATTGCCGCACCATTAACACAGAACGTCTTTAATTTACAAGATGCCGTCATCGTTGGCGTAATCTTCGGTATTTTATTTGCGGCAATCATACCAACAATTACCGCTCATTCAAGTAAAGATAAAAGCAATTTTACCAAGCTTAAATAATTTTGAATTTAAAAACCGCTAGCTGTTTTGGCTAGCGGTTTTTATGTTTAATAAAAATGATAATTAGTTTGTGCATCAACTTTAACTTTGTTGCTTGTCAAAAACTCTTGGAACATTTGCACGTAATCTTTGTCAGAAATTTCAAGAATTTTATCAGGGCTATATTCAGGATAAAAGCCGCCGCCCATCACACGATAATTATTAACGGCTAAGTAATAAGTCTGTTCGTCCTGAAGCGGGCGTCCATTCAATTCTAGTTTGGTCAACCGCTGTCCTACTGGCCGCGCAATGTCGGCTTCATAATTTACAGGATAAAAAACATCAAAGTTAAAGAGAAAATCCTGTTTTTCTGGTAAAAATCCAACTTTACCTGCGGCATCTTTAGTTAAGAACGCTAAACTGTGCTCAATTACATGGCGTAACTCACGACCGGTTAATTTTACCTTACATAACTGGTTAGAATATGGATAATTAAGCACCAAATCACGCATCGTAACTTGCTTACCAAAGCCTTTGGCAGTCTCACTCATTACCGCGGTTGCCGAAATATCAGCACCGGTAAAATGCAGCTGCATTGACTGCAACAAGTTGATAAATGGGGCTCCTTCTAGCCGCGCTCTAGTGGCATTACCAATTGGTGCTGGGTCTTTTAACGTGGCAATTGGCTTGTCTAACCAATTTTGCGTTGCCTGATCCAGCGATTTAGTTAGCTTAGTAATAGTCGGATCTTCTGCGTAATCCTTAGTTGTAATCAATTCAGTTGTCATTGACGTGATTTGTTTAGTCGTTTCATCAATATCAAGCACGACCTTGCCAACAGCTTCGCCGCGGTAGCCCGGCTGCACAATCGCCGTTTTCTTAGCTACCAGCTGCATTTTTTGGTGCTGGTGGCCAGTTAAAAAGACATCAACTTCGGGAATTTGGGTTAGGATCTGGTAACCCTCATTTTCACCATTATGCGGCATGAGTTCACTGCCAGTCTGCGGGTCATTTTCAAAACCACCATGATAAACAACTGCTAAGACATCAACTTGCGGCCGCAAAATTTGGGCGTAGTGCTTAACTTGCGCAAAAGCTGAAGCAAATTTTAAACCCGTAAGATGGTCATCTGGTTCCCAATGAGGAATGTATTGGGTCGTAATACCAATTATGCCGACCTTAATCCCCTGCTTTTCAATTATGCGGTAAGCTTGCCCAAAGGCAGGTTCATCAGTCTGTTCATTTAAAATATTAGCATTTAACATTGGCGCCGTATTTTGCGCAAGATAATACTTCAAGTAATCTTGGCCGTAATTAAAGTCATGGTTTCCTAAAACGCGTGCATCATACCCAATGGCATTATAGCTAGCAGTGTACTCTTTCAGGGCATCCTTTGTCCCTGCAGCGTGGACATACGACGCTAGCGGTGCTCCTTGAAGACAATCACCTGCATCAGTAACAATCACGTGCTCAGCACCGTATTTTGCCCGCTCTTTTTTAATGACGCTGGCAACTCGGCTCAACCCAAAGGGTGCATGATAATTAGACCTATCTTGATAATCTGTTGCCAGTAAATACCCATGGATATCACTAGAATGTAAAAATACTAATTTCATAATTTTTTCTTTCTATCATTTTTACAAAATTTGGGCAAAAAAAAGACACCAAAATTTCGGTGTCCTTTAATTAGTTGTTGTCGCTAGCGCTAGTTTCGTTAACCACTTGACGACCCTTGTAATAACCTTTAGGTGAAACGCGGTGACTCAAACGGTATTCACCAGTAGTTGCATCATAATGCATTGCTGGAACAGCTAACTTGATATGGCCACGACGTGAACGTTTCTTTTGCTTAGAAGTATGTCTCTTAGGAACTGCCATTTAAATTGATCTCCTTTATTGTAGATTTAAGTTTTAGGACACTAATAAAAGTGCCTAAATTACCTCACGTGTGTTAATGATACTATTGAATGATAAATAAATCAAGATTTATTAGCTTTTCTTAGCTTGATTATGTTTATTTGAACCCCAGAACCAACCAATCAAAACACCAATAATTATCATAACTACTAGTACAATAATTAATGGCAATTTGACATCAAAGAAGCCAAAATTGATTGCGACTGGCTTAGTATTAAGCACAACAAAAATTACAGCCAATAGAATTAGAACTAAACCAAAAACTAATTTGGCCTGTTGCATCTTGCCTTTCATGTTAGGCCCTACTTTCTAGAAGCATATTTTAAAGATAAACTATCACCAATCGTTGGGAACAGATTATATAGTTTAGCTAAAACGGCTAGGCTAAGTGGTAAATTAAGTTCACGTTTATTACTGCCAAAGTAATGAACAACCTGCCAAGCGACATCATCAGGATCAAGCATGAACTTTTCTACACTTTCAGCATACTTACCGCTCTTATCAGCGATATTAAAGAAATTAGTGTAAACAGGTCCCGGATTAACAGTCATGACTTTGACACCAAATGGCTTCAATTCCAGGCGTAAAACGTTAGAAAATTGGATAACTGCAGCTTTGGTTGCACTGTATGCGGCAGACTTAGCTGTTGGAATCTTACCCGCAATTGAACCAAAGTTAATGATTTGACCGGTCTTTTGCTCGATCATCACCCGACCAATTAGTCTGGTAAAGTACATTAATCCCAAGACATTAACTTGAAACATCGCTGCTGTTTCTCGCCGGTCTGTATCAACAAATTGCTCAAATTTACCAAAGCCTGCACAGTTAACCAAATAATCAATGTGCTTAGTTACCTTGATTATTTCTTTAAAAGTAGCGTCAATTTGGTCATTATTCCCCATATCAGTAGGGAAAGTATAGGATGCCGCGCCAGAAAGTTCCCGCGCCTCAGCAGCAATCTGCTTGAGCTTATCCATGCTGCGACTGCGGGCAATCAAAATGACTGTTGCTCCACGTCCAGCACTCTCTAATGCAATTGAACGGCCAATGCCGCTAGAAGCACCAGTTACAACTACTACTTTATTTCTTAACGAATCACTCATTGTTTTCACCTTTCATTGGAATCTCTACTCGGTCAAAATCATTAGCCAAATTAGTATTCGGGAATACTTTTCGTGCCTGCTTTTCTAAATTCTTAGCCTTAGCACCCAAATATCTCGCCGAAATATGGTTCAAGTATAAACTTTTAACGCCATTATCGCGCGCAATTTTGGCTGCTTCAACTGCAGTTGAATGATAATAAGAATGCGCTAAGTCAGCTTCATTGCCGGCAAACGTTGATTCATGGACTAAAACATCCGCATTCTGAGCCAATTTAGCAATTGTTGGTGTTGAACGAGTATCATAAATAACTGTTACTATTCTACCAGGTTTATCAGGACCGAGGAAGTCCTTACCGTCCAAAACAGTACCATCAGCCAGCGAAACTTTTTCACCATTCTTTAGTTTACCAAGTAATGGACCGTTTGGCACATTATATTGCGCTAATTTATCCATTAAAAGTTCACCTTGATGTGAATCTTCAACTATCCGATAGCCAAAACTAGGCACACGGTGGACTAACTTTTCAGCATAAACCTTAAAGCCCTGGCCTTGATAAATCAAGCCGCCCTGGTCTAAAACAACAAACTTAATTGGATAAGTAACCTTAGTACGTGATACTCGCAAAGCTGTGCGCACAAACTGCTCTAGCCCACTTGGGCCATAAATTGTCAGTGGCCCAACATCACCTTGAAAGGATCTAGTAGCAAGCAAACCTGGCAGCCCAAAAATATGATCGCCGTGATTATGTGAAATAAAAATTTTAGTTACCTTGCGTAAACGGATATTTGTCCGCAATATCTGGTGCTGCGTAGCTTCCCCAACATCAAATAACCATATTTCATTTATTTCATCAAGCATCTTCAGTGCAATACTTGAAACATTACGCTTTTTGGACGGTTGGCCCGCTCCTGTACCTAGAAATTGTAATTCCATATCTTTCCCGTTCTAAAATCTTGCGTGCTTGACAATTGTCTTCGCAATCAAAACACTATAATACTTTGATCCTACTGGTGTTGGGTGTGTATTATCCTGATAAAACCAGTTGGAATGCTTCTTTGAATAATTATACCAATCAATAATAATTAAATTCGGATATTTTTTAGCTGCCGTTTTCAGCAAATTGTTAACTTGATTTTGCCATGGCTTGGTTGGCACGTGCGTATTAATCCAAAAGACTTGCGTCTTAGGTCCCATCTGCTTCATTAACTTGTCTAAATCACCCATTGAAAATGGTCCGTTAGTCCCAAGGCCAATTAAAACATTATTAGCTAAAGCCTTTTGGGACTGATACTGATTAATTAAGCCTGTAGCCACACTTAATTGACGTGAGACTGCAGCGTCAATTACTGCCTTAGGCATCAACTGCGCAAGCGTATTGCTTGAACCCGCCATTACGGAATCACCAATCGCCGTCAACTGCACCTTTTGTGCTAATTGCAGGTCTATTTGTGAAATGCCATATTTTTTGAATGACCGGTTAACTGGATGACTTTTTGCCGTACGTTGTGCCTCATTAACTAGTTTAGTCCTTTGCCGCGTTTTTTTCTTGGCTTTTTGCAATTTAGTAATTAAAACTTGATTATCTTTTTTCTGTTGTACCTGATTTGCCCTAATCCGGGTCGCCAATTGTGATTTATTAAAATCTTGCGCTTTGACTGCCGGTGAGACCAAAATTCCTGTGGTACCAATTAAAAATATCAAATAACCGACAATTGCCTGTAATTTACCTAAATAATTTTTGGTTGACTTTTTAAATAAATGCCTAAAGTAGTTCTTAAATTTAACCCACGTAATTTTGCCTAACGGCTGTTCAATTAAGCGGTAGGAAATTTCACTTAACAGTAAAATCAAAATCACTTCAATTAGCGGATACAGAAAAACGTGGTCCGCCATGTTGGTTACCTTGTCTTCAAAGAAAATCATCACGGGGAATTGGTAGAGGTATATTCCATAACTGCGTGAACCAATCCAGTTAAACACAGGATTGGTCAGCCACTCATTCCAATGACTGCCAGGATGAGCAATAATCCCAACCAAGATAGTCGTTAACAGCGTAAATAATAGCATCCCGCCATAATAAGGAAATGCTTGTTCCGGATTCATCTGTGAACTAAAGAATAACCAAATCAAACCGCATAATGATACTAAGCCCACGCCGTCGAGCAGCCACGTATCAACCTTAGTAACATTCTTGCGCAATTTTTCCATTGGCCAGATTACTGCTAAGGCTGCGCCCAATCCTAATGAGAAAAAGCGTGTATCGGTACCATAATAAATTCGATTAATGTCGACACCGCTATGATACATCACTGCCATCTCTAGCGCTGAAGCAAGAGACACACCGAATAAGATCCAAAAACTTGTTTTTCGCTTCTTAGCGAATTTAACTAGCAAAAAAATTACGATTGGCCATAAAAGATAGAATTGACCGTTAATTGACATTGTCCATAAATGCGTAAACGGTGATTCATTAGTAGCAAACCTTTCAAAATAACTTTGACCATTTAAAATCTGCCAAAAATTATAAACATTTAGCAGGTTAGCTACTACAATTTGGGCCAACTTAACTAGTAAATTGCGTTGAAACAAAAAGATATAAGCGGCCGATAACCACAAAACAGCAATTAACTGCGGGTATAATTTTTTAATCCGACCTAAATAAAATTTGCGTTGATCGTAATACCCCTGCTCACGGTATGCCTTAAACATGTGATCCGTGACCAAATATCCCGATAACACAAAAAAGATCGGCACCCCAAGATAACCGCCGACGAAAGTATTAGGATTCAGGTGATATAAAATCACGCCAATCACTGCCAATGCTCTAAGTCCAGAATATCCTGTAATAAACCGATTTTTTGTCATATTGTCAAACTTTTCTATTTAATGATTCTATTGGACAAATTCAAAATTGAATGTACCAATTATTACGTCATCGCCGTCTACAGCTCCGTTTTCACGTAAAGCGTCATCAACCCCTAAATTCTTCAGCTTACGAGCTAACCGCATAATCCCATCATGGTGGTCAATATTGGTACGTTCAACCAACCGAAGCAAACTTTCACCTTTAATTTCAAAGACATGATCTTCAAGTTTTTCAATTGTAAATTCATTCTTCTTAGGAGCAGTAAACTTGTATTCCTTGGTTTCCTCAACCTGCTTAGGAGCTTTTTCAGCCTGCTGCTTTTCAACTTCGGCAACCATTGTGGCGGTATCTTGCATCAAGACGTCAACTCCTTGATGAGCTACACTTGAAATTGCATAAACAGGTTCTTTAATTCCTGCCTCTTGCAAGTTTTGCTTAAATTCAGCAAGCTTTTCATCTGAACCAGGAATGTCCATCTGCGAAGCAACAATTAACTCCCGCTTATTTTCAAGACTATCATCATAGGTTAACAATTCTTTACGAATCGCCTTGTAATCAGCCATTGCATTACGGCCATTAGCTGGATCCATTGAGACGAGGTGCAAAATTACCTTAGTTCGCTCAATGTGCCGCAAAAATTGAATTCCCAAACCAACACCTTGACTAGCACCCTCAATTAAGCCGGGTAAGTCAGCCATTGAAAAGTCACGGCCATCAGGCAAGATAACCATGCCCAAATTAGGTGTTAATGTAGTGAAGGAATAAGCTGCAATCTTTGGCTTTGCCTTAGTGACAACCGATAGCAAGGTCGACTTACCAACAGATGGAAAGCCAACCAGACCAACATCGGCTAACACCTTTAATTCTAGCCGCAAGACACGATCTTCTCCTGGTTCGCCGTTTTCAGCAATTTCCGGTGCTGTATTGACACTTGTGGCAAAGTGAATATTACCGCGACCGCCGCGACCGCCGCGCGCAACAACTAATTCCTGCTTATTTTCGGTTAAATCACCGATTTCTTCATTGGTGTCAAAGTCATAGACTGTTGTACCAATCGGTACCTTTAAGTATAGGTCCTTTGCACCGTGCCCATATTGGGACTTAATGCGTCCATTTTCACCGGACTCTGCCTTAAATTTCCGCCGATAACGAAAATCCATCAACGTTCTTAATCCGCTATCCGCAACAAAAATAATACTGCCGCCACGACCGCCGTCACCACCGGCTGGACCGCCATTTGGAACGTACTTTTCATGGCGGAAAGCAACCATGCCATCGCCGCCTTTACCGGCTTGGACTTCAATCTTAGTTTGATCGACAAATGTAGGCATGTCAATTCTCCTTCCGTCTTCTAAACTCTAATACATTACTATAACATAAAAACCACTGTTATCACCCGTTAACTTTACAATTACAGGGTTAACTTAACTGTTTGCGCTTGCGGCAAGGTCAGGCCAACAGCTCGTAATTCATCAATTGATGCTTCCTTAATCTTTTTAAGAGAACCGAACTGCCGCAGCAACTTATTTCTACTCTTGGGGCCAATTCCTTTGATTGAATCTAATTTACTCGACAAAGCATTTTTAGCATGCGTTTTACGGTGAAAAGTAATCGCAAACCGGTGGACTTCATCCTGAATTCTAGTCATTAGGTAAAAGCCCTGCGACTTTGGATCAAGCGGGATCAGCTTCAGGGGCACGCCATTGATGGGATCGCCAAAAAGCAAGTGATTGGTGCGGTGCTTATCATCCTTAACCATCCCCGCAACCGGAATGTTAAGGTTTAACTCATTACGCAGAACGTCTTCACAGGCTTCAACTTGAATTTGTCCCCCATCCATCAGGATTAGGTCTGGCATCTTCTGGTGCTCACGCAATAATCTTCCATAGCGGCGTCTAACAACCTCACGCGTATTTCTGACTTCATCGCCACCATTTTGGTGTTCGACTTCACCCTTGAGTTTATATTTTCGATAGGCGTTTTTGTCAGGCTCACCATCCTTAAATACGACTAACGCCGAGACCGGATCAGCTCCCTGAATGTGTGAGTGGTCAAAACTTTCAATAACGTGGCCATAGGGTAAGCCTAGTGACGCAAAAATTTCTTTTTGTGCCCCCTTAGTCTTACGATTACCTAATTCTAACAGCCTAAATTTATCGTCGAGCTTTAATTTGGCATTATCCTTAGCCATATCTAAAAGCGCCCGCTTTTGTCCACGCTGCGGTGTTCTAACCGGTACGGTCAACACTTCGGCCAGTGCTTCATTATCTAGTCCTTTGGGTACTAGTACTTCTTTTGGTAAAATTCGGTTCTTTTGGCCATAAAACTGCACGATAAACGATGCAAAAGTATCCTCTGGATCACTGGTATCTGTTAACGGGTACATTCGCGTTTCGCGGCGTAATAATTTCGCCTGTCGCAAGAAGAAAATCTGAATCGAAATCCAGGATTTATCAACATAAAAATTAAAAATATCACGCTGCTTATTATCATTTGAGATAATTTTTTGCTTTTCAACGGTTTCTTCAATATATTTCAACTGATCGCGAATATCTGCCGCCCGTTCAAACTCAAGATTCTGCGATGCTTCCAGCATCTTTTGGTTCAAGTCCTGCTTAACCGCGGCAATGTCACCATTAAGAAAACTTTTGATTTTCTTAATTTGGGCATCATAGGTTGCCTTGGGCACAGTCTTAAAGCAGGCACCCAAGCATTGCCCCATGTGGTAGTACAGACACGGCCGCCCCTCTTTACCATGACAGTGCCTAAGCGGGAAAACTTTTTGAATAAATTTCAAAGTTGCCTGAGCAGCATAAACATTAGGATACGGGCCAAAATAATAACCCCCATCGCGTCTAACAATACTCGTTAACTTTGTCTGCGGATCACGCTCATTGGTAATTTCAATATAGGGATAACCTGTGCCTTGCTTTAATTGCACATTATAATAAGGCTGATATTTTTTGATTAAAGTAATTTCAAGTAAGAATGCTTCTTTATCAGTCGACACCGTAATAATGTCATAATCACGGATTTCCCGTACTAATTCAGCACGCCGGCCAACTTGTTTGCTTTTAAAATATGAACGTACCCGATTTTTTAAATTTTTTGACTTACCGACATAAATAACTGTTCCGTTGATGTCTTTCATTAAGTAACAGCCCGGCTGCGCGGGTAATAATTTCAATTTATTTTCAATTAATTCTGTCGCCAAAAAATCACTCCCCCAAAATGTATTATTAATTTTAACATAACTCAACTGAAATCGGTTTTATTCTATCCTCTCCATTAGTTTTACATAATTAAAATTATTTAAAGCTGATGTAATTTAATACTAGCCCTCTTCATCAAATTTTATTATAATGAGCATAATGAAAGGAAGATACTTATGGGCTTAACTTTTAAAAAACAAGATGAATTAGAAAGATTATTCGACAAGTTTGCAACTGTACCGGAAGATAAAAAGAAAAAATTAGCTAAAGACACTAAAAAGAAAACTGAAGATAAATAAAAATGACTCTAATTAGAGTCATTTTTATTTACTGTAAATGCTGTTCAATCCAGTCACTTAATTCTTTAACATGTAGTTTTTTAACTGAGCTGTATGTCAGAACAGTAACATTGTCATAGGACAAATCCAATGTCTTTTTTAAGTTAGCAAGTACCTTGTTAACTTGATTTTTTTTGACCTTGTCAATTTTTGTACAAACTAATAAAATCGGCAAATTCAAGTATTGCGCATAATTATACATGGCAATATCATCCTTAGTTGGTTCATGACGCGAATCAACTAAAATGACTAAGCCCCTTAAATTCTCTCGTGTTTCGAGATAATCCTGAATCATTTCACCGAATTTAGCTCGTTGCGATTTTGAAACTTTCGCATAGCCATAACCGGGAACGTCAACTAGATAAAATTCCTCATTGACAATATAAAAGTTCAACGTTTGCGTTTTACCCGGTTGTGATGAAGTTCTAGCAAGATTTTTTCGGTTTAACAGCGAATTGATGAGGCTTGATTTACCAACGTTAGATCGGCCCGCAAGCGCAATTTCAGGCAGATTATCTTTGGGATACTGATCTTCACGAACAGCACTAATCGCATAATCACTACTTCTAATGATCATTTGCGGTTACCTTCATTTCATCGTCATCTGCGTGGCGAGTTACCTTAGGTTCGGCATTATGTGTAATGACGTCCTTAGTAACTTCTACTTCTTCAATATCTGGTTCACTTGGTGTTTTATACATGATGCCCATCATTGCATTTTCAATAATTGTCCGTAACCCCCGGGCACCCATGTTGCGTTCAATTGCCATGTCAGCAATTGCTTCTAATGCACCGTCGGTGAACTTCAATTTTACCTGGTCAAGTGCTAATAACTTGGTATATTGCTTAACCAACGCATTTTTTGGTTCTGTCAAAATCCGGACTAAGTCAGAATTATTAAGCTTGTCTAAAGTTGCAATAATCGGAATTCGACCAATAAATTCTGGAATCAAGCCGAATTTAACCAGGTCAGCAGTTGTCAAATGCTGCGTCCAAGCGTCATCTTGTGCCTGATTAAGTTCATTTTCAGCACTAAAGCCGATAATCTTCTTGCCTAAACGGTTCTTAACAATTTGTTCGATGCCGTCAAAGGCACCACCAACAATAAATAGAATGTTAGTGGTGTCCATCTGGATCATCTCTTGTTGTGGATGCTTACGACCACCTTGTGGCGGAACCGAAGCAATGGTTCCCTCCAAGATTTTCAGTAATGATTGCTGTACGCCTTCACCGGAAACATCGCGCGTAATTGAAACATTTTCTTCTTTTTTAGAAATTTTATCAATTTCATCAATATAAATAATGCCGCGTTCTGCCCGATCAATATCGTAATCAGCGTTTTGCAATAATTTAAGTAAAATATTCTCGACATCTTCACCAACGTAACCTGCCTCAGTTAAGGTAGTTGCGTCAGCAATTGCAAAGGGCACATCCAAAATTCTGGCCAAGGTCTGGGCCAAATAGGTTTTACCAGAGCCAGTTGGCCCAATTAAGGCAATATTTGATTTTTGTAGTTCCGTGGATGAATCAACATCCATTTGACTAATTCGCTTGTAATGGTTGTAAACAGACACTGACAGAACTTTTTTAGCCCGCTCCTGCCCAATCACGTATTGGTCAAGTTGTTTCTTGATTTCCATTGGTTTTGGCAGGTCATGGGCTTTTTTTAGTGAGTCCGACTTTAACTCTTCGTCAATAATCTTCTTAGATAAATCAACACACTCATTACAGATATATACGCCGTTGCCAGCAATCATCTTTTTAACTTGATCTTGTGTTTTACCACAAAAAGAGCATTTAATTTCTTCCTGATCAGTAAACTGTGTTGCCATACTATTCCTCCTGTAATCTACAAGAATAAGGGTATCATAAATTTTAAAAAGTACCAGAACTATTTGCTTGTAGAACATAAAAAAGGTGGTTTATCACAAACCACCTTTTTTGTTAGAAATTAAATTCTATTTTTTGTCAGACTTGTCGTCTTCTTTAATCTTAGACTTAGCAACTTGTTTAGCGTTGTCAGCTACAAGATCGATGGCTTTGCGAACATTAATGTCATGAGCAAGCATTTCATCTGTCAAAGTACCACGGACAGTCTTCTCATCCATATTGTATTCACTAGCAAGATCCTTGACTTCCTTGTCAATTTCTTCTTTTGAAGCTTTAAGATCTTCAGCCTTAACAATTGCTTCAAGAACTAAGTTAGTCTTAACTCTTTCTGCAGCGTCCTTGCTGAATTGAGCACGCAATTGATCTTCAGTTGTATTAGTTAACTTGTAGTAAGTTTCTGGACTAATACCTTGACGTTGCATGTTGCCCAAGTATTGGTTCATTTGAGTATTAACGTCTTCTTGAATCATTGCATCAGGAATTTCGTCAATTGTAGCGTTAGCTACAGCACCTTCAATAGCTGCTTGTTCAATAGCATCTTTAGCAGTATTTTCTTTTTGTTCCTTCAGGTTCTTCTTGATCTTATCTTTTAATTCATCAAGAGTTTCAACTGAATCATCAACATCTTTAGCAAATTCATCGTCTAATTTAGGCATTTGCTTTGACTTGATTTCATGAATCTTAGTTGCAAAGTGAGCTTCTTTACCAGCTAAATCTTTAGCACCGTAGTTTTCTGGGAAGGTAACTACTACGTCAACATCGTCACCAGCTTCGTGACCAATAAGTTGGTCTTCAAAGCCAGGGATAAATGTGTTAGAACCAAGTTCAAGTGAGTAATCGTCAGCAGAACCACCATCAAAAGCAGTACCGTCAATTGTACCCTTGTAGTCAATTGTTACAGTGTCGCCCTTTTCAGAAGCACCCTTCTTAAGAACAAGTTCAGCGTTCTTTTCACGGTCTTTTTCAAGTTCAGCATCAATATCCTTAGCATAAACACGTGTGTTTTGCTTAGGTACTTCAATACCCTTGTAGTCGCCTAATTCAACTTCAGGTTCAACTGAAACAATAGCCTTCATTGTCCAATCCTTGTCAGCATCCATTGCTAAAGGTTGGATTTCTGGTTGACCTACAGCAGCAATACCAGCTTCTTCTACAGCAGCTGAATATGCTTCTGGCAAAACAAGGTTCAAAGCATTCTCATATAATGCTTCTTCACCATAGTATTGGTCAAAAATAACACGAGAAACATGACCTTTTCTAAAGCCAGGAACACGTAAACTATTCTTTACTCTTTTAAAAGCTTGATCCAAGCCACGCTTAACCTCAGCTTGAGAAATATCAAAAGTAAGTTCTCCGGTAGTCTTACCGGTCTTATTCCATTTTACAGACATTAATTAAATACCTCCAATGTCGAGTTCGATCGCTTTGTTGCGTACTAAATTATCTTACATTAAACGCGCGCAAAAAACAAATTTAGACAAAAAAAATGTACTTCTATGAAGAAGTACATCTTTTTTAACTGTCTCTTTAGAAACTAGTCAAGAATTTCAGTAACCTGACCAGCACCAACAGTACGACCACCTTCACGGATAGTGAACTTAGTACCCTTTTCAATGGCAGCTGGTTTAATCAAAGTAACAGTAAATTCTGTGTTATCACCAGGCATAACCATTTCAGTACCTTCTGGCAATTCGATTTCACCAGTGATATCAGTGGTGTGGAAGTAGAATTGTGGACGGTAGTCTGAGAAGAATGGAGTATGACGTCCTCCTTCTTCCTTCTTCAAAACATAAACTTGACCCTTAAATTCTTTATGGGTTTGAATTGAGCCAGGTGCAGCCAAAACTTGTCCACGAACAACTTGATCACGGTCAATACCACGAAGCAATACACCAACGTTATCTCCGGCTTCACCCAAGTCTAAAGTCTTGTGGAACATTTCCAAACCAGTAACAACTGACTTAAGAACTTCTGGTACCAAACCAACGATTTCAACTTCGTCACCGGTCTTGATAGTACCACGGTCGATACGACCTGAAGCAACAGTACCACGACCAGTAATAGTGAAGACATCTTCAACTGGCATTAAGAATGGCTTGTCAGTTTGACGTTCTGGAGTTGGAATGTATTCGTCAACAGTGTCCATTAACTTCATGATAACGTCTTGTTGTTCCTTGTCACCTTGTAAAGCTTTCAAAGCTGAACCACGGATAACTGGAATATCGTCACCAGGGTAATCGTATTCAGTTAACAAGTCACGAACTTCCATTTCAACTAAGTCGATCAATTCTGGGTCGTCAACTAAGTCAGTCTTGTTTAAGAAGACAACGATGTAGTTAACACCAACTTGACGAGCAAGCAAAATGTGTTCACGAGTTTGTGGCATAGGACCATCAGTTGCGGCAACAACTAAGATAGCACCATCCATTTGAGCAGCACCGGTAATCATGTTCTTGATGTAGTCGGCGTGACCTGGAGCGTCCATGTGAGCGTAGTGACGATTTTCAGTTTCGTACTCTACGTGGGCGGTATTGATAGTAATACCACGTTCCTTTTCTTCTGGCGCAGCATCGATTTCTGAATAATCTTCAGCCTTTGCTAAGCCTTTTTCTGATAAAACTTTAGTAATAGCCGCAGTTAAAGTGGTCTTACCATGGTCAACGTGACCGATAGTACCAATGTTTACGTGTGGCTTCGTTCTAACGTAATGTTCTTTTTCTGCCATTAAAATGACCCTCCTGTAATTTTGCAAGAAGTCCGTTGAGTAAGTAACGGATAATTCTCTGTTGAATATTGTACTACTTTCATTGGCAAATGCCTAGTATTTTAATGCATAGAGCCATGCCTAATGAAAACGTCCTTTGCTATTATACTAAATACTTTCGAAAAGTAAAGTCTTTTTATTCAAAATTATTTAGGCAAATTAGCATAAATTTGCTCAAACAGCTTGTGGTGACCTCGACCATCGTGATGTTCAATATACGATGCAAGATCACTGGCAAAGCTGTCTGGCTCATCAACGTACTTAGCTAGTTTAGGATAAAGACTTCCTAAAATCAAGTTTACTTCACCCAAAACCGTTGGTAATTGATTGGGGCGATGATAATATCGCGAGCCAATTGCCGAAATAATTTCGTGGTAAACTGTACCCTTTTCTAGTAATTCAGTCTCTTGGGGAATAAATTCTTCAGTCTGGCCTAAGACCAAGACGCGAATTTTATCCTTGACGCCAAGACGAACTAAATCTTCGCACAAAGCAATTCGCACGGCAAAGTTTAAGCTCGGATCAAGCAAAAGACTTTGAGCAAAATTAACAAAATTAGGTAAATCCAATTTGAATAACTGCTCATAATCAAACTGGGTAACCTGATTTTTCTGCTTAAAATTTTGCATTACCTCTTGCTGCTGAGCTATAGCAATTGGCGTAACAGCAATCTTTACCCTATTTTTACTTAAATTTTGGACTTCGAGTGCTTCAATTAAAAAATGATTTGCCTGTAAAACTTTACTGTACTCCGCAAAAATGGCTTGGTCAGAAAAAAGATCAGGTTCTTCTTTAATTAACGCAAAGGCAGCATATTCCTGCCCAGCTTTTAAATATAAATCGCAAAGATTTGTTACTAGTTCAGTTGTTCGGCCGTTGCGCAATGCTTCTTCCAAGTATTGAATTGCTTGCTCAAAGTCACCAGCTGCAGCGCTTTTTTGGGCTAAATTAATTAAATTCTGTTGACTCAATGAGGTCATCTTTAGTCCTTTTGCTCAGCTTTTTGGTTTGACTTTTTATTAGCTGGTGCTGGTTGTTCGGCATCCTGCTTATTATTGCGCTTTTGCATTGCTCGATGGCGATTTTGATTAACTTCCATCACAACTGGCAGGACAACAGGCCGACGATTAGTCTGCTTGTACAGAAACTTCTCAAGGTCATTACGGACATCTTGCTTGATCTCGGTCCAATCAAATTTTTTATGAGCGAAATTATTGTTGATGGTTTCCTTGATTAATTCAATGCTGTCATGCATTAGCTTGCGGTTAGCCTTGATATAGACAAAGCCGCGACTGGTAACCTGGGGCTCGGCAATAATCTTCTTCTTGCGGCGGTCAATTGTAACAACAGCAATAAAGATACCATCATCAGACAATACTTCCCGGTCGCGCAAAACAATATTGCCCACGTCCCCGATACCTGAACCGTCAATCATTGTATCCTCGCCAGGTACTGGGTCAGTTAAGTACAATTTCTTTTGCTTAAAGTCGTAGCTCAAGCAATCACCATTTTTGGTAATAAAAATATTTTCTTTTTTCAAGCCAGTTCTTATTGCTAAATCCTTGTGAATTTCAAGCAAGCGGTATTCACCAATTACTGGAATTAAGAATTTCGGCTTTAAGGTGTCAATTAATAACTGCAAGTCGCGCCCAGTCGCATGACCACTAGTGTGCTTAGCATGGCCTAATTGAATTACAGTTCCCCCAGCACGGTAAACCATATCGCTTGTCTGAGCGAGTGTTGTTTCAACCGCGTGAGACGGTGTTGTCGAAATAAAGACCAAATCACCCTGATGAATTGTAATCATGCTGTGACGATTTTGCGCCATTTTTTGTAAAGAATTAAGCGGCTCCCCCATTTGACCGGTTTCTAAAATTACCGTCTTATTATCAGGAGTTGTCTTTAGGTCTTTGACCCGCATCAATAAGCCCTTAGGCGCCTTTAAATAGCCTAATTCCATTGCTGTTCGAGCAATCTTAGCTACATCACGGCCAGTTAATAACACACGTCTGCCAGTTCTTTGAGCAGCATTAAATACTTCCTGCATTCTAATAATATTAGATGCCTTGGCAGCAACAATAATGCGCCCCTCAGTATTGCGAAAGACATTGGTAACGTAGTCACCAATGCTTTGTTCAGAAACATTTGGCAATGAAGCTTCCGCATTCGATGAATCACTTAAAAGCGCTAATACCCCTTTTTGCGAAATTTCAGCGAGTCGATCCATATCCGTGCGATAATTTGGCGCTGCTGACGGGTCAAACTTAAAGTCTCCCGTATAAACAACTTCACCGGCTGGTGTATGAACATCAATTCCTAATGAATCTGGAATTGAGTGTGTTGTATGGAAAAACGAAATATTCGCATTCTTAAAATCAATTTCAGTTTCCGCATCAATTGTGTGGAACAAGCTATTCTTACAACGCTTATTAACCCGCTTAACCTTGATCTTAGCAAGTTCAATCGTTAATTGTGAACCAAAGACTGGAATATCATAGTCTCGCAGAATATACGGTAAGGCACCAATAGAATCAGCGTGTCCGTGCGTCAAAAAGATGCCGACAACCTGATCGCCATACTGCTCAAAGAAATCAAGATCTGGAATAACCAAATCGATTCCAAACAAAGAACTATCAGGATACTTCAATCCTGCATCAAGGACAAAAATTTCATCGTTGACTTGAACAGCGAACATGTCTTTTCCTTGTTCACGGACGCCGCTCAAAATCATTATTTTAACTTGATCAGCCATTATACTTCCTTTTCTATTTCTATTCAGTTGTTATTTTATGGATCATAGCGATCACAACGTAAAAAGTATCTTTGTTAATTTTAGCATAAAAAGTAATGATGACAAAAATAAAAAAGCCAGTTCGAAACGAGCTGACTTTTTTATCATATTTGCAATTAACGACGTAAACCTAACTTCTTGATTAATTCACGGTAACGATTGATGTCGTTATCTTGTAAGTAACGAAGTAAGTTACGACGGTGACCAATCTTCTTAAGTAAACCAACGTAAGAATGGTGATCGTGTGAGTGACTCTTCATGTGTTCAGTCAAGTTGTTGATATCTGTAGTCAAGATTGCAACTTGAACCTCAGTTGAGCCTGTATCGCCTTCGTGAGTTGCGTACTTCTTAATGATTTCGTCTTTTTCAGCTTTTGAAATTGCCATAATATTTTTCACCTTTCACTAAAATAATTGCCGTTAACAACGTTAACCGTCAGGTGTGAGCGTGCAAACAGCGTTAACGGTTCACAACAATAGTATAATACAGATTATTTTTTTAAAAAGCAAGTATAAATTATCTTGCATCTGCGATTATTCTCCAGTATAATCAATTAAGTAAAATTACGATCAATGGAGGTGAATCTCATGCCACAAATCAAATCAGCTATTAAGCGTGTTAAAACTCAAGATGCTGCTAGAAAGCGTAACGCCGCTCAAATGAACCAGTTAAGAACTGCTGTTAAGAAGTTCAAGACTGCTCAAGCAGCCGGTGCTGAAGACGCCTCCGAATTACACATTGCTGCTGCTCGTGCTTTGGACAAGGCTGCTTCAAAGGGTCTTATTCATAAGAACAAGGCTAGCCGTGACAAGAGTCGTTTGGCTAAATTGGCTAAATAGTTAGCCTAATTTTTATTGACTAACAATTAAAAAGACAAGAACCATTTTGGTTCTTGTCTTTTTTTATACATTCAAAATAAATAATTTCAGAAAGTTATCTTCATGATACTGGCCATTTTTATAATTAAAGTCTAGCTTAATTGCCTCTTCCAATAAACGCATTAGATCTTCAGGTGCCAAACGATTACCTAGAGCTAATTTTACACGGTAAGGATGAACGCTAAGTGCCTTCACAATCTGAGCCTCACTTCTTCCCCGCTTTTGTAAAATTTTTGCAGCTAAAATTAATTCTAACTGATTTTCAAAAACGGCTAATAATTGAATTGGATTACTTCCTTCACGCAATTGGTTATCAAGCCGGCTAATCGCTTCTTGGTAGTTATGCTTTAATGCAGACTCCAAAATAGCAAAAACATTTTGTGCAAGCGATAAGTCAACATTCTGCGCAATTGCCTGTTCAGTAATTTTCCCATCAACCGCAACCATTTTCAGCTTATTGTAATTACCTAAAATCGTATCCAAAACCTGATCGCTGCGCTGCAGTAATAATTGCAAGCCGGTACGTGAAATCTGGTAACCTTCTGCGGCAATCAAATTTTTAGTTACCGCAGCGACCTCGTATGTTTTGACCTTGGTTTCAACAACGTTGAACTGCTGCATGACTGTTTTAGTTAACTTTTTACGCCGGTCAACCTTGTCATAAGAAGCTACCAGCACAACAATGTCATCTAACTGTTGTAAATTTGCAAAGATTTCCTGCAATTGATCCATCTGCTTCTGCACTTTTTTAGGTGCTTTTGCCGTTAAGAAAAACGGGTTTTTGACTGTAATGATTTTTTGCTGGCTAAATAAACTTGATTCAGTTAAGTCTGCAATTAATTCATCAAGGCCTTCACCTTCACAATCAACATTAACCCGTTCAAAGTTATTAAAACGTTCTTCATGCGTATAAGAACGGGCCAGATAATCATTTAAGAAGCTATCTTCACCCAGGATTAAGGTTTGCAGATTATTGCTGTTGGAATTTTTAAATAAAGAAAGTAATGTCATTTGTTATTCACCGTGATAAAACGTGTTAGTTTAGGCTTAGTTATGCCATAAGTCCATGTAATCATACCACAGTCTTGGGTTGAAGCCCACGGTATATGTTGCGCTTGCAGTGTTGCCAAGGTCTCTGAATGCGGATGGCCAAAACGATTATTTCGACCAGCAGAAATAAAGACCATTGCTGGGTGTAATTTCTGTAAAAATTCCGGGTTAGATGCTGTCCTACTGCCATGATGCCCTAATTTAAAATAATCAGCATGAAGGCCATACCTAGACATAATTTCTTGCTCGCCAGCCTGACCCAAGTCGCCAGTAAAAAGCCAACTTTTATGTGCCAATGTAAAGGTTAAGGATAGCGAATCATCATTGGTTCCTAATCCCGGTTTAAATGGGTACACAACATGAAAAGTCACTGGTCCCTTGACAGTCATCCCCGCCAATAATTGAACAATCTGCCCGCGAGTAATTCGGCCATTAATTCTTTTTTGAAAAGACGGATTATTAATCAGCCCTTGCGCCATATACAACTTTTTGACTTTTACTTGTTCTAAGAGTGGTCCTAAATCACCAACATGGTCGGCATCCTGGTGTGAAACAAAGAGCCTATCAATTTGACTAATGCCCTCAGCTTTAAGAAGTGGAATGGTTATTTTATTAACTTGCGGTGTTGATTTTTTGCCGCCAAAATTTAATTTGCCACCCACATCAATCATATATACGCGCCGCCAAAGTGGTGTTGTAATTAAAATACTATCCCCCTGCCCAACATCAATAAAAGTTACTTGTCCAGTAAGTGGAAAATGAATTGCAAGCAGCAACAATAGATAAGTTACGCCAAGTCCGACTGCTAAATTACGACTCAATTTAACTATTTGTCCTTTTTCATTAATATTAATTAATAAAGCTGCTGTTAAAATTAACAAAAAGAGACACTGCCACCAATTAATCTTGCCAAAAGTTAATAAGCCAATTTTAGTTGCCGATAATTTACCAATGATCTGTTCACCGTAATTCAAAAGATACTCAAATATTATAGACAGATGTGGATTCCAGCTAAATACCACTAGGTTAATAAATGTCAGCGGCATTACTACCCAGTTAAAATATGGTACAACTAACAAGTTAAAAAGAACTGTTAATAGGTTGAACTGAAAAAAATAAACCAGCAATAATGGAGTTAATAATAAATTAAGCATTGCTGACTGCTTCAAGTTCGGCATTTTATCAGTCATCTCTAACCCGAAAGTCAGCGTATAAGTCAAAATGGCGCTAGTGCCCATCATTAAGCGTGGATTGAGCAATAAATGCACCAGACAAGTTAAGCCTAACAAATCAAAATGCTTTATTTGCCAACCTTTGAAACTAAATATTTTTCCTAAAAGATAAGTTAGACTAGCACGTACAAAACCTGCTTGACCATTACTCAAAAACACCCCAGCCACTAAGATAATCAGACAGCAGCCAAAGGTCTCTTCTTCGGTAAATTTTAGATAATAACAAAGTGTACTAATTACCAGCGCATAAATCCCAACATGCAGACCCGAAATGCTTAAAATATGGATTACTCCCAGATCACGGTAATTATCTAAAATTTGCTGATTATCCTGGTTGGGATTTTCTCCCAATATTAATTCGCTGCTAAAAAATCCTAAAATTCGGGGCATTTTTTGAAAATAAGACTGCAATTTAAACCTTAAGTAATGAAAATAATCGCTCCAACTGCCAGCTCGAGCCTGCATTTGGCAACTTTTAAGTTTAACCTGCTGCTCAATATTTTTACCAGCATAATATTGGCGCAAGTCAAATTGACCATAATTAGTCGCTGGTTCAATTGGCTTAACATCACCTACTAAGCTAGATAGATAAACCAGCTGTCCTTGATTAAGCTGCCTAAGCTGCTGCTTGGTTACCGTTCCCGCAACTAAAATTTGCCCGGTTTTCACGTGGCCAATACCGGACAGCCAATCATCATCAACCTTAATTTGATCGGGATAAACTTTAATTACCGCATTTTTCACCAATGTAAAATGAGTTTGATGGTTATGTAAGGCAACATTAATCGCTCCAATTATCAAAACGACAACAATAAGCCACTTCAAGCGACCAAACTTTTTCAAAAGCAGACAGGTCAAATAACCTGCCAATAAAATACAAACTAACTGCTGTAAATAGCCATGGCTCTGATAAATGCCAAAACTTAAATCAACGCCTAGTAATGCCAGCAGTAAGAAAAAGCCGGGAGCTAGCAGTTCAGACTGCCAACTGGTCTTTAAGCGCCGCAAAAGTTTTATCACCAATTCCTGAAACTTGCTTCAAATCTTCAATTTTCTTAAAACTACCGTTTTTTTGTCGGTAAGCAATAATCTGTTCCGCCTTCTTTTCCCCAATCCCATTAAGCTTTTGTAATCCTTGAGCATCGGCTGTATTCAAATTAACTTTTGAATGGTCAGTAGCATCATCTGCAGAAGTTGTGCTGCTCGTGCTATCTACTGGAGTTGCAGCCGAACTACCACTTACCGAAGTTACAATTTCATTAGCCTTAATTTTTTCGCCCCGATAAGGAATATGGACCTTATCCTGATCTTGTAAAATTAAGGCACGATTAACTTGCTTTAACTCTGCATTATTTGTAGTGCCGCCAGCCGCTTCAATTAATTCCTGCAGTCTTGCACTAGACTTCAAGGTATAGACACCTTGATGCTTAACCGCTCCCGAAATATCACAGGTGACGCTTTTAGCTTTTGCTGGCTCTGGATCTTGTTTACTACTAACTTCATTAGCCGTTTCTTTAGCTGGTGTCTCTTTTTGCGCTGAATGTTGCTCCTCAGTAAATTCAGTGGCAGTGTCATTTTGCCTGCTGCCCTGATGAGTCCAAAGAACAATTCCAATAACAACTAAGCCAACTAAAAAATACTGCTTATGTTCTAAAATAAAATCTTTGATTTGTTCCCAGTTCACGCTTTTCACCTCAATTATTAAATACGAAAAAAGCCCAGAAATTTTTCTGGACTTTTTTAATTAATAATTCTGTTTTAAGTAATTGAGAGCATCATTAAATGTTCTTACCGGAACAATTTTCATCTTTGAATGAATTGCTTGGGCAGTCTTCTTGGCAATTGCATAATTACTTGCCGATTTTTTGACACCTGTTGTATCCGTTGGAGCAAAGAAAACCTCAGCGCCAGCTTTATCCGCGGCAACAACTTTTTTGTCAACACCGCCAATAATGCCAACTTTGCCATCCGGAGCAATCGTCCCCGTGCCGGCAATCTTATGACCCCGTGCCAATTGGCGCCCAGTAAACGTCTCATAACTGGTTAGAGTAAACATTAACCCTGCAGATGGCCCGCCAATCTCGCCCGCATTAATAGTTAATCGCGGTTTCGTAGTGACCTGAACATGCTCAACCAGCTGAATACCAATTCCCGGCTTACCGGTTCCCGCAACTTTCACAATCTTACCGGTAAAAAACTGCTGCTTACCCTCACGCAATACCATAATCTTAACTCGCGCATGAAGCGGCTGCTTCTGTAAATACCGCATCATTTCTTCAGTTGACTTAAACCGATGACCATTGGCTCCTAGAACCGTATCGCCGACTTGCAATTTATTCTTAAAGCTCGAATGCTTCTGCACTTGCATTACATAAACGCCTTTATAGTCCAGCCGAGGCTTTAGGCCTGCCTGTTTAGCAGCATAGTAAATTGCATTTTGCTGGCTGGTTTCCATGTACCAGTTTTGCAGTTCCTCATACTGACTGTTAGTTTCGCCGCCCAATAATTCTGAACTTGGTATTCGCGTTGTATATTTTTGCGTGTAGCTCCATAAATATTGCCAAACTGTTGCTGGCCGACTGGTTTCACTTACCGTCACCAAATATAGATTATTAGGCTTAGGTTTCTTGCTTTTCACAAATTGACCGGTAGAAATCGCCTGTCCCGGCATTTCTAAGTAATAATTCGTTGGCCAACTTAAACCAACAATTACTAAAACCAAGGCAATAATGAATAATAGCCAATTTCGTGCCTGTTTTTTACCCTGTCGCTTGTCTTGCTGCTCTTGTGCCATAAAAATTATCCCAACTTTTGTTTCAAGGCCTCAGCTGCCTTTTGAGGCAGAAAAGCACTAATATCACCATGAAAATGAGCAACTTCCTTAATAATGCTCGAGGCAACAAAACTATCTTCTGGCTTGGTAAATAACAAAACTGTCGCCACTTCTGGTACCATTTTTTTATTCATTGCCGCAATTTCTTGCTCGTACAAAAAGTCGGAACTGTTGCGAACACCGCGAACAATCGCTTGGGCATGTAACTCACGCGCAACATTAACTGTTAAGTCTTCTGGTCTTTTCAAGACTTCAACATTTGGACAATCTTTTAACGCATCTTGAGCAAAGGCAACCCGTTCGTCAACGGTAAATAAATATTCTTTAGAAGTGTTAGTCATTATGACCACATACAGCTTGTCAAACATCCCTGCAGCCTGTCTGGCAACGTCAACATGGCCGTTCGTAATCGGGTCAAAACTCCCCGGAAATAAAGCGACTGTCATTACTCTGCCCTCCGATAGAAGCGAACGATTGTTTTGCCTAAATGATGCTCTTTAAGCAGCGTAAAGTCGGCAATATCGCCCAAACTAGTTTCATCATCAGTTTCAGCGACAATTATCGCATTTGGCGTTAATAAGTCTAATGCCAGCATTTTTTGCATATCTTTGACAATTTGCTGTTTAGCATAAGGCGGATCTAAAAATACCAAATCAAACTGCTGCTTATCCTGAGCCAACTTTTTAAGTGCATTATTGCTGGGCATCTTATAAATTGAAAACCGCTCTTCTTCTTGAGTGAGAGCGACATTTTTACGGATAATTTCTACCGCTGCATAATTAATATCAATGATTGTTGCATGATCGCAGCCGCGCGATACGGCTTCAATGCCCAAGGCACCGCTGCCGCCATATAGGTCAAGCACCTGTCCACCTGAAAAAAATTGCCCCAAACTATTAAATAGTGATTCCTTAACCTTATCACTAGTTGGTCTTGTCTTTTGACTTTTTAACGTAAATAAGTTGCGCTTGGCATACTTGCCAGAAATAATTCTCATGATAAATGTTCTAGTTTTTCCTGTTCTTTTAATAGTTTATCTTCTGCGGCCTGAGCCATCTCTGTAATTTGTTGTTCAATATGACTGCTGGACAAATCCAAATTTTCTTCACTCGATTTTTCAACTTTTTTAACAAAATCAAGTGCAGTTAGCTTTTGCATTACCTGATCGATTTCTTTTTGATCGGTATATAAAACGCAGTAACACATTTTTTTAGAAAAATAGACAATATCGCCGTAATGCCGCAGCTTATACTGGTTACTGGCTGAATCAAGGTAGACAATTAGGCCCTGTCTCTTAGTTATCGGGGTGTCTTGTAAGTCCTGATTAACACTCATTCTTCACTCTCCTTTTCCATTCGTTCGTTAGCTGCCACATTGAGCACTAAACCGATTGATGCCGAAAGGACAATCATTGACGACCCACCATAAGAAATAAACGGCAAGGTCACCCCAGTAATCGGCAGCAGCCCTAATACCGCACCAACATTAAATAAAGTTTCCGTAAAAATAATTGTAGCTACACCAAAGCAAACTAAGGCATTAAATTGCGAATCGGCATGAATGCCTACTTCCATAATGCTCCACATTAAGTAAAAGAGCAGACCTACAATTACGATTGCACCAATTACGCCAAGTTCTTCAGCAGCAATCGACAAAATGAAGTCTGTATATGGTTCCGGTAAATAACCACGTTTTTGCATACTGTTGCCAAGGCCAACGCCAAACAAGCCACCATTATGAATTGCATAATAGGAGTTAACTAGTTGGGCGCCACCCTTTTGCTGCAGCTGAAACGGGTGCAGAAAGGACATAAACCGTTGATACTGATAGCTATCTTGCAAAAATTTAGGATTCCAATGGACAACTAATGTTACCAGCAAAAAGACACTGACACCAATGCCAATTAGCCAGATCAGTGCCGTCTTAGCGGGCATCCCCGACATGGAAAACAGCACAATTACGATCATTGCTAAAATTGCCGTCCCCCCAAAATCCGGCTCAAGTAATACCAAAAACATCATAATTCCAGCTAAAATTGCCGGCCGCGATAAATTTTCGATAATATGGCCGCGCCGAAAGGCACCATCATGCCGGTCTAAAATAAACGCAAGGTAAACTACTAGAGCTAATTTGGCAATTTCCAGCGGTTGAATTTTGATAACCTTCAGATCAATCCAACCAACAGCACCATTGACAGCAGCTGCTGATCCCTTAATAACTTTTAATCCAATTAAGTAAAGCAGCATTATCGTGCTAATGCCTAAAAACCACTCAACAAACTTAGCACTCTTGACATTTTCAAGTTTTAATTTAAAAAATAAGAAGGCAAAAGCCAATCCAGCAATCGCATATTCTGCCTGTCTGACACCATAAACTGATGGCTTAAAACCATTTACCAGCAAAATATCAGAACTTGCCGAATAAACCATAATGATCCCAATGACAATCAGCAACAAATATGGCACTAAAATTTTGTAATCTAAATGGTGTATTTTTTCACGCACGGATAGCCTCTCCTTTAGGGTAAAAAACCTGTTTTTATTATAAAGCAAAAAGAGCACCACTTCATCAAGTGAATGCTCTTTTTTTGAATTTATTAAACTTTAATTAGTTACGTTTACGCTTCTTGTCAGCCTTTTGACGTTCTGAAGTGTTCAAGATCTTCTTACGAAGACGGATTGATTCAGGAGTTACTTCACAATATTCATCTTCATTTAAGAATTCAATTGCTTCTTCCAAAGTCAGCTTCTTAGGTGCATGAATAGCAGCAGCATGGTCCTTACCAGCAGCACGAGTGTTAGTTAAGTTCTTACCCTTAATAACGTTAACTGCGATGTCGCGGTCACGAGAAGATTGACCAACAATCATTCCTTCGTAAACTTCAACACCAGCACCGATAAATAATTGACCACGTTGTTCAACAGTCTGCAATGAGTAAGTAGTTGACTTACCTTGACTGATTGAAACCAAGGCACCGTTTACCCGACCTGGTTCCCAATTCTTAACAACTGGCTTGTATGAATCAAAACTGTGGTTCATGATACCGTAACCACCGGTTTGTGACATAAATTCGTTGTTGTAACCAATTAAACCACGAGATGGTACTAAGAAGTCAAGACGAGTTTGACCATTACCAGTTGAGGTCATATTTTGCATTTCGCCTTTTCTTTGTGACAATGAGTCAATAACTGAACCAACGTATTCGTCTGGAGTATCAACTTGAACAGCTTCGAATGGTTCACACATTGTACCGTCAACTTCACGGTAGATAACCTTTGGCCGTGAAAGTTGTAATTCAAAGCCTTCACGACGCATTTCTTCAACCAAAATTGACAAGTGCAATTCACCACGACCAGAAACAGTCCAGGCGTTAATTTGGTCAGTTGGTTCAACCTTCAAAGAAACATCAGTCCGTGTTTGCTTAATCAAACGGTCTTCTAGTTTCTTAGGGGTAACCTTGTCACCTTCGCGGCCGGCAAATGGTGAGTCACTGGCAACAAAGTCCATTTGCAAAGTTGGTGGATCAATCTTAAGTAGTGGCAATGCTTCTGGATTCTCAGCTGAAGCAATTGTTTCACCAACGAAGATATCGTTAATTCCGCTGATGGCAATAATGTCACCAGCTTTAGCTTCCTTAATTTCATTACGCTTCAAACCGAAGAAACCAAATAGCTTAGTAACGCGGAAGTTTTGGGTTGAGCCATCACGCTTCATAACGGTGATGTTATCGCCAACTTTAACTTGACCGCGGTAAATCCGACCAACACCAATTCGACCAACATAGTCATCCCAATCAAGCATTGTGATTTGGAATTGTAATGGTTCATCAATGTTGTCAAGTGGAGCTGGAATTGCTTTGATAATGGTATCAAAAATTGGATCCATTGTTTCTTTTTGGGTTGCTGGGTCAGCTTCGTATGAAGAAGTACCGTTCAAAGCTGAAGCATAAACAACTGGGAAGTCAAGCTGTTCATCATTGGCACCTAATTCGATAAAGAGTTCCAATACTTCATCCATAACTTGCTTCGGACGAGCACCAGGACGGTCAATCTTGTTAATAACAACGATTGGCTTAACACCAGCTTCCAAAGCTTTTTTCAATACGAAACGAGTCTGCGGCATTGTACCTTCGTAGGCATCAACCAAAAGTAATGCCCCATCAACCATGTGCATGATTCGCTCAACTTCACCACCAAAGTCGGCGTGTCCTGGCGTATCCAAAATGTTGATGGTTGTATCACCATATTTAACTGCAGTATTCTTAGATAAGATAGTAATACCACGTTCACGTTCAATATCGTTTGAATCCATTGCCCGGTCTTCCAAAGCCATATGCTCAGGCAGAGTGTCGGATTGCTTCAATAATTGGTTAACCAAAGTAGTCTTACCATGGTCAACGTGGGCTATGATAGCTATATTTCTAATATCGTCTCTTCTTTTTTCTGACAAAAGTATTCCTCCTCCACTCCTCAATAAAAAAACTGTGACTTGGTCACAGTTTCGGCGGCACGCTAAAAAACATGCTGATCGAAGTGTTTTTAATATCTGTGTAGTTACGCTCATTGATTTTACCACCTAAGTATATGCAGGTCAACGTTTATCCCTCTTTTTCAAAATTGAAAAATAGTATAGAATAAAAGTCAGACAATTAAACCAGATTTATGGTAAAAATAGATGTAGAACTTTTAGATGAAAGAGTGAATTTAATTGATTTTAATGAAAGATATTACCCGCGATGGTAATCCTGTATTGCGTAAAGTAGCGCAACCGTTGAGTTTTCCGCTTAGTGACCATTATCGCAAGTTAGCAGACGAGATGATGGAATACCTGATTAATTCGCAAGATCCTAAGATTGCCAAAAAGCACCAATTACGTGCCGGCGTTGGTCTTGCTGCACCCCAAGTTGGTGAAAGTGTCCAAATGGCTTCCTTGCTTGTGCCAAATGAAAAAGGCGAAATTATTTTTAAGGAGACTTTCGTCAATCCTGAAATTTTGTCTGAATCTGTTCGCCAAGCTTGCCTTAGTGAAGGCGAAGGCTGCCTCAGTGTTGACAAGGTAATCGATGGTTATGTCCCTCGTCCTGACAAGTTAAAGATTCATTACTACACTGTTGACGGTGAAGAAAAGACAATCCGCTTAAAGGATTACCCCGCAATTGTTGCTTCCCACGAAATTGAGCACTTACGCGGTCACCTCTTTTATGACCGTATCGACAAGCAAGATCCATTTAAATTAGATGAAGATACAGTTGTTATTTATTAGTTAAGTTAAAAGACAAGGAGCCGCCAATGCCTGTTTGACGGCTTTTTTGCTTAATTAATTGGAACTTGTTTCTATACTTGCTATTGCAATTATGGTAGAATTTTTATTAGCTATTGAATATTTTCATAAATATTCATCTTAAGAACGTTTTTATAACTGAATAGGAGAATACAAAGATGATCTACAAAGTTTTGTATCAAAAAGACAAGGTTGTTAATCCAAGAAGAGAAACAACCGAAACTCTTTACATGGAAGCTGACAACTTGGTTAGTGCCAGAACATTGGTTGAGGAAAATACCCCCTACAACATTGAACTCATCCAAGAACTTGCAGGTAATTCATTAGATTACGAAAAAGAACACGCTGATTTTAAATTAACGTCGTTTGAGAACAAGAAGTAGTTTTCCGTGCGCATTAAAAATAATGAAGTTGCCGTTTTTGCAATCGGGGGGTTGCATGAAATCGGCAAAAATATGTACTGTGTCCAATACCAGGATGAAATTGTCATCATGGATTGTGGGATTAAGTTTCCAGAAGATGATTTATTAGGAATCAACTATGTTATTTCGGACTATTCTTACTTAGTTAAGAACCGTAAAAAAATCAAGGCATTAGTTGTTAGTCACGGGCACGAAGACCACATTGGCGGTATTCCCTTTTTACTAGAAAAAATTCCAGAAATTCCGGTTTACGCCACCCCATTTGCCTTGGCCTTAATCAAGGGCAAGCTTGAAGAGCACGGTATTCTAAGAACCACTGAACTTCACGAAGAACATGAAGATACTGTTCTCAAATTCAAGAAGCTATCTGTTGAGTTCTTTAGAACTACCCACTCAATTCCTGATACATTAGGAATTGCTGTTCATACACCACTAGGTGCAGTTGTCTTTACTGGGGACTTTAAGTTCGACTTAACACCCGTAATGAACCAACCAGCACCAGACTTCCAAAAGATGGCTAAATTAGGCAAAGAAGGAGTTTTAGCCCTTCTTTCCGATTCAACTAACGCGGAAGTTACCCAATTTACTAAATCTGAACGGTTTGTGGCTAAGTCACTGCACGATATTATTACTGGAATTCATGGGCGAATTATCTTTGCCACATTTGCTTCCAATCTTTATCGGGTATCGACAGCCATTCAAGCTGCAATTGACACGGGACGTAAAGTCGCTATCTTCGGTCGTAGTATGGAAAATGGCGTGCAAAATGGGATTGACCTCGGCTACTTAAACGTTCCTGAAGGCCTGATTGTTGATGCCAATGAAATTAACCACACTCCTGCTGATAAGGCGATGATTTTATGTACCGGTTCGCAAGGAGAACCATTAGCTGCCCTCTCGCGGATTGCCAACGGTACCCACAGACAAATTAGTCTGCAGCCGGGAGATACAATTATCTTCTCCTCTAACCCAATTCCTGGTAATACTTTGAGTGTTAACCACTTAATTAACAAGTTGATGGAAGGCGGAGCTAATATTGTTCACGGCCGGGTTAACAACGTGCATACTTCCGGACACGGCGGTCAAGAAGAACTAAAAATGATGGTGCGCTTGACCCATCCACAATATATGATTCCGGTTCACGGCGAATACCGTATGCAAGTTATTCATACAGAATTGGCGCAAGCTGCTGGGGTTCCTGCAGACCATACTTTTGTTTTGGAAAACGGTGAGGTGCTCTGCTTTAGTCCAGAAGGTTCCAGAATTGCTGGTCATGTTCCAGCAGGCGATGTCTATGTTGATACGTCAGGTACTGCTGATGTCGGCAATGTCGTGGTTCATGACCGCCAAGTTCTGTCTGAAGAAGGTCTCGTGGTAGCTGTAGCAACTGTTGATTACAAGCACAAGCGCGTTCTCGCTGGACCCGATGTTTTAAGTCGTGGTTTTGTCTATATGCGTGAATCAACGGACCTGATTAGTCAGGCTCAGAAGCACATTTACCATGTGCTTAAATCAGAAATGGATAAGACCGATCATCCTAAGGACAGTGTTATCCGTAAGGCAATTGTTGAAAATCTTTCTGACTTTTTATATTCAAGAACCAAAAGACGGCCAATGATCCTGCCAATGATTATTGAAAAGAAATAATAAAAAGCCCTAAGGGGCTTTTTTAGTATATAAAGATGAGTAATAAAATGAAATTACACCTGCTAGTTAATGAAACAGCTGGTAATGGCCAAGGCAAGAAAAGTTTTACTAGCCTCGTACAACTATTAGTTGATGCCAACATTAATTTTAGCTTTCAAAAAAGCACTTATGCTGGTGAATTAATTAAATTAGCCCAAGATTACAGTAATCAAAAGCATGAAGCTGAAGATGTCTTACTAATTATCGGCGGCGACGGGTCGCTCAACGAAGTACTAAATGGTATCAAGCGTTCCGCTAATCCTGAGACGCCGTTTGCCTATTTGCCTGCTGGTACCGGCAATGATTTTGCCCGCGCGGCTGAACTAACAACTGATCCAGAAAAATTATTGCATAGCTTACAAAAAAGCCCTGTGCCCCTGCAGATTGACTGCGGTAAATTTCAATTAGCTGGATATAAGGATCAGCCAAGTTATTTTGCCAACAGCTTCGGCATCGGTTTTGATGCTTCTGTTAATCATTTTAGTAATCATTCTAAATTAAAAGAAATGCTAAATAAGTTACATGAAGGCAAATTGATTTACGGCGCCAACATTTTGCGTGCATTACGTAGTCAAGATACTTTTAGCATTGAAGTTCGTAGTGCTAACCAAAAAATGCAATTTGATGATGCCTTTTTAGTGACAACAACTAACCAACCATACTTCGGCGGCGGCTTCCCGCTATTGCCAAGTGCCAGTCTGACAAGCCACCGTATTGATACGATTGTCGTTGAAAAGTTCAGTATCCCTAAACTGCTTAAGCTGCTCTATCACCTGCTCAAGGATGGTTCGCACATCAACGATCCCCAATTTCATTATATTGAAGCCAAGGAAATCATTGTTAAAACCAAACAAAAGGAGTTTGCTCAAGTGGATGGTGAAGAAATTAATCAGCGCACTTTTAATTTAAAACTAAAGGTCAGCCATTTTAATTTATTAAAGTAAAAAAACATTATCGTAACTAGTAATTACGATAATGTTTTTTATTTATTCTTCTATTTGGGCCTTTTGGTTAATTTTAGCTGCTTCTTCCAAATCGGGCCCAGCATAAGCACTGCGGACGCCCCAATAGTAAAAGCCAATACTAATTAAAGCAACGATTACCAAGTCCCAAGGATAATGCAGCCAATTTAAGCCGCCAAATTCCTTGGCGCCCAAGATGGATAATCCTGCCATAACTATCAAATAACTAATGAGCCACCAACTGCCCTGCAGCGCCTGTTTAAACTGGTGGTCATTGTTCTTCCACTCATAGTAAGCATAAATTGGCATGCCAGCCAAAATGACTAACATTACTTCCCAAGTAGTTGGGAACTGTCCCCAATATACTGCTAAACTAGTTAACACAAAGGTTACCGGCGCTAAGATATTTAAGTTACGTAACTTAATCGGACGGTAAAACTTAGGCGCCAACTTACGTAATGCCGCTGTTGAAACCGGACCGGTTAAATATGCAATTAACGTTGAGGTAGCAATCACACTTGCCAATTGCCCCCAATTAGGAAATAAGGTTACCAGAATGATACTAACAATTAAACTTGCCAGCATTGCCTTATGCGGCGTGTGATATTTAGAATCCAGCTTCGTCAAAAATTTTGGCAAGTGCTTATTCTCAGCCATTGCGGCAAGTGATCTACTCGTAGTTGCCATGAAGGCAATTCCTGTCCCAAATGGGGAAACAAAGGCGTCAATATAGAGCAAAATTGACAACCAATTAAGCCCCAATAACACTGCTAACTGGGCAAATGGTGAACTGAAATTAATTCCTGACCAGCCTTTTACCTGAATTAAATGATGCGGCATGCTGGCTACAAAAGTGAATTGCAATAACGTATATAGCAAGGCACTGATTGCTAACGAAATAATAATTGCCCGCCGCATATTCTTTTGCGGATTTTCAATTTCGCTGCCAAGGTTAATAACCGTCTGAAAGGCATCGTAAGAAAAAATAATTCCCGCACTAGTAGTTGCCGTCAGAATTGGTGCTGTCCCGTTAGGAAACCAATTAGTTGTCGTTAATGTCAAATTATGACCATTAAAGCCCGACACCAACAACAAAATAAAGGTTAACGTTGGAATAATAATTTTAAACCACGTAATAGTGTTGGAAAAGCGCGCCATCAAGTTAACGGAATAATAATTTATCCAGGTAAAAATCCCCATAAAAGCAAAAACGACTAACAAGCCAATGCCTGTGATTTGTCCGTGATGCATTAATTGGTGAAAGCTTCTCGCCCACGGCCATGGCCAAGAACTCAGATACTGGACCGCCGCCACAGCCTCAATCGGCAAAATCGTTTCAAGCGAAACCCAGTTAGCCCAAGCCGCAATAAAGCCAAGCAGTGATCCGTGCGTATATTGGGCAAAGCGGCTCATGCCCCCACTCTGCTGAAACATGGTGCCCATTTCAGTATACACAATCGCAATAAAGCCCATGATAACCGCACCAATTAACCAAGAAAAAATGGCCGCGGGTCCCGCTAAATGTGCGCCTTCCCCGGCACCAAATAGCCAACCCGAGCCAATAATCGAGCCTAATGATAAAAGAGTCAGTGATACCAACCCAATTTTCTGTTTTTTAATTTTTATTACCCCATTTCATAAAATTAATTTTGCCCCTTCTAATATAAATGTCAAGTAGAAGAATTAAGGTAACCGCAACCAATCAAAAATGGTAACCTGAATGGTCACCACTTTTTAGCCTAAATATGAAATTGCAACTTGCAGCTGGGCTAACTTAACTATCGCCTGAGCCAAATTTTCTTGTTCTACCTGGACAGAAATTTCACAATTTTCTTCATTAAAATCATAACCTGCACCTAAAGCAATTTCAGCAGTTGCTTCATATAAATCTGCATCACTAATCCCAGGATCAAGTTTAAACAGCATTCGACCATCATCAGTGACTATATATTGCTCACCAACTTGCTGGACAAAGCAATATACTGTATCACCATAAGAGTCGATTGCCGTTGTTGCCACCTCCAAAGTGTCACTGCTAACAGCTGTCACCCCAGTGTGTGCTGCCACCCAATCGCCAATTGCTTGGTTAAGTTGTAACTGGTTCGCTAATTCTTTTACCATTATTTACCTCTTTTATGTTCGTGACGTTAATTTAATGCCCTGCATCCCAATCATCGGATCAATTTCACCAGAATAAATCAATTCTGGCGTCAAAATATAATCTTGCGGCTGCTTATTCTGTTCATCAGTGGTTTCCGCTGCTGGCGCTAATTCATCAACGACTTCATCCTTACCTGATTCTTGTCCAAGTAACTTTTGCAATTTAGCAGTCAAACCCGTTTTGCGGTCATTACCCGAAGTATTGAGTGCCATTACATAGGCGCGCGGATCACCAACCAAAACCAAATTTTTCTCTGCCCGCGTCACTGCCGTATATAACAAATTTCGCTTAAGCATCACATAATTCTGCATCGTTAAGTTTAAAATGACCAACGGAAATTCTGACCCCTGCGACTTATGAATTGTAATGGCATAAGCCCGCGTCAGGTCAAACAAATCCTTCTTACTAAAGTTAACTTCGCGGCCATCAAAGTCTGCTGTCATACATTTTTGGGAATTTTTGGTATCAAGCGAAATAATTTTACCAATCTGACCATTATAAATATCTTTTTCCGGATTATTTTGCAGCTGCAAAATTCTGTCGCCAATCCGAAAGATTTCATCATGAACTTCAAGATACTTGCTATCAGGTTTCGCTGGGTTCATGATTTCCTGGATTAAATTGTTCAGGTTGGTGACGCCGCCCTCACCATGATACATTGCGCCAAGAACCTGAATGTCGTCCGGATTAAACTTCTTCAGAGCCCGCTCAACAATTTGACTGACAACATGGCCAATCTCGTGGGGTGGACAAGAAATGAACGAATAATTTTTGGTCTTTTGAAACATGGCATCTTGATCGGTGCCCTCATTAATATCATGTGCCAAGGTAATAATACTTGAGTCATCCCCCTGGCGGTGAATTTGGGTTAAAACAGTTGTTGGTAATGCCTGCGACTTAATTAAATCACTAAAGACATTTCCCGGTCCAACTGACGGCAGCTGATCTTTATCACCAACAAAGACAACGTGCTTAGTTTGGTTAATACTAGAAATGAGCTGCTTAAACAAGAACATGTCAACCATCGACATTTCATCAATGATTAAAATCTCACCATTAAGTTCATTGAGGTCAGCGGTATCATTTTCACCAATTCCCATTCCTAACATACGATGAATTGTCTTAGCAGTAATGCCCGTGATCTCCTCCATTCTCTTAGCAGCACGACCAGTTGGAGCAGCTAATAAAAATGGCGGATCACTGCTGTATAGAGCAGAAGAGGGTATCTCTGCCAGATCACGCAAAGCCAATAAAATTCCGTTAATAATTGTCGTTTTACCAGTGCCAGGTCCACCTGTCAAAATTGAAATCGGGTTAGTTAAGGCGTTTTTGATGGCTGCCTTTTGCGTATCATCATACTTAATTTTTAATTCTTTTTCGGCCTTTTTAATTGCTTTTTTAACCGCGCGATCACTGTATTGCTCATCTTTATCCTGCTCATTGCGCCGTTCAATCAGGTTTTTCATGGTTAAGGCAATATCATTTTCCGTTTGGGCAATATTTTGCAAGGCCGCATTTTCACCAGAAACAACTACCTTACCATCATGCTGGAGCTGATTCACACAATTAGCAATTGGATCAAACTGATTGATTTGCAAAAGCTTGCTGGTATCCGTCAATAATTGGGCTAAGTTAATGTAGGTGTTCCCAGCTTTACTTAACTCATCAAGCAAAACCTGAAAAATTGCACCGTTAATTCTGCGTGGATCATCAACTGGAATCCCCAGTTCTTGCCCCATGCGGTCAGCACTCCTAAAGGCATAACCTGTGACTTCATCAATTGAAGCATACGGATCCTCCTGCAGCTTGGTCAACGTTTCACCATGATAAATTTGATATAGACGACTGGCGACTTTTTTATTCAAGCCAAATTGCGTCAGCTTCAAAATAATCTCTGAATAAGAATCCATAGAATTCACGCCAGCAAGCAAACTGTCTTTTTGCTTTTGGGTCAAAGGCAGCGTCGCAATCTTAGCCGGATTTTCTTTGAGTACTGCCAAGGCATTAACGCCCAGTTCAGCAATAATTGTATTAGCAGCCTTTTTACCAATTCCGGGGAACTTGCTTGAGCTCAAGTAGCGGCTTAAACTTCCCTCTTCATGTGGTAAGGCCTGCTGGTAGCTATCACAACGAAATTGTAATCCGAATTTGTTGTGAACCACTAATTTACCTGAAAATTGGTAGGTCCCGCCAATCTGTACTTCGCCAAAGTTGCCAGTGACTTTAATCTCATCACGGTCATAATCATCTAACTTACCATTAATTGTCACATCAAGAATTTTGTATAGGTCCTGATTATTTTCAAAAACAATACCGTTAATCTTGCCTACAAATTCAATCATTACCGTTATCCTTATCCTTAACTAATTTAAGAATTGATGCGTACTGGTCGAGTGCTTGCTGATAATATTTAGGGTCCTGTTTTTTCGCTATTTGCATAAATTGTTGGGCCTCTTTGCGGTCATCTTCTAAAACCGTGATTCCCAGCAAAAAGTTAACTTTGGCACTTCTATCAGGAATTGGAATTTGTTCGTAAATCGTGCGAGCTTCCCTTAATTCCCCGAGGCTAAGCCAAATATCTCCTAATAACTCCCGCACACGATTATCAATCTGCTTGATTGTTAATGCATAAGCTAAGGCCTTTTGCTTTTGACCGATTTTAAGATAAACTAATGCCTTTTGGTATAAAACCAAATCATCATTAGGAATTTGGTCAAGTAACGTTAATGCCTTATCAAAATCTCCCTGCATGTAGTAGCATACTGCCAAATCATAATCTAGATCCTGCGGTTTTTTAACTAACTGCTTAGCCTGCTCCAACAACTGTGTTGCTTGGGCAAAGCTGCCCTCATTTAATAAATAAGTTGCTAGCTGCAAATAATTATCTGGATTCTGCGGCTCGCGATCAATTTTAGTTATTAATTGATGAATTTTACGATCAATATCTGCTTGATGTTTATCCTGTTTTGCCATTTATAATGCGTCCGTTTCTGAAAGTTTGCGGTCTAAAAAGTCAGTTTCATTCCAAATTAATGAGTGCCACGTCTGCCCCTGGTCACTTGTCTCTAAAATCGTTAAGCTAGTGTTATTTAAACTGCCGTTTTGCCGTAAATTTTTAAGAGAAAAGCCTAACAAACCGCCCATAATTGCTGAAAGAGCAGCCCCATGACTAACTGCTAACACCTTATCATCTGGGTTAGTAAATTTCTGAGCAACACTACTTGCAAAATTTTGCCCGCGAGCAATAACTTCTGGGTAATCCTCACCATTAATTGCATGCCCATCATACCAATCAGGATGGTGCCACAAATCATCAACTTGTGCTGGGTACTTTTTTAGGGCAGCCTCAAACTGCATGCCCTCCATCTCACCTAAATTAAATTCACGCAGACGTTCATCAATAATCACTGGCAACTGCGCATTCATTGCATCATCAATTCCCTGTGCAGTCGCAAAGGCCCGCTTTAAAGGACTAGAATAAATTGCCCGAAACTTGGTGTTTTTTAGATGTTGCCCCAGTTTTTTAATATCAATTAGACTCTGCGGCAATAGTGGGGAATCTCCTTGTCCGCCTTGAAAACGTTTCTCAAGGTTCCACTCAGTCTTCCCATGCCGTACAAAATAAATCTGCATCAGTAATTTTATCTCTTTTCTATTGCTGTTACTTGTCTAGTTTATCATTTAATGAAAGTAAAAGAAAAAGAGAAAAGCAAATTATGCCTTCCTCTTTTAAATCAAATTAAACTAATTGTAATTGCTTGTCTTCCTGGTATGCAGCGTCAATATTGCCCCCACCAAGACATTCCTCACCATTATAAAGTACAAGTGCCTGTCCCGGAGTAACTGCCCGAGCTGGCTCATCAAAGTAAACTGTCGCAGTATTTTGCTCGGCATGATATTCAACCGTCACGCCAACATCACACTGGCGATAGCGGAACTTCGCACTACAATGGATCTTGAAGTCATGATCTGGCTGACCAGTAAAGAATGACATATCGCTAGCTTCTAATTTAGTTGCATACAATAGTTCACTATCGTAACCTTGTTCAACAATCAATTCATTCTTCTCTAGGTCTTTACCAACAACAAACCATGGATCAGTTGACTCCTTGGTTGAACCAAGACCCAAGCCTGAGCGCTGACCAATTGTATAATACATCAGTCCTGCATGCTCGCCAACAACTTTACCATCTGGCGTAATCATCTTACCAGACTTAGCCGGCAAAAATTCACTCAAGAACTTACGGAAATTACGTTCACCAATAAAACAAATTCCCGTTGAATCCTTCTTTTTAGCCGTTGCCAAGCCTGCCTTAATTGCAATTTCACGCACCTGCGGCTTGGTCAAGTTTGCTAGTGGAAAGATAACCTTACTAATCTGCTTTTGACTCAGTTGACTTAAGAAATAAGTTTGATCTTTATTGCCATCTTTTGGTCGCATCATATGAGCAACACCGTTTGCGTCAGTAACTGTTTTAGCATAATGACCCATGGCAATATAATCGGCATCTAAGTTCAAAGCAAATTCTAAAAATGATTTGAATTTGATTTGGCTGTTACACATAATATCTGGATTAGGTGTGCGGCCTTTTTTATATTCACTTAAAAAATATTCAAATACCCGTTGCCAATATTCCTTTTCAAAGTTAATTGAGTAATATGGAATGCCAATTTGATCCGCTACTTTTTTAACATCATCGTAATCTTCGGTTGCTGTACAAACACCAGCATCATCAGTGTCGTCCCAATTTTTCATAAAGACGCCAATGACATCATAGCCCTGCTCCTTTAATAGCAGTGCGGACACAGATGAATCTACACCACCACTCATGCCGACAACGACTCTTGTCTTCTTTTCTGTCAACCTTCATCAATCCTTTACTGGAACAATAATTTTGCGCTCTTCGAGATCCTTTAAAATATAATCCAACAGTTCTACTGTTTGCGCCAATTGCTTGTTCTTAAAAATATTTACCTTCTGCAAGCCATTACGGTCAGTTACCACCATCGTTAACCGCGTCATGTCCTTGTTAATCGTCATTTTAAGTTTAGTTGGTGCATCATAAGGGGAATCATTATAAAGCGGGTGCTCATAATTATAATTGCCCTTAGCGGTTTTAACAAAACCGGCATCAATCAACGCATAAAGCTTTAAATCAGGACTAAGTGTAAACTTACGCTGATCGCCATTAATTACAACTGTATTTGCCATAATTTTACCTCACTTACTTATAATAAGTTAATGTGCCAAAGAAAGCAATTATTTTTGTACTTTACGAGCAATTTTGCTTAATTCTTGTGCAAAAGCAGCTACTTCCTCATCAGTATTATACCGCCCAAAAGAAATCCGAATTGATTCGTTAACACGAGGCGAATCTTTGCCAAAGCAGGCTACCAAAACATGTGAAGGTTCAAGTGAACCCGCTGTGCAGGCAGAACCGCCCGAAACCGCAAATCCAGCTAAATCAAGATTTGCCTGCAAAATTGTCGTGCTGACACCGTTAATTCGCAAATTAAGTACATGATGCGACACATGTTCGCCGCACCCGCCATTAATCTCATATGCAACACCAGCTTGATTAAGTTCTTGCAAAATCATCTCTTGCCAATGAGCATACTTTGCCTGTAAACCGGCTTTATCAACTGCCGCAATTTCACTAACGGCCTCACCAAAGCCCGCAATTGCCGGCACATTTTCTGTACCAGCCCGCCGTTTAGTTTCCTGCTCACCGCCTAAGACGAGTGGCGGCAAGGTAATTTGCTTGTTTTCGTATAAAAAGCCCAAAAACTTTGGTCCGTTAATCTTGTGTGCCGAAGTTGATAACAGGTCAATTTGCATTTCTTTGACGTCAAGGTCAATATTGCCCAAGCCCTGAACGGCATCAACATGAAAATAAGCGTTGCTGTCTGCCACAATTGCGCCGATTTCTGCAAGTGGGTTAATACTGCCAACCTCATTATTCACGGCCATAATTGATACCAGAATTGTTTCGGGTGTCAGCGCATTTTTCAGGTCAGTAAGCGAAATATGACCGGTCTCATCAACATCTAAGTAAGTAACATCATACCCCTCACGCTCTAATTGGCGCATCGGGTTTAAAACCGATGGATGCTCAATCTTCGTTGTGATAATCTGCTTGCCAATCTTTTGCCGGCTGTGTGCCACACCAAAGATAGCCGTGTTATTACTTTCCGAACCACCCGAGGTAAAGACTATCTCACTGTCTTCCGCATTAATCGCCGCAGCTATTTGACTGCGAGCACGGTCAACTGCACGACGGGCCTGACGCCCCAATTCATAAGTACTAGATGCATTACCAAAATCGCTTTTCATTTCGCGGGTCATAACATCAATAACTTGCGGTGACATTGGTGTAGTTGCCGCATTATCTAAATAAATTTCTTGCATTTAATTCATCTTCTCTAAATAAGCACAAATCAGTTTAGCAGCTTTAGCACCAACTTTTTGAGCAAATTCGTCAAAATCTTCATTTGCATCATCATTACCGTTATCGGAAATCGCCCGTAAAGCTATTAGCGGCTTATTAAAATGGTAAGCAACCTGCGCAAAGGCAGCTCCTTCCATCTCTACAGCTAAGGCATCAGGAAAATTCTGCTTAATCGCATCTTTTTGGACATCAGAACCAATAAAGGCATCCCCAGTAACAATCAAACCCTCTTTAAACGGTACCTTTTGCTCAGTTAAGAATTGCTTGAACTCTTCTCTAGCTGGCGAGGTTAATTTAAACTCTGCTGGTTCTCCCGGGATTTGTCCTTCAACGTAATCACCAGCCAAGGTATTATGCGCATCATGATAAGTAAACGAATCCGCTAATAACAAGTCTTCCTTATGGACTGCAGCAGCTAGTGAGCCAGCAGTTCCCGTCATCAAGATTAAATCAATATCAACATTGCTTAGCAGGCTTGCCAAGTTCATTGCTGCTTGTACCTTGCCAATTCCACTCAAGCCCAAATAAATATCATTGTCTTTAACGCAAAAATGCTCGAATACGGTTGATCCGAACATTTCTTTGTTACCTGAGTGAAAATTTTTACGATAATATTCTGCCTCAATTGCCATTGGGACAATAATTGCTATCTTCATCTTTATCCTCAAATAAAATTTTATCTTTATAAATGAAACAACGCCAATAATACCAAAACAATTAAAACAATTACAATCAAAATTGCTCGATTCAGCTTTTTCTTCAAGAGTAGTGCCTTGTCAGCACTAGGTTCTTTTCCTTGCTTCGTCGTCTTTTGTGACTCAGCCTCACGAGTTGCATGCTGGCGCACCTTTGATCCCGAAGCAATCTTACGCTCTTTTTCTTCAGGATCGCGCTTAAAGTCAGGATTGACATCAACTTCTTCGTCTTCACCATCAAAAGCCGACTTAATTGTATGTAAAAGGTTATTATTCTTTTTACGTTTAACTTGTTTGCGGTAATCGGATCGTTTCTCAGTCATATTATTCCTTCGCTTTTGCACCTGTCAGCAGCATATTTTCCCATACACTCATTGCATATAAGGTTTTAGCATCAACAATTTTACCCTGAGCAGACAGTTGCTTTAAATCAGCTAGATTGTACCAGTGAGTGGTCAAAAACTCATCGGTATCAAGTGGCCGCTTATCAGTTAACTCGGTTAATGTATCACAATAGAACAAATGCAATTTTTCATTAGTAAAACCGGGTGAAGAATAAAATTCAGCGACTTTTTCCCAATAGTCTGCGCGGTAGCCGCCCTCTTCATTCAGCTCACGCTTCATCGCATCCAGTGGACTAGCATCAGTTTCATCAATTAACCCAGCTGGAATCTCCAAGGTCAATTCTTTAATAGGCTCACGCCACTGTTCAACCAGCAGCATTTCCTGCTTGCTGTTAACCGCAATTACAGCTGCAGCCGGTTGGTGGTTAACCACTTCTCTAGTTGCACTAGCACCGTTAGGCAGCCTAATTGTTCTAACATCAAGATCAACAATTCGGCCCTTAAAAATTTCTTTTGAAGAAATTTCAGTCTCTGTTAAATCCATTTACTCACTTTCCTGCGTATCAGCTAAATACACGTTGACACACTGCAAACCATTTTTACCTTGTGCAAGTTGGTACTTAACCTTTTGGCCCACTTGAAGACGGCGGTAGCCCTCTTCTTTAATCGCTGTATAAAATACAAAGTACGATTTGTGGTTATCGTTATCCTCAATAAAACCAAAACTACTGTCCTGGTCAAATTGTTTTACTGTTCCTAAACGCATTATTCTTCTAATCCTTCTTGAACTGCTTCAGGATGATCTTCCTTAACAATGGCAGCACAGCGACCACAAAGCAAAGGTAAATCAGTATCACTACCGATATCTGTCCTAATCATCCGGCAACGTGGGCAAGCTTCGCCTGCTGCATGTTCAACAACAATTGCAGCATTTGGCAGTTGTTCAGCATCTGCTGGGGCTTCACCGTCAGCAATGACTAACTTAGAAACAATCAAAATTTGTCTAAAGTCAGCATCCAATTCATCAAGAACAGCCTTAGTTTCTGCAGTTGGATAAATAGTAACGGCAGCTTCAAATGATTTACCGATTAACTTCTTATCCCGTGCTTCTTCCAATGCCTTCAAAACGTCATCACGCAAGTGCATAAAATGCGTCCAGTTATCTAATAATGCGTCATGGTTAGCAAATTCTTCAACTTCTGGCATATTTGCAAGTTGAATGTAATCTTCTGGTTCTTTTAGGAATGACCAGATTTCTTCCATTGTGTGCGGCAAAATTGGCGTTAAGATTTTAGCTAACTTAACAGCAGCATCATAAATAACTGTTTGCATTGAACGTCTTGCAAGACCATCTTCACTCTCAATGTACAAAACATCTTTGGCAAAGTCCAGATAAAAGGCTGACAAGTCATTAGAAATAAAGGCAAAGACCTTCTTATAAACACTATTAAAGTCATAATGATCGTAACTGTCAAGGCATTCCTTAATCAAGTCATTCAATTTAACTTCCATGTATTGGTCAATTGAATTCATGTCTTCATAAGCTACCCGATTGCTGCTTGGATCAAAGTCAGTTGTATTGGCAAGCATGTAACGGAAGGTATTTCTGATTTTACGGTAACCTTCTGAGGTTTGACGCAAAATATCTTGTGAAACGGCAACATCAGAAGTAGTGTCAACTGAAGCTACCCACAGACGAATAATTTCCGCACCCATTTGCTTGATTACATCGTTTGGTGAAATTACGTTGCCAAGAGACTTCGACATCTTGTGACCCTTATCATCAAGAACAAAACCTTGTGACAGAATTTCTTTATAAGGTGCCTGACCAGTTGTTGCAACAGAAGTAATTAAACTAGAATTAAACCAGCCACGGTATTGGTCACTACCTTCAAGGTACAAGTCAGCTGGGAAGCGCAAGTCTTCACGGTGAGCCATAACTGCTTGATGTGATGACCCAGAATCGAACCAAACATCCAAAATATCAGTTTCTTTTCTGAACTTACCATTTGGTGAATGCTCTGAAGTAAATCCTTCTGGAAGCAATTCTTCAGCTGAATGTGTGTACCAAGCATTTGAGCCTTCTTTAGCGAAGATTTGGGCAATATGTTCAATCGTTTCTGGAGTAACAATTGGCGTATCATCTTCGGCATAGAAAATTGGTAGTGGCACACCCCATGCCCGTTGACGTGAAATTACCCAGTCGCCACGGTCCTTAATCATGTTGTGTAGACGTAATTTACCCCAAGATGGCGTAAAGTTTACCTTGTCGATTTGCTCAAGAATTTGGTCACGACACTTTTTAATTGAAGCAAACCATTGCGTTGTTGCACGGTAAATAACCGGCTTCTTGGTCCGCCAATCATGAGGGTATGAGTGAGTAAAGAAGCTTAATTTCAGTAAGTTACCAGATTCCTTCAGTTTGTCACTAACAACCTTATTGGCATCATCATAGAACATACCAACTAAATCTGGATCAGGAACTTCAGAAGTAAAGCAGCCTTTGTTATCCATTGGGCTGAAAACTGGCAGGCCATATTTTTGACTAACATTATAGTCATCTTCACCAAAGCCGGAAGCAGTGTGGACTAAGCCGGTACCGTCACTAGAAGTAACGTGAAGTGCATTCATCACTAGTGAATCTTGGTCATACAATGGGTGCTTAGCAACCATGCGATCCATATCGGTTCCCTGCATGTGTTGAACAACTTCATAATCAGTCCAGTCAAGGTCTTTAGCAACTGCTTCAAGACGATCAGTGCCTACAACATAGCGTTTATCACCAACCTGAACAACAGAATAATCAAATCTTGGATTAACCGTGATTCCTTGGTTAGTTGGAATCGTCCATGGTGTTGTCGTCCAAATTAAAAAGTAAGTATCTTTGTCATCTAAAATTCCCTTACCATCTTTAACTGGGAAGGCAACATAAATTGATGGTGATTTAATATCGTGATATTCTACTTCAGCTTCAGCTAAGGTTGATTCACTTGATGGTGACCAGTAAACTGGCTTCTTGCCCTTGTAAATGTAGCCATTTTCGTACATTTTACCAAAGAGGCGAATTTCTTCAGCTTCATATTCAGGCTGCAAAGTGATATATGGGTGATCCCAATCACCCATCACGCCAAGCCGCTTGAAGTCAGCCATTTGCTTTTTAATTTCTTTTCTAGCAAATTCTTCACAGAGCTTACGGTATTCTGCTCGATCCATCGTCTTGCGGTCGATCCCTTGCTTAGCTAATTGTTGTTCAATTGGCAAACCGTGAGTATCCCAACCTGGAACGTATGGTGCATAATAGCCATCCATATTTTTGTAGCGAACAATAATATCTTTGGAAATTTTGTTCATTGCATGACCCATGTGAATATTACCATTGGCAAATGGCGGGCCATCATGTAAGTCAAAACGTGGTTTACCCTCGTTTAACTTCAATCTTTGTTCATATAATTTATTTTCTTCCCAATCTTTTTGCCATTCGGCTTCACGAACAGGCAGATTACCCCGCATTTTGAATTTGGTTTTACCCAAATTGAGTGTATCTTTTACTCTCATTTTCAATTTCCTTTCTGCAAAAAAACCTCGCCCTAAATTAGGACGAGGTTTATCATCGTGGTACCACCTAAATTGAGCTGTTAAGCTCCACTTATGTATTGCGTATCGTGCAATTGACGCAAATAAACTAAATAAGGCAGCCGATCAACTATTAGGCTCTTACATTAGCCTCCCACCAGCGCTAATTCGCTGAATTGCCCGCAAGTTTTACTGTCAGTTTATTATTAATTATGATCTTTGTAATCATCTGGAAAAATAATTACTGGTCCAGAATCATTATCTAATGAGTTAGACGATTGACGATTAACAGTTTCGTTACTTGGACTATCACCAGCCATTGGGTGTGGTTGGTCCAGAGACTGATCCTCTTCAATATCTTCCTCAAAGTTTACGTCATCTTCATCATCATTGTCAAGCTCATCTAGCTCTTCGTCATCTTCAATATCTTCATCGTCATCAACCAAAGTGATTGGCTCAGAGCCATCTGGCGGATAAAAACGTTCAGTTGAAAAATATTTGTCGAGGGCCTTTTGCCACTTCTCATCACTTAAATTATCGATTGCAATTTGCAACAGGTCTTGAAGATGATTACGATAACCAGCAATTTCTTTCTTCAGACGTTCATAGTCAGCCTGAAGAGTTTCCTGTTGCTGTCTTTCATAATTAGTATTTGTCGCAATCTGCTGTGTTGCATTATTAATAATTTCTTGTGCCTGTTCTTGCGCATTAGCAAGTGTTTGCTCAGCTGCTTTTTCAGTTTGCTGATACTGGTCAACCTGCGTCTGTAATTTTGCGACTTGATCTTTTAAGCCAACAATATTGTTTTTTAAATCAACCGTTTGGTCTAAAGCGTCACCGTAATCATCGACAACCTGATCTAAAAAGCTGTCAACTTGCTGACGATCGTAACCGTTAAGTCCACGCTTTTTAAATTCTTGATTGTGGATGTCCATTGGCGTTAATCTTTTTACTTGTGTTTTTTTGTCTGCCACAGTTTTAGCACCACCCTATATTTACCTTTTTTAGTTGTTGTAATGTCCATAATTTGACTTCTGCCAAAATGTCTTAGGCTAAGGACATCACCTACTTTTACTATTATATTAGAATCTTGCACTCCATGCCAATTTAATTTTACTAAATTGGTATTAATTGCCGTTTTTAATTGCCCACGACTAGTCTTACTGATGCCAGCTAGAACCGCATCAATTCTAAGAGAAGCAACAAACAGTGGAACAATCTGACTATCATCTTCTGGAATTAGAATTGCCGTTGGCAAAATTGCACGAACCTTGACCTGCGTGCGGCCAATGCGGTCAATCTGCTCAGTAAAAAAATTAAGTAGTTCTGTTTTAATGAAAAACTGCCATTTACCAACACCATCAGTAATGATATCGCCGAAGGTATTCGTCTCAATTCCTGAATTGGCTAATGTTCCCAAAATTGAACTATGAGTTAATTGGACAAACTTGCTAGGATAATAAATCTCACATGCCGTCACTTGGTAGTCCACCGGCATTAAATTAACCCATTCTTCGCTTAAATAAACTCGCTTTTTTTCCGCATCATTGTAGCCGCCAAACTCCTGAATAAATAAGTCGCTGCCAACAACAGTCTTTAAAATATCCCTTTGGGCTGGATCTAAAAAGTCTGTCAGAATTGCCTCATGCTTAAAAATAACCTGATTAAAAAAACCGACCATCTTGTCAACAGTCGATTTTTCTTCTGAATCAAAGTGTGGGTAAAAGCTACTTGCCTGTCTCTTCAGCATCAGCCTAACACCCGAAAGAGTATATTAGCTATCCAATTTAGTGCATAATCCTGCACAAAGTAAAGGACTAATAATCCCAGCAGAAAAGACAAGTCTAACCCAGTTGCATACGATAACTTTTGAATTGGACCCTTGCGAAAAATATTTAAGTAAGGATCAATTATTCGGTTAAGAAATCTCCCAACAGCTGAATCCCGCAAAAACGGCACCCAACTCATAATTGCATCAATTACCATAATGATACTATATAGCCAGATTAGCCAGTTGATTGCACCTAAAACATAAGAAACTATTGTGAGCATTAGCTTAAATTATCTTTCTTATCAACTAAATCACTAATTTTACCGTTAGTTACAAACTTAGGCGGCGTTGCCAAGAAAATCTTGTCGCCGATGCGTTGAATTTCACCATTCAATGCATAAACTGTCCCCGTAATAAAATCAACAATCCTTCTAGCAGACGTATCTTCCATTCTACTAAAATTAATGATAACTGCTTTGTTATTCAGCAAATTTTGGGCAACATCTTTAGCATCAGAATAAACTCGCGGTTCATATAAGACAATTTTACTTTTAGCAGAATTCATCCCTGACTTAATTGAAACTATCTTATCATGATCGATTGTATTGGCTGGAACGTTGTCGTTGTCAACTTCTTGGTCATCAAGGTATTCTTCTGCATCAAGCATGTCATCATCTTCATCAGAAATGCCAAAAAATTTACCTATTTTACTAAAAGCCAATTCTTTTGCCTCCTATTAGTTCTCACCACGGTGCCTAAAAAATGGAATATCATCAGTATCGTCATCATCTTGGGCACTTGTTTCGATTTGCGAAATGCTGCTCTGCTCATCTTCATCAAATGAGTTGAAATTATCTTGTTGATTGATGTTTGGTGTTGACCGTCTTGTTTCTTGACTGTCATTGTTCAAACCCCAAACACTAGTTGGATCAACCATTGGCATATGCTTTGGTGCAGATTGAACTGGTGCTTGATCCACAGTTTGTTCATGACTTACTACTTGTTGTTCTTGGGGTTCTGACTTTTCATGCTTAATCTCGCTGGTTGTTTCTTGTGCCTTAACTTGGTGACTGCGACCTGGAAGCTGTTTTGAAGCTTCTTCTTCAGCTTGAGAACTAATTCCAGTTGCAATCACAGTCACAACAACTTCGTCACCTAAATTAGGATTAATTGATGTACCAAAGATGATGTTAACATCATCGCCAGCTGCCTTAGATACAATTTCAGAAGCATCTTGAGCTTCAAACAAGGTCAAATCTGGACCACCAGTAATATTGAGCAATACTTGCTTAGCACCATCAATTGAAACTTCAAGTAACGGTGAAGAAATTGCTAACTTAGTAGCTTCAACCGTTCTGTTTTCACCGCTAGCACGACCAATTCCCATTAATGCAGCACCTTGGTTAGCCATGACTGTCTTAACATCGGCAAAGTCCAAGTTAACGTAATCTGTTGAGGTAATCAAGTCAGAAATTCCTTGAACACCTTGCTTTAAGACATTGTCAGCTTCCTTAAAGGCATCCATCATTGGTGTCTTTTTATCGACCATCTCAAGCAAACGGTTGTTAGCAATAATAACTAATGTATCAACATATTGCTTTAATTGGGCAATACCTTCAGTCGCATTTTTAGAACGCTTTGGTCCTTCAAAAGTAAATGGTCGTGTTACTACACCAACAGTCAAAGCACCAGTTTCACGGGCAATTTTAGCAACAATTGGCGCAGCACCAGTACCGGTACCGCCACCCATTCCGGCGGTGATAAAAATCATATCAGCGCCTTTAAGTGCATCCTCAATTGTTTGTTCACTTTCTTCAGCAGCCTTTTGACCAACTTCCGGATGCGAACCCGCACCTAGTCCTCTGGTCAGCTTAGGCCCTAGCTGAATTTTAGTTTCTGCTTTATTACTGTTAAGTGCCTGCACATCGGTATTGGCTGCAACAAAAGAAACGCCTTGAACACCATCATCAATCATTCGGTTAACAGCGTTACCACCAGCACCGCCGACACCAATTACTTTGATCACAGCATTTTTATTGTCGTCTGAATCGAACGTAAAATCCATCTAAATTAACCACCTTTAATCAAAGAACTTTTTCAAAAAATTCTTAATGCCTTTATCTTTATTTTGATTATTATTTTTTTGTTTACTTTGCGATTTTTTGTCTCGCTTCAGCATCTCATGTCTATTATATTCTTCTTTTACTTTGGTTTCACTAGCAGCTGCCGGTCTTTTTGATTTTTTTAAATTCTCTTGAGCCGGTTCATCATCTGTTTGCCCAAGCAAACTCTTGCCATAAATTGCACTAATAACCAAAAAGTCAATATCAGACATTCTATACGAATAGTTAACAATACCATAAGCTGCAGAATATACTGGATTACGCATTCCAATCTGATCTGGTTGATAAATCCGTGTCTTTACTCCTAAAGCCTTGGCAACAATGTTATCAATTCCCTGAAGCAGGCTATTGCCGCCAGTGATGATAATACCGCCCGGTAATTTTAAGGCATCATGCTTATTTAAGCCCTTACCAATGCGTTCAATGGTCTGCATCAGCCGTGCATTAATAATATTGCTCAAGTATACTTCATCAACCATTTGCTGACCATCAGTGCCAACACTGTTAACGGCAAACTTGTCTTTTGTTGATGCCAATTCCGGATCGGCATAGCCATAGTCTAACTTGATTTGTTCTGCGTCCTTTTTGGAAGTGCTCAAGACAACTGAAATATCATTGCTGATATCGCTGCCGCCTTCAAAGTCAATATTTGCATACTTGATCTGACCATCATGAATAACAGTGGCAGTAGTCACACCGCCGCCCAAATCAAGAATAATTGAACCAAAAGTACGTTCACTTTCATCAAGGGCAACACTTGCAATAGCCAGAGGGGTTGGCACAAAGAAATTATTCTGGTAGCCAGCGCGTTCAATTGCCTTTTTAATATTATGCAAAGGACTAGCTGGTGCAGTCAGTAAAATTCCTTGAACTGCAAGGGAGTGGGCAATCATCTTGCGCGGATCATCAACCTCAGTTTTACCATCAATCAAAAATCGACTTGGCAAAAAAGCAATTGGCTCACGCTCATTTTTAACTGCGGACTTAACTGCAGCCCGCAAAACGCGTTTAACATCACTATTGCCAACTTCTTGACCGTTATCACTAACATTAATCAAATCACTGGCTGTTTCTAGTTGCAAGAGTCCAACAGGTATCCCCGTAACTACGCTATAAATCCGTGCATTTGTCTTATCGGCAATTTCTTTTAATGCACGACTAATTGCACTCGCCGTCTCATCAATATCAATGATATTACCATGTCGCATGCCCTTATTAGGAATTGCCACTGCGCCGATTACCTTACCGGAATCAGCAACCACTGCTTTCACACTCGTAGTACCTATATCAAGGCCTACTAATAAATTTGAATTGTCCAAAATTAACCCCCCATCGATACGCATTAGTAAGTTTTAGCAAAACTCTAATCAAGTTTACGATATGCCATAAGCCTTCTTCTCACTCGTTGTGAGCGGTCTACTAAAAACTCCTACTTCTAAATCAATTAAACTATTTTTCTTTACTTTAGATTTGATTTCATTATAGTACTTTATTTTATCTTTGAGAGTAGAAACATTTCCTGTAATCACATTGCCATCCTTCATTACAAAAATGACTTGTGATTTACGTCTAGTATTACCACTTAATAATTTTATTTGTTCCTGAAAATCACTAGGTAAACTATTAAATAATAAAAGATCTTGTTTTAAAGAAACTTTATGACTATAACCTACAAAAATTGGCTTATCATGATCTACCATATTCCACGGCAAAAGCCTTGTACCTAGTTTACCATGCGAAAGAATTTTACGGTACCTATTATCTGTTTTAATATAACTAATTGTTTTAAATTCATTGATATGCAAAACCAATTGATTGAAATTTTTAACAGTAAACCAAACGTTTTTAACTTCTGTGTACTTATTAGTTAGTTTGTGATTAACTGCTGCTTGCTTTAAAAAGTAGTCACAAACCTTGTCACTCGACTTAATTCCTGATGTTACAACTACTTCTTTAGCTGGCAAATCATCACCGCCTGTCACTTGTACACTTCTAATGTTAGCAAGCGGTGAAATATAATAGCCCAGTCCAATGATTGCGAATAGAGCAATCCCAACAATTAAGCCTAACCGTCTAATCAGCGCTGATTTCCGTTCACTATGCAAGTGATTAAGCGAGGCAGAGACCTTATTTTTATGTTGCTGATGTTTATTCTGGTCAGCTTGATAATCCAAATAATGATCTAACTTTTCTTTAGGATCAATCTTAGTTATCCGTTTTTTCGACATCTGCCTCACCTCCCTTATTCATTACTTGACAATCGACTGCATAACCTTAATTACCTGATCGGAAGCATCAGAAACACCCAGCTTCTTTGATGACTCACTCATTTCATTTGCATATTTTGTATCAAGCAAAATATGATCGATTGAAGATACAAAACTATTAGTATTTAAATCATCTTCCGCAATCACCAATGCTGCACCTGCCTTTTCCAAGTCAGTTGCATTTTTCATCTGGTGATTATGCGTAACATTAGGGCTAGGAATTAAAATTGCAGGAACACCCAATGCCGTAAATTCCGCAATACTTGTAGCGCCAGAACGTGAAATCACACAAGTCATTTCTGGCAAGACTGCAGGCATATCTTTAATATATGGCAAAACCTTAATATTATTGCCGTAATCAATTCCCTGCAATTTTTCTTGAACTTTATCAAAATACAAAGTTCCTGTTGCCCATACAATTTGATATGGTTTGTCTTTTAATTTCAATAATGACTGCAGCATTACCCGATTAATTGCCAAGGCACCACGTGAACCACCAAAGACAAGAACAGTCGGAATTTTAGGATTAAAATTCCATTCACTTTCTAAGTTAACATGTTGCTCATTTAAGCCCAAAACCTGCTGTGAACGCGGATTACCAGTTTTAACTAGCTTTTTCTTTTCTGAAAATTGCGTGGCAGCATCATCAAAGCTGTAACAAATCTTGTCAACGTAGTGGCCCAAGAACTTATTGGCCACTCCAACAACCGAATTAGATTCGTGAATCATCGTTGGAATCCCCATTTTGGCAGCTTCATAAACGATTGCACCGCTGACATAGCCGCCTGTGCCTAAAACAACGTCCGGCTTAAATTCCTGCAGTATTTTTTTAGCACGTTTAGTTGCCTTAAGGAACATATTAATAGTACTGAAGTTTTTTAACAAATGTTTGCGATTGAAACCTTGAATTTCAATTGTTTTAAAATTAACTCCAGCTGCCGGAACAATTTTCGATTCTAGTCCGCGCTCAGTACCGACAAATAAAATTTCATCACTTGTCGCAAGCTGCCGTTCCTTTAGCCGCTCAATAATTGCCATAATTGGGTAAATGTGGCCGCCTGTACCGCCACCAGTAAAAATAACTCTCATTTTATTTTGTCTTTAAATCCTTAACAAACTTAATAAAGTAATCGCCGCGCTCTTCAAAGGTTCTAAATTGATCCCAAGAAGCACATGCAGGTGAAAACAGTAAAACATCGCCAGCAGCAGTCAGTTCATATGCCTTAGGAACCGCTTCTTGCAAGGTGTTTTCAATTACAATCTGCTTAATACCAGCCTTGCGAGCGGCATCAGCTAATAAATACCGCGTTTCGCCATAAAGCACGATTGCTTTGACATGCTTTTTAAATAGCGGCACTAACGAATCAAAGGTAAAGCCACGGTCAAGGCCACCGGCAATCAAAACCTCTGGTTCCGTAAATGATGGAATTGCGACCGTTGCAGCTTCAATATTAGTTGACTTAGAATCGTTGTAAATTTTACGGTCATCCAAAGTCATCACATATTGCAGACGGTGTTTAGCACCAGTGAAAGTTGTTAAGACATCCTGAATGTCTTCATCATCTGCACCCATTAACTTGCTAATCGCAATTGCAACCAGAGCATTTTGCTGATTGTGGATCCCTGGCAACTTCATTTCACTTGTTTTAATAATCTTATCTGTCTGGCTCTGTAAATAGCCGTTAGCAATAAAATAATCAGCAGTCCGGTCAGTCTCCGAAAAAGTTTGAATATGGGCTTTAGTAATTGCTTTTTCTTGTGCCAAAATCTCTGGTTGATCCAAATTAGCAACAAAGTAATTAGCAGCAGACTGGGTTCTTGTAACGTTCAGTTTGGCACTAACATAATTGGCAAAGGTTTTATGATAATCCAGGTGGACATTATGATAAATATCAACGACCGCTGCTACGCGTGGATCAATGTCGGTTACACCCAATAATTGAAAGCTAGACATTTCAACGACGAGAATATCATCTTTAGTTGCCTTAGTGACTACCTCAGAAATCGGTACGCCAATATTACCTACGGCATAGGCATGATGACCATTTTTAGTTAAATGATGATCCAAAATTTGCTGCGTCAGCATTACTGTTGTTGTTTTACCATTTGATCCAGTAACACAGACATACGGTGCTTCACTGACACTTAATGCAATTTCGGGCTCTGTAATAATTGGTACTTCTAATTCGGCTGCTTTTTGAACCATCGGATTTTCGTATGGAATACCCGGATTTTTAACCAAATAATCAAAGTGTTCTTGGTCAAACAATTCAGTTGGATGATGGCCGCCAATTACCCGAACCCCCATCTTCTCCAATTCCTGTGCATGTTCATCTTGGTCTAAGTCTGTCTTGTCATTCAAAGTCAGCTTTGCACCAAGTTTAAGCAATAACGTACTTACTGCAAAACCGCTCTTCCCAAGGCCTAAAACCAAAATGTTTTTATTCTTATACGTGTCAATCTGTTTCATTTTTACTATCTTAACCCCAGATTACTAAATACAAAATACTGCCGATTAGTCCTACCAGCCAGAAAACAGTATCGACTTTCCATTCTGACCAACCTAACATTTCAAAATGATGGTGGACAGGTGTCATCTTAAAAATTCGTTTTCCCGTTGTTTGAAACGAAATTACCTGCAAAATAACGCTGGCAGTTTCACAAACAAACACAATACCAACTAAAAGCAGCGACCATGGTCTATTTAAAAAGACGCTGACGGCAGCAAGTCCGCCGCCCAAGGCAAGTGAACCGGCATCACCCATGAAAATTTTAGCGGGCTTATGATTGAAAATAAAGAACGAAATCAAGCCGCCAATTACACTCATACAGAAAATCAAAATAGCAAAGTTCTTCTGCTTAAAGGCAAGATAAGCATACGTGCCGTAAGCAACTATTGATAGTCCTGTTGCTAGACCATCAAGACCATCCGAAAGGTTAACCGCATTAGAGAAGCCAACCAACCAAAAAATGACAAACAGCGTAAACAAAATCACATTGGTAATGACGCCAAAGAACGGAATAAACAAATTAAATTTAAAGTTATCTGTTGCGGCAATCCAAACAATAACTACGGCAATCAAAATTTGTAACAACAATTTTTGCCATGCCCGCAAACCTAGATTACGCTTATAAAAGAGCTTAATGCCGTCATCCAAAAAGCCGATAATGCCATAGCCTAAAAGGCTGATGACTAAAATCCAAATGGTTTTATTAATGCTATGCTGCCAAGCCGCAACCCAGATTGAAGAAATGGCTGCTGCTAAGACAAAAATAACGCCACCCATTGTTGGGGTACCCGATTTTTTCTGGTGCCATTTTGGACCCTCATCACGAATTTCTTGACCCTCGTGGTGTGACCGCATAAAAATAATCATCCACGGCAAAAAGATTGCCGTTAAAACTAATGAACTGACTAATGCAATGATGCTAGTAATGAGCATATTGTGTTTACTCCTTTAAATTAATTACAATTTTGGTTTTGGACTTGAGCTTGGTCTTGGGGGCAATGCTCTGCTTATCGACAGTACCACTACCTGAGATCTTCAGCTTAACACCAGTTAATTCCGCAAATTGCCGTAAATCATCTAGTGTCCAGCCTTTCATATCCGGACAGACAATCTTGCCTGAAGTCAAAACAAACATTCGCTTGCCAGACTGTTCTTTTTGCCCCTTAGCATATGACTGAGCAGTAATTTTATCACCTGTACCAATTTTAACAATTCTCAAGCCTACTCGTTGTACTTCCTGCTCAGCAGCCGAATAAGTAAGACCTTTCAAATCGGGAACTTTAACTACGGTTGAATTATCTTGATCGTTTTTTGCCATTAAGATAATTTGCCGCATCATTGGCTTGAAAATTGATGACAAAATAGTTTCTGCTGGTTTACTCATCTGCCGTGGCTGCTTCAATGTGATATAAATGCAGTAACGTGGGTGCTTGGCTGGGGTGACACCAACGACTGAAAAAGTATAGTTGCTGTCGCCCTTTAAGTAGCCACCGCCTTTAGGATTAGCAATCTGGGCTGTCCCCGTTTTGACAGCAATACTTGCATTATCCATCTTGTATGCATAACCCGTACCAATTCGTTTGTTAAGTACTCGCCGCATATTGGCTAAGACTGTTTTGGCTGTCGCTGCAGAATACACGGGCTGACCCACATTTTTAATTTGGTAACCAGTAATTGTCTTACCATCAGGGTTCGTTACTTTTTCAACAAATTGCGGCTTTACCATTTGACCATCATTTGCCAAACTGCTAAATGCCTGCATCATTTGCATCACATTAACATTGACCCCTTGGCCAAAGCTAGTTACTGCTTGATCGATCGGCGACTTGAAGGCTAATAGTCCCACTTGTTCACCTGGTAGAGTGACGCCCGTCTTTTGCCCAATATGGAACTTGCGCAAATATTTACGCCAAGTTTTGGCACCCATCTGCTGTTCAATATGAACAAATCCCGTATTACTTGAGCGCGGAAAGGCTTGTGAAAACGGAATGCTGCCCCAACCAGAAGTTTGCCAGTCGTGAATTGTCGACCCACTAACAGTAACTGATCCAGAATTATAGTACTGATACGGATGATAATTACCACTATTAACTGCGGCCGACAAGGTCAAGACCTTGAAAACTGACCCAGGCTCATATGTATCTTGAACCAAAATATCGCGATATGACTTGGACATTCCCTTCTTAGTCTGCGGATTAAACGTTGGCCGCTGTGACGCAGCAAGCACCTTACCCGTTTTCATATCTTCAACAACTGCTGTCATTGAAACAGGATTATAAGTCTTCTGCACATAAGTTAAACGATCTTCCAAGTAATCCTGCAGCTGCGAATCAATCGTTAAGTAAAGATTATCACCATTTTTGGGTGCCTGATAATCCTGTGTACTATTCGGCGTTTGGTAATTAGAAGCATCAACTGACGAAATCCGGTACCCATCTTTACCAGTCAACAAGTCATCATACCAAGCTTCCAAGCCCATTGTACCCGTCAGATTTTCTGAGTTCGTTTTCTTATTATATTTTGGCGTTGCAATCCCAACAACGTGCGAAGCAAAGTTACCATTAGGATACAGCCGCGCCGGCGTCTCAAAGAATTTAATCCCTGGCAGCTTCATCTGCTCAATTTTACTTTTATCTTCTTTAGTTAAACCGCTGCCTGCAGCGCCAAATTGCACTTGAAAAGCTGTATGAGCAGGATTTAGATAATGCAAAATTGTGTCCGCCGAAAGTGGCAAAACCTTAGCTAATTTTTCTGCCGTTTTTTCTTTATTAACTACATATTCAGGCTTATTGTGATAATTAATCGAAGTCTTATCCAAAATCGCATACACAGTATATAAATGTGAGTCTTGAGCAACCGCCAGGCCATTACGATCATAAATTGTGCCGCGATTGGCCTTTAATACCTCATTGCGCTTATATAATTGCTCTGTACGCTGGCTTAAATTCTCACCACTAACCTTCTGCGAGATACCAATATATAAAAATCTACCTGTAAATACAAGAAAAACCAAAGCTACAGCTACTTGGAGAAATCTCCCTACTGTGAAGCGGTAGCTGTGGGCTTTGGATTTTTGTAATCTTAAATTACTAATGCGTTTTTTCATTAGTGAATAGTCCTAATATTCTTTTCAATCAGAGTTAATCCCTTACTGCGCGCGATCTTATTCATCCGCGCACTTGAAGTTAACTCACCTATTTCTTGATGTAAATCACTTACTTGACTTTGTTTCTTAGCAACTGACTGTTGCACGTTGGTGAGTTCATGTTGAGCTGAAGTAGCAGAAATACTAGAAGAAACTAACAGGGTCATCAGACCTAAAGTTATTAAGGTTCCCAATACAAGCAGAGATTTTTCAAAAGCAGACCAAGTAACGCGGCGGTGGTCAAGCACCATTCGCTGCTGAGTTTCTGTTTCCGTTTGCTTATTAGGATTAAACTCTATTTTTCTCGCTAAATTATCAGCCATCTTTTTTCCTCTTTACAATTTTTCCGCAACTCGCAATTTTGCACTGTGTGAGCGGTTATTGTCATCTAACTCTTTATCTGAGGCAACGATCGGCTTGCGATTAACCAAACGAAGCGTTGGCTTCATACTGTCTGGTATCATTGGCATTCCGCGCGGTACCTCAACCTCAGAATATTTTTTAAAGATATTTTTAACGATCTTGTCTTCGTCAGACTGAAAGGTAATTACACTAATTCTGCCATTAGGCTTCAAAAGTTTAATGGCTTCCTCTAGTGATTCTCTAAGAACATCAAGCTCATGATTAACAGCCACACGTAGTGCCTGAAAAGTCTTTTTAGCTGGATGTCCTCCCGTTCGTCTTGCATATGCCGGGATTGCTTCCTTAATCAAATCCACCAATTCAAATGTTGTTTCAACTGGCTTAATTTGTCTTCTTTCAACGATTTTACGGGCAATTTGACGTGAAAATTTTTCATCGCCATATTTGTACAAGATAGCTGCCAAGTCCTTTTGACTTGAATTGTTCACTAATTGGTAAGCATCAAGGGTCTGGCTTTGATCCATCCGCATATCTAATCGAGCATCAAAGCGGTATGAAAAGCCGCGTCCTGCTTGATCAAATTGAGGTGAAGAGACACCTAAATCATAGTAAATTCCGTCAATGCCATCTGTATAACCCAGCTCAACCAGGTTCTTTTGCAAATGACTGAAATTGTCGTGAACTAACTCTAACCTAGGATTACTGTTAGCCTGCAATAAATCAGTAAAGTTTAACTTAGCCGATTTTATTGCGTATTCATCTTGATCAAAACCAATCAATGTTCCACGTTCAAGCTTACTTAACAGGTAGCTCGCGTGTCCGCCACCGCCAAAAGTTGCATCTACATAAAGACCATCGTTTTTTGGTTTTAAATTATCTATTGTTTCGTGTAAGAGTACACTGGTGTGTTTGAATTCCATAATTTATAGTTCAATATCGTCCAAATCTTCTGCAATATCATCATAATTTTCGTTCGCTTCATCACTGAAGTTTTCCCAGCGCTCCTGAGACCAAATTTCAATTCGGTCAGAAACGCCAACGATGACACATTCTTTAGTCAGGTTTGCGTGCTTCTTCAATGTTGTGGTCAGATTGACACGCCCCTGCTTATCGAATTCGCATTCCATCGCACCAGAGTAAAACAAACGCGTAAAACTACGCGCATTTCTCTTAGTCAACGGAAGTTGCGCTAACTTGGCTTCCATTTTCTGCCATGCCTCGGTGGTATAGCCGAAAATACAGCCTTCCATTCCGCGAGTGAATACCATTTTCTCACCAATCTGTTCCCGCAAGCGAGCCGGTATAATTAGCCGCCCTTTGCTGTCAAGATTGTGATGATATTCACCCATGAACATGGTCTAGCCCCCTTCCAATGAATAATTTACCACACTTCACCACTTTCTACCACAATTTCCCCAAAAAAGTCCGTTATTTAATTATTAAATTAATTTTAAGCAAAAAAAGGCTAAAATCCATTGAATTCTAGCCTTTTTATCAGATATTAATTTTTAAAAATTAGTGGGGATTAAATCATCATTACCAGCAAACCGAGATACCAAAAAATACTGCAAACGGTTAAATAATTCCAAATTTGGTATAGTGTTTTTCCAAGTGAAATGTTTTTATTTTTAATTGCCTCACTAACGGCAACAATAATTACCAAAATAAAGAAGACAAAAAAGCCGTATGGCAGAAAACTAGGTCTTTTTTCTACCTTTGTAATAAAATAACATGCCAAAATCAAAAAGAGTGGCAAGACATCATAACCGCGAAATTGTGCCTTAGGGAAAAATCTGTTCAGGACAAACGCTAAAGCCAAACCAGCAAGCGGCAATAAAAAGACAAAAAGCATGATAATTCCTCCATTACTTATTTTATCTTACTACGTAATTGAAAAAAACTCCTAATAAGAATAAAATATTGTTCAAACAAGGAGGTCAACCAATGGCACGGAGAAAGAAGAAAAAATCAGGATTTCAAAAGTTAACTATTATAATGGCATGGCTGATGGCATTCATCACTTTAGCAGCAATCGTTGCTCAAGTAGCAATCGTATTGGTTAACAACGGTACATTCGGTTAAAAACAAAAGCGTGAGAATTTTCTCACGCTTTTTTAGTGTTGATAATTATCTAAATTAACCATAAACGGATAATTGCGTGCTAACCGTCCCCAAATTGAATACGATAAAATCACAAAAAGAAACGACCAAGCTAATGTCGGCAATAAACTAAAAAGCATCGCCTTAGGTGAAACAGCAATTATGCCAACAACATTCAATATCAGCCAATTATAGACACAAATAAGAATAACTCCAAGTAAAACAGCGAGTGATCTTGCCCAAAAGACTTCCGGTAAAAATCTTGCTGATTTCTGCAAGAGCCAAGTTACTACTGGTAAAATAACCGCATACGCACCAATGATACCAAAGAAATAAATATCGGCAACAATACCTGCTCCCAAAGCCAACCAAATTTCTTTACCATTTAAGTCATCAAATAGGGCAATCAGCATTATACCAATTGGCATGATTAAACAGGCTGCATCACCGTAAGCCATGAATTGATGCAAAAATAATGCCAAACTGCCGTCAAGTACCAAAGCTACATATAAGGCAAAAGCCAAAATAAACTTGCGCCAAGACCGCATTAGTCTTCCACCTTTCTCCTGATGACCGTTACGACAGAAGGATCATTTAACTCACCTGCTGGCGTAATTTTAATCAAATCGGATAAGCCAAAGGAATCATGAGTTGTTCGGGCAATTGTCCCAACTAAAAGTCCCTTAGGAGAATTGCCGCCCATTCCGCTAGTATAAATTTTGGTTCCTTGCTTTAACTTATTACTATCAAGTGCCTGCGTAAAGGCCAAAGAATTATTGCCAACTACGGTAATAATGCCATGAACCTTTTTGCCATTAGTTGCTGTCGCCTCAACTGCAAACCGATTAGCAGCCTTATCGCTAGTTGTAATTAATTCAACCTTAGAAGAAGCTGCACTGACTTCGACAATCCTGCCGATTACGCCCCCGCCGCTCATCACGGCCATATTCTTACGCAATCCAGATGTTGTTCCCTTATTGATTACCAATAAATCTGACCAATTATCAGGCGACCGTGAAATAACTGAGGCATTGATTAAGTCATAGTCAGTCAATGTTCCCTTAATCTTCAAGGCTGATTTCAATTGCTTATTTTCAGCTTCTAAGGTTTCATTGCGTGCTTTAGTCTGATCTAAATCAGTTACCTTACTCTTTAAATAATTATTTTCATTCTGTGTATTCAGCAGTTCATTGACGTTGCTTAACCCTCCAGAAACCAGACTGATCGGAAAATCAACCACTCTAGTCCCGACTGCTACAACATCATTACCTAAGCTTTGAATGATTAGCGGCGTATTGCGTTTATTACGTAAATGAACACTGATACCCAACACAGAAAAAATAGCAATAATAACAACACATACCGTTAATAATTTTTTATTCTGTAGAAATTTTTTCATATGGGATTGATCCTAAAAGAAAAGCCGGCAAAAACAGCCGGCTTCAGTATTATTTGCGACTTCTACGCATTAATTCAATATTTTTAAGTGATTCACCGGTACCAATTGCTACACAATCAAGTGGATCTTGGGCAATAAATACTGGCACTTTAGTAGCCTCAGAAATAACATCTGGAAGGTTCTTAAGTAAAGCACCACCACCGGTCAACACAATACCGTGATCGATTACATCAGCTGCAATTTCAGGAGAAGTTTGTTCCAAAGTTTCTTTAATCGCAATAATAATATCTTGAACGACGTCTTGAATTGCCTTAGCAACGTCAACTGCCTTAACATCAACTGACTTAGGTAAGCCAGTTACCAAATCACGGCCACGAATATTAACTGATTCAATTTCCTTGGCCTTTTCAACTGAAGCTGAACCAATTTGAATCTTAATATCTTCAGCAGTTCTTTCACCAATTAATAAATTAAAGTTGGAATGAACATAATTAACAATTGCTGAATTGAACTTGTCGCCAGCTTGACGAATCGAAGTTGATGAAACAATCCCACCAAGTGAAATCGTAGCAACATCAGTAGTACCACCACCAATATCAACAACCATTGAACCAGTCGGGTCCATTACTGGAAGACCAGCACCGATTGCTGCAGCAAATGGTTCTTCAATGACGTACGCTTCACGAGCACCAGCAACACGTGCAGCATCAATTACTGCCCGCTTTTCTACTTCTGTAACTCCTGATGGCACACAAATCATTGCTGATGGCTTGGAATTACCAACAGTCTTATCAATAAAGTACTTCAGCATTGATGCAGTTGTATCGTAATCGGCAATTACACCGTCTTTCATCGGGCGAATTGCAACGATTGTAGCAGGTGTTCTACCAATCATTTCTCTGGCTTCAGAACCAACTGCGATTACTTTATCAGTCCGGGTATTCTTTGCCACAACGGAAGGCTCTCTAAGGACAATCCCCTTACCTTCCATATAAACAAGTGTATTGGCCGTACCCAAATCGATACCAATATTTTTTGCTCCAAATCCAAACACGAAAATCTCTCCTTAATTATTGCAGTCTTTAAATCTTGAATAATTATAGCACAAAGCACTGTTTAAAAAAGAATTCCGCTGCAAGTTTTAGACGAATTTAAAACAATTCATGCTCACGCATACTCAAAAATTGGTTTTTTCCGACAATAAAATGATCTAAAAAATCGATCTGCAACATGGCTGCAGACTCATCAAGCATTCGCGTTAACTTAAGATCGCTCTGCGATGGCACCAAATTGCCACTAGGATGATTATGAACAACAAACATCCCTGCACAAGCATAGATCAGACCCCAGCGAAAAATCTCTCGCGGATGAGCCACTGACTTATCAATTGTTCCCTTAAATAAACACTTCTCAGCGATAATATGGTTACTATTATCAATATAAATCGCCCATAATTCTTCCTGCTTATGACCTGCAAGCTTATCAGCTAAATATGTTCCCACCTCATTGCTTGAGGTTAAAACAGCTTCACGATCTGGAACTGTACTGCGCAAACGGTCAATTAATTCCTCGCCAACTACCGCTAATTGCGGATTACAGTCAGGACCTGAGAAATATTTAATCAAATCATTAAAGCTGTTTAGGTGCAACTGGGCTAATCGGGCTTCTAACTCTGTTAAGTCGTTTAAGCCGCTTGCCCGCAACTGATTAAATAAACTTCCTAGTAATTCAATATCGGTCTTTACTAAATAGTGATTGGACTTGATGATTTCCATTCAAATCACTCCCTTCACTATTTACGTACGCCAAAACTACTTAACTTTTTCTAGAAATTCATTAAAATCATGACAAATTAACGTTGCGTTTGTTTGATCCTCTTTAGTTGGCGGGAGTAGGTCTGGAATCATAACACATTTCAGTCCGGCATTACTAGCTGCGGCAACCCCAGTTGATGAATCCTCAAAGGCCAGCAAATTTTGCTTAAGAATATTTATTTTTTGCGCAGCCCACAAGTAGATATCTGGTGCTGGCTTAGCCTTTAAGTGATGCTTTTGGACGTCATCATAATTTAAGTGAAACTGGAAATAATTACGAATTCCCGTCGCCCACATTTCCTGTTCAATATCTTTTTCATAATTACTAGAAACAACTGCAAGTGGCAAGTTAAGGTCATAAAATGTATCAAGTGCCCGCTGAACTCCCGGCTGCAGCTTGAGCTTACCAGCCGCAATCCATTGCTCTACTAATTCATTAGTTCGTTCAATGAAACGCACACGTTCTTCTTCGGTTTTGAAATAACGCTGATAAAATGCCCGCATTTCCTTTGTAGTCGAGCCGACCAATTTTAAATAAGTATCATCGGGTGTCCCCAAATGATCTTCTTTCGACGCCTGAATATTAGCCTGCCAGTATAAATTTTCGGAATTAACCAGCAGACCGTCCATGTCAAATAAGATTCCCTTGATTTCTTCACCAATTCCTTGAACGCGCATTTGTGGCCTCCAATTGCAAAACTTCGCCGACAAGATAAAAGGATCCTGTTACTAGCAGTATATCATTCGGCTGACTATCCTGCTTTAATTGGGTAAAGCAAGATTGCCAATCTGAGTGGTAAGGATATTTTGCCTGCACTGTAGGTGGAAAGTCCGCCTTTTTAGCAGCCCGCGGATATGCAATTGTCGTCAGTTCTACTTGATCTGATTCTTTAAACAGAGAAAAGACCTGCGTCAAATCCTTGTCTTTCATCATTGTAATCAATACCCGGACCTTGCCTTGCCGCCTTGCCTGCTGCTGGTGAACAAAATCAAGCAGGTTTTGCATTGCCTGCATATTATGCGCCCCATCCAAAATAATTAGGGGTTGCTCCTGTAAAATTTGATAGCGACCCGGAATTATTGTTTGATTAATCGCTTCTTCAATTTTTGAATTACTCAACGCCAAATTAAGCGTGCTGAAGGCGCGAACGGCAACAGCAATGTCGTAGCCCTCAACTTCTGGTCTAATGGCAAAGGTTAATTTTCGCTCTAAGTCCTGGTAATTTATCTGCACAGAATTACTTACCGTAAAGTCTTGTCCTAACTCAAATAGCGGTGCTTGTTCTTCCTTAGCCTTGTTCTTAATGATTGGCAAAACTGTTGGTGGTACATTCCCAACAACAACTGGCCGCTGATTTTTAATTATTCCACTTTTTTCACGGGCAATATCTTGAATTGTCGGACCAATAACTTGTTCGTGGTCAAGGCCAACAGTAGTAATAATACTAACTTCCGGCTTGATAACATTGGTTGAATCGTGAGTACCGCCAATTCCCACTTCAATTACGGCATAGTTACATTTTTTTTGGGCAAAATAGGTAAAAGCCATCACTGCTTCGTATTCAAAGGTAACTAACCCAAATTCTGGGTCTGTCTGCCTAATTTTTTGCAAAACTTCCTCAATCAAATTGCTAGTCGCTACCAAATCGTCATCACTAAGATTTTGACCATTTAATTGAATCCGTTCACCAAAAGCAAAAATATATGGTGAGACAAAAAGGCCAGTCCTTTGACCGGCCTTTTGTAATAAATTACTTAAATAATACGAAGTAGAACCCTTACCATTAGTGCCCGTGACGTGCAGCATCTTAACTTTATCTTGCGGGTTATCTAATTCTGCCAAGACCCTTCTAATAAAGGTTAAGTCTCCCTTGGCATGAAACTTAGGTAACGAATATAAATAAGATATCACATCTTGCGCTTTGGTAAAAATCACATTATTTACTCTCTTTCAAATCCTGAATCCGTTGACGGACACTAGCTAATTGACTTTCATAATCAGCCTTCTTGGCCTTTTCCTTATCAATAACGGCGGCTGGAGCATGAGCAACAAAGCCTTGGTTAGCTAATTTCTTAGTTGAACGAGCAACTTCTGCTTCAAGGTCTTGCTCTTCCTTTGCCATCCGTTCGATTTCGTCATCAACGTTAACTAATTCAGACAACGGAACAAAAATCTGGGCGCCAGAGATAACTGCTGTTTTAGCTAATTTTGGTGCAGCCATTTCTGTGGCGATTTCTAACTTCTTCGGATGCAAGAAGTTCTTAACGTAGTCTGCGTTGTCTGTCAAAATCCGTTCATTTGCGGCATCATCAAGTTGAATCATGATATCAATTGGTGATGACATTGGCGCATTAACTTCCATACGAATATTCCGGACTGCCTTGATAACTTCGATCAAGAACGACATATCACGGGTAGCTTGAGGGTTAACAAATTCACTGTGAGTTTCAGGATATTTGGCAACCATGATTGACTTGCCAGCGTGTGGCATTGACAACCATAATTTTTCAGTTACAAACGGCATGATTGGGTGAATTAACCGCAGAATTTGGTCAAGAATCCAGATTAAATTATCCTGCTTTCTTGCCTTCAATTCAGCATCATCACCATTTAAAGCAACCTTAGAAATTTCAATGTACCAATCACAGAAGTCATTCCAAATAAAGTTGTACAGTTCACGGCCAGCTTCACCAAACTTATACTCGTCAAACAAACGAATAACTTCACCCACGGTGTGATTCAATCGGTCAAAGATCCAGCTATCAGCTAAGTCAAACTTGCTGGTGTCAGGCATATGAGCTGGTTGAGCATCTTCTGGCAGGTTCATGATTACAAATCGTGATGCATTCCAAATCTTGTTAATGAAGTTCCAGGCTGCAGCTAACTTCTTCGGGTTGTAACGAGTATCTTGACCAGGAGCAGTCCCGTTCAATAGGAACCAACGCAATGCATCGGCACCATATTCGTTCACAACATCCATCGGGTCAACCCCGTTGCCCAATGACTTACTCATCTTGCGTCCTTGCTCGTCACGAATTAAGCCGTGAAGAACAACATCCTTAAATGGACGCTCATCAGTAAAGTGCAAACTCTGGAAAATCATCCGTGATACCCAGAAGAAAATAATATCATAACCGGTAACTAAAGCATTAGTTGGGAAGTAACGTTTAAAGTCTTCTGAGTCTTCATCAGGCCAACCCATCGTTGAAAATGGCCACAAAGCGCTTGAGAACCAAGTATCCAAAACATCTGGATCTTGATCCCAGTTTTCAATATCCTTAGGTGCTTCTTCACCGACATACATTTCGCCAGTCTTCTTGTTGTACCAAGCTGGAATCCGGTGTCCCCACCATAGTTGCCGTGAAATTACCCAGTCATGAACATTTTCCATCCAGTGTTCAAGTGTTTGTTCGAAACGTTCAGGAACAAAGTTAACCTTATCGTCAGTCTTTTGGTTAGCTAAAACCTTGTCAGCTAATGGCTTCATCTTAACAAACCATTGCGTTGACAAACGCGGCTCAACTTGAACACCTGAACGCTCTGAGTGACCAACGGCGTGGACAATTGGCTTAACCTTAATCAAGTAGCCTTGTTCCTTCAAATCAGCAACTACTTGCTTACGGCAGTCAAACCGATCCATACCAGCATACTTGCCACATTCCTCGTTCATCGTACCGTCATCGTTCATTACGTTAATCCGCTTTAAGTTATGACGGTTTCCTGTGGCAAAGTCATTCGGGTCGTGAGCCGGCGTAATCTTTACCAGACCAGTACCAAAGTCTGGATCAGCATGTTCGTCTTCAATAATTGGGATATGACGACCAACAAGTGGCACAATCAATTCTTTACCAACAAAGTCCTTGTAGCGTTCATCCCCAGGAGCAACCGCAACGGCCGTATCACCAAACATTGTTTCTGGCCGGGTCGTTGCAATTTCAACGAAGCCTGAGCCATCCGCAAACGGATATTTGATGTGGTAAAAGGCACCCTTGTCATCTTGGTGAATAACCTCAATATCACTCAAGGCTGTCTGCAAAGCTGGATCCCAATTAATAATGTATTGGGCGCGATAAATTAAGCCTTCATTATATAATTGAACGAATACCCGCCGAACAGCCTTAGACAAGCCTTCATCTAAGGTAAAACGTTCACGGGAATAATCAAGTGATAGACCCATTTTGGCCCATTGACCCTTGATAATATTGGCGTATTCATCTTTCCAGTCCCAAACTTGCTTGACAAAAGCTTCACGTCCCATTTCGTGACGATCTTTGCCTTGCTTGCGCAATTTGGCTTCAACTTTAGCTTGCGTGGCAATTCCCGCATGGTCCATTCCTGGCAAATACAAGGTATCATAACCCTGCATCCGCTTAAAACGAATCAAGGTATCCTGAATTGCGGTATCCCAAGCATGGCCCAAGTGTAACTTACCAGTTACGTTTGGTGGGGGAATAACAATTGAATATGGATGAGCCTTTTTATCACCTGACGGCTTAAATAAGTCCTCATCTAGCCAAGTTTGGTAACGACCATCTTCAACTGCCTGATGGTCATATTTTGGCGCCAAATCTGTCATATAATTTCCTTCTTTCTGATAATAAAAAATCGTCCTAGACGCTATGTCTAGGACGATTTACTAACCGCGGTACCACCTAAGTTAAGCAATTACTGCTTCTCTTACATCGTGATAACGGCGAAATTTGCCGGATTAACTTACTGTTAGTTCAGTCAATCAGTTAAAACCAAGCTACCAATTAACTTTCGGCCTTGCACCATTTTAGCCTTTCTCTGTTTGTAAAGTTAATACCTCTTGGTTATTGCTTTGCTAGTTATTATAGCACTTTTTTACAGTAATGCAGCATCTTCTTCAGCTTTATCAGCCAAAAACTTGTCATCAGGGTAAATTGCCGTAACTTCGATCCCGGCAAGAGCCCGTTCAATTAAGCCATCAACATCAAGACGAGCTTCATATTCACGAGCCTTGTCAACCTTTGGCTTGGTCTTTGGCCGCGGCGGGGCAAAAATAGTACAGCAATCTTCGAATGGTTTGATAGACAAATCAAAGGTACCAATGTCCTCAGCCAAGCGAATAATTTCGGTCTTGTCCATTGTCGCTACTGGCCGCACAACAGGAGTGGTCGTCACATCGTTAATTGCCATCATTGATTCCAAAGTCTGGGAAGCAACTTGACCAACTGACTCGCCATTAAAGATTGCCAATTCGTTTCTTTTAGCCCGAATTTCATCGGCAAGCCGCAACATAAACCGACGTTGAACCGTCATTAAGTAACCTTCTGGCACTTTTTCTTTAATCGTCTCTTGAATTTCCGCAAACGGTACGGCGATAAAATTAATCCGGCCAGCATAATTTGCCAAGATACCAGTTAATTCCTTTGCCTTGTTCAAGGCTTTTTCTGTCGTGTAAGGTGGACTAAAGAAGTGGACCATTTCAATATCAACGCCGCGCTTTAAAGCTAGGTATGATGCAACCGGCGAATCAATTCCGCCTGAAAGCATCATGACAGCACGACCACCAGTACCAACAGGCATCCCGCCGGCACCGTGCAGTAATTGGTTAGAAATATAAATTGCATCTTGGCGAACTTCAATGCGCAATACTAGGTCAGGGTGCTTCATTTCTACCTTTAGGTCGGGCATATTTTCAAACAAATAATCGCCAACCAATGAGTTTAACTCATTGGTATCATAGGCAAAATGGTGGTCACTACGCTTAGTGTTAACTTTAAAGGTCATGCCCTTTTTGAAAGTTTCCTTCATTAAAGCTAAAGATGTTTCTTCAATTGCCTGCAGCGTTTTTTCTACCTTAATTGTTGGTGAGTAAGTTTGAATCCCAAAGACCTTTTTTAACCGTTGGTCGATTTCAGTAAATGGTGCCCCATTCAAAACAATGTGCATCCGGTCATGACGCGGATGGATTTCAACTTGCGGGAACTTACGCAGCACCTTGGTTACGTTACCGGCAAGCTTACCAATGAAGTCCTTCCTGTTCTTTCCTTTTGTCGATAGTTCGCCGTAGCGGACCATAATTTCCGTATATTCCATTAATTATTCTCCCAAGTGATTAATTTTAGCAAAATGTTGATAAATCTTATCAAAAACAGCGATAAACTCATCGGCTTCTTCTATGGTGTTGCTTTCATCAAAGCTTAACCGAATAGCACTAGTCGCAATCTTATCATCAACATGCATTGAAACTAATGTGCTTGCCTCATCAGTCTTAGTTGAAGCACAAGCAGAAGTTGTTGACGTGTAAATGTCATGTTCTTCTAAAGTATGAACTAGAGTTTCTCCGCGAATACCTTCTAAGGCAAAACACAAAATGTGCGGCGTGAAATCATCACTAACCGGCGAGAAAATCTTTATTCCTGGCTTATCCTGCAAGTAATCAACAATCTTACGTTTAATTGCTGCTTCATGGTTAGCCTTATCTGCTTCATCAGTTAGTAACAGCCGCACTGCTTTAGCCATTGCCGCAATTGCCGGCAAGTTTTCAGTACCAGAACGCAGGCCCTTTTCTTGTCCGCCGCCATCGTGGAGCGGTGACAGCATCTTGCCTTCTTTTTTATATAAAATACCAATACCACGTGGCGCATGGAACTTGTGCGCCGACAAGCTGGACAGGTCAACCCGCGGTGTAAATACCCGCGGCCAAATGTTCTTGCCCAGAGCCTGAACATTATCAACGTGGAATTGGATTGTCGGGTAATTCGTTAATAAATCACTGATGGCCTCAATCGGTTGAATGGTCCCAATTTCATTATTAACACCCATAATCGAAACCAACGTTGTATCCGTATCAAGAGCGTTCCGCAAATCGTTAACATTCACGCGGCCTTCCTTATCAACCGGAAGCCGTGTCACGCGATAACCTAAGTTTTCTAACGCATTAAAAGCATTGGCAACCGAAGCATGTTCAACACTTGAAGTAATAATGTGTTTACCGAATTCGCGCTTCTGAATTGCTGTCCCCTTGATTGCCGTATTGTTAGATTCGGTTCCACCAGAAGTAAAGAAAATTTCATCCTGCTTAGCACCCAACAGGCTTGCAATTTGTTTGCGCGAGCTTGTCAGTAACTGATAAGCTCGATCGCCCATCTTATGTAAACTAGACGGATTCCCCCAAATATTTTGCGCAACTTGATCGTAGGTAGCTAACACTGCCGGATCAATCTTAGTTGTCGCACTATTGTCAAAATAAATCACAAACCTTACTCCCCTCAAAAAAGCCTACTGAGGCACTTCTTCAACTTATAAATTGTAACTTAAATATAGCTTTGCTTCAATTAATATTAATTTTAAAGTAAAAACAGCTCTAGGAAATTCCTAAAACTGTTTTAAAGATTTATTCAACCTTTTTATCGGAATAATATAAATTCTCTAATCGTTGGTATGACCCAGGTTCTGCCTTCTCAATCGCTGTCGCAATGGTATCTAAAGCTTCCTTATAATTATAGTCTTGACTATAAAGCTGCATTGTCTTCTTTTGGGCCCGTTTAATTGCATCATTATCCGAATACTTATTAGAGTATTGCAATGTCAACTCAACCAGATCAGCAGAATTAATAATATCGTCAGCTTCACGTTTTAAACGCTCAACATCATCAGAAATCTGAATTAATTCGTTGGAAATCTTTTCCATATTAATTCGCACTTCACTTAATTCCTTGGCAACATGACCAATCTCATTAATTACCAGAGTATACATTTGTACAAACGTATCAGGATTACCCGGCAGTTTTTTGCGTTCTAAGCGTCGATAGACCAAAGAAACTTCCTGCTTGAAGCGGTTGATTGAGTCGTTAGCCACATTTTCCGAATCATACAGACCGTCGACATCTTCTGACATTTGCTTTTGCTGTTCGCCAATTTCTCGTAAGCGTTCCAGCATTGCCAGCCAGGAGTCCTTGATTTCAGAATAAACACCCTTGCCATCAGCAACGTTTTGCGTATCAACTGTATATTGCCGGTTCATGTCGTTTACTTCTTGCTCAAGTTGGCGGCTCTTTGCTAGTTCGCCGTGTGTCAACTCGTAGCTCTCATCAATGTGGCGCAATTTGGCAACCAAATTCTTGGATTCTACCTGTTCACGCGATAATAAGCGTTGAATTTTATCCTGGTTTTCCTCGACAAATGGCCGTGCCTTATATTCCTTGGCTAAAACATCATAGAGACTGGCAATTTCCTGCTTGATTTCCTTAATATACTTAGACAATTCTAATAATTTTAGTTCCGTTAAAAATTGCCCAGCCTCAGTAACCTGATCCCGAATTTCTTTGATTTTATCCAAAATATCAATTTCAGTAATGTAGTACTTGTTGGCCATCATCTTTTTATAGGAATCCGACAACTCCCGCAATTGATCTTGAAAAACTGAATCTAACTCATGCCGACTTTCCTTAAGCTCCGGCAATTCTTCTTGGAGCGTTGTCAAGGTTGCCTTGATCTTTGATAAAATCCGCTTAGCTTCGACCTGATCGCCCTGAGATGATAAGTTCTTGGCTTCAGTAAAGTCATTTTCCAAACTTGACAAGTTATTTTCAATCTGATCTAACGCGGTACCATAATCAAACGAATCAGCAAGCACATTCTTGCGTAATTGGTGATAAATCTTAATCAGGGCCTCATACTGCACCTGATTTTCCCGGTTGGATTCAAGCAATTCCGTGAAAACATCCTTGGTATTCTTGGCATCATCAAAGGTTTGCTTCATGATTGCCTGCGCCTGTTTAATATTTTGGTGCGACTTCAATAAACGGTAGTGAACATTTTCATCAGCCGCCTGTTCCAGCAACTTTTGTACCTGCGGAATTTTCTTACTCGTTGCTTCCTGATAACTCTTGCGCCAAGTTGTTAAGGTAGTCAGGCTTTCGCCCGCAAGATCCATTTTATTTAACCGGTCAATATCTTGTTGCAAATGCATTTTTTCAATTTTAGTAATTAAGTCGTCCAACTCCAAAATTTCCCGCAATTGACGGCGGTTAATGTAGAGCATGAGGGCAACAACAATTAGAATAAGCAAAACTGCAATTACTACGATTATAGATTGGGTTGGTGACATATTTTCTCCTCCAAAACTACCCTTTATTATAACAAACTTCTCACTTACTGTGGGCTGTAGTTTTAAAGATGTGTACAATTTAATTGAAAAAATATCATTTTTTAAGCATAAAAGCAGTTAAAATCGGCTTTTTCCTTGCTTTAGCAAGTTAACACCGATATAATAAGTTTCGTGTAAAATATTTGCAGCTATAAGTGACAAGAACGTCAACATCTTAATACGTTTTAGTGAACGAGTAACCGACGCTGCAACAGGCGAAAATGAAAATTAAGATGCACGAATGTTGAACTTATGTGTAATATTTTACTCCAGAAACTGTTATCAGATTTTATTGGAGGATTTTATGTCAAGATATACAGGTCCAAGTTGGAAACGCTCAAGAAGATTAGGTATCTCACTTTCAGGTACTGGCAAGGAAATTAGTCGTCGTAACTATGCTCCTGGTCAACACGGTCCTAACTCACGCGGTCGTTTATCAGAATACGGCGAACAATTGCACGAAAAGCAAAAGTTACGTTGGATGTACGGTTTAAACGAACGTCAATTTAGAACTTTGTTCACTCAAGCTGGTAAGATTCGTGAAGGCGAACACGGTACTAACTTCATGATCTTGTTAGAGCGTCGTTTGGACAGCGTTGTTTTCCGTTTAGGCTTAGCTACTACTAGACAACAAGCTAGACAATTAGTTAACCACGGTCACATCACTGTTGATGGTAAACGTGTTGACATTCCTTCATACGAAGTTCAAGTTGGTCAAACCATTGGCTTGAAGGAAAAGTCAAAGAACTTACAACAAGTTAAGGATGCTCTTGAAGCAGTCGTAACTCGTCCATCATTTGTTTCATTTGATGACAACAAGATGGAAGGTACTCTTGTACGTCTTCCAGAACGTGATGAAATGGAACCAGAAATTAACGAAGCCCTCGTTGTTGAATACTACAACAAGTTACTTTAATTTCTACATTCGCATGCCCCTTTCCACTTTGGAGAGGGGTTTTTGCTACCTAAGAAAGAAGAATTATCAGTTATGACAGAAGATTTGAATACTCGAGTTGAAAATGCTGCCCAAGGAATTACCCCGCAAACTAAGCCAGATGAGCGGCGGCGCTTTTTGGGTTCTTTGCGTGAGCGTGTATTAGTCAGAATGGACAATACCGAAGTTGAAAAGCCTGAATTAACTACTACTTTTTTAGAACATTTTGCCGATTATCGTGATTACTCAATCTTAATTAACGGCAACTTAAGCGGTGAATTTTTGGACCAAATTGAAGCTAAATGTGGACAATACAATGTTCCTTTCACCCTCGTCAACAATGAAACTGCACGAACTGGTGCCCAAGATACTGCTGTCCTTGTCGTAGCCAAGACCGCAATCAACAAGATGCGCGTTGAAATTGGTCAAGTTTATCCGCCAGAAATGCCCAAGATGGAATTAGGACAGTCTAAAGAGAAAAAGTCAGGCTTCTGGCACCGACTCTTTCACGGAGGACATTAATGAAGCCCTTAGCTTATCGTATGCGCCCGCAAAATCTTGATGAGGTTGTCGGACAGCAGCATTTAATTGGTCCCGGTAAGATAATTCGTCGAATGGTTGAAGCCAAGCTGCTTTCTTCCATGATTTTGTATGGACCGCCGGGAATTGGCAAGACCAGTATTGCCAGTGCAATTGCCGGTTCAACCAAATATGCCTTTCGCAAGCTAAACGCTGCTACTGACAGTAAGAAACAGCTGGAACAAGTAGCCGCTGAAGGTAAAATGAGCGGGACAGTAATTTTATTACTAGATGAAATTCATCGCTTGGACAAAACTAAGCAGGATTATCTTCTCCCGCTACTTGAATCTGGTCAAATTATTCTAATTGGTGCCACAACTGAAAATCCATACATTTCAATTTCTCCCGCCATCAGGTCTCGCTGTCAGATTTTCGAACTTAAACCGTTAGCTGAAAACGATGTTGCACAGGCAATCAATCGTGCCCTAACTGATGAGCAAAATGGTCTTGGTGAATATCAGGTAAAACTAACCGATGATGCGGAAAAATTGCTAATTCAAAAAGGAAACGGCGATTTGCGTGCAACTTTAAACGGCCTGGAGCTAGCAGTGCGGTCAACCAAGCAGGAACTGATTGCTGCCGGGAAAGAAGATACTGGCTTTACCATTACTCAAGAAGAAATGGCTGATTCGATTCAGATGCGGAGCCAAAATTTTGACGCCTCTGGTGACGGCCATTACGATCTGGTCTCGGCTTTTCAAAAGTCAATTCGCGGTTCTGACACTGATGCCGCACTGCACTACTTGGCGCGCTTAATCGAATCCGACGATTTAGTTTCTATTTGCCGGCGCTTAAGTGTCATTGCCTATGAAGATATTGGTTTAGCTAATCCTGCAGCAGCACAACACGCAATTATTGCCATTCAGGCTGCCCAAAGTCTCGGCTTCCCCGAGGCCCGCATTCCTTTGGCTAACGCAGTTATTGAACTAGCACTTTCGCCTAAGAGTAACAGTGCCATGGCAGCAATTGATGCCGCCCTTAGCGACGTTCGTCAAAATGATATTGGTACAATTCCAGCCGACCTTAAGGATACCCATTATTCTGGCGCCAAAAAGTTGGGCCATGGTGCAGGTTATACTTATCCTCACGATTACCCCAATGACTGGATTGCCCAGCAATATTTGCCCGATCAATTAGTTGGCAAACAATATTTTACGCCCAAGGGTAATTCCAAAATTGAAAAAGCATTCAAGAAGCAATACCAGATTTTGCAGCAAATGCAAAAAGACGGTCTTAATAAACAAAAATAATTAATTTCATAACAAAAAAATGCCCCAAATTGTCATTTTAACAATTTGGGACATTTTTACTTTAAAGCTTATTTCTTATTGAAGTTAGCTTTCTTAACAAATTTTCCTTTGGCTGTAATGTAATACTTCTTGCCATGAATTGAAATTGGGTCACCATAAGTCTTAACCAACTTATGCTTCTTAAGCACCCGCTTGCCTTCACGATTGCCGTATTGGCTGTAAATGTAAGCATTGTGCTGTAAGCGCAACTTCTTGGCATCAATATTAGCAGCCTTGATATACATACCATCATCAAGTTCGTAATAAAGCACACCGTCGATTGACTTAGCTCCAGTAGTTGGAATAACTGTGCCAGCACTGAAAATCAAACCATTTGCACGAACACCCTTGTCGTTGTAAGCATAAGCATTATGCATAATCTTCTTTTGAACTGGTGCATCAGGCTTGTCACTGATTGGACCAACCGTTGCTTCAACTTTAGCAGTCTTAGTTACAGTTTCAGTATCAGCAGTCTCTGAAACATTAGTAGCCCGAACAAATTTATTCTCACCGATAATGTAGTACTTGATACCGCGAATTGTAACAGCATCACCGAAAGTAGCAATATTAGTACCAGCCTTGATAGCATGACGAGACTTAATTCTTTGACCATACTCGTCATAAACATAGGCATTATGCTTCAAAGTTGTGTGAATGCCATTAATATTAGTACATACCACGTAATACTTCTTATCATTAGCACCATGGTCGATTAAAACAAAGTAATCCTTGTCACCAATCTTCTCTTTGCCATAAGTCTCAACGACTGAACCAGCCTTTAAGTCAACCATGTTAGCACGTTTGCCATTCTCATCGTAAAGATAAGCGTTATGCATCAAGATTAGATCTTTTTCGCCTTCATCTGAATGCTGTACAGGCTGTTGTACAGGTTCAGCACTCGACGACGAAGAATTATTAGTACCATTAATAATAGTATTAATAGTTGCCTGAGCAGTGTAATCATTCTTGATCTGACCGATAGTACTATCCTTATCTTGATTGATAGTATCAATATCAGAATCATGCTTAATCTTATCTTTGCCAGCTTGGGCATCTTGCTTAACTTTATCTTTCAGCTTGTCCTTTTGTTCCTTGCTCCAATTCTTGTTGTTATCAATTGCCGTATTGGCTTCTGTAACCGCATGATCAATGGCATTCTCAGCATCGGTCTTAGCAACATTAGGATCTTTACTTAAGATGTCGGCTAAATGACTATCAGAAATTGCATTATTAATATTATTAATTGCATCATCTTTAGCCTTATTAACCTTATCTGTTGTATCTGAAGCAGTGATAGCTTGATCACCCTGAGTAACATAGTCATCAATTTCCTTGTCAACTTTGTCCTTCAAAGCTTGCTTCTCAGTATCAGTGTAAGGTGTACCATTTGGCTTGTTAGTCAAATGATCAATCTTGCCCTTGGCATTAGCTGCAACTCCTTGAACCGTTAACTTGGCAATTTCTTTTTCACCAGCTAATTCATGTTCTTTAGCTGCTTCTTTATCGCCAGTTTGCAGGTCATGCTTAATTTGCTTGGCTGTATCATCACGAATCTGTTGAACCTTGTGTTGATCGGCACCACTGGCAACGGCCGTATCATGGGCCTTGTCAATCTGGACCACCTTATCATTATCAATAATGTTATTAATTGTATCCTTGTCGGAATGAATTCCCTTAATCTTATCAATGGCATCATTTCGTGCATCACTAACCCCAGTTGAATGATGAGCTTGGTCAATTGTCCCATTGTCAACTTCGTTGGCTTCATCAAGCAGACCTTGAGCAGCAACTAATAAGGCGTTCTTCTTATCCTTAGCAGTTTGTGAATTATCATCCGGCCACATTTGCTCAATCTTCTTAGCTGCTGTATCGTATGCACTTTGAACTGCACCCTTACCAATCAGGCGTTCGCCAGCTAGTTCTGACTTGTTAAGTTCATCATCAGACTCACCCTGCAGGTTATTGAGTGCTGCTTGATAACTTCTATCCAGAGCTGAAAAGTCAGAATTAGCACCGAGCTTTTGTTTAGCTGTCTGATATGCTTCCGTTAATTTCTCCTTAGCCTTTTGCTTGGCTGCACCTAAATCGCTGGCTGCTCCGGTGGCACTATTAATACTATTTTTACCCGCATTAACGGCTTCCTTGATCGCATTCTGCTTGTCAGTGACATTGGCACTACTTACATCGGCACTACTTACCTTCCCGACTTCACCTTTTGCTGTCGTTAACTGACCTTGGGCTGCTTGCTTCGCCTTATCTTTATCGCCAGCACTTAACCCACTAGTCTTGTCAATCGCGGTTTCGGCCGCACTTTCGGCACTTGCTAAGATATCATCGCCAACCGTCTTTTCCGCTTCAACTACATTAGCTAAACCGGTATTTTCGGCGGTCTCATACTTGCCATCAGTTACCTTATTAATCGCAGCTAATGCATCTTGTTCTGCTTGGTCAATTTTTGCGGCTGCCTTACTGCCCTTGGCGACACCTAAGTCTTGCCGCGCTTTGTCGGCGGCGCCACTGATTGCGGCCGCTGCGGCTGCCTTATTCTTCCGCTCACTGCTTACACCGGCATTAGTGTCAAAAATTGGCCCAAGAACACTATTATCGTTCTTTGCTCCGGCTTCGGTTATCTTGTTGATGGCATCAATCGCATCATTGGCGGCTGTAGTTACCTTGTCATTCGTTTCGGCCTGATCAATGGTACCGTTAGCTTTGTCTACTTCAGCTTGAATGGCATCCTTTAGCGCTTGCTTTTCTGCTGCTGTATATGGTGTGCCATCCGCATGATTAGTTAGCTGATCAACGGCTTTATTCGCACTCGCGGCGGCGCCACTGACATTCTCCTTAGCCTTTTGCTTGGCTGCACCTAAATCGCTGGCTGCTCCGGTGGCACTATTAATACTATTTTTACCCGCATTAACGGCTTCCTTGATCGCATTCTGCTTGTCAGTGACATTGGCACTACTTACATCGGCACTACTTACCTTCCCGACTTCACCTTTTGCTGTCGTTAACTGACCTTGGGCTGCTTGCTTCGCCTTATCTTTATCGCCAGCACTTAACCCACTAGTCTTGTCAATCGCGGTTTCGGCCGCACTTTCGGCACTTGCTAAGATATCATCGCCAACCGTCTTTTCCGCTTCAACTACATTAGCTAAACCGGTATTTTCGGCGGTCTCATACTTGCCATCAGTTACCTTATTAATCGCAGCTAATGCATCTTGTTCTGCTTGGTCAATTTTTGCGGCTGCCTTACTGCCCTTGGCGACACCTAAGTCTTGCCGCGCTTTGTCGGCGGCGCCACTGATTGCGGCCGCTGCGGCTGCCTTATTCTTCCGCTCACTGCTTACACCGGCATTAGTGTCAAAAATTGGCCCAAGAACACTATTATCGTTCTTTGCTCCGGCTTCGGTTATCTTGTTGATGGCATCAATCGCATCATTGGCGGCTGTAGTTACCTTGTCATTCGTTTCGGCCTGATCAATGGTACCGTTAGCTTTGTCTACTTCAGCTTGAATGGCATCCTTTAGCGCTTGCTTTTCTGCTGCTGTATATGGTGTGCCATCCGCATGATTAGTTAGCTGATCAACGGCTTTATTCGCACTCGCGGCGGCGCCACTGACATTCTCCTTAGCCTTTTGCTTGGCTGCACCTAAATCGCTGGCTGCTCCGGTGGCACTATTAATACTATTTTTACCCGCATTAACGGCTTCCTTGATCGCATTCTGCTTGTCAGTGACATTGGCACTACTTACATCGGCACTACTTACCTTCCCGACTTCACCTTTTGCTGTCGTTAACTGACCTTGGGCTGCTTGCTTCGCCTTATCTTTATCGCCAGCACTTAACCCACTAGTCTTGTCAATCGCGGTTTCGGCCGCACTTTCGGCACTTGCTAAGATATCATCGCCAACCGTCTTTTCCGCTTCAACTACATTAGCTAAACCGGTATTTTCGGCGGTCTCATACTTGCCATCAGTTACCTTATTAATCGCAGCTAATGCATCTTGTTCTGCTTGGTCAATTTTTGCGGCTGCCTTACTGCCCTTGGCGACACCTAAGTCTTGCCGCGCTTTGTCGGCGGCGCCACTGATTGCGGCCGCTGCGGCTGCCTTATTCTTCCGCTCACTGCTTACACCGGCATTAGTGTCAAAAATTGGCCCAAGAACACTATTATCGTTCTTTGCTCCGGCTTCGGTTATCTTGTTGATGGCATCAATCGCATCATTGGCGGCTGTAGTTACCTTGTCATTCGTTTCGGCCTGATCAATGGTACCGTTAGCTTTGTCTACTTCAGCTTGAATGGCATCCTTTAGCGCTTGCTTTTCTGCTGCTGTATATGGTGTGCCATCCGCATGATTAGTTAGCTGATCAACGGCTTTATTCGCACTCGCGGCGGCGCCACTGACATTCTCCTTAGCCTTTTGCTTGGCTGCACCTAAATCGCTGGCTGCTCCGGTGGCACTATTAATACTATTTTTACCCGCATTAACGGCTTCCTTGATCGCATTCTGCTTGTCAGTGACATTGGCACTACTTACATCGGCACTACTTACCTTCCCGACTTCACCTTTTGCTGTCGTTAACTGACCTTGGGCTGCTTGCTTCGCCTTATCTTTATCGCCAGCACTTAACCCACTAGTCTTGTCAATCGCGGTTTCGGCCGCACTTTCGGCACTTGCTAAGATATCATCGCCAACCGTCTTTTCCGCTTCAACTACATTAGCTAAACCGGTATTTTCGGCGGTCTCATACTTGCCATCAGTTACCTTATTAATCGCAGCTAATGCATCTTGTTCTGCTTGGTCAATTTTTGCGGCTGCCTTACTGCCCTTGGCGACACCTAAGTCTTGCCGCGCTTTGTCGGCGGCGCCACTGATTGCGGCCGCTGCGGCTGCCTTATTCTTCCGCTCACTGCTTACACCGGCATTAGTGTCAAAAATTGGCCCAAGAACACTATTATCGTTCTTTGCTCCGGCTTCGGTTATCTTGTTGATGGCATCAATCGCATCATTGGCGGCTGTAGTTACCTTGTCATTCGTTTCGGCCTGATCAATGGTACCGTTAGCTTTGTCTACTTCAGCTTGAATGGCATCCTTTAGCGCTTGCTTTTCTGCTGCTGTATATGGTGTGCCATCCGCATGATTAGTTAGCTGATCAACGGCTTTATTCGCACTCGCGGCGGCGCCACTGACATTCTCCTTAGCCTTTTGCTTGGCTGCACCTAAATCGCTGGCTGCTCCGGTGGCACTATTAATACTATTTTTACCCGCATTAACGGCTTCCTTGATCGCATTCTGCTTGTCAGTGACATTGGCACTACTTACATCGGCACTACTTACCTTCCCGACTTCACCTTTTGCTGTCGTTAACTGACCTTGGGCTGCTTGCTTCGCCTTATCTTTATCGCCAGCACTTAACCCACTAGTCTTGTCAATCGCGGTTTCGGCCGCACTTTCGGCACTTGCTAAGATATCATCGCCAACCGTCTTTTCCGCTTCAACTACATTAGCTAAACCGGTATTTTCGGCGGTCTCATACTTGCCATCAGTTACCTTATTAATCGCAGCTAATGCATCTTGTTCTGCTTGGTCAATTTTTGCGGCTGCCTTACTGCCCTTGGCGACACCTAAGTCTTGCCGCGCTTTGTCGGCGGCGCCACTGATTGCGGCCGCTGCGGCTGCCTTATTCTTCCGCTCACTGCTTACACCGGCATTAGTGTCAAAAATTGGCCCAAGAACACTATTATCGTTCTTTGCTCCGGCTTCGGTTATCTTGTTGATGGCATCAATCGCATCATTGGCGGCTGTAGTTACCTTGTCATTCGTTTCGGCCTGATCAATGGTACCGTTAGCTTTGTCTACTTCAGCTTGAATGGCATCCTTTAGCGCTTGCTTTTCTGCTGCTGTATATGGTGTGCCATCCGCATGATTAGTTAGCTGATCAACGGCTTTATTCGCACTCGCGGCGGCGCCACTGACATTCTCCTTAGCCTTTTGCTTGGCTGCACCTAAATCGCTGGCTGCTCCGGTGGCACTATTAATACTATTTTTACCCGCATTAACGGCTTCCTTGATCGCATTCTGCTTGTCAGTGACATTGGCACTACTTACATCGGCACTACTTACCTTCCCGACTTCACCTTTTGCTGTCGTTAACTGACCTTGGGCTGCTTGCTTCGCCTTATCTTTATCGCCAGCACTTAACCCACTAGTCTTGTCAATCGCGGTTTCGGCCGCACTTTCGGCACTTGCTAAGATATCATCGCCAACCGTCTTTTCCGCTTCAACTACATTAGCTAAACCGGTATTTTCGGCGGTCTCATACTTGCCATCAGTTACCTTATTAATCGCAGCTAATGCATCTTGTTCTGCTTGGTCAATTTTTGCGGCTGCCTTACTGCCCTTGGCGACACCTAAGTCTTGCCGCGCTTTGTCGGCGGCGCCACTGATTGCGGCCGCTGCGGCTGCCTTATTCTTCCGCTCACTGCTTACACCGGCATTAGTGTCAAAAATTGGCCCAAGAACACTATTATCGTTCTTTGCTCCGGCTTCGGTTATCTTGTTGATGGCATCAATCGCATCATTGGCGGCTGTAGTTACCTTGTCATTCGTTTCGGCCTGATCAATGGTACCGTTAGCTTTGTCTACTTCAGCTTGAATGGCATCCTTTAGCGCTTGCTTTTCTGCTGCTGTATATGGTGTGCCATCCGCATGATTAGTTAGCTGATCAACGGCTTTATTCGCACTCGCGGCGGCGCCACTGACATTCTCCTTAGCCTTTTGCTTGGCTGCACCTAAATCGCTGGCTGCTCCGGTGGCACTATTAATACTATTTTTACCCGCATTAACGGCTTCCTTGATCGCATTCTGCTTGTCAGTGACATTGGCACTACTTACATCGGCACTACTTACCTTCCCGACTTCACCTTTTGCTGTCGTTAACTGACCTTGGGCTGCTTGCTTCGCCTTATCTTTATCGCCAGCACTTAACCCACTAGTCTTGTCAATCGCGGTTTCGGCCGCACTTTCGGCACTTGCTAAGATATCATCGCCAACCGTCTTTTCCGCTTCAACTACATTAGCTAAACCGGTATTTTCGGCGGTCTCATACTTGCCATCAGTTACCTTATTAATCGCAGCTAATGCATCTTGTTCTGCTTGGTCAATTTTTGCGGCTGCCTTACTGCCCTTGGCGACACCTAAGTCTTGCCGCGCTTTGTCGGCGGCGCCACTGATTGCGGCCGCTGCGGCTGCCTTATTCTTCCGCTCACTGCTTACACCGGCATTAGTGTCAAAAATTGGCCCAAGAACACTATTATCGTTCTTTGCTCCGGCTTCGGTTATCTTGTTGATGGCATCAATCGCATCATTGGCGGCTGTAGTTACCTTGTCATTCGTTTCGGCCTGATCAATGGTACCGTTAGCTTTGTCTACTTCAGCTTGAATGGCATCCTTTAGCGCTTGCTTTTCTGCTGCTGTATATGGTGTGCCATCCGCATGATTAGTTAGCTGATCAACGGCTTTATTCGCACTCGCGGCGGCGCCACTGACATTCTCCTTAGCCTTTTGCTTGGCTGCACCTAAATCGCTGGCTGCTCCGGTGGCACTATTAATACTATTTTTACCCGCATTAACGGCTTCCTTGATCGCATTCTGCTTGTCAGTGACATTGGCACTACTTACATCGGCACTACTTACCTTCCCGACTTCACCTTTTGCTGTCGTTAACTGACCTTGGGCTGCTTGCTTCGCCTTATCTTTATCGCCAGCACTTAACCCACTAGTCTTGTCAATCGCGGTTTCGGCCGCACTTTCGGCACTTGCTAAGATATCATCGCCAACCGTCTTTTCCGCTTCAACTACATTAGCTAAACCGGTATTTTCGGCGGTCTCATACTTGCCATCAGTTACCTTATTAATCGCAGCTAATGCATCTTGTTCTGCTTGGTCAATTTTTGCGGCTGCCTTACTGCCCTTGGCGACACCTAAGTCTTGCCGCGCTTTGTCGGCGGCGCCACTGATTGCGGCCGCTGCGGCTGCCTTATTCTTCCGCTCACTGCTTACACCGGCATTAGTGTCAAAAATTGGCCCAAGAACACTATTATCGTTCTTTGCTCCGGCTTCGGTTATCTTGTTGATGGCATCAATCGCATCATTGGCGGCTGTAGTTACCTTGTCATTCGTTTCGGCCTGATCAATGGTACCGTTAGCTTTGTCTACTTCAGCTTGAATGGCATCCTTTAGCGCTTGCTTTTCTGCTGCTGTATATGGTGTGCCATCCGCATGATTAGTTAGCTGATCAACGGCTTTATTCGCACTCGCGGCGGCGCCACTGACATTCTCCTTAGCCTTTTGCTTGGCTGCACCTAAATCGCTGGCTGCTCCGGTGGCACTATTAATACTATTTTTACCCGCATTAACGGCTTCCTTGATCGCATTCTGCTTGTCAGTGACATTGGCACTACTTACATCGGCACTACTTACCTTCCCGACTTCACCTTTTGCTGTCGTTAACTGACCTTGGGCTGCTTGCTTCGCCTTATCTTTATCGCCAGCACTTAACCCACTAGTCTTGTCAATCGCGGTTTCGGCCGCACTTTCGGCACTTGCTAAGATATCATCGCCAACCGTCTTTTCCGCTTCAACTACATTAGCTAAACCGGTATTTTCGGCGGTCTCATACTTGCCATCAGTTACCTTATTAATCGCAGCTAATGCATCTTGTTCTGCTTGGTCAATTTTTGCGGCTGCCTTACTGCCCTTGGCGACACCTAAGTCTTGCCGCGCTTTGTCGGCGGCGCCACTGATTGCGGCCGCTGCGGCTGCCTTATTCTTCCGCTCACTGCTTACACCGGCATTAGTGTCAAAAATTGGCCCAAGAACACTATTATCGTTCTTTGCTCCGGCTTCGGTTATCTTGTTGATGGCATCAATCGCATCATTGGCGGCTGTAGTTACCTTGTCATTCGTTTCGGCCTGATCAATGGTACCGTTAGCTTTGTCTACTTCAGCTTGAATGGCATCCTTTAGCGCTTGCTTTTCTGCTGCTGTATATGGTGTGCCATCCGCATGATTAGTTAGCTGATCAACGGCTTTATTCGCACTCGCGGCGGCGCCACTGACATTCTCCTTAGCCTTTTGCTTGGCTGCACCTAAATCGCTGGCTGCTCCGGTGGCACTATTAATACTATTTTTACCCGCATTAACGGCTTCCTTGATCGCATTCTGCTTGTCAGTGACATTGGCACTACTTACATCGGCACTACTTACCTTCCCGACTTCACCTTTTGCTGTCGTTAACTGACCTTGGGCTGCTTGCTTCGCCTTATCTTTATCGCCAGCACTTAACCCACTAGTCTTGTCAATCGCGGTTTCGGCCGCACTTTCGGCACTTGCTAAGATATCATCGCCAACCGTCTTTTCCGCTTCAACTACATTAGCTAAACCGGTATTTTCGGCGGTCTCATACTTGCCATCAGTTACCTTATTAATCGCAGCTAATGCATCTTGTTCTGCTTGGTCAATTTTTGCGGCTGCCTTACTGCCCTTGGCGACACCTAAGTCTTGCCGCGCTTTGTCGGCGGCGCCACTGATTGCGGCCGCTGCGGCTGCCTTATTCTTCCGCTCACTGCTTACACCGGCATTAGTGTCAAAAATTGGCCCAAGAACACTATTATCGTTCTTTGCTCCGGCTTCGGTTATCTTGTTGATGGCATCAATCGCATCATTGGCGGCTGTAGTTACCTTGTCATTCGTTTCGGCCTGATCAATGGTACCGTTAGCTTTGTCTACTTCAGCTTGAATGGCATCCTTTAGCGCTTGCTTTTCTGCTGCTGTATATGGTGTGCCATCCGCATGATTAGTTAGCTGATCAACGGCTTTATTCGCACTCGCGGCGGCGCCACTGACATTCTCCTTAGCCTTTTGCTTGGCTGCACCTAAATCGCTGGCTGCTCCGGTGGCACTATTAATACTATTTTTACCCGCATTAACGGCTTCCTTGATCGCATTCTGCTTGTCAGTGACATTGGCACTACTTACATCGGCACTACTTACCTTCCCGACTTCACCTTTTGCTGTCGTTAACTGACCTTGGGCTGCTTGCTTCGCCTTATCTTTATCGCCAGCACTTAACCCACTAGTCTTGTCAATCGCGGTTTCGGCCGCACTTTCGGCACTTGCTAAGATATCATCGCCAACCGTCTTTTCCGCTTCAACTACATTAGCTAAACCGGTATTTTCGGCGGTCTCATACTTGCCATCAGTTACCTTATTAATCGCAGCTAATGCATCTTGTTCTGCTTGGTCAATTTTTGCGGCTGCCTTACTGCCCTTGGCGACACCTAAGTCTTGCCGCGCTTTGTCGGCGGCGCCACTGATTGCGGCCGCTGCGGCTGCCTTATTCTTCCGCTCACTGCTTACACCGGCATTAGTGTCAAAAATTGGCCCAAGAACACTATTATCGTTCTTTGCTCCGGCTTCGGTTATCTTGTTGATGGCATCAATCGCATCATTGGCGGCTGTAGTTACCTTGTCATTCGTTTCGGCCTGATCAATGGTACCGTTAGCTTTGTCTACTTCAGCTTGAATGGCATCCTTTAGCGCTTGCTTTTCTGCTGCTGTATATGGTGTGCCATCCGCATGATTAGTTAGCTGATCAACGGCTTTATTCGCACTCGCGGCGGCGCCACTGACATTCTCCTTAGCCTTTTGCTTGGCTGCACCTAAATCGCTGGCTGCTCCGGTGGCACTATTAATACTATTTTTACCCGCATTAACGGCTTCCTTGATCGCATTCTGCTTGTCAGTGACATTGGCACTACTTACATCGGCACTACTTACCTTCCCGACTTCACCTTTTGCTGTCGTTAACTGACCTTGGGCTGCTTGCTTCGCCTTATCTTTATCGCCAGCACTTAACCCACTAGTCTTGTCAATCGCGGTTTCGGCCGCACTTTCGGCACTTGCTAAGATATCATCGCCAACCGTCTTTTCCGCTTCAACTACATTAGCTAAACCGGTATTTTCGGCGGTCTCATACTTGCCATCAGTTACCTTATTAATCGCAGCTAATGCATCTTGTTCTGCTTGGTCAATTTTTGCGGCTGCCTTACTGCCCTTGGCGACACCTAAGTCTTGCCGCGCTTTGTCGGCGGCGCCACTGATTGCGGCCGCTGCGGCTGCCTTATTCTTCCGCTCACTGCTTACACCGGCATTAGTGTCAAAAATTGGCCCAAGAACACTATTATCGTTCTTTGCTCCGGCTTCGGTTATCTTGTTGATGGCATCAATCGCATCATTGGCGGCTGTAGTTACCTTGTCATTCGTTTCGGCCTGATCAATGGTACCGTTAGCTTTGTCTACTTCAGCTTGAATGGCATCCTTTAGCGCTTGCTTTTCTGCTGCTGTATATGGTGTGCCATCCGCATGATTAGTTAGCTGATCAACGGCTTTATTCGCACTCGCGGCGGCGCCACTGACATTCTCCTTAGCCTTTTGCTTGGCTGCACCTAAATCGCTGGCTGCTCCGGTGGCACTATTAATACTATTTTTACCCGCATTAACGGCTTCCTTGATCGCATTCTGCTTGTCAGTGACATTGGCACTACTTACATCGGCACTACTTACCTTCCCGACTTCACCTTTTGCTGTCGTTAACTGACCTTGGGCTGCTTGCTTCGCCTTATCTTTATCGCCAGCACTTAACCCACTAGTCTTGTCAATCGCGGTTTCGGCCGCACTTTCGGCACTTGCTAAGATATCATCGCCAACCGTCTTTTCCGCTTCAACTACATTAGCTAAACCGGTATTTTCGGCGGTCTCATACTTGCCATCAGTTACCTTATTAATCGCAGCTAATGCATCTTGTTCTGCTTGGTCAATTTTTGCGGCTGCCTTACTGCCCTTGGCGACACCTAAGTCTTGCCGCGCTTTGTCGGCGGCGCCACTGATTGCGGCCGCTGCGGCTGCCTTATTCTTCCGCTCACTGCTTACACCGGCATTAGTGTCAAAAATTGGCCCAAGAACACTATTATCGTTCTTTGCTCCGGCTTCGGTTATCTTGTTGATGGCATCAATCGCATCATTGGCGGCTGTAGTTACCTTGTCATTCGTTTCGGCCTGATCAATGGTACCGTTAGCTTTGTCTACTTCAGCTTGAATGGCATCCTTTAGCGCTTGCTTTTCTGCTGCTGTATATGGTGTGCCATCCGCATGATTAGTTAGCTGATCAACGGCTTTATTCGCACTCGCGGCGGCGCCACTGACATTCTCCTTAGCCTTTTGCTTGGCTGCACCTAAATCGCTGGCTGCTCCGGTGGCACTATTAATACTATTTTTACCCGCATTAACGGCTTCCTTGATCGCATTCTGCTTGTCAGTGACATTGGCACTACTTACATCGGCACTACTTACCTTCCCGACTTCACCTTTTGCTGTCGTTAACTGACCTTGGGCTGCTTGCTTCGCCTTATCTTTATCGCCAGCACTTAACCCACTAGTCTTGTCAATCGCGGTTTCGGCCGCACTTTCGGCACTTGCTAAGATATCATCGCCAACCGTCTTTTCCGCTTCAACTACATTAGCTAAACCGGTATTTTCGGCGGTCTCATACTTGCCATCAGTTACCTTATTAATCGCAGCTAATGCATCTTGTTCTGCTTGGTCAATTTTTGCGGCTGCCTTACTGCCCTTGGCGACACCTAAGTCTTGCCGCGCTTTGTCGGCGGCGCCACTGATTGCGGCCGCTGCGGCTGCCTTATTCTTCCGCTCACTGCTTACACCGGCATTAGTGTCAAAAATTGGCCCAAGAACACTATTATCGTTCTTTGCTCCGGCTTCGGTTATCTTGTTGATGGCATCAATCGCATCATTGGCGGCTGTAGTTACCTTGTCATTCGTTTCGGCCTGATCAATGGTACCGTTAGCTTTGTCTACTTCAGCTTGAATGGCATCCTTTAGCGCTTGCTTTTCTGCTGCTGTATATGGTGTGCCATCCGCATGATTAGTTAGCTGATCAACGGCTTTATTCGCACTCGCGGCGGCGCCACTGACATTCTCCTTAGCCTTTTGCTTGGCTGCACCTAAATCGCTGGCTGCTCCGGTGGCACTATTAATACTATTTTTACCCGCATTAACGGCTTCCTTGATCGCATTCTGCTTGTCAGTGACATTGGCACTACTTACATCGGCACTACTTACCTTCCCGACTTCACCTTTTGCTGTCGTTAACTGACCTTGGGCTGCTTGCTTCGCCTTATCTTTATCGCCAGCACTTAACCCACTAGTCTTGTCAATCGCGGTTTCGGCCGCACTTTCGGCACTTGCTAAGATATCATCGCCAACCGTCTTTTCCGCTTCAACTACATTAGCTAAACCGGTATTTTCGGCGGTCTCATACTTGCCATCAGTTACCTTATTAATCGCAGCTAATGCATCTTGTTCTGCTTGGTCAATTTTTGCGGCTGCCTTACTGCCCTTGGCGACACCTAAGTCTTGCCGCGCTTTGTCGGCGGCGCCACTGATTGCGGCCGCTGCGGCTGCCTTATTCTTCCGCTCACTGCTTACACCGGCATTAGTGTCAAAAATTGGCCCAAGAACACTATTATCGTTCTTTGCTCCGGCTTCGGTTATCTTGTTGATGGCATCAATCGCATCATTGGCGGCTGTAGTTACCTTGTCATTCGTTTCGGCCTGATCAATGGTACCGTTAGCTTTGTCTACTTCAGCTTGAATGGCATCCTTTAGCGCTTGCTTTTCTGCTGCTGTATATGGTGTGCCATCCGCATGATTAGTTAGCTGATCAACGGCTTTATTCGCACTCGCGGCGGCGCCACTGACATTCTCCTTAGCCTTTTGCTTGGCTGCACCTAAATCGCTGGCTGCTCCGGTGGCACTATTAATACTATTTTTACCCGCATTAACGGCTTCCTTGATCGCATTCTGCTTGTCAGTGACATTGGCACTACTTACATCGGCACTACTTACCTTCCCGACTTCACCTTTTGCTGTCGTTAACTGACCTTGGGCTGCTTGCTTCGCCTTATCTTTATCGCCAGCACTTAACCCACTAGTCTTGTCAATCGCGGTTTCGGCCGCACTTTCGGCACTTGCTAAGATATCATCGCCAACCGTCTTTTCCGCTTCAACTACATTAGCTAAACCGGTATTTTCGGCGGTCTCATACTTGCCATCAGTTACCTTATTAATCGCAGCTAATGCATCTTGTTCTGCTTGGTCAATTTTTGCGGCTGCCTTACTGCCCTTGGCGACACCTAAGTCTTGCCGCGCTTTGTCGGCGGCGCCACTGATTGCGGCCGCTGCGGCTGCCTTATTCTTCCGCTCACTGCTTACACCGGCATTAGTGTCAAAAATTGGCCCAAGAACACTATTATCGTTCTTTGCTCCGGCTTCGGTTATCTTGTTGATGGCATCAATCGCATCATTGGCGGCTGTAGTTACCTTGTCATTCGTTTCGGCCTGATCAATGGTACCGTTAGCTTTGTCTACTTCAGCTTGAATGGCATCCTTTAGCGCTTGCTTTTCTGCTGCTGTATATGGTGTGCCATCCGCATGATTAGTTAGCTGATCAACGGCTTTATTCGCACTCGCGGCGGCGCCACTGACATTCTCCTTAGCCTTTTGCTTGGCTGCACCTAAATCGCTGGCTGCTCCGGTGGCACTATTAATACTATTTTTACCCGCATTAACGGCTTCCTTGATCGCATTCTGCTTGTCAGTGACATTGGCACTACTTACATCGGCACTACTTACCTTCCCGACTTCACCTTTTGCTGTCGTTAACTGACCTTGGGCTGCTTGCTTCGCCTTATCTTTATCGCCAGCACTTAACCCACTAGTCTTGTCAATCGCGGTTTCGGCCGCACTTTCGGCACTTGCTAAGATATCATCGCCAACCGTCTTTTCCGCTTCAACTACATTAGCTAAACCGGTATTTTCGGCGGTCTCATACTTGCCATCAGTTACCTTATTAATCGCAGCTAATGCATCTTGTTCTGCTTGGTCAATTTTTGCGGCTGCCTTACTGCCCTTGGCGACACCTAAGTCTTGCCGCGCTTTGTCGGCGGCGCCACTGATTGCGGCCGCTGCGGCTGCCTTATTCTTCCGCTCACTGCTTACACCGGCATTAGTGTCAAAAATTGGCCCAAGAACACTATTATCGTTCTTTGCTCCGGCTTCGGTTATCTTGTTGATGGCATCAATCGCATCATTGGCGGCTGTAGTTACCTTGTCATTCGTTTCGGCCTGATCAATGGTACCGTTAGCTTTGTCTACTTCAGCTTGAATGGCATCCTTTAGCGCTTGCTTTTCTGCTGCTGTATATGGTGTGCCATCCGCATGATTAGTTAGCTGATCAACGGCTTTATTCGCACTCGCGGCGGCGCCACTGACATTCTCCTTAGCCTTTTGCTTGGCTGCACCTAAATCGCTGGCTGCTCCGGTGGCACTATTAATACTATTTTTACCCGCATTAACGGCTTCCTTGATCGCATTCTGCTTGTCAGTGACATTGGCACTACTTACATCGGCACTACTTACCTTCCCGACTTCACCTTTTGCTGTCGTTAACTGACCTTGGGCTGCTTGCTTCGCCTTATCTTTATCGCCAGCACTTAACCCACTAGTCTTGTCAATCGCGGTTTCGGCCGCACTTTCGGCACTTGCTAAGATATCATCGCCAACCGTCTTTTCCGCTTCAACTACATTAGCTAAACCGGTATTTTCGGCGGTCTCATACTTGCCATCAGTTACCTTATTAATCGCAGCTAATGCATCTTGTTCTGCTTGGTCAATTTTTGCGGCTGCCTTACTGCCCTTGGCGACACCTAAGTCTTGCCGCGCTTTGTCGGCGGCGCCACTGATTGCGGCCGCTGCGGCTGCCTTATTCTTCCGCTCACTGCTTACACCGGCATTAGTGTCAAAAATTGGCCCAAGAACACTATTATCGTTCTTTGCTCCGGCTTCGGTTATCTTGTTGATGGCATCAATCGCATCATTGGCGGCTGTAGTTACCTTGTCATTCGTTTCGGCCTGATCAATGGTACCGTTAGCTTTGTCTACTTCAGCTTGAATGGCATCCTTTAGCGCTTGCTTTTCTGCTGCTGTATATGGTGTGCCATCCGCATGATTAGTTAGCTGATCAACGGCTTTATTCGCACTCGCGGCGGCGCCACTGACATTCTCCTTAGCCTTTTGCTTGGCTGCACCTAAATCGCTGGCTGCTCCGGTGGCACTATTAATACTATTTTTACCCGCATTAACGGCTTCCTTGATCGCATTCTGCTTGTCAGTGACATTGGCACTACTTACATCGGCACTACTTACCTTCCCGACTTCACCTTTTGCTGTCGTTAACTGACCTTGGGCTGCTTGCTTCGCCTTATCTTTATCGCCAGCACTTAACCCACTAGTCTTGTCAATCGCGGTTTCGGCCGCACTTTCGGCACTTGCTAAGATATCATCGCCAACCGTCTTTTCCGCTTCAACTACATTAGCTAAACCGGTATTTTCGGCGGTCTCATACTTGCCATCAGTTACCTTATTAATCGCAGCTAATGCATCTTGTTCTGCTTGGTCAATTTTTGCGGCTGCCTTACTGCCCTTGGCGACACCTAAGTCTTGCCGCGCTTTGTCGGCGGCGCCACTGATTGCGGCCGCTGCGGCTGCCTTATTCTTCCGCTCACTGCTTACACCGGCATTAGTGTCAAAAATTGGCCCAAGAACACTATTATCGTTCTTTGCTCCGGCTTCGGTTATCTTGTTGATGGCATCAATCGCATCATTGGCGGCTGTAGTTACCTTGTCATTCGTTTCGGCCTGATCAATGGTACCGTTAGCTTTGTCTACTTCAGCTTGAATGGCATCCTTTAGCGCTTGCTTTTCTGCTGCTGTATATGGTGTGCCATCCGCATGATTAGTTAGCTGATCAACGGCTTTATTCGCACTCGCGGCGGCGCCACTGACATTCTCCTTAGCCTTTTGCTTGGCTGCACCTAAATCGCTGGCTGCTCCGGTGGCACTATTAATACTATTTTTACCCGCATTAACGGCTTCCTTGATCGCATTCTGCTTGTCAGTGACATTGGCACTACTTACATCGGCACTACTTACCTTCCCGACTTCACCTTTTGCTGTCGTTAACTGACCTTGGGCTGCTTGCTTCGCCTTATCTTTATCGCCAGCACTTAACCCACTAGTCTTGTCAATCGCGGTTTCGGCCGCACTTTCGGCACTTGCTAAGATATCATCGCCAACCGTCTTTTCCGCTTCAACTACATTAGCTAAACCGGTATTTTCGGCGGTCTCATACTTGCCATCAGTTACCTTATTAATCGCAGCTAATGCATCTTGTTCTGCTTGGTCAATTTTTGCGGCTGCCTTACTGCCCTTGGCGACACCTAAGTCTTGCCGCGCTTTGTCGGCGGCGCCACTGATTGCGGCCGCTGCGGCTGCCTTATTAAGTAAATTATTTAAATTATTTTCTGCTGCATTTTCTGCTGCACTAATTGCGTCTTTACCAGAAGCTAATGCGATCTTATTCTTTTCAGCACTAATTTCATTAGCTAAAGCAGAAGAATTAAGTTGTTTATTACTAATAAATTTATCAAGCATGCCTTTATATGCATTATGATACATTTCATCAATTGCATTTTGTGTTCGATTAGTTACTTCACTAATAAAGGCATCACTATTATTGTCTGTTACACCATAAATAGAATGCCCTTTATCGGGATTAGGATTAGTATCATCTTTACTACCAGCAACAGCAGCCTTATAAGCTTGATCAATGTTATTTTTATACGAACCATCAGAATCAAGTCCAGAATTAGCCAAAATATTTAGTGCATCTTGATAAGCTTGATCTAATTGATTTCTTGCATCAGTTATTGTATCTGCTGCAGATTTTTTCAATAAGTCCACACTATATGGTTGAACACCTTCATCATATTCAACAAAATTTGCCTCTGGAGTTAATTCTAGCTGAGCCCCAGCCAATAACTTATTACAAATATCTGTTGGAATTGTAAAACTAAATGTGCCGTCATCATTGACTTTAGCAGCAAATTCCGTTGGTAATTGTCCCAAAGAATCAGTACTAAGCGAAACTGGTCCCCAACCTGAAGACGAATTACCAACTAAATCAGTATCTTGATATGGTGAACTAAATTGTTCTGGCTTACTAGGACTATCAACTTGATTTGGATTCTTCCAGGTCTTACCGTCTAAAGTCGAACCAGTACTTCTAAATCTAGCAACAACATATGCATCAGTTCCTCCAGGAATTAATCTATTAAAAACAGTGTCACTATCAGGACCATCTAACTTATTATCATAACCAATAATTGAACCAGTTATAGTTCTAGATCCATCCTTATTAGCAACTGCTTTAGCATTTTTAATATTTAAGAACCCGGTTGGATTAGCGGGAAGCATATGAATATAATTATAGCCAGGATTATCTTGATTAGAAAAAGCATTTTGAATAACAATTGGGAAAATTTTATCAAAAGAACTTCCTATTAGGTTTGTTAGTGACTGACCATTTAGCATATTATTTAAAATACTACCTAGCCCGGCAAGTGATACATCATTTTTGAGATCATTTTGAAGAGTAGCAGCCATTTCTTTAGTTAATATCTTTTTACCGTTTAATAATTCCATTCTATTAATAATAATACCTGATGTATTATTACTACTGCTCTTCCCAACATTTAGAATATGAAATGGAGGCAAAACAATCTTTGGTAAATTAGGGAAATCGAATTCTTGACGAACATTCATAATATTAATGTTGCTACTACCAATAATATTGGCATTCTTATTTTTTGAAGCATCCATTATTAATTCTTGAGGGTTGTTGACTGTTAGTTTACTTTTATCTCCAATATCAATTAAAGTACTCTCACCAGTTCCTGAACCTTTAGCACCATCACCAATTAGTTGAATTTTAACTATACCATTCTCAAGATCAGCGTTACCGGCAATATAAAGCAGAGTTCCTGAATAATCCCACATGTTAGTACCGGTTATATTTAAAGTTGCATTAGGATTAACTTTAATATTACCTGCATCATAAATCAGTGTTCCAGTTCTTACAGTACCACCATAGTTACTGACATCGCCATTAGTATTGACATTAATCGTACCACCTGAATCAATGATAATTTGTGAATTTCCGCCATCTAATGTAATTGCAGCAGCTTGTTGATTATCAAGAGTTCCATTAAAATTAGGATTACCAACATTAATATTTAAAACTCCGCCGTCTTCAACTTCAACAATACCAGAATTACCAATATAAATCCCACGTATTTTAGATGTATTTTGGGCATTGTTAGAATTAAGACTGGATCCCGCGTTATATGCCGGATCTAAGGTTACTTGAGCGCCTTTTCCTACTTGTACCTTAGCATTAGTACCATTCATTTCAATAACATTGCCGCCAGTTGATTTACCTACAAATGTACAACCTTCATCGAAGTACAAGTACTGCTTAGCCGCGCCACCACCATTAAATTCAAATAGTTGCTGATAATTATCATCAAAGCCAAGATCTGCACCGTTAAGTATACTGTGGTATGGCATAATATCTTCAGCAATATCATTCCCTTTAAAATGAATTTCAATATCATGTCCACCTGAAAAAACCATTTGACTACCATGAAAATCTATATTATCAAAAGTTAAAACTGTATCAACATTTGAGGTTTGAGCTACACCATAAAAGGTACCACTATAGAGAGTTAAATTACTATAAGTTAAATTTAATTTAACATTAGTACCTGCAACTGGACAAGGACGAAAACGTGAAAAGTCTATAACAAATTTTTGGTTCTTATCCGGATCAGACTCAATTACTAAATTACGTGTTCTGTTATCTTTTATATTAATATATACATCAGCATTACTATTATCCGCTAAAATATTATCTATAATTCTAATATCAGTAATATTCTTATTGCCTAATGCGTCACTAAAATCCTTCCAGTTACCAATATATACAGTAGCATCAGTTGTTTGTGAGAATCCTAACCCATCAATAGTTTTTCTTGATCCACTATTATAAGATAATGATCCCAATTTTGCTATTTGCGCCTTATTTTTCTGATCTTGAGACAATAGGTTGTCACTATTAATGACAGACGTTTCTGCAGCATCAGTAGTATCAATTGGCTTTTGAACTGGCTTATCAGTTGTTCCTGTCATATCAGTATTAGCTGGAACTTCATCTTTTGCCGGTTTATTAGTATCAATCGGCAAAGTTACATTATTGCTATTAGTAACTTTATTTGTCGTATTACTATTTTTATCAGAAGTTGCAACTGAATTTTCTGAGTTTATATCCTTATTAATGTTGTCAGTTGTAGTTTGCTTACTAGTTTCAGCACTATCAACCGTTAAAGAACTATCAGAATCTCGTAAAAACCTGTTAAGCTTTTTATAAGTATCAAGCTTCTGTCCTTTTTTATTATTCTTTGAAGCCATATTTTCAGAATTATCAGTAATTTTCTTACTTGCATTGTCCCTCACTTGTATTGCAGGAGGCACAGAATCGGCCTGTACACTTTGACTATTCATACCAAAAAAAGTAAAGCCTAATAATACTGAAGCTGCCCCAATACTCAACTTGCGAATTGAAAAACGGTCTTGCTTAGCTTGCATTTCCATCTTTCTCAGTCTTTCATTAAAATTATTTTTACCTAGCATAATATCTCCCTATTAAATACAAATATACAATAATATTGTAATTTATCGAGGAAATATTGTAAATATATTTTATATTAAAAGTAATTCATTTATAAATAACAAATATAAACATATATTTAATAATAAGCTATAATAAAAAACATCAATTAATTAAAAATATAGTATAGCTAATAACTATACACGAATAAAATAACATAACGAAAATAATATTTTAGGCATTAATAATAATTTATACGAGTTACATTATTTATATAACTTGTGCCTTAATAAAACGGTTATAGAAAAATGCATCTACTTAAATTTTTAGAGCATGATATCAAATATAAAATTGCTAACTATCCAGATTAGCCAAGATATTTAATTATTTATTAACTATTATTTAGCAGTTATAAATTATAAAATATTCTTTTATGCTTGGTATAATACTATATATAGCTTAGATATTAAAAAGTGTTTACTTAATTAAATTATAGAAAAATAACTATATAAAATTCGAATTAACTAATGTGCAAATACATAAAAAGGTTTGAACTTGACATTTATTCTGATCTTGGGTAGTATAATAACTGATCTGAGTTGATCGACAGGCTTAAATGTATTAAAGTTGACCGATCAAACTAAAGACGTGCGAGTTAGTAAATAACTACCGAATCGGAAAACTATCATAGAATAGGATCCATATTCGCTGCGCTACTACTCAATTTTTGAACACTGCGGGTTCAACAAGCGTCATTATGCTATGTTTGGTCAGCTCGGATTTATTTTGAAATTTAAGTAAACGGTCGTTTGACCGTTTTTTTGTGGAGTTTTTATGGCTATTAAAATTATTATGGGAATTTATCTTTTGATTTTACTGATAACGTCCCTTTATCTCTGGCACTGTCAAGACAAGCAATTTTTGATCTATAGCAGCAAAAGTACCGCTAATTTTAAGACAATTATGCGTTGGACCTCGATACTGCTTATGATTGAAATAATTTTGGGTATTTTCCTACTACTACAGCGAAATCGCTATCTCAACTTGCTTACTTTGATTATTAGCTCGCTAACTATTTTGATTTTTAGCCTATTAATTAATCAAAAGAATGAATAATTAACCAAAAATTTGGTAAAATAGATGGTGAAAGAGGTGTTTTTAAATGATGAAACAATATCACCACATCCAAGTCGCTGTTGATGGTTCTAAAGAGGCTGACTTAGCCTTCAAAAAAGCAATTTCTGTTGCCATGCGCAACGACGCAACATTAGAAATTCTGCACGTTATTGATACGCGGTCATTCCAAAATGTGTCGAGCTTTGACTCAGAAATGATTGAACAAGTTTCTAGTGATGCAAAAGAAAAAATGGAACAATACTACAAGGACGCCAAACAAGCAGGTGTGCAGGAAGTTCATTTTTCAATTGAATTCGGCTCACCAAAAGCAATTATTGCGCATGATTTTCCTAAGAAGCATCAAATTGACTTGATTGTCATTGGTGCCACTGGTCTTAACGCTGTTGAGCGTCTATTAATTGGCAGCGTAACTGAATACGTTACTAGAACCGCAAATTGTGACATTTTAGTTTGCCGTTCAAAAGAAAATTCAGCTTTAACTAAATAATTATTAGATAACACAAAAAAGCATTCAACTTGAGTTGAATGCTTTTTTTATATTTAAAAGTCGCCAGCTTGACTGAACATGTAATCCCGATTATGGAATTTCATGGATAAAATCATGCCAATCCCGATCATGTTCCCAATCAAGGCTGAACCACCTTGTGAAATAAACGGTAATGGAATCCCTGTAAGTGGCAGTAAATCAATGCTCATGCCCACATTTTCAAAAACGTGGAACAAAATCATCATGATAACCCCTGTGGATACGTAAGAATAAAAAGCATTCCGCGTATCAAAGGTAATCTTAACCATTTGGATGATTAGGTACAAGTAAAGCAAGATAACAGCGACACTGCCGACAAAGCCAAATGACTCGCCGATAACCGAATACACCATGTCTGAGCCGCGCACTGGCACATAGACGCTCAACTTACCGAAGCCATTACCAAACAACTGTCCGGAGCCAATAGCCTGCATACTTTGCCACAACTGATAAGCACCCTTTGAGGTGTCAGTTGCCGGATTGAGCCAGGACATAATTCGCTTAAACTGGTATGCCTGAAAGAAATGGCTAAGAAAAGCCTGCCCGCCAGGTGTCGTTACCATGAAAATCACAACCGCTGCCAAAACAAATACGGCAGCAAACATCGGAGCAATAATCTTCCAGGAAATACCCGAAACTAAGGCAACTCCACCAACAATGGCGATAAACACCAGCATGGTACCGAAGTCGTTTTGCAATTTTAACAAAATCGCAATCGGCAAAAGCCAGCCAGCCATTTTACCAATCAACAGCCAATCATTTTTAATCGTATGCGCAAACTTCTGGTTATGCTCATGGACAACACGCGCCAGCATCAAGATGAATGCCGGCTTCATGACTTCTGATGGCTGAAATGAAATTGGCCCTAACTTAAACCAGCTCTTAGCACCTGTATCTCCCGCAACGCCGCGATTATAGAAAAACAGGACGGCAATCAGCAAGATAATGCCGAAGCCATAAATATACGGAGCGATGCGCAATAATTGATCCGCGTCAAATTGCATGACGAAGACAACAATTGCAAGAGAAATGATATACCACAGTCCCTGCATAACGACCGATTTTATCGGACTGCCCATGTGACTAGGATCATCAATTGCCGCAAAATAAATCGAATACAGACCCACTAAGGCAAGCAAGACAACAGGAATAACAATATTCCACGCAATCCGGTCAAATAAATCCGTTTTATTTTCTACTTTTACCATTAGTTATCACATCTATTTTTCATGTAGCGCAAAGTATGACAATAAATCATTTACACTACTTTCGAGTGTCTTTGCGTATAAAACATTGTTAGTTTTAACAGTTGTAGCCCGATAACGACCGGTGATCTTTTCAATTAAGCCAATTGACTTTTTGTTCGGGATAACCACTTCCCAAGTCGGGACTTCTTTGCCCTTGACTTCATTGATTTCAATATTAATATTCTCTGGTTTTTTTGACATTTTATCTCCTACTTCACATCTGGGTGAAATTTTCTTGCAATGATCTCATCCTCATACTTTTCAGGATGAGGATTACGAAAAATAGTAAAATTATCAGGAACAGGATCAACACCGCCGCGAACAAACGGATTACACCGCAAAATGCGGCTAATGCCCATAATCAGCCCCAACAAGGAACCATGCTTTGTCAGAGCATCAATCATATATGTTGAACACGTTGGATAGTACCGACATGTCGGCGGCAAAATCGGTGAAATCAAGTTCTGATAAATTTTAACTAAAAAAATCAAAATCTTACGCAAGTTAACTTCCCCCGCGAATTAATGACGTTGGTGCTTTTCAATATTTTTAAGCAAGGTACCTGTCCCCAAGGCAACAGCTTCTAATGGGTGGTCAGCTGTCAAAACAGGAACTTTCAAATAGTATGAAATCAGCTTATCAATGTTCTTGAGCAGTGCCCCACCACCAGTAAGCATAATTCCGCGGTCAATAATGTCAGCGGATAACTCCGGCGGGGTCTTCTCCAAAACTTCTTTGGTTGAGGCAATAATCGTCATCAGACCGTCTTGCAGTGCTTCCTGAATTTCAGGTGCGGAAACAGTTACCTGCTTAGGCAAGCCATCAACCATGTCTCGGCCACGAACCGTAATAGTTTCATCTTTATCTGGCTCAAATGCACTGCCAATTTCAATCTTAATCTGTTCGGCTGTTCGCGAACCAATCAATAAATTATGCTTGTTCTTAATGTAAGACACAACTGCTTGGTTCATGTGGTCGCCGGCATAACGCAAAGATTGACTGGTGACAATTTCGCCCATTGACAGAACAGCAATATCAGTTGTTCCCCCACCAATATCAATCACAATATTACCTTGCGGCTTAAAAATATCTAAACCAGCACCGACAGCAGCAACCTTCGGCTCAAAATCAAGGTAGACTTTACCGCCACCAGATTTTTCAGCTGCCTGAATGATTGCTTTCTGCTCAATTGAAGTTACACCAGTTGGCGCACAAATCAAAATATTTGGCTTGGACATGAAGCCTTTTACATTTAATTTTTCAATAAAGTACGATAGCATCGCTTCGGTAATGTCAAAATCGGCAATTACCCCATTTTTAAGTGGACGAATAACCCGAATGTTGCCCGGAGTCCGGCCAACCATCTTATATGCTTCGGTTCCCACTGCTACCACTTTGTTTGTACTTGTGTTGACAGCAACTACTGATGGCTCATTTAACACAATCCCCTTGCCGGAGACGTTGATAAGCACATTGGCTGTCCCTAAATCGATTCCTATATCTCGTGCCACGATAATCCTCCATAAATATTCATTGTTCATTTTACCATAAAGAAAACAGCTTTTCCTTTGACTTTTACCTTTTTACCAAGTCTTAAAAGAAATTGCTTAATTGCAATGACGTATCAATCAGGGTCACAAAAAAATTGCCGACTAAAAAGCCAAGTCCAATTGCCGCAAAAATCAGCAATAGTTGCGCCTCAAAGGTTCTGCCCTTGCGGATAATCTTTTCAATACGGACACTTTTCATGATTTGAAAGGATAAACCAATGGTAATCAGGTAGATTACAATGCTGATTAAGGCATGAACTCCAAGTTGAAACATTCTACTTCTCGCTTTTCTTTATTAACAAAAAACGGATACACTCTCGTGCATCCGTTTAAAACTCATATTACTAATTATCAGAATTGTAAACACTAATCCGGTTTACAGCCCGTTTTAACGCAACCTGAGCTCTCTGTAATGAACGTTGATCATGCTGTGCCTTTGCTTCTTCCATGCGCTTTTGTGCTCGATCACGAGCAGCTTGTGCCCGTGAAACATCAATGTTTTGGGCACGTTCAGCACTGTCAGCAATAATTGTAGCAACGTTATCTGAAAATTCAAAATAACCGCCACTTACAGCAATATGATTAACAGCCTCGTTCATTTCTTGACTACGCTTAACCTTAACTTCGCCAATTGTCAGCGGAGTTAATATCGGCAAGTGATTGTACATGATTGAACGTTGACCATCAATTGCCCGCATTTCCACAATACTGGAATGATGCGAATAGATCACGCCATCAGGAGTGACAACATTTACCAAAAAAAGTTTCTCTGGATCTGCCATTTGACATCACCCTACTTTTCTAATAATGCTTTTGCAGCTGGGTCGCTAGCTGTAACACCCATCTCTTGTGCCTTTTTAAGGACATCCTCGATTGGACCAACACTACGGAAAGCATCTTCAGGTAAGTCATCAAGGTGACCGTCTAAAATCATCTTAAAGCCCTTGATTGTATCCTTAATTGGTACATAAGAACCGGGAACACCCGTAAATTGTTCGGCAACAAAGAAGTTTTGTGACAAGAAGAATTGGATCTTCCGTGCCCGGCTAACGATTACTTTTTCTTCATCGGATAATTCGTCCATTCCCAAAACGGAAATAATATCTTGCAATTCGTGGTAACGTTGCAAAATATGCTGTACCCCAGTAGCAACTTCGTAGTGTTCTTTACCAACAATTTCTGGATCCAAAGCACTAGAAGTTGATTCAAGTGGGTCAACGGCTGGATAAATACCCTGCTCAACTAAGCTACGTTCCAAGTTGGTTGTAGCATCCAAGTGAGCAAAAGTCGTAGCTGGAGCTGGGTCGGTATAGTCATCGGCTGGCACATAAACGGCTTGAATTGAAGTAATTGAACCCTTCGTTGTTGAAGTAATTCGTTCCTGCAATTGACCCATTTCTGTAGCCAAAGTTGGCTGGTAACCAACGGCACTTGGCATCCGACCAAGCAAAGCGGAAACTTCTGAACCAGCCTGAGTAAACCGGAAAATGTTATCAATAAAGAGCAAAACATCTTGTCCTTCAACATCTCTGAAGTACTCAGCTAAAGTCAAACCAGTCAGAGCAACCCGCATTCTGGCACCAGGCGGCTCATTCATCTGACCAAAGACCATGGCAGTTTTACTTAAAACACCTGAAGCCTTCATTTCAAAGTAAAGGTCATTACCTTCACGAGTTCTTTCACCAACACCAGTAAACACAGAAATACCACCGTGCTCTTGTGCAATGTTGTGAATTAGCTCTTGAATAATGGTGGTTTTACCAACACCGGCACCACCAAATAGACCAACTTTACCTCCTCGAACGTAAGGTTCGAGCAAATCAATAACTTTAATTCCTGTTTCAAGAATTTCCTGACTAGTTGTCAGTTCAGCATACTTAGGAGCTTCCCTGTGGATGCTGTTGCGCGGATGATCCTTACTAAATTCAGGACCATTATCAATCGGATTGCCCAAAACGTTGAACACACGACCCAAAGTATCATTACCAACTGGTACTGAAATTGGACCGCCTGTGTCTTCAACCTTCATCCCGCGTCTGAGACCATTAGTAGATTCCATGGCAATTGTTCTTAAGACACCATCACCAAGCTCAAGTGTAACTTCAAGGACAACAGAAGTATCTTCTGATATGACTACGCGCAAAGCGTTGTTAATATCAGGTAGGTTTTTATCAAGTGGAAATTTAACATCGACTACTGGGCCGATTACTTGAACAACTTCACCTTCGCTCAAAACATCTACCTCCTTTTCTCTATTTATTTCAAAGCTTCCGCACCACTGACAATTTCAGTAATTTCAGTAGTGATTTCAGCTTGTCTTGCACGGTTTAATTTAGTAGTTAAATTAGATACCAAGTCGTTAACATTGTCTGTCGCACTCTGCATTGCCGTCATTGAACTGGCATGTTCAGCAGTCTTGGCATCCAAAATGGCACCATAAATTGTTGAACGCGCATATTGCGGCACTAAAGTTGTCAAGACAGTATTAATGTCTGGCTTAATATCATATTCTAAATCTTTATGTACTTCAGCTTCCTCAACGCCGATATCAATATCAACGATTGGCAGCATTTTTTCAACCCGAAATGCAGATGACAGTGAGTTAATATGGTGGGTGTAGCAAACATACAGCTCATCATAAACCCCATTTAAGTACATCTTGATTGCGGTTGAAACAATTGGTAAAACCTCATCAAAAGTTGGCACATCAGAGATTGCATCATTTTCATAAACAACGTTAAGGTTGTTTTTCTTGAAAAAGTCAGCACCTACTGAACCAACAGCTAAGATTTTGATATCTTTGTTTTCAGCTTTGGCGTCTTCGACTAAGCCCATCATATTCTTAATGACAGCACTATTGTATGAGCCAACAAGTCCACGGTCACCAGTTATTACCAAATAACCAGTTGACTTAATTTCCTTGCGCTCTTGTACCATGTCGGAGACAATTCCAAGACCAAAGACATTTTCATAATCAACCTTGCTGATGGTATCCTCGTCAGCGTTTGCCATTTCTTTGTGCAAATGATTAACGACTTGGGTACTCATCAACCGCGACAAAGTCTGCCGCACGTGATCGTTATAAATAGTATAACCTTGATCGCGTTTTTCAGTTTGATTCAACTTTGATGCGGAAACCATTCTCATAGCTTCCGTAATTTTACCAGTTTGCTTAACTGAAGCAATTTTTTTCTTCAACTCAAGTAAAGATGCAGGCATAAGCTACCTCCTATTTATTACTTGGTGAAAAACTATCAGCGAATTTGCTAATTGCAGCTTGTAATTCTTTTTCATCTGGTAATTCACCAGTTTCGCGAATTTGTTTTAACAGATCAGCATGAGAACTATCAAAGTTATCGTACATTTCCTTTTCAAACCGCGCAATATCTTCAACTGGAACTGAATCCAAATAACCATGCGTTAAGGCATAAAGAATTAAAACTTGCTTTTCAACTGGAATCGGATCATGCAAAGGTTGTTTCAAAACTTCAACAACCCGACGACCACGATTTAATTTAGCTTGGGTCGCTTGATCCAAGTCACTACCAAATTGAGCAAAACTTTCTAATTCGTGGAAGGCAGCTAAGTCAGTACGCAAAGTACCAGCTACCTTCTTCATTGCTTTAATCTGCGCACTACCACCAACACGAGAAACTGAGTTTCCGGCATCAATCGCTGGTCTAGTTCCGGCAAAGAACAAATCACTTTGCAAGAAAATCTGACCATCAGTAATTGAAATTACGTTAGTTGGGATATATGCAGAAATATCACCGGCTTCAGTTTGGATAAATGGCAATGCAGTCATTGAACCGCCGCCTAATTTATCACTTAACTTAGCACTACGTTCTAGTAAACGTGAGTGCAAGTAGAAAACATCACCAGGATATGCTTCACGACCAGGCGGACGACGGAGAAGCAAGGAGAGTTCACGGTAAGCAACGGCTTGTTTGGATAGATCGTCGAACACAATCAATACATCCTTGCCGTTATACATAAATTCCTCACCCATCGCAGTACCAGCATAAGGCGCGATGTACAGCATCGGTGCTGGTTCACTAGGTCCAGCTTCAACAACAATAGTATAATCCATTGCGCCAAAGCGTTTTAAAGTTTCTACTTCAGTTCTAACAGTTGACTCTTTTTGACCAATGAAGACATAAATACAAATAACATCTTGCCCTTTTTGGTTCAAAATGGTGTCAATTGCCAAACTAGTTTTACCAGTCTTACGGTCACCAATGATTAACTCACGCTGACCACGACCAATTGGTACCAATGCATCAATCGCCTTAATACCAGTTTGCAATGGTTGGTTAACTGACTGACGCTCCATAACACCTGGAGCATTTGATTCGATTGGACGTGTCTTATCAGTCTTGATGTCGCCTAAACCATCGACTGGTTGACCCAATGGGTTAACAACCCGGCCGATTAATGCGTCACCAACTGGAACACGCATGATTTGACCAGTTCTCTTGACCTGATCGCCTTCACGAATGTCATCAAAATTACCCAAAATAATGATACCAACATCGTTGGATTCAAGATTTTGCGCAATTCCGTAAGAACCATTGTCAAATTCCAACAGCTCATTAGCCAAAACATTGTTTAGTCCGTGAGCCCGGGCGATACCATCACCTATGTAAGTTACAACCCCGACTTCATCAATATCGAGTTTGTCATCATAGTGCTCAAGTTGCTGCTTGATTAAAGAGCTAATTTCTTCTGCTTTAATGCTCAATGGTTTCACCTCTTTTAATCTTTATTTATTAACTGAACGCGAATTTTTTTCAGCTTGTTTTTAATGGAGCCGTCAATTAAGCGGTCACCAATGCGTAAGATTACACCGCCCAAGATGCTTTCGTCTACTTCATTTTTAAGACGAACATCTTTTAAGCCGTATTTTTGCGCATAACTATTACTCAAAGCAGCTAGTTGCGCATCATCAAGCTTAACTGCAGTAATTGCAGTTCCTGACGTAATCTTTTTTGCCTGATCGTACAAATCATTAAACTCATCAATAATATCAGGCAAGTCCGCAAAACGATCATATTCTAATAGAAAGTTCAAAAAGTTTTGCACTTCAGCATTCAAACCTTGTTCAATAACTGAAAGTGAGGCCTTTTTTTCATCACTATTAAAAATTGGATCACTAAAAACATTCAAGATCTGCGGATTAACAGAAACAGCTTGCGCCAACTCCTGTAAATCCGCATGAACAGCATCCAAAGAATTCATATCCTGCGCGTAGCCGAACAGTGCTGTTCCATAACGTGCAGCTATTTCTTCTCTACTTAAGGCCATTATTCATTCAGCCCCTTAATGAATTGATCGACTAAATCTTTTTGGTCAGCAGCAGATAAGTTTTTAGCAATTACCTTTTCAGCAATTGCTACCGAAATATCTGCAACTTGCCCACGCGCTTCATTCAAAGCATCTGCCTTTGCTTGAGCAGCATCAGCTTTTGCCTTATCGTGAATTGAAGCAGCATCAGTATTGGCATCAGCCACAATCTTGCTGCTTGTCTTTTGCGCGTTAGCCTTGGCATCAGAGAGAATCTGAGTTGCCTCTTGTCTTGAATTCTTCAAGGCAGCTTCACGTTCATTAGCTAAAACTTCAGCTTTTTTACGATCGCTTGCAGCCGAATCCAAATCATTAATTACCTTTTGGCGCCGTTTTTCCATCATGTCGGAGACTGGTCCCCAAGCATAATGCTTAACCAGCACTAGCAAAATTGCAAAAACAATTAAATACCAAAGGGTATTGCCAAGATAAATATGACCTGAGGCTGCAAATAAAGTTTGAAATGTCATTTACTGCCCTTCTCTCTTTTTCAACCTAAATCTTTTTAGTAAAAATTAAAGGAAGAGAATCAGGAATGCAACAACGACTGCCAAGATAGGAACGGCTTCGATCAAACCAACACCGATAAACATAGTTGATCTCAAGTTGCCGGCACTTTCTGGTTGGCGAGCCATGCTTTCAATAGTCTTTGAAATAACTTTTCCGTTACCCCAAGAAGCAGCTAAAGCAGCGATTCCGGCTGCAATTGCTGCAGCAATATATTTAAAACCTTGTGACATATTTTAACCTCCAAAAAATTATTCCTTTGTAACCTTTTTTCCAATGTAAACCATCGACAAAGTTACGAAAACATATGCTTGGATAGAGCCAATGAAGACAGAGAAACCTTGCCAAATCATTGCAAGCGGCGCAGCTAAGACTAACGTAGAAATACCAAAGCTTGGAGCTAAACTATTTCCAATTAACGTTAACAGAACTTCACCAGCATAGATATTACCGTATAAACGCAAAGACAACGTCAAAAAGTTAGTAATTTCCTCAATCATATTGATTGGGAACAAAAAACCAACTGGTGCTGCGTAATTGCGCCAATATCCACCAACGCCGAACTTTTGTATTCCAAACGTAAATGATAGAAGCAAGGTCATCATTGCAAACGACATTGTCGTCACTGGGTCAGCTGTTGGCGACTTGACAAACATATAGTCGCCAGCTTTGACTTCCAAGAACAGACCAAGCATGTTCATAAACCAGATAAAGAGAAACAAAACGAAAGCATAAAGTGATAAATGCTTCTGCGCATCTTGATCTTCGACATTATCTTTAACAATGTTATCTGTAAAATCAAGTAGATATTCTATCGCATTTTGCTTTTTGTTTGGTTTCATTTCAACTTTACGTGAAAGCCAAATACAGACAAATAAAATCACGGCTGCCATTAAAGTTGAGCCAATGATCCCAGTAAGATCAAAGTTTAAGCCCAAAAATTTAAAAACAAATGATTTCTCCATTACTTCGCGGACCTCCCTTCCTGTGCTCAATTATCGAACACTCATACAATATTAACACCAAACAATAATTTTGTGAAAAATTGTAAGCGAATTCTATAATTAATTTACCGAATGCGGATTATTTGGTCCCAAACAGCCGATCACCAGCATCACCAAGACCTGGGAAAATGTAGCCATTTGACAATAATTCTTCATCTTCAGCTGCAGCATAAATATCAACGTCTGGGTTTTCTTCTTGAATTGCCTTAACACCTTCTGGTGCAGCAACCAAAACAGCTAGGCGAATATCTTTAACGCCGCGCTTCTTCAAGGCGCCAATTGCCATGTTAGCTGAGCCACCAGTTGCAAGCATTGGGTCAACAATCAAACATTCACGTTCTGCAATATCCTTTGGCATCTTGCAGAAGTATTCGTGCGGCTTCAAAGTTTCTTCATCACGGTACATCCCAATGACACCGACTTTAGCTGACGGAATCATTTCCATCACACCATTTAGCATTCCCATACCAGCACGTAAGATTGGCACAATGGTCAACTTTTTACCGGCAATTTCTTTTTGAGTGGTTTTACCAATTGGTGTCTCAATCTCAACATCCTTGAGTGGCAAATCTCTGGTGATTTCATAAGTCATGAGACCACCAATTTCACCAACAATGCGGCGAAATTCATTGGAACTCGTTTCCTTACGTCTGATAATGGTTAATTTGTGTTGAATCAATGGGTGATCCAAAACTGTAAATTTGCCCATAATTTCCTCCTAAAAATATAAATTATACTTAACAAGTATTTTAATCAAAAAAGTAACGGGTTTAAAGTCATTTGCAGGTATTTTTTATTTTGCTTGATAATGGTGCCCCGCAGCAGCCTTATTTAGCCGGTTCATGTAAGCCAAAGTGGCTTCGCTGCCGCTGAAACCTTGAACAAAAATCTGCTTAATATTCTTTTTATCGTCAAAATAGCGCAAACCGCCAAATAATTGATGGTCAGCATCGGTTAGATTCTGTCCCAAACTAAATTTGTTTTCATCTGGCATTGTAATTTTGGCTAATTCAGAATCAAGTGCCATGACGCCGGTTGTTTCATCAAAATTAATCTGCGCAAAATTCTTTGCATCATCAACGACTGTCACAGATGCGGCTGGTGCATAATGGCGGTACTTCATTCCTGGAGCCTTTGGTACATCCTTGTCGCTTACCTTGCCAGTGTTAATTAATACTTCTTCACCTAGAACTGTGCTTAATTCTTCTGGAGTAATTTCACCCGGACGTAAAACAACTGGAGTTGCAACCGACAAGTCAATAATTGTTGATTCTAGACCCACTCTGGTCGCACCGCCGTCAATGATACCGGCGATTTTACCCTTAAGGTCATGATACACATGTTGCGCCGTTGTCGGGCTAGGCTTAGTTGAGGTATTGGCTGATGGGCCAACAATTGGATAACCCAACTTGGCAATTAAATCATGCGTTAACGGGTCATCAGGGCAGCGAAAGGCGACCGTATCAAGACCGCCAGTAACAGCACTAGGTAAACTCCCTGGCTTAACAAACAACAAAATAGTTAGTGGACCTGGCCAGAAGTGCTTAATCAACTTTTGGGCACGTTCTGGTACTTCCTTAGCATACTTTGCCATCATTTCAGCATCTGAAACCGTCACAATTAATGGATTATCACTTGGCCGGCCCTTAGCAGCATAAACGCCCTTAACCGACTTTTCGTTAGTGGCGATTGCTCCAAGACCATAAACCGTTTCTGTTGGAAAAGCGACTAATTCACCCGCAGCCAGCAATTTGACGGCATCATCAATTTGTCCTTCTGAAAAAATTTTCGTTTCCATCTACTTATTCCACTTTCCATAAACCATGCGTGGCTTGCCTGCCATGTCGTTTTTAAATTCAACCGTAAAGTCCGGCAGTTCCTTGGCAAATAGGTCACTTAACTGCTCTTGTTCACTAAAGCCATACTCCAAGAAGAACTCGCCATGACTATTCAAATGCTCACGAACTTGTTTGGCAAATTTCTGGTAAAAGTCTAAGCCATTTTTACCACCAAATAAAGCCTCTTTCGGTTCATTTTCCAAGACATTTTGGTCCATGACATTTTTTTCTGTTTCCTTAATATAAGGCGGATTAGAAATAATCTTGTCAAATTTTTCTAGGCCAATTAACACGTTAGCCTTCCGAACCGTCACATCAAGGTCATAGGTTACAAAGTTCTCTTCGCTTGTCCGCAATGCCGCATCAGTGACATCAGAAGCATATAAATCTAGATCAGTAATTCCCTGTTTAGCTGCTTCTTTAGCTAAGGCCACAGTAATGCAGCCGGAACCTGTACCCAAATCCAAAACCTTGTCACCTGACTTTAGATGCGTTAGCGCCCAATTAACCAGTTCTTCAGTTTCAAACCGGGGAATTAAAACACCGCGCTGAACCATGATTTTATAGCCGTAAAACCAGGAATAGCCCAAAATATATTGCGGTGACACTCCCTTAGCCAATTTATTAACATCCTTTTGCGCCTGCTTTAATTGCTCCGGCGTTAATTCTAAATCTTGCTTTAAGGCGAATTCACTGGGCGTTAAATTTAGTCGTTCAGCCAATAGGTATTCCACATCTTCCGGACGCGCCTCTGGTGCAGTTTCAGTCGCCCAAATTTGTAAATCTTTCAGTGTTGGTAGTTTAGGCATTTTGATCGGCCAACTCCTCTAACTGCTTAGTTTGGTTATACAAAATTAACGCATCAATAATTTCATCCATTTCACCGTTCATTACCCGGTCAAGCTTGTTTAGTGTAAAGCCAATTCGGTGATCGGTTACCCGGTTTTGCGGATAATTATAAGTCCGAATCCGTTCTGAACGGTCACCAGTACCAACGGCATTCTTTCTTTTAGCATCATATTGGTCACGGTTTTGACTTTCATAATAGTCGTAAACTCGTGACTTCAAAATTTGCATTGCCTTTTCCCGGTTCTGCTGCTGACTACGCTGATCCTGCATCGCAACCACAATTCCAGTTGGCAAGTGCGTCATCCGCACGGCACTGGAGGTCTTGTTAATGTGCTGGCCACCGGCACCACTTGAACGGTAAACGTCAACCCTAATATCTTTAGGATCAAGATCCAAATCAACCTGTTCATATTCAGGCATAACAGCAACAGTTGCAGTTGAGGTGTGCACCCGACCTTGTGATTCGGTTACCGGTACTCGTTGTACCCGGTGGGCTCCGTTTTCGTACTTGAGCTTAGAATAAACCTTGTCACCAGTAATCATAATGGCAATTCGCTTATAGCCACCAACTTCTGTCGGTTCACTATCAACGACTGATACCTGCCAATTTTGCCGTTCAGCGTATTTTTCATACATTCTAAGCAAATCACCAGCAAATAAGGAGGCTTCATCCCCACCAGCGGCACCACGAATTTCCATGATAATATCCTTATCATCATTGGGGTCTTTTGGCAGCATTAAGATCTTAATTTGGTCTTCCAATTCACCGATTTCTTGCTCAAGATCATGGTTTTCTTCCTTAGCCATTTCGACTAAGTCGCTGTCACTTTCGCTTGAAATAATTTCCTTATTATCGGCAATTTCTTGCTTATCTGCCTTATATTTTTGATACTTTTCTACTACATCACGCAAATCTGCCTCTTCTTTTGAGATTTCCATGTAGCGCTTAGTATCATTGATGACTTCTGGATCAGCCATCATTTCTTGAAGCTCTTCATAATGGGCTACTAGACCCTCGAGCTGTGCCATAACTTTATCCATACTTATCTATTCCTCTCTTGTTCTTGGCTTTCCTGGGTGAAAATAATGAAAACGGCAAACAGGATAATAACTTTCATCGCCGCCAATTTGAACTTGCTCACCTTCATAAACAGGTTGACCGTCGTGAATCCGCAAGTTCATTGTAGCCTTACGTCCACAATAGTGGCAAATTGTTTTGATTTCCTTAATTTTATCCGCAAAAATCAGAAGGTTTTTACTACCTTCGAATAATTTGTTTTGAAAATCATTTTTAAGACCAAATGTCATTACCGGTATCTTAAGTTCATCAACTATTCTGGCACATTCTAAGACATGATGCCGCTCCAAAAATTGTGCCTCATCAATAAAGACGCAGGCAATTGAACCGTCACCGCGTTTTTCATCTTCAGCGTTTAATTTTTGGACATAATCAAAAATATTTGTCTGCGATTCAATCGGAACTGCATCCCGGTGCAGACCAATTCTTGAAGCAACCGTGCCAACACCGCTGCGATTATCAATGCCGCTAGTCATGAGCGCAATCTTACGGCCTTGGGCTTCATAATTATGTGTATCCTTAAGAATTTCAATCGTTTTACCACTACTCATAGCACCATAGTGAAAAAATAATTGTGCCATTTTTTGCTCCTTTGTTTAAATTAAATTCACCTAACTTAACTAGTATAGATGAAAATCAAATTATGTGCAGTTAAATCGTCATGAAAACTCGTTTTCACCTCGGCGCTATGCTATAGTTATAATGATTTTAAAGTGAGGGATAAAGATGAATCTAAAATCAGGAATTGCCAAGGCTGCTGGTAAATCAAGCTATTGGTTTCTTCATAATGTATTAAAAGGCGGTACCAGTTTTCCTGGCAAGTTAGCGATGAAAATTGACCCGCAGGTGTTAAACGCACTGGCACATGATTATGAAACTGTCATTGTAACTGGAACTAATGGTAAGACGATGACGACATCATTAATTGTTGCCGCATTAAAGCAAAAGTACGGCGACATTCTAACTAATCCGTCAGGTTCGAACATGCAGCAAGGAATTGTTACTGCCTTCTTAGCTCATAAGCAAAAGAAGGTCAAGCGTAAGATTGCTGTCTTAGAGGTTGATGAAGCCAACGTCAAGATGGTTACTGAATTAATTCACCCAAGTTACTATGTGTTGACCAATATTTTTCGTGACCAAATGGACAGGTATGGAGAAATTTATACCACCTATGCCAAAATCGTAGATGGCATTAAGCTGGCTCCTGAAGCAACAATTATTGCCAATGGTGATGCCAGCATCTTTTCATCAGTTGCATTGCCTAATAAAAAAGTATTCTACGGGTTTGACTTAGATTCCGCGCAAAAAGATAACGATGCAAAAGCTCCCGTTAACACTGACGGTGTCTTGTGCCCACAATGTGACCATGTTATTCACTTTCATGACCGGATTTATGCCAACTTGGGCGACTTTTTCTGTCCTCATTGCGGCTACAAGCGTCCAGAATTGAAATACAGTATCAACAAGATTACCGAGCAAACACCTAATCAATTGGCATTTCAAATGGGGGCCAAAGACTATTCAATCAACATTGGTGGTACTTACAATATTTATAACGCTCTGGCTGCTTATTCTGTTGCCCGTGAGTTTAGTTTAAATGATGATGAAATTGCACAATCATTTGCTAACAATAAGCGGGTCTTTGGCCGGCAAGAATTAATTAACTACGCTGGTAAAGATATTGACTTGATTTTAGTTAAAAATCCAGTGGGGCTTGACGAAGTGCTGCATATGTTAAACACCGAACCAGATGACTACTCACTGGTTGCACTGCTTAACGCCAATCACGCAGATGGAATTGACACCTCATGGATTTGGGACGGTCAGTTCGAAGACTTAAATCGTGAGCAGATTAAACACGTTATTGTTGGCGGCTTGCGGCGTAAAGACATGAACTTTAGGTTAGAAGTTGCAGGTTTTAATCCTGATAATATGACAGTGGCTAAAGATAACGATGATTTAATCGCGCAAATCGCTAAACTGCCAACTAAAAAAGTTTACATTTTATCAACTTATACTGCCCTTCTCGCCTTGCGTAAAACGATGGCTGAGAAGAAAATTATTAAAGCTGGTATGTAACAATCAAAAAAGACAGTTCTCAATTATGAGAATTGTCTTTTTATTTATAGTAAATTTATTTGCCGCTAAAAACTGGGAACTTGCTTGAAGAACCATAGTCCTTAATATGGGGAATTGCTTTGAGTAACTGCATATCTTCCGGCGCGATAGTAAAATTTACATCCCTATTGGCGGCAATATGTTTAAGAGTTCTGCTCTTAGGCAGCGGCACAGTTCCTAACTCTAAACAATATCTGATAGCTAGTTGAGGAATTGATACCTGATATTTCTTGGCCAACTTAATTAGCTGCTCATTTTTCATCATTTCCCCATGAGCAATCGGCGAATAGGCTTCTACCAAGAGACCGTTTTTCTGACTGTAATCAATTAATTTGAAGTTGGTATTGCCAATATGGGTTAACAACTGATTAACCACTGGCTTAATCGTACAATTTTGTAGAATATTATCTAAATCAACCTGTTCAAAATTAGAAACTCCAATTGAGCGAACTTTACCAGCTTGCACAGCTTCTTCCATTGCCTGCCAAACTGCTAAATTTTCCGCAAAATAATGATTACTGCCATGAAATTCAGCCCATGGTTCAGGAGCATGAATTAGCAATAGGTCAAGATAATCCAAATCTAATTTTGTCAGCGATATATCAATCGACTTTTTAACCGTTTGATAATCCTTATAATTAGCTTCCACCTTAGTTGTAACAAAAAATTGCTCACGTGGTAGACCAGTGGCTTTTAGACCTTCACCAATGCCAACTTCGTTATCATAAGCCTGTGCTGTATCAAATAGGCGGTATCCCAGTTGAGCTGCGTGCTGAACCGCACTTACAACTTTAGTATTATTAATCAACCATGTACCAAAACCCAATTTGGGAATTTTAATTCCATTATTTAAAGCATACTTTTCTTCCAAGATCGACATTCTATTGCCTCCTAATGCATTGAGAGCAGCCATTTATTTGCAACTAGTCGTCCAAAACTAGCATAATTAACTTCTTCCAATTATTTTATGGCAGCTTGTTATATTCATCATTAACAACTGGCTCTAACCACTGCGTTGAACCAGTCGTAATCGCTAAGTGGCTAAACCATGAATCTTTAGCAGCTCCATGCCAGTGCTTAACCCCATCGTGAACAACTACTACATCACCTGGATTTAATTCTTGCGGCTGCTTACCCCATTCTTGATACCAACCACGACCACCAACTGCGAGCAAAATCTGACTGCCGTCATGGTGAATATGCCAATTATTATGGCACCCTGGCTCAAAGGTAACATTGCTAACCGGCACAGTTACATCCTTACCATTCGGTGAAACCAAAGCCTTATTATAGCTTTTACCTACGAAATACTGCACATAACGATCATTACTTGGTCCTGTCGCAAACACTCCCGGCTGTTTAACTTCAGTTGTATCAACATCATCTGACCAAATTTCCTTAGCACGATTAAAGGTCGACCAGGCTTTGGGCCAGCCAACATAAAATGCAAGCTGTGTAATTTCGGCAACAATTTCTTCTTTAGTGATGCCATGTTGCTTGCCAATTTTCAAATGAGTGGTAATTTGTTCTGTGTTGCCCATTGCCATCAGTGCAGCAATTGTTACCAGAGAACGATCATGAGCTGACAGTTCATTTTCTTTAGACCAAACCTGTCCAAATAAAACATCATCGTTTAGAGCCGCAAATTGCGGTGCAAACTTACCTAAATTTTCCCGACCTGCTGTTTGTTTTTTAGCCATTTTAAAAGCCTCCTTAAATTAATTGCCACCAGTATAAAACTTAAAGTTAACTTTAAGTCAAGGCGATGTTAGAATTACTTTATTAAATAAAGAGGAAAAATAATGACAGAGACTATGGAACACAAATATAGTATTGCGGAATTTAGTGCACTGTTTGACCTAAAGCCGTCAACGTTGCGCTTTTACGAAAAAGAAGAATTAATTAAACCGCAACGTTCAGCCAATTGCCACCGCTTTTATGTCGACGCTGACGTGCAATGGATGAAATTCCTGGAACACCTTAAAGGTACAGGAATGAGTATTATTGATTTGAAAAAATACGTTGCTTGGCGCAGTCAAGGCGATCAAACAATCCCCGAACGGCTCGAATTACTTCGCGCAACTAAACAGAATTTTTTGAAGCAATTGGACGAGGTCCAGCATCACCTACAAATTTTGAATGATAAAATTAACTGGTATGAGGGAAAACAAGCTGGTGTGATTACTGAAGATGAAAGTTTCGCGGCATATTTAGCTAAGATGGGACACCATGAATAATTTCATTAGATTGTTGTAAAAAAGCTCCTGCCATTTTGGCGGAAGCCTTATAAATTAGGATGACTCAAAAATATTTCTGACAATTACTACAGTTTTTAATTCCATCCTTCAAATACTATTTCAGTATCTCAGCTAATTAAACCTGCTATAACAAAAAGAGAGCAGTGGTATTACCCACACGCTCTCCTTTAAAGATTATTTCTTACTATGATTTTTGAGGTAATCTAAAATCAATTCAGCAATAACATTGGCGAGTATACCAGACACAACGCCAATTATAAAATTTCGCAAGGCTTCTCGCCTCCTAGAATTATCATTATTGAAATTAGTCGGATTTCAGGTAATTCCATTTGTCATTTTACCAGAATTTTATACATTGACAATGCTAATAATTCCACGTAAAATGAAGCCATAAAATGTAGCAAGGCTTTAAACCTTAAAAGTCCTAAAACCAGTCATTTTAGGCAATCATTAAAATGATCCTCTGCTAATGCAGAGGATTTTTTAATACCGTCGTAAAACACGACTGAATAACTCAATAACGTTTCGTTATCCAGCAAGGCTTACCGCTATTTAACTCTTAAAAGGGGCGGTAAATCAAAGACCCCTGTAACCAATATTGCAGCCTTCCAAACAAAAAAGAAGCCCTTTAGGTATCTAAGCTAATAGATAATTAAATTGCTGAACACTTGATATTATAGCACTTTTCAGCGTTCAACTATACCAATTTTAAGATATTTTGATTAATCCATCATTGCACCGATTTATGCTTTTTCGGTTGATTTCAGTTAATTTCAAAAAATCGTAAAAAATCGTAAAAAATAAAAATGCCTTAGTATCAACGCTTTAAGCTAGTTGAAACTAAGACAAATCATGAATATTGGGATATCCGGGCTCGAACCGAAGAAAACTAGGCATTTTAAAGGCATTTTAAGAACGTAAAACGTTGATTTAACGGGAAATGTGTTTTTAAGAAACTATGAAAATTTTGTCTCTGATGGGCAAATTGATGGGCAAAAATATAAGCTGTAATTCCCTATGTACCAGTAAAAATAGAGAAAACCCATTTACTAAATAATCTTAATTATTTAATCTATGATTTTTTTAGTTTAATAATCATTATTGCCTTTATTCATATTATTAGTATATAATATAACTTATTAATTCAGACAGAAATTAAGTTAGAATAATGGTTAAACAAAATTATAAATCAAAAACTGTATGGAACAAAGGATTATTATATATTACATGTATAACACTATTGATTTTAATATTATCACTTATAAATCATTGTAAAAAATATTTATATTTGAGCAACAATATGAGCTTTCTTTTTATAAACCTTTACTTTTTTTCAGTACTATTATATTTAATTAAAAATGATAATGTTAAAAAATCTATAAAAAAGGATCTTAATAAAAAAGCTTATAAAAAAGTTTTGAAGTATTATAATGGTTGGTGCAATGCCCATCTTCAAAGAATTAATTGCTTATCCGTACTTATTGCAGTATTGGCTTCAATAATTCCTAAAAGCGGGAATCATCGTCAACCAGCTGTAATATGCTTGTCAGTATTAGGAGGTTGGGCAATAGGAGCTATATGGAGATTTTCTAGGGAATCTTATACTGTGATAAGCTTTGACAAAAAAGTTTCAAATCATATATTGGGTATCATAAATATAATTTTATGGTCAATTATTTTAATATTTATTGTTTTTCTAAGTTTTAATACTGTCACTTCATTTTATGTGGTCACAATTACGATTCTAGTTGCAACTATAACAAATTATGCATTAATATCATATTGTAGAATGACTAAGCAAGGCATAACTAAATATATTAATAAAAAGATATCTTAGAACTGGTTAGTATTAATTTTTACCAAAATAAACACAAAAAAGACCGCTCCAGAGGTTTTGTCCTCCAGAGCGGTCTTTTCGTATTGGTCCCCGTAGAGATACCAACGCTCGCTGTACAATTATAAAATAATATTTACTTTTATTCCATTAATCCATTTATCATTTCCTGCACCAATCAGTAGATAACCTTTGCGTAACTTATAAGCCTTGTACCTATCGCCTTTCTTAAATTTGCGTCCAGTCACTGGTCCATCTGCTTCTGCATGACCCTTAGCATTGCCGGTCACTTCGATCACACTGTGGATGTCAGGATTATCCAGCAATGGATTTTTCTTAAAGACACCAGTTCGTGGGTCAATGTAACCTTTGCTAGTTTTGTAAAATCCTTTTTCATACCCAGTAACAATAATCGGTTTGCTATATTTTAGCATTCCGATTTTTTTATCGTTATTAGGTTTGTCCCATAAGGTAGCTCCAGCTTTTTTGGTTACTAAAAAGCCACCGTATGCTGCAATCGGTACCTTAACTTTCCAAGTCATTTCTTCATCACTTCCTGTATCGTTATGCTTGTGCTTATCCCAATCGCTTCTCTTACCATAATAAGCATCCAGATCTAAAGGTCCTGGATAACCTGTTAGTCTGCCGTTAGGTGTGTACTGAAATATGGTCATCTTATGCCAGTGATTTACCTTACCGTAAAGCGTACGAACCTTGAAGCCATAATGAATATTCATGTCGTTGTATTGTGCCACCCACAAAGAGTATTTCTTAGCAACCGATGTCCAATCATAATAGTTTTCGTCAGCTAGGCCCATGTAAATCAGTGGCTTAGTGCCCGTCTTTTGATAAACATAGTCAAGCCAGTTTTTAGCCCATTGCACACCGCCATAATTTACCACAGTGCTCTCATAATCAAGCAGTAAGATAGTGTCTTTAAGGTATGGCTTGGCAATTCTAAGAAAGAAATCAGCCTGTGTTTTCCAATCTCCAGGTCTTGCGAAAAAATACAAGCCTTTAAGCATATGTGCTTTATCAGCTTGCCTCATAAAAGTAGGCATGGTCCAATCAGTAAAATTGGTACCTTCGGCTACTTTCGCAATCACGCCATCAGCTTTGATTTTAGTTAGGTCAAGACCTGCATTATTGTTCGAAACGTCAATAACATTAAGCATTGCTATCAGTTCCTACTTCATCTTTAACCTTAGTTTCGTCAAAATTATCTACTGATTCTGCTTTATCGGCTGGTTTTGTAGTAGGTTTATTGGCATTCATCTTAGCTACTTCTTTTTCTGCATATGCCTTAATCGCAGCTTCAATGGTTGGATCAATTTGTACACCGTGACTAGTTAAGATATTAACCACACTAGTGATTACAATATCCATCTTTTTTGTGCCATCACCGCCAGTAGTTTCCGCTTCATGAACAAATGCAGCTGCCAGATCAGGAATTTGTGCAATCCATTTATTCTTAATCGTGTGATGCTCGCCATAAACCTTAACACCAACATAAGCTACAATGGCCACAACTACTAATCCTGCATAGCCTAAGTCTAAATAATCTTTAATGCTCATCTTTCAGTCTCCTTATCAATAATCGGTAATTTCTTAGTTTCTTCATATAGTTTGGTTCCAGCACCATTACCATGTAGTGCCTTATAACTTTTATAGATATTATCCAAGCGGTTGTTCTGTTCTTCTGTCCCACCATCTTGGCGTTTGATTTTAAAACACAAGCCATCTAATTCTGAATGCAATACCTCTTTAACACCGTCACCAATATCATTTAGCTTGTTGTTCAGATTTTTTAAGGTCTTCTCAATGTCTGGTATTTCTGAAGTTAATTGCTGATTTGTTTTTACTTTTTTACGATGACCGGTCCAAAGACCAACAAAAAATTGAATAATACCTGATTCTATAATTACTTGTATCAAGCTGTTCCAGTCCAATAAAATAGCACCTACTTTTCTTCAGTAGATGCTTCATATTCTTCGCCAGTGATTCGCTTATATGCAGCTGCGTCAATCGTGCCCAGCACTACAAACGAAGCAATCTTAGCCTTGTCATAAACGCCGAGTAAGTACATTGATTTATACATACTCTCAAAAATTGGTGCCATTGATGATAAATCAAATAGGCTTTCAGTGCCAACACCGCCAGTTTGTGCTACGTTTGCCGCTGCCATCTTAGACAGCATGTCAATCATCTGTCCTTGCCCAGTTAGCAAGCTTTTAATTTGCCCATCAATGATTGGTTTACTTTCAGTGTAGTCACTTACAGCCTCATTATTTTTTGTAACATCTGCTGATAATTGATTAATTAATTGTCCTTGAGCATCAGGCTTGTATTCATACCACTCCCGTTTATTCCAGTCGTACTTAGGCGACTGAATAGACGGGTCTGGTGCCTCGGCCACAAAAGGATATGGAATATAGTCGCCGAATGGCTGTTCCTCTTTGTCAATTGCATAAGGCACTTGATTGTCGCTCCGATAATAAATATATGTTTTTGTTTCTTCTGTCATTTTAAAAAATCCTTTCTATTAAAAAAGCACTCTTAATGAGTGCATTATAGCGGTGTCGCACCGCCAAAATCTTTTAGTCTTATCCAAGCTGGATATTCATCATAACCATTAATTACCACATCCAATAAAGCATAGTCATCACCATTGTAGTTAATTATCTGATATACAAGTGCACTCTTATATCCTCCGTATATACTTGTAAAATGAAGTTGAAGTTGATTGAGTATAAAATTACCGGTTGATACATCTAAGGAATAAATTTTAGAATCAGAGTTGCCACTGTTTCCTAACTTGTAATATCTTGGTAAGAAGTTTTCTTCAACTAATTTTCTACCGCCTAAATATAAATGACTTCTAGCTTTTCCATTATATATCAGCATGGAACCACCTCCATGCTAAATAAATGTCTAAGAAGGTTGATAGCTAGGGGCTTTACCCCCCCATTTTTACTTAAAGCATCAAGCTGATTACCAAACAAAATATCTTCTGGTTTCAAATAACAATATTCAGACTTTTGATTCGTTGTAAAAACCCAAGCATAAATTAATCGCACATCTTTATTTTCTAAATAATTCACTACCCTAACAATTTGATTATTATTGGCAATTGCTGTTTTGTGTCCAAATTCATCATAAACTTGGGTATCTGTCTTAACAGTGATAACTTGACCTATTATATCTTTAAGACTGTATTCAAACTTATAACCATTCAAGTAAAAATGACTATATCTTTTACCATTAAAAATCATGTTGTTACTCCTTTCTAATCACCGAAGACAATCACACTAGGATGATTTTTCGAATATGTTAACGCTGCTGCATCGTTACCTGCATCATGTGTGTATTCACGATTTTCTAGAGTAGTTACTCGTGTTTTAAGATTACTAATATCTTGCTTAGGTACATTCAAAGCAACATTGGTATAGCTAATTGCATCACTTTTTGCCTTATTTGCAGCACTATCTGCATAAGCTTTATCAGCGTATGCACATTCGCTAATTATTTTTAAAGCCGTAGCCAATTGTTCATTTGAGTAACTCCCATCAGCTTTACGGATTGGGAAAGCAAAGCTATTACTGTCTGTTGCAAAAAATCCACTGGAGGTGAGTACCCTACCAACCAACTCAACTTGATCGAAAAAATGAGTAGAATTGCCGTTGATTTGTGGCTCACGTTCAGCATCGCCGCCCCATAGACTTATGAAGTTGTGCAGTAAGTGTGCCACGTCATGACCATCAACGGTTGACGGAGCTTTTTGTGCCAGCAAATTATTTGCTTCAACTTTTTGGTAAACGTCATTACTGTTAGCTTTGCCGTTTAAAGCATTCTGATTGTCTTGCTTAAACTGCTTAAAATCTTTGTCAGTAACCATATCTTCTGGAGCCGGTGACCAATCTGTCAAGATTGTTCCATACTCTAGCTTAGTATGAGACTGAAGCATTTCATTATCATTACCGTAGTTGACAGACACTCTGATATAGACCGTGCTTGGTACTGCGCTAAACTGTAAGTAAATCTTGTCATCATTTACTGACCAGTTACCAGAACCAGTATTTACGCTAGCAAGCCAAGCTTTATTACCATCACATAGGTCAATCTGAGCATTAAAGTAATGGCTTTTTAAATAATCACTTGGCTGGTAGAAAGTCAGCGTAAAATTTTCTTTACCTGCCACATAAATATAGTCCGTATGATAGTCTGCTTCGCTGTTTGAAATGCCACCATTATCCGTCTGGTTATGGTCTAGCCAACCATGCTGAAGTGTTGATTTAATGAATAAGTTAGTCCCACCAATTTTTACGTCACCAGTGCCACCGTTAATACTGGTAACCTTTACTGCATTTGTAATCTGCTTATCGGTTTCTTGCTTATTGTAGTAATTTGATAAGTCAGTTTTAGGCACCTGACTAAATTTTTCATTAGCATACTGCTCGGCATTAGACTGAGCAGTTTTTGCAGCACTATCTGCATATTGCTTCACATTACTTTCCGCATCTGTCACATCCTGCTTACTTGCTTTATCATCAGGATTCGGCAACCATGTCATATCTGGTGACGTATTAGCATCTTGCCACTTAGCAAGCTTTGTCTCTTTGTAACTAGTAGCTGGTCCACTGATATGTACTGTATAAAAAGCAGCACTAGAATTGCTTACAGTAGTTTTCACTGTTGACCAGCCTTGTGCTCCTTTAGATATCACATTACCCGATACCATAAAAAGTGATGTGCTCGTACTGTTCAACGCCCAAACAGAGATTTTTTCATCATCAGTTCCGTTGGAATTATCAATCCAAACTGTAGCTGTAATAATGTCACCAACTGTTACTGGAACTTTCGTTTGGCTTAAAAGTCCATTGCCACCAATAGATTGTAATTGGTCACTTGTACCTTCAAGCAAATTATTAGCAAATACAGGAACACTAATATTTTTATTACCGTCTACTGCAATGCCATTTACTGTTTCAGCTTTACCGTTGTTTAAACTATCTAGTGTTTGTTTAACCGAACTATTGTAGTGCGGTATATTTTCAGAAGTAAGCGAAACGTTTTTAGAAATAGGATCCGGCTTAATTAAGTTTACACTGTCTACTTTTCCAGCATCTTTAATGCCGTCTTCAAGTTGCTTCTTATCCTTATCATAAGTAGTCTTATCGACCTTTTTCTCAAGCTCGTCATCAACATATTTCTTAGCAGCAACACCTTCTTCAGTAACATTAATTGTTACATTGCTAGACCGTCCAACTACCACATATATGGTTACGTTGAACTGGAACATCGCCTTGTTGTTAAAGTCAGGCATATGTTCTGGATCAACAGCTGTCGTGATAGCATACAGAAATTCGTTATCCGAACCATCTTCTTTGGCATATAGGCCAATAGCATTGACACTGTAGCCATGTGCCAGGTCCTTGTTATTAAACTTCAAGTCCATGCCAATTACGGTATCTTTATCTAACGCTGAATCTTCAACATCAGTAATCACACCGTATTGCATGACACTGGGCAATTCAGTCATGTTCTGCAAATCAGCAATGCTTTTATCAGACAAGTTCTCTGAACTAGTAGCTGCTTTAGTAATGCTGAATTTGGCCTGCCCAGCGTTAACTTTTCTAGCTAAATCAATCCCCGCATTCGTCAGCACGGTCTTATTATATTTTGACAATTTTCATCACTTCCTTAATTAAAAAACTGCGACACATTTGCATCTACTACCGTTGTTACTTTTGACTTCATACCAATGCCAATAAATAAATCAGTGCCAATCAATGCCTGCTTCAAAGCAATCTTGATTTCGTAAAGCATGTTAGCTGGCAAATAAACATTTAGAATATATCTGATATTGTCAATCTGAGCATCTGTAATACTGCTACTATTACCTTCAATAATTGCATCACGCTTACCATAATCAATTGTGATATTGACTGGTATTTTCAAAGTATTAAACAATTCTCGCAAATATCTAATCGTTATCGGTCTAGGTGGCAGCAAGTGCATCAGCACCCGATTCTGCCTAGTAGCTAAATCATCACCTGGACTTGGTTGCACACCAACCTGATTTTCAAATACCGCAATACCTTTACTATCAGTCTGTGTCACAAATTGATTGAGCAGCGTCCGAATTTGTTTACTTTCAAACTCATCTAAGACCTGCCCGTGTGCATGCATAATTGCCTGCATCTCGTAAACGTCTTGATAGTAATCTGGTAAATAATTCATCAAGTTATTACTCATTCAGTGTCACCGTCCCCAAGATAGGTAATTGCGAAGTATCATTATCAAACACTAACTTAATATCGCTATCCGCACAATTCAAGCTAGGAATTGTGGCGTTCATCACGCCTTCAATTTGCATAATTTGCGACAATATTTTCGATCGGTAAATCATCATAGCATAACCGCGTCCTGTCTTAGGATCAATTAAATTCCAGCTTGCTCGCAAATTCTTAAAGTACTCGGATAATTGGTCATTAATTTGCTGTTTAACTACGTCTACACTATGCTGACTGTCAATCTGAATGTTTGTCGCAATATCAACGGTAAAGGCTGTGGGTGCAGTTATGGTAACCTGATGGTCAATTGGGGCCAAGCCATAGCCTTGAACTTCACCGTCGGTAGGGTCAATCAGGCTTTTAACCTTTGTAATTAAATCTTGATTAGCTGGCATTAAATCGTTATTCAGAATGACCAGCTTAACTGTTCCTGCACCATTCCAAACGGGATAAACTTGCGTTGCACCTACTTCGGTAATCTTGCTAGTCATTGCTAGATAATCCGCCACATTGCCACCGTAGGCAATCCAATCATCTGAGCCCAACAGTCTTGCTCGTAAGTGGTCGTCAGTTTCTTCATCGCGTGCTGGTGCAATAATTTCTGTGATCTCTGCCCAGGACAATTCATCATTTGGCGTAACTGGTAGAATTTGTCCTAGATAGCCATTAGGAGTTGTTCCCGGATCATCAGCAGTCATTGCAACCGTTAAGTCATCATAAATCTGTGTGACGGTATAAAAAATAGGCGTTTCACCAACACTTGCGAATTGGTCGCCTATTTCTACATTATTAATTGCATTGCCGTCGCTATCAGTTATCTTCGCTTTGACCTCTGTTTGCGTCGCTGGGTATCTATTAGTACCTCGCTCTTGCGCCCGATAATCCAAGAATTCACCCTCAGCGGTTCTCACGTATGTCTCCTTGATAATCATTGCCATACGTTGATTCTCTTGTGCCATAACCAAAGCAGCAGGTGCAATTGCGTCATAAATTACCGAACCCTCACGCTTATCAATGTTGTCTGGTACTGCATCCAGCATTTCTTCCATATAATAATCTACATCGTGTTCTTCAAATTCCGCTGCTAACTCATCTGGTGTCACTTATCTTCACTTCACTTTCTATTGGCACATCCCCATAAATTGTGGTGCAAATTCCAGTCACTGCGAGTGTAGTGCTGTCCGACTGCTTAATGCTGTCAATCGTCACTTTAGTTACTCGGTCATCATCAAGTAGTGCTTCTTTCAGCATTCGCTTGATTTCAACACGAGCATAAGAAAACGACTTACCGAATAAATCTGGTAAGTCGTTGCCGTACTGGTCACTATAAATTGGATAGACAAAGCGTTCAGTTTTTAAGATTTTATCGACTGCCTGAACCATTGCTGATAATTCGTCAACTTTATTACGAATTCGTCCATTTTTAATAAAAAAGTCAAAGTCGGTTGATCTTCTTCTACTTCTTCATCATTATCTTGGTCTTCGTCAACTGTATCTAAGTCGTCGTCTTCATCAATAATCACATCATCATCGTCCACTACTTACCACCTCCTTATTCTTTCGTAAATAAGAATCCCTGCCAAAATTATAATAATTATATCCAAGATTAATTTTATTATTTGCCATCGAGTCTCATGTTTTTTCATTTGAATAATCCTTAGTTTTTGCTATAATTACAGCAAAAGGGAAACGTTCCCGCTTCCCCTTTGCTTGTTACCTAAAAAGTTGGAACAATTGGAGTAACAAGCTCAAGATTGTTGCAAGACTCGCTAGAAAGCTAACCACATTAGTAAACCGATTAAAGTTTACCTTGCGGTTGGCTTTTTTGCTTGCCTTACGGTAATCTCTGCGAGTCATCTAACTCACTTCCTACTTATAGGCTAGTTGGTTTTTCAGCCAACATTTTCATTATATATAAAAGAGAATTATTTTACTATGTCAATTTCAATTTGACTTTCGGTTCACGTTCAAATAGATAAAATTGCTGACCACCATCCATACGGATCATGGTCACCTTATCACCAGCCTTTAAACTATTGTCCAATTCATATCTAACCTTCTCAATAATTTCTGGACGATTACCCGAAACACTACCCACCTGGTCACTATGCGCATAAATCTTAGCCTTAGAATCTAGTACAATCTTGCCGATGTTTTTGCCCAGAACGATAAAATCATCGGTCAAAATCATGTCGTTAGCTAACTGCACTTTCAGTGGGTCAACTGAATCAACCGTGCCATAAACAATGTCACAGTATTCATTATCTGAACCGCCACGCTCATGCATCATTCGCCAGAGTCGCTCGCCAGCCATGACGACATCACCTTCATTTCTAATTCACAATTATAATCTGTACCAAAATTATGCGTTGCCTTTAAAATACCGCAATTCTTGATCGTCTTGTAGCCTTTGATTTTTACTTCAACCGAATTACCTGCCACTAAATCAAGGTTGCCAATGCAATCTATCGTCAAAGTTTTATTGGCTAAGTCTTTTTGCTTCAAAACATTCTTCGCTTGCTTAACCATCTGTGCATGATTAGCTTTATTTTTCTTGTTTTCTGTAATCTGCAATTTGCCCCAACGCTTAACGCTCGGCATCTTTTTAGTTACCGTTTTAAAACTCGTTCTTTTAGGATCATCACTCTTAGCTGTGGCTGTCTTAGACTTGGATTTCTTTTCATTCTTTTGAACGATTTTGACTACGTTTGCCGTGTTATCAATGTCCTTAGAATATGTGAAATCTGTCATCCCTGAGTCACCATCCAAAATCAGCTTAAGCTTTTTACGCGGCGCTCGGCACAATTCAATCCGTGAGTAATTAGCATAAATGAAATACATGTGTCCTGTTGCACGCAATGTTTTCTTGATTGCGCTTTTAAGCATATCGAAGTATGACTTACCGTCACAAACTTCCGCAGCTACCTTATGCTTCGGTCGGTCAACTACTTTGTGACTGATGCCAGCTCGCTTGCAGACATTAGTAAAACGGTCAGCAATTGTTCCTGTCTTCCACACGATAGAATCTTGGTTCTTTAAATATCGCGTCTTGTCGTAAGCTGTAATATTAACCGTCTTATCGCTTTTAAGTTCTGCCTTAAAAACATAGCCATAAAAGACCTTTTTATGATCCCAATAAAATTTAACAATGCTGCCAAGTGCTGGCAAGTAAGTCTTATCTTGATAAACCAAATCAAAATCTAATTGCCCAGCAGAAAAGTTCAGATCTGTTGTCCATTTCGGATTAGCGACAATGTTTTTAACATCGTAACCTTTCTTTTTATCTCGTGACCAAATTTGAAAAAAGGTTATCATGCTCTTTTCACATCACCTTTCTTGACCCAACCACGAGCGCCACCTGATAGCGTTGAAACATGAATTGGGTACTTGTGGCCCGTTGCAATGTTGGTAATCTTACGCTTTGCATTTTTCTCGTAAGCACCCGCTCCACGTCCGTCACTATCTAAGTGCAATCTACCATTCACAATTACTGTTGAGCCTCTGCCAATCTTCTTAGCAGGGCTATTGCGGTGCTTGCTATGACCTGACTTACGCTTTTTCTTCTTTTTCTTAACTTTCTTATAGCTCGCCTTGCGGTAATCCTTAAGTTCCAAAGTATAAGTATATTCGCCATCATAGCCATCTTTAAAGCCCGGTTCAAAACTAGCAATTGTCATTGTCCTACTTAATTCAGTCGAAGCAACTACCAGCTGTACTCGACCTTTACTCTTCTGAATTTCTTTCAGCCAATCAATGTAATAGGTTGGCTCTTGAAAATCAGCAGTTGAAACAAAATGGTCGTCTTTAGGAAACGTACTTTCTATTTCGATAGTACTAAGTTTCAGTGGGCCAAGTTGATTGATTTCACCCAGATTAATTACCGTTTGCGTCTTATCATCAGACTCATACTTGATTTTTAGGTCACTTGGATTAAGCGGTAATTCAATAGTCTCATTATTAGCATAGTTGGTTAGATACACGGCGAACTTATCGTTATTGTCCATTAAAGCCTCCTATTATCAATTTCAACCATGCGCTTTTCAATAGCTGTCATAATTTCATCAGCCGTTTGTTGTGGTTTGCTTGAGCCATTAATTACAATGGCACCTTTGGCAATCGTAACAGCGTGGCTACTATTACTACTGTTATTACGAGTAGAAAATACCTGACTGCGTGTCAAGCTGGCCGGTGTAATTGAGCCAGAACCAGTATAATTAACACCCACACTGCTACCAGTGTTGGCGGCATCAATTAATCCTGCTCCTGCAGCACTAACTAAACCGGTAGTTTTATTCATTCCCAAAGCCATACCTTGACCGATAAAACTACCAACTTCAGCAAATAGCCTTGATGGTGAATGAATTTTTGCTTTTGCACGTGCCGCCCGATCAGCTTGTGCAACTAATGCATCGGCTGCCGCAGCTACTGCACCAATTTCTGAACGTATTCCGGCAGCAAGTCCAGCGCCAATCATAGCTCCGGCTGATTGCATTGCACCTGCGCCACTTCTAGCAACAGCAGCAGCTCTTGAAACAGCCGATTGAACAGCGGCAACCATCCGATTACCACCACTCCTTACGGCTGATACTGCTTGATTCATACCTGATCTAACTGCAGAAACAACACCTACCATTGACGGTCTGCCTACATGAGGGGCTGGAATGTTTCTCAATTTAGGCATTCTAGGCTGGGGAATAACCGGTCTTGCGACTTTAACGTGCAAAGTTTTAATCTTTGGCGCTTTAGGTGTTGGGATTTTTGGTTTGGCAATTGTAATATGTAAGGATTTAGTTTTAGGTAATTGTAATTTAAAAGTTTTAGGCTTTTTTATACTAATTGAAATTTTACTATTAGCTTTTAATGATTTTAAAGCAGAAGCAGCTAATTTTAATCCAGAAACAAACCTAGACACACCGTTACCTGCTTTCGAAACATTTGAACCTGTATCACCTAATTTCTTAGCTCCTGTCACAATTTCTGCAAATATAGCACCTACTCTACCTATACCAATTCCAGATAGTTCTTTCATACCACTAGCCATTAAACTCACACCTTGACCAGCATATTTTGCGGATTGTCCAACAGATTTAATGGTGTCAGCTATTCCCTCAAGAATTCCCTTAATTCCACCTGTAATGGACTTAATTACATTCGAAATTGATCGTCCAACGCTATTTATTACTCCAGAAATTGACTTACCAATGGTATTCGCTATTCGACCGACATTTTGCCCTATCGAATTGACTGCCTGAGAAATTGATTGTCCTAACTGAGAAATAATATTTTTTATTCCAGAAGCTACCGAATTAATTACAGCAACTACTCCTGGCAAAGCGCCAGCTATTGCATTAATAACGCTTGTTACTGCACTACCAATTGACCTTACTAATCCCGACAAAGCACTAATACCGGGAGTTGCAATAGCTATTGCCGCGCCAATTAATAAAATTGCAGCTGAAAAGCCTAAAATACCTGGTAAAGCTATCTCTAAAGCCGAGCCAAGGCCTGAAGCCACAATCATTAACCCGCTAATACCAATAATCATTCCTAAAAACATTGTTAATCCGCCGCTACTATTCAATGTAGCAGCAGCTTGAGCAAATACCCAAACTGCAGCAGCAACTGCAAGCAAAGCAACAGAAAATTTTAAAATTCCACTTGCAAGATTAGATAAACCTTCAAATGGTTTAGTTATAGCATTAATATCTGGCGCTTCAATTTTAGGTGTTTTAATTTCTTTACTCTTGCCAAAAATGTTTTTCAAACCTTTAAGTTTATCAAACGCATTACCAACCGAAGAAATAGTATTTATAATGCCCTTTCCAATTTTAAAAGCCAGAAATGCACCTGCCAAAACCTTAATAGCAGTCGCAACTTGCTTTATCTGGTCGGGTTTAAGTTTACCTAATTTATTTAATCCTGCTATTAATGCACCAAATACTAGTCCTTTCATACCTGTCTTTAAAATTACTAATGCAGCACCCAAAGCTTTTAATGTCCCAGGATCCATTTTGCTAATTGCTCTAGCTATGCCATCTATTGCATTAGCCGCTCCTCTAATTGCACCACCACCTATTTTCCCAATTTGCGTAAATAAATTTCCTTTACCACCAGATGAAGCTTTTTTACTTAGTGAACCTATTGTTTTACCAATGTCTTGAAACATGCCTTGTATTGCTGACAATGCTCCAGTTGAATTAAAGCCTTTAAATATATTACTAGCTGCACTTCTAATCTTGTTAAAGACCGCCATAGCCTTATCACCTAATTTATTAAAATCAAATCGATTAATTTTATCGTTGACTTTATCAAGTGCATCAATTCCTACTTTACTAAATCGTTGAAACTGCTTAATTAATTGATAAGCTAGATTTTCTTTAATTCCTTGAATTGCTTGCCCTACAGTTTTAAATTTTGTGGCCATTTTAGTAAAGTTAGCATTGTTACCAGCTCGTTCAACCGCTTTAAAAAATTCATCAGTCTTAATTGTGCCTTTTTGAACTTGGGCAACCATCTGTCGTTCGCTCATGCCCATTGCTTTAGCAACAGCTGAAATACCACCTGGTGCTTGCTCTAACATTAATCTAAAGTCTTGCCATTGGACCATTGGCTTAGCAGCCATTTGTGTACCCTGTTGACTCAAAGTTTTCATTGCTTGAACTGGATCTTGGGCTGATGCAGCTAAACCAGCAAAACCAGTTACTAGCTTACCAGTATTTTTAACACCTACAGAAGCTAATTGGCTATAAGTAGATGACATATCAGTCGCATCATAGATTGTCTTAGCTGCATAATCAGCCATAGACGCCTTAGCTTTAGCAATTTGTGCGGGGGTTTTACCAATCTGATGCATATTGCCTTCAAACGTTTGCCAAGCAATACTTGATTGATTTAATTCTTGCAGCATACCTCTTATACCATTACCAGCTAACGCCATACCTTTGCTAATCGTACTGCCGACAACTTGCGCGCCAACCATTGACTTGAAAAATCCGTTAGATTGCTTTGTCGCATTACCAAACATGTTGCCACCATTTAAGGCACCCTTTAGCTTGTCGAAGCCGCTCGAACCTGATTCAAGCTTTCTTAGCGTCCCACTAAAAGCGTCATTCAAGCGGATTGTAGTTTCAATTACTCCCATATATTTACCTCCTTTCTTGCAATAACAAAAAGAGGCAAGACCTTACGCCTTGCTCTCCCGTTTCATTTTCTCAACTTCTTCTTTTTCATGCTGCTGACGAACTTCAATTGATGCAATAATCAGCGCTTGTTCTCGTGAACTCAATTCTATCCATTGTTTCGGTGTCCAATGATATTCATTAAGCACGTAGTGATAAGCACCAAAGTCGCCAACTGAGTTTTCAATTAGTTTTTTGCCGTATTCTTCACTGCTTCGGCGTCTTCAATACCCGAAATCTTCATAATCCGGTCAGCAAGTTCACTGTATTCGCCAATCGTTAACATTCTTTGCAGTAGTTTTGCTGCGTCGCCATCAACTACACTATAACTTTTCATCAGTTCTGCATTGTGGAGGTCTGGCGATACCACACTTGCTTCAACAATTAAATCAGTAAATTTATTCTGGTCAGTTTGCGCTTCGTATTGGTGTGTCTTACTGTTTAACGTCTGCTTAGTTGCTTGATTCCGCAATCTAGTAACATCTTCAGCCAATAATGACTTAATTTTAAACGGCGATTTAAAACGTTTAAATTTAACGTTTTCCGTTTTAACGGGATTTTCTACGTTCTTCATTAAAAAGTCATTGATATTTTCAGTCATAATTTATTCTCCTTATTGTAAACTGCCATTAAATTCATTGATTAAGCTAAAGCCTTCGAACGAAAAGTCAGACTTGACTTCCATTACACCATCATCAGCCTTGAAATCAGCAATCGGAATGGTGTCAAGATTGACGTTATTGAGTTGAACAACCTGCTTACCCCAATCAGTCGTTTGGTCTTCAATCGTTAACGTAATATCAAAGTACAAGTCACGTCCATTTTGAACGTACGGCATTGCTTGCTTAATCCAATTAGAGTTAATCAGGTAGCCGCTCAGCGTTCCAGTTCCTTCAATAGAAGTAGTCTTCTTCCGCTTCCAGTGCGTTCCGAGAGTTTGAATATCTTCCTTCTTCTTTTCCAATTTGGCTGTAAACTCGTTACATTCAATCATCTTATAGACTTGTCCAGCAATCGTTAAGGTTACAGTTGCTTCTTTTGTAGAAATCGCGTTTCTACCATTTAAAAAATCACTTGCTTCTAAGGGCATGTTCTTCCTCCTATCCTACATTAATCGTGACGTAGAGTTTCTCCATTGCATCCACAGGCTTTACTGCCAAGTCAACAACAACGGAATCACTGTCTTCGCCCGGATTAACTGTAATATCAGTTGCACTAAAGTCTTGAATTACGTTACTGTCGTTTAAGCCTTGCAAATAGCTTACTCGGTTAGCTTTAAACAGGTCACGGCCAGCGGCGTTATTGCCAACTTTGCCTAAGTAAGATTTCTCAAATGCTTGTTCAGTATCTGTCGCAATCTCGTCCAATACCCGTAGAACTTTATTCTTACTGAAGCTCTTAGGCTTATCCTTAGTAAACTTAGTCAGTGAATTGATGTCCTGCTCAATTACAACTCGTTGACCTGGTCGTGTTGAAAAGACAATCTGACCAGCATTCAATGCCGCGATAGTTTTCTCATTGTTCAACCGTGGATTAGCACTAATTGCATCTTCAATTTCTGTATAAGTCAGTGAGGCTGAACCATCAACTGAACTAGACAGACCAGCAAAATAGCCAGTGGCATCAGTCACAGATAAAGCAGTGCCATCGCTTAGCGTTAAGCCATTGGCAACAACTGAAATGCCTTCGTAATTGACGTTGTTGATACTTGAACTTGCCGGAATCACACCGCGAATCTTCATTCCCTCGGTATCTCTTAGACGCTTAACCGTTGTAACCAGTAACGCATGAATATTACTGTCTTCTGGATAACCAGCTGTTGTGACAACCGAATAGTTTTCTGTCTCCATTGCATCGCTCATCAGGTCCTCGGTATTAGCTGGCGTTGTTGTCCCACCAGTTAACTTGTAGCTGGCTGCTGCACTAATTGCTTCTAGTTTAGCTTGACCATTATCCTGTTCAGTCATTGTCGGAATAACATAATCATTAGCAAGTAAGTTATTGCCTGTTGTCGTAGTAATTGTCTGCTCATCAACAATTTCAGTACCAAACAGTGTTGTAACTGTGATATTAGTCGTATTATTTGGATCCTTTTCAACTGAAATACTGATGTCATTACCCTTAGTTCCGGGGTAAGTTGCTTCGAACTTCCAAGGTAATGCTGGATCAGACAAACTTGCCCGTACGCCATCGTTGGTATTTAAAAAGAGGACTGTTTCAGCCCCCTTTAGTACCTGTTTCAATGCCATCAGTTTTGGATCATCAATTGTTGTCCCTAGTAACTCTTTGAAGTTACTATCATTATGTACTTCAATAACGCCTTTCTTGCCCCAGCCTAATTGCGCATTACTTAATATTAATGTTCTACCTAAACTAGAATCAGAAGTCGGTTGGGCAATGCCCTTAACATTGACATATGCTCCTGAACGCCGCTTATTCTGCGTTTTCCATGTTCCGCCTGCCATTTAAATTCCTCCTTTAAATTTCTTAATTGCTGCTTGTAATTCTTCAACCGTGTATGTCTTACTATCGTTTAAAACAGTTCGTAAGATATCTTTATCAACGGTTTCAAACAGGTTACTATTAAGAATAGCTTTCTTCGTAAACCTGTTTTCTTGCTTAATAACAGTGCTAAACGGTTTTTCCTGCACTGTCTCATTCTTTGACTCCGCCATTTACATCTACCTTTCTTTGTTTAATAGTTCTATCTTGCTTAATTGCCCAAGTCCAAACCTCGAATTTAACTTCTAACACAGTGTTAGCTGTATCAATGTCAAATTCACGATTATGAATATCGGCAAAACCTGATAGCTGCGTAAATTTATCTAACAGCTTGTCTTCCACACGCTCCATATCTGCATTTGGATGGTCAGAATTAGGAAAATACACTAACTGGTAGTGATATTTTCGATCCTGATTCTCAAACAGCAGTGGTGTAGTTGCAGTTAGAATTTTCTGGATAAAAAAAGACGGCTCCTGAAAGTTGCTGTCTTGGTTTTCTGTATAAATTACTGCATCTGGAAAGATCACTGCTATTTCATTTGCTATGCGCTCTGTAATTGTCATGATAATAGGTTCCTAAACTTAACTAATACTGGTGTAATCAAGAATGGCAATTGACTTTCGATTTGCGTTTTTGACTTCTCCATAAAAAATTGTCCTGGTACCCAACTGCCACCACCACGAGTTCGGTGACCATTCTCAACAAAAGACGAGTATTCAGCATTGTTGCTAAGTTTAATGTCCCAGCTCATGCCGCCATAATGCGGACCAGACACAGTCCAAGAACGCCTTAAAGTACCAGTATCAACTGGCGTATTAGCTTTAAACTGCTTAAGTGATTGTTGACCAATTCTACCAGCACTCTCACCAATCGCTTGCTTTAACTGACCACTATTTACGGCATTCGTAATCTTGTCAGTAAATGCCTTAAACTCGCTGTCGTCAACCGTTCCCAAACTCACGCTTTCTCATCCCTCACCATTGCTAGTTCTTGATGACTAGCATAACCGGTATAGCCTTTGCTGGCTCGCTTATACTGAACCGTTTTGCCATTCACATCAGTTACATTGATACGACTTCCTGCTGGAATTGATATTCCAGTCCTAATTAGCAGCTCTGCATCATATTCATCAGTACCGAAAAATGACTGTGTGCTGGCTTTTTGCCCTTTTAGGAGAACTTTACATGGCTCATCAGAAACAATCGTCACGGTTTCACTATCAGTGATAGCGCCATGCTTAACTGATCGCTTGCCAGTAATTGTTGCCTTATCATGCCAAAGCAGTGGTGCTGCTCTGGTCAGTCCGCCAAACATGCTCATTGTGGTGGCAACCTCCTATATCTATTCAATATCAAGCGAAAATCATCGCTAATCGAATTGACAGTTTGTAAGTCTTTGTAAGCTTCACTAGGTTGCTTAAACGTTACTGATACATCGCCTTCAGTAATTGAACCTACATTGCTGTCGTCTTGTTGACCATTAAGCCAGCCATGAGTATCAAGTAATTGTACGGCTAAACTAACAATTGTGCTGCATAACTCTGCTGGCAGTTCGTCAATTGTCGTATTGCAATAGTTAGCAACATCATCGATTGCTTTCTCAATCGTAAAGTCAACGATGCTGTCATAGCTAGGATTGTTGTCACTATTGGGTAGCAGCAGTTTAACCTTGGTCAACACATCATCGTATTTGGAATAGTTTTTATAGTCCATTAGCTATTTACTAGACTTCGTAGATTTGGTTGCCTTACTTACTGGTGTATCTTGCTCTGGTCCAACATCTTCAGTTTGCGGAGCTGACGGAGCAGAAGCTGCAGGCTTATCAGAAACAACGAACTCAATTCCAGCTGTCTTAGTTTGTAATAGAAGAACATCATTGTATGACTCTTCATAGTACAAGTAATTACCTGAATTAGCTGCACTTGGTGCATCAAAACCAGCAAATGAATATTTCTCAGGTGCAATTTGGATACCATTGTAAATTAAGAACATATCAATTTGTTTAGAATCATCAATTGTCTTTGAACCATCACTAAAATCAAATTCGGTTTGCATTAAATCAGCCGGAACAACCACAATCTTTACTGCGTCAATGCTATAAACCGTTCTTTGTGGATTATTAGCATCAACTGCCATTGTTCGATTCTTAGCTACTGCACGTTTCAAAACTGCATTCATTTTAGGTGTAATGTAAAGCACTCTATTTTGAGCCGGTACACGTGCTTCATCAAAGTCCAGCATCATATTGTCAAATGCTTCTAGGATATTATTCTCATCAAGCGTATCAGTAGTGATGCCTTTGCCACTATCTAAGTCATTCTTTTGACTATATAGCCGACTAAACATAAATCTGTCTTGTTCCGGCATCTTTTGCGTCAAATTGAATTGCTTAGTAATGTTAGCAATCGAAACAACATAGTTAGTTTCATCAACATCAAGCGGATCTACAAGCGTTTGCCAATAACGTTCATTAGTTAATTCATAGCTTTCCCAATCATTTGAATAGTTGGTGCTAAAACCAGTAATTGTGCGCCGTTGCCGATCCTTACGACCAGAGAGAATAGTGAGCTTAGGCAGTTTAATGTGCTTTGCGCCATCGAATTTAATCATTGAATTTGATGGTGAGTTCCACAGATCTCTTGAATATAAAACACCGTCCATATTGTAGAACGAGTCTTGAATTGCTTGCTGATATTGTTCAGCAAAATTAATTGTTGTCATCGTTATTTACCAATCCTTTCGTAAATATATTTGTCATAGTTTGAGTTTCATCATTACCAGTTGGCTGGCCATTTGCAGGTGTGTATGGCTGCTTACTGCCCTCATCAAACAAATAAGCATCAGACTGCTTAAGCCCTTTTACCTGTTCATCTAAGCCAATCAAATTGCCCTGCTCATCAAGCTTGATGTTATCCATGTTAAGTAATGCTTTGGCAGCCTTAGTATTGCGTACTTTACTTTGCGTCAAAGACTGGTCAATTGCATTGTTTAACTTAGTCTGACTTAATTGCTCATTAAGCTTGGCTGTGTCCTGTTTGTATTGTGCTTGCAAATCCTTTAACTGGTCAGAAACGTCATCGTTGTCTTTGACTTGTTTCTGCAGCTTTTTCAAGTCCTTGTCACGATTGGCAATCTGTTCAGTTAATGATTTATTGGTTTCCTCAAGTTCAGTAGACTTAGCCTTGATAGCATTAACATCTTCACCATGCATTATTATGACTTTGTCAATTACATCTCCACTCAAACCTAACTTTTCTAAATCTTCTCTTTTCATTTTCTGCTCCTTTAACATCTTTTTACGAGTTGACTTCTCGCAAGGGTATAAAAAATAAGCCTTTTTACGCCATGCTCAGGGCAAACAAAAAGCACTCAGATAATTCTGAATGCTACATTCCAGGAATAATTCCTTTAATATCTTTCAACGTTCTTTTAACACGCTCCATCATTGAATTGCTGAATAAGTATTCAATACCTGCAGGAGTAATCTGCACATTATCATATTTAATACCTGTTCCGCCTAACGCTTTAATTGGTATAATGCCAGTGATATAACCTTGGTCTGACATGTTAAACAAAATATAAGCCCAATACTGTTGATTGTATTGACTGCCAATTTCTTCTAATTCTTGATTCGAAATAAACTTTCCCTGTTTGAGGTAATCATATAGCCGCTTAAGCAGCATGTACATAATTACAAAATAATCATCTTTAGCCATATCTTCCCTCAATCAAGTACTTTTGCACTAACTACATCAGATAGCCGTACATCATCTTTAGGATCATCTGCCATAAAAATTGTTCCAGGTTGATCGTCTTCTTCATTTTCAATTTCATTAACAAATATCGTTCTTTCAGTACCGTCTTTAAATTTGAAGTCAACGTTTCTAGCTCTGAAATTATTAAGAATATCAATAAAACTCATACCATCAATCTTCATAACTAGCCTCCCTTATTTTAAATAATCTGGCCTTTGTGGAGTAATGTGAGCACCATGCTTTTTACTGCATGAAACACGACCATTCTTCGTAGGATGCTTATTACCGTCAACATCAGCCCAATACCCAATATAATTATCAGACTTAAACTTAAATGCGCCTCTATTTTTAGAATTAGGCTCATGTCCGTACTTATCAATTAATTTTTGCGCTTGTTCAGCTGATATCGTTAATTCGCTTACTGGATTTTTTCGTCCTTTAACATAATTATTAAATTCTGGTGTATCCATTACATGCTTATTATACGCCTCCGCATTAAGTTCTTTCCATTCATATTTACCATTTTTCTTTGGTTCCATTCTGACCGCATGACTTTAAATTTTAGTATCAATGTTATCAACATACAGCTTCTTCCACTCACTGAAGCTCATATTATTTACGAGCTTGCCTTTGCCCGTTTCTGGATCACGCATCCAACGTGTTTCAATGTCTGGTAGGGTATTATCATATGGTACGGTTGTGCAACGACAATACGGATGAATTAATGGGTAATTTTCACCGTCAATTCTATCTTTGACGTTAAAAATCTTGCCATCTAAATAACCACACACATCACAGGTATGTGATTCAAGTGTGGCCATGTATTCGTACTGTTCAATTTTAGAATCTTCATAGAACTCTGCCGTGGCGTTCTCAGCAGCGTGTCCCATTTCTGTAACAACTAACCGATGGACCTGATTTCTAGTGACATCCGCAAATCGATCCTTGAGCATTCTTGTAACTCGATCAGCAGAATAGCCAAGCAGTGTCCCTCTTAATAGAGCATCTGTCAGTTGGTCAGGCAAAACATCATGGTAATTCTTCCAAATTCTTTTAGAAAAATTGCTGCCTTGCCAGGGCTGATTTGCAATCTGCTTCAATTGCGTCTCGTTAAAATGTGTAAAATCAATGCCGAGTCTATTGTGCGAATCCTGCCAATTATAATTTTGATGCAGATACGTGTCTTGAAACTGATTTTCCAACGCAGTTTCCATATTGTCAGACTCTTTATCGGCAAACTTACCGCCTAATTCTTGCAACTGTTGGTTAATGTCCTGTAAACGAGCAATCCTGCTCTTGAAATACTCATTATCCAGCTCTTTATCAAAGCCGCCTGCCTTAGCTTTTTCCTCAAACTCCTTGAGTGTCATTTGCCAGTTAGTCGTATTGATGTGAGCTAGTAACTTTCTTGCACTAGGCACATCAATGTCATTATTTGCTGCATAACGTGCCAGGAATTTGTCAGTTTCTTTTTTAATTTCATTAAACAGCATCTTCATTCGACTACGCAACGCTGCTTCATAGCTTGTTGCGTTATCTAGTTGACGCTGCTTTAACTCAAGTTGCCGGTTCTTCCAGTAATTTCTAGTTTTCCTTGTCGTCATCTGGACCACCGTTTAATTTACCAGGCTTATCATGCTCATCATCGGTAGTATACGGATCACCTGCTGAAATATCTTGCTTCTGATCTTTCAACTCTTGCTGCCAGTCTTCGACTAACGGATTATTCTTCGCAATTGTTTCCTTTGACGTGTAATTAGCCAACTGAGCGATTGTTTGCGCTTGGGTTAAGTCATCTTCTACCTGTGTTCTCGTCCATGTCTGCGTGATTTTACGCCCTTCTGGATTAAATAAATGCAGATAGTTCATGATTGCTCGAACCAGCTCATTAATTGCATCTCTGAAATGCGTTTCAGTATTCGCTGCCTTCATCTCCAAGTGTGAATACAGCATTTTGATAGCCACGCCGCTGGCATTAGTTGATTCAAACTTGCTAGGGTCAACACCCTGACCATATAGAAAAATGTCTTCACGTGTAATCTTCAGCGCATCATCTCGAGCTTCAGTTGGAATGTCAATCGTTAACTTATCAACGCCTGATTTGTCACCAGTCCCTATATTGTCTAACTTAATAGCTTTATGTATTTTTAAATCATTTTCAAACTTGTCAACGTCTTCACCACCATAGTTAGTCAGCACGAGAATAACTTCCTGTACATCGTCTAAATCATTAATAAAGCCGTTGTAAATATCGTCATAGGCATCAATCAAACCTTTATACTTTAAAAGGTCTGGCTGCTCAAACTTATTTTTAGGAAACGCAATAAACGGAACACGACCCAAGTCATGCTTATACACATTACTTTGACCAGTTTCATAGCCAGCTGTCATGTCATAGCTAGTAAAACAGTTATACGGTTCCAGTTCATACTTATCAGTACCATTCGTTTGTTTAAAAGCTTGGCACTCTTTATCTGTCCAATATTCATGAACATTAAAGTATTCACCTTTTTCTTCGTCAAACTGACGATAGCTACGCAATACTGCCAGCAACTTACGATTAAGTTCAGTTGACCAAATTGGTGTTATTTGACTAGGTTCAATCACGCCATACCTGAAATTACCATCTTCATCAATCCAATAATGCAGCCATGCAATACCGGCATTTGCTGCATCAATTACTAACTGATTGAGCGTCAAATTGAAGTTATCGCCTAACACATCACTTACTCTATTACTATCCTGCTGACTGCCTACATCAATCTGTGGTGCCACTGTAGCTACATAACCAGCTTCTTGATTAACAAGTAGCTGGTGGAAATTGGAACTGACACGATTATCCGCATGTCTTAGCGGCTCGTCCTTACCGTCTTTATTCGTCTTAGATTTGCCATTATTCTTATTAGTAATGTCATTCTGAGTCTTGTAATAGCGTAACGATTTCTCATAATTGTTAGTAAAACTCGCTATTTCTTTTGATTTAGCTTTTAGCAATTCCTGCATCGCTTTTATTTCCATGGTACGAAACCTCCCTTCACCATTTGTCTACGCATTCCATATCTAACCGCATCAATTGTATGGTCATCGCCATCAGGGTAATTTTCAATCAAGTTATCCATGCCATCACGCTCGTATTCATAGCCCTTAAATTCTCTGGCAGCATTCGGACAAGTCACAGGATCAATGACAATTTCGCTAAGTCCTTGCAGCCATTTATAAGTAAATTCACGACTGCCTTTGCCTTTTGGTGCACCAACAACGTTAAGTCCTAACCTGCGCAATTCAGCAATCGTATTAGGCTCGGCTGCATCAGCTGAAATTAGCCCATGACCTATACCGGTTTGTTTAATCCTTTCAGTTGCTTCATTGTTCATTAACCGGCGCTGATAAATTTCATTAATTAATAATATACGTCGCCTATTCGGCTCATAAGCAATATCAACGTAAGCAGTCGGATCATTGGTAAAACCAAAGTCCATACCATGATAAATACTTTCAAAGTTATTGCGTTCTTGTTGAGTAATAACTCGGATAGTAAGATTGTCAAAGACTTCGGCACCCGTACCTGTGACTTCACCTAAATACTCGTGCTGATAGGCTTTTTCGTTGTCATGCTTTAACTGTTCAGCATCCGCGATAAACTCTTTACCCAGCCATTCTTTAGGGACTGAACGGTAATCTGACGAATGCACTAGCGTATCAGAACGTAAGCTCTGTTGTTCAGTAGCTTCGTTAACCCAATTGCGCTGTGAAGCTGGTGGATTGTAAGAGCTGAACGTAACAATGCCAGAACCACCGCGATTGAGTGATTGGTTGATGTTACGTATTTCTTCCATACCTTTAAAGTCAGATATTTCTTCGAAATGCTTAAACTTTGTGTAGCCATGTCTAAACTTCTGTGACTTAATCTTCTGTGGCTTATCAGCACCCTTGAAGCGTATCTGCTGGCCGGTTGGCAAGTATGTCAGTTGCATTGGACTGGTTGAACTTGCCCAGTAATCAGCAACGCCTAGCTTGTCAATTGCCCAAAGGTATTGGTCAAAAACGGAATCACGCAGCGTTGCAGCAACCTTACGGATAACTACCGCGTTAGCTTCTGGATCTTGCATCATGCCTAGAATAATTACGAGCGAAACAAAAGAGGACTTGGTTGAACCACGCCCTCCTTTTAGCCAATAATTAGCATATTTATGTTGCTTTACGTCTTGGTAAACAGAATAAAAAGACGGTGCAATTAAGTTGGTTAACCTAACTGTCATCGTCTTCACTCGGTTCTTTGTCTGGCACATCATCAATAATCTGTACTGGGCTTGCTATCTTTGCGTTAACCTCACGCTTCTCTGTCCACATCGCTGACCGCTTGCCGAGCAATTCAGCTGCTTTAATCCTATCTCTAGCACCAACTTTAACATCTTTGAAAATACCTTTTGCAGTAGCCACATCTTCTGTTTGTTCGCCTCGCATGACCGATGACAAATACTCAAGTATTTCCTGCTGATCGGCAACTTTACTATCAGATATTTCTTTCATTCGTTTTTCTAAATAATTAGCAATTTCAACTTTCTTCAGGTTTTCTTGTCCAATTGAGTAAGCTGTCCGTTTCGAATAACCCGCTTTAATTGCTGCGTCCGTAGCGTTTCCCGACTTAATGTATTCATCCACAAACTTCTGCTGTTTTACCGTCAATCTCATGCCCTATCACCTTCTTTCTGCATAAAAAAAGACGGATATTATGTCCGCCCTTTAAACTATTTATCACTTACAATCTGAATTTCAGACGTAACCTTTTTCAAATTTAATAGTGCTTTATTGATTTTATTGCAAAACTTAATAAGACCTTTTTCCTTGATAATTGCTTCGCCTGTACTTAAATTGACGGCACTATAATATTCTTCGCCGTCTTCGCAACTTTTACCAATTGGATAACTAACCGAAATAATAAAAAAACTAATATTTAAGCCATTAGCATAACTTGAGCTAACAATGTCTCCCGGCTTTAACATAATAATATTGATGTTATTTTTGCTTTCACCTTTATCTGTTCTTATAATGTTCATCTATTTTTCTCCAAACAAAAAGACGACTTTCAAGTCGTCCTTAAATACATAATTATTTTTATTTATTATCTACTTCTTCTAAAAATTCATAGTTAGTTATTAATAACATTTGAGTAAAATTTAATATTGTTTTTGCCTCTTCTTTAGTTTTAGAAATCTTATCATGGGTAGCAGAATTGCCTTCTGTTCTTATTTTATCAACCCATTGCTTATTATTTTTAGCTACATAATTATTGTCAACTAAATAATCAACGTAGAAGCCGAAAGGTTTATTCTCTTTTGCGCCAAAACCAATTGCTACATTAGCCAACAATTTTCTGCAAAGTAGAACTACACCAGTATACGCGCCTACTTTATAAGAATTACGTGCTTCACCGTATATATCTTCAACATCTTTAGGTAAGTTATTAATTTGTCTTCCATATGTTGGACCAGGCACCATATCTCCAAACTCAACGTATGTAGGTTTACTGCATAAAGGGCAAATATAAATACACACATCATTTGAGAATGCATTACAATATCCTTTATCACTTCCAACTTTATTTCCACAATATCCGCACTTATATGAATACGAATTAATTCTACTACAATTTTGCCATCCAGTTATATCGTCCATCCTTATTCACCTCACTGCAATAATACAAAAATCTAGCTAATAAAGCTAGATTTTTTATGAGATGAATAAAATTAGTTTACCGTCATCACGGACTACAGCGGCCATAGGAATCGAACCTATATAAGAGACCGTCACCGCTAACCAATATACAGGAGGAAATGCTCCGTTAAAACTGGTGTCAAAAACTCAGATATTTTCCGCTGCCTAATCTTTCGACAATACTAATATAGCACCTGTTAACCCCGACTTGACCCCGATTCTGCACCGATATTGCACCGATTTACAATTTTTAGGTCAGGTATATCTACATCATAAACAACCTTCCAAGTTTCAATAGTATCGGCAAATTGACAACAGGCATATCGCTTTAAATCTCCATAGCGAGAATCACTATATTTAACCTTGTCAGCGACTTGCCAATCTTTTAGTTCATCTATATATAATGCTTTTAAAATCGTTCTAAAAGGCTGATTTTGACTATCTGAGCAATGATCTATTGCTTGATAAACAGCTCTACATTTATCCTGCATATCAAAAATTTGGGTCATTCTTATTTCCGCACTATTTCGACCATGAACTGCTACACCTGTCGGATCAAGCTGTGGACTTTTCAAGTCAGTACGATGTAACCCAGCCTTAATTAAATAATTAGGGAAAGTATACTTAAAAAAGATACGTACTCGATTGGCTGTTTCTTTTTGATTAATATTTAAGCCTAAATCTAAATTCTCCACACGCTCGATCCTTTCGTCACTTTACAAAAATTTCTGTATCATTGCCGTTTATCATGTATTTACCACCGATTGAAATATCACACCAATGGAATTTCTTAACCATAATTTCGCCATGTGTTCTACGTTTAGCAGATTCAGTTGACCGTGCCTTAATTCCCCAATATGCAAGATTAGACAGACTAGACAAGTAAACGTCCTGATATTGATAAATGAATGGCAACCGCAGCCTTAAATGATAGTGGTCAATAATTAAATTAACTGTCTGCCGTGCATGCCCAGCTATACTTGTTGTTTCGCCAATTGAATAACCATCTTTAATCAACTGGACAATCTGATCGTCGTAATAATGCGATTTATATTTATACGGGCAGACTTTTCTAGGATTGCGTTGTTTACGAACTTTAGCACCTGTCTCATGATGCAATTCAATCATTAACGGATTACTATCGGGAATATTCAGCGTGCCATATTTTGCTTCAATTTCATGAATCAAGTCATAAGGAATTGTCATAATTTGTCACCGAAACGATGTTGGAAATATTGATTAAAACCTTACCTAAGGAAACATCAGTTAACAGGATAAAAGTATTCTCATCGCATTCATAAACTGCTTTACGGAATTCATCCATTGTTTCCTTAACTTGATAAGATGTCCTCCCATCATTTAAACGGACTATTAAATTAGTATCCATACCCGATTAAATCTCCTTTCACGATTGCAATTGCTTCTTCAGGACTGCGAGCAATACCGTGACAAATGCCACGTTCAGTAAGCATCTTATGAAACTGAATTTGTTCCAGTCTAGGTTTGCCAGTCTTAGATTTTACTTCAATAAAGAATGGCTTATTTAGGTTGTCATACCCGAATAAATCAGGAAATCCCTTTGGCAGTCCTGTATCAAACCAACGCCCGTTTTGCATTAAAACCTTGCCAACATTTGCACGGAAAGTAAGGAACCCACAGAATGAAAACAGCTTGCGAATATTGTTCTGTATGTCATGCTCTGTTGTTGCTTTAGTAATAATGCCTTGGTCGTATGCTTGCTTAATAACATCAGTCATCAGCTGGCACCTTCTCGCAATCTTCAAGATGGTATTTTTTGATTTCAGAATCGGTGAACTTAAATGAGTCATTAGGTACACATTCGATATTTGTAATAATCATTGTAGAATCATTGCATTGACCTATTTGATACCACGAGCTTGGATAAGTATGTGGCACTTTTACATACCATTTCTTTTCTGGAACAGGTTTACCGTACTTGTTCCATAGCCTATTTATTCCAATAAGTGAAATTAAGTTATTAGTATTTCCATCAAAATCCAAAAACATTATATCTTTTAAATCAGATTTAGAAATTGGAGTTGGCTCATTATCTTCAAAAGTTCCGTTACTATCCTCACTAGTACCGAAGTACCATTTTTGGTTTGTCTTCTGCTGGTAAAGAAAATATCCGTTATGTTCAATAATTCTTTTTTCTTCACTCATAGTTTTGTCTCCTTAACTATTTCACGCTGTTTAAAATATAATTTTCCAACTCTTCCGCAGCTTTATCAAAAGCTCTATTGTATCTATCCAAGCAATTCTGGCTGCAAAATATCATTGTGCCTTTTCTAATAGCACTTAAATCAATTAACCTTCCGCATACACTGCAATGTTCGCCTTCACTCATCGCTATGCCTTATCCTTATTTAATAAGCCTAAAATTTCATTCGTATCATCAACAACATCAGACACCAAGTCGCTTAACAATTGATGTGCATTAGCATTCTCACTAAGTTCCATATTAGTACCAACCACAATCGCTTTGTTCTGTAATTCGTTAAGTTTAGTAATTATTTTTTTATCCATTATTCTTCTCCATCAAATAGATACCCAGTTTTACAGGCTCATACCGCTCACAGACACTTTGTACGGATTTCAAATTAGCAAAAGTTGCAATAACTTCCTGCTTATTTAAGTTTAAAATCCCATAAAATAATTCCGTGTCGACATAAAGCGGCACAATTTCAAGATACTCGCCATTAATATTGCGATAAATATTTTTTTCAGTTGCTTCTTGCATGTTTAATTCCTTGCTTCTAATCCTGTTCATCCTCATCACTAACTATTTCTAACTTGGTCTGTCCATCAGCTTCTTCGGAGTCATTGATTAATTCCTGTTGTCTAGCTTCAAGGTTGACTTTCAGTCCCATACCTTGTGCTATTTCATTTAGCTCATCTAATGAAATATTTTCAGCCGAAGCAGTAAGCGAAATCGTTACTGTTCCGTCCTTAGTTTTGAAATCCTTGATATCGCCATTAAATTCCAAAGTTTTACCGTTCATTATTATTTGCCTCTTTGATTAATTATTTCTAACGTTAATAAGCTCTTAATTTTCTTTGTATCTTCCAAATAATCTAAAAGACAATCATCATTGCAGAAGTGTTTATTTTGATATGCAATTATTTTCAAAGTCCAATCTTTTGTTAAAATTCTTTTGCATTGATCACATACAATTACTTTTTCATTTTTAATCATAATCTCTCCTTAATTGGTATATACCTGCATGACGGATTATGATGGAATATGACGGATCCGTCATAGCTAATTCAACTTACTCCCACAACGATTAGAGCAATTTTACATGACGGATTTAGCCAAAATCCTATTCTTTATATATATTTTTTATTCTTTTTTTATTTTTATTCTTTAGAATAAAAATCCGTCAATCCGTCATAATATTTCTTGAAACCGCATAGTTAAGGCATTATTTGCATGACGGATTTAATTCCAATCCATCATAATTCTGTCAAAATCCATCATTTCGGATATAAAGTTCCTTGCATTTCTTTTTCATTCCAAGAAAATCTTGAATCACCTTTTAGATGAACACCAAAATACTCTGCTCCGTTCATCGTATGTTTTTTAGTAAATCTATTACTCATTTCCCGACCAAATTTATTGTTCGACATCCTTGAGTAATTATTTGTCCCTTTAGCCCACTCAACATAAGCTTCAAATAGCGTTGTTGATTTCTCATGATAATCGTCGCTAGTTTCGCATTGCTCTTCAATAAATGCTGCTAAGACATCCATCTCACTGCGATACTCCGCTGAAGCGTCAATCACAGCTTGGGGCTGTTTCAAGCCTTCAACTAAATAGAGAATTGCGCCTTCAACCATCCAGTTTAAAATCCCGCGGCTCTCTGCTCTCAGCTTGCTTTCAAGGTTCGGGTCAACCTGATTTTTCGGTACCGTGTAATCAAACGGTATTAACGCTAACCTGCGCCAGATACCCATATCAGTGCCACGGATGATTGGCTTATGGTTCGTGGCCATCCAAATTGTAAACTTGGGTTTGAATTCGAACACATCACCAAAGTTAAATCTTGCTGTTATCGTATCGCCACCAGTCATTTGCTTAACCAAACCTTCATTTAGCCGATTGCCTTCGTTAGCTTCAGATGTAATAACCATTCTGGCCGTCTGTAATCTTGCTAACTCTGGCGTTGGTCCTGAATTAACTTGCTTACTCATAATCGCTGATACGTCCATTGTCTTAACATAACTGCCTAAGATATATTGGATTGTATTCAGAAACACTGATTTACCATTACGACCATTACCAAATAGAATAAACATAATCTGCTCTCTGGTAGTTCCGATTAGGGAATAACCGAGAGCTTTTTGTACGAAATACATCAAAGCTTTGTCACCTTGGAATATTTGGTCTAAAAAATCAAGCCATTCAGGACAGTCAATGTTATCCGTAAATTCAACACTGGTAATATGACTAAACATTAATTCTGGCTGATGGTCGTGCAATTGACCGTCCCGTAAATTTACATAACCACTGGGAGTATTTAGATAATAATCATCATGGTCCCAGTCTTCATGAGTGACAGTTAAACGGTGCTTAAGCATAGTCGTTAAATCACTATGACCTTTGCTTAACCGTTCATGATGTTTGAACTTTTGCCACTCACGCAAGATTGATTTTTGAACCTTATCATCAGTACCAGCAAGAATTTGCGGTCGTTCCTTTTTTAGTGAATCGACCACCACATCAATTGCTTTGCCTAACATACCTGAACCGTCTGGCCGCCAAACATTGTTGTCGTAATAGAACCATTTTTTATCGCCAGTTAAGTAGCGAAAACGGTCGTGACCATACATATCGATAAAACGGTCAGCCATACCCATATCATCAAAACTGCGCTGTTCTTTAGGCTTGGTTGATTTTTTATTCCAAGCAAAACGTGAATCGTTGCTATCAACGGTTTCTGAACTACCGTAAACATTTGTGCAATCGTCAATCGCCTTTTGCAGCGTAATCGCACCATAGGTACTAGCACCAGTCTTGCGGTCCCACTTATCACGAATTAGTGAACTGTTTCGGAAAATGGTATCCATTTTCTTGAAATCTCTACCAGTCCAGAAGGCTAAATCATTGGCAAATGCCATGTCAGCTTCGGAATGTGACAGATAGAATTTATCCCAGCCGCCATTCATGAATAACTTGAACCGTTCGCCAGAACGGCTATTTGATTCAGCCTTAGAAATAATCTCACTGACTGATAAATCAACACTGCCAGTCGCTTGCGTAAGCTGTGGACTTACTTTGTCGGGACCAAAGATTGCTTCGTAAAGTACCTGCATATCTTTATCAGATAGGGTCTGAATAACTGGATTGGGCTTGCCAATCGTATTACCAGTTAAGGCGAAGAACCTGCCTGATTGGTACATTTCGAAATGGCCCTTGCGCCGATGCCTGCCTGGGATTTTGCCTTTAAAAATCGCATGAATGCCCTTACCAGACTGGCTCACTTCCATGTAAGTATCGTGAGTTAGTTTCTGAAACTTAACAATCAGATTATTTTCATCACGGTTGCCTTGCTCCCAGGTTTCTAAATCGTCCTCGATATCGTCAATGTCTAGCCCCACATAACCACCAGTAAAGTAAAAGGCTAAACCTTTGGCTCTGGGAATATTTGATAACGATTGATAAGCCGTAGCGAAGTCTGACCAGGTAGCTGGATCATTTGATTTGCCGTTAGTGCCGTCAAAAGGATTAATCGGTATCTTAGTATTTTTATGTCTTGCGGGCACGAATTTTAGTTCGAAATCGCCCCACTGTTTTAAGTCCCGAAGTTCTTTCGGGATATTTGCGTAATTAAACTGCATGATAGATTACCTGTTAATTGTGTAAATTTTCCATTTTTCCAATAGTATCAATTGCTATCCATTCATAGTTGGTACCATTATGCGTAACTTTTATAAATCCTGTTTTACTGCGTTCAATTTCTTTTAAAATAGAATCAACAGAACCTTGAACAGTTAATCGACCTTGATATTCTGTTTTAAGATATATATTCGTAAATGCTGCCATAACTGTCCGCTCCTTTCGTTAAAACGGTAAATTATTGTCGTCAATATCAACTGTGTCACCTGAACCTGCAAACGGGTCTTGAGGTGCGCCTTTTAACGGGAACTTAGTCGGCTGCCAGCTATTGGTGAACGTACTATTCTGCTTGCTCTTTGTACCTTGGTACTCATGGTCGCCAAGATTGATATAAATCCGAATAGTTTTACCAACCAGCATTTTCATAAAGTCATCTTCCGACTTAATTTCAGTACCGTCTGGAATGCCGTAAGCCTTAGCAATATTCTGTAAGTCGCTTTGCTTAAATTGACCTGAATCGTCACCATTTTCATCTTTAGCAGTCCAAACATTAGCCCAATAATGACGTCCATGCCCCTTCGCATTGGTATCAGGCAGTGCTTTATCAAGGTCCTTTCTAACAATAAAATTGAACCTCATGCACTGATGCCCGCCTTTTGACGCGTCCATCTTCACCTCATACGTCATCATTTCATATACCCCTTTAGGGAATAAGTTATTAGTATCTTCTGCTTTCTTATGATCTACGTTTAAAAATGACATTAGTTGTGTTCCTCCATGATAAAAATTGATGTTACATCGTCGGTATTAATTGGCTTTGCACCATATTTGGCCCGCAAATTAAGTTCATAATCGGAATATGACATAACATTTATTTCTTTTAAATAGCCCCGTTTGGTTAATTCGGTTAATAGTTCTTTTGAGTTAAATTGTTTCAAATCCATCATTTTAATAATCCTTTTAATTTAGCCATGTGATATACCCAACCAGGCTTATATCCTTTAGCTTTTTGGTAGCCTTTCAATTCTTCCATCGTATTAAGCTCGCTGACTTTCTTAGTCAGAATGTAATTAACCTTGAAGGCTTCCTCTCGTTTAATCCGCTGCAGCTTTTCTTGTTTTTCGATTTCAATTTTTCTAGCACGTTCGATTTCTTCAGAAAAATCATAATCGCAGTACGGACAGCTAACTGAACCAGCTTTAATTACTGCATAGCACTGCGGACATTCCTTAATCATGACTGTATTTTCTTGCGTCTGCCGTTTGCTATGCCCTTGCAAACTCCACTCTCGGTCATCATCGGGTAAACCAAACTCAGCGAAATTACTAACTTGGTCAATAATCACAGCCTTCTTTCCTGGCTGATACCGCATCGCTCGCATTGATTGCTGCAGATACAGCACCAATGACTTTGTCGGTCTGAGCATCACTACACAACTACAATCTGGAACGTCAAAACCTTCACTGACTAAATCGACGTTACATAGCACCTTGATTTTTCCAGTTTTAAAATCAGCCATGATCTGCTCTCTCTGAGCTGTGGGTGTCTTAGAATCAACGTGAATTGCACTTATTCCAGCTTTGTTGAATTCTTTAGCCACCTGTTTTGAAAAATTAATGCTAAAACTGTAAACAATCGTTTTTCTATCCTGGGCAAATTTTTGCCAGGATTTAATAATATCGCCATGAATGACTGACTTCTCAAATTCCTCAACCGATTTACTAGTATAGTCGCCAGTTGAGCCGATTTTTAATTTATCCAGATTACCTAGTGACTTGCCATACATGACATACGGTGCTAGGTGCTGATGCTTAATCAACCAGTCAACTGAAGGCCCTTCAACCATATCCGAATAAATATCATTGAAGCCTTGTCCAGATAATCGCCACGGTGTTGCCGTGAAGCCCAATCTTGGTACCTTAGAGAAGTAATCAAAGATTGCTTGATAACTCTTAGCTCGACTATGATGTCCCTCGTCAACGATAATCAGCGTCGGTCTCGGCAGTATTTTTAAACGGTTCTTTACTCGCATTACCGTATCAATTGTGCAGTGCGATAAGTCCACACTCTGCCTGATGAAAGTTTGCTTAATCTGCTGGACTAACTCTTTTCGGTGAACAAAGAATAAAATCCTTCCGCCTTTTTTAGCGGTTAATCTAGCGATTTCGGCAATCACGATAGATTTACCAGAACCAGGCGGCGAAACAATCAGCACGCTTTGATTGCCCTTTGCCAGCGAGTTACGAGCCTGATTAACTAAATTCTGTTGATAATCAAATAGCTTAAGCATTGAAGAACTCTTCTGCCCTACAACCGGGTCGATTATCCAAGCGGTTCTTGGCATAGGTGCCTGGGTCTGACTGCATAATCAAACCTCGCTCACCTGTTTTCGGTTTCTGCGTCATTCGGGCAACCACGTCACAGTTACCCATTAAGAAATCTCTCGGATCAGGTCTGAAATCAGGCGCGTATTGCTCAAATTCTTGCCCATTAGTATCGGTTACCTTGTCACGCTTTTCCCAAGCAGTAACTAGGATATTTAAGTCCCAAGTAAATACCTTAGAAATAAATCTGATAGTGTAGTTATTAATTTCGCCGTAGTCCGACATTTTATTGTCTAGCCCATTCTTGGTTTCTCTAGCTTTTTCGGCAAACCATAATTTTTGAAAATTGCTCATATTATCAATAATCAGGTTGTCATATTTGCTTGGATCGAACTCGCTAACAAAATCTTGCAAGTCCTCAATCGGTTTGTCTGGGTCAATGACCCAAATATCCTTTTTGCCTTGCCAGAATTTGATCCGATAAAATGACTGATCCAGTGACAACATGTAAGTTTTGCCCTTCATGAAACTACTAAGTGTCGTTTTACCAACTCCTGGTATGCCATACACCAGATACCGATACTTCTTCGTCTTCTGCTTGTTCCAATTAATCGCCGGCATTATCTGGCACCTCCTGTCCCATTGCCAACTGAGTAATGCTTTTAATTGCCTGCTCAAACATTGCTTTCACAACATTCTGCCTGAATGCTTCACTTGGTGACGCCATAAAGTTACCGTCAAGACTAGGCTTCTGTTTTTCCAGCCATCTCTTAGCCGAAGCGTAGGTTCTATTTTCTTTTAAAGCAGCAGCCACTAACTCATCTGGCCAAACGCTGATTGCTGTTTCAGTCGTGTCTAGCCAATCTTTAAAATCATTCATTGTCGGTGTCCTCCACAGGAATTGCCATATCCCAAATCTTTCGCTTTATTTCAGTTTCACTGAAAAAATAATTAACAGTATAAAAATCATCATAAGTAAGCTTGCCTTGAAATAATTTTGTTTTTGTAAATGGTGTTGCTTCATCAGAGTCAAAATAAATTTCATTTTCAATAAAATTAATTGACTTACCATCAGACGCCCTTAAAATTCGCTTTTCTTTCATTTTATAAATCTCCCATATACGTCAAACTTGAATCTGATATTTCTTCTGCTTTATCCTGATACCATTCATCGTTGTCATCTTCGCAAAGCAGGTCTGATAGCATTTCCTTAGGGTCATTTTCATAACCTGCTTGAGCCATGAATTCCTTGATCGTATTGGTATTCATAGCCGTATAAAGCTGTGCAATTACAAATTCTTGAAAGGTTTCGTAATCACATTCTTCCCCAATCTTGCATTGCCTGCCTGACCAGTCTTCTGCAATCCAGCAATCCTCACCGCGACTATCTTCGAAGACCTCATCTTCCATTACTAAGCGAGCAGCTAATCGCTGCCCTAGTGCGTCTTTTACTTCCATGTGTTATAATTCTCCTGAATAGTGTCTGCAATCACTGGTACTGAATGCAGATTTATATCCGTCAAAGCAGTTACTAGCGATTACCAGATTCTCGTAGTACTGCTTTTTTGCTAGCCTTTCTTTTAGTTTCTTCATCATTTTTCGTCACGCTTTAAAAAGTAAACCGCACTGATAAATAAACCGATTGCCACAACTAATAAAATTGCACCCACATCTTCTAAGAAACGTGTAAAATTTGTCAGCCAAAGTCTATTTGCGTCATAGAAAGCAAACTCAACAATGCTCATTACTAGCAATGCAAACAATGCTTTAACTGCAGCCTCTTTATCCTGTTTAATTTTAGGATTTTGATTAAACTTCATAATTGATACCTCTTTTCTAATTGGCATTCCAGTCAATTTCCTTTCTATGTTCTTCCATCCATTTCGCCGCTGGCTTTTCAAAAATGGTAAATCCACGTCCTACTCCCGGATGAATGTCTTGGCACCAATCAGGCTCGAATTTGTACAAAATATTAGCTTTAACCCAATCCTTACCATGCGGCTTACAGTATTTCTTGGCAAATTCATCAATACCAATTGTTTTACCCATCAGATCATCTTCAGGAACCAGATGTAATTCTTTGGCAAATTCGATAAATTCTGCCTTGCGTTCTTCTTTAGTTACTGGGATTTGCATGTTAGTTCACTTCCTGTCTAAATTTTTAATAATAAAGATTGCTAATTTATCAACTTGCTTTTTAGGAATTTTACAAATCGAGTCTTCAGTTTGCGGAACTGCTATTCCAAAAACTACAGTTAAAATTCTAAAGTTTTCTTGTTGCCAGCTTGTTTCATATATTCTGGCTAACTCTTGAACAGCCTTTTGATAATCACTAAAACTATTTGTTCCTATTGCATTGAGTGCAAGAATAATTTGTTTGATTATTTTTTTGCGTGCTTTCATCTTTTTTTACTTCCAATTTATTTTCACAGCGTGTCATCCATTCTTCTTCATCAGCTAAATTTAGTGCTATCTTTGCAACTTCACGCCATGTATGTGATACGGGATACCACGTTCCATCTATCGTTCTGTTGTCTTGATTTTCAGCAGAATCGATTAATTTTCGCAAATAATCAATTTCATTCATCATTTCATCATCACGTTTAGCAAATTCTTCTTTTGTATAGTTCATTTTTAAATTCCTCCTAATTAATATTCTTTTTCCCAAACTTTATATTTAATTGCGAAGTCTTTAACTACTGCCATATAAATTTGTAGTAATCGTTTGTCTTCACCAATCACATCTAATTTGTTGGTTCGATTAATTGCTGATTTACTTGCCCCATTTAATGCCATAGTTTTGCGTTTATTGGTAAGTCTTGTCTTTAAACTTGAACCGGCTCGTTCATCAGTTTCTTTATAAATATCTGATTGAATTTGTTGATAAGCTCCAAATCCACCTTCTGTTTTAGCCATTTTATGAATGAGGCTTTGTGCTGTTTTACGCCAATCAGTCGTATTCAAGCTAACAATTTCGGTAATGTTGTCTAGCTTATGGTCAACCTTTTTGATTGCTAATTGTTGTTCGGCAGCACTATCAAAAATCTTTTTAAACATTTGCAAATTTGGACTTAGCTCTTGTACATTAATCTGATCTTGCTTGTATTTCTTTTCGACTTGGACAAAATACTGACGTGCTTGCTTACCCTTATCATTACGTTGGATCATTGAAATTTCTTTAGCCATGTCCAAAGTCATAATGTGATCTGTATACGTTGTTTCGTTACCTTGAGCTGTTACTTTTTTTGAGTAACAGCTATAAAGTCAGTATTTTCGGCAAAACCATATCCACACATGCGTTTAAACCAATCGTTATATCTTGCTTCTATTCCTAAGAACTTGTGCAATTCTCGACCGCTTACGGCAATCTTTCCATTTTCATCAACTGTTGTTTTAATTAGTTCTTGCATTCTAATTCTCCATTCCTAGAACCTTATAAATTTTCTTCCTCGTTTTAACATCACGTGGTGTTGTTCCGCCATGAATAGCTTGACTAACTATTGATCGATTTTTGTTGATCAACTCAGCCAAACTAGAAACGGTAAAGCCTTTGTTAATCATTGCAGTCTTGATATCACGTTCAATCTGAAATTTCGCATTAGCTAGTACTTGTTCAGTTGGCATATTTTTCACTTCCTTTCTAATTTATGAAACCGCCTCCTAAATATATGAGATAATCATGTTAGAAAGGAGGCGATTAATTATGGATAAGCCTTATATAATTACTTATGATTTGAATAATCCGGGACAGAAATATTCTGACGTCAAGAAATTGATTGAAGGATTTTCAAAAGCTTATATAAAATTACAAGAATCTGTATGGTTAATACGTTCTGAATACACACCAGATGAAATGACTGATAATCTTCACCAAGTTTTTGATGGAAATGATGAGCTTTTTATTTGTGAACTAGTTAATAATTATTCAGGACTAGCTTCCAAAGAAAATTGGAAGTTTATTCGTGAGAATATTTTCAATACGGATTCTTAATATTTTTATTTTTAGGCTTGGATAGTATACTTATATGCTCCTCATCTTCAATGTGGAGCATATTTTTTATTTCATCAGGCGTACCTTTAAACGTTACTTCCATTAATCCCATCTCCTTCCTTTCAATAATTCTGATAATAATTATGTCAATAAATCACTAAAACGTATTGACAATTATTAGCGAAAACACTAATATAAAAACGTAACAAAGAAAGCAACTAAGACGCATCCCCATGCAATTCTTAACACTTTTTTGTTTACTTAAAAACGTTAGTAATTTCGTTGACAAATATATTAAAACGCGTTTTCGCTAAATAGTCAACATGTTTTTAGTGATTGCGCTAAATATTTTTTGTCAAGGATTGGAGAAACCTTGATATGAATACATTCGAGCGAATAAAAAAATTAACTAAACAGCAACATTTAACTTTAGCGAAAGTGAACGAACAAGCTGGAATAGGCACAAACTCAATTTATCGTTGGAAAACGCAAACGCCAACTAGCGATAACCTGCAAAAGGTGGCTAAAGTTCTTCATACATCTACAGATTACCTGCTAGGTAATACTGATGACCCCTCGCCTGTTTCGAAGAACCATCATGCTGTAGACATCGAAAACGATGAATTGCTGTCTTACCGTGGTCGTCCTATACCAGATGATTATCTAGACATCATAAAGCATTTAATGGATTCTGATATTCAACATGGTAGAAAGAGATAGATAAAATGATAGATAAAGAAAAAAAGATTCAGCATTTTTTAAAACTGTATTACAGTGATATTGATAATTTTAAAATTAAACATCTACCATCATGGGTTTCTTTCTATGCTTATCAACTTCAAAATGAAGTAAATAAAACTACACCCAGGTATTATAGAAAGTACATTCCTGGAGAAATAGTTTTAGTTAACTTTGGTACCTCTATTGGTCAAGAACTTTGTGGTCCACATTTTGCTGTAGTTTTAAATAAAAAAGATGATAAATATAAAACTGTTTTAACAGTTGTACCTTTGTCTTCTAAACTGCACAGTTCTTATGTAAGTCTTGGTAAGGAACTTACAAATAGAATGCAAGAAGCTGTATTTGCTTCTAGAAAATCTACCTCTAACGAATTAAAATCAGTTTCAAAAGAATTAAGTGAATTGCCAAATATTTTAAAAGGCGGCCCAAAAGCAACAAAGGAAGAAATAAATATTATTACTCAATCTACTGCTTTGCAAAAAATGAGTAAAAAATACAAGCAGACTAATGCTGTTGATGAAAAAGACTGGATTTTTTTAAAAGGACTGCTAGCAAAATATGCAAATAGTGATCATTATCCTACATTAAGTAAAGTATCTGATCTCTTTGAAGCCACTGATAAACTTAATGAAAAATTAATCAAGTTAAATTTATCCACAAATAAAATAAAAAAATTTAGTAACGAAGTAAAAAAGCATAATAAAAATACTTTTGCTGCAGTAAATAACATTAAAACAATAAGTAAATTAAGATTAATTGATTTTTATGACAGAAGTGTCGTTAATAGAATTCTTATTTCAGATAATGCTCTTCATAAAATAAAGATTAGTCTAAATAATCTAATTTGATTTCACCTATCACATGTGATATTCTTTATGCATAGGCACGAATGAGTGTCGATCACGTAGTGATCTTATATTTAGATGAGCTTATGCTCGAGAGAAGAAATCAATTTCTTCTCTCTTTTTTGTTTTTAAGGATTTTTAATGAACGACTTAATACAATATTTATTCGATTTCGCTTTTAGTCAGGATATTGGTTACTTACTAGTTCCAGCTGATGAGGATTACAGTTCTTTTGCTAATAAAACTAAAAAGCTTATCATTATCAACACTAATTGGAAAAATAAAGCTGAGTTACCTTTCATTATTGGTCATGAAATCGGTCATTTAATTGATGGCGATCAGGGGATTTCACGTTATTGCGGCACCGCTCTTACATCTAAGGAACGTCACGCCGACCTTTATTCACTTAATTTAATCTTTGATTATGCCACTAAGCAGTACGATTGCTATGAAGAACCCAGCCAATTTATGCAAGCTTATGGTATTCCAAACAGAATGTATAATGATGTAGTGAATTTATTTAGGAATAACGATGATCTTTTATTTTGATTTTAAAGTAAGCGGTATTATTAATAATTAATTTTCATACAAAAAATGCAGATCGTGATGATCTGCATTAGAATTTATTATTCTATAAAGTCTTTAACAATTTTATATCTACTAAAATCTTTATCGGTTTCAAATTCTAATTGATTAGTTTGTTTCTTACTCCAGTTTTCAACACTAACTGGTTGAGTATCAACTACAACTCCTTTATTGTTTAACAATTTAACATTAATTAAAAAAGTCTTGAAACTATAATCAGTGGTATTCTTTACATTTGCATCATAAGTTTTGAAGCCATCTTCGTTTTTAGACAATTTAAACTTAATATGCTTAATTAATGTGGAAATTTGCTGTTCTCTTTTACTTTTATTTTCAACACTGGATCCATTCCGTGTGATTTCAGTCCAATAACTATCATATTTAGAATCAAAAGATAATTTATGAATTTTATTGATTTTAATTAAAACATCTGTACGCTTATTGTAACTATTACTCCATTTTACAGGAAAGCTTGAATCACTATAACTACTAATTGCAGCTTTTTGCTGATGTAAAGCATTTATATACTCCAAAGCTTCTTCATGCAAATTATCATTTTTAAACTTCTTGTTTTTATAGTCTTCGACTGAATTCAGCTCTTCATTAACCATTTTAGTATATTCAGATCGTTTTATATTGGAAGTATCTTTGATTGTATCTGTATAATTCCATCTATTTTGTAAGCCTTGTTCTAATGCAGAAATAAAATCTGAATCATAATATTTAACAGCTTTTTTCTTGCCACTGCAGCCTGCAACAGCAAGTATCATTGGTATAAGCAGCATAATAGCAAAGTACTTGATTTTTTTCATTTCTATCTCCTTAATATAAATATTGCGCTTTCATTAATAATTGTATTAAATTAAGAACAAAAATAAAAGACTAATTTGTCCATAATGCCAGCGACAATAAACCTATGGCAAGATATTTCATAAGGAGCAATACTATGGGACTGATAAAACCAAGTAAAGATGGAAAACCTAGTTTTTTAGAAAATTTAGCAACGGCAAGTGAAGCTATAGATTAACTTAATTCAGTATTTCAGAAAAAAATTCGTTGTCCTAAATGTAGATCTACAAATGTATCAGTTTTAGGTCAACATAAAAAAAGCTTTTCTGTTGGTAAAGCAGCAGCCGGTACTGCTCTTACTGGAGGAATTGGTGTATTAGCTGGCTTTGCTGGTAAAAAAACTAAAAAGGTAGACATGATTTGTATGGATTGTGGTCACCAGTTTCGATATAAAAAATAAAAAATCGAGCAATAGATAAACTATTATTCGACCTCTCACCCCATACGTATGGGGAATACTATATTTTCCGCATCATTTGTTTTAATTACAACAGGATCACCCTCACGTACATGAGGAATACAGTAATAATATTATACCCCCTTTACCCAGGAAGAATTTGAGGTTAAGAAGAAGCAATTATTAAATCTGTAAACAAAAAATCGATTAATAGCCTGTCTGGAAAACTTAACTATTAATCGACTGGGAAGTAATGTTAATAAATTATAATTTTTAAAAACAAGTATATTTTATCAATATAAATAGCCGTGATTTACATGGAAGAGAAAAATCCCTTATGTATCAGGGGATTAGAAGATTTTGTGATTTACATGGAAGAGAAAACATAAATATTTTCAAAGGATAAAAATGGAAAAAATTAATTATGAGTATGACATATTAGATATACCTAGTGATACTAAGTATTGGTTTGTTAGAGCTAATAGTAGAGCTGAGTATTATGATGATTTTAAATTAAACAATTATATTGCAGTTGATGCAAATTCAATATTGCTAAGTACTTTATTAGATATTCCACAAACATTACGTAGTTCGAATGATGCTTTAAGAGAGCGATACAAACAGCTTTTTCAAGAAAATGCTTTAGAACGATTTAACAAACGCATTCAATCTGAAAAAATGTCAGATAAAACTCGAAAAAAAGAGCAAGCTTCCGAATTAAAACGGAGTGCATACAGATCTGGTATAGTTTACCACTTTGTAGAAGACATGAATATTGGAGATTTTATAGTTATTCCCTATAATCGAGCTAAAAAATTTTTAATAGGTACTATAGTATCTAATTGTTTTGAAAACGAAATAGATCATATTGAAGATTTAGATGAAAATGGTGAATCAAACTATGCTATATCACCTTTTAAATTAAAACGCAGAGTTTTATGGATAAAAGAATTACCTAAAAATAAATTTCCTGATAAATTATCATGGATAGAAAGTGCTCATCAAAGTATTTTCAACATTACTAAGTACGGAAATGAATTAAATCCATATATAGCACCTATATATCGCTATAAAGAAAAAACTTATGCAAGAATTGGAGTAAACACAAAAGATAAGATTAGTTCAAGTTCATGGCTAGAATATCAATTAACCCTTAAAGAAATTTTGGGAGACGATTTAGATAAAGTCTTTCAAAAACAATATGTTCAATCACCAGGACAAATAATATTATTCGTTGAACAACATTGGTGGTTAATTCCCATAATTTGGAGTTGCTTGTTTGGTGATGTTAAGTATTCTAACATGGGATTTGAAGGAAGATTCCAAGGAGTATTTAAATATTTTTCTAAAGACGGAAAACGAGAAAGAAAGCTTGATCTTGAAGAAAAACAGGCAAGAATCAACAATATGAATGCTGATTCGGTAAACAAGCTTAATTCAAACAGTGAAGAATCCATTAAGCTTAAAGATAAAATTATTAAGTCAATTAGTAATTCAATGGATAAAGATGAAAAAACTAAAAAAATAAATAAGAGATTTACAAATAAGGTCGAAAAGAAAAATATCAACATTTCTGAAGATGCTCAGAATGTTGATAAAAACAAATTACAAAAAGATTTTAAACTTTCAAATGAAAATCCGGGAGTTTCAATTCAATTTGAAAGCCAAAAGGATAATTTGATCCCTTCAGAGGATGTATCCGAAAAAGAAGTAAAGAAAGAAGAAAAAGGATCAGAAAAATAACATTAGTTTTAGCATTAAAAATCAGTTCGAATAATGCAGAAACTAATTTAACGAAAGAGGCTAATACTATATAACCCCAAACTTTTTGAAAAGTTTTCATATTTTTCTCCTTTCTAATTAATTCTAAGAGAATTATTGATGAAAAAATATTAGTTGTCAATAATAATTGTCCAATTTAAAAATCCCTAAAGAATTCCATCGCCAAACTTTATTCTTTAAGGATTAATCGAAATACTGCGCTATTTGTGCGCTCAAAAATATTCTAGCACAATTGGAGGTGCTTTTAAAATGACAGTCAGAAAACGCGGCAAATCATGGTCAGCTAGAATAAACTGGCGTGACGCCAACGGCAAACTTCATCAAATGGAAAAAGGCGGTTTCAAAACTAAAGTTGAAGCTGAACAATATTCCATTAAGCAGCAATACCTACACACTAGTGGTGTGGATATTGAAAATGACCCTGCTTTTGCTGATTACTTTCATGAGTGGTGGACTACTTTTAAAAAGCCGCATATTAGACATGAAACGCAGAAACGCTATATCACTAATGACAAAATTATTCATGAATACTTTAAAGACACCAAAATTAAACAGATCAAGCGAATTCACTGGCAACAATTTATCAATGATGTTTGTAAGACACATTCAACCACAACAGTCAGGCTGCTCAATCGCCAATTTAGAGCCTGTGTGAAGAATGCAATTGCTGATGGCATAATTACACTAGACTTTACTCAAGGCGTTAATATCAACGGAAATGACACGAATACGCGCAAGCCTGTCTTCTTGTCCTATGCCGAAGCGCAAAAATTATTAAAAACTGCTCTGGACGATAGAGACCCTGCTGTTCCTTCCACTTACATTATCATTACGATTATTCTAACTGGTGCACGTGTTGGCGAGATCAGCGGTCTTAAATGGCATAATTTAGACACCAAAAAACACACTATCGCAATTCATCATTCTTACAATAGTGACATCAAAGAATTGGGACCTACTAAAAATACTTCTTCGTACCGCACAGTCAGAATTAATTCTAAATTGATTGAATTATTGCAGGAAATCAAAAAAGATAATCAGGACGACTATATTTTTAAAGAAAAAGATACTGGCTTACCTCCTGCCAATCGAACGATCAATAGCAAATTGCAAGTAATTATGAAGCATGCTGACTTAATCAAACCAGATTTTACAATTCATAGTCTGCGCCATGTCCATGTTGCCATTCTGCATCATAAAAATGTTGACTGGATGGCTATCTCAAAAAGATTAGGTCACAAAAATTTATCAATGACTTTAAATGTTTATGCCTATTACATTGATGAAGACAAAAGAAAAAGTGACAAAGAAATAGAAAAAAAGCTAGATGATTTATTCATCTAACCTTTTTATTTTTTCAATTGCCTGATGGGCAAATGATGGGCAAATCAGCTTTTCGACCTCTAAAAGCCTTGCTGTTAAGCCATTCTTATTGGGATATCCGGGCTCGAACCGAAACATGCAGGAACCAGAAACCTGTGCCTTACCATTTGGCTATATCCCATTGATAAAATCACCCGTACGAGAATTGAACTCGTAACTCCACCTTGAGAGGGTGGCGTCTTAACCATTTGACCAACGGGCAAAATCAACAGTAATTATTATGCTTGTAAAAGTTGTTCTTGTCAAGAGATTTTTAGTTATAATAATTAATAAGATAAATTTTTGCAAAGGATAGAGATAAATGATTGATTACTCAACCACCCAAAACCTTATTGAATCAATGGTTTCCGAACGGATCGTACCGGGCGTTAATTACGCCTTTATTAAAAATAAACAAACTTTCACTTCAACAGTGGGCTTTGCCACGATCTATCCGCAAGTTAGCCAGCTCAGCCCGTTCGCCGAATATGACCTAGCTAGTTTAACCAAAGTCCTTGCAACTGAAAATATTTTACTAAAATTATACGGCAAAGGCAAACTTAACTTCTCTGAGCCCCTGCACGACTTCATTCCCGAATTTACGGACCGCCGTGTGCGCCTATTTCATCTTCTTACCCACACTAGCGGTATCCGTGGCTGGATCGACCATCGCGACGAATTGAATCATGATGATTTAATTAATGCAATCATCCACTTGCCGGTAACCGACGAGTTTGAACATAAAATGCGCTATGCCGACACCAATTTTATTTTGTTGGGCTTGGTAATTAAAAAAATTTACGGTAGATCCGTTCAAGAAGTGGCTGCTTCCGAAATTTTTGTGCCCGCAGGACTGACTGAGACCACCTTTAAGCCTGTAATTAGCGATTGCGTGCCAACTGCCTTATTTAATGGTCAAGTCCTTCAGGGTGTCCCTCATGACCCTAAGGCGCGACAATTAGGCAGTGACTGCGGCTCTGCTGGGTTATTTTCCTCAATGGAGGATTTAATCAAAATCAGCAAGGGCTACCTGGGGCTTAATCCTAACATCTTGCCTTATGACCAAGATGTTGTTAGCCAACTTTTTGAAAATAAAAATCCAGCAGGCATAAAACCGCGCTCTTGGGGCTGGGATATCCGCTTTGATCCTGAGAGTCATTATCCCCTAATCCTTCACACCGGATATACCGGAACCTTGATTTTGCTTGATCGCGTTAAAAAATCCGGACTGATTTTACTGACCAATCGCATACACCCAACGGGTCATAACCAGATTTTCTTAACAATGCGTGAAAAAATTATCCGCAGCTTTTTAACTGAAAATGATAAATAAATTATCAGAAAACCCCTGAAATTAGTCATCCTAATTCAGGGGTTCATTATTATACATTATTTTGCACAATCTTTTTTGTTAGGAATAAAGTGCCAAATTAAATCAGCTACTGCATCAAATAACATGCCACCTGCCATCCAATACATTGCCATCATCATGCCATCTGCAGTAAAAGTATAATACGCTGCAATCCCAAATACAATCACGTTAATAATTTTGATAATTAAGTTATCACACATCATCTTAAAAAACTCCTTTTGCTTAAACAACTAGTTAAATTATACCTATTTTCAGCATAATTGTAAGCGATTTTTGCGTTTTTTAATTATGATTCAATAACAATATTTAATTTAGCACTTATAATCATTATCGTTATCAAATGTTTACAGCCGTAAGCATAAGCAAAATTATTTTTTTATTAAGTATAATTACACTTATAAAATCAAATACTTTATGAAAGCGTTATTTAATTACTATTTTGTCGTTCAAGTTTAAACATTCTAAGATAACTACATAAGATAATAGCGCTAGCAAAAATTAACACAATAAATGCAATTTGACTACCTTTAGCCGTCATTGCCGCATAATTACCCGGTTTCTTTTGCCAAGCAGAAATAATTGTTGCCATAACTGTCGTACCTAGAGAGCCAGCATACTGTTGTCCTGTCTGAAAGACTGCCGTTGCATCGGTGTGTAATTCATCTGGCTGCAATTTAGAAGCTTCTGCCATTGTATTATTAAAGGCTAACTGCCGGCCAATAATCATAATGCCATAAAAAACAACAATCATTATTGTCGAAATCTTCAAACTGAAAATTGCAAATAAAATACAAGCAATCATGCAAAAGATTGTCCCTGTCAAAAGTGGCAGTTTGGCACCCTTTTGGTCATAAATATGACCAAACCACGGATTAAGCACGCCGCTTAAGATACAACCCGGCAGTAAAATCAGCCCACCAACCAGCGAACTTGAATGATTAACAATCTGAACATAATTTGGTAGTGCAAAGCTAGTGCCGATATTAATAAATTGCAACAATAAATACGAAATCAGTGCACAAATAAATGCCTTGTTTTTAAAAACTGCTAGGTTGAGCAGCTGCTTGTCACTATTTTTGACTGATTTAATAAACAACCAACCTAAAACCGCAACGACTATCATCCCTAGCCAAAACCAAATATTGGTCAGCCCCTGACCGATTTGATTGAAGGTTAAGCTAAAAATCACCATCGCTGCTGCAATAATAATATAACTGCGCCAATCAAATTGCGGATGCTTTTTCTCATGGTATTGTTCGACCATAAACAGGCCCAAAACAAGGATTATCAGACCAATTATTGCCGCAATACCAAAAATTAACGGCCAGCCATAGAAGTAAACAACGGTCCCACCAAAAGTTGGTCCTAAGGATGGAGCTAAAATGACTACAAGCCCCGTAATTCCCATATAAAAGCCCCATTTGTCTTGCGGTATCAGCTCAACCACCAGATTAAACATTAACGGAATTGACAAGCCAGCGCCAAATGCCGAAATCAGTCGTCCAGTTAGAAGAAGCCAAAAATTAGTGGCTGTCCCTGCAACAAATGAGCCGACAATAAAGGTAATTGCTGCCGTTAAAAATAATTGTTTAGCCGAAAAGCGATCATTTAAATATGAGCTTGCGACCATAATTATGGCAATTGCCAGTAAATAACCGGTAGTGGTCCACTGCACCAATCCTAAGCCAATATGAAATTGCTTCATCATCGTTGGAAAAGTAACATTTAAACTCGTTTCGGTCAAAATTGAAACAAAAGCCATTAAGGCGCAGCTAATAATTGCCCCAACGTGCTTTGGTGTTACTACTTTTTTCTCCATTAAAACATCTCCTTATCATAAAAAAGGGCAAAAGCATGGAATGCTTTTGCCCCCTTCTCTATTTAATTAAAGCTGCCGATATTTGAGCAACACTTTTTGCAAAGCTGGCAGCAAGATCACGGCAACAATCGCACCAGCTATTCCTTGAATAGTATCGGTCAAAAGTCCTAAAACACCAGCTGCCGTGGAATATAACAGCCAATTAGCCAAATAATATCCGCCAACCATCACAATAATACCAACAGCAAGTGCCAAGATGTAGCGCAACCATTTGCGACCATCTTGTACTGCCTTTTTCACCAACAAGCCCACAAGTAGTCCTTCTAGTCCATGAATAACCAGTGAAAAGAGCATGAATTGTGCGTACCCAGAAAGTAAATCAAGTAAAAATCCGGATAACCCGCCAACTAATAGTCCAGCAACTGGTCCTAATGTGATTGCCGCCAAAAAAATTCCGGTATCACAAAAATTGATATTGCCGTGAGTTGCTGGAATCGGAATAATTAATATCCGACTAAGTACAACGTTCAGCGCCGTCAGCAATGCTAAAAAGACTAATTGACCAAGTGTTAACTTACTTTTACTATCATCTGCCATAATTAAATACTCCCAAATAATATAATTTATTATTCAAATGATAAAATTATATTTTTAATATTAATTTAATTAAAAACCAATTATAGTTAAAAGTAAAGCTCGGTTAATTCAGTTATTTATTGAAACGTGCAGTTAAATCATCGTGCAGATCTTCATAACCTGGCTTGTTAAGCAGACCAAACATATTACGCTTGTATGCTTCAACACCTGGTTGGTTGAATGGATTGATTCCGTTTAAATAACCAGAAATCGCAATTGCTAATTCAAAGAAGTAAATCAAATAGCCAAGAGTGTGTTCAGTTTGATCAGGAATGTTAACCGTCATTACAGGTACGCCGCCATCAGTATGAGCCAGTACTACACCTTGATAAGCACGTTCATTAACATAATTTAAACTCTTACCAGCTAAGAAGTTAAGTTGGTCCAAGTTACGGTCATCAGCAGGAATTTCTACATCATTAGCCGGATTTTCAACGCGAATAACTGTTTCAAACAAGTTACGCAAACCTTCTTGAATGTATTGTCCCAAAGAGTGCAAATCAGTTGAGAAGTTAGCACTTGATGGCCAAATTCCCTTATTGTCCTTACCTTCTGATTCACCCATTAATTGCTTGCACCATTCACCAAACATTCTTAAAGTTGGTTCATAATTTTCAACAATTTCTGTTGTGTAGCCCTTCCGGTACAAAATATTCCGCAATGCAGCATATTGGTAAGGCGTAGCCTTAGTCAAATCAGTATCATCATAATCGCTGCGGGCATCAGCTGCACCTTGCATCAATTGGTCAATATCGGCGCCAGATGCCGCAATTGGCAATAAGCCGACAGCTGATAGTACACTGTAACGACCGCCAATATCATCAGGAACAACAAATTCTTCGTAACCTTCTGCATCGGCTTCGGTCTTCAGAGCGCCCTTAGCACGATCGGTTGTTGCATAAATCCGTTTCTGTGCTTCTTCTTTGCCGTATTTTTTAATTAATTTGTCTTTAAAAATTCTAAAAGCTACAGCGGCTTCAGTTGTTGTTCCCGATTTAGAAATAACATTAATACTAAAGTCCTTATCACCCAGCCAAGCTATTAAATCATGCAGATATGATCCTGAAAGTGAATTACCACAGAAAACAATCGTTGGGTACTTATCTTGGCCCTTGCCATAAAATGAGCTGTTCAAAAACTCAATCGCAGCTTGAGCGCCAAGGTATGAACCGCCAATCCCGATACAAATTAAAACTTCAGAATCGCCTTGGATTTTCTTAGCGGCCTTTTTAATCCGGCTAAATTCTTCCTTATCATAATCAACTGGCAAATCAACCCAGCCTAAGAAATCATTGCCCGCACCAGTGCCCTCTTTTAATTCTTGAGCGGCAGCATTAACCAATGCTTGCATCTCACTGAGTTCATTTTCATGAACAAATGGCGTCAATTTAGTGCTGTCAAATTTAATCAAACTCATAAGTACGCTTCCTTAACTAAACAAAATATTTATTTCACAAGAATATTCTAACAATCTTATTTTGCAAATTCCAGTTATTTCTTTAATGTTTTGCAAACTTATTACGCACAGACTTAAACACCCAATAAAGTAAATATCCAATAGCTGCACCACAACTATTAAAAAAGACATCATCAATATCACTAACACCAGTTTCAAGCAAAAATTGCATCCCTTCAATAAAAATTGAAAAAATCATTCCTGCTAGTAATACTCTAGCAAAAGTTTGCTTTTTTGAAAAAACAAATGGTGCCAAAAAGCCAAACGGTACAAAACACAACACATTACCAAACGAATTATAGAAAAAGTCGAGCCGGCTTTGAGCATACACTAATTTCCATGTTTCTTTTAAAAATACCAAGTTGATTTCACTTAATGGCCTGCTAAAATAAAAAGTCAGCTGCCACGGAAAATATGTATTTCGAAAAGTCGTCAGCATTAACACTAAAATAAGATAAAATGCAAACAGCCACACGCTGGCTTCGGACTTGATTGAGCGCCGGCGCCTGATTGCCATTAACCAGAGTAAGCGTACAACGGCAAACAATAAAAAATACAGAATAGTTTTATCAATTGCCAACATCAGCAGCTTAATCAACGCAAAGTGGTTGATTTTAGTGGCTAAGTTTTGCGCAATGATATTATACAGCGGTCCTAAAAAAATCATGCTTAATCAATTCCTAAAAATAAAGTTCATTTAAATTATACTCAATTTCACGTATACAAATCTTAAAAAACGACTAATAATCGCGAAAAGATTGTCTCACGCCTGCTAAACCTTTAAAATCATTATTAAAGGAGCGTTCGTTTTGAAAAAAAAGAATCTAGCAAACTTCATGCAGACAAGAACAGGCTTTTTTATCCTGCTCGTCTTGCTATTTGTCCTAAAGTACATCTTTGCGGCATACCATGATTTCAATTTAGGTATTTCTGATCCTTATCAGCACATCATTATGTGGCTTAGTCCGCTGGGAACAGCAATTTTGCTCTTGAGCATCGGCTTTTATTTTCCTAAACCGATTGTTTCCTATTGGGTCATGCTGTTGATGGACTTTGCCAATACCTGCCTATTATTTGCTAATATCCTCTATTATCGTGAATTTTCAGATTTTATTACAGTTAAGACAATTACTAATGCGGGTAAAGTTGCCCCAGGCTTAGGCAAAAGTGCAGTTTCACTCTTGCAGCCGTCAGATATTCTGCTCTGGCTCGACCTAATTTTGGTCATTGCCCTATTAGTGACACATAAATTAAAAATCGATCAGAAGTCTTACGGGCTCTTAACGCCGTTTACCATTACTTCATTCGGCTTTTTTGTTTTGGCATTAAATATTTTCCTGGCTGAATCGTCCAGACCGCGGCTTTTAAGAAATACCTTTGACCGCGCTTATGTTGTTAAGTACCTTGGTCTTGATACATATACCGTTTATGACGGTATTAAAAATGAACAAACCGAGCAGGTCAACCGTAATGCCAATGCAGCTGATTTGAACAAAATTCTTAATTTTACCAAGAAAAACAAGATACCTGCTAATGCCAATTATTTTGGTAAAGAAAAAGGCAAAAACGTCATCGTTATTCACCTTGAAAGTTTCCAGCAATTTTTAATTGGATTAAAGGTCAACGGCAAAGAAGTAACACCATTTCTAAATTCAATCTATCACGACAAGCACACGATCAGTTTTGACAACTTTTACCATCAGGTCGGTATCGGCCGTACTAGTGATGCCGAAAACATGCTGGAGACTGGCACTTATGGTATCGCTGATGGGTCACTTTTTACCGCTCTTGGCGGTTCAAATACCTTCCAAGCTGCACCGCAAATTTTACATGAACATGGCAATTACACTTCTGCTGTCTTCCACGGTAATGTCGGTACCTTCTGGAATCGTGACGAAGTCTATAAGAATTTAGGCTACAATTACTTTTTTGACCAAAATTATTTCAGCACTGATAAGGATGATAAAAAGGAATACGGCGTCAAAGATAAGCTGCTTTTTGCCGAAAGTATCAAGTATTTAGAACGCATGCAGCAGCCCTTCTACACCAAGTTTATTACGGTAACCAACCACACGCCGTTCTCAATGGATAACCAGGATCTTGACCCGCATTTTCAAACCACTGATACCAGCGACAAAACCATCAATAATTATTTTGAAACTGCCCATTATCTAGATGAATCCATCCGCGAATTTTTTGCTTACTTGAAAAAATCTGGTTTGGCCAAGAACACAATGGTTGTCATCTATGGCGACCATTACGGTTTAACAAACTCTGAAAATCAAACTTTGGCGCCAATTGTCGGCGAAAGTTCTGACACTTGGAGTAGTTATAATGATACGCAAATGCAGCGGGTGCCTTTCATGATTCACGCGCCTAATCTAAAAGGCAAAATCAACCACGAAGTCGCCGGTGAAATTGACGTCTTGCCGACCTTGATGCACCTGTTGGGCATCAGCAATAAGCATTACGTGCAATTCGGCAGTGACCTATTATCACGGCAGTATCGCCCGTGGATCGTCTTTCGTAACGGTACAATTGTCAGCCAAAAATACGTGATTATTGGCGCCAAAGGTAAAAAAGGTCTTGTCTATGACCGTAAGACTGGCAAGCAAATTATCAACTTTACCAAGCAGGAAAAAGAAGAAATAGCAGACCTTGCCAAAAAGGCGAAGCAATCCTTAAAATATTCCGACTTGCTTAATAACCATAATTTGTTGCGTTTTTACACGCCAAAAGGCTTTAAGCCTGTTAATCCCAACCAGTTTGATTATCTAACCAATTTTCAACAAATGGAAAAAATTCAAAATAAATTGAAGAAAAAATCAACGGCACTGATTAATGTCCATCATGGCTCAACGACAAAACTTTACAAAACTGACGCACCTGAATTAAAGGGTCGCGATGAAGAAATCACCGAAATTCCCGAATCTGTTCGCGGCAACCACCTGACAGAAAAGAAAAATAAATCTAGTAAAAACAAGAAAAAGGCATATAATAAATAATCATTTATATCTACTATAGAAAGGAAAAACCAAAATGTTTTTACTAATTATTTTTATTCTTCTAATTGCATTTTTTATCGCGGGCTGTCGGGTTGTGCCGCAGAATAATGAAGGCTTAATCGAGACTTTAGGTAAGTATTCTAAAACCGTTAAAGCTGGTTTTGTTTTTATTATCCCCTTCATCCAAAAAATACGACGCGTTTCTTTGGCGATGTTTCCTGCAGAAATTTCCAAATATTCAATTATTACTAAAGACAATGCCGAAATCACAACTAGCCTAACCTTAAACTATCTGGTAACTGATTCTTACAAGTATTTTTATAACAACACAGACTCAGTTAAATCCATGGTTGAATTAATTCGCGGTCACTTACGCGACATTATCGGCCGAATGGACCTGAACGAGGCATTGGGTTCAACAAGTAAAATTAACACCCAATTATCCGAAGCCATTGGCGATTTAACAGACATCTACGGCATTCGCGTTGTTCGGGTTAACATTGATGAACTGCTGCCGAGTCCTGAAATTCAAAAGGCAATGGACAAGCAATTAACTGCTGACCGGGAGAAAATCGCAGCCATTGAAAAAGCTGAAGGTGAAGCAAAAAACATTGAATTAACAACTAAGGCCAAAAACGATGCTTTAATTGCCACTGCCAAAGCTAACGCCGAAGCAATTAAGACTAAAGCTGATGCCGAAGCATACCGCATTAATCAACTGCAGACTAGTCTTGCCAATGCTAGTGAGGGCTACTTTAGAAACCAAAGTCTAGATAGCTTTAATCAGTTAGCTGCTGGCCCAGACAATTTGATTGTCGTAAGTAAAGACGAAATGACTAACTTAAGTGAATTGCCGGCTTCCGCTAAAGTATGGCACCAAGCTGAAGGAAAATAATTTTATTGCCAAAAACAAAGAGCACTTCAAAATGAAGTGCTCTTTTTGTATCTATTTACCTAAATATTGCTCGTAACCCTGGTCATAAATGGTAATTGTAAATTCTGCACCTTGCCCCATTTCAGAAGTTACCTCTACCTTGCCGCCATGCTGCTTAACAAGCGATGATACAATCGCTAATCCTAACCCAGATTCACCTGTACCTAGCCGTGCCCTTGATGGATCAGCTTTAAAGAAGCGTTCAAAAATATACTTCATTTGCTTCTTACTCATCCCAATGCCATCGTCCTTGACAATGATTTGCGTGCCATGAGTTATTCTGCGGCCACTAAGCACGATATGACCATTAGTAGTAAATTGAATTGCATTCTGAACCAGATTAACAATAATTTGCGTCAATCGATCACGATCCGCATAAATCGGCAATTCATTCGGCGCCCTTAATTCAAGTTGGTCGTTAGCCTTATCGGCATTTTGCCTTAATTGGATTACAACATCTTCTAGAATCTTCTTGGCATTAAATTTTGTCTTAGTCAAATTGATTTGATTATTGCGGATCTTTTCGTAATCCAAATTTTCATTAACTAGGCGAATTAAGCGTTTAGTCTCTCGGCGCATTAAGTCAATTGATTTTGGTTTAGATTCTTCTGGAATGGCATCATACTGCAGGCCCTCAAGAATGCCATTGATCGTCGTTAATGGTGTTCGCATCTCATGAGCCGCATCAGCCATAAATTGGTCGCGCCGTTTTTCCTGCGTTTTAACTTCTTGGTCATATTTTTTTAGCGCCTGCACCATTTTATTAAAACTAGCAGCCAACTGGTCGATTTCATCATTGCCCTTGTACTCAATCTGAACGTCAAAATTACCAGACTGTACTTTTTTAGTTGCTCTCGACAGCCGGTTGATCTTGTTAGTCGAATAATAGCTTAAGATGATACTCATAACTAAGCCAACAAGTAAGGCAATAATTAAAGCATTAATCAAATTATGCTTGGCCGTTTCAATTGGACGCTCAACATCCTTTACAAGTGAACCCAGCCAAATTGCCCCAATAATCTTATGGCCACTCATCCAGGGAACAATTACTCCCGTGTACGGATTTCTTGTATGACACAAGTATGACCGCTCTTCATTATTATTTCTAACATGGATTTCTTTGCCGCTGCTTAAAACCGCAAACACATTCCTCTTTAAGCGTAACAAGCGCCGACTTTTAGGGTAGATTTGTACTCCCTGATTGTTAAAAATATGCAGGTGCAGGTCATCACCACGCAAAACAAACTGCAATTGATCCAAAAATTCAGAGTTAAGCATAACTGTGCCATTCTTTTGGTCGCTGGCAGCTAAGTCACCTAATGATGATGCATAATCTTCCATGCGCCGATAATTTTGCTCATAAGACTGCGTTGTTACCGACTTAATCTCGGCATAACCAATAATTGACACTGTCGTAATAATGATTAGCAAAAAGCTAAGTAAATGCTGGTAAATCGACTTCATTTATTGACCTGCTCATCATCAAACTTATAGCCAACTCCCCAAACAGTTTGAATTACATCAGCACCAACTTTTTCTAATTTTTGCCGCAGCTTTTTAATGTGAGCATCAACTGTACGTTCTTCACCAAAATAATCGTAACCCCAGACTGCTTCAAGTAACTGACTACGAGAAAAAACCTGCTTGGGCTTTTGTGCCATTGTATAGAGCAAGTCGAATTCCTTTGGCGTAATATTAGCCACCTTTTTGTCATCAAACAATACTTCACGCCGCGCCTTAGAAATTTTGACATGGTTAGTATGAACATCAAAGTTATCGGTAGATTGTGACATCTCAGGTTTGTTTTGGTTGTCTTCAATCATAATTCGCCGATGCAAGGCCTTAATCCGTGCAATTAGAGCTAGCGGACTAAATGGTTTAGAAACGTAATCATCAGCGCCAACGCCTAATCCCAAAATCTGGTCGGCTTCACTATCACGCGCCGTCAACATAATTATTGGCACACTTGGCGATAGTGCACGGATTTCCTTAGTCACCTGAATGCCATCTTTTTTAGGTAAATTAAGGTCCAAAGTAATTAGATCATACTCATCAGGGTGTCTTTTAAACATTTCCACGGCTTGAACACCATCAACAGCAACTTCTTGTGTCCAGCCCTCTTTAGCAAAAAACATCCCCATCATTTCGGCAACAGAGTTATCATCCTCAACCATCAAAATTTTCAGTTTCATTTTCGATCCCTAAATCCTTTAGTTTTTTCATGCTTCACCTTATCTGGGTCAACATAATCTGCCGGCAATTCATGACGCTTAATTAAAAACTGTTTCAAACTTTTTTCAGTGGCAACAATTGGAAACAGGATAAAGAAGTAAAACGTCAATAACCAAATCAAAAAATAACGATCCCACTTTAATAGGTGAATGCCAATTCCCAGTAGCAGTTGCAGTAAGCCAAACAAGGCAAAATATAGACTTGCCTTTTTCTGAGCAAAAGCAAAACTCCCCTGGTTAACTTGCGCTAAGTATGACGAATAACCATAGAGTGGATTGGCTTTCTTAGCCGGCTTAATTAACCAGATGAGTCCGAGGGCAAGCAAAATTGCACCACAAGCAATATATATCATTCTACTTATTTTCCTTTTTATTGTATTTTAATGCTGCTCGTTCGGAGCAGACATTACTATTTTCATTTTACCAATGAATGAAAATTCTTTCATCTGATTAGGAATGATGAAATTAGTGCCAACTTTGAGTGCGTAACTTTGCTCGCCAACCTGCAAATGGCCAGACCCTGCAATTATCGAAACTAACAAGTATGGGTGGTTATTTAAGCTAGTTTGCCACTGCCCATCTAAGTCAATCTGCCACAGATAAAAATGCGGTGAAAGCGGCGGCTCGATTAAAGTCTTAATCACAGCATCCTGCTCGTTAGTTATTTGAACTGAAACTTGCGGATCAACATGTGGCACGGTAGTAACATCAATCGACTTTTGGGTATGCAATTGCCGCGTCTTTCCCGTCTTTTCATCAACACGGTCATAATCATATAAGCGATAGGTAACATCACTTGACTGCTGAGTTTCAATTACCATAATTCCCTTAGTTAAAGCATGAATTGTCCCTGCTGGAACATAGAAAAAGTCGCCAGTTTTAACTGGTACTTTACGCAGCAGCTTATCCCACTGACCTTGATGTATCATATCCGCTAGTTCTTGACGTGTCTTAGCAGTGTGACCATAGATTAAATATGAACCAGGATCGGCTTGCAAGACGTACCAGCTCTCGGTTTTTCCGCTATCATGCTCGACTCTTTTGGCGTATTCATCATCTGGGTGTACCTGCACCGACAAGTTATCATTGGCGTCTAAAAACTTGACTAATAGTGGAAATTCTTTTTCTTTGGGATTACCAAAAAGTTCCGGATGTTCGTGATATGCCTGCTGCAAAGTCTGACCCTTTAATTGACCTTGACTAACCAGTGATGCATCATCTTTATAACCAGAAATAATCCACGCCTCACCAACTTTGCCAGCAGGAATATCGTAATTAAAAATTGTTTGTAACTTACGCCCACCCCAAATTTTAGGTCTGAAATACGGCGTTAAAAATATTGGTTCCACTCTAATCACCTCATGTTTAGTTTAAACTTTTATCTGATAAAAAAGGAATATTTTTAGTGAATCTTTATCTTATGCCTTATTATAAAGACTTTTTAGCATAAATCAGAATTAATTTATGATTTTTTACTGTCCGATATTAATTAATGACTAGAATTTGTAGGCTCTATTATAGTTTTCTAGCCTAATCAGTATATAGGCTTATAGATATATTAGTTTTAAAATAGAAATTTAGATAACTATTAAGTTAAGACTGGTTGAATAAGGAGAATAAAATGAAAAGAGAAAAACTAATAGTATTGGCTGGATTTTTAGCAATTGCCATAGGAGTTGGTATAACAAATACTGATGTATCAGCACACAGTTTTGCATGGTGGAGCAGACCACGTAAAGTTGAAGTGGTTAAGCCCGTACAAATTAGCGAAATAAAAAAAGGCGTGCCATTATATAAATCACACTGTGTGGGACACAAAGTGCTTAAGAAAGGCACACAACTTAAAATTCAACATGCAGCCAGTTACATATGGATTGTTCAGAAAAAAGGATTGGCTAACGGCTATTTTAAAACTGATGGTCACAAATATTTCTGGGTAGCAGGCAATTATCCTAAGTATTGGTATAAATTAGTTAAATAGATTTTCATATTAGGAAGGTATAAAAATGAAAAAAAGATGGTTGTCACTAACTGTTATTACACTTTTAGGAGTTTCGTTCATAACTATTCCTATTCAAAAAGTCAATGCATCAAAATACTATTCCTACTCATTTTGGTTCAACATGAATAATTGGGATGGTAAGCCTATGAAGGTTGTTTCAACCAAGCCAATTACAATTCGTAAAGTAGCCTGGTATCCAAATAGCATTAATCATTATTTAAGTAAGAGCAAAGTTTTAAAAAAAGGAACTCATATAAAAATATTAGCTGATCCTCAATGGAATTATTACTGGGCATTCTTTGGTAAATATGGAAATTGGGTTTACCCTCACAAAAAAGCTAATTGGTTTGTCCCACTTATTGACTATCAAAGAAGTCAACGTAAAAAGAAGCAAGAACAAACCGCACAAACAAAATTAAAGAAATTTGATGTTGCTTTAGTAAACAAGAAATTTTATATAAAGAATGTCGCTACACTTAATATTGAATCAGTTGCAAGACGAACTAATATGATTGATATTTATAGTTCCTTTACTAATAAATCTAATATGCCTGTTAAAGCTTCTGATATAGTTAACAAATATCTTCAAGCTGAGCTTTCTTATACAAAACAAGCAATATCCTTTAATTCATATCCTGATAATCAGATAAAACCTGGCAAAAATATCGAAATTAGATTAACTGGCACTCAAAGTGAAGATAATATATATGATACAAATATAATTATTTCTGAGAGCTCAAATCTAGGTTTGCAGATCGATAATAAAGTCTTGAGCTTTAAATTAAAATAGGCTTTATGTCCACCAAGCCAGTGACTACAAACCTAAGGCGATTTTAGGAGAAAAGTTTATGAAAACTAGGAAAATTTTATTTACAGGAATTGCTGCTGTTTCACTTTTAAGTGTAGCAGCACCAATCGCTGCCAGTGAAGCCGCTACAAGCGTGCAAGCCGCATTATATATAAGCGTTACCAAGAAGGCATATATTTATAACAAACATGGTAAAAAGACTAAAAACAATGCTCTTGAAAAAGGAGCACCTATCGAAGTAACAAGCACCAAATACATTAAAGGAAAGGAATACTATAGAATCGGCAAAAACAAATATATTAAGACTAAATGTGCTGCTATCCCCAAGTCTATAGATGACGACCCTAATTTTATTCCGTGGACGTCTCAGCATTTAGTTGATGATAAAGGCTGGTCATTAACTGAACAGATGTATAAAGCTGAAGAAATGACAGGCGATCAAAGACAAGAAGCTGAAAATGAAATCGCAGCTGAACTCAACATGAGTTACGTTAAACAACTAAGAGCTAACAATAATAGCCATAATATGCAAGCAATGATGAACCAATTTCATAATGCTATAGTTGCACAAATTAAAGAACGTCAGCAAATGCAAGATAATATTGAGCACGGTGGTGCCCCAATACAATTTAATTAATTCACTAAACAAAAAGCGACCTTATTAAGATCGCTTTTTATATTCAATATTTTATTAACTAAGCAAAACTAATTTTAACCATTTTGCCAAAGGCGCTACCAATCTTTGACATGGTATCAATACTGGTGTTAGCGCCATTTTCGATTCTAGCAATAGTTGATTGCGGTACTCCTGCTTTGTCAGCCAGTTCTTGCTGTGTCCAACCAAACTTATCACGTTCTTGACGAACAACAATCGCACTTTCTAATTTATTGGATTCAGCTTCATAAGCCTTTTTAAATTCAGGATTTTTTTCATACTTAGCAAAAATGTCATCTACATCTGTAACAGCGTCTTTTCTCATATTACTTACCCTCCTTTTCATGCCAATACTCAGCTCTGATTACCTTGGCATGTTCAATTTCACGTTTAGGTGTCTTCTGAGTTTTCTTAGTAAACCCATGAGTATCATATATTGATTATCCTCAACATGAAAATACACTGCTCTCTGAATATTAGAACTAACTTTAGAACGAATTTCATACAAATTCTGGTCTAACTTTTTAACCCATTCTAACCGAATAGCAATTTCTAAGCCATGACTTTGAATTTTATCAATTTGTGTTTTTTCCTGTTTATTGTATCAAGGGCAAGCAAAAAGCCTATCAAATATTGATTTAATAGGCTTTATAGCTTCACTAATGGAGATGAGGGGAATTGAACCCCTGTCCAAACGCATTCCGTCACTGACCTCTACGATCATAGTTATATTACTTGAACTTCGCTAGTCCAAAACGCCATATAACAGGGCTAGGATGAACTAGCTAACCTGCTTAGGACTCTTTTTAACTATTCAGATGAGGTAGTTAAACGTAACTCACTAATTTGATACCTATTACTAGACGTGAGTAATCCAGTACTAGGCAAGGCATAAGCGCTAAATTAAGCAGCTAATGCGTAAGAATTTTCTTTATTTGCAGTTAAAGTTCTGTGACGTTTTAATGTAGACGTGACCTACAAACCGCAGTCAATGCGAATCTACGCCTGTCGAATCCCAAAACATCCCCCTGAGACTCTCTAATTATAGCATAATTCACATCGATATACGATTAAAAAAGTTCAATTAATTAGTTCAAGTGAGCTAAACGAACAACATCACGTTCAATCATCAATTCTTCGTCAGTCGGGATAATCATTGCCTTAACCTTTGAGCCGTCTTTAGAGATGAACTTCTCACCATTAGACTTGTTAGCTTCAAAGTCAGGGTCCAAACCGATAAATTCAAAGGCCTTCATTACATTTTCACGAACACTGCTATCATGTTCACCAACACCGGCAGTGAAGACAATTGCATCAACGCCGCCCATTTCAGCAACGTAAGAACCAACATATTGAACTACACGATCAATAAAGATTTCACGAGCTAGGCCAGCCTTCTTATCAGCATTATTTTCCAAATCACGCATATCTGAAGAGATTTCAGAAATACCAAGTAAACCTGACTTGTCATTCAAAATGCTAATCATTTGGTTAATATCAATGTTGTCTTTGTTCATAATGTATTGCAAAACTGAAGGATCAACATCACCTGAACGTGTACCCATTGTGATACCTGCGATTGGTGTGAAGCCCATTGAAGTATCATAAGACTTACCGTTCTTAACTGCAGTAACTGAAGCACCTGAACCTAAGTGACAAACAACCATCTTCAAATCTTTGGCGTCTTTACCAAGCATTTCAGCGGCACGACCAACAATGTAACGAACTGAAGTACCGTGAGCACCGTACTTACGAACGCCATATTCTTGGTAATATTTATAAGGAATTGAGTACATGTAGTGTACTGGATCCAAAGTTTGGTGGAATGAGGTATCAAAAACAGCAACTTCTGGTACTTCTGGGAGCAATTTCATGAATGCTTCAATTCCCTTACCTTCAGCTGGGTTGTGTAATGGTGCATATTCTTTCAAGTCATAAATAGTTTGTAATTTATCCTTGTCAACAATAACTGAGTCAGAGAATGCTTCCCCACCAGCAACAACACGGTGACCAACACCAACAATTTCGCTTAAGTCGTCAATTACTTTGTATTCTTCCAATGCTTTAAGCAGTAAGTTGACAGCAGTTTCTTGATCTGGAATAGCTACTTCTTCCTTATGCTTTTCACCATTAGCTAATTTGATTTCAAATGATGAACCATCAATCCCTACACGATCAGCAAGACCTTCTGCTAATACGTTTTCTTCTGGTAAAGCAAACAACTTATACTTAAAAGAAGAACTACCTGAGTTAATTGCTAAAACTTTTTTCATAAATAAAATTCCTCCATACATGTAACTTTGTAATTTTTCACAAATTAATGAATGTTATTAGTATACCACTCATTTAGCTTGACATTAAGCTTAATTAGCTCTTCTTGCTCCTTAATTGAGTCTAACTTTGTGAGCAAGACCTCGCTGCTGCTAATTCCTGTACCATGATTTTGAAATACCAAGATTGACTTTTGGTTAAACTTATTCTGAAACATCTTGTCAGGCAGCTCTACAATTGCCCGCAAAAAAACCTTTTCGGCAAGCCACGGCATAAAATCAGCCCCTACCTTGCCAGAAAGAATTGATTTCGGCACAACTAAAAAGGCATAACCACCAGGCTGCAGATTTTTAATAATTTGCTCAATAAACAAAAGATGCGCAAAAGAGTGACCCTTTTCAGCCTTTGTCGCAAAATTAGCGGCATTATCATCAATTGGATAATAACCAATTGGCAAATCGCTGACTACTGCTTCTGGATTCTCAATTAGCCACGGACTAAGAGCATCTTGGCAATACAAGTCAATCTTAATGCCATTCAAATGGGCGCCAACATCCGCGAAGTTTAGCACTTCTTCATCATTATCAATGCCAACTAATTCATAATTTAGCTTAGAATGGTTAGCCATTCTTAACTGATTAATGACTTCATAAAGTAAACTACCAGTACCAACAGCTGGATCAACAACCGTCAATTCCTTATCTGTCGGCAGTAATTTTTTCATTAGCATTGCAATAATTGTCGCAATTGCTGGAGGTGTAGGCATCTGATTAACATCCAGCTCATCCTCATTAATTGCTTTCAATACCAAATAGGTAAAGATTTGTACCTTATCTTTTTGGGACAAATGCTCGTAATCCAATGCCGCATATTTTTGGCTTAACTTGGCAACAGTCTCCTTGTCAGGAGCTCCCATCTCCACCTTAATCTTACCTGTTTCAAGATTATCGAAGGTTTCAGTTAAGGCCTCACCAAAAGAAACATTTAAGGCATCCTGTAAACAGTTAACACAGTCCAAAAATTTATTAAAAAGTTCTTCAATTTTATCCATGCTTAATTCCCCTTATCTACTTCCATTTTAATAGAAACAAGGTTATTCGTGCAAGCAAATCAATTGTTGACTAGATATTCAATTAATAACAAGTCATTTTTCATACTTACTCGATAAACTTCTTGATAAAATTGCAAAAATAATAGACAAGTAGTCAATACCAAGACACTGCTAAGTAATGCACTAGCCTTAACTTTTTGCTTTTTTAGTTTGTTCATTTTTTGCTTTCTTTTCCGGCTGCTTGGCCAATTTAAAATATAATTCCGATTTGCGACCATCATCTTCTGTCACGTTGATCCTAAGCTGTCCTGAACGGGTAACAAAGTTAGACTGACTAACATTCAATAACAGCGGCATATGTCCACCTTCTGGAGTTGTTGCCCGAATCATATTCTTATAAAAAGTTAACAAATAAATCGTTTCGTTATTATCTTGGTCTACTTTTACAATTTGTGCCTTTTTTGAAGTGGAATTTGCCACATCAACATAGGCCAATTTAGTATGGCGATCATGTAAAAAGCGATTAAATTGGACATAAGAAAAGACTACATCATCAGTACGGTGCTCCGCCTTATTGGCCAAAGTCATGTTTTTTAACAAATTTTGCAGCATCAAGACAACTAATAATGTTATCAAAACGGCAAACATCGCTTCAGCTAGCATAAAGCCCCTATTTTTTAACTTCATAAGTCTTTTTATCCGTTGTATCATAGACGCTTGTTGCTCCTGCTGGTTGATAAATTCGATTGTGGACCATGATTTTACTTAAATCATTTTCTTTCAATGCGTGCCAAGCATAAGCACGATCAGTCTTTAACTCGATTTGACGTTCAGTTACTCGGCTGGCACCCACAATTAGTGCAATCATTGACACACCCATTATCGCCAAAACAAGTGCCACCATACTTTCTGCCAGTAAAAAGCCTTTTAAGCGAAATTTATTCATCAATTGCCCGTCCCCACTGCATTTGTATCTTTATTTTTTGTGAATGATGGCCATCATTAATAGTAATCGTTTGTGGGGCCAGCGTCCCATTAGCCGTAATCACAGTTCTGCCATGTAAACCAAAGACGGTAATTGTTGGTGCAATTTGTATCTGTTGTGAAAAGCCACCACCAATAAAGACAATTTTCTTTGTTTGCGGTTCATACATCATTGTAACTGCCTCATGCTTAATTATACTAAACCGTGCTGCTTGCTCGATAGAACTCTTAACTTCCTTGGCAGTGTTATTCAGAATTAGTTGTTCACGATATGAAGTAATTTCAACAGTTCCAAGCATCACCAAGCTTAACGCAATTGCTAAGCACACAATCATTTCAACTAAGGTAAAGCTACCTAATTTTACTTTAATTGCCCTTTTCAACCACACCATCAGTTACCGTATAATTTTTAGACTTGTCCAGCTGATTTTTGGTCAAATAACCATCTTCAAACATATTCTGGAAAGTAATATCTTTGCCCTTCCTGTCCTTATCTTCTTCATAAAGGTCAGCTTGCGTTTGCAGTGTTGTTTTAAAAGCATCTTCGGTTCGCTCAGCGGCACTCTGTTTTTGCCTAGTCAAATTAGGCGCGATAATTAAAAGCAGCAGCACAATAATGGCAATAACCACGACCATTTCAATTAACGTGAAGCCCTGCATCTTACGTGATTTGGCTAGAATATTCAATAAATATTGTTTAAACTTTTTCTTCATTATTAATAACCTCCTTAAATCTGCTGCATCATCGCATACATAGGCAGCAGCAATTTTAGATACATCCCGATAATGCACAATCCAATCAAAATAAAGCAGACTGGCTGAACATTAACAATTAACTTTTCGATTTTACTAGTTAAGTCAGTAAACAAGGTTTGCCCAAGCAGCAGGCAACTCTTGCCCAAATCGCCCTTAGTTGATCCTGTCTCAAGTAAGATTACTAATTCGTTCGGTAAAAATATCTCCTGCTTAATAATTTGCGATAAGTTCTTGCCCTTAGCCAATTGCCGGTTTACCTTAACCCCAATAAATTGTTGCAGTGACCCTGGTTCCTGATTAGCCGCATACTGACACATCTTTTGCAGTGAAAAGCCACTGGCAACCAGCAAGCCAATATCATAAACCAGTAAATAATTGACGTATAATTTGACCGCCGAGCCAATAATGGGGTAATGTACTAATCTTTTTAGCGAATGATAATCTTGTTTGCGCAAAAGTGTTAAAACCTGCGTAAAATAATATAAAAACAATAGACCTAGGCCTAATAAACCAACCAGCATCACATCTCCCGTATGCTCATTAGAAGACGCAAACTGGTTTGAGACAAAAGTCTGCATAAAGACAAGCAGACTTATCATCATTACAGCTAGCACGATTGGGTAGGACATTTCTGTTTTTAACTTTTTAATTTGTTCATTTTTTAAACGATTTAAGGTAGCCAGCTGTGATAAGCAATCAGGCAAATTTCCTTGCTCCATTGCCAGGTCAACTTGCGCCGCAATTGTTTTGCTAAAACCTAAATGCCACATTTCCTGACCCAAATCAGCGCCTAAAGTCATTCTTTGGTTCAAGCTAGCTAATACTTTCCGGCGTTTGGGCCATAAAATTGGCATTAATTCCAAACTTGTATTAAGAGCAAAACCATTAGCAAGACTATTTTGTAAATAATCAAGAAACGCCAGTTGTTCTTGTCCCGTCAGCTTATCCTTCTTGAAATTGTTCATATATCGGCGTACTAATTTCACCTCGCTGCTTTAATTTCATTAAATTATCTGCCCAACTTACAAAATTACCACGCTGCCTTTGACGGATACTGTCTTGCAGAACTTGTCCGCTGGCAATATCAAGTAAGCATGAAAAACCGGTTTTGGTCGGGAGCAACCGCTGATAAGAAACGGCAGTTAGGCAGTTACTCAACTCATTTTGATTAATCTGCAGGCTTTCTAATCGGGAAATTGTCTGCAATGTACTCTTAGCATGAACAGTTGCAAAAACTAGGTGCCCACTCAATGCAGCATCAACTGCTAGTCGTGCTGTTTGGGCATTACGAATTTCCCCAATAATTAGAATATCGGGCCGGTGGCGTAAGGCTGCCTCCAATAAACGAGCATAACTAATCTCCGCTTCATCATTAACCTGCGTCTGCAAAAAGGCTGGTTGGTGAATTTCAACAGGATCTTCAATTGTCATCACCATTTGCTTTTGACCAACAGCTTGCGCCAATTTATACATCGTAGTCGTCTTACCAGAACCAGTTGGTCCACTAGTAACAACCAATCCGCGCCTTTTTGTTAAGCTTTTTAATTGTTCGATTTGCTCAGGCAAAAAATACTGTCCTGCCTGTACCTGATAAATAATTCGCAATACCAAAGATTCACAACCAGCAAAGTCGCCAACACTCGATAAACGCAAATAATATTTTTCGTCCTGATAATCATACGTTAATGCGCCAACTTGTGGTCGACGGTGTTCCGCAATATCCATTTGCGCACCGTATTTGAGGTAGTTAATAATCTCCTTGCCTTCATTCAGAGTAAATTTTGCCTGCTCATTAATGCCTGTTATTGTCCGCGAATTAACCAGCATTTCTTGACCACGTACCAAAAAGAACATGTCACTGGCATGATTAGCAATTGCTTCTTCAATCAAACAGGTAACTGTTTCTTTAATCCGCATAAAAAACCTCCTTTGCGTGTGCTCTAAATCTACATACGCAAAAGAGTTTGAAATTTTTTTGTAAACAAAAAATCACTCAAAAAATTGAGTGATTAATTATTATTCTATAGCTGTACTAGTCTTCATCAGCAGCGGCAGTATAAACATTTTGTACATCGTCATCGTCTTCTAAGGCGTCAACAAGGTTAGCAAATTGTTCTTTTTTGTCTTCTGGGACTGGTGTAGTATTCTCAGGAATCATCGTTAACTCAGCGTTAGCAAGCTTGTAGCCTGCCTTTTCCAAGGCATCACGAACTTGTGCCAATTGCTTAGGATCAGTATAAATCTCGTAAGCTTCATCGCTTGTTTGCAAATCATCGCCACCAGCATCCATGACATCAAGTAACATTTGATCTTCATCAGCATCGGTAGTTGTCCGGTCAATTGCAATATAACCTTTACGGTTGAACATGTAAGCAACTGAACCAGTAGCACCAAGTGAACCGCCATTACGCGTAAAAGCAACACGAACTGAAGAAGCAGTCCGGTTCTTGTTATCAGTCAAAGCTTCAACAAAGACAGCAACACCACCTGGTGCGTAACCTTCATAAGTAATCTCATCGTAATGCTCATCTGAATTACCGTCAGCCTTCTTGATTGCGCGGTCAATGTTAGCCTTAGGCATGTTGTTAGCATGAGCTTTATCCATTACCATCCGCAAGTTAGGATTCCCTGAGGGGTCAGGACCACCATTCTTTGCAGCCATATATATCTCACGAGATAGTTTTTGGAAAATTTTACCTCTCTTAGCGTCTTGCGCATTCTTGCGGCCTTGAATATTGTGCCATTTTGAATGTCCTGACATAAGAATCCTTCTTTCTTTATTTGTAGTTATTAACGATAATAATCTTAACTCACAGCAGCACAAAATTCAATACTAGCAGCAATTTCAGCTGATTTTTTACTAAAATTATCTTCAAAATAGATTATTTTAACATTATTCTAGCCAAATATCTTGATTTGGGTCTAGTCAGATAATGCAATAATGAGTAAAATAGAAAACGTTAATTATTTTTAAAGGAGATAATCTCAGTGGATGAAATAGGTTCAAACAAGAAATATATTTCGTGGCCGGTGTTAACTCTGATGGCCTTTTGTACTGTTATCGGCTTGGACGATATTATGTACAATTTTCAAAATCAGGGAATGCCCGTTGTCACTTCATGGATTATCATGTGTATTTTTTACGTGATTCCATATTCTTTAATGGTTGGTCAATTAGGATCAGTCTTCAATAAGGAAGGTGGTGGTCTGTCATCATGGGTCCGCGGGACAGATGGTGAATTTTTAGGCTACTTTACTGCCTGGACATACTGGGCAGCCTCAATTCCTTATGCAGTTGATTCAGCTAACACAATTATTGTCGATATTGGCTGGGCTGTTACCGGCTCTGGCAAATTTCAGGACCAAATTTCTAACAAAAACTTTGCGCTCATGACCTTTGCCATGTTTATTATCTTCATTATTATTGAGCATTACTTCTCACGTTCAATGGAAGTTTTGTCAACAATCGGCGGCGGCATGATGCTGATTATGACCTTCATGTTTGTCTTCTTGGCATTCGTTGGTCTAAGTAAATCCGGCGGTCACATGGCAACTACCAACTTCACTTGGCACTCACTTATTCCTAAATTTGACATGCATTACTGGACTACAATCGCCATGTTAATCTATGCTCTTAATGGTTGTGAATTAGTGGCACCATACGTTACCAAGATGAAGAAGCCTAAGTCTGACTTTCCAAAAGCCATGATTGCTTTGGCAATTATGACCATCTTCTTAACTGTCTTCGGTTCATTTGCACTTGGCATTTACTTCAATGCCAACCATATTCCAAATGACTTGAAGATGAACGGTGAGTACTACGTCTTTGACATGGTTGGTAGACAATATGGTTTAGGCAAGAGTCTGCTTTACTTATGGTCTTGGACTTCTGTCTTTTACAACGCTGCTCTGTTAGCTGTTTTATTAGACGCCATGACAAGAATGTTGATTTCTGATACCGGCGACAAGTACATGCCGAAGTTCTTACGCAAAAAGAATAAGAATGGTCTGCCAATCAATGGTTACATTCTAACTGTTGCCTTATCAGCATTCATTATGCTTCTTGGCATTTTCTTACCTAACATGAATGATATTTTCAATTGGTTATTAAACTTAAACGGGATTATTTCACCAGGTGTTACCTGCTGGATCTTCTATTCCTTCATGCGAATTAGAAAGAATTCCAAGAAATTCTCGTCTGACTATGTCTTTATCAAAAACGATAAGTTGGCCTATCTAGCAGGACTATTCTTACTAGTAGTTACTGCTGTCGCAACCATTTTGGGAATCGCCCCATTGGATGTTAAAGAATTCAGTAGTTATTGGTGGTACGAATTAATTATTAATATCGTCGCAATTGTTGTCCTCATTGGACTAGGCGTGATTTTGCCAAGTATTAGACGTCGCGAGGAAGAGTATGGAATTGCCTTCAGCCGCGACCAATGGATTACCATGTTCGTTCTAATTATTGGTTCAATTGTCCTTGACCTCTATCTTGGTGGTCAGAACCTCAGCAAGATAGACTTTGGTCAATTCAAATTAGGATTAAACATCGTCGTGATTGTTATTGAAGCCATCTTAGCAATTTTAATTTGTTGGTTAGTTGGCAGAAGAAAGCCAAGTAACGCAAGAAATTAATTAAATATTTTTAGAGCAGCCTCACAGCAATGTGGAGCTGTTTTTATTTGCAAAATAATTGTCGATATTAATTAAAATATTATCCCAAGTACTATATAATGACTTTAGGATACAATTAAGGAGCAGAACATGACAAAAATTCCATTTAAAGCAGTTGCCGTCGATATGGATGGTACCTTTGAAAATGACGAAAAGACGTTTGATCGGCAACGTTTTGACAAGATTCTAACTGAATTACGCAAGCATCATATCCACTTCATTGCGTCTAGCGGTCGCCCATTATCACGCCTGCAAAAAGATTTTCACGGCTTTTTGGACCGAATTGATATTGTTGCCGATAATGGCTCAATCTTAACGCAGGACAATCATATTATTTTGCGGCATGTTTTCACTTATCAGACAGGAATTAAACTAATCAGCTTTATCCAAGATAATTATCCAGCAACTGAAATTGCCGCCAGTGGTCTTGACCGTTCTTACATTAATAAACGTGCTAGCGTAAAATTTAAAAATGCCATGCATTTTTTCTATCCCAATGTTATTGAGATTAACGACTTAACCAAGCTGCCGACTAGTGACAATTTAACTAAACTTACCCTTAATTGTGATGCCCAGTTAGCCAGCGAACTCGAACTAAAGTTTAATCAAAATAGCAGTGAACGCATCCACTGCACGACAAGCGGATTTGATAATATTGACGTAATGCCCAATCGCGTTAATAAGGGTCAAGGGATTAAATATTTCTTGCGCTATTTCAACGTCAAGCCAGAAGAGCTAATTGCCTTTGGCGACGGCATGAACGACAAGGAAATGATTGAACTCGCCGGCTTTAGCTACGCCATGAAGAACGGCAACCCTAAGCTAAAAGAAATTGCCAAGTATGAGGCTCCAAGCAATAACGACATGGGTGTGTTGCAGGTTCTAGAGGAATATTTAAAATAAATTTTATTTGACTGCACTCCACTTATTCAAAAAGAAGGATTTCTTAATTTAAGAGATCCTTCTTTTTTATTGAGCTTGGTCAATATGACGTTTAATTTCTACTATTACAGGACCCTTAACATCGGCATATTCTTGAACAGTTGCCCAAGATTTTTGCGCCAGTTCTTGTTTGGTTCGCTGATACTTTAATCGATCAACTAGATTGTTACGCAGCCAATCGCGAAAAGCAAGTAAATTATGCGCTTCTTTGCTATTTGGTCAATATTTACCAAAAAATATCTAGTATAAAATTAAAACTATGCTATAATTTTTTCATAGACTTAATGTTATATCAACTGGTTCTTCAAATTAACCTGTAATCTTCTGATCGGTAATCACACCTTCCTTTTTAGTGATTGATCGTATTACAACTTAATTAATGGAGAATAATTTTTTTGGAAAATATATTATCAGTTAAACACTTAAAAAAGACTTATGAAAACGGCCAACAAACATTTAATGCTCTTGTTGACGTTTCTTTTACAATTGCTAAGGGTGAAATTGTCTCGCTCTTAGGACCAAACGGTGCTGGCAAAACCACTACCGTATCAATTATTGGCGGCTACTTGATCCCTACTTCTGGACAAGTCTTTGTCAACGGTCAAGAAGTCACTACTGCAAAAAGACGACCCCGAATGGGCGTTTCCTTTGGTGGTGAATTAGGCTTTTATCGTAATGCTACTGCTAAACAAAACTTAGCATTCTTTGCCGACTTAGCCAAAATTCCCTATCGTCAGCAAAAAGCTGAAATTGAACGCGTTTTAGAAATTGTCGCTTTAAAAAATGTCGCTAACAAAAAAATTGGTACATTTTCAAAAGGTATGACCCAAAGACTGCACATTGCTCGCGCACTCTTAGGGCAGCCTGATTTATTACTGCTTGATGAACCAACAAGTGGTCTTGATGTTGAAATTGCCAAAAGCATTCGGGACACAATTAAATATCTAGCAAGTAATGGCATTAGCATCTTACTAACCAGCCACACAATGACTGAAGTTGAGGCCTTAGCTGACCGCATCGTTCTACTTGGTAGTGGCAAAGTCTTTGCTACAGGTAGTGTTGACGACATTGTTAACTTGTCAAAGGTCGACCACATTGATCGGCCGGCAACGCTAGAAGAATCATATCTTGCCTTAGCACCACAGTTAAGGAGGAACTAACATGCGTTTTCTTCGTTTATTCCTCTTTCACGTTAAGGACTATCTGTCTGACCAATATTTTATTTGGTTGACAATTACCAGCACAACTGCGATATTTCTAATGCAATACACAATTGCCTATGCTCATCACAACCTAAATAATCCCATGTTGTGGCTCCAAAGCGGCATTTTTGGAATGTGGTCATCTTGTACAACCGTCGCTGGCTGTATCAGCTTTGAAAAATATAAGGGAACATTACCTTATTTATTAAACAACCAGTATGATGAACGTGCATCCCTAATCACACTGCTATTACCAGCTTCTGCCTACGGCTTGTTCGCCTTCCCACTCAGCTTTTTATTAGCAAAAATCCTTGGCATTGCTACCGGCAGCGTTAGTTTGCAATTAATCCTTACCATTGTTCTATTATGGCTCGGCGCGGCTACAATGGGCATCTTGATTGCCTCATTTTTAACCTTAACAACAGACGCAATGGTCTACGAAACTTTAATCGGAACACCCATTATCCTGTTAGCTGGCTTATTTGGCAGCGCCAAAATTCTGAAACCAATAACTAATTTTTCACAGTGGCTAATCCCAATTACTGCACCAATTGCAACGTTAACTAGACAAGCTGATTTTAATTGGTTGGCATACTGCTTTAGCCTCGGTCTATGGCTGTTGTTAATCGGTATTATTGTCCGAAGAGTCAACTTCTTGGCTAGAAAGAAAGGAGCTCTGAAGATTATCTAATGATTGCTACCCAATTTTCTTCACTATCTTTCTTACATAATTGGCGCACGAAACTAGTTTATTTTTTCCTGACGCCTCTAATCGATATGCTATTGTTAGTCCTAATTACCACGCAATACACTGGTAAATTTAATTGGACTGTTGGTATTGCCTCAATTGCGATTGACGCCGCACGATTATCATTGCAAACCATGAACGAATTACTAGTCAAGGATGCAAATTTGCGCATTGATGTTGAAATGGTTACTAAAAGACCATTCAGTCCACGTTATTGGCTCAGTAAAGCATTAGTTGCGCTACTTGTTGGCAGTCTACTTGCAATAATCAACTTTTTTCTAGCCTTTTGCTTAGGAGCGCCAATGGCAATTATTATTCGCGCCTTAGTAATGTTACCGATACTGTGCATTGATGGCATTATCTTAGGCTTTACTGCTTGGACTATTTCATGGCAGATGAATGATCCTTACTTTGCACAAAACCTGTTCAGCTCATTGATTGAACTTGTTTCTGGTATTTTGGTAATCATCACAGCCTATCCAACTTGGTTAGCCAAAATCGCCTTACTATTTCCATTTTATGGCCCAGTTAACTTAATTAAAACTGGACATGGTAATCTCGCAGCTGGTTATTTAATAATTATCATTTGGTTGCTAATTGGCCTAATCAGCTATATAATTCAGCTTAAACAGATTCGTCAAACCAAAGGACATTGGTACTAAAAATGATTAGACATGCAAAAATAACAGACAGTGCTGCCATTCAGAAAATAAATTGCGCGCAGTTGGGATATGATTATCCCTTGATTAAGACCCAAGCCAACATCAAGCGATTACTCGCTGACCACCACCACTTAATTTTAGTGGCAGAAGACGCTCACACAGGTAAAATCACAGGTTACATTCACGCGGAGCTTTATCAAGAAACTTACTTTGATCCCATGCTCAATATCATGGCTTTAGCTGTAGCCAAAGATGCCCAAAATCGCGGCATTGGTACTGAATTAATGACCGCAGTTGAAAAATATGCCCAACAGCACAAGATAACAGCTATCCGTTTAAATTCCAGTACTAGCCGAACCGAAGCACATCAGTTTTATGCTAAAATCGGCTATTCATTTGACAAAACCCAAAAACGCTTTTCAAAAAAGTTATAAGCAAAAAAGACACTTGGCAATTATGCTAAGTGTCTTTTACATGACTAAATTTTTGCTTTTCCTAACAAGACTGAACTAATAACTACCGATAATGAACTAAAAGCCATTGCCAGTCCAGCTAATTCCGGACTGAGTATTAGGCCAACGCCGGCAAATAACCCAGCCGCAATTGGTATTCCCAATACATTATAGATAAATGCCCAAAACAGATTGAGTTTAATGCGGTTAAAAGTTTTGCGGCTCAACTTTAATGCTCGTACAACATCCATTAGGTCATTTTTCACTAAGACAATACCACCAGCATCAATCGCGACATCAGTGCCAGAGCCCATTGCAATCCCAACATCGGCCTGTGTTAATGCAGGGGCATCATTAATGCCGTCACCAACAAAGGCAACTCTGTCTGTTTCCTGCAGTTTTTGAATCGCTGCTGCCTTTTCAGTTGGTAAAACACCGGCAATAACTTCATCAATCCCTACCTGCTGGGCAATTGCATGCGCTACTTGAGAATTATCGCCAGTCAACATGATGGTTTTTAGCCCTGCTGCTTTAAGCTGGGTAATTGCCTGACTACTGTTTTTCTTAGGTACATCTTGAATAGCAATCAGACCAATAATTTTATCAGCTAAGGCAACTACAATGACCGTCTTCGCTTCTTGTTCAAAAGTCATAATTTGTGCCGCAATATTAGGCGACATTATAGCGGACATCATTGCCTGACTGCCAACCATAGCCTCTTTACCAGCAATTGTGCCAGTCACACCTTTACCCTCGATTGCACGAAAGTTATCTACTAACTGTAATTGAACCTTGGCCTTTTTAGCAGCTTGTAAAACGGACGCAGCTAGCGGGTGTTCCGACAATTTTTCCAAACTAGCGGCAACTTCCAAAACCTGCTTATCGCCAATAATATCAGTTACTTGCGGTTGACCGGCGGTAATTGTGCCAGTTTTGTCAAATACAATTGTCGTTAGATTATTGGCAGCTTCCAGTACCTCACCATTTTTAATTAAAATGCCCTTTTTGGCACCTAAACCCGTGCCCACCATTAATGCTGTTGGTGTAGCCAAACCAAGAGCACATGGACAGGCAATAACTAGGACTGAAACGGCAAAAACTAAGGCTGTGCCGACGCTTTTGCCAAGTAACAGATACCAGATTAAAAAGGTGGCAATGGCAATTATTAAAACTGCGGGCACAAAAATATCGGCAACACGGTCAGTTAAATTTTGAATGGGTGCGTGACTATTCTGCGCCTTTTTCACAATTGCCACAATTTGCGCGAGCATTGTATCACGACCAACCTTTTGTGCCTTAAATTCAAAGGTACCATTCTGGTTGATTGTCGCACCAACCACTTGATCGCCTGGTTTTTTGCTGGTTGGCATGCTTTCACCCGTGACCATTGACTCATCAACATTGGACATGCCGGATACAACGACACCATCAACTGGTATCTTTTGCCCCGGTTTAACTTGGATTACATCACCCGCAATGACTTCAGCGATTGGCACTTGCACAAATTGACCATCCCGTTTAACAAGCGCGTCCTTTGCTTGCAAATTAGCCAACTTGCCAATCGCGTCCGAAGCGTTACTGCGCATTTTTGCTTCCAATACTTGCCCGAGCAGCACAAAGGTAATCACAAAGGCCGCACTTTCAAAGAAAACTGGCTGCTGCTTAAACATGGCATAGATGCTATAAAGATATGCGGTCAATGTTCCTAACGCAACCAGAGTGTCCATATTAGCGTGATGCTTTTTAAATGATGCCCAGGCACTGCTAATGAATGGCCCTGCAGAAATCAACATGATTAATGTTGTCAAAACTAACATGGTCCATTTGTCACCAGGAAGCATCCAACCAGTTAACGGTTGAAGTACCATCTCGACTAGCATTGGCAAAGACAGAACTAACGCCGTCCAAAAGCGCGTCGTAATTTTCATTTAATAGCCCCTACTTAACAATCACTTGACCGTGGAACATATTCATACTGCACGCCCAGTCATAAACACCAGACTTAGACGTGTCAATCTTGACTTCTTCAACTTGACCTTGAGGTAGTTTTTGATCGATTCCTAAATCAGAAAAAACAACATGGTCAAGACAAGTTGATGCATCTGTACGCTTAAACTTCAACGTTGCTGGCACGCCTTTTTTAAGGACAACTCGTTCAGGCGAATAACCACCCTTAACTTCAATGTCCACACTCTGGTGGTCATGATTAACTGCAGCTTGTTCTGCCTGAACCTGATGCTTACCAAAGAACCACCATGCAATAAAACCGATTAGTACAATACCTACTAGAAAAATAATAATTTTAGTCATATTTTTTACCTCATTAATCATTGTCTACATTTGTAAACTATGGCTAGTATATATTTTAAATTTACATTTGTAAACATTAATGCTTTTTTGCCAAAAAAATACTCGCTAAACTTAATTAGCGAGTTACACCCTTAGTCTGCATCAACGCGGTTAAGCCACATTGCAAGTGACTTGTCAGCTGGTTGACTGCCAATTTCAGCCAAGATGTGCTTGAGCTGGGTACGACTGTTGGGTACATTGGTCAACACCAAGTTCAAATATTCAGCAAGCGACAAGCCCAGTTTATCAATTTTCAATTGGGCATTAGTGAGTGCGCTATTATCCATATTTACTGAAATTAATTGCTCATTCATTTTGATTTCTTCCATGCTAATCTTTTCCCTCCAAGTTTCGACTGCAAAAAAACATTTTAAGCAAAACATGTTGTTATTGCAAGGTTTTTGCGTTTTACAGAACAGTTTATGCTATATTAATATTAGAAAGTAAAAACACAGTTCGGCTGGTAGTCCGGACGTGACCGTACGCGGTCATCAGTAACCTGCCTCCTTGGTTGTCCATCTTTCTTAATTTTTTAAGGAGGATGATGTATATTTTGCCAAACTTCAAAATTGAAGCGCCATCCTATCTAGACTAAACTAGTAATAGTTAATTAAAATTATTCAAGGAGAATTAATATGAAAATATTTGTAATCGGCGCAACCGGTATGGCTGGTTCTGCTTTTGTCAAAGAAGCAGCTAAAAATGGTCTTGAAGTTATTGCTAATGGTCGTTCAGAAGACAAGTTAGCTAAGTTAAAATCTGAAGTTCCAAGTATTCAGACTTTAGCGCAAGATGCCTTTACTTTAACTAAAGACGATTTCGCTGACTGTGATGCAATTGTTGATGCCTTTTCAACGGATCCGGCTCAAGCATACCGTCACACTGACCTAGCAGCTCACTTGATCTATTTGTTCAGAGAAACTACTAGTCCGCGATTGGCATTCATTCTTGGTGCTGGCAGCTTAATTACTGGAGCTGACCACCACCGCGTCTTACAGGATATTGAGCAAGATGAATCAACTAAACCATGGCGCAACACCCCAAAGAACCAATACTTTGAGTACCAATTCTTGCAAAATGTCGATAATGTTGATTGGTTCGGTGTTTCGCCAGCTAACTTACTCGTTCCGGGTGAAAAGGCTGCTAACATTCTTTATGGCAAGGACGAATTGCTATATAACGAGCAAGGTGAATCAGTTACTACTGCCGGAACTATGGCCACTGCTTTAGTTCAAGAGCTTTTAACACCTAAGCACCATCAAGAACGATTTACTGTTGCTAATGGCTAAAATATAAAAAATGCTCCATATTGTTAGAGATCAAACTAACAGTCAGGAGCATTTTTTGTATAATTTAATATTTGATTTAAAGGCACTAAAAAATACACGACTCTAATAAAATATTGAAATCGTGCATTAATTAATTTTTATAAACGTACATCTTCAACTTGCTGCTTGAAAAATAAATTTATTAATTTGAAAAAGACAAACCCTATTAGAGCTCCCAAAGTATTAAGTAATAAGTCATTAACATCAAAAATTCTATTTCCAAGATAGAAAAAGCTTAGAATTAATTGCACACTTTCAATTAGTAATGAGCTTAAAAGCATTAGCCAAAGATTATGCCATAATCTAGAATATTTATCTTTAAATACAGCTGCAAAAAACGACAATGGCGCAAGCAGTACAATATTACCTATTAACTGTAATGGCAAATAATTTTCTAATAAGTTGAACCTTAAATTGATAAATAGCTGTTTACCAAACTTTAACTTAGCTGGTAACGAGTTATCCAAAAACAAAGGTATTGGGAAAATTGTAACATCTAGTAATACCCATAAATAAATTAAAAACAATCCACTTAGTAATATTCTTTTCCAATTACGTTTTTGACTTTTAAATTGTCGAATTGCAATTATGATAAAAATAATCAAAAATATCGGCAATAATATCGTTCCATTTATTTCTATTGGAGCTGCGTACCATTTTCCTGAAATATAAACCATTATTCTCCTTCTTCGCTTTCAGATAATGATACAAATTATAACCCAATATACAGCAAAAAACTGCTTGATTTTCATCAAACAGTTTTTGCTTACCCTAATTTATCTAAAAATTAGCCGTTTTAACATAAGTCTTATCGCCAACAATATAGTATGACGTACCATGAAGTGTGACGGGATCACCATAAACGGTAACTGCCTTGCCTTGCTTCAAAGTCTTTTGGTTAGCACGAGTACCATATCTGTTATAAACATATGCATTATGCTTCAGATTAATCTTAGTACCAGTAATATTTTCAACCGCAATGTAGCCTCTATTCGTCTTATAGAAGTTTCTACCAGCAATACTGTGTACCGTCTGGTCAATCTTAACCCGCGTGCCAGCATTCAGGATAATGCCATTAGCCCGCTTGCCGTTTTCATCATACAGATAAGAATTGTGCATTACTCGATCCTTAGTTATATCAACTGCAATTTCTTGGACAGGTGTCAGATCGCGACTTGGCTTCTTAAAGTTAGTAGCTCTTAAGAAGTAACCCTTATCGGTCTTATAGAACTTCTTACCTCGAATATTAATTGGCTCACCATAAGTCTTAACGGTCTTACCACGCTTAAAGACCTTCTTCGTAATCCGCTTGCCATATTTGTTATACAGATAGGCATTGTGGATCAACTTTTGCTTATTACTTAGAACATTTCCAGTTGCCAAGTAATAATTATCATCCAAGATATAGAAGTCTCTACCGGCAATTGTCTTGATGCCATATACAGGAACTACAGAACCCGTCTTAAAGACCACTTCATTAATTCGTTGACCTGTTTCATCATAAAGGTAGGCATTGTGGTGCAAAGTTACACTTTCACCTTGCTTAGCACCAATTATTACCGAAACTGGAACTACAACACTAGTGCCATTAGGTAAAGTTACTAGTACTGAAGCTGAAACAGTCTTACCAGCAACTGATGTATCTGGAGCTTGATGCCACTTATAAGTAGTACCAGTTGGTAAGCTTGCCGAATTCCCAATTGCTTGTTCAGCATATTTATTATCTTGACCTAAGTCTGTTCCTTGCGGAATTGTGACACTACCACCAATTGGCTGTGAATTATCACTTGGCGTTTGGGAATTGCCTGAACCACCAGGATTACCAGCGTCGTTAGTAACGTTCAACGGTACTTTAACTACTTGCTTTGTACCATCACCGTAGTTAACTACAACGTAAGCATCTTTAGAACCTAAGTTACTTGTATCAATTGTACCTGTGCCATCTGATCTGCTTGCCCAAGTAAAGGTTGCATTCGGATATTCTCGCAGTAAGTCTGCAACATTCAATTCTTGCCCTAATGCAGCTTTAGCTTGCTCTGACGTCGGTTGCGTGCCAGGTGTCACTTCTGTATTAGTTGTCACACCGGCAACATCAAGATGTTGAACACCAATAATATTTGCTTTCACGGTTACTGGATCACTAATTGAACCGTCCATATAATGAACAATAACTTGTACATTTTGCTCACCAGGCACACTTGATCCCGCAGCAGCCCAAGTTAAGAAATCTACTTGATCCCAGTTAACACCAGTAATGACCTGTTTCATCTTTTCCTTGTCATTCTTAAAGTATGCTGGTGTCTTGGCCACCGGGTTACCCGTTGCAGAATCATGAACAAGGTGTGTCAATATTGGGTTCGTTGCGTTTACAGCTGCAGCAACCGGATGGTTCTCCTTGGCATTTGTCTCATCAACATTCAGGCTAACTTCAACAATCTGCTTAGTACCATCACCATAATCCACTACAACATAAGCAGTTTGAGTACCTTTAATACTTGTATCAATTGTACCAGTACCATCACTATTCTTAGCCCATGAATACTTAATGTTTGGATACTGACCATCTAGCTTAACTACACCGGCTATCTCTAAGGCTTTTCTAGCCTCAGCTTCCGTTGGTGTACTATCTACTTCAACAGTTGTTAGACCGGCTGACTTTTCAGCGCCAAGTACATTAACCGTTAACTTAAATGGTGCACTGGTTGATCCATCCTTATAATGAGCAACTACTTCAATTTGTTGACCATCACCAATCGTATCTGGCTGTGCTCCAGCCCAGCTTAAATGATCGATCTTGACAGTTGAATCGTTATCACCTGTGATCTTGATGTTCTCTTTAATCCAAGCTGGATTAGTAAATTCAGGAACATTAACTTCATTATGCAAACCATCAGCAATATGCGTCGTGATTGGCACTGCCTGTGTTACATCAAGGTTACCTTCATTGGTATCAGCCTGTGACTTAATACTCAAGTCAACTTGAACAATCTGAGTCGTACCGTCACCATAATCAACAACAACGTAAGGCTGTGAGTCGCCAACAGTATTTGTATTAATTGTTCCTGTACCGTCAGCATTAGCTGCCCAACTAAACTTAGCGTTTGGATACTTAGCTATAATCTTGGCATTCTCAGTTGGATCAAGAGCTGCCTCAGCATCATTAGCTGACAGGTTGTCACCTGCTGCAATAACTGTTGGTGTGTCTGTCTTCTTAGCACTCAGCACATTAACGTTAATTGAGAAAGCATCACTGACTGAATTATCTTTATAATGAGCAATTACATCAAATTGCTGGTTATCACCGACAGTTGTTGGGGCATCATTAGACCAAGTCAAATTATCAACTACGCTACTAAGGTCAGCAACACCTGGAATTTGCATGAAAGCACCCATTTTTGATGGATCAGTGAATTCCGGCGGCATCACAACACCGTTAGTTGACATATGTGTTGTAACCGACCCACCATTTGTTTCTGGATGATAAGTAGCTCCAGAAGTTGGTTCTTCATTAACTGTTAGGTCCACTTGAACAGCTTCCTTGGTACCATCACTGTAATCAATAATGACATATGGTTGCTGCGAACCACTATGACTAATATCAACTGTACCGGTACCATCACTATTTGCGGCCCACGAATATGTCGCATTTGGATATTTAGCATCAGTAGCCAGCAAATCGTCACGATCCAAAGCTGCCTTTGCCCGTGCCTCATTCAACTTACTACTATCATTGCTTACAGTAATTGTAGTTGGTGTATCTGACTTCTTATTGCCAATTACCTTAACATTAATGTCTCTAGTAACTGATGTACCATCATTAAAGGTAATCTTAATTTTACCTGTAATTTGGTCAATTGCACTAGCAACACTTGGTTGACCATCTGTTGCCCAACCAACACTAGCAATATTAGCATCTTCCGTATTATTCAAAAATGAGCTTGGATCGCTAAAATCAGCTGGCGTTTGTGCCGGATTATTGCCCACGTTAACTACGTGTAAGACAACATCTTTACTCTGGCTATAATCTAATTGTGAACTTTGTCTTGGCACTGTTAAAACTGATGCAACATCTTTTTCAGTACCATCGCGGAACTTAATATGAATAGTTTCAATATAAGTTCCCGGATTATCTACCTTACCATTTGTAATGTTAACTGGTGTGACAAATGCAGCTACTGCATCACTTGGCAGGTCATTCACCATCTCGGCAGCGGTAACTGTTGCTCCTGGCTGCTTAGTAATCGTCTTACCAGTAACTGAATCAGCATGCTTTTCACCATCAGAAATTACTCTGACATAACCGGTCACAATCTTAACTGAGCCGTCATTAAAGGTTAACTTAACTTGCGACTGCTTTAAGCCTACTGTCTTAGTTATTTGCAGAGCAACATTAGGATCGACCCATTCAGCAGTTGGATTGCCAGTAAGTTCAGTAAAGTTATCAATTACACTAGGCGCATTAACCTTACTGTTGATATTAACTCTAACCGTCTTCACATGCGGATTATTCTTCTGCGCTTGAGTTGATGTGGCTGTTGGCACCTGATTAACAATAACTTGTGTTGGTACTTCATCGGTTGAGCCATCTGCATAGGTAATCTTAATCTTGTTTAAAGTTACACCAGCGGTACTACTAGACGGTACAGTTTCATATTCAAAACTAGTTGCGTTAGTTAAGTCAGCACTGTTAATCACGGCATCTTTTGCATCCGGAATTGGATCGCCAACGTTGACGCAAACATTTCTAGCTCTTGAACGTGAAGCTGAATGAGCATCACTAATAACATCAACAACTACTGGGACATTATTAGTTGTGCCGTCTGGATAAGTTACTTGAACAACAGCGGCTTGGACGCCCAATCTGTTTAAATCATTAACAACTGGTGCTGTCTGCCATGCAAAAGTTGTACCTTCTGGTAGACTGTCAGCGTTAGAAATTGCAGCCTTGGCTTGGTCATTAGTTGCTGCTGATCCAGCTGCATAATGAATATCCGTTCTTTGCCCCAATGGGTCATTAGCTTGTGTCGGGTTAGCATTGCCTACAATCACTGGCACAGCAACATAATCAGCTGAACCGTCTGGATAAGTTACTTGAACTGTTCCAACCGCCGAACCTTCATGCGACAAGTCAGGAGCATTAAGCCACGCATAAGTAGTACCATTTGGCAAATTAGTATTATTAGCAATTGAAGTCTGAGCATCAGGTATTGTCCCATTTAGAGCAGCTGTCTGAGTGATACCTTCTGGCATTTCTTTTGAAGCCGTATCGTAAACATTAATTAAAACTGGAATACGATCAGTTGAACCGTCGGCATAAGTCACATCAACCCATGATGGTTTGTCACCAGTTGTTGAAGTATCAACTGGGCTTTCCCATGCAAAGGTTGCATCTGCTGGGAATGCAGCTGGCTTATAAAGTGCATCCTTAGCAGCTGCATCATCCATTGGTGTTCCTTTGGCAACAGATACTCCTCTAGAATTTTGACCAGAACCAGCTAATTGACCATGATACAAACCATTTTCTTGTTTGTTAATCGTCACATCAACTGGTACAATCTGCTGACCATCAATGTTATCCGGTGTATGAGCAGCACCTTTCTTATAGTAGGTTAAAACAACATAGCCCGGAACTGTCTTAGTTGGCTGTTGTTCACTATAAGTGACGTAGCTATTATCCATCGCCGTTCCTTGGTTATCCTTAGCCCATGAATAATCAACATCATAGCCCGCATCACTTAGATCACTAGTTAGTGCCGGCTCATCTTTAAGCGCTTCTTTAGCCTGATCGACTGTTGGCAATACCCCATTAGGTGTTGTAGTTGACTGATTGTCTGCTTTTTCACCGCCAAGGACGTTGACCTTAACATCATCAATTTCTTTAGTCGAACCGTCGCTAAAAGTTACCCGTAATTTAGCTGTCTTTTCACCAGTTGTACCATTAATAATATCGTTAACATTAGTATCATCATCCCAATCGACACTTGTTACGTTGGTCAAATCACCATCTAAGTAAATTCCCCATTTACTAGAATCACTAAATTCTGGTACCAATGGGTCATTCTTGCTTGGAATAGTAACCGCATGAACAGCCACTGGACCTGCACCAGCTGTAATTCCGGAAGTTGTTGCCTGATCTTCACCCATAAAGACTTGGGCTGGAACCAGCTGTGTCCCGTCCGGTTGACCATCACGATAATAAGTTACTAAAACTTTAATATCATTAGTCTGACCGGATTGCAAATCTGCCGCGGTCAATGGGCCTGAGCCATCGGCTTTGTACCATTCATAGGTTGGATTAAAGCTGCTGGCATCACCATCAAAGGCAACAGCATCTTGGGCTTGAGCCAATGTTGGCATTTGTCCATGATCGACTGTTTGAACATCCCCAGATGATTTGGCCTTAACTAGCGTTAATGTTACCGGAATATCATCAGTCGTACCATCACCATAAGTTACCCGAATGACGGCATTCCCTAAGTTAGTGCTTTCTGTTCCAACTTGCGAGCCAACATCATTAATTAAATTACCGTCTTCATCTTTGACTAAACCACCAGCAATCAATTCACCATCAGCAGCCATTGCTTGATTTGGCAGCCAAGCAATACCAGTAATGGTCTTATTGCTTGGATCGATACTATCATCAAGCTGCAATAAATGAGCAATTGTTTGTGCAGAATCATCATGACTATCAACTGCATTCAGTCGATTTTGAGCAGCTCCGATACCACTAATTTGGCCAGCATTAATCGTCAAACCAGTTGAAGAAATATTATATCGACCAGCATCGGTCTTCTTCCAGCCATCATACAAGTCAGTTCCTAAAGCAAAGCCGGCAGAACCATTAAAGCCACCAGCACTTTGGATAACTGTTTGAAAATCTTCCTTGGTATTCAAATCTTGGAAGTTCTTGTTAGCCTTACCATCAGTTAAGATACTTGCCGGCAAAGTTGGATTAGCCAAAATTTGCATTTGTGCATCAGTCAAATTCGGATTAATAATATTGGCATTGTCAGAATCTTGAATAATCCACTTGTATTGGTCAACAATCAACCCCATCTTAGCACCCGAAATATCGGTTTCTGGGAAGTTAAAGTTGTTAACATCCCCTGTACCACTCTTTAATTCAAAAATTTTCGGCGTGTCAGCAACTAAGATAAGTTGGTTGTCCTCACCCGGATTAACTCCTGTGTCGGAAGCATTATTTTGAATATGAGTTGAGGAACCTTCAAATAATTCCAGTTTTAATGGATCAATTCCAGGATCAACGCGGTATAAAAAGTTAACTGTAGGATCAATCGTCAGATCAAAGGTTGAATTCTCTCCTACTTCAATTCTGGCGTTATCAATTGTTCCCGTACCACGCAGAGCACTCATCGTGTTTGCAATATGGGCTGTTACATGAGCATCATCTTCAATCAAGAAAATATCACAGATAAAACTAGTTGAAGTGCCGACAGTTGGCGCAAAATCGATTGTCACAGTAGAGCCTGTCGTTGCTGTTGGCTCGGCATAGTCGCTGAAGATATTGCCATCAGTGTTGTAGTTAAGCTGAACATCATTTTCGAATTTAATTAGCGCATCATAACTAACATTATCGCTTTCAACATGGTTCAACGTAACAGCCTTATCGTTATCGTAACCATAGAAATTAAACAGGGTTGGATCGTCATTTGGCTTCATCCCCATTAATTTAATATCATTGAACGTAATCCCGTATTCATAGATATCATCTTGAATAATATTAGAACCAATGTTCAAAGTATGATTATTACCATTAATTGTCTTGCTAATCGGGATTGTGTAAGTCTGATTACTGTCAGTTGCCGCAATGTCATCAGTGACATTAATCGTTTCAACAGTTTCACTATTTAACGCGTCTTTAAATTCGTCCCAAGTGCTAACATCTATTTCACTTGCTTGCGCAGTTGGTAATTGTTTACTAGCATTTGTTATATTATTTGGCTCTGTAGCAGTACCTGCAACAACTTCATTAGCATCTGTTGTACCCGGTTCTTCAGCTGGTTTAGCAGTTTCACTACTATTAGTATCACTAGCAGGTTCCTCTGGCTTCCCCTGCTCATTATCAGTTGAACTGTCCTTAGCGTCAGTATCAGCACTCTTTAAAAACGTGCTCAAGCCCGAATAAGTTGTCAAATTCGCTTTAGTCTTGTCACTTGTAGGCTCCTGCTTATCTTCGCTAACGGTAGTATTATTTTTGCTTGTCTGAACTTCTATATCAGGTTTAGATGAAGAAATGGTATCTGCCTTAGCAGTTTGCCCGTTCATTGCCATAAAGCTAAAGCCCAGCAAAACAGAGGCTGCACCTACAGATAATTTTCTAATTGAGAAGCGATCCTTTTTGGACTGCATCTCTGTCTTTCTTAATCTTTCCTTAAAATTATTTCTTCCTAGCATATTTCTACCTTCTTATATTAAAAAATATTTTTTGATAGTGCTTACATAATATATGGTAGACCCTAAAACTGCTTTGCACAAACACTATGCTTATATATAACAAAATAGACTATATTCAAATTTACTATGGTTACTAGCAAGTATATATTTACATAAATAATTAAATAACATTAGAAAAATCATTTAAATTTTAAGATATAAATAAAAGAAGCACTACTTAAAATAGAGTAGTGCTTCTTTCTGATAGATAAATATTGCTTTTAAAAATTAATTTATTTACAGTTAATATTATAATAATATACAGCAAGTTAATTTGTAAATCTTATATAATTTAACGCTTTTTCTGGTGCATTAATTCAACAACTACCTGTGAAAAAACGTAACCCAAAGCAATCGCCCCAGCCACCATGGCCACGTGAATTGTCTTTTGTACGGCAATCATCGGCGAGTGGTTAATCATCGCTGACAAAGCCTGGTAGCCGCTGGCTCCTGGCACTAGTGGCACCAAACCGCTGACAAACATTGTACTCGGCATTTTCTTTTTAACAGCGAAAATTATCCCGAGGCTGCCAACGACAAATGCCGCCACAAAGTTAGCTAAAATTGCACCCAAGCCAAACTCAAACATAAACCAGTAAACCAGCCAGCCAACACAAGCAATACTGCCCGATGTATTGAGGGCATTCTTTGGCAAATTGATAAAAAGGTCAAACATTATTGTTCCCAAGTAACTGAAAAGAACCTGAATTATAAAATGATAAAAAGTCATCCCATTTCTTCCTTTCCGCTACATGTAGTGCAGCACAACGCCAATCCCAAAGGCCAAGGCACTGAGCGTAATCAAGCATTCCATCATGCGTTCTAGTCCCGACAGCAGATTACCTTCGAAAATATCACGCACGGAAATAATCATTGGTATTCCGGGTACTGGCGGCATAATTGCCCCGATAATAATATTTTGAACATTAAATCCTAAATGAAAATGAACCCCAATAACAGTACATAGACCAATTGCCAGCGCACCAAAAAATTCACTGATAAAACGAATGCGCACACGTGATGACAAGAACGATGTCACATAGTAGCCTAATGCTCCTGCAACAAACGCTAGCGGAAAATCGCGCCAGTCATAAGTTTGCGTGAAGATAAACATAAAAAAAGCACCTTCAAAGCCGGCCGCAATTGTTTGTACCCAGATTGGAAATTGCGGTTTGGCAGTTTGAACCTTATTCAGACCATCTTCAAACTCGTCAAGAGTAATCTTATCGGCAGTATACTGACGCGATAACCGATTAACACCATTAATCCGCGCCATATTAATTCCCCGTTTTTCAATTTGAATAAAACGTGTGTAAGACGCATTTTTTAAGCTAACCATCACCCCTGTCAAACTGGTAAAGGCTTCTGCCTTACTGCTAGCAGCATGGTCAATAATCCGCTTAGTTGTGTCCTCAACACGCCACATTTCCGAACCAGACTCGATTAAAATTTTAGCGGCTAATACGCCAACATCAATTGCCTTGTTTTCCATTTTCATCACCTTTACCAAGTTTAACAGACCTTGTATCCTTTTACAGCCCAAGATTAATCAAATAAGCAAATTTTACTACTTGACCACAAAAAAGGCAGCACTAACGATTACGTGCTGCCTTAATTTAATTAATTATTTACCAAAATTAGTAAAGATACCTTTATAAATATCAATAAAGTCTAAATACATTTGTTCAGAAACGTATTCATTATCTTGGTGCGGGGTGTTACTACCTGGGCCATAGACCAGATAAGCAAAGCCGTTAGGATGATTAATCAGGAATTTCGAACCATCAGTACCGCCAGAAACACCTTCGACTAAGAAGCCACCTTCGTGGTATTCAGTATTAGCCATTTGTGCCTCTTTTTGCATCAAGGCAAGTTGGTCAGCTGGTACCTTTTGCTTAGCAACATATGGCTGAGCGGCACCTTGAACAACTTTAAGTAGTTTGGAATCACGGTCACCAATAATTGGGATAATATCCATGTCAACTGACATTTTAATATGACCATTCGTTGAATTGTTATACTCGTCAATTACTTCTTGGAATGCTTGCAGAATCTTAGGATTAGCCAATTCTGGAATTGTCCGCAGGTTCAATTCAGCTTGCGCATAATTAGGAATTGCATTAACTTGGTTACCACCCTTAATTGTATCAATGTTAAAGACAGTTTCACCTAAGACATCATTCTTAACGCCATTAGTTAATTCCTTAATACACTTCTTAATGTTATCCAAAACGTTAAGTAGATGTTCAACTGCATTATTACCCAAAAATGGCATCGAACTGTGCGCGGTCTTTCCTTCTGAAGAAATTGTTAGGTCGAGCTCACCCTTATTAGCAAACACTGTTCTAAAGAAGCCTGATGGTTCACCAATTAATAGAGCATCGGCATCATCAATGTAACCTTGTGCTTGCAAAGCTTCAGCTCCTGGTTGACCAACTTCTTCACCAGCAGTTGCCAATAAACGAATTGTGCCTGGAATTTCAGCGCCACTTTCTTTTAACTCAATCATGGCAATCACGATTGCAGCTAGCCCCGCCTTCATATCAGTCGTGCCGCGGCCGTATAACTTGTCGCCTTCTTTAGTAATCTTAAATGGATCAGTCTTCCAATTGTCCTTGTTAATGTCAACTGTGTCCATGTGTCCAGAAATTACTAACACCGGCTTACCTGAACCAAGTTCGGCAACTAAGTTAGCACGATTAGCTTCACCTTCAAGTGGTAAAATCTTGTTCTCAATGCCTGCACCGTCAAGCAATTTCTTCAAATACTCAGCTACTGGCAATTCATCGCCATTAACTGAATGCAAGGCAATCAAATCTTCTAAAATTTGTAATTTTTGTTCTTGTTCCATGAAAGGTTCCTCCTGTAAGTTTATCGTTTAATTATAGTCTACTTTTCTATTAAAACACCTTTTATTGATTTTACAAGCATGTACGTGTCTGTTAAAAAAGTAATATTGTTTTAACTATATTTATTCTTCAACTTATTAATAAACTAAATATTAAAAAGCCGCACACCAAAATGTACGACTTTTTACATAACTATAATTCTTGATCTAGCTTAAGCAGAGCCTGTGTTACCTCATCACGCAGTTCTTTACCCAAAATCCGTTCAACACTTGCTTCTGAACGCTTAACATAAGCAGCCGCATCCCGCTCAATAACCTCTGCCTTGGGCGTTAAAGTAATTTCCTTCAAACGACTGTCGCGCTCATCAACCTTTTTAGTAATGAGATCCTTATGTTCCAGCAATTTCAAAATATTAGTTGCCGTTGATTTTCGAATATTGAATTCATGCTCAATATCCTTTTGATAAATCTTCTTTTCTTTGGGTACAGCACTCAAAAATTGAATAATCACCATTTGCGTACCAGTTAACCCAATTGTCCGTGCATAACGATCAACATTACGATTAAAGGTATTTTGTGCTCGCTGCAAAGCTAAACCAAAATTTTTTTTCATGATTTAATTCTCGCTTAAACTATCCTTTTTAGTTGCTTTATGTAATAAGTATACGCCAATCACAACCAAAATTAATAAGAAAATTAACCCAACTTGAGAACCATCAACTAGCTTGCCAGCCGTTGTCGGCTTAGAACTAACCTGTTGCACAAATTGCATAATTGCAGAAACAATCGACGTTCCGACAGCTCCTGAAAATTGCTGTACCATGTTGAACAAGCCGTTACCGTCCGCATTTTCTTCCTTAGTAAGCAGGTTCAAAGATGAAGTCATTGTGTCACCCATGATTAAGCCAGTACCAGTCATAATAATCAGGTAAGAGATCAATACGTTAACACCCGTAAAATGTTGGGCAAACAAGCAGAACATGATAATACCAACAAGTTCAAAGCAGGCACCAGTCATAATTGGTTTTCTTGGACCGTAATTATCGAGCATCCGGCCACTAACTGGTGAAGCAATGGCACCAATGGCACCACCCGGCAGAAGCAGTAATCCTGCTACCATGGCAGTTGCACCATTTACGATTTGCAGGTAGTTGGGCAAGATGAATGACAAGCCAACCGTATTAACTTGGAAAATGAAGTAAGCAATAATACCAGCAGTAAACTTGCTGTTCTTGAGCAAGCGAATGTTTAACAGTGGTTCTTTTACATTAAGTGAATGCTTGATAAACAAGGCTAAGGCAACCAAGCCGATTACCAATGGCACTACAAATTCCAACGGTCTAATTAAAATTCCTGACAAGTTACTGAAAGCCAGAATTAGGCCAACAAAAGTCAAGGCAATTTCAATAAATCCAGTCCAATCAAGCTTGGTATGGCTCAATGGGTATGGATCCTCAGTGATGCACGTTACACCCATGATAAAGGAAATAACCATTACCGGAATAATCAAGATGAAAATATAGCGCCAGCTAAGAGTATTGACAACTAAACCACCAAACGTTGGCCCCAAAGCTGGAGCTACCGCGGTAATCATTGTCCCGATACCCATTAACAAGCCGACTTTATCAAGTGGTGTTCTTTCCAAAATAATATTAAACATTAATGGCAGAGCAATCCCAGCACCGGCACCTTGAACAATTCGACCAATAACTAAAAAGACAAAGCCCATTGACCTTGTTGTAAATGAGTCAATCAACAAACCAACAATAAATAAAATTGCGGCTGTCACAAACAATTTTTTAGAACTAAAATTCTTCTTTAAGTATGCAGACAAGGGCATGATGATTGCAGCAATCAAAAGATAGCCGGTCGTCATCCACTGCACCGTTGCCATATTTACGTTAAATTCCTTCATTAAAACAGGGAACGTAATGTTACCTGCTGTTTCAATTAACACGCCTGAGAATGACATCAGACCTGCCGCAAGAATTGATAAAATTAATTTTGCGTCTAATTTCCTTTGCATCTAATTCCTCCTAACCAAAAATAGTTAGCTTGCTAACTATTACAAATAGCTATGTTATAACATTTTGCCACAAATTGCAAAGGGTTATATGTAAGTAATCGTTTCCAATTTTTATAAGCAAACTTTGGCAAGTAAATCAAAAGCAGCAACAAGCTTCTAAACTTGTTGCTGCCTAAAATTTTAATAATTAATATGCTCGCTGACCCTTCTTGTAGACTGCCTTATCCCTTTGCGCCACAGCCTTAACATCAGCCAACGGATTTTCATCCAAAACCAGAAAGTCAGCGTACTTGCCGATTGCCAAAGTGCCATACTCATCATCAATTTTCATCAATTGAGCAGAATGAACACTGGTTTGTAAGGCTTCATAATTAGTGAAGCCTTGTTCTGCCAATAATTGCAATTCGGTTGGCGTTTGGAAGTAATCATTAAATGGTGTTCCCGCGTCAGTACCCAAAGTAATCTTAACGCCGCGATTTTTAGCGTGCGTAATATTCTTACGCAAGTCGTCTAGGGCATCACTAGCCTTCTTTACTTCCCAATCCGGCATTATTCCTACCGCATAAGTAGGAAAGGCCCAATCGGCAACCACAGTGGCTGTCAAATATGTCCCTTGCTTGAGCATCATGTCAATTTGGTCATCATCAACATAAAAGCCGTGTTCAATGGAATCTACCCCAGACTTAATTGCATTGCCAATCCCAGCATTGCCCTCTGCATGAGCCGCAACAATCAAGCCCTTATGGTGAGCTTCCTCAACTGCCGCACGCATTTCGGCAACACTTAATTGTGGATCATCCATAAAGTCGTTCTTGGTCATTACACCGCCCGTGGCCATTACTTTAATATTCTTAGCACCTTTCTTCAAGCCTTGACGTACAGCCTTGCGCATTTCATCAGGAGAGTCTACCAGATGAGCAAAATGCGGTGAGTCGCCGTGACCACCTGTCATCGAATAAGCCATCCCTGACGGCATAATCTCTGGTGTCTTAGTAATCTTACCTTCCTCAATCATTCGCGCCAATGTAATATCAATATCATAAGTAGACCCACATTCACGAATATAAGTTACGCCAGACTTAAGAAAATCATGTAGGTGCTGCACTGCACGGACAGTTGTTTCGACAACATTGGCAGTTGGATCACCATCATATGCAGTTGAACTATTGTTAATGTGCGTATGACAATTAATTAACCCTGGCATCACGAACTTGCCTTCTAAGTCCACTACCCTGTCACTAGCAGGTGCAGCGCCAGTTCCCATTGCCGTAATCTTACCTGTTTCGTCATCGACAACGAAGTAACTATTGCTTGTAACTTTTTCTTCTTCACCATCATAAAGGTTCATGTTTTGATATCCAGTTTGTGTCATTTTAAATTTTCTCCTTTTTACTTTTCTGATTGTTAAAAATCATCATGTCCTTATTTTACGAAGCCGACCTTGTACCATAATTGGTGGTCATTGTTATTCTCCGACGGCTTAAGCGAATATCCGGTCACCTTATCATTAACGGCGAAAACGGAATACGAATTAAACTCTGGGATTGCATAAGCCTCATCATTCATATATTCTTGCCATTCATGGAACTTTTGTACCCGATATTTATGGTTAAATGCCTTCTGTGAATCAATTGCTGCCAGCAGCTCATTATTCTTTTTGGTAACAAAACGGGTGTAATTCTTAGGAGAATTATCAGAATAAAGACTGCTTGGTGATGCCTCACTGTCCAGATGCCAGCCAATCTCACACATATCAAAGTCATGGCTGTCGCCCTCAAGCTTAGTTACATAGGAATTAAATTCTGTCAGGCGATTCCCGATTAATTTAACGTTTAAGCCAATCTTATGCCACTGCTGCAGATAATTCTGCTGGATTGGCTCCTGAGTTGGGTCAGTTTGCCTTGCCATATAGCGAATTGTTAGCGACTTGCCATTAGGTTGGACCCGCCACTTACCCTTCTTTTTATAGCCAGCCTTATCCAGCAGTTCGTTAGCTTTTTTCAAATTATAGGAATAACCGCGCGCGTTTTTATCAAACACATCGCCAAACTGTGCGGGAATTAATGTCGGAACTCTAAAGCTTAAGCCATGAGTATAATGCTGGTAGACTTCATCAGTATTCATTGCGTAGCCAATTGCCTGTCTTAAAGCCTTATTATTCATTTTGGCATGGGGATCCATAATGTTTTTATTCTTTTGTGCATCCCATTTACCAACCTTAAATCCGATAAAATTGTAGCCTAGGGGAACTTTAGCAACGAAATTGACACCCTTAGTGTTTTTAACCTGTTCCCATTGTGAATTAATTACCTGCGCAACATCATAAACCTTGCTCTTAATAGCTTGAGAAGCAGAATTAGTAGCTAAAACTGAAATTTCAATTTTGTCCAGTTTTGGTCTACCCCGCCAATAATATTTATTCGGCACCCAAGTAACTGACTGACCACGAACAATTTTCTTTAACTTAAACGGTCCAAAATACAATGGGGATTTTCTAATCTTGTCAGATGACTGTAATTTATCAAACGGCACATCCTTTAAATAATGGTATGGTTCAGCTGTTTCCCAGAAAAAGTTGTTGCCTGAATATTCCATTCCCGGCTTCAATTCGTCAAAATGAATTATTACCTGACGGCCATTATCACCGTTAGGCATTTCAATGCCCGTAATGGTCTTAGCCCGACCTTCATGATAGGCTTTCATTCCTTTAATATTTTCAAAGGAATTGGAATAATTCTGCGATTGCGTACCCTTGTTAGCTAGAATTTCGTATGCGTACTCAATATCCTTAGCTACCACCTGCTTGCCATCAGACCACTTAACGCCCTTCTTAATATTAATTATTGCCGTATTATTTTTTCTATCTAAGCGAATCGTGGCTGGCCCTTTATCATTAAACTTGTAATGATTGTCAGTATCAAACAAGCTTTCATTACCAGGACTGGCAATATCATTGTCAACGGCGGTATTTTTAATTTCGTTAGAAAAAATCCCGGTAAATGGTGTATCTGTTTCCTCCGCAATTTTAAGCGTTCCACCTTGCTTTACTTTTTTAACCGGTGTCTTAATTGGAAACTTTTCGCTAACCTTCGTGCTATTGTTATTACCGCCGCAAGCAGTTAACCCAACCGCTGCTGTACCAATCACTGCGGCTGACTGCATTAACTTCTTGAATTGAAAATTCATTCTTGTACCTCTCATTACCAATAAAAAAAGCCTCATTCAACTTAATGAATGAGGTTTTCATCTTTGTAGTTCAGCCCCATTCATTAGAACGCGAATAAGGGCTTAACTACAATCAATTACTAATTTTTAGTAATTATCTAGGTCAAGTCCTTTACGTTCAACAACAAGGCTAATGATTTTAGTGCAGAAATAGCTCTAATAGCAATTTGCTTAATAATATTTGCGTTTTCCATTAGAGCCATCTCCTTTTTATCTAATTTATATTTAATATATTAACAACATTTTAACGTGTAGTCAACCTATATTTCAATATTTACACCAAAAAAAGCACCCTCATAATGAGGATGCTTTCTTAGTTTATTTACAATGATGCGTTACATTATTTCTTAAAATTACCAGCCAAGATGTATTGACCATAGCGACAATGGTAATACTTCTTACCATTAATTACTTTAACACCATAGATCTTCATCTTTTTACCTTTGGCTAATATCTTGTCACTTACACGGTGACCTTTTTCGTTGTAAACATAGGCATTATGCTTTAAGCGTAATTCCTTACCCTTGAAGTTACCTGCTGCAACATATTTACCGTGTAAGATACTGTAGAACTTACGTCCCTTAGCATTGATCGTTTCAAAGGCCTTGACCTTCTTGCCCTTCTTCAGAACAGTCTTGCCAACACGTTGACCTTTAGAGTTATATATATAAGCATTGTGGTGCAAATCTTCTTCAAAACCATCGAAGTTCTTTGCAACAACGTAATGATCGTCACCAATGTAGTAGTAGTAACGTCCGTTAATTAACTTCTTATCACCATATGTCTTAACCGCTGTGCCAATTGACATAACTAGATCACTAACCCGGTTACCATTCTTATCGTAAACATAGGCATTGTGACGCAACTTCTTAATTACCACATTGTCTGCAGCCAATGAAGTTGAAGTAGATGCAGAAGTTGATGTAGGTGTAGTTGAAGATGGTACATAGTTGCCACCACCGTTCCAGTCACTAGCTACAGAATTACTGTTACTAATTGAAGTACTTGTACTTTGACTGACAACAGTTGATGTTGAAATACTATCACTCATACTTACACTAGTTGAAGTACTTTGACTGACACTGGTGCTTTCTACGATTGAGGTACTGTTACTATCACTTACTGAAGTACTTGCACTGGCAGAACTATTACTGTCACTGATCGAAGTACTTAAGCTTTCGCTGGCACTACTTACAATTGAATTGCTGCGACTCATACTTGCGCTAGCTGAACTGTTGCTATCACTAATTGAAGTACTGTAGCTTTCACTTGTGCTGTCAGCAATTGACTTGCTTTGGCTGTCACTAGTTGAACGGCTCATGCTTGCAAGGTAGTCACTAGTACTAATTGATACACTGAAGCTATCGCTTGTACTATCAGCAATTGACTTACTTTGACTCTCACTAGTTGAACGACTCATGCTTGCGAGGTAATCACTAGTACTAATTGATACGCTGAAGCTTTCACTTTGACTAACAACGATTGAGTTGCTGAGGCTAAGTGATGTACTGTAACTCTCACTAGCTCTATCTGCTGTAAACTTACTGTCTCTTTCACTAGTAGAGAGACTCAAGCTTGCTGAGTATGAACTATTGTTGACAGATGCACTGTAGCTTTCACTAGTACTATCAGCTAATGACTTACTTTGACTTTCGCTAGTTGAGCGACTCATGCTTGCGAAGTAATCACTAGTACTAATTGAATCACTGAAGCTGTTGCTTTCGCTAGCACCTACTGAGTTGCTGTCGCTGATTGAAGTACTGTAACTGTGACTATTGCTATCAGCATCTGACTTACTATTTGATTGACTATCTGAAGTACTCATAGAAGCAGATTGGTTACTTTCACTAATTGAAGTACTGAAGCTTTCGCTCTGACTGATAGCTATTGAATTGCTTTCGCTCAGTGATTTACTGTTACTGTAGTTTGCACTAACTGTTGTTGAATCACTGTTACTAATTGAAGTACTGTAGCTGATGCTTTCACTATCTGCCAATGACTTGCTGTCACTTTGACTAGTTGAACGACTTAGACTTGCTGATGAATTACTATCATTAATTGAGTTGCTGTAGCTTTCACTATTGCTGTTAGCAAGTGACAAACTATCTCTTTGACTTGCTGAAACACTCAAGCTTGCTGAGTATGAACTGTTGTTGACAGAAATGCTGTAGCTTTCACTTGTGCTGTCAGCTAATGACTTGCTTTGGCTTTCGCTAGTTGAACGGCTGTTACTTGCAACATAGTTGCTTGTACTAATCGAAGTACTGAAGCTTGCGATTTGACTAAGAATAGTTGAAGTACTTTCACTTTCTGATTGACTAGCACTCAAGCTTGCACTAGCGACTGCTGAGTTACTTGCACTTAATGAGTTGCTGTAGCTTTCGCTTTGACTATTAGCAATTGATTGACTATCTCTTTGACTTGCAGAGATACTCAAGCTTGCTGAGTATGAACTGTTGTTGACAGAAATGCTGTAGCTTTCACTTGTGCTGTCAGCTAATGACTTGCTTTGGCTTTCGCTAGCTGAGCGGCTGTTACTTGCAAGGTAGTTACTGTTACTAATTGAAGTACTGAAGCTTTCACTTTGACTGACAACTACTGAGTTGCTTTCGCTCAATGACTTGCTTGCACTCAAGCTTGCAGCAACTGCTACTGAAGTACTATCACTCAGTGATTTACTGTAACTATCGCTAAGACTTGTTGCAGTTGACTTACTGTTGCTTTGACTAGTTGAAGTGGTTTGACTTGCTAATGAGTTACTGTCATTAATTGAGTTGCTGTAGCTTTCGCTATTGCTGTTAGCTAACGATTGACTGTCTCTTTGACTTGCAGAGATACTCAAACTTGCTGAGTATGAACTGTTGTTGACAGAAATGCTGTAGCTTTCACTTGTACTGTCAGCTAATGACTTACTATTGCTTTCACTAGTTGAACGACTTGTACTTGCAAGGTAATCACTAGCACTAATTGAAGTACTGTAACTGGTGCTAATACTATCAGCTAATGACTTGCTTTGGCTTTCGCTAGTTGAACGACTGATACTTGCTAAGTAATTACTGTTACTAATCGAAGTGCTGTAGCTTTCACTTTGGCTAACAACTACTGAGTTACTTTCGCTCAATGACTTGCTTGCACTCAGACTAGCTGTAACTGCTACTGAAGCACTATCACTCAGTGACTTGCTATAGCTTTCACTATTACCAGCTGCTGACAAGTTACTATCACTCAATGACTTACTGTAACTATCGCTAAGACTTGTTGCAGTTGACTTACTGTTGCTTTGACTAGTTGACATGCTTTGACTTGCAGAAGCATTACTGTCACTTAATGAAGCACTGTAACTCATGCTTTCACTAGCTGCCAATGACTTACTGTCTTTTTGACTAGTTGAAGTACTTTGACTTGCTAATGAATTGCTGTTGTTAATTGAGTTACTGTAGCTTTCGCTATTGCTATTAGCTAACGATTGACTGTCTCTTTGACTTGCAGAGATACTCAAGCTAGCTGAGTATGAACTGTTGTTGACAGATGCACTGTAACTTTCACTTGTACTGTCAGCTAATGATTTACTTTGACTTTCGCTAGCTGAACGACTTGTACTTGCAAGGTAGTTACTATTACTAATTGAAGTACTGAAGCTTTCACTTTGGCTAACGACTACTGAGTTGCTTTGACTCAATGACTTGCTTGCACTCAAGCTTGCAACCATTGCCTTTGATTCACTAAGACTAAGTGAATTGCTGTAACTCTTGCTTGCTTCTGTGTTGGCACTACCTGAAGCATCCATTGCTGATGCGAATGAATCTTGTAAACTCTTAGAGATACTGTTGCTGTCACTAATTGCTGTTGAGTTACTGTTGCTCAATGAAATACTGTAACTTTGACTTGCACTGACCATTAATGAATTACTATCACTAATCGATGTGCTATAGCTTTGGCTTTGGCTATCTGCTAATGACTTACTGTCTTTTTGACTCTTTGAAGTACTTAGACTTGCTGAAGTACTACTGTCATTAACTGATGTGCTGTAACTTTGACTAGTACTATTTGCAGCTGATTGACTTTGACTTTCGCTAGTTGCAGTACTCTTGCTTGCTGAAATATTACTATTATTCAATGATATACTATTGCTTTCACTTTGACTATTAGCTAACGATTGACTGTCTCTTTGACTTGCAGAGATACTCAAACTTGCTGAGTACGAACTGTTGTTGACAGATGCACTGTAGCTTTCACTTGTACTGTCAGCTAATGACTTACTTTGACTTTCGCTAGCTGAACGACTTGTACTTGCAAGGTAGTTACTATTACTAATTGAAGTACTGAAGCTTTCACTTTGGCTAACAACTACTGAATTACTTTCACTAAGTGACTTGCTTGCACTCAAACTTGCAACCATTGCCTTTGATTCACTAAGACTGAGTGAATTGCTGTAGCTCTTACTCATTTCTGTATTAGCGTTACCTGAAGCGTTCATTGCTGAAGTGAACGAATCTTGTAAGCTCTTAGAAATACTATTGCTGTCACTAATTGCTGTTGAGTTACTATTGCTTAATGAAAGGCTGTAGCTTTGGCTTCTGCTATCAACTAATGAATTGCTATTACTAATTGAAGTACTGTAACTCTGACTTGCAGAAGCATTACTGTTACTCAATGAGATGCTGGTGCTATCACTTTGGCTATTAGCTAACGATTGACTATCCCTTTGGCTAATTGAAGTGCTCTTGCTTGCTGAGTATGAACTGTTGTTGACAGAATCACTGTAGCTTTGACTTGCACTGTCAGCTTTAGACTTACTGTTACTTTCACTAGCTGAACGACTTGTACTTGCAGCATAATCGCTATTACTTACTGAAGTACTGAAGCTTTCGCTTTGGCTGACTGTCTTAGAGTTGCTTACGCTATTACTCAAACTTGCTGAGATAAGTGAATCTTGCATACTCTTTGAAGTACTATTGCTTTGACTTGCCGCAGCCGAATTACTGTCACTAATTGAAGTGCTGTAACTTTGACTTGCGCTAGCAACCTTCGAATTACTATCACTCAGTGACTTACTGGTGCTCTCACTAGCTGAAGCGTTGGCATTGCCTGAAGCATTCATTGCTGATGCAAATGAATCTTGTAAGCTCTTCGAGATACTGTTGCTTTCACTTACTGCAGTTGAGTTACTGTTACTTAATGAAAGGCTGTAACTTTGACTTCTACTATCAACTAATGAATTACTATTACTAATTGAAGTACTGTAGCTTTGGCTGGCAGAAACATTACTGTTATTCAATGAGATGCTAGTACTATCACTTTGGCTATCTGCCAATGATTGACTGTCTTTTTGACTAATCGAAGTACTTCTGCTTGCTGAATATGAACTATTGTTGACAGAATCACTGTAGCTTTGGCTAGCACTGTCAGCTTTAGACTTACTGTTACTTTCACTAGCTGAACGACTTGTACTTGCAGCATAGTCACTATTACTTACTGAAGTACTGAAACTTTCGCTTTGACTAACAACTTTAGAATTACTTACGCTATTGCTCAAACTTGCTGAGGTAAGTGAATCTTGCATACTCTTTGAAGTGCTGTTACTTTGACTTACTGCAGTTGAGTTACTATCACTAATTGAGGTACTGTAACTTTGACTTGCACTAGCAACCTTCGAATTACTGTCACTCATTGATTGACTGGTACTCTCACTAGTTGAAGCGTTGGCATTGCCTGAAGCATTCATTGCTGATGTGAATGAATCTTGTAAGCTCTTCGAGATACTGTTACTGTCACTAATTGCAGTTGAATTACTGTTGCTCAATGAAGCACTGTAACTTTGACTTCTGCTGTCAACTAACGAATTACTATCGCTAATTGAGGTACTGTAACTTTGGCTTTGACTATCTGCTAATGACTTACTATCCTTTTGACTCTTTGAAGTACTTAGACTTGCTGAAGCGTTGCTGTCATTAATTGAAGTACTGTAACTCTGACTTGCAGAAACATTACTATTATTCAATGAGATGCTAGTACTATCACTTTGGCTATCTGTCAATGATTGACTGTCTCTTTGACTAATTGAAGTACTCTTGCTTGCTGAGTATGAACTGTTGTTGACAGAATCACTGTAGCTCTCACTAGCACTATCTGCCTTTGACTTACTGTTGCTTTCACTAGCTGAGCGACTTGTACTTGCAAGGTAATCACTATTACTAATTGAAGTACTAAAACTCTCACTTTGACTAACTGCTTTAGAGTTGCTTACGCTATTACTCAAACTTGCTGAGGTAAGTGAATCTTGCATACTCTTTGAAGTGCTGTTGCTTTGACTTGCAGCAACTGAGTTACTGTCACTAATTGATGTGCTGTAACTTTGGCTTGCACTAGCAACCTTAGAATTGCTATCACTTAGTGATTGACTGGTGCTCTCACTAGTTGAAGCATTAGCATTCCCTGAAGCGTTCATTGCAGATGCAAATGAATCTTGTAAACTCTTAGAAATACTGTTGCTTTGGCTAATTGCTGTTGAGTTACTGTTACTCAATGAAAGGCTATAGCTTTGGCTTTGACTATCTACTAATGATTGACTGTCTCTTTGACTAATTGAAGTACTCTTGCTTGCTGAGTATGAACTGTTGTTGACAGAATCACTGTAGCTTTGGCTAGCACTGTCAGCCTTAGATCTACTTTGACTTTCACTAGCTGAGCGACTTGTACTTGCAAGGTAATCACTGTTACTTACTGATGTACTGAAGCTTTCACTTTGACTAGCTGCTTTAGAGTTGCTGGTACTATTGCTTAAGCTTGCAGATGTAAGTGAATCTTGAGTACTCTTTGAAGTGCTGTTACTCTGGCTAATTGCAGTCGAGTTACTGTCACTAATTGAGGTACTATAGCTTTGACTAGTACTATTAACTTTTGAATTGCTGTCACTTAATGAAGTGCTGTTACTTTCACTAGCTGAAGCATTTGAATTACCTGAAGCGTTCATTGCTGAATTAAATGAATCCTGCAAACTCTTAGAAATACTATTACTTTGGCTAACTGCAGTTGAATTACTGTTACTTAATGATGTACTGTAGCTCTTACTCTCACTAGCAATCTTCGAATTACTATCACTAATTGAAGTACTATAACTTTCACTTTGGCTATCAGCTGTTGACTTGCTATCCTTTTGACTCTTGGAAGTACTTTGACTAGCTGAAGTATTACTGTCATTAACTGAATTACTATAGCTTTGGCTCTTGCTGTTTGCTACGGAATTACTATCACTTAATGATGTACTGTAACTTTGACTTGCACTGTCAGCTGCTGATTTGCTGTCCTTTTGACTCTTGGAAGTGCTTTGACTTGCAGCACTGTTACTGTCGCTGATTGAAGTACTGAAGCTTTCGCTAGCACTAGCAACTTTCGAATTGCTTTGACTCAGTGAATGACTAGCACTTTGGCTTTCTGAAGCATTCGAGTTACCTGAAGCATTGATGGCTGAGGTAAATGAATCCTGCAGACTCTTCGAAATACTGTTGCTTTGGCTGACTGCTGTTGAATTACTTTGACTTAATGAAGTGCTGTAGCTTTGACTTTGACTATCAGCTAATGACTTACTGTCTCTTTGACTAATTGAAGTACTTTGACTAGCTGAATAGTTACTATCACTAATTGAAGTACTGAAGCTATCACTTTGACTATCGACAATAAACTTACTATCTCTCTGGCTAAGTGAAGTACTTCTACTTGCTGAATATGAACTGTTATTGACAGAATCACTATAGCTTTCACTAGCACTATCTACCTTAGATTTACTTTGGCTTTCACTTGCTGAACGACTTGTACTTGCAAGTTGATCGCTATTACTTAATGAAGCACTGTAACTTTGGCTTTGGCTATCAGCCAATGACTTACTGTTACTTTGGCTGATGGAAGTACTGCGACTGGCAACACTGTTACTATCGCTGATTGAAGTACTGAAGCTTTCGCTAGCACTTACAACCTTCGAATTGCTTTGACTCAGTGAGTAACTAGTACTTTGACTTTCTGAAGCATTTGAGTTACCTGAAGCATTGATTGCTGAAGTAAATGAATCTTGCAAACTCTTTGAAATACTATTACTTTGACTAATTGCCGTTGAATTACTCTGACTCAGTGAAGTGCTGTAGCTTTGACTTTGGCTATCAGCCAATGATTTACTATTGCTTTGGCTGATGGAAGTACTGCGACTGGCAACACTGTTACTGTCGCTGATTGAGGTACTATAGCTTTCACTAGCACTATCAGCTGTTGACTTGCTGGTACTTTGACTCTTCGAAGTACTCTGACTGGCAACACTGTTACTGTCACTAATTGAAGTACTAAAGCTTTCGCTAGCACTTACAACCTTCGAATTACTTTGGCTCAATGAGTAACTAGTACTTTGACTCTCTGAAGCATTCGAGTTACCTGAAGCATTGATGGCTGAGGTAAATGAATCCTGCAGACTCTTCGAAATACTATTGCTTTGGCTAACCGCTGCTGAATTACTTTGACTTAATGAAGTGCTGTAACTTTGACTTTGACTATCAGCCAATGACTTGCTGTCCTTTTGACTCTTCGAAGTACTTTGACTAGCTAAACTGTTACTATCACTAATGGAAGTACTAAAGCTTTCGCTGGCACTTGCAACTTTGGAATTGCTTTGACTCAATGATTTACTATTGCTCAAGCTTTCCTCGGCATTCGAATTGCCTGAGGCGTTAATGGCTGAGGCAAATGAATCCTGCAAACTCTTGGAGATACTGTTGCTTTGGCTGACGGCTGTCGAGTTACTCTTACTCAATGAAGCACTATAACTTTCGCTAGCACTACTTGCAACTGAGTTACTGTCACTAAGCGATTTACTATAGCTTTGACTTTGGCTGTCGGCAATGACCTTACTGTTGCTGTCACTGATTGAACCACTATTATTGGCACTGTTAACCATCGATTGGCTTTCGCTCTGACTCATTTGAGAGTTGTCGATTAACAAGCTTTCAATTTCGGAGTGCGTTGCGGCATCTGATAAACTACCAGCTTCTGACAAGGAGTTTTGCATGCTGGCAGACAATTGTTGTCCTCGTGAAGTCAATGACGCATGCAGCCGACTAGTCTCTGAAGTCATGCTCTCATTCATGCTCGTGCTGTTCTTGCTTGCCGACAGACTAGCCGAATTAATATAGCTGCCAGCTGAAGCTGAAGCTGAATTATAATCAGCTATGTTCTTACTTAAGGCAAGTGAAGCTGCGTTTGATGCTTGGGAGCTAGCTACTAAGCTTGCGGAATTTGACTTAGAAATTACCGCGATCTTACTCTGCGATTCAGCCAAGCTGGCACTAATTGAAGCGGCACTTGCAGCTGAAGCACTTGCGGCGTATTTCGAATTCTTGTTCGAAACAACAGCGTGCATTGAAGAGTTACTGTTGCTCAACTCCAGATAACGTGAAACTGTTGAAGCATAGTTCTTACTTGTTACTTCGGAAGCACTTAAACTGGCATTAATACTATTAGAAATACTCTCTGAAGCTGCCAGCGAAACATTACTCAAACTAGTCAATTGCGAATCCTTAAGCGAATTACTAATACTAATTGACTGACTCAGTTTGAAGACTTCGGCCTTCATACTAGTAATTGCTGAGGTTGCGGCTGAGTTTGAGAAGCTCATGTCAGTCGATTTTCTCAGTGATGTATGGATTGAGAATGAATATGACTGTGAAGCAACCGTCGAAACATTCTGACTATCCTCTAGACTCAATGAGGAAGCATTCATACTTTCTTCCGTTACTTTTTGACTAGTAGACAAATACCATGCACTCAATGATTTACTGTTTGAAACAAGCTTTGAATCAGTAACGCTGCTCGCACTAGCATCTGAGGCACTAAGACTTTCAGCTTGACTAATTCCAGCACTTTGCGAATCTGAATCGGCAAAACTCTTATTCTTATAAACTGACAAACTAATGCTTTGACTATTCAGCTTACTAATCGTGTTTGATCTAGACAAACTGTTGGCAAAACTTTGCGCGGCATCACTAGCTAAACTTGCCGAATGTGAGTAACTATCGCTTACCCAGTTTTGGAATGAACTGCTACCAAAATCCGCTCCTGAAATAAAGCCTGAATCAGCTTGCGAGTTATTAGAAGCATCTTCTGAGTTTCCCGCAATTGTTATACTATCAACAATATCATTACCATCGGCATTAATTTGTGATGTTTGACTGGCATCCATACTGCTGGCTAATGAATTAGCCAAAGAAGCTGCTAATGAACTCTTATCCGTTAAGCTCCTGGATGCGGAAGTATCACTGGTATTATTGGCAAAACTCTTCGACTGTGAATTAGATACATAATCCGTCAGTGATGAATGGTTGGCACTAGTATTAGTAAAATCATTGGCAATTGAATTAGCCTCTGAATTAATGTCATACTCATCCTGCACATTAACCTGTGAACTTACAGTTTCCTTAGTTTCTTTAGCTGCTTGCGACTGCACAATTTCTTGCGCCCGGCTTGCTTGACTAGTTGCACTCGTTGAAGCTGATTCTGTCTTGACTGCCTGTGAACTAGCACCTGTTGTCTTAGTTTTAGCAGCTGAACTCTGCGCTTTTGTTTCGGCAGTTGTCTTTACTACCTGACTTTGAGCAGCCCTAGTTTGTTTTTGGCTGACTGCTTCCGCATTACTATTGGAATTAATTGTTTCCTTAGTCTTCGTTGTGCTTAATTGGGTTGCACTTTGCGAAGCCGGAATTTCTGCCGAGTTGGCATTAACCAATAAATGTTCAAAACTACTTGTCTTGACCTTAGGCACTGTAGTTGCCGCATGGGCAACTTGCGGTGAACTCAATATTCCACCTAAAATACCACCAATTCCGGCAGTACTCGCAGCTAATAAATTACGTCTGAGTGCTCTTGCTTTATCAATTTTCTCTTTCTCTACTATTTCCTTCTCTAACTTTTTCTTTTGATCTGAATCTACCATCTTACACACCTAACTTAATAATAGTTAACTTGGATTTCATGACGGTTACCCGTTCTTTAGCACTAACTTACATTAATCCTAGTTAGACCTGAAGAGGTGGTTTTACTATTATCTCTAACAATAATCATAAAACCACATTATCTGTTATCTTTTTGATAACAATCACTTTTATTACACACTTTTTATAAGCCACATATTAATGACCTAACTGTAACTATTATAATAATTAATTCAATAAATTCAATGCCTATTTGTACACAATTACTTTTTATAACAATAACATGTTTATTAAATAATAATCGTATATAAATGCTATAATTTTTTATAATATTTAATAAAAGTCTTTATTTTTACTGCATAAATTAAATAACACATTTATAAATTATAATAATTATGGCTTGAAATAATTAATAAAAAAAATAATTTATTTTTATATACTTTTACTAAATATTAAATTTTAAATAGAAAAACCGCTTACCTAATTAAAGTTAATATAATGCAAAATTAAATATATTCGTAAAATATATATGTATTACATTAAAAAGAAACCGCTTATCTAAAATTACCTATAATTTATTATACATACTCTGTTTAAATTTAAATTCAAGCAAAAAAGCATTCTAAATCATAGTTTTAGAATGCTTTTTACATTTTCTAGAACGAAATATTACTATTGATTATTTTCTGCAGTGGCAGCAGCAATAATTGCGTCTACTTTAGCCGAAAAATCATTATAAGCAGTAGTTATCTCCGTATCCGTTGTTGCCGCATTAACCGCTGAAATACCTGCTGTTAAGGCACTAGTTAACTGTGACTGATACGTAGCTTTATGGGAAACTGTTAATTTAGTGAGTTTCATTAAACTAGTTCTGGCAGTAACCCATTTATTCTTAATATTAGTCGTTGCTTCTCGCTTAAGCTGAGCATTTAACTTAGCCGAAGAAAAACTTGCAATTTTACTCTTACTATCTTGATATATTGTATTAAGTTTATCAGCACTAGTAGCCATAGTAATGCTTTGACTAGCTATACTAATAGTATCATCAATCAAGCCTTTTAAATCACTAGCATTGGTTATTTCCGGATGCTTATCCAATTCTGCTTTAGCATTAGTACCTTGCTCTTTAAGTAAGCCATTTAACCATGACTTACATATATTAAGTACTTGATTGGTATATGTATCACGAGCTTGATTAATTGCTGAGTAATCTGTCTTAGCTTCTGTTCTTGTACTACCATGTTGGCTGTCAATATAGCCATCACCAGCTTTAACTTCATCAGCAATCTGTTGACGAACACTTGTATCCGTAATATTCAATACTGTAATGCAATTATTAGCATAAGCTTCAAGTTCAGACTTAGCAGCTTCATGGTTATAAACATCTAATGCTTTTGTATATTGATAGTTAATCGTCTCAAAGTCAGTTGCATTATCAATGTAGTAAATAGCATCATCATGAGCCTTTTGAATCTTGTCTAAGTGCGGTGTTTGATCAGCTACACTTAATCCAGAACCCTTTACACGAGCTGTTGCACTATCCAAACCAGCATCAAGGTCTTTTTCAGTAGCAGCCTTCATCTGCTTCAAGTCCATGATATTACCAAGGTAAACAGTTGCCATCTTGTCTGGGATTTCAGGGTCATAACCAATGAAGTTAGCTTCTGGAGTTAAGTCAATTGCTGCACCACTGAATAATCCAGTTGTCCCTGCTGGAATTGTGATACTAAACGTACCATCTGGACTAGTCTTAGCACTATAAACATGATTTAAATCTGACAAGACATCATTAGTATTAGCATATGGGTCAGCTACTGGATTAGCAGGATCAGAAATAATTCCTGATTGTCCTCTAATTTGCGCTTTAACATAAGCATCTGTACCACAGTTCATTAACTTACTAAACAAATTATCAGATTGTACTGGACCATCTGTAGCATAGTTAAAGTTATCTACTTTCCCAGAAATTGTAATTGAGCCATTAGGATTTTGATGATATGAGGCTTGACCTGGTACGCCATTATCATCTTCAATATCCAAGAATCCACCCTCATTAGGTGATACCATTCTAATATTGTTATAGCCTGGGTTAGTTGGATCAGAGAACGCTGAAGAAATTATATCACTAAAGATTTGGTCATATGGTGTTTTGCTAGTAGCATAATTTTGCAATACAGCCATATAATTTTGACCAAATACTTTTTGGAATAATGCTACTAAAGATGCATTTTCTGGCTTAGCAAGATCAGTTTGAAGAGTTTGCAGCGTCTGAGTAGAAATTGTTTGCTTGCCATTTAAAACTGAAATCTTATTAACACCAATTGTTTGTTTACCGCCAACAGTCTTCTTTTGAACATTCAAAACGTGGAATGGTGGTAAAGTAACTGGCTTCATTCCTGGATAAAGTGAACTAAAGTCAAATACCTGACGAACATTTTTAATGTTAATCGCACTATCACCAATGATACTTGTACCTGCAGCCGTATTCTTAGAAGCATTTAAGACTAGTTCATTTGGGTTGTTAACAGTTAAGGCAGCTGAGCTGGAAACATCAAGTAAAGTAATCGGCTTGGTACCGGCACCATATGCATTATCTCCCGGATGCTTAGGATCATCTTGCAATTCAATATGCAATGATCCGTTATTCAGGTCTGCTTTACCAGTAATGTAAACCAATGTACCGGTATAGTCTTGCATGTTCTTACCATATATATTAAGAGATGCACCAGGACCAACTAATAAACTACCTTGATCGAAAATCAAACTTCCTGCTCTAGTAGCCCCACCAGTACTGTTTGAAATATCACCATTAGTATTAATGTCAATCGTACCATTATCGATCAACTTCGCATTATTACCAGTTTTACTGGTTAACATAATCGCAGCTGACCGGTGCATATCTAAACCACCAGTATAATCAGGCGTACCAACATTAATAGTTAATTTTGCCCGCTTATTAACAGTAACAGAACCTTCACCATTATTAACGAAAATTCCACTGGCTTTAACAGTATTTTGAGCAATATCAGCGTTAGTACCAGGATCTTTACGAGGATTCAGAGTTACATCTGCACCACTATCAATTAAGATATTATTTGTCTGTGATCTACCATTAGCATCAGTAGTAGCACTACCCTGATCCAGTTCAAGCACGTTACCATCACTTGAAGAACCAACAAACTTACAATCCTTAGTGAAAATCAAGTTTTGCCCTGGTTGGTAAAGTTCAAATAACTGTTGTCCACCGCCATCACAAGTATATGTCTTACCATCAAGTGGTCCAACATATGATTGTACGGCATCAGCAGTAACCGTATTCTTAATATAAATATCACAATTCCGGCCACTATAAGTAACCTGTGAACCAACGAAGTCAATATTATCAAGCGTTAACTTACATGGTGTTATAGTACCATCAACGGTATTATCAAGTCCGTAGTAACTTTGAGTATAAATACTCAAGTTACGATAAGTTAAATCAGTTGTACCCCGATTAGCAGCATCTGTTGAGCCATCATTAGGTCTAGGACCTGAATAGTGCAAATCAAGAATAAAGCGTTTATTCTTAGCTGGATCTGATTGAATCAAAATCTTACGCTCTGGGAAGTTGACATCTGCTTTACCACTAGAATTGTTAGAAGCAATATCATTTTCAAGATCGATTTCGCCAACCGTTGCATCTTGAAGTGCAGTTACAAATTCTTGCCACGTAGTTACTTGTCTTACAGAACCAATCGCTTGGGGACCAACAGTTGGATCAGCTGCCTTAGTTACAGGAACGTTAGCTTGATCAGTAACATCAGTTTTTGATGCAGCTGTATCTGTTGCTTCAGCTGGCTTAGCAACTGCTGCAGTAGCTGCAGAATCTGTGGCTGCTGGTGCAGCAATGTCTACATTAGAATCAGAATCTGTTGAAGCTTTTGTTGTCTTAGCAGCCTTAGAATCATCTTGTGCTGAAACAGCAGTTGATTTAGTTGCAGTAGTAGCAGTTGATTCGTCTTGCTTAACATCAGCTGCCTGTTCTTTTACTGTTACTTGTTCTTGACTTGCAGTAGCAGTTTTAGCAGCTTTTTTATTATCTGACTTGTTATTCAAATAAGACGTTAAGCCTTTATAACTAGTAAGATCGGCCTTTTTAACTGCTTTATCAGCTGAATCGACCGTATTTTGATTAGTAGTAGCCTCATCTGTTTGTGCAGGTGTCACAATTGTATCAGCTTTAGTAGTCTGACTACCAAGACCCATAAATGTTACACCCAATAAAACAGATGTTGCACCCATGCTTAATTTTCTAATTGAAAAACGCTCATGTTTTGATTGCGATTCAGCTTTTCTACTTTTCGCATCAAAATTATTTTTCCCTACCATATTTTTCCTTTCCGTATAATGCACATAGCAAAATACTTCACACTTTTGTATTGATATATTCTAAATCATTCTGTTTAATATGTAAATATATTTTTATATATTAAATCGCTTTATAAAAATAACAAATTTGATATTTTTAGTGTAACAAATGTTATAATATTTGTTAAGAATCCTAATATTATGGGAAATAACGGATAACAAAATATTTATTAATAGCGTATTCATAGTAATTTGATATTTTTATAAAAAAATAAAGCGTATAGCATACGCTTTATAGTTGAAATTAAAATTTTTGACCATATTTACTTCTAAGAATGTGATACAACTGTTGCTCAAACCAAGCAGCAATTGAAGCACTATCATCATTATGCCGACCATAATAGCCCTTAGAAATAACATGACGATCAGGATAATACTGTTGCAAAAAATCCTGTAATTTATTATATGCAAAACGATCATAATCATCATTGCGCATATAACCTAAAACAAAATCCGTCTTGCTAAAGTCTCCCTCTTTAATTCGCTGCCACATAATATCATCTACTTTTTGACAAGCTTCATGGTCATTATTACCTTCAAGCATCAAAACCATATCAGTTGAACAGTGAAATTCATCCGGCCGATTAATTCGCAAATTTTCAGCGATTGTCCCTAAATCCATTAATGGCTTAGCAATTACAATATCTCCCGGACTAAGCAAAGCTCCATAATACATCGATGCATAAGTGCCCATTGAAATCCCAGATAACACAAGATCTTTAGTCTCAAAGTGCAGCTTGGCTAGACAGTCCTTAATTACTGTAAGAAGTTTATTTTCAACTTCTTCATCTCCCAGATAAAAAGTACCACCTTCAACCCGTAAATCAGAAATTAATAAATAAGGAATCCCTTTAGAATGCAACATTCCCCGAGCTTCAAAGGTTTCAGCAGAGTGATACCCAGCAAAATAAACTGTCAGCGGCGGCTGCATATTTCCCGGATTAAACAAATAGGCAATTTCACCATTAAGTGCATTTCGATCAATAATCTTGTTACCGCCAAGATCCAAGAAGCCATATTTACCCCGAGATCTGCGTTGATGCAATGTACCGATTCTCACATTTCCTTTTCCACGCACATAATAATAAATACTATAGAAAAATTTGGTTTCAATCCCAGTAATTTCAATTTCACCATTGTCGTCTAGCAGTTGCTCACCACTTTTAGAAATCGTCTTAATTAACTGCCTATCTGAATTAAAGCACTTAACTTCAACCATTAATTCTGCAGAACCTGTTGTCTGCATTTCAACTTTAAGAGTTGTCGCATAACGTTCAACAACAGATACACTATATGACAATTGACCTAAATATTGCCATTGACTGCCAAAATTTGCTTCAACATCAAAATAGCTATCGCCATAATAAGTAATCCTATTTTGCAAATCTGAATTGAGCTCAAGCTGATCGATGCTTACCCGATAACCAACATCAACATTAAAAAAATAATGATTAACATCATCTGCCAAATTTGCCAGATTAATTTTATATGCGCCCCGTAATTGTAAGGCCTGTGAAATATTTACTGGTATTTCCGCATCATCACTATAAAGAATTCTATGTGCTGGCAATTGCATTAGCAGCTTTACATCTTTAAGCCATGGTGAAGTTTTATCAAGAAAGAAATACGCAAATAAATAATCATGATTAAACACATTATTTTTAAAAACTGGTGACAGCTTGTGCTTGTTAAGATTAACCGGATCAGCCCACATATATGAGCAGTCTGTTAAGGCATCTTCAAAATTTTCTAATGGTTGAGCCCCACTATGAAACAAATATGTCTTTTTTTTACTCATCCTTGCAGCACCCGCTTCCATTGATTAATAACCATTCTAAGCGACATTCGTTGAATTAATCGCACATTTTCAACTACAGCTACATTCCATTTATCAAGATTAGTCAAAAAGACTTCAACCGGTTTTTTGATTTCACCTTTTTGCTTAATCAAAAAGCCATTCTTACCTTCTTTGATTAAATTATTACTTTGATAAACAATTTGAGGGATCCCTGTTTTTACTGCTTCAAGTTGTAATTCATAATTAGTCACTGGATCAGTATCAATAAAAATATGCGCCTGTCTTAAAATTGGTAATTTTTGCTCATAAGTTGCATTTTCTGGACAAGCAAAACGGTCAAGAGCTTCAATTTGGTCAACATCTAAATTAGTTGTATCAACTTCATCAAGTGAGTCAACATCATCTATCTCGCTAAGTTTATCCTTAAATCTAGCAACCCAATCAGCTGAAACAGCTTTAAAGAATGACGCATACTGTAAATCAGCATCAGCCATGATTCTTAAATTTTCATTCTCTTTTAGCAAATCAATTAATTCACAAAAGCATTTCAATAATTCATCATTACCAATCTGACCAACATGCCAATAAATGACCTGCTCCTCCTGTTCCATACTAGTACCTAGAGAAAAGTCATTAAAGTATGGCGGAATAATGTGCCATATGGGAACAAAATCAATGTCATTCTGCTTAAGTTTATCGAAAAAAAGATGAGCTAAAGTTTCATTTTCAAATAAATATTGGTCCTGCTGCACGACAATGTGATAATCCAGATTAGCAACCTGATTGTACTCAGTAAAATAATAATAAACTTGAGCTTGCAACAAAAAATGACGAAACGCCAAGCTTTCTTGGCTTGGCTCAATTAATAATTTTTGTTTACCTGTCAAATATGGTAATGCAAATTCACATTCAATTTCTGCTAAATTGGTATATTGTGATTTTTGAAAACGTGATTGCTGACGAGTTGGAATTGTTATCGTTAAATCCTCATTCTGCGTCATTACCAGATCACTTGTCGCATTAAACCATTCTTTACTAATCAACTGACCTTGTTCATTAAAATAGCTCCGACTACTGCGAAAGCCGCGCAAATCATAACGATCAACTATTTGACCAGCTTCTTCATAATAAGTCACCAGCTTCAGTTCGCCACTGCCACCCATAACAACTTCCATGACCCTTGTTTGTTCATCAAACACTTCTACCTGCGTTCCTGATAAATAAATCAGCGTCTCTAACTTATAGTTATCTGGAATATTAAGGTCCTTTAATGTTAATGGTGAGCCATCAGTTTCAATTCCACGAATTTCATCAAACAAATAAATTACCTTAGGCTTAGTGCCCATAAAATTCGCCAAAAATTGATCCGTTTCATCATCAAGAAGCAACAATTGATTATCGACATTTTCTTCTTGTAAACGTGCAGATAAGCTTATCAAAGTATTTTCTTGATAAAATTTGTTTTTAGTATGTAAATCAGGAATCAGTGTCAACATTTCTATCATCAACCTATTTCAAATCAATTACGTATTCTTTTTCACTGTTTAAAGTCTGAAATTCTTGCTCGATCATATCCAAAATCATAATCAAAATAAACAAGTTACCAATAAATGGCGTTAAATTGGCCATTTGCGGCAGCCAAAGACCAAGTAATAATGGCCAAATACTTAAGCAAATCAAAATAAAGCTGCTTGCCCAAGTTAATCTTGTAAACTTATGCATAATAAATTTTTCCGTCTGAATTCCCGGCACAATTTTATAAAAATAACTACCATTTTCTTTGAAATTACGTGCTTTAACACTAGGCTGCAGCGTAATCAAGCCAAAAACAAAATTCAGTAAAATAATAACAATTGCATAAAAAACTATCCCAATTGGTTTATTAATCGAAACAATACTAAAAACAAATTCTCTAACCTTTAACGGCGAATTTTTAACAAGCATTGGCAACAACATGAACAGCGATGTCGAGAACATAAATGGCATCGCACCCGCAGTCAATAACTTAATTGGAAAATATGACTTAGCAAATTCACTCATTAATTGCGGTTCACGATATGGTACCCGTTCCTCGGCACGAATTAATGCCAAGCCATAGAATACAACTACTAAAGTCGTCAAAATAACAATAATGGTATTAATAACTGAAAAGTTAAAGTGACTGGTTCCCCAACCACGAATCAACAATGACGGCAATGACAATACTAACTGCGGCACCATTAAAATTGCAGAGTTACCAATTCCTCGTTCAGAAATAACATTGGCTAGGTAAACTGAAATCATCCCACCAGTTACCAAAATAATAATTGCCAGGTAAAAACTGATATTATGATGATTGACATAAACAGGCAATAAAGCCTTCTTAAAATTATTTACATAAAGAAATGCCTGCAAAATTGCCACTATCAAACTGATAAAGTTTGTAATAATTCCCCATGTGTGCTGAGAAATTTGCCTTAATCTTTTTAGGTCAAGTGAAGTAACCGCCTGAACCATAATATTAGTCGTCATGTATGGCCCGATACCGAGCATCAACAATGACGGCCTAGAAGTTTGAGATCCAGTATACATTCCCAAAATACCAATTAACGTATTAGCTTTTAGATAACCAGCTGCGGCACTTTGCTTAACGAACGGAATAATGATGAACTGACCTAAGATATAAACTGTTACTAACGATAATGTCCAAAGAATTCGCTTATGTAAAACTTTTTTATTTAACATCGCCAATTCCTTTCTTAATTCTAAGCAAAATAAATTCGCATTCCTTTAATGTTACTGCCATTAACCTCAGAACAAAGTACATTACGCATGATATTACGCATAATATCTTCTTTCATTCGATTAAAACTTGCCAATGCCTCTTTTTGATATTCAAATAATGGATTAGATTGACCTGTCGTTCTTTGGGCTGTTACTGAACGCAAGGCTTCAAGATTATCTACTTCATCAACCCAAGCATCATCTATTGCCTTTACAATCGCTAGCTGCAAATAATATTGCCAAGCATCTTCATTAGCTAATGTATGCTTTTTAGCCTTTAATGCTTGCAACGCTGTCTTATTCAAAAAGCGCTCACGCTCATTATAAGAAGCTGACGCCAATTCTGATTCATTTTTAAATTCAGAGGTCATATTATCACAAACAAAATCGTTAATTTCAGCCAAAGTCAAATCTTCATTATTCAGGAAATTTTTGATGGCCTTTTGCATACTATGAATCACAACTTGATCTAGTTCCTGATTCATCTTGATGATTTGCCCGCGAGCCTGATAAACAGCTTCACGCTGCAAACGCGCAATTTCACCATACTCCAAAACCATGAAGCGTGAAGATTGCTCCTCATACTTAACACTTTTTTGTAAGCGACTAAAGAAATGCCGATAACGATTACTGTGCGGTATCTCTTGTTGCTTGTCATTTTCGTGACGGGTAACTTTGCGAGCAATTTTTTTAGAAGGATAACGACCAACCAATTGATCTTGCAGCGAAGTGTAAAAGACCGTCGTTCCCGCTTGTCCTTGACGACCAGAACGTCCACGTAATTGATCGTCAATTCGCTTAAGGGGCATCTTTTCTGTACCAATCACGAGCAAGCCGCCAGCTTTTTTAGCTTCAGGAGAAAGAACAATATCTGTCCCACGTCCGGCAAGAGAAGTTGACACTGTAATCATGCCTGCTTGTCCAGCAATTTCAATCATTGTTGCTTCTTGCGAAACTGACCATGCATTGAGCAAACTATGCGGAATATGTGCTTGTAACAGCATTTCCGAATATAAATTTGATAATGTCAATGACCCTGTCTCAATCAAGACTGGACGCCCTAAGTTATAATTCTTCTTAACCAAGTCAAGTGACGCCATCAACTTGGCTTTAGCAGTATAAAAGACCTTATCAGGTTCGTCTTTACGAATACTTGGCTTATTAGTTGGTACTTCAACAACATTTAAGCGATAAACTTGCATTAACTCCTGTTTATCGCCCTTAGCTGTTCCTGTCATTCCTGCTAACTGCGGGAACAAACGAAATAAATTTTGATAAGTAATGGTGGCAATAACTTGCTCTTGCGGACTGTTCTCTAGTCCTTCTTTAGTTTCAATAGCTTGTTGTATTCCGGCCTGCATTTGCATACCGACCATCTTCCGACCACTGTTTTTATCCAGTAAAATTACTTTGTCATCTTCAACAATATAATCGCGATTGCGAAGATGAATTTTATTTGCCTGCAGAGCAAAGATTAAGTGGCAGTATAAATTTGAATATTCTTCTGTTAAAATATTTTCTATTTTAAAGAATTTTTCGGCTTTTCTAATACCTGAAGCCAAGAACCAAACATTTTTCTGGTCTGGACTTAAGGCATAGTCAATGTCTTTTTCACAGATTTTGATAAATTTATCAGCTAAACCTGGATAATTCGACTTTCCTTTCGGTCGACCAGAAATTACTAACGGCGTAGTTGCTAAATCAAGCAAAACTGCGTCAATTTCATCAATTAACGCAAATTCAAATGCTGGCATATACTGCTGGTCAGCCGAACTAACCAAATTATTAGTTAAATAATCGAAGCCAAATGTCCCGCCGTCAGTGTAGACAATATCGTTAGCATAAACTTCTTTTTTATACTTTATTTGGTCTACATCTTTATCTTCATCTTTATTTTCTTCTTCATGAAGATCAGCATTGTAGCCGACACTTAGACCAAGCCACCGATAAACGCGTCCCATATTAAGGGCATCACGTTTAGCCAAATAACTGTTGGCAGTGATTAGGAAATTGCCATTGCCTGCTAAGCCATGCAAATACATCGGCATTGTGGCAGTCAAGGTCTTTCCTTCTCCAGTTTTCATTTCAATAACATTATGAAACTGCATGGCAACTGCGCCAAAAATCTGAACTTTATAAGGTGACAATCCTAAAACACGTTTATCAGCTTCACAAACTACTGCATAGGCCTCAACAAGTAAAGAATTGAGCGACTCACCAGCTTTAAGACGATTACGAAACTCAACAGTTTTAGCCTGCAAGGCTTCATCACTTAATTGCTCATATTCTGTTTTTAATGTAATAATCTGGTTTGTTTTTCGCCAGTATTGGTGATTTCTAATATGCATCATTATTTCAAACTAAGTAGGGGTAATAACATCCCCGCCAAAATACCAGCTCCAATTAAAATATTTAACAAAGCTAGCACCAATTCTGATTTAGTTTTGCGTCGATCTTTCATTGAAGGCAATTCCTTCTTTTCGTACGCAAAGTCTTCCTCAATTTTTTTGGACAATGAGTTCTTCATTAGTACACCTCAAAAAACTATTAGACAATTTCAGCTTTCTTTAACGGAACTGTTGCATGACGTAACTTCTTATATGCTGTTTTATTCATTTTTACCGTATTAATGTATGGAATTGTATCTTTTAAAATACTTGCCAAATTGCCACGGACTTCACCATTATTATCAACTGGATCTTCTGATAAATAGAATTGATTATGTGACTTCGTATTTTGCAATGCTGTTAATTCAATTCCCAAGAAATTAATGTTGACTGTATCATCCTTAGTCATTAATTTGCTTAATTGATCGATATAAAAGTCAAGTAAATTATTGTAACGTGCAATTACTTCATGTTCTTTTGGATCTTCAACTGTAATAAAGTTAAGGTTACCCTCATAGTAAAAGTACCGAATTACTGGTTGACCTTGCATGTCAACAAATTCAATTTCTTCTAACTTGCCATTTGCATAATAAAGGTGACTATAGACTTTACCATCAGAAGCATATTCTTCAATATAGTCATAACTGCCATCAGGATTTAAATAACGAATGTCCTGCGTTGCACGGCGCGTATTAGGGAATAAGTATTCCCGCGCAATAAAAATCCCTTGGTCATCGACAAAGATGCTGCTGTCTTTTTGCATTTGAACATAATCCATACTTGGAATATTAACTTCATTAAAGTAACGATAAGACGTAGGATCATACGTCCGACCAGTAATAGAATCAATCAGAGTTGTTCCTTGAATCCCATTAGCTTGCAAAAAATTACGCATGTTGGGCATTGAAGTTAGACATAAAAGTTGACCATTACTCTTTTTCAGTCTTGTTTTAATTTCATTTAAAACATTGCCACTTAAACTGTTAACTTCATTAATTAGCTCGTAATCCATCGACTAACTTCCTCCATTTTTTACTAATTGCACTATTACGGTATTCATCAATTCCAACTTGAGTATTACGACGCAGTTTTAAGTAATCTGCATCTAACAAACGTGTGATACCCTTCTTAATTTGAGCAACATCATAGGCTTCATCATCACGTTTAAAGTCTTCAATAAAGCCATTTTCACCATCCCGAATTAACTGGGTAGCACCAAAACGGGCATTAAACGTAACAACAGGTAATGCAGCGTTGAGGGCTTCGATATAAGTTAAACCAAAACCTTCTGAAAATGAAGTTGAAACAAATGCATCGTGCTTCGGGTAGACCAACTCTAAATGTTGTGACAAACCACGAACATGAACGTATTTTTCAGCATGGTTTTCCTTGACGATTTCTTCAAGATGCTTCTTTTCTTCGCCGGCACCATAAATGTCAAAGCTGATATTCTTACCTTCATTATGCAGTTCAATAACCGCTTTTTCAGCAATATCAACATGCTTTTCTTTAGCTAAACGTGAAGCTGTAATCAGTTTCAAACCGTTAGGTGTCCGATCCTTAATCTTCTTTGGCTTATCACTAATCCCACCAACTGGAATTGCCCAAATCTTATCTGCTTCATCAGGGAAGTTAACAAGCAAATCTTGCCGTTGCTGCTCAGTTGATACGACAACACGATCAACCTTTTTAATGTGGTCCAGTAGATATTCGTAATAATTATTCCAGAATGGTTTTGCTGGATCAACACGGTCAGCCAAGTGATCGGCATGAATTAGATAAATAATCTTGGCTTCTGGAATTGGATCATGCATTAATGCTTCATCAGCCCAATCTCCACGGTCAATGTAAAAGTTGCTCTTACCACCGAAGAAGCGGTCTAATTGTTCAAAGAAATACCGATATAAGCGAACAATATTAGCAAAATACAGATGCTCACCATGTTCTGTATATAGGTGAATATTCTGCAAACGTCCTTCTTCATGAGCATTATTAAGCGTTTCGTAAGAAACCTTTAGCTCACCGGTTTTGGTACTAAAAATTTGTGTTTGATAAACGCGTACCATCAAGATCTTACTTTCAGGCTTTTGTTTATTCTGTTCCTTAACAAAGTGATGCACAATGTGTAATCCGGAATCAGTATAAAATTCATTCATCCGCATTGTATTAGTTGCATCTGACAAGACACGTGCCTTTTTAGCAGGAAAAGTCTCAGTCAGACCATTCTTCAAATAATCATCACCTAAAACGAAGTATTCCCACATGTTAATGACGTTTTCATTCTTCAAACGCCACTTATCCATTGCCTTATGCAATTCTGGTACTTCTGCTAAAAATAAAAAGCGGTAAGGAATTCCTGCTTCTTCAAATCGTTTGGCACGATAAAACTCGGAATGTTCAATTCCTGAATTACCCATCCCCATTGCTTGGTTAACGAAAAAATCCATATTATCTCCTATCAATCATTATTAATATTTTGCTGTATTGCTTTAACTAGTGAAGTAGTTGATTGGTTATTCTCAATTTGCAATACATAGCCTTGAGCCCTAATTTCATCAATATACTCCACAATCGCATCTATTTGCTCATCACTAAATTGTCCCTGACCATTAATTTGCACAGGAATAAAGATAAACAAATTATCTTGCTGCGGTTTAAAACTAATCGTTTGAACCGTTGACGTATGCGTTCGTACACATACATTTAATACCGGCATAAAATCTGATCTTCTATTATAATGCGTCCAAATTGTGCGTATATTGCCAACATCTTTTACTGTAAAAGTATATTCATCAAGAACCGGCACCTCAGCAAGTAACAAATGCTGAAAATACAACTTTTGGTTGCCCATACTGGCCAAATCAAAGCGATATTTTTCTTCTTCGGGTTCTAAACTGAACTCGCCCTCTTTAGAAGTAAAAATTCGATAATCTCTTTGCTCTAGGCTACTGTCATAGGTAGTTAAAGCCAATGCAATCGAATCAACCGGTTGTTCTTCACTTTCAATTTGATATTGGTACTTAGTACCGATTGCCAATCTCGGCATCGTTATATTAGGGACAAAGTCGGCCGTCTCAATATGCCGCTCCTCCCAGGTAACAATCGCTTTGCCAGGAGAAACAATCGCATTTTGATAAAAAAGGTCTTCATCTCTAAAACTAACTTTTGCACCATATAGATAGATATACGCCATATTCTGCGGTCTAAAAAAGAAATGTGCCGTCAGCAGCTTTTTTTCAGTCATTGTGTAACAACTTCCTTCATCATCACAATTGGAGAAACTTGCTCAGAGTCAGCCATAATTTGTTCATTATGCCAAATTAATAGCTGAGACAGGACTTGCAGAACATCTCTGCGTGGTCCAGCAAGAAACTGTTTACTATCATCTTGCGGCAGTTGCAATTTACTCGGGAAAAAGTCATCACTTGCAGATAATTCCCCTGAAAATAATAAGCAGACATAGCGTAAACGACTGTCACTGACCACTGTCTCCCAAGCTGAATTAACTAGCTGCCAATCATTTTGGTTAGCTAACCATTTAACTTCAGCTTGTTTAGCAGTTACACAGTCATTAATCCGTGCTTGCTCATCTTGGGAATAATTCTGACTAGCCAAAAGTAAAAATTGTTTACTCCAAACAGTATCCGTTATTACTTTTGATTCCATATCAAGTGTTAAATACGCTACATAACGCGTATCAGGTTCAGTTAAGCAAGTCATTTCAATATATCTGCCTTCTTCAACAACTGGTGCTGAATACTTAGATACAATGAATTTATCATTTTCATCTGTGAAAATTACACATTGCTTTTCTTGATCCCAATGCCAATAGTGCTCATCGGGGCCAAAGCTAACGTGCGTCGGCAGGCCTACAGTATGATCTGGATTCAACCTAATCATTAAAATGGCATTATTTCTGCCCATGTAAATAGTTATCTCGGGCTTGCCTGTTTTGAAAACAAAATCATGTCCCGAACAAAGCGCGATTACTTCATCTTCAGTCATTATTCACCCCCTACTTATGTTTAAACCAGGATTCACCATTCCGATCAGCATACATAAAACGTGATGCTACTTTACGACCGTGACAAATACGTCCTTCAAAAAAAGTATAGGCAATATAATTTACAATTGCCATTTCAAAAATACCAAAATGAGTATTGCCCTGACCTAAATATTCTTGAACAGTATCATCAGTATAAAGCTTCATGAAAATACCCAAAAATTCAAGTAAAGTTTTCCGGGTACCTACAAGAATACCTGCATTTAATAACTGCAGATACTTATTTTTATGAGTAAAATCAGCTAAATAATCTGGCTTCCCATCGTCCTCAATAATATACGTGTTTAGGTCATTATATTCATCACCAATATATAATACATTATCTTCAATATCATTGAAAGGGTAGTTCATCATTTCAACATCAGCGACGTCCACCAAAGCTGCCTGATCTATTTCAATATGCTTTAGTAAATATTTATAAGCAAATTCCCAACGTGAAAAATAAAATTTTACTCCTTGATAAGGATAATGAGCAAACGGCTGACATTCAACTGCCTTCACTAATTGCGGTAGTTCTTGGTCATTTTTAAAGTTGATTAGAATGTCTGTTTCAACACCAAATTTACTTACTGAGGTTGTTAATTGCCGCGAAATTTCAGCAAGATCAACTGCTTTTTCAGGTTCATTGGTTAGATATTCACCAATAACTACATTTTTCATAAAATTATTTTTTCCAATCTCTTAATCTAGTTAAGATAATATTATAGACTTATTTTATCACTAAATTAACTTATTTTTTATTAAATTTTATGCCAAAACAGATTAATAGTTATAATTATCTTCACACAATACATATACTTACCATAATGTTAGACATCTTCATTACTATAATTTAGCTTACTTAACTAAAGAATTACTAGTCTAAAAATATTTTGCGCAAAAAAATAAAGCGAAGAAATTCGCTTTATTTTAAATTAATTTTTCTTTGTTACTTTTAAACAGATCGGCCACAAGATTGCAGCAATCACTCCAAGCCCTAACCCTGTCCATAGCATTGTCGAGGTAGTAAAATCAATTCCACGATAAACAGCATCGCGTAAACTCATGACCAATTGGCCCGTTGAGTATTGCAGAATACCAAATGAACCAAGCGTTGTTAATAATAGAGCTATTGAGGCACCATATTTACCAAAGAGCACCAACAAGATTGCTAATACAAAGCCTAGGATAATTACTAGGATTACATAGTGAAAAATATTAATAACTTGCTCTACCTGCTTATTGTTGGCAGCTAATTCGTGATTAATATTCTGCAAGATGATATGATTAACTGCCTTTTCTGTCTGATTATTCTGTGGCAGCGACAAATTCCGAGCTGTCACTTCGCCATTAGCTTCGTAAGTCACACTAAGATTATACAAGCCCATATAGGACAAATCATGATGATACTGCTTAGGTAATTGATCTAAAACCTTATCTTCCAGCCCCGCACTTTGGGCTAATTTCAATGCATCTTTGAGAGTTGTGCTGCCTGACGCTGTCGCATTTTGATTAATCACAGTACGGGCTAATTCATGAACATTAGTTACGTTAACCGTAACTGGACTTTTAAGCGTCAAGTAGCCACAAACAAAGATAACGACAATAAATACTGCTCGCAGCAGCATTCGCACAACTTTTTTCATCAAAGTATTCTCTCACTCTCTTAACAATCATGGGCACCTGCAGCCAAACAATTACAATCAACCATGTCTGGCGCCGTAGCAGCCTTTTCATTCAATTCTTGCTCAATAGTTGCGATATCTGCCTTGGACAAGGGCATCCCCTTCAAGATTTCGATTAACATTTGGCCCTTGTGCATGTCGCACATGTGACTCATCATCTCAGTTGTTACTTGAACCATCATCTGGTTTTCAGTTACTGTCGCATTATAGACAAAGCGGCGACCATCCTTGCGCGTCTTTAGCAAGCCCTTTTTCACCAAACGCCCCATCAACGTCTTAATCGTCGATTCGGACCAATTCTTTTTAGCCTGCAGCTGCTTAATGATATCGCCAGTATGACTTGCTCCCAGCGTCCATACAATCCGCATAACTTCCCATTCAGCTTCAGAAATATTATGTTCTTTAATTTTTTCTGTCATCTTGTTAACTCATTCTACTACAGCACTAGCTTTTTAAGTGCTTTAGCAATTCCGTCATGGTCATTATCATCAGTAACGTAATCAGCGGCGTCCTTTATCTGACCAGTGGCATTACCCATTGCTACCTTACAGAAATTAGGATTACTAAACATTGAAATGTCATTACCTTGATCGCCAAAAACCATTACCTGCCTTTGGTCAATCTTAAGCCGATCAGCGAGCTCCATTAAAGCATTGCCCTTAGACGCACCGACCACATTAAGCTCTACCATACTTGGAAAGCTGCGCACAACATCGTATTTGGCAAAGACCCAATCAGGAATGTTGTTCCATAATTTATCAACTTCAGCTTCACTCTCAGTCATACTAAAACCAACCTTGTTAAAAGTAAAGTCTTGGGGAATTTCTTCAGCCTTACGCACCTTAATCGTAGTCAAATTGACAGACGCATTCATTGTTAAGTGGTGTGCGAGGTCGCGATCACATGTCCAGAAGCAATCTGGCGTTTCAAAGTGTAAGTTGATATGTGCCAGCCGCTGCAAACGCAACATATTAGCAAAGTCACGATAGTCCATCTTCATGTCCATCATTACCTTACCTGCTAAGTTTTGAATAACCGCACCGTTAAATACAATATTATATTGGTCGCTACCAGATAGTCCGAGCTGCCGATTGTACGGCATAACTCCAGACAATGGTCGACCCGTTGCTAATACGACCTTAATTCCTTGACCGCTTATTTGCTTCAAGACCCTTTCGGTTTCCGGCAGGATTTGCTTACTAGTCGTCAGCAGCGTGCCATCAAGATCAACTGCCACTAATTTAATCGCCATAATTTACCTCCCACAGTTTAATTCATTCCCTTTATTATACAAAAAGTCGTAATTACTTACGACTTTTTTCAATAATTATTCTACTGTAACGCTCTTAGCAAGATTGCGAGGTTTATCAACGTCAAGGCCCTTATCCTTAGAGGCATAATAGGCAATCAGTTGTGCGACTACCACTGTAATTAGTGGTGAAAGGTAATAATTTAGTTTAGGTAAGACAACATCATCATCTGGTTTTGCCAATTCCTTAGTGGCAACAGTAATTACGCTGGCTCCTCTGGCAATTACTTCTTGGATATTGCCGCGCATTAGGTCTGCAGTTACTGGATCATTAATTAAGGCAACAACCGGTGTGTCCTTTTCAATTAATGAAATCGTTCCGTGCTTTAATTCTGCAGCTGCAAAGCCTTCTGTTTGAATATAAGAAACTTCCTTCAGCTTCAGAGCTGCTTCAAGAGCTACCGGATAATCAATTCCCCGTCCAATGTAAAACGCATTGCGTGAAGGGACGATATATTTATCCGTCAATTGCTTAATATGCTTTTGGTCAGTTAGAATTTGCTCAATTCCCTCAGCAGCAAGACTCAAATCATGAGTTAAATCTAAGTTTCGGGCAGCAGCAATTTGGCGCTTTTCACCAATTGCCTTAGCTAAAACTGCTTGGGTAGCAACTTGAGCAATATAAGCCTTAGTTGAAGCAACAGCAATTTCTGGACCGGCTTCTAGTGACATTGAATATGTTGCTTCCCGTGCCAAAGTTGAACCAGGCACATTTGTCAGTGTCAAACTTGGTAAGTTACGCTTAATTGCGGCCTGCAAAACAACACGTGAATCAGCGGTCTCGCCAGATTGTGACAAGAAAATCAAGAATGAATTCTTAGGCATCATTGGGAAGTGGTAACCAGCTTCAGAAGCAAAGCCAACTTCGGTTGGAATTCCCGTGTACTTTTCTAATAAAGCCTTACCGACTAAACCGGCATGGTAACTTGTTCCTGCCGCAAAAATATAAAACTTCTCGGCTTGAGACAAGGCATCAACGATTTGTGAGTCAACTTTAGGCTCACCATTTTCATCAAGATAATATTGCACTAAGTGGCGCAACACACTTGGCTGCTCAGAAATTTCTTTTAACATGTAAAACTCATAAGTACCTTTTGAAGCAGCATCAGGATCAATATCTAAGTGATGCGGGGTCCGCGTTACCTTTTCACCAGCAATGGTTTCTAATTCATAGCCATCTTTGGTAATGTCAGCAACTTCGCCATCATGCAAGTCAACAAAAGTCTTGGTTTGATCCAAAACTGACAAAGCATCTGAGGCAATAACGTTAAAGCCATCACCTAATCCCAACATCATTGGTGACTTGTTTTTAGCAACATAAATGTGACTAGGGTTAGTATTGTCAACCAGCAAGATTGCGTAAGAACCCCTAATAAGTTGCAGTGCCTTTTTCAAAGCAGTAAAGGCATCAAGTTGCTCATCGCGGGCAATTTTACTAATTAATTGAACTACAACCTCAGTATCTGTGTCTGACTTGAGGTCTACTCCTTGTAAGTAGTTATCTTTAAGTTCCTGATAGTTTTCAATGACACCATTGTGAACCATGTAAAAGCGGTTAATTTCATCAAATTGTGGGTGAGCATTAGCTGTAGTTGGCTTACCGTGTGTTGCCCACCGAGTATGACCAATACCAACTTGTCCCTGTTCATCTGGAGTCATTTCATCCTTCAAATTCTGAATCCGGCCAACTGTCTTAGTCAGATATTCGTTGCCTTGAAGGTCATTAAGATAAATTCCAGCTGAATCATAGCCACGGTATTCTAAGTTAGTTAGGCCGCTAAGAACAATTTCTCTGGCTGATTTACCAACAATTCCAACAATTCCACACATGTTTTTCTCCTTTGGTCTAGTTCGATTTTTTAAGATTGATTAAATTCAAATTTATAGCTACAGAAGGAATATTAGTCTATTTATAGAGATTGGTCAAGTATGAAATTTGATAATTGGTATAGACTAAGTCAGAGATAGTCTATCATAGCAAAAAAGAAGCAGAGAAAAATATTTTTCTCTGCTTCTTTTTAATTTCAAATTTTAGATACCCATTTCTTGTTCAACAACATCGGTAATGCGTTTAACATAAGCATCAGTTTCTTCTTGAGTTGGGCCTTCAGCCATCACCCGCAAGAGTGATTGCGTACCAGATGGCCGAACCAGAACGCGACCTTCACCATCCATATCAGCTTCAACTTCCTTGATTACATCAAGGATTGGTTGGTGCTCACGCCAGCTCTTCTTGTCATCAACAGGAACATTAACCAAGCATTGTGGGTATTCCTTAAAGTCAGCTAATAGCTCGGTCAATGACTTACCAGTTCTCTTCATAACTAGCATCAAGTGCAAACCTGTCAGCATTCCATCACCAGTGTTGTGATAATCACTCATGATAACATGACCTGATTGTTCACCACCAAGGTTATAACCGTTAGCGCGCATTTCTTCAGAAACATAGCGGTCACCAACTTGAGTGCGGACATTTTTAATGCCCTTTCTTTCAAGTGCCTTGGTAAAGCCAAGATTACTCATCACAGTAGTCACGATTGTGTCGTTCTTGAGGCGGCCGCCATCAGCCATATAAGTACCCAAAACATACATAATATGGTCGCCATCAACTTCATTACCGTTTTCATCAACAGCAATACAGCGATCAGCATCCCCGTCAAAGGCTAAGCCCAATTGAGCGCCTTGTTTAACAACTTCTTCTTGTAATTTTTCAGTATGAGTTGCACCAACGCCGTCGTTAATGTTCATTCCGTTTGGATGGGTAGCAATCGTGGTAAAATCAACACCGCAATCCGCAAACAACCGCGAAATTAATCTACTTGCGGCACCATTAGCACCATCAATCACGACTTTAATTCCGTCAAGGTCTTCTGGAATTGTGTTTTCAATAAATTGCAGGTACTTAGAACTGCCCTCATGAAAGTCGGTTACTGTACCTAAGCCTTCAGCTGATGGCCGCGGCAAAGTATCTTCCTTAGCATCGATTAATTTTTCGATTTCGCCTTCCATTTCGTCAGACAACTTCAAACCATCACTACCAAAGAACTTAATACCATTATCTTGAACTGGATTGTGTGATGCCGAAATCTGCACACCAGCATCGGCACCTTGAGCGCGTACTAAGTAGGACAAGCCCGGTGTAGTAATAACACCAACTTCCAAAACTTCAATACCAACTGATAATAAGCCTGAAATCAGTGCATATTCAAGCATCTGTCCTGACATTCGAGTATCGCGAGAAACCAAAACCTTAGCTTGTTGGTCCTTAGCCTTATTTTTTGTCAAAACATAGCCGCCATCACGACCCAACTTAAACGCTAATTCTGGAGATAAATCTTGATTTGCGACTCCACGTACACCATCGGTACCAAAATATTTTAACATTAAAAACAACCTTCCTTTTCTAGCTTTCGATTATTTAGAATCATTTGTATTTGCAACTTTAATTTGTACGCTCACCTGCGAGCTACTTGCCTTAATGACATCTTTTGGCAACTTTAATGTTACCATCTTGGTAGTTGAGGCATTAACACCACTCAAATCAACAGGAACTGTTAATTCTTTAATCTTACTCAATGTTGATTGATTGCCATAAATGGTCACGTAATAATTTTTAGCTGTTAATGAGTAGACCTTATTAGTATTTTCATGCTTAGGTACCAATTCTAACTTGACCTCTTTTTTGGCAATTGAAATTGGTAACACTACCCTGGCCGTTGCCGGTTCAATAATCACATTGAGTTGCTGTCCCTTACGGTCTTCGGCAATCAGATTAACCTGACGTTCAAACGGATGATTAATGCCATTCGGCAAAACGGCTTTAGCAACAATTTGGTCAATCTGATCAACCTCACTGCGCGCCCCTGTTACTTCAACTTGTTGCGGGGTAACAGTTGCCTTGCCCAACTTATAACCGTGTGCCACAGCAGTCTTATTATACTCTATTTGAACAGGCATTGTCGTCGATTTTCGTCGTTGAATATTTACATGCACGGTTTTTGGACTGATTGTATATGCCAATTGTTTGTTTAACCCACTAACATGCACGCGAACATCGTGTTCACCAATACTTTTATTCGTTAAATCAATGTAGGCACGGAAGTTTTGGGTATTAATCGTTGAAGTAACCAAAGCGTTAGATCCCTCTAATGTAACACTAACCTTAGCCGGATAACCCACAACATAGTAATTATCAGTATCAACTGAAACCTGCAGCGGCACCTTGACGGTTCGAGTTTGAGTAGCTGTCTGTTTGGTACGATCTGACTGCCCCTGAGTCATGAAACCCTCTTGGGTATAATTAACATAAATGACTAACAAGACCGCAATTAGTAACGAGACAAGACGAATAACCCATGACTTATGCCAAAAATTCTTCATCGATCAGCACCCCACTTCCAGATTTTACCCAATATTTTTTGGTACCACTTGGTATTTTTTTCTTTTTTGGGTACAAGCTCTGCTTTAAGGTATTTCAAGTATTCATCGCGGCTCAAATCAAGTAAGAAGCGACCATTGCGGGTGATCGTTACACCGCCGGTTTCTTCTGATACTACAATGGTAATGGCATCCGTTACTTCGGAAATTCCGACAGCTGCACGGTGCCTAGTCCCTAACCGTTTCGGGATCATCGTACTATCTGATAGTGGTAAATATGCGGCTGCCACGGCAATTTGGTGGTCTTGATTAATGATTACCGCCCCATCATGCAGCGGTGTATTCGGAATAAAAATGTTAATTAATAATTCACCGGTAACGTCAGCATTCAGCTTAATACCAGTTTCAATATAATCATCAAGTCCGGTTTCCTGTTGAATTGTAATTAAAGCACCAATTCGCCGTTTTGACATATATTGAATGGCCTTGTCCAATTCCTTAATGAACTTAATCGACTCATCCCGCGCACTTTCTTCACGACCGCCAAATATCGGCAGCCTACCTAAATGTTCAAGGCCACGCCGAATTTCTGGCTGAAAAATCACGATAATTCCAACAACCGACCACGACACAATCTGGTCGATCAGCCACGTGGTTGTGTGCAGCTGCAGGACACCGGCAATAATCCGAACAATAAAAATCAGCACAATTCCTTTAGCCAGTTGCACTGCCTTGGTTCCCCTAATTAAAATAATTAGGTGATAAACCAAAAACCAAATAATCAAAACGTCAAGCACCAAAGAAAAGTTACTCCACGTAAAGATATTTGTTAGATTAAAATGCATAAATACTCCTTTCTGATAGGATATTCTTAATCAGCTTTCTGACCAATAATTCTAACCTCAGTTTGTAAATCGATGGCGAACTTTTCTTTGATAACTTTCTGAATCAGATGAATCAAATCTAGGTAATCTGTTGCTGTTGCGCCGCCCTTATTAACAATAAAGCCAGCGTGTTTGGTTGAATCCTGAGCACCACCAATTTGGCGCCCTTGCAAGCCAGCCTGAATAATCATTGGCCCAACATAATGACCCTCGGGTCTCTTAAAGACACTGCCGCAAGACGGATATTCCAATGGTTGTTTGTAACGCCGTAAGGCATTTAAATAATGCATGTTCGCCAAGATTGGTGCCTTGGGAGCTGGTGTCAATTCAAAAGTAGCTGCTATTACAATGTCGCCAGTTTCTTGTATTAGCGAGTGCCGGTAAGAAAACTGCATTTCATCCTTATTGTAAGTTCTTAATTCGCCAGCACGTGTTAAAACTCGAACCGACTTCACAGCCTCACAGGTTTCACCGCCATAAGCACCGGCATTCATGAAGGCAGCACCACCAACACTTCCAGGGATCCCAGCCGCAAACTCTAACCCACTTAAGCCGGCATTAGCGGCGGTAAATGCAGTATCAACAATTCGTGCACCAGCTTGTGCTGTTACTTGTTCTGCTGTCACTGTAATCTGCTTCATCTGCGTTAAAATAAGCACTAAGCCAGCAATTCCACCATCACGAATAATCAGGTTTGAGGCGTTGCCAATTACAGTTAAGGGAAGCTTTGTTTGCTGCGCGGCCGTTACCAGCTGCGTTAATTCTGTTTCATTCTTGGGAAAAGCAAGATATTGCGCGGGACCACCGGTTTTAGTAAATGTATATTTACTAAGTGGAACTTGCTCTTTAATGTCAATTCCGTACTTTTTTAAATTCAATAATTCCAAAGCTAAACGTCCCTTCAATTACATCTTGTTATATTCTACCGCATTAATCTGCCAGCTTCATCCTATGTTATACTAAAATTAAATTTTTAAGGAGAAAAAATGAACTTTATCGCAATGGACTTTGAAACTGCCAATCGTCATCCCGAAAGCGCCTGTTCACTAGCATTGGTGATGGTGCGGGATAATCAAATTGTCGACCGGTTTTATACTGTAATTAATCCGCAGATGCCGTTTGATGCGCGCAATATTCAGATACATGATATTACGGCGGCTGATGTTGAAGATGCGCCAACAATGGCTGAGGTCTGGCCGCAAATTAAGGCTTTATATCAACCTGGTATGCTGGTTGCCGCTCATAACGCCCGCTTTGATACCAACGTTATGCGCCAAAGCCTAGCCCGTTATGATATTCAAGAACCGCATTATTTTGTCATTGATACCCTGCAGACCAGTAAATTATTTGAACCTGAGCTCAAGGACCACAAACTAGATACGGTCGCCAATGCGCTAGATGTCGAATTGTGGCACCACCATAACGCCCTCAGCGACAGCGAAGCTTGCGCCGGAATCCTAATCGCTCAAGATCAACAGTTTGGTGACGAAGCAATTAAAAATTTGGTTTATCAAATATAAAAAAAACCTTGATAGTTTTCACTATCAAGTTTTTTTGATTTAACAAATTCTAGCAACATTAGTTAATAATTGCGCGGGTAACAGCGCGGGCCTTTTTGCCAGTAATTGATGATAATGCTTAATTAACAGCTGAGCCAAGACAATTACAACTTCCTGCCTAGTTCCTGAGATTAACTGTGAATTGACGGCTAATTTTTTAGTTAATAGCTCTTGACCAAGCATCGTCATTCCCATTAAAACAATGCCCACTTGCTTTATCCGCTCATCAGCATAAATTTCTTGCCAAGCCCGCTTAATTAAAGCCCAAGAATTATCCGGCACGTCATCTAACCAATGCACAATGCAATTATTATTCAGGGCATAATCCTCAACTGCCGCTTTATTCGAATTATTGACCATAAAAATAACCCGTTGATTTGCTAAAACAGGCTTTTGTTCAATTTGATTAGTAAAAGTAAAATTTTGATATAAAATATAACGTTTATTAGGATCGGCCGCGTTTTCTAAAATAAAATAGTGGTCATTAGGTTCGGTGGGCAATAAATATTTAGCAACAATCCGGGTTTGATCCCAGTTTTTCAAAATAATTAGTTGCTCTCGTTCATCAAACTCCCAATAGCGTTCTTCTGGATAAAAACCTATTTTGGAAGGAAACAGCAGCCTATGATCTTGAGCAAAAATTACTGTTAAATACGCTGCCTCTTCTGACATCAATACAACTGACCAGTTGCCATTATCTAGTTTGGACTGAAAGCTAAAAACCCGATCACTAACCAACTGCAAAAATTCATGTTCATTCACACTAGTACCTCACTTATCATTTGTGCTTAAACCAAGCAGATGAAGCTCGTTCAAAATATTGAAAACGTGTCACCACTTGCCGGCCATGACGTAAACGATCTGTAAAACACTGGTAAGCAACATAATTTACTAATGACATCTCATAATTACCCAAATGCGCCTCATCTGGATGAACTGTCTGCTCGTATGCATCCTGAACATATAATTCAGTTAAAATTCCTAAAAATTCCAGTAAAACCTGCCGCGTTCCCACTAATACTCCGGCATTTAATAATTGTAAGTGACAATTTTGCTGGATAAATTGTGCTAAATAGCGCGGCTTTGAATCATTTTTAATAATTTCTGTCTGTAAATCGACGCCTTCATCGCCAATATATAAGGTGTCCTCTTGAACATCAGCAAACGGATAATTCATCATCTGAACATCGCCGGCATCAACTAAGGCAGCTTTCTCAATTTCTGGATGCCTTAGTAAATATTCAAACGTAACTTCCCACCGCAAAAAATAAAACTTATCACTGGGATAATGGGAAAAGGGCTCCACATTAATGATTTTTTGCAATGACGGTACAGCATTCTCATTTTCAAAATTAATTAATGTATGTAATTCTAGGCCAAAACGGCTAACTGATGCATACAATTTTTGTGTCTTCTTAATGATGTCAATGTTATCTATAATTTCATTACTTTGAGCATTGTACATTTTAGTAAAAAACTGTGCGATTACCACATTTTTCCCCACGACAAATACTCCTAGCTAATAATTACTTGATCTAACAATTCAACTGGGGTGTGCAACTCTTGAGCGCCCGTTAATTGTTCATGATAATGTTTAATTAACAATTGCGACAAAACCACAGTAACATCACCCTTTGTACCCGAAACAAATTTAGCATTATCTTCTCGATAGCTAAGAGTTAACTTATCCGTCAAAACCTGTTTAGTATCTGGATAGCCACTAAAATATACGCAAATATTTTTGAGTGCAAAATCATCTGTTATTGCTGTCCAAACCTCATTAACGAAGTCCCACTCATCTTTAGCATAAAGATATTTAATCTCACAACACTCATCAACTGAATATTGCTCAATATTAGTCCTAGTTTCATCATCTTCTAAGTCATCCTTCAAAAAAATAACTCGTTGACTATTTAAAACACTGGGTGAACTATCCTGCTCATCAAAATCATAGTTTAAGTGGGTAACGTATTCTTTGGTCGGATCAGCCGCATTCTCTAAGACAAAGCAATAATCATCCTGTTTATTGGGCAACAAGTATTTAGCAACAACGCGTGTTTGCTCCAAATTTTTTAAAATGATTGCTTGCTCTTGTTCGTCAAATTCCCAATAGCGTTCCTCAGGATAAAAACCAACTGGTGCTGAAAACTTTATTGTATGATCGCACGCAAAAGTAACTGCCAAATACCCACCTGGATACATTCGTACCATGACCCAATTACCATTATCCAGTTTTACTTGGTAATTAAATGTCTTATGTTCAAAGCGCTGCAAAAATTCTTGTTCGTTCATTTTAATTACCCCTACTTATACTTAAACCATGCCTTACTATTGCGCTCATAATATTTATAGTGTGTAGTAACCAAGCGGCCGTGACACACATGTTCTGGGAAAAATTTATAAAGAATATAGCAGGCAATGCCCATCTCAAAATCTCCTAGATGAGCTTGTTCCGGGAAGAATTTTTCATTCACAGCATCTTCAGCAGTCAATTTAACCATCACGGCCAAGAACTCAAGCAGCATTTCCCTTGTACCGACAAGAACACCTGTATTCAGTAATTGTAAATGCCGATTTTTGCTAATAAATTCTGATAAATATCCCGGCTTAGCGTCGTTAGTAATAGTTGTGCCTGTAAGATCATTATCCTCATCACCGACATACAACATGCCACTTTTTACTTGCTCAAAGGGGTAATTCAGCATTTCTACATCACTAGCATCAACTATGGCAGCTTTTTCAATTTCAGGATGCTGTAATAAATATTCAAAGGTAACTTCCCAACGCAAAAAACGCCCTTTATTACTTATATAATTAGCAAACGGCTCTACCTGAATTATTTTTTCTAGGGACGGTGGCGTTATCTTATTTGAAGAATTAACTAATGTATGTAATTCTATGCCAAACTTTGCTGTCGACTCATACAAATCATGAGTCTTTTCAATGATATCAACTTCTTCAAGATCTTGATCTGTTTTTTCATCTGGTATCTTGGTTAGAAATTGTGTAATAACAACATTTTTCCCCATTTGTGACTCCTATTGTAATTAGTCATCCTAATACTCTTAATATCTATAATTTCAACTTGCCGATTAAGACAGCCTTCAAAGATTAATATTAAATTATAAATATTTCTTTAATTATCTTAATCACGATATGTTTACTATATTATTATAGAAAATTTATAATTACTTATGCATGATAGTGTATATTATAAACCACCAAAATAACGACTTGCAATACAAATTTCTTTATTTAGTAATATCTATGAGAGCAACTTAAAAGCAGAGCTAAAATTAATCAGCTCTGCCTTTGGTATATTATTTAATTTTGGCTAATATTTCATTAACCCAAGTTTGATTGCGCTCACCTTGCGGTTTAAATTCAATTAGCCGCTTAGTTGAATTCCAACTATCATCCACGCGACTAATTACTAGCTGCAGATATTCACTAGGCAGATCAGACTTAATTACCTGTGGCCACTCAATCACGACTAATCCAGGTTCTGCCAAATAACTATTTAAATCAATCGAGGACAAGTCATCATTTTCTAAACGATAAAAATCCATATGAAACAACGGTAATTTTGCTTCGCGATACTCACGCACAATGGTAAAAGTTGGGCTCTTCACCGGCCGCTTAACGCCTAATGCACGGCCAATACCCTGCGTTAACGTCGTTTTCCCCGCTCCTAGGTCACCATTCAATAGCAGTAAGTCGTGTGGCTGCGCCGTTTGGGCAATTGCTGTTCCGATTTGCTGCATTTCAGCAGCGGAATTAACTTCTAATTTCATTATTTTTGCTCATCCCCCAAAAGCGCCTGGGCAGCAGTCAAAATTGCCATATTATAAATGTCTTGGCTGCTGGCACCACGCGATAAGTCATTGACCGGCGCGGCAAGTCCCTGCAAAATTGGACCAATTGCCGTAAAGTTACCTAGGCGCTGGGTAATTTTGTAAGCTAAATTCCCTGACTGCAATTCTGGAAAGATAAAAATATTTGCTTGCCCCTTGAGTGCCGAGTCTGGGGCTTTTGTTGCTGCAACTTCTGGTACATAAGCCGCGTCAAACTGCAATTCACCATCGGAAATAATCTCAGGGTGCTGCTGATGGAACAACGCGTTAGCTTCTTGCATCTTATCAACCATTTCGCCCTTGGCAGAACCTTTAGTTGAAAAGCTCAAGAATGCTACCTTAGGATCAATATCAATTAACCGCGCTGTTTGCACAGATTGGTAAGCAATTTCGGCCAAAGTGCTGCTGTCAGGCTCAATATTAATTGCACAATCGGCAAAAACGTACTTTTCGCTGCCGCGCTCCATAATGAAACTTCCAGAAACTCGGTGCATTCCGTCAGCTGCATGAATTAATTGCAGAGCTGGACGAACAGTATCGGCTGTTGAATGTGCCGCACCTGATACCATTCCGTCAGCCGCACCCATTTTTACAAGCATCGTGCCAAAATAATTAGGGTCTTGCAGCTGCTGGGCAACTTCTTGCTTTGTAAAGGTTTTACCGCGAGCAGCAAGGAATGCTGCTGCCATCTCATCTTGGTGTGTGTAAGCCGTAATATCGACTACAGTTACTGCGCCAAGGTCGATTTCGGCATCTTGAGCAATTTGGGCAATTTCTTGCTGATTACCCAACAAAATCGGTTCAATTATTTTTTCCTGCGCTAACCTGCTAGCCGCTGCAATCACCCGCTTATCGGTTCCTTCTGGAAAAACAATCCGGTAACTTTTCTGACTTGCCTGTACCTTATTTTTTAATAATTCAAAAACACTCATTATCTTCACCTATGCTAAATCTGCTTGAGCAACTGTCTGCGGCAATTGCCAATCTATCGGCGTTTCACCAAACTTTTTCAATGCGGTATTACACCGTGAAAATGGCCGTGACCCGAAAAAGCCACGATCAGCTGAAAATGGACTTGGATGAGCTGATTTAATCACAAAATTCTTCTCTTGGTCAATTAATGGGATTTTATTTTGTGCAAATCTACCCCAAAGAATAAAAACAACCTGACCCCGATCACTCAAAGCCTTAATCGCTGCATCTGTTACTTGCTCCCAGCCCTTGCCTTGATGACCATTAGCATGACCATAAGGAACTGTCAAAACAGCATTTAGTAACAATACACCTTGGTCTGCCCACTTTTTTAAGTAACCATGATTAACCGGTTGACAGCCCACATCGTCGTATAATTCACGATAGATATTTTGTAATGACGGCGGCAGATTAATTCCCGGCATCACCGCAAAGCTCATCCCCGTTGCCTGACTGGGATTATGATATGGGTCTTGCCCCAAAATAACTACCTTAGTCTGCTTATACGAGGTTAACTTAAACGCCGTAAAAATATGATACATATCGGGAAAGATTTGCTTAGTCGCGTATTCCTTCTTTAAAAATTCATGCAGTTGATGATAGCCATCACTGGCAAATACCGGTGCTAAAACCTCATCCCAATCATTACCAATAAACCGTTTCATTATTATGTAGCCTCTCTTCCATTAACTTCAATGTTATCATGAAACTACGCGCTGATGGCAACAAAATTCGTTAAATTGGCAATAATCTTCATCCCATTCTACTTAAAAAGTACGGTTAATGTTTTTACGATATGTTAATATTGATTTAAAGAAGTAATTAGTTATTAATTAAGGGAGGATTGAATTTCACTTTGATTAAATTAGTAGCCTGCGACCTTGATGGCACGCTATTTAACAGCAAAGTAACCATTTCTGACGAAAATGTTGCCGCCATTCGTGCTGCTCAAGACAATGGCATTGAGTTTTTAGTTGCAACAGGTCGGGCACCCAAGCAATCACAGGCAGTTATTCGCAATTACGGGCTGCAAACTGGCTTCATCAACATTAACGGTGCCTTAGTTTACGATACAAATAATACTCTGCAAGTTAAGCATGTTCTACCCAAGCAAAAAGTAATTGCTGCTGCTAACATTCTGCGTAAAAACGATATTTATTTTGAAATCGTAACTGCCGACCATATTTATTCCGAGGATATTAGCAAACGTGTCTTCAATTTGGCTCACTCATTAATTGCCCTTAATCCCGGATTATCTTTTAAAAATGCAGTTGCAATTTCCGGTGGCAGTAATGCAATGTTAAGTATGACTTTAGTTGATAATTTTGAGGAGCTTTTGCTTGATCCGAAGATTGAAGTTATGAAAATAATTGGCTTCGACAGTCGCGGACCCGCTTTATTAACCAAAATTAAGCAGGAACTGGCACTTATTGACGATCTTGCAATTACCTCTAGTTCTGACATCAACATTGAAATCAATGACATTCATGCTCAAAAAGGAACTGCCTTACTTGAATATGCCAAGAAAAAGGGCTTTAAACGTGACGAAGTTGCTGCAATCGGCGATAATTTAAATGATGAAAGCATGATTCGTGATGCCGGTATCGGCGTGGCAATGGGGAATGCTGTTCCCCAAATCAAAGAACTTGCACAAATCGAAACCAAAACTAATAACGAAGACGGTGTCGGCTATATTTTAAGGAAGTTTATCAAAGATAATGCTAAAGAATAGAGGTATTATAGATGCGCTACTTATTAGAGTTAAGTCAAGAATCCGAATACGGACAGATCCCTGTTGCTGACGAAAACGGACAAATTCAGTATATTATTCAGGGAAATTTAGATAATCCTAATCACACCTTATATTTAAAGACGCGCAATCATGAAGAAATCGGTCGATTATACGCTGACGGCAATGGCCTTATTTCTTCATTTACTATTGATGTCGTCAACCATTCGCTAGTTAAAGTTAAGCGCCTCAACAGCCGCATGACCAACTTGTTTTACCTGACGCGGCTCAATTACCTTGTCACTGGTAGCATTAAAAACGGCAGCTACAAATTTCTATTCGGCATCAAAAAAGTAGCAACCGTCAAAACTAAAGTCGGTAAACCTGGCGTCATCCTAACTTGTGATATTACACGTCCAGAAGATGTCCCCTTTATTTTATTAAGTGCGACACTCTTTACTCAGTGGCACACAACACCGTTAAAATTGCCAACCTTCCCGCCAATTGGGCGCAAGGTAAACGTTAATTTGAATTAACCAAAAAATAAGCTAGAACTATTAAGTTCTAGCTTATTTTTTAGTCTTCGGTAACTGGCATTTTACTTTTTGGGATATAGTCAATATGCTTTACAAATTGCCCCTTATGCTTAATGACAACATATTTTTGAGTGGCATCATAACCACCAAAGCTTTCAAGCTTATACCGTAACTTATGGCCGTCTTTATCAACTGCCTGAATATTACGGTAATCTTGCGTACCCTTAGGCACTTCAGCGTAATCAATTCTCATTGAGATAAACGGATTAAAGTAATCGATGACTTCATCCACAATTGGTATATGACTTATCATGATAAATGCAACTAGAGCTACGATGACAATCGCACTATTTAAGAAAAACTTTTCAATATGCTTCATTTTCGTCTCCGTTATTTTTGGTGTTATGGATAAATAATACAGTGTTGAATATACAATAACATCTCTATAATATACTGTCAATATTTATTAAAATAATACAAGCAAAACAAAAATTACAATTAATAATGATTTTTGATTTAATTGGTAAAAGTGCCATAGTTCATTCATCACCAGCATCACCATTATAAATAAAGCAATGAACAACAATGTACTTACCGAACAATATTTTCCTAGCAAAACAAGTGTTGTCACAGATAAAAAGCTAACAGCTACAACAGTAAAAATGACTATTTTGATTCCAATGGCACAACATAATTGTCCCAGACTTTTGAATCTGATCCGAACAAAACTTTGCTCTAAAAAATTATCAGATATTTGGTCATACACGAGCAAAATTGAAAACCAATAAAATAAATTAGTCGCAAATACACCAATTGTCTTAGTTGCTGATACTAGCGGTTGACCAGTATTACCTACTTCTCGTACAGTGAAGCCCCAAATAACCGTTACAACTAAAATTAATAATAGATTCTTGCAAATTTTCTTAATCATAATCCCCTCGCAACAGTAGTACATGGACAATTAAAAATTCAACAAGAAGCCATATCACACTAATATAGTTATTAAGTAATGAAATTAAAGAATTAGAATTTAAGAATAATTCTGTTCCTGGTAAAAAAGCAAAATGCTGAAGAAATGGTAAGTTTACCTTCAGAATTGCAAATAGGCAACAACAAAAAATCAATCCACCTATAAATGTAATCATCAATTTCTTGAAATATAATTGAAGTAATGTGAATAGTACTAGCCAAGAATAAATATCTAAGACTTGCAGCCATATAAGCATTAAATCCTTGATTGTAATTACAAAAGTTAGCTTGATTCCTAAAAAAATTGCTGCAAAAACCGATGCTAAGAAAAAATCCAACTCCAAAATTAAAGCAAAAATAAATTCACCAAAAAGATAACCAACAAGCAAAGATTTTTTGTTGCCTAGTCTTATTTGTAATACATCACCAAATCCCGTACCAATAACTCTAGTAATATCAAAGCCAACAAATAATGTCGTCACTGGAAGGACAAATAAAGATAACTCAGGACTAACCGCTGTATTACAAAAAATCATTATCATGTTCATTTTTGCATGGAGGCTACAATTATTTAAAAACGAGTAAACAAACGCTGCCAGCAAAATCGTTGCTAATGCCAGCTTTAACAAATTTCTGTAACTTGTTTGAATAATAAATTTATTCACTCACACTCAACTCTTTATCTTTGATTTGCCATTTTCGATTACAAATTTCATTAAAACTATCATCATGAGAAACAATAATCCATGTTTTATCAGGCTTTTCATGATGAATTTTAGTTATTAAGTTAATAAGTTTTATTTTCGAAGTCTTATCAAGACCGTTAAGTGGTTCATCAAGCAAAATAAGCTTTTCATCTTCCATCAATGCTTGAGCAAGACCTAATTTTTGATTCATTCCTAAAGAATATTTTTTAACTTTTGTTTTATTTTCTGGGTCTAAGCCGACTAACTTCATATATTGTTTAACAGTCGACGCGTCAATCTTATGCTTTATTCTAGCTAATGCACACAAATTCTCTAAGCCACTATAATTTCCGATGAATTGTGGTGCATTAATCATTACTGCAGTATCAGAAGCAAACTTGCCCTTTGATAGTTCCTGATTAAAAACACTTACTTTCCCATTATTAGGTCGCAGTAACCCACAAATCACTTTTAACAAAGTAGACTTACCTGTACCATTATCACCGTTTAATAAAATCAAATCACCAGCATTAACGGTCAAATTGACATTAGTTAAAAGAACATTTTTGCGAAATTGTACTTCAACATTTTCAAGAGTAACTACATTCATTATTAATACTCTGTCCTTTCATGAAATTTATTCAATCCATAAATAATTACAATTTCACAAATAACCGTCACAATTATTAAAATAATCGGTTGTAACAATTGATTTGGCTTTGTAGCAGTAGTAAATATATTTAACAGATTAATTGGCATATCAGCTTCAGGCAGAATTTTTAGCATAAATAAAAAAATCGGCAAAAAGAAATTAAGTAATATTGCTAACGCAAATACCTGCCACTTTTTCTTCAAAAACAAATTGCAAATTAGTGGTAAAAGAATTATGCCAAAATCTACTACCACTGTTACCAGTAGCAGACCAACGGTCCCCAAAAAACTTCCGCTGAAACCAATTAATCCGGTTTTAATAGGTAGAATTGGATTACTGCCATTGAAAATTAGAAGCAAAATATATGATACTAACCAACTCACAAATACAAAGCTAACAGTAATTACAAAGCTATTTTTTATTTGCTCAAAAATAATATTATGTTTGCTGCGCAACAATGACCATTCTCTAAAACTAGTAAACCAATATGGCGTTGCTATTTGATAACCAAGAAAGATAATTATCACGGGAATAAAGTTATATTCAAAGTAGATTGGAGAAAAATTCCCTTCTATTGCCCGATAATATAATGGATAACCAACCGCAATCTTATTATTCACAATCAAAACAAGTGCGGCATAAATAATGATGGCAGTTGTAAAAATCAGCCAACTAATCTTATTTACACCACGATATTGATTAATTTTGCTCATAACTGAGCTCCTTCATTCTTAAAAAAACAACGATTCTCTGATGAGAACCGTTAAACCTGCATCAAGGACGCCATTCTAAATGACCTGTAGTAATTTCTAAAACGTTTTTCTATATCACTTATTCATCATATCCCAACCTTTTTTAAAAATGTGTGCAAAATTTGCACACATTTAAAATCATAAAACAGTTTAGTATAATTATTATATATTAATAACAAAAAGGATGATATATATTTATGAATACATTTGGTGAAACTATCCGACAATTACGTTTATCACGCTCAATCAGTCAGGAGGAGTTAGCTGAAGGATTATTTGATCGCAGTACCTTATCTAAGATTGAATCAGACAAAGTATACCCTTCACGGGAGAATGCTAACGAAATGATTTCTCGACTTAGCTTAGGCCTAAACGAATTTGAATATGTTCAACGAGATTATTTACCTACAAAAAAGAATAAAATTCTGTACAAACTACTTAATTTAGAATTTAGTACTGAAATTGACAAAATTAAAAAAATCATTGCAGATTGTTCTGCTTCTAATGATAGCGATCTCAAGCGAATCTCTTTAGTATTAAAAGCATTTCTATTACTAAATGAAAAAGATGGTTTGGAACCAGCTAAAAAATTAGTTCAACCTATCTGGAACGACTATTTAAGCAAGATTAAAATTCTAACAATTACTGATATTTGCTTGTTAAACATGATTGCCTATGCTTTTGACTATGAAACTAACAAGCAAATCATTAGTAAGATTTTATACACAATCGATAACTATTATCCTTTTCTTAAAATACTCAAACTAAATGTTTTAATTAATCTAAGTAATTTACACATTGATAAAGAAAATTATCAAAAAGCAAAAGATACTTTAACTCAGGCTGATAAATTAGCACAAGAAGTTGGTCAATATGATAAGTCACTTCTTTGTCATTCTGAAATTGCTCTCTGCGGTCAAGACTATGAACAAGCTTTATATTATGCCGACTTACTTGATAAAATTGGTGCCACCACTGTTGCTCAGCCACTTAAAGACGAGATTAACAATAAACAAAAATTACACAATTAAATATTCCAAACTAAAAACCAGCCACTGCTTATTGCAGTAGCTGGTTTTTAAATATTATTAGTCTTGGTAATTAACCAAAGCCAAGAATGAATCTGGCTTGAGGCTAGCACCACCGACTAAACCACCATCAATATCAGGTTTAGCCATTAATTCCTTAACATTGTCAGGGTTAACGGAACCACCATATTGAATGCGAACATTTGCGGCAGTTTCTTCATTATAAAGGTTCTTAACTGTGTCGCGAATTGTCTTACACATTTCTTCGGCTTGGTCTGAACTAGCAGTCTTACCAGTACCAATTGCCCAGATTGGTTCATAAGCAATTACTAAACTAGCAACTTGTTCAGCTGATAAGCCTTTTAAAGCTTCCTCAATTTGACCAACTACCCATTCTTCTTGCTGGTTAGCTTCACGTCTTTGTAGTGATTCACCACAGCAGATGATTGGTGTAATACCATTAGCCAGCAAAGCCTTAGCCTTCTTGTTAATGTCTTCGTCAGTTTCGTGGAAGTAACCACGCCGTTCTGAGTGACCGATAATGCAGTAATCCATACCCATTTCTTTTAAAACTTTAGGTGAAGTTTCACCAGTAAAGGCACCTTCATCTTCAAAGTAGGCATTTTCTGCACCGACTTTTAATTCTGAACCCTTAGCAGCTTTTCTTAAAGCATCAAGGTCAACAGCTGGAGCACAGATTAAGGCTTCAACTTTAGTAGATTCTGGCAACTTACCCTTAACTGCATCAACAAATTCAGTTGTTTGTTCTGGATTCATGTGCAATTTCCAGTTACCAGCAATAATTGGTGTACGCATAATAACGTTCCCTCCTTAATTTACTTGTCTGAAATGCAGGCAATTCCTGGTAATTCCTTACCTTCAAGGTATTGCAAACTAGCACCACCACCAGTTGAGATGTGAGTAATCTTAGGTGCAATTCCTAATTGCTTAGCAGCGGCAGTTGAGTCACCACCACCAATAATAGTTGTGGCATCTTTAAGTTCTGCCAAAGCTTTACCAACTTCTAAAGTACCGTTAGCAAAGTTGGACATTTCAAAGGCACCCATTGGGCCATTCCAAACAACTGTCTTAGCATCTTTCAAGATTTTCTTAAACTTCTCAACAGTCTTAGGACCAATATCTAAGCCCATCATGTTGTCAGGAATATCGTCACCAACAACTTCACGAGAAGCATCATTTGAAAATTCAGTTGCTGCTAAGTTATCTACTGGCAAAACAATCTTACCATCAGCTTCTTTGAGCAATTGCTTAGCAAGGTCAACCTTGTCAGGTTCAAACAATGACTTACCAATGTTGTGTCCTTGAGCAGCTAAGAATGTATAAGCCATTCCACCACCAATTAAAATGTGGTCTGACTTAGGAATCAAGTTGGTAATAACATCAATCTTGTCAGAAACTTTAGCACCACCCAAAATGGTAACAAATGGGTGAACTGGGTTAGCAACAGCGTCACCCAAGAACTTGATTTCCTTTTCCATCAAGTAGCCAGCTGCTGCAGGCTTATCAGCCTTCTTCATTGCTTCAGCAATTCCCACATTAGAAGCATGGCTTCTGTGCGCGGTACCAAAGGCATCATTAACGTACATGTCGCCTAGACTTGCCCAGTATTCACCAAGCTTAGGATCGTTCTTAGATTCACGCTTACCAAAGTTGTTGTCGATATCTTGGAAACGAGTATTTTCAAGAACAATAACATCGCCATCTTGCATCTTGTTGATAGCATCTTCAACTTCTTGACCTTCGTTTGCAGGTACAAAAGTTACAGGCTTCTTCAAGAGTTCACTTAAACGTTCAGCAACTGGCTTAAGTGACAATTCTTTTTTATCGTCGTCTGACTTAACCCGACCCAAGTGACTAAGCAAAATTGCCTTGCCGCCGTTTTCAATAATGTATTTAATTGTTGGCAATGCGGCAACAATTCTATTATCATCGCCAATTACGCCATCTTTAATCGGGACATTAAAGTCAACCCGAACTAAAACTTTCTTATCTTTGACATCTAAATCTGAAACAATTAATTTAGCCATCTATATCCTCCGATAACTCAATTATTTTTCTTTCAAAAAAAGGCGGAAGGAAGAATTTCCCTCCGCCTTCTCTTTTACTATCAGCAGTAATCAAAAATTAATGATTAAAGAGTAGCAAATTTCAACAAAGTACGAATCATTTGGCAAGTGAATGAGTATTCATTGTCATACCATGAAACAGTCTTAACTAATTGGTTGTCACCAGCAGTAGTTACCATAGTTTGAGTTGGGTCATAAATGGCACCAGCAGTCATACCGATAACGTCGCTTGAAACGATTTCGTCATCGTTGTAAGCAAATGAAGGACTTTCGTACTTCTTAACTGCAGCGTTAACTTCGTCAGCAGTAACTTTCTTGTCAAGGATTGAAACTAATTCAGTCAATGAACCATCAACAACTGGAACACGTTGTGCGTGACCGTTAACTTTACCGTTCAATTCTGGAACAACAAGACCAATAGCCTTAGCAGCACCAGTTGAGTGAGGAATAATGTTAGCTGCGGCAGCACGAGCAGCACGCATGTTACCACCACGAACAGGTCCATCCAAAATCATTTGGGTTGAAGTGTAAGCGTGGATAGTAGTCATAGTAGCTACCTTGATGCCAAATTCTTTTTGCAAAGCATCAACCATTGGAGCCAATGAGTTAGTAGTACATGAACCAGCTGAAACGATCTTGTCGTTTGCATCTAAAGTGTCATCGTTTACTGAGTAAACAATAGTCTTCAAGTCGTTGCCAGCAGGAGCTGAAATCAAGACTCTCTTAGCACCAGCGTCAAGGTGAGCTTGTGACTTAGCCTTGCTAGTGTAGAAACCAGTACATTCAAGAACGAAGTCAACACCGTCGTTCTTAACCCAAGGAATGTTTTGTGCTTGTGGTTCAGCGTATACGCGATATTTCTTACCGTCAACAACGATTGAGTCTTCAGTTGCTGAAACTTCATGGTTGAAAGTACCATGAGTTGAGTCATACTTCAATAAGTGTGCCAAAAGTGCAGGGGTGGTCAAGTCGTTAATAGCAACAACTTCAATATCCTTTGACTTTTCGCCCAAATCCATGATCCGACGGAATGCTAAACGACCAATACGGCCAAAGCCGTTAATACCAATTTTAACTGTCATATTCTAAAGTCCTCCTTAAGAACTATGTAAGAATTGTAAACACCAATTTATTTTAAATGAGACTTATATCCCCTTTAAAATCTTATTTGAGGCTCCTTCATCAGTAATTAACCAGGTTTGATGAGGAGCATTAGGCATATAAGCTTTAATTGCTTGAGCCTTACGGCTGCCGCAAGCAAAGGCAAATATGTGCGGGATTTTGTTTAGATTTTCGAACTGCAAGCCAACCTGTTGCACGCGGTCGACAATCTTTCCTCGGTCATCGAAGAAACACCCGAAACATTCGGTGACCACTTTCTTTTCGCGCAATTCGGATAAGCGAATTGAATCATACCCTCTGCGCCGAGCCATATCATGAGCTAAACCAATGCCATGGATAACAACATCACTTTTGGCGATATCTTCCAAAACATCCGCAAAAGTCGATTCTCTAATGAGAGACTTATACGTTTGCGTTGAAATTTGTTCAGGTAAATATAAAGTCTTATATTTTCCGCCGGTTTTTGCGGCCATTTCTTGAACAATAGTGTTACTTTGAATTGCAACATTCTCGCCCAGTGCACCGCGTCCCGGTACAAATTCTAACTGCCGGTTATCACTCAAGTTCTTGGACAAATACTTTGCAGATTTAGCAAGGGCAACACCACCTAAAACGGTAATAATTGACTTACCAAGCGGCAAAAACAAATTCAAAGCCGAACTTAGTTCTTCACCCATTCGCTCATAAACTCGTTCTTGCAAGTCGCTATCACCCGGAACAATAATTGTCCGGTCAATCCCTAGCTTCTGAGCCAATTCAACCTCTGTTTGCCGAGCATTGTAGTGCCGGTCAATCAAAGGAGCCACGTCCTGCAAGGTTTTCTTACCCTTTTCTGTCATAAACATGCCAAAACTCTTAATCTCAATCAAGCCGAGATCACGAAGATATTCCGTCTCCGTTCGCACATTTCTTTCAGAAAGTCCCAAAGCCTGCGCTACACTTCTGCGACCAATTGGCGCATTAAGTGAAATCTGCTCAAGAACAAGATACCTCTGTCGAAACACTTTTAAGATATCAGGAACGAGAGCTTCTAGCACGGGGAATTCCGAGTACATAATCTTTTCTCCTCCCTGCTGGGACAATTATGACCCGCAGCGTGTCACTTAATGTCCCAGATTGTCTAAAAATATAAGAGAAATATAGACTTGTTATACTAAAATCTTCTATTCCTCCATCGACACTTACAGTATAACAATGCTTTGCAAATAATTCAAGTGAAATATTAATTATTAAAATGGCATAAAATATAAGCATTTTTAGTGACAAGAGAACTTTTTAGCGAATTTTTGCAAAAAAGTTTTTATTTTTGCCTCCTTTCTGGTATACTTGTTGATGTGCTTAATTGGGTCCTTAGTGTAATGGATCGCACGTAAGATTCCGGTTCTTAAAATCTGAGTTCGACTCTCAGGGGACCCATATTAAAAAAGCAGCTTCTTATGAAGCTGCTTTTTTGTTTTTCCTGCCGTTAACTCACCACGTTGGGCAAATTCAACGTAAAGTTTACTCCCAGAAACTGCCAAACCTTCAATTTCTCTTTTGACGTGCAACTTATTTTTTCCTTTATAAGTGCCGTCTTGACCAACGCGGAACAGATAATCGTTAAAGCCAATATAAAATTGATTGTGACTTGCATCATAGGTAAAACCTTGGACTGGCGAACCATTGCCAATAAAGTTGCTTTGCGTAGCACCAACTTCAATTGGCGTCCACATATCACCATCTCTAGTCACCTTCCAATATTCATAGCGACCATTGCTGCCATTATGGAATAAGCAGTACATCGTGTTGTCACCACTAAATGTTGCATTATGGATGTAGCGCGCTGAATTGCCGTTTGCAATTCTAAACGACCAAATCTGATTAATCTGCATGTCAGACTTGCGAATTTGTAAGATTTCTTCAGAAGCACTGGAATTATGAAGCTTATTGTTATTAGCCATCACATAAAGATATTTACTGGAAGAACCGAGCGACTGGCCATGGCCTAATTTAATGTAAGGACTCACCTTAATATGAGAAGCATATTTTTTAAATGTTGACCAACTTAATCCCGGTAAATTTTGGGCGCGATACTTATTAATATGGGCTAAGTCATAAGATACCAGGTGCCCTTTGTCATCACTACTATTATTGAAAACCGCAACTGTAAAATTATTGCCGTTTACCGTAATTCCTTCTGGGATTACACCAACTTGGCCCATCTTATCAGCGGCTTTATTGTAGTCCAAGCTAACAAATCGCGGTTGATAAAGCTTGGTTTTCAGTGTTAAATCACCAGCTTTAAATGTATTAGACTTAGTTTCAAAACCATAATGATGTTTGGCATTCCAATTGCGTGACGACGATTTGGAACTACCCTTCCAAGTAGAAACCGGCGTCGGACCACTCTTTGGCATTTGGTCAGCTCGGGCAATTCCTTCATTTTGATTGTCACGCACAGTCACTTCAACGCTTGCCTTGGCACTGCCGTATTGAAAATTAACAGTAGTCGTTCCCGGCTTACTTGTGTTAATTTTAGCTGGCGAAGCCTTAATATCGCTCGGATTAATTGCCGTTCCTTGACTATCTGCAGCAACGCTAATGGCATCCCGCGTTGGAAAATCATAACTGCTATTTTCAACTAGACTAACCTTTTTGGCCACTACAATTTTGTTCTTAGCAAAAAAGTTCTGGTTGACCCAACCAACAGTTCGCCCATCAACAATAATTTGCCAAAACTTCCCCTTTTTAGTTGTCACAGACTGCTTCGACTGCAGATTAGCATGCTTAAAATACTTGGATGACGTAAATGCACCAGTTGGTCCCTTAGTTGAAGCATGATGATATATCGTATAATTGCCGTCTCCTGCCACTTTTGTCACAGCCTTACTGTAACTCTTGGCATTAACCACGCGATAATTACCATACACAAATAAGCTAGTTGCAGCGATTGCACCAACTAGTAGACGTTTCCCAATCTGGATCTTCTTCATAATTCTCCTACTCTCTAATTAACAGCATAATTACAGTTTTGCACAATTATAAGCTGCATTCAATGGTAACCAGTGTTATATAATTCATAATTTTCTCAGAAAGAATTCCTATACGGCTAACAACTTGCGAAAAACAAGAGATTTTTAATTCATCCTAGTGTACAATATTAATTATTATTTGAAAGGAGAATATTATTTCATGATTGAAACACACGACAATTCTAAGAAAATGTTGTGGACAACCCTAGCAACAATGGCCTTCTCCATCGTTTGGAGCTTTGGTAACGTTGTTAACGGGTTTGTTTATTTTGATGGAACTCACGTTATCTTTAGCTGGATTATGATCTTCCTGCTATTCTTTATCCCTTACGCCTTAATGGTTGGTGAGCTCGGTTCCGTCTTCAAAGATTCCGAAGGTGGGGTTGCCTCTTGGGTCAACGCAACAATGGGACCAAAATGGGCCTATTACGCTGGTTGGACCTTCTGGGCTGTCCATATCGTTTATATTTCTAGTAAAGGAACAGGTGGTCTAAGAGGTATGGCCTGGGGTATCTTTGGTAATACCAACTGGTACGACAGCGTGCCAACTGCTTGGACACAGCTTGCCACGCTTGTAGTCTTCCTCTTCTTCTGCTGGGTTGCCAGCCGCGGTGTTCAGGTTATCAAGACCTTATCAACAATCGCTGGTACTTCAATGTTTGTGATGTCAATTTTATTCATCATCATGATGTTTGCAGCACCTTTGATTAACCCACATGCCAGCTACTTCAATATTAGCTGGAACTGGAAGAACTTCATGCCGACATTTAATATGAAGTATTTCACTTCATTGTCAATTCTAGTCTTCGCTGTCGGCGGGGCTGAAAAGATTTCACCGTACGTTAACAAGTTAAAGGACCCAACCAAGAACTTCCCGAAAGCAATGATTGGTCTAGCCGTAATGGTTATGGTTTCAGCAATTTTAGGTACCATTGCAATGGCAATGATGTTTGATCCTAAAGTTGTCAGCAGCAACCTGAATGAATATATTTCAAACGGCCCTTACATGGCCTTCAATAAATTAGGTCAATACTACCACGTTGGTGGTTTGTTCATGTATATTTATTCTTGGTGCAACGTTATCGGTCAGTTCTCAACTTTAGTTATCAGTATTGATGCGCCACTAAGAATGCTCTTGGGCAGCAAGGAAGCCAAAGACTTCATCCCTAAGAAATTGCTCAAATTAAATAAGCACGGTGCGTACATCAACGGTATTTGGCTGATTGTTGCCTTATCCGGTGGTTTAATTCTTCTTCAAGCAGTTATGCCAAACGCTCAAGCTGTTATGGCTCAACTGGTTAAATTAAACTCAATTGTTATGCCAATCCGTTACTTCTGGGTTTTCGCTGCTTACATTGCATTGCGTAAGCAATATAAGAAATTCGTTACCGACAACACTTATCAAATGACAACTCATCAAGGTCTAGCCTTTACAGCTGGTATCTGGTGCTTTGTCGTCACTGCTGCTTGCTGTGTCATGGGAATGTACTCACCTGATCCATTTACATTAGCACTTAATGTTGCAACGCCAATTGTTTTATTCCTTCTCGGTTTAATCTTACCGGCTATTAAGCATCATCAAGAAGCTAAAATGAATTAATCAAATTATTTAATCGCCCCTTAAAAGGGCGATTTTTTGTACTCAAGCTACTTATAAGCTGAAATGATACTATAAAATAAAAAAGCGACAGCATCACGTTTCTTTAGTCCATGATTACTGCCGTTTTTTATTTTGATTTGAACCATAAGTATAAAGATTCTAAGTGTTAATCATTTAGAAATAATCACATATACTTTGCTATAATTTTTTAAATAATAAATTACATTAATATACTATTTGAAAGCAAATTTTCTAGTCACATTGATTATAAAAAACAATAATATCATTTTTTGCTAAAGTATAGTTTGAGATCATCCCAATAAAAAATAATAATATCTACCGTTCCTAGAATCAATGGTATTATTAATAACATTTCATATTTGCTTAATTCAGCTGCGCAAAAGCTTATTATTATAAGTATTGCAACTAAGCTAAACACCCATTTTCTCCAAGTACTTTTAATTTCATACTTCAATACATAAAAAATAGTTCTGCTAAAATATGTTAGCGAAGCAACTAGCCACAAAAGTGAAATCGGTAACACAATTAATATAAAAGCTTGGTTAATAATATTCTTACTATTATCAATGAAAACATAAAGAGCTATCATCATAATGAAAATAGGTAAAATTATATTAAATCCAATACTAAATCCTGACGCCTTATCCATATCCCATTTTACAGGCTGATTTATATTATATTTATAATTTAAGTTTGCATAAAATTATTATCTCCTATATAAAATATTCTATAATACTAACCCAATATAATTCGAATTCACTATATTTCAAGATAATTAGACAAAAAGCTAATTTCTAAACTGATAAAGTGGTATTTATGGTGTAACAACTGTAACGCTTAGAATTTTGCAGAAAGGATTAGTCAGGTATCCACCTTGGATATTGTTATTGCTTTCGGTTTATCATTTGCCGCAACTATTTGGGTACTAGCAGAAATTATCAGTAGTTTAATTAAATTAACTGATAATGCCACCAAATTAATTAGCGCACTTAATGAACTAAGAGCTGCTTTAAAGAATTTTAAAGTAAAAAATAACCGCTCTAGTCTTGACACACTAACGGTTATTATTAACTAATAGTTAAGTCACCGCTTTTATGCGGAAACTCATGTAAGAAGTCCTGATACCAACAGGACTTTTTATTTATACAAGTATTATAACATGTAAAAACAAAAAAATAAGAGCTGTTAGCTCTTATTTTTTCTTTTAATTAATCTTCAGACTGACCAACAATTCCGCGCGTTGGGCCAAGTTAACGTATAATTGATTATCGCTGACTGACATCCCTTCAATCTCGCGACCAGTATCAAACTTATAAGCCTCTTCAATTGCACCGTTGCGGCTCATCTTAAAAATCAAATCGTTAAAGCCCAAGTAAAACTTCTGATTAGTAGGATCATAGGCAAAGCCCTGAACAGGGGCACCATTATTAACAAAGTTGCCATTGGTCTTACCTACAAGCGTTGGGTACCAATTGTCGCCCTTACGCTGTAATTCCCAGTATTCATAACAATTATTCTTGGTATCGTGATAAACCGTGTACATATCATAATCTGACATTACAACACCATTTTGGAAATAACGTGTTTGGGTATCATCACCAATCCAAGTCTTAAAAGTCCAAATCTTGTTAATTTGCATATCGCTCTTACGGATTTGCATCAATTCAACTGAATCGGTACTCTTCTTTTGCGTATGATCGTTATTAATCACGTAAATATACTTCTTGCTTGCACCCATTGCTTGGCCATGACCAATTGGGATGTATTGACTAACCTTAATATGCTTTACGTAATTATTAAAATCTATTTGCGACATATCAAGCAAGTGCTGTGCGTTATACGGATCCTTTAACTTGTTTAAATCATAACCAACAATATGACCAGACATTAAGTTAGTATGGCTCAACAAACTTGTGTAAGCCCAGCCATTAGAAACCGTCATCCCTTCTGGAATATGGCCGACACGGTTAATATTATCATCTGACGGATCTTTAACACTCAAGAGTACAGGTTGATAAAACTTGGTCTTCAATGTCAAATCACCACTAGTTAACGTATGGGATTCAGTTTCAGGCGTGTATTCAGTTGGACTAATATAGTTAACTGATGAACCGTAATGCTTTTTCCAAGTCTGATAATCATTAGTACCAGGCTCGCCAGTTACAGCAGAAAAGTCATTTGGATCAACGACCCCTTCACTGGTACTCTTTCTCACCGTTATCTTAACTGTCGCCTTGGCCGAACCATAACTGTACTTTACGTTATAAGTCTTGGCCTTGCTGCAAGAAATGTCTGGCTTAGAAATTTTGACACTGTCATTGTCAATTACTGTTCCCATATCGTTAGTTACATAGGAAATTGCATCAGATGAGAAGAAATCATAATTATCATTACGTACTAAAGAAATTGTCTTGGGTACTGAAATTTGATTCTTAGCAAAATAATTTTCGTTAACATAGCCAACTTCACGGCCGTCAACATAAATTCTCCAGTAACGAGCCTTTTTAGTTTCAATTAATTGATCTGACTGAATGTGGTTGTATTGATAGATTTTACCATCAGCAACCTTAGTATGAACCTTGCCATTAGTTACTGTCTTCCAAACCTTGTAATTCTTATTGCCGGCAACCTTGGTCATCATTGAATAACCGGTAACCTTTTGCTTTGGCTTAGCCTTCGGCTTCTTGTCCTTATCAGCATTGGCCGTATCCTGTGTATTATCAGGCTTAGCAGGATTATCTGTCTGATTATCATCAGTTGTAGCGGTATTTGTATTTTGCGTATCGTCAGGCTTAGTCGCTGAATTGGTAGTATCTGAAGCAGGTGCATCAGAATCGGTAGTAGCGGCCGCAACTACTGCCGCGGACGAGCTGGTTACGACTGAAACGCCCAGCATTAATGTCGTCATAATTGTTGCTATTTTAGTAAAATGCTTCAAAAATCTTTCCTCCAAAATTTAATATACTCCTTATATTGTAATATAAGTTGGGCATTACAAAAAATACAAAATTGATACACTTTCATTGACAGCATCCCATGTAAGTGATTTAATTAGCACTGTACTTATTAGAGTGCTAATAATTAGAACTTAAATTTAGGAGGCAGAAACATGCTTGTACCTACAGTTATTGAACAAACTGCTCGTGGTGAACGTGCATACGACATTTATTCTCGTTTATTAAAAGACCGAATTATCATGTTAAGCGGCGAAATTAACGACGATATGGCAAATACTATTATTGCGCAATTACTTTTCCTTGATGCTCAAGACAACACCAAAGATATTTCGCTTTACATCAACTCACCTGGTGGTGTAATCACTTCTGGCTTGGCAATTATGGACACAATGAACTTTATCAAGTCCGATGTTTCCACAATCGCTATCGGAATGGCTGCATCAATGGCTTCTATTTTGCTTACTAGTGGTGCCAAGGGTAAACGTTTTGCATTGCCAAACTCAACAGTCTTGATCCACCAACCTTTAGGTGGTGCTCAAGGTCAGCAAACCGATATTCAAATCGCTGCTACTGAAATTTTGAAGAGCCGCGAAAAGATTAACAACATTATTCACGAGACTACTGGTCAACCATTAGACAAGATCCTTAAGGATACCGAACGCGATAACTACATGACCGCGCAAGAAGCTAAGGATTACGGCTTGATTGACGAAATCATGGTCAACAAGAAGAAGTAGTTAGTTACTACTAAAAAAGAGTTCATTTCAAAATGAACTCTTTTTTATTGTCTTAATTTTTCTGCTAATTCATGTAATTTTTTAAGTCGATGATTAACACCGGATTTAGAAATCGGACCGTCGGGTACTTGCTCCGCTAACTCTTTTAGCGATAACTCCGGATTAGTCAACCGCAGTTGCGCTAAGTCCCGCAACTTTTCCGGTAAAGAATCCAAGCCCTTTTTTTGCTTAATTAATTCGATATCGTCAACCTGCTTAGCAGCTGCCGTCGCTGTTTTTTTCAAATTGGCTGTATCACAATTGACTAACCGGTTAACCGAATTGCGCATGTCCCGCATAATCCGTAAGTCTTCAAAGGCGAGCATCGCGTTCAAGGCGCCAACAATATGAAGAAAATCGCCGATTTTTTCTGCTTCTTTTAGATAAACAATAAATCCGCGCCGCCGTTTAGTTGTTTTGGCATTTAGGAAAAAATAATGGTTCATTAGTTCCAATAAATCATCATTATGATCCTCATAGGCTGAATAAATCTCCAAATGATAACGGCTGGTCTCGGGATTATTGACACTGCCGCTAGCCAAAAAGGCACCACGTAAATAAGACATTGCCCCTTCTTTAGAGGTAATAATTCGCTTGGGAATGCGCGTGATTAAGCCGGATTCTGATGATAAAATCTCTAAGTTAGTCAAAATTTCACGCACATGGTTTTGCAGGCGAACAAGGTATTGGTTGTTCTTCTTCAATTTCATCTTACGCGACACAATAAGCAGCGGCTCAACTCGATAAGCAGTCTTAATCAAGGAAAAAATCCGTCGCGCAATCGCCGGATTTTCCGTTGTAATATCCAAACTAAATTGGTGATCGTGAAAGTTCAGCACACCATTCATCCGCAAGAATGCCGCCAGTTCCGCCTTAGCATGTTCCGGATGAATTGGTAATGCCGTCAGTTCTTTTTTAACATTACTAGCATAACTCGCCATTACTTATTAGTCCTCTTTCTGCGGGACATCGCTTCATACGCTAAACTGATAATCTCGCGCGCCACCTTTTTACCATCATGAAAGACTAAGCCGCTGCGCTGATCGATAAAATCGTCGGTAATTACGCGACTGCCTTGAGCCCGTAGTCCAGCAAAGTCATTTCTAACAGGCTCCAAATAAGCATCATAATCCGCTGGATTAAACTTGCTCATATCAATCTTGGCACCATTAACTAGCGTCGTATCAATATAGTGGCCGCCCAAATGATTATTAATCACTTCAACGTGCTCACTATCAGAGAAGTGGTCAGTCTCTCCCAATTGGGTCATGATATTACAAATATAAATTACTTCCGCGCTAGTTTCGCGCACTGCTTGACCAAGATTTGGAATCATTAAATTAGGCAAAATCGAAGTAAACAAGCTGCCAGGGCCCAGCACTACCGCATCAGCCTGCATCACAGCAGCCAAAACCGGCAGCACGGCTTCTGGTTCATCATCTGAATTGGTATCTGTCACCCAAATGCGCTTAATCTGCTTGTCCTTATCGGTAATTTCCTTTTCGCCAGCTTGCGTTGTCCCATCAATAAACTCCGCATTTAAAGTTAGCGGTTCGTTAGATGCAGGAAAAACATGCCCGTCAACGTGCATCATTTTGGATAAAGACTGCACGGCATCAAAGATATTGCCGTGCATTTCGTTTAAAGCCGCAATAATCAAATTGCCAATTGCGTGTCCGGAAAAGAATGAGTCTGACGAATCAAACCGATATTGAAAAATATTCTTCTCCTCTTGCGGAATGTCACTTAAGGCCACCAATACATTGCGAATATCACCAGGCGGCACAACATTAATAAAGTTACGAATTGAGCCGGATGACCCACCATCATCTGAAACGGTCACAATTGCAGTAATTTCCGCATTTTGGTCTTTTAATGCGTTTAAAATAACGGGTAAGCCAGTCCCACCGCCGATAACGACGACCTTGGGACGTCTATTTTTAATTACCCGAATAATCTTTCCTTCTCCATACGCCATTCAATTCACCTATTTTCTAGTGTAGCGGCTGATTTCACGATGTGTAATATCTACTCGATAATCATTTTTAGCTAAATCACGAGCTAACTGCTGGGCAATTGCCACACTACGATGTTGTCCACCCGTGCAGCCAATCGCAATTGTCAGTTTTTCTTTACCCTCTTTGATATAACCAGGCAAGGCAATCTTTAATAGATCAAGTAATTTGGCATAAAAAGTCTGCGTTTCTTTCTTATCCATCACGTAATCAAACACCCGCTTGTCCAAACCCGTAAACGGCCGCAATTCCGGCAGATAAAATGGATTCGGTAAAAACCGCACATCCATCACAATATCGGCATCAATCGGCATCCCATACTTAAAGCCGAATGACATCACTTCAATCGAAAACGGCTGCTTTTGCCGGTCGCTAAATTCTTCAAGCAGCTTTTGTTTCAACTGTTTGGTCGTTAATTCAGAAGTATCAATAATATAGTTTGCCCGATTGCGGATGCCTGTCAAGATCTGGCGCTCTTCCTCAATTCCGTCAAGCAACCGGCCGCTGCTGGCAAGTGGCGGCAATCTACGTGTTTCTTTATACCGAGCCACCAAGGTATCGTTTGATGCATCCAAAAAGACAATCGTTGTCTGCACCGTACCGTTATCTTCCAGCGAATTAACCTCATCAAGTAGGTCCCGGTAAAAATTTTTCACCCGCAAATCAATCACAACCGCGACTTTTGTAAAATCATCGGAACTCACAATCAAATCCCAAAAACTCCCCAGAAGTGTTGGCGGCAAATTATCGACCACAAAATAGCCCATATCCTCTAGGGCATGTGCCGTCACTGTTTTACCAGCGCCACTCATCCCCGTGACAATTAACAATTGCTTTTTCTTGTCAGCCATTTTTGCCAGCCTCCTATCATCTAAATTATAACATACCGGGTGTTTCATAACCCTTTTTAGTAATAAAAAAAGCCCTTAACGGACCTTCTTTAATCATTATTAATTATCTGCGTGCAAATGCCGCCACAATTTCGTTAATTCCAAAAATAAGCAGCCACAATGAAATCAGCCAAATTAAAGTCAGCGCTGATAAAGCTGGGTTAAACATTAGACTCACCGCAATCAGTAAGCCAAAAATATTTAAAATTATAGTAAACCAGAAATAGAAGCTCGATAGACGGCGCATATGCCACGAAACAATAATTCCCGAAATGGAATCAAATAAAAACCAAATCGCAAATAGATAAGCAAGCGTCAGTCCACCAGCATCGTATGAATACAGGAATAAAATACCGACTAAGATATCTAGCACCCCAGAAACAATCGACATCCAACTAATGGAAATATAATAATGAAAATGACTATAAAAAGCCAGCCACACAAATCCTTGGACAATCGACAAAATGGCAAACAATAAAACAAAGGCATGCAAAGCCCTACCCGGATGACGCAGCAGGAATAACCCCGCTATAATCATTAAAACGCCTGCAAGAAATGCAGCCCAATCAAAGCCGCGATGTTCTCTGTAACTAGAAAAATTATCCATTTTCAGTCCTCCTTGTGCTTTATTGTACACTTCTGAACAAATAATTAAATGTTATTTAGCTTTCTTTTTAACCGCTAATTTTGTCAATTCTGTATCGCGAACCAAGACTGGCTTGAGATATTGCCCAGTATAGCTAGCTGCAACTTCAGCAACCTGTTCAGGAGTACCCGTGGCAACAATATTGCCGCCGCCTTCGCCGCCTTCAGGGCCAAGATCAATCAGCCAGTCGGCATTTTTAATTACATCAAGGTTGTGCTCAATAATCAGAACAGTGTTGCCTTCATCAACTAACCGCTGTAACACTTCAAGCAGCCGCTTAATGTCATCCGTATGCAGGCCCGTTGTCGGCTCATCAAGAATATAGAAGTTCTTGCCTGTCGACAATTTCTGTAATTCAGCTGCCAGCTTCATTCTTTGGGCTTCACCACCTGACAAGGTTGTTGCTGATTGCCCTAATTTAACATAGCCTAAGCCCACATCAACAATTGTCTGTAATTTGCGGGCAATCTTAGGGATATTCTTGAAAAAGTCACAGGCTTCGCTAATCGTCATATCTAATACTTGGGCGATATTCTTCTTGCGGTAAGTAACTTCCAAAGTTTCCGAATTATAACGACTGCCATGACAAACTTCACACGGAACATAAACATCCGGCAAAAAGTTCATTTCAATCTTAATAATTCCGTCACCATGACAGGCTTCACAGCGGCCGCCTTTAACATTAAACGAGAAGCGCGCTTTAGTATAGCCGCGCAATTTTGCTTCATTTGTTTGGGCAAAAAGCGTCCGAATATCATCAAAGACACTGGTATAAGTTGCCGGATTACTGCGCGGTGTGCGTCCAATTGGGCTTTGGTCAATATCAATCACTTTTTCAATATTTTGATAACCGCTAATACTCTTATACTTGCCCGGTTTCGTTTGATTGCGATTTAGTTTTTGTGCCAGTACCCGTTTCAAAATCATATTGATTAGAGTAGATTTACCAGAGCCTGATACGCCGCTAACCACGATAAACTTGCCCAAAGGAAAATCAACCTTAATATTTTTAAGGTTATTTTCACTAGCTCCCGTAATCGTAATTTTTTTACCATTGCCCTTGCGCCGCTCTAGCGGAACCGGAACAAACTTTTTACCAGTTAAATATTGACCCGTCAGCGATTTGGGATTAGCCTCAACCTCTTTTGGCGTACCAGCAGCCATTACCTCGCCGCCATAAGTACCAGCTCCAGGCCCCATGTCAATCAGATAATCTGCCTGCCGCATCGTTTCATCATCGTGCTCAACCACAATTAATGAATTGCCTAAATCGCGCATCCGTTTTAAGGCGGCAATTAAGCGGTCATTGTCACGCTGGTGCAAGCCAATCGACGGTTCATCTAAGACATACATAACACCCGACAAGTTTGAGCCAATTTGGGTAGCCAGCCTAATTCGCTGCGCTTCCCCACCGGATAAAGTATTAGCCGATCGCGATAAAGTTAAATAATCTAAACCAACACTATTCAAGAAATTCAAGCGATCACGGACTTCTTTTAAGATAGGTTTGGCAATTATTGTTTCTTGTTCATCCAGCTTAACCCCATTAAAGAAGTCTAAGGCCTTATTGATTGCCAGTTCCGAGGCCTCAGCAATGTCCTTGCCCATTACCTTAACAGCCAGTGCCTTTTCGTTAAGCCGTTTACCATGACAAGTTGAGCAGGTCAGTTCGGTCATGTACTTACCCATCACATCGCGCATAAATTTTGACATTGGGTGCTGATAGCGCCGTTCAACGTTTTCCATTGCACCTTCAAATGGAGCAGTAGTATCATTAACGCCAAAATCACCGGTAACGTGAAATTTAATTTCTTTCGTTGAACCATGTAAAATCGTTTCTTGCTGCTTTTTAGTTAATTTAGCAAATGGCTTGTCTAACGGAATTTTTAATACTGCACAGGCTTGCGCCAGCATCTCACCGTAATATTTAGAATTTTTCCACGGTGCAACTGCACCTTCGGCCAAGGTTTTGCTCTTATCGGGAATAACCAAATCCTCATCAACTGACAGCTTCATTCCTAAACCATCACAATCAGGACAGGCACCAAACGGCGCGTTAAAAGAAAAGAGTCGCGGTTCCATTTCGCCAACCGTAAAACCACACTTAGGACAAGCGTAATATTCTGAAAAGTTTAACATCTTGTCCCCAATAACATCAACGTTCATATAGCCGTCTGATAATCTGAGAGCTGCCTCAACAGAATCAAACAGTCGTGAGCGAATGCCCTCTTTGACAATTAACCGGTCGACCACAATATCAATCGTGTGGCGCTTATTCTTAGCTAACTTGAAGTTCTCACTAATTTCGTGCATCTCACCGTCAACAATCACCCGCACATAGCCAGCTCGTTGGACACGCTTGAACACTTCTTTGTGTTCACCACGCTTTGCCCTGATAACCGGCGCCAATAATTGAATTTTGGTCCGCTCAGGTAATGCCAAAATACGGTCAACCATCTGCTGTGCTGATTGGCGCTCAATCAACGTTCCATCATTAGGACAGATTGGGTGACCAACACGCGCCCACAACAAACGCAAATAATCATTAATTTCCGTAACTGTTCCGACAGTTGAGCGCGGATTATGCGACGTCGTCTTTTGGTCAATCGAAATTGCTGGATTTAGACCATCAATCGAATCAACATCAGGTTTATCCATTTGTCCCAAAAATTGCCGGGCATAACTAGACAATGACTGCACATAACGTCTGCGTCCCTCGGCATAGAGGGTATCAAAGGCTAGTGAACTCTTGCCAGAACCTGATAGGCCAGTAATGACCACCATTTTATCTTTTGGAATTGTTAAATTAATATCCTTGAGGTTGTGCTCACGCGCCCCCCGAATAACGATTTTATCATTTGCCATTTAATGTTTTTCCCTTTTTCTTAATCGGTTTTCTCGTTGAATTTTCTAATTCCATAATTGCATCCCGTAAGGTAGCTGCCCCCTCGAAGTCCAGCTTCTTAGCAGCATCCTGCATCTGCTCACGCAAATCAGAAATCATGGTCTTCTTCTGCTTAGCAGTCAGCTCATCAAAGTTAAGGTCGGCAAAACTATCACTGTCAGGTTCATCGTCTGCTGTTTTTGTTGCCGAAATTGTATCCCGAATCGGTTTGACAATTGTTGTTGGCGTTATCCCGTGTTCCTCATTAAAGGCAATCTGCAATTTACGTCTACGCTGCGTTGCTTCGATTGCTTCCCGCATTGAATCGGTAATCGAATCCGCATACATAATAACCTCACCATTTTGATTACGTGAAGCCCGACCCATCGTCTGCACTAGCGGTCGGTATGCTCGCAAAAAGCCTTCCTTGTCCGCATCCAGAATTGCCACCAAAGAAACTTCAGGCACATCAATTCCTTCACGCAAGAGGTTAATACCAATCAATACATCATACTTGCCTAAGCGTAAATCCCGTAAAATTTGCATTCGTTCCAGCGTTTTAACATCTGAATGCAAGTATTGGACTTTAATTCCCAGATCCTTGAGGTAATCCGTTAAGTCTTCCGCCATCTTTTTGGTTAGCGTGGTCACAAAAACTCGTTCATTCTGGTCAATGCGCTTGTTAATTTCTGCGACCAAATCATCAATCTGACCTTCAATTGGTCGAACGTCAATCTTGGGGTCCAGCAGACCGGTCGGCCTGATAATTTGCTCAACCTTATGATCTGTTCGTTCCAACTCATAATCACCAGGAGTAGCTGACACATATAAAATTTGGTTAACGTGTTTTTCAAATTCCTGCAATTTTAACGGTCGGTTATCTAAGGCTGATGGCAGACGAAAACCATAGTCAATCAGCGTCTTCTTCCGATTACGGTCACCATTGTACATTGCTCGGATTTCCGGCATTGTGGCATGTGACTCATCAATCAGAATTAAAAAATCATCGGGGAAGAAATCAAGCAGCGTATAAGGTGGTTCACCTTCCTTGCGCCCTTCCATGTGACGCGAATAGTTTTCAATTCCGTTAGTGTAGCCAACCTCACCCATCATTTCCATGTCATAGGTCGTCCGCTGCTTAATCCGTTCAGCCTCCAGTAATTTGCCTTCACCTTCAAATTCCTTGACCTGTAATTTCATTTCTTGAGAAATTAATTTCAGTGCTCGCCGCATCTGCTCATCATTGGTCATAAAGTGGGTGGCAGGAAACAGTGAAATACTCTCACGCTCACCAATTACCTCGCCAGTCAGCGAATCAACTTCCACAATCCGATCAATTTCATCACCAAAAAATTCAATTCGATAAGCGTGGTTGGAGTTCCCCGCTGGAAAAACTTCTACACTATCGCCGCGCACACGAAAACGCCCACGCTGAAAGTCAATATCATTGCGGTCATACTGAATATTAACTAGGTCACGCAGTAAAGTATTGCGGTCGTATTCTTCACCTTCATGCACGGTAATCACACTGGCCGCGTACTCATGCGGGTCACCTAACCCATAGATACAGGAAACCGAGGCCACGACAATCACATCATTGCGTTCCATCAAGTCGCTGGTTGCTTGGTGACGCAACTGATCAATCTCATCATTAATCGCTGAATCCTTTTCAATATAAGTATCAGACTGCGGCACGTAGGCTTCAGGCTGGTAGTAATCATAGTAGGACACGAAGTAGTCAACGGCATTATGCGGGAAAAATTCTTTAAATTCGCCATAAAGCTGACCCACCAATGTTTTATTGTGAGAAATAACTAAGGTGGGTTTATTTAAATTAGCAATAATGTTGGCCATGGTAAAGGTCTTCCCCGTACCAGTTGCCCCTTCAAGAATTTGTTCCTTATTGCCAGCTTTAAAGCCTTTAGTTAGCTCCTGGATCGCCTGTTCTTGGTCACCAGCAGGCTGAAATTTAGATACAAGTTCAAATTTACGCTTTTCTTGTCGCTTAATCATAAAAAGACTCCTCGTAAAAAAGTTGGACAAAAAGCCCAACTTTTATTAATGTATTCCATTTTACTACAGCGAACATATTTTCGCACGCTATTTAACTTATTTTAACAGTTCTGCTAAAGCCGTTTGATAATCTTCTGCGGCACTTTCAGCAGTCTTAATATCAGGCTTGTTCACACCAACATAGGCTTTAATAACCGGTTCAGTACCAGATGGTCTCAAAGCAAGCCAAGTCTCGTCAGCCAAGAAGTATTTTAAGACGTTGGATTTCGGCAAGTCCGTCATCGACTGCGTTTGCCCATTGACCGTTTCTTCCTGCAATAAAAAGTCCTGCGTTTTAATTACTGACATCCCATTAATTGCAGTCAAGTGCTCGTCACGCAGCTTACTCATTAACGATGCCATCTTCTTTTGGCCGCCAATTCCCGGCATTTCAATTGCACGCGTAATTTCATAAGACGTACCGTACTTTTGCCAAATTTCTTTTAAGCCGTCTAAAACCGTCATCCCGCGTGAAGCATAATATGATGCAACTTCCGCAAACATTAACGCGCCCTGCATGGCATCCTTATCACGAGCAAACGGCTTAAACAGGTAACCATAGCTCTCTTCAAAGCCCATCAGGAACTGTCCGTCATGCTCTTTGTTCATCCGGTCAACTTCTTCACCAATAAACTTAAAACCAGTCAAAACTGATTTGGTTTTAATGCCAAAATCTCGGGCAATCTTCAACGGCATTTGACTGGAAACAATTGAGGTAATCAATTCATAATCACTAGTCAACTTGCCGCTGTTTTTCAAATTAACCAGCAAATAATACGCCATTAACGTCGCAATTTGGTTACCTGTCAAAACTTGAAAATTGCCATTTTCATCACGCACACATGCTCCCATTCGGTCAGCATCAGGATCGGTTGCAATAATCAAATCGGCCTGTTTCTGGTTAGCCAAAGCCACACCGGGATCAAACACATCACGATATTCTGGATTAGGCTTCTTAGTAGTTGGGAACTCCGGATCAATAATCGACTGACTGGGAACGGGAATAATATTGGTAAACCCGCCCTGACGAAATGCCCGGTCGTAAATCATTTTTCCGGTACCATGAAGCGGTGAGTAGATAATGGTTAACTTAGCGGCATTTTCCTTAATCATCTGCGGATTAACATTAACGTTTTTTAATTCAGCCAAGTAGGCTTCATCAAGGTCTTCACCAATTAACTTTAATAATCCTTGTTCACGCAATTGCGCTACTGGTGCTGCCTTAATCGTGAACATATCGTTAACCTGCTGTGCATGGGCAAATACTCGCGCCGCATTCTCTGGACCCATTTGGGCACCATCAGCACCATAGACCTTGTAGCCGTTATACTGCTTGGCATTGTGGGAAGCCGTGATATTAATCCCAGCAAAAGTGTGCAGATAGCGTACCGCAAATGAGAGTTCTGGTGTCGGCCGCAAGTCATCAAACAAGTAAACCTGAATACCGTGTGCACCTAGAACACGTGCAGCAATTTCCGCAAACTCCCGCGAATGGTACCGGGAATCAAATGAAATAACTACGCCGCGTTTTTGCGCATCAAGACCATTTTCATCAATTAATCGCGCCAAGCCCTCAGTAACCCGCTCAATTGTGAACAGATTTATCCGGTTTGTCCCTGGCTCCAGTCTCCCCCGCATCCCCGCGGTACCAAAATTAATCTCTTGACCAAAAGCATCTTCAACCCATTTCGGATCCTGACCCAAGGTCGCCAGCTGCTGTTTTAAATAATCCGGCATATTCTGAACTTGTTGCCAATCCTTAAAAGTCTGCTCTGCATTCATTACTGTCATGTACCTCAATTTCCACACAATAAATTCGTTTTCATCTAATCTATTTTAGCATTTATTACCATTGGTAAATAAAAAGAATTCATCTTCCGATGAATTCTTAAGATTAATCATTTAAATTTTGTAAGTAGTTGTATGCTTCTTGTCCAGCTACACTGCCTTCACCAACTGCATTAGCAATCTGGCGCAGGTCCTTTGCCCGAACATCACCTAAAGCAAATACCCCAGGAACCTTAGTCTGCATGTGTTCATCGGTTGGGATCCAACCCTTATCGTCTAAAACACCTAAGTCTTTAAATGCGGCAGTTTGCGGCAGCATCCCGACATAAATAAATACGCCGCGGGTAGCTAGCTCCTTTTGTTCACCAGTTTCCTTGTCCTTATAAGTTACACCAGTGACCTTTTGTCCGTCACCAACAATTGACTCAGTATCAGCATTCCAAATAAAATGCATCTTATCGTTAGCAAAAGCACGTTTTTGTAAAGTCGCTTGTGCCCGCAATTGGTCGCGGCGGTGAATAACTGTCACTGACTTTGCAGACTGCGCAAGGTAAATACCCTCTTCGATTGCGGAGTCACCCCCACCAATGACTGCAATATCTTCATCTTTGAAGAATGCGGCATCACAAACGGCACAATAAGAAACACCCTTACCCGAATATTCTTCTTCACCCGGGACACCTAAGTGACGGTGATCCGCACCAGTTGCAATAATTAAGGCCTGAGTAGTATATTCGCCAGCATCAGTTTTAACAATCTTGGTATTGCCATCAAGTTCAACTGACTGCACATCACCATATTCAAATTCAGTACCAAAACGCATGATTGAATTGTACATCTTTTCGCCTAGTTCAGGACCCTTAACGTCACTGAAGCCAGGATAGTTATCAATCGCATCAGTATTGTTCATTTGACCGCCATAAAGTCCGCGGTCAAGTAACAACACTGACAAGTTGGCACGTGAAGCATAAAGAGCGGCAGTCATCCCGCCGGGGCCAGCACCAATAATAATTACATCATAATTCTTTGCCATGATTTCACCTCAAGTAGTTTCTTATTTTTAGTAAGTAAATTATACAACGGAAACCGCTTAAAGTCTAATTTCCTGCTTTGGACTTCGACCCATCATCTTGGTAATTTCATCATCCACGTTGGTATTTTCATATAAAACCCGGTAGATTGCCTCACTAATTGGCATGTCAATTTGCTTTTCTGCACATAATTCGTGGACTGCTTTAACTGTTGTAGCACCTTCAACCACTTGTCCCATATTTTCAAGAACGTAGTCTAAGCTCTTACCCTCACCAATTTGCTTACCACAGCGCCAGTTACGAGAATTGACAGAAGTACAAGTAACAATCAGGTCGCCAATACCAGCCAGGCCGCTAAAGGTTAGCGGCTTAGCGCCAAAATAATTAACGCCAAGCCGTGTAATTTCTGCTAAACCTCTTGTCATTAGGGCTGCCTTAGCATCATCACCATAATGCTTACCGACCAAAATTCCGGCAGCAATCGCAATAACGTTCTTAACGGCACCGGCAACTTCAACACCAACTAAATCATCATTGGTGTAAAAGCGGACGTAATCATTAGACATCATCTTTTGCACTTTTTGGGCATTTTCCATGCTGGTTGAAGCACAAGAAATTGCCGTTAGGTCCTTCTGCGCAACACTTTCGGCATGACTAGGACCAGAAATCGCAACAATTTTATCGGTATCATCTGGATAAACTTCTTCAGTCAAAATCTCCGAAATCAATTTTTTGGTTCCTGGTTCAATTCCCTTAGTTGCAGTAACTAATAATGGTTTATTGCCAGTTGCCGTCAAAACTTGGTGGACGTTCTTGGCAACACTGCGGATTGCACTAGTTGGCAAAACAAACAAAACAACTTCAGCGCCAGCCAAAGCCGCTTCAAGATCACCAGTTGCCGTAGCTGTTTCATTAACTTGCCAATTCTTCATGTAATGCAAGTTAGTGTGCTGCTCATTAATTTCGTGAATGACCTGTTCGTTATTGCCGAATAGGACAACTTCATTTCCATTATCAGCAAGCATTGAACCCAAAACGGTTCCCCATGAACCTGCTCCTAAAACTGCAACTTTTGTCATTTTTATTCCTAACTTTCTTTAATAATAACTTTTAATCTCGTGAATATGGATACTTAAGGCCGCTGCCGTCAAGGTACCATTTGGGCTTAACTTTTACTCGGCGATAAATAAATAATGCCACCACCACTAAAAATAGCACCAAACTTAATAGTTGCGAAACGCGAATACCGCCTGCTAAATACAGACTATCAGTGCGCAGTCCCTCAACAAAAAAGCGGACAATTGCATACCAGCCAAGATAAAACATGAAAACTTCGCCCTGTTTAAAGAGGTGCTTGCGATGACGCAAACTTAAAAGGATTACCAGACCAACTAAGTTGAAAAATGATTCATACAAAAAGGTTGGCTGGTAATACACCCCATTAATTTTCATTTGCGTAATGATAAATTGCGGCAAATGAAGACTTTGTAAAAAGGACAAGGTTGTTGGTCCGCCATGAGCTTCTTGGTTCATGAAGTTTCCCCACCGACCCAATATTTGAGCTGCAAGAACTCCCGGAGTAATTACGTCAAGCATCAAAAATGGTGGCAAATTTCGCTTATGGCAAAAAATCAACAGAACAACTGCCCCAGCAATTAAGCCACCATAGATGGCAATCCCGCCGTTCCAAATGGCAATAATCTGATCCGGATGCTGCGAATAATAGCCCCATTCAAAAATCACATAGTAAATGCGGGCACCAACATACCCCAGCGGTACGCCCCATAGCAGCAGGTCAATAAAGTCATCACTTGCAATTTGCCGACGCTTGCCTTCAATTATCGCCATTGAAGCTGCAAGCACAATTGCAACTGCCATGATAACGCCATACCACTTAATACTAATCCCACCCAATTGAAGGGCAACTGGATTAATTGCTAATGTCATTTATCTTTATCTCCTGACATATTTTTTTGGGAATTCTCGGCAATTAGGGCTGTTAAATTATTATCAAAAGTTTGCGTGGCATCATAACCCCACTTTTTAGCACGGAAATTCATGGTTGCAATTTCAATAATATCTTCCATGTTCCGGCCAACTTTAACTGGAATGGTAATTTGGGGGATTTCGACATTACAAATCTCGCGCTTGCTCTCCTCAAAGCCAAGACGATCATAATTCTCGTTATTGTCCCAATTAACCAGCTTAATTACCAAGCTAATGCTGGCACGCCGTTTTACCGCGCCGACACCGAACAGATCCATAACGTCAATAATACCGATACCGCGGATTTCCATTAAATGCTTCAAAATCTTTGGTGCCTCGCCCACTACGGTTTCAACGTCTTTTTGGTAAACATCAACCCGGTCATCAGCAATTAGCCGGTGCCCGCGATGAATTAAACCTAAGGCAGTTTCTGACTTACCAACGCCAGAATCGCCGGTCAATAATACACCTAAGCCCTTAACTTCAACCAAAACGCCATGAATTGTATCACGCACAGCTAACCGCTCACGCAGATATTCAGTCAAAATACTCGAAACGTATGTCGTTGATTCCGGCGACGTTAAGATGGGAATTTGTGCCTTATCAGCAGCTTCAACAAGTTCTCGCGGAATTCGCAGCGACCGCGAAATGAAAAAGCAGGGCGTTTGCGGTGTACACATTTTATTAAAAACTCGCACAAGGCTCTCATGATCCAGCCTTGCTGAATAAGAAATCTCTGTTCGCCCTAACAGCTGAATTCGCTGCTTAGGATAAAAGTCAAAATAACCTGTTAACTCTAACCCTGGCCGGTAAATATCCGACACAGTAATTTCTGTATTCGCAACATACTGCTTACCATGAGCAACATGAATAATCTTGTTATCTCGAATTAACTTTTCTAATTTAACAGCATTTACCATTTTAACTGCCTCGATAGTTTATTTATCAACATCCTTGGTCTTGACATTGCGCGCTTTTTTTCGTTTAGTCTGGTTCTGATTATCACGCCAGCCTGTCCAATTACTGCTAGTGCCACTTGGCTTATTTTCATTATCATCGTTTTTAGTAAAATGATTAATCAGCCAAATAATCAAAGCAATTACAATAATTGCTGGCAGGAGCATAAATAAAATATGAAAGAATGCAAATAGCAGAATCAGGATGATTGCTGCACCTAATACTAAACCAACTATTCCCCAAAAACTCATTTTTTCACCTATTCTGGATTGTCTTGACTAAGCAGCCACTGCAAATATGCATAGACAAATGGCTGCAGCTTTCCATCCATTACACCACTAGTATCGGCAGTTTCATAGCCAGTACGCAAATCCTTAACTAAATTATAAGGATGAAAAACGTAAGAACGAATTTGTGAGCCCCAACCAATTTCTTTTTGGTCGCCCTTAAGCTCCTGCTTGTGCTGACGCTTCTTTTCTTCTTCTAGGTGAAAAAGCTTGGCACGTAATTCGTTCATTGCCGTTTCGCGGTTTTGCAGCTGTGAACGCTGTGCCTGTGAAGTTGTCACAAAGCCCGTAGGCAGGTGGGTAATCCGGACCGCACTAGAAGTCTTATTGATGTGCTGACCACCAGCACCACTTGAACGGTAAACATCAATTCGCAAATCTTTAGGATTAATGTCGATTTTGATACTGTCATCAATTTCAGGAATAACTTCAACTGAAGCAAACGACGTATGCCGGCGCTTAGCAGAGTCAAACGGGGAAATCCGCACTAAGCGATGAACACCATTTTCAGACTTCAATAGCCCGTAGGCATTCTTCCCTGTTATTCGAACACTGACGCTTTTGACACCAGCTTCTTCACCTGGTTCATAATTATTGATTTCAAATTTAAAATCACGTGTATCAGCATACCGCTGATACATTCTAAGCAGCATTGCCGCCCAATCCATTGCTTCCGTACCACCCGCACCCGGATGAATTTCCAGTAAAGCATTGTGATTGTCATATTTACCCGATAAGAGCAGATCCATTTCATAATCATGAAACTCATCCTGCAGTTTAACTAAGTCAGTTTCAACTTCTTCTTGCAAATCCTGATCGGGCTCAAGCCGCAATAATTCCAGAGCAGTTACTTCATTTTGGTAATTTTCTTGCAAATGAATAAAGGAGTCACGTTTTTCCTTGAGCAGATTATTCTCAGCAATTAATTGCTGGGCCTTTTCTTGATTATCCCAAAAACCCGGCTCCTGCATCTTGCTTTCATTTACGGCAATACTTTCATCAATTGATTCAAGGTCAAAGAGACCCCCTAAAGTGATCTAGCCGCTTTTTTAATTCGTCTAGCGCACTTTGAATTTCGCTAATTTCCATTGTCTAGTCCTTTTCTTTTGTTTACCAGCAAAAAAGAGAAAGCACTCTTGCTTTCCCTTAAACCCGTTATTACCGGCTAAGATTTTGTCTAATTTCAGCTTTCAGGAACAACCGAGTTACGTCAAATTCAATATTTGAAATCATTTCTTCAAACATGTTGTAACCTGAATCTTGATATTCAACTAACGGATTAAGTTGACCATAACCACGCAAACTAATTGATTGCCGTAATTGATCCATGGCATCAATGTGGTCAGTCCAGCGGTCATCAACCACTCGCAGAATAACAACCTTTTCAAATTCAAGCATTTCTGATGGATCAGCTAAAGCCTGTTCCTTTTCTTCAAAGTTGGCTTCAACAATATCATAGAGTTTTTGCTTCAATTCCGGCACTGTCACAGTCTTAAAGTTAAACTTATCAGCCGCTTCTTCACTGGTGATGCTAGAAACGATAAAGTCACGTAATGAATCCAGACGCCACTTCTTACGGTCACCCTGCGTGAACATATCAACTTGACTGTTAATTGTCCGCTTAATCATTGGCACCAAAACATCCTTCAGGGATTTTTCTTCACCAATTACCTGCATCCGTTCACCGTAAATAATTTCACGCTGAATCCGCATGACGTCATCATATTGCAGAGTTTGCTTACGCGTATCGTAGTTGTTACCTTCAACCCGCTTTTGCGCAGACTCAACTTGCCGTGTAATCAGACGGCTTTCAATTACCTTCTCGTCATCATTATCTGACAAGCGGTCCAAAAAGTCCTTAACTCGGTCGCCACCAAAGCGCTTCATTAAGTCATCTTCAAGTGATAGGTAAAATCTCGTTACACCAGGATCACCTTGACGGCCTGAACGACCACGAAGCTGGTTATCAATTCTTCGTGATTCATGCCGTTCAGTTCCGATAACAGCCAGACCACCTAATTCTTTAACGCCAGGCCCTAATTTAATATCAGTACCACGACCGGCCATGTTCGTCGCAATGGTTACGGCACCACGTTGACCAGCATTCATGATAATTTGAGCTTCTTTAGCGTGGTTTTTCGCATTCAACACTGCATGCGGAATACCAGCGCGATTCAGAAGATTACTCAACCGTTCCGAACTTTCAACAGCTACCGTACCAACCAAAACAGGCTGACCCTTTTCATGACGCTGTTGAATATCAGTAACAACGGCGCTGAATTTTGAATCTAAAGTTGGATACAAAATATCTGACTTATCAATTCTGGCAATTGGCCGGTTGGTTGGAATCGTGATTACCTGCATGTTGTAAATTTCACGGAATTCTTCTTCTTCGGTCTTAGCAGTACCAGTCATTCCTGACAGTTTTTTGTACATTCTGAAAAAGTTCTGGTAAGTAATCGTTGCCTGTGTCTTTGATTCTTCTTGAATCTTAACACCTTCCTTGGCTTCGATTGCTTGGTGCAGACCATCAGAATAACGCCGACCTTGCATTACCCGACCAGTAAATGAGTCAACGATCAAAACTTCGCCTTCTTGAACAACATAGTCAATATCCTTGAGCATGATGTAGTTAGCCCGTAATGCTTGGTCAAGATGGTGAACCAATTTTTGGTTTTCGACATCATACAAGTTCTTCAAGCCGAAATGCTCACAAGCCTTTTCAATTCCTGTCCGTGTCAGTGAAATTGTCTTGGTTGGCCAATCAATCTTGTAATCGCCGTAATCTTTGTCATCATCAGCGTCGTCATCACTTTTATCTTCTTGAAGCGTCTTAACAAACCTGTCGGCACGAATGTAATCACCATTAGCTTGTTCAGCTTCGCCGGAAATAATCAGCGGTGTTCTGGCTTCATCAATTAAAATTGAGTCGACCTCATCAATAATTGCGTAATTAAGCGGTCTTTGAACCATCTGTTCCTTGTAAACAACCATGTTGTCACGCAAGTAATCAAAGCCTAATTCAGAGTTAGTTGAATAAGTAACATCACAATTATAAGCAGCCCGCTTTTCATCTGGCGCCATTGAGTTCAGATTCAAGCCTACTGTCAAACCCAACCACTTGTATAATTGACCCATTTCTTCTTCGTCACGGCTTGACAAGTATTCGTTAACCGTAACTACGTGAACTCCCTTACCAGTCAAGGCATTCAAGTAAACTGGCATGGTGGCAGTTAAAGTCTTACCTTCACCAGTCATCATCTCGGAAATATTACCAAAATGTAAGGCAATCCCACCCAAAATTTGAACGTGGAATGGATATAAGCCCAAAACTCTCTTAGCACCTTCTCTGGCAACTGCAAAGGCTTCTGGCAAAATTGCATCTAGGTCTTCGCCCTTCTTCAGCCGTTCTTGAAATTCTGGCGTCTTAGCCTTTAATTGCTCATCAGAAAGTTTGTCGTATTCATCGGCGTGACTTTCAACTTGGCTTGCTATCTTTTCGAACTTTTTTAGTTCTCGTTTATCATTGTTATATAGTTTCTTTAAAATGTTTACCATTAAATCGATCCTTAAATTGTACTTAAGTATAAAAACACATGATAATTTTACCATGATTAACGCAAAATGAAAAATAAACAAAACAAAGACCTCACATTAAATGTGGGGCCCTCGCCAACAAATTATTATTTTTATTTAGTTTCAATTAAGCCATATCGGCCATCATTTCTGCGGTAAACAACACTTGTACCGTTAGTTTCGGCATCCTGAAAGACAAAGAAGTCATGTTCCAACATGTTCATTTGCAAAATTGCTTCTTCAGGACTCATTGGTTTTAAGCCAATTTGCTTATTACGGACAATATCAAACTCGCTGACAGGCTTTTCTTTCTGCTCTTCCTCTGGAGTTTCGACAAAGAAATCATTAATTCCCTTTTCACGGCCTTTACGGTTTACCCGTGTCTTGTATTTTCTAATTTGCCGCTCCAATTTTTCGGAAACAAAGTCGATACTGCGATACATATCATCGGTTGTATCTTCAGCTCTCAATACTAAGTATGGCAGTGGAATAGTAACTTCAACTTTAGCCGTATGGTCGCGATAAACTTTTAGATTAACATGAGCGACCATGTCTTGATTTAATTCAAAATATTTTTCTAATTTCTTTAGCCGCTTTTCCACGTAACTTCTTAAAGCGTCAGTTACCTCGATATTTTCACCACGAACATTATACTTTAACATAATGAGATTCTCCTTTCGAGCTGCTTAGCAGCCTTTCGTTATTTATATTATAACAAAACTTGAAAGCGCTAAACAAGAAATAACCTACCGGTAAATTGAAAAACTTTCAATCCTAGCTGCCGGAAAAACAGCCGACAGTGCATCCCGCGCATGATACAAGGTTCTCCCGGTAGTATAAATATCATCCAAAAGTAAAATTTTGCGCTGCTTAAAATCAAATGCCAAATCATGGTTAACTCCAAAAGTTTGCTCGCTTCTTAAACGCTCTGTTCGATTTTTGGACCCTTGAGCACCACAATCACTAACTTTAAGTAAAGCTGGCGTTAATGGAACTATATCATCATAAATAGCGCTAATTGTATCAAACTGGCGCTTTGCAAGATGTGCGGCAGAAGTCGGAATCGGAACATAATAATCTGCTTTAATTTGCCTTAGTTCTTGATAGCACAATTCCTGAAGTACAGCTCTTAAAACATAATCGCCATAGCGCTTATAATTAACCATCAGGTCATGAGCAGCACCGTTATAGCGTAAAGCAGCATGGTGGTGCAGCAAGCTGGAGCCATAAATTTTTCGCCAAGTACGGCAATTTAGGCATACGTCATTTTGCGCTAATTCACCAGTACAAACCTGGCACCTGTGATCTGTTAAAGCTTGAAATTTAGCGCGGCACTGTATGCAGATGCGCTGCACGTGCACTTTTCGCCATGAAAAAAACTGCCGTAAAGATACAGCTGGGGCAAATTGTTGTCCGCATAATAAGCAGCTGTTCATCGATTCATTTCCTTAATCTGTTTCATTGCACTGCGCAAACTTGCCGTATATTTGTGATAACAAAATAGCACTAAGCCATCAGTATCATCTTGCGCTCGCCCAACACGACCATCTATTTGCACAAGACTAGCTGGAGTGTAAATTTGGTCATCTGCGGCAAGAATAATTACCCAAACATGTTTAAATGTTACCCCGCGCTCCAAAATCGTTGTAGTTACCAAAATCTGCAGTTGCTGCTGGCGAAATTGCTCTACCTTTTCTAGCCGTTTTTTATCGGCAGCATAAACCCCCGCCACTGCAACATCAGCTAACTCTGTTTCCCGCCTAATTGCCGCTAGATACAAGGAAATTTGCTCAATTCTGGGAACAAATAATAGCAAAGGATGTCCTTCTTCAATTGCTGCCAAAATCGCTGCCAACAATTTAGGATGCAGCTTACCCCGATTTAAAAATGACCGCAAAAACAATTTTTCTTTTGGGACTGGAAGTTTTCCACCGTGAAAACGCTGGTTTAATTTTAAAATTTGCAGCTGTCCTAACTTTACTTGTGTTAATAAATCTGCAGTTGGCGTTGCGGTCAAATAAACCCGCACGCCACTTTCTTTTACCGCCTTTTGCGCACCAAAATGAAGCTGGTCATTACCAGCATAAGGAAAGGAATCAACTTCATCAATCACTAACAAATCGAAGGCTTGATAAAATTTTAGCAATTGGTGCGTCGTACAAATCGTCAACTGCTCTAGTCCCGGTTCTTGATACTTGCGGCCATGGTACACACCGATTTCGACTTGGGCAAATGCCGCCTGCAATCTGGGATACAACTCAGTTACAACATCAATCCGCGGCGTAGCAATACACGCCCGCTGACCCAACTTCAAACATTCAGCCAGCAGTGCAAATAACATTTCCGTCTTGCCCGCACCTGTTACAGCGTGAACTAAGGTGCTTTGACGCCTATTAAAATTACTAACTAACTGCTGTGAAATTTGTGCCTGCAGACTAGTCAACTCGCCAGTCCAAGTTAAGCCGCCGTCTTGGGAAACAGGAAAATCCACTTTCATCTGGTTACGCCACAAATAATCGCCTTCAACAATTCGCCCAATATTTAAGCACGCACGGCAGTATTTTTTACCGTTGGGCAATCGCGCCTTGACCTTTGCCCCGCAGCGATTACACCGACCAGCTGTGATTGCCGCAATTTTCGTCAATGCTGTATTTGTGCTAAAATCCTCTTGACCGCCAACCCATTGGCGACCCGCGAGGTTCGTTAAATCTTCCATTTCGCTGCCTCCATTAATAATTACGCAAAAAGAAGGTAAAATTTTTTGACTAACGAAAATTATTTAACAATTAAAGAAAACGGCGACCATGAAATTATTATCAAAAAAAGCCGTTTTATTGCCAGTTTGGCAAGAACTACGTCTATTGATGAAGCCGAAGAATTCATTGCAGCAACCAGCAAAAAATACCATGATGCCACCCACAATACCTTTGCTTACACAATCGGTCTAAATGATGACCACGTCAAAGCCAGCGACAATGGCGAGCCGTCTGGAACTGCCGGAGTGCCTGAATTAAAGGCGCTGCAGCTAATGAACTTAAAAAACGTCACCGTTGTTGTCACCCGTTATTTTGGTGGTATCAAGCTTGGCGCCGGCGGCTTAATCAGAGCTTATTCCAACAGTGTCAGTGAAGGTGCCCAAGCAATCGGGGTTGTGAAACGCGTTCGCCAGCAAGAAGTGATTTTTCATGTTACCTACAACCGTTTTGATGAAGTAGACCATTTTTTGAAACAAAAAGAGGTTTATGTTGCTAAAATCGACTATGGTGTTGACATTGCCATTCATCTTTTTATCGATGAACACGACCAAGCTGACTTAGAAAAAGCATTAACTAATTTGCTTGCTGGCAAAGTAACCTTTAGTAATGGCGAAAAACGTTACAACGAACTACTAATTAATGCACATAATTATCATGAAAAATAAAAAAGACTAGATTCAATTCTAGTCTTTTTTGTCGTTTTGATGTTTTAATTGTTCCGGCTTATCCTGTCCCAGATGCCAAACCTCGACTGTTGGATCCTTAGTACTGCGTGCACTAATTATCTTTTGCGTCAAATGCAAGAACGGTTTATACTTCTCACCCAATAGCCCAATTGATTCCACAAACAATTCTAGGGCAAGCAGTAGGCCAATAATTAGCAGCCACGTTCCCCAACTCGGTGACAGAAGAAACAGCAGCGAAATAAAGGAAAAAATCAGCGACAAAGCATAAATTGTTAACACTGTTTGCCTGTGCGTCAGCCCCATCCGCATTAACTGGTGGTGCAAATGGTGCTTATCAGCCTGAGAAACTGGCCGCTTATTTAATTTGCGCCGGATCATTGCATAAATTGTGTCAGTAATTGGCACTCCTAAAATAATAATTGGCACCAGCAAAGAAATAAAGGTGACATTTTTTAATCCTTTAAGTGACAAAACTGCAATCATGAAGCCAATGTACAGCGCGCCTGTATCACCCAAGAACATTTTTGCCGGATAAAAATTATACGGTAAAAAGCCTAATAAACACGCCGCAAGCATAAAGCACGCAATTGGAATATACAATTGTCGTGTATGCAAGAAAAAATAGCCAACAATTCCCATTGTGAACAAGGAGATCATTGAAACCCCATCAGCTAGACCATCTAAGCCATCAATCAAATTGACGGCATTAGTCAAAGCCAAAATCCAAAAAATAGTAATCGGCAGGCTCCACCAGCCCAAATTAATTTGCTTATTGATAAACGGAACGTTAAGGACATTCATCTTAATGCCGCCCAAAAAGTAAATTACTAGTGCGCCAACAAAAATACCAAACATTTTTTGCCGGGGTTTTAATTCTAAAATATCATCAATCATCCCAGTCAATACAACCACACTTGATGCCAGCAAAATGCTGAATGACTCATGAGTGGGAAATTGTTCCCGCAATAGCACGAAAACCCCAATATTAAAGGTTACAAAAATCCCGAGCCCGCCTAAAGTTGGCATTGGAGTCTTATTTACGCGTCTGGCATTAGGATTATCAACCGCACCAAGCACAAAGGCCAATCTTCTGATGAACGGCGTAATGGCTGCCTGAATGATTACCAAAAAGAATAATTCAACAATAATTTTAAACATAATTTGGCTACTTTCATAATTTAGTTGCTTTTAATTATACAGGCTTGGGCAAAAATGCACAAATTAGGCTATTCAACGAAAAAAGCTAGGTTCTTACAAACCTAGCTTTTAACTTTATTTTGCAACTGCTACAACCCGTTTTTCACGGATCACAGTAATTTTAATATTACCAGGGTAATCAAGTTCTTTTTCAACTTGATTCCGAATATCACGTGCCAAAACGGTAATTCGATCATCTGAAATCTTCTCTGGCTCTACCATAACCCGAACTTCACGTCCAGCCTGAATGGCATAAGCCTGCTTGACTCCATCGTACCGCTTAGCAATCTGCTCAAGTTCGGTCAACCGTCTAATATAGTTCTCCAAACTTTCGCTTCTAGCACCTGGTCTTGCCGAAGAAAGCGTATCTGCTGCAACAACTAGTTCAGCAATAAACGACAACTTCGGCACATCCCCGTGGTGGGCTGCAATTGCGTTAACAACAACATCTGATTCATGATACTTCCGTGCTAATTCCACACCAATTTCAACGTGTGAACCTTCAATATCATGATCGATGGCTTTTCCAATATCGTGTAATAATCCCGCGCGTACCGCTAATTTTTCATTTAATCCCAATTCTGCTGCCATTGTGCCGGCAAGCTTAGCTACCTCAATTGAGTGACCCAGTACATTTTGTCCGTATGAAGTACGATACTTCAAGCGTCCGAGCGTCTTAACCAATTCAGGATTCATTCTGTGAATCCCAAGTTCCATTAATGCGCTTTCACCAGCCTCATAAATATCATCATTGACTTCTTTACGCGCCTTGTCGACTGTTTCCTCAATGCGAGCAGGGTGAATCCGACCGTCTTTAACCAGCCGTTCCATTGCCCGTTTAGCAATCTCACGTCTAATCGCGTCAAACCCACTAAGAGTAACAACCTTTGGTGTATCATCAATAATTAAATCAATTCCTGTTAGCGCTTCAAATGAACGAATATTCCGACCTTCACGTCCGATAATTCGTCCCTTCATCTCCTCATTAGGCAAATCAACCACAGATACAGTAGTCTCGGCAACTGTATCCGCCGAACTACTCTGAATCGCATCAATGATTATTTGACGAGCATAATGGTCAGCTTTAGCAGCCACCTCTTCATTACTGGTCTTAATCATTGTTGCCCGCTCCTTGACTAGCTGATCGGCTAATTGGTCCAAAACCAACTTCTTAGCCTGCTGCTTGTCTAGGTGCGCGACTTCATACAATTTCTGTTGTCTTTGATCGACTAATTCAGCAGCAGCCTTAACTTTAATATCAAGTTCTTCCTGCTGCTTCTGTAATTGATCCTTTTTTTGATTGAGTCCATCCTCTTGCTCTTTAAGTAAAGAATTTCGGTGATCGAGGGTATCTTCTCGTTGTTTCAAACGATTATTGTCACGCGCAATCTCATCACGCTTAACATTTAATTCGTCTTCTACTTTTTGCCGATAATCCTGAATTTTTTCTTGAGCTTCGAGAATTTTCTCTTTTTTAGAGTTTTCAGCACTCTGCTTTAAGGCTTCTGTTGCTTGCTTTTGGGCATTAACTTCAGTCCTTGCAGCAGCAACCTGTGCTTTTGCATCGGTTAAAATATGGTCGGCATCATTTTGCGCATTTTGGGCATTTTTCTCCCAAATGTTCTTACGAATTGCGTAACCAATTCCTAACCCAATTATAATTGAAATAATAGCAACCGCGACGGGAATCAAAATTATATTTGTCATGATTACTATCGCCTTTTTTATTTTTTAGATTATTCACACAATATTAATGATAAAGAACCACGGCACACATGTCAATGAACAAGAAAAAAACCTTGCCTCAAATTCCGAGGTCAAGGTCAATTTCTTCAACTCTATTCGCTTTTGTTATCGGCTTCTTTTTGGGAAGAATCCTTAGTTGCAGTTTCATCTTTCGGCTTGTTAGCCTTAACTTTTTCTGGATCCTCACGATCAGCGATTGATTTTTCATCAATACCATAAGCTTCTCGAACCTGATGTTGAATATCATCATAAATATCTTGGTGTTCTTCAAGATATTTTTTGGCATTTTCGCGACCTTGGCCGATCCGCTCATTATTGTATGAATACCACGAACCCGCCTTAGCGATAATATCCTTATCAGCTGCCATATCAAGTAATTCCCCACTTTGAGAAATCCCTTGACCATACATCATGTCGACTTCAGCAACTTTAAATGGCGGCGCAACCTTATTCTTAACCACCTTAATTTTTACCCGGTTACCAGTAATATCGCCGCCAGTCTGTTTAATCTTTTCAGCTCGTCTAATTTCCAAACGAATGGTTGAATAAAACTTCAAGGCGCGACCACCAGGTGTAGTTTCAGGATTACCGAACATAATACCAACTTTTTCCCGAATTTGATTAATAAAAATCGCAATGGTCTTGGTCTTATTAATATTACCGGAAAGCTTTCGCAATGCCTGACTCATTAATCGTGCCTGCAAGCCCACGTGACTGTCCCCAATGTCACCATCAATTTCAGCTTGTGGTACCAATGCAGCAACAGAATCGACAATTAAAATATCAATTGCCCCACTAGCAATTAAAGTATCCGCAATCTGCAAGCCTTCTTCACCAGTATTTGGCTGTGACAAAATAAGCGCGTCAACGTCAACACCTAAAGCTTGGGCGTAAGCTGGGTCCATTGCGTTTTCAGCATCAATATAAGCAGCCGTGCCGCCGCGTTTTTGCACTTCGGCAACAGCATGCAAAGCAACCGTCGTCTTACCAGAAGATTCAGGTCCATAAATTTCAATAATTCTTCCTCGTGGGTAACCGCCAACACCTAAAGCCGCATCAAGTGCCAGCGAACCGGACGGAACCGTCGAAATTTCAGTATCAGCCTTGTCGCCCATCCGCATTACGGCGCCTTTACCAAAATTCTTTTCAATTTTTTTCAATGCACTTTCCAGTGCTTTTTGTTTTTCGTCTTTGGCCAAGCGATTTTCCTCCTCTAATTAATACCCATTAATTATACTTTGATTTCTTGTTTATTTGCAAGGAAAACCGAACAAATGTTTATTCTTTTATCCCGCATTATTAAATACGCCAAAATTATCTTTTTTTGCGAAAAAAGTTGCCATTTTTACCAATTCTATTAATTTAATGCTAACAAGTAAGAATTAATTAAGCAAAAATGTTGCATCCTTAGGCGATTTTAAAAGTATACAAAAAGACGCTAACCAAGTCAGCGTCTTTTAAATTTATTTATAATTACATTGAGCCCTTAAAAACGCCCCATGAACTATGGAAGTAATCCCAACCTGAATAGATTGTAAAGATTAATGCCAAGTAGAGCAGAATCGTTCCAATGTGGTAAAAATCACCAATCAGTAAGAAAATAACTGACAGCATTTGGCAAGTTGTTTTGATCTTACCAGGCATTGCCGCAGCCATTACCTGACCCTTGTTTTCTGCCAAAATCAACCGTAAACCAGTAACTGCAAGCTCACGACAAACAATAATAACTACCACCCAAGCTGGTGCTAATTTTAATTCAACCAGCATAATAAAGGCGGTCATTGTTAACATTTTGTCGGCTAACGGATCGGCAAACTTACCAAAGTTGGTTACCATATTACGCGAACGGGCAATGTGACCATCAAACCAATCAGTTGCAGAAGCTACAGCAAACACAACTGCGGCGATTACTAACCGCCAATAGACTGTACTGCCAGCAACTTGGACACTTGCATCACCGCCAAACATGACGATTAACACGAAGACTGGGATTAAAAATATTCTAAAAACAGTTAATTTATTGGGTAAATTCATTCTCTACTACTTCTCCTATATTCGATAATTATCTGCCATTGTTAGTGGTTGAAGAGTGAGTTGAACTATCAGACTGACTGCCATTATTAGTGGTATTAGTCTGGTTATTGCTCTGACCATTATTTTGGGTAGTTTGATTATGCTCTGCAGTATTATTAGTAGTCGTACTATGTGTAGTCTGATTGTTTGAACTATTAGTAGATTGACTAGAATTAGAACTTGAACCAGTTGTACCGCTATTGGTACTTGTCCGGTTACTTTGAGTTGAATTTGATTGACTTGTAGTTTGACTACGTTGTTCGCCAATCAATAAGGTCAAACTCAAACTGCCATTTTGGGCATCATATGGTACTTTCTTACCGCCAACAGTTACCTTAGTTCCTGACGCATTGCTCAGCGTAACGCCAACATTTTGGGCATCAGTAGGAATGGCAATTGTTTGCTTTTGTCCAGCTGCTAAAGTTTGAGATGCTTGTCTAACACCATTAACAGAAATCGTGACTGTAATACTTTGGTCACCAGCACGCACAACTAAATTACGATTATTCTTCAAGCCAGTAACTTGGAATTGGTTGGCAGCTAATTCCTTAATCTTGACTGGATTAACTGCAACTGGCTTCTTTTTCTTAGCTTTATTGGTATTTTCTGAAGAAATCGAAACCCCATTATCTGGGTTAGTAGTTTGATTATGACTTGCTGAAAAATGGGCGTACACCACATAACAAACCAAAATCACAACAATTACTCCCAGACCAACAATAATCCGTGGCAAATAATTCTTCCACAATTTCTTTTTGTTGCTGGTTGTCTTACGAACTTCTTCGCTCTTATTATCAATCGAATCTTCAACGTATTCGTCTGGTTGGGCTGCAGGAACTTCTTGATGGTATTCGCTTAATAACTGTTTACCATCCAAGCCGACAATCTGTGCATATTGTCTAATAAAGGCCCGCACATAAAAATCACCAGGGAGTTTATCAAAATCATTCTGTTCAATTGCCGTCAGATATCTACCTTGAATTTTGGTTGCTTTTTCAATATCTGCAATTGAAAGTCCCTTTGCCTCTCTGGCACTGCGTAATTTATCTCCGATATCTGCCATAGTTACCTCTTTAAAAATTCTCCACTAACAACTAGAGTATAACATATACTACTACTTTTTTTCACACTTATAACAGCCAGCCACCGCTGACATAAATCGTCTGACCTGTTAAATAGCCAGAACGAAGACTGAGTAAAGTCTTGACCCAAAATGAAATATCACTGCCTTCAGCTAGTCTGCCAGCAGGAATTTCACCTTTGACTTCCTCCATTGTTTCCGGTGCAAACATTGCATTCATCGGTGTATTAACCGCGCCGGGAGCAATTACATTAACTGTCAAATTAGCTGATGCCACTTCACGCGCGTAGCTTTGAGCAAAGCGTGTTAAGCCAGCCTTTGAACTGCTGTAAACAGACTCCATTGCACTGCCTTGACCGCCATAAACCGAGCCGATATAGACAATACGGCTAAAATCATTTTTAATCAAAAGCGGCTCAAGCAAGCTAGTCAACTTAATTGGCACTGTTAGATTTACACGCATAATTTGGTCAATCTTATGTAAGTCTTGCCCACTGACAAAGTTATAATCGGTAATGCCTTGGGCAAAAACAACCGCATTAATTGGCAGTAATCCTTTTACAAAAGTTTGTAACTCCCGGTCATCAACCAAAAAACTAAGTTTAATTGGAATAAAATCTTGCTGGGGATACTGCTTAGTCAAGTTTTCGCTTAACTCGCAAGCCGCTTGCCAATTTTGACTGCAATGAATATAAAGCGACCAGCCATCTTGTGCCAAATCCGCACAAATAGCTTGTCCAATTCCACCAGTAGCGCCAAACACAATTGCTCGCTGCATTCTAACATTCCTTTTCTGCCCAATTCTGAGCCATTAATTTGTACAGCATTACAAATTATATAACAATTACTTGTCCAATTCTACACTTTTACAATCACAATGTTCGAGTTAATTTTAACATTATTCAACCGTAAAATTAGCTAAAATTGCCACATGCTAAACTTTCTTAAAAATTACTTCTCAGATGTATCTTCTGGCGGCAACAAAACCTGCCGCGGCTTGGAACCTTCAGAAGGCCCAACAACACCTTTAGCTTCCATGTCATCCACAATTCTAGCAGCTCGATTATAACCAATTCTAAAACGGCGTTGCAACATTGACACACTGGCTGTCTGCTGACGTCTAACCAGATCAACTGCCTGAGAATAAAATTCATCTTCCGGTTCATCGTCATCTGTCGCATTATCACTACTCTTTTGCGGAATCATTTCTTCATCATATACTGGCTTCTGCTGGTCCTTAACCCAGGAGATAACTCGTTCCACTTCACTAGAAGCAACATAAGCTCCTTGAATTCGTTCCGGCTTTGAAGCACCAACTGGCATATACAGCATGTCGCCGCGACCCAATAATTTTTCCGCTCCCGTTTGGTCCAGAATTGTGCGCGAATCGACACCACTAGATACGGCAAAAGAAATCCGCGACGGCACATTCGCCTTAATCAGACCGGTAATTACGTCAACACTCGGTCTTTGCGTTGCCAAAATCATGTGGATTCCGGCAGCACGCGCCATTTGCCCTAAGCGGACAATTGCACCTTCGACATCATGGCCGCCAACCATCATTAGGTCACTCAATTCATCAACGACAACCAAAATATAAGGTAGCGGCTTCATTGCCGGCTTAGTTTTATCTTGATTGTTCAGCCGAACCTTTTCGTTAAATTCTGCCATGTTGCGCGCACCACTAGCCGCAAATAATTTATAACGCCGCTCCATTTCTTTAACGGCCTTGCTTAACGCGTTAGCGGCTAGTTTAGCATCCGTTACAACTGGAATCAGCAAATGCGGAACCCCATTATAAACGGATAATTCAACCATCTTCGGGTCAATTAAAATCAATTTAACTTGGTCCGGCATTGCCTTCATCAAAATACTGGTTAGGATCGTGTTAATTGCCACGGACTTCCCAGAACCAGTCGAACCAGCAATCAACAAGTGCGGCATCTTAGCCAAATTAGCCGAAATTGTCTGACCCGTAACATCTTTACCAAGAGGCACGACCATTGGTTCCTGTTGCGCCTTGGCATCTTGGTTCTGCATTACATCCTTAAACGCAACAACAGACGTTGTTCGGTTAGGCACCTCAATCCCAATAAATGGCTTACCGGGAATTGGCGCTTCAATTCTAATATCTTTAGCAGCTAGCGCTAAGGCCAAGTCATCAGCCAAATTGACAATGCGGCTGACTTTAACCCCAACTGCAGGCTGAACTTCATACCGAGTAATCGTTGGCCCCAAAATTGCCTTCTTAATAATGACATTAACGCCAAAACTCTTAAAAGTTGTCTGCAAGGTTTGAGTATTCTGCCGGATTAATGTTTTATCCGAACTCTGATCCGCATTCTTAACTGTATCAAGCAGCGAAAGCGGCGGCTTCCGATATTTAGGATTAGGTTCTTGTTTCTGCTTGGTTTCTAGTTCGCCGTGATCCACATCTGCCAATTCCTGCAGCATTTTCTTATCCTGATCGGCAAAAGAATGTGACTTTGGCAACGCCGTTTCTTCTTCTTTTTCGTCATCTTCTGGTTCTGCCTGTTGGTCAAACTCTGCTTCCGGCTCACTTGATTTAGGCTCTTCTTGACTAGCAATTTGAATTTGCGGCTCGTCATTCTGCTCATCCTCAACTGGCGCTTCAAACTCTGCTTCTGTTTCAGGAAGATTTTCTTGTGAAGTTGTCTCTTCTTCAGCAGCATCTTTTTTAACCGCAAAATCATTAACATTAGGAAAAATCGGCGATGTCGAATTTAACGGATCATTCAGATCACGTGCCTGCTGCTCCGCTATTTTCTGTAATTGTTTCTCGCGCAGAACTTCATATTTATCTTTGATTTTGGTTCCTGCTGCCTGATTTTTGACAATAAACAGCTGACTAAAGGACTGAAACTTTTCAATAATTGTTCTAAATTTAACATCAAAAAACATTAACAGGCCAATTGGTATCAACAAAACTGCGATCACGCGCAAACCAATATGGCCAAGCAGTTGGTAAAACAATTGATAGCAGATAGCACCAATAATCCCGCCGCCAACCGGCAGAGTTACTGCCGCACGAGCAAATTCAGCAGCCATTTCATGCCAAAAGGCATTCATAAAAGCATTATTAACCAGCTCATGCTCAAAATAAATACTGCTCTGAATTACTAATACCCCTAAAATTGCCAAAAACAAGCCGCAACTGCGCTTAAACTTAAAGTGCATCGGCTTGTTATAAATTAGCATTACCAGACCAAACAGGCCGAACAACCCCGCTGCCAGTAAATAAGAATCGCCAAAAAACAAACGAAAACAGTTGGCAATCTGTCTGCCCAAGATACCAAATTTCACAAATGCCCAAACAGCAATAATAAGTTGAATCAGACCAATAACCGCCCAAGTTATCCCAGTATTCTGCGCCTTCTTACGTTTTTTAGTTGTCTTTCTCTTTTTCTTAGGCATAATTGCACCTAATTAGGAGCTAAAAATTAGCTTGGAAGTTCAAATTAACTGGTTGATCCAAGGTAATTTGCGTAACTTCATAAGTTAAGGTCTCAATATATTCAACTAATGGCCGGCTGAGTAATTTATAGTCAGTCTTATCAAGATCGCTGCCGTCACCAAAGTAATCCTTGATTTGCACAATTTGGCTAATCATCCCGCTAACAGAAAATTCCCCAGGAGCCGGCGCAACATCAAAAATTACCGTGACATCAAAGTAGCTGCCATCTTGACCGGCATCAGTTGTACCATCATCGTTTTGTTTTTCAACTTTTTTCAAGCCAAAATTAACTTGATCTTTTGTTTCTGGTTCTTCATTAATGTCATAGTGAAAATTTTTAACCATGACTGGTGTTTCTTTAACAAAATCCATTATTCTTCTCCTAAATTTCTTTCATAACGTTCAGGGCGATTATAATCATCCTTTAACTTGTCATTTTCATAATGATGCGCCGTTTCCATATTTGGAAAGCCTTGTTGGCGCAATGCCTCAAGCAAAACCATCGCTACAGAGTTTGAGAGATTGTAGCAGCGAATGTTGTCAGACATTGGAATCCGCAAATTACGGTCATAGTATTCACGCATAAAAGTTTCCGGCAAACCTGTTGTTTCTTTTCCGAAAACAAAATAGTAATCTTTATCCTCATCGGTGTAATCAACTTCGGCATAATTTTTCGCTGAAAACTTCGAAATTAAGTACATTTCATCCTGTGGACCCAGTGTTTTCAAAAATGCCTCAAGGTCGTCATGACGACGAACGTCTACTTTATCCCAATAATCAAGTCCGGCACGCTTCATCTTCTTGTCATCAATTTGAAAGCCTAGCGGTTCAATCAAATCTAGCACTGTATTCGTTCCGGCACAAGTCCGAGCAATATTACCAGTATTAGCTGGCATCAGTGGTTCATACAATACAACATGGTTTGTCATTATTTTCTCCTTAACAAAAAAGTGCGGCCTATAACCACACTTCTTCTATTCTTTTGTTATTTTTTCTTTCTTAGGTGCAGCTTCTGTGGTTAAAGCAGCATTCTTATCCTCCGCAAAAACCTGCGAAACCTTACGGTAATAATTGTACACGCGCATGATAATAATTTTCAAGATTGCATAGATTGGAATCCCAAAAATCACGCCCCAAAGGCCCCAAACAGAACTGGCACCGATTAAGAGCAAAATCGTGGTAACTGGATGCATTGCCATCTTGTTGCCCAATACAAGTGGGCTAATTACCCGTGATTCAATTGTCTGCTCAACCGCAAACACAATGAGCACCTTGACTAGCATTGGTACCGAAGTCATCACCGCAATCACTACAGCAGGTATAAAGGCGATAAACGTTCCAAAATACGGAATCAAGTTTAACACACCACTTAAAACCGCCAGAGCAATGGCATACGGCTGCCCAATAATAGTGTAGCCAATTGCAAACATAATGCCCACCCAAAAAGCAACGGTAATCTGACCACGAATATATGAAGCTAAGGCAGCATTAATTTCATATAATAATTTACTAAAACTTTTTTGCCAGCGTTTAGGCGCGAATTCTGTAATATATGGCCGCAATTGGTGTCCGTCTTTAAGCATGAAGAACAAGATGAACGGCGCAGTAACGACCGTCATAAAAATAATCGTAATGATACTAATTGCTGATGAGATGTTGTCTAGAGCCGCGTTAATTGCCGTTTGACTAGACTTAAATAACATGCTTTGTGCACGATTAATCGCATCATTAATATTATTTTTAACACTATGAAATTGTGGGTCGCTTAACTTATCCTGCACCGCAACGCTTGCTTCACGCCAAATGCGCGGCCAATGCTTAATTAGTGAATTAATCTGGGTTTGAACAATCGGCAAAAGCGTATTGATAATCCAGACAAGTAGTAAGGCTACTATAATAAACAGCCCAGCAATTGTAACAACCCGCGGCACTTTAAACTTACGCTCAAGCGTGTCTACCAGCGGATTCATAATGTAAAATTGGATCACTGCCAACAAAAGCGGCGGCAAAATAGCACTAAAAAATAACCGCGCTGGATTTAAAACAAAAGAAATCTTATTGAACAACCAAATCACAAGGAAGAACAATAAGATATTAAGCAGTACAATACTAAAACGATTATTCAAAAACCATTTTTCAAAAATACTGCGCCTCGAATGTTTTCGTTGATTTTCCATTAAACCATCCTAATTATCTGTGTTCATAAACAATGTCATCATCTACCCTGAATTCCGGCAGCGTTTGCTTAGTGCCCAATTCAAGATAAATACCATTGGCTAGCGGATTTTGAAGTTTCTTCTGGTCAAAAAATAAAGTTGCATGTCCCAAAACCCGCATATTACTTTCAACCATACTCCCGACAAAAGCGGCAACATAGGTTTGACCATCAATTGTGATTGTATCACCTTTTTTAAAAACAAACGTGCTAGCAGGTGTCTGTGAACTAAACTTTTGCAGAACCGATACATCTACTAAGCCTTTAGTAACATTTTCACCAAATAAAATAACCATCATATCTTCAGGCTTAATTGCCTGCTGACCAATTTGCGTTATTGTAGATATCCATTTCATTTTTTAATGCTCCCTAATGACTAATTTTAGCATAATAAAAAGCCGCTTACCTAATATATAAGCGGTTTTTTGTTTTTACTCTTTGACTTTTTTGTGGAAAAAGAGCCATTTTCGTAATTCATCAATCAATACCAGCGGAATTGGCAGACAGAAGAGGAATAACCAATCTGTTGGCAATAATCTCGTTGTGTTGAATAATTGTTGTAGTCCTGGAGTTACTGTCAACACAAGGAAGAGCAGGATTTCAAAGATAATCCCATACCAAATGTTGTGGTTGCTGAACAGGCCTTTCTTGAAAATCGAAACCTTGTTGGTCCGACAGTTCAAAACATTAGCAACCTGAGTAAAGACAATAGCACCTAATACCATTGTCGTTGCCCGCATATAAACAGAACCACTGGAAGCTAAGGCAGCCTGCGGCCAGCCATTTTGCGCATTGACAAAGAAGTAGGCACCAATCGAAATAATACTTGAAATCAGACCATACCATAAGAACGCATGAAGGATAACGCTGCGGTTAAGCAAGTGTTCACTACGCTTTCTTGGTGCCTGCTTCATCACGTCTGGGTCAACAGCTTCGCCGCCAAGCCCTAATGCCGGCAGCATATCCGTACCTAAGTCAACCGTTAAAATCTGCATAACTGTCATTGGCAATGGTATCAGACCACCAGAGAACAGGAACAAAATTGACGGAAAGGCTTCAGGAACATTAGAAGTCAAAATATATGTTAAGAACTTCCGAATATTACTGTAAACGGCACGCCCTTCTTCAATTGCAGCAACAATTGAAGCGAAGTTGTCATCGGTCAAGATGATATTAGCGGCGTCTTTAGCAACGTCCGTACCGGTCATCCCCATTGCAATCCCGATATCAGCTTGCTTCAAAGCTGGCGCATCATTAACACCGTCACCAGTTGAGGCGACAATTTCGCCATTTTCTTGCAAAGTCTTAACAACCTTGTACTTTTGTTCAGGAGCAACCCGGGCAAAAATAACTTCACCCTTCAAAGCTTCACGTAAGTCGTTATCGCTCATTTCTTCAAGTTCTGTTCCAGAAATAACGCGCGCCTTATCAGAAGTTAGTCCAATCTGAACTGCCACCGACTTAGCCGTTAACTTGGAGTCACCAGTAACCATGATAATCTTAATCTTAGCTTCGTGGCACCGTTTAACAGCATTATAAATCTCTGGCCGTGGCGGATCACTCATTGTTGTCAGTCCAACAAAGACCAAATGCGTTTCAGCGTCAGCGATAGTCAACTTAGAAATATCGGTATCATCACGGTCAACAATCCGGTAAGCCATCGCCATGCTTCGTAATCCTTGAGCGGCATATTGGGCATTATTCTTATTAGCCCGATCAATATCATCTTGGGTTATTGACCTTACTTGACCATCAACTTGAACTTGGTCACACTGCTTAATCACATCACTAAAGGAACCTTTAGTGAAAATTATATATTGCTGATCGTTCCAGCGGTGAATAGTCGACATCCGTTTTCTATCAGAATCAAACGGTAATTCCCGCATTCTTGGGTATTTCACCAGCACTTTTTGCCGGTCAAAGCCCGCTTTCTGCGCCATAATGATTAATGAAGCTTCAGTTGGCGTACCTAAAATCTTCGGCTTGCCGCCCTTAACCTTGCTTGGCTGCACCGCGGTATCGTTATCAAGAGAAGCAATCTGGATTAACTTGTGTAAGTCCGGATTTTCTTCATACCACAATTGCTTACCGTTTAATTCAACTTGACCATTGTTAACATACCCATTACCCGTAACTTTGTATTCATTTTTCAAAGTCCAAATGTAGTGAATTGTCATTTGGTTCTGCGTTAACGTTCCCGTCTTATCCGAACAAATAACGGTCGTCTCACCCAAGGTTTCAACTGAGTTTAGTTCTTTGACCAAGGCGTGCTTTTTCGCCATTCGGCGAACACCTTGCGCCAAACTCAAGGTAACTGTTGGCAATAACCCTTCTGGGATAAAGGCAACAATCATCCCTAGCGCAAAGATAAAGGCCTTGGCAAACGGATACTTAACAAAGAAAATCGCGGCAATTAAGAACAAGACCCCAATTGAAACCGCAATAATTGATAATTGCTTAGTCAAGCGGTTAAGTTCCTGCGTTAACGGACTATCAACCTCATCCTGCTTTTGCGTCAATTGCGCAATCCGACCGAACTCGGTATTCATCCCCGTCGCAAAGGCAATTGCCCGTGCTGTTCCGGCACCGACTGTCGTCCCAGAATAAACCAAGTTAGTTTCGGCATAACTGCCTTCACCAGGATCATACTTCGTTGTCTTTGATTCTGGCACTGACTCACCATTTAAGGCACTCTGATCGACCTGCATTGAACTAGCCGAGATTAGCCGCGCATCAGCAGGAATGGCATTTCCAGCCTGCAGAACAAACACATCACCTGGAACTAATTCCTTAGAATCGATCTGCACCTTTTTGCCATCACGAATGACCTGCACATAAGTCGGCAGCATATTATTTAACGCATCTGTTGCCCGTTTAGCCGCACGTTCTTGCCAGTAACTAAACAAGCCGTTGATAATATTCACCATCCAAATTGCAATTCCCAGCTCAAGTGTGCCGCTGAACATTGCAATTGCACCTGAAATCCACAACAAAATTGCCATCATACTGATAAAGTTTTTAAAAAATACTTTCCATTGTGATTCTTCTTGGGATTTTTTAATCTCATTAGGACCATATTTTTGCAGTCTTTTGGCAGCTTCTTGTGAACTTAGACCATCAGATGAAGAATTTAAATTGGTAAAAACTTCTGCAACGTCATTTTTTGCATAAAGTTCACGAATTTTATTTTCGTCCATTAACGGTACCTTCTTAACTAAAATTTTCTGCTTTTAATAAAGCTAACTACTCAAATTTAAATATAACACTTCGTGCTATACTTATTAAGAGTAATTATATTACAAAATTTAACTGGAGGTTAAAAAATGAGGCTATTAATTGGCGGCTACACTAAAAACACAGCCACCGGAATTTACGAATTACCGCTTGAAATCACGGATTCTACAGCTAAAATAGGTCAGGCAAAGGAAATCATTAAAGTTGGTGGACCAACTTATTTTGTCCAAGATCATGACCTGATTTTTACGATTAACAATGCAGGTGACAAAGGCGGAATTAGTGCCTACAAATTAATTAATGGTGCATACCAAGAAACTGATTCTTATTTAATAGCTGGCTCATCTCCTGCCTATATTGGCATCAATAAAGAGCAAAAACTGCTCTATACAGCCAATTATCACACAACTCAATTGGCAGTCTTTTCTTATACTGCAGACGGCAAATTAACCTTGCTGGATTCAGTCACCCATACGGCTGACACATTGGGACCACAACCTGAACAAGTCGACGGCCCGCACCCCCACTTCTTTGACGAAACGCCTAATGGCAATTTAGTTAGTTGTGACTTAGGTAATGATTGTATTGACTTTTACAGTTTTAACAACCAAAAATTAGCACACCTAGCAAGTTACCAAAATGAACCGGGATTTGGCAGTCGCCACATTGTTTTCAGTCCCGATGGCAAGTACTTCTACGTTGCCGGTGAATTATCCAGCAAAGTTAATGTTGTGAAGTTCGACGAAGATAACTGGACGTTTGAAAATATTGCAACTTATTCGACCATTCCTGAAGACTACACTGAACATAACGGTGCAGCAGCAATTCGAATGAGCAATGATGGCAAGTATCTTTATGTTTCTAACCGTGGTCATAATTCAATTACTGTCTTTGGTATTAAGCCTGACCATACTTTGCAATTGACCCAACGAGTTTCCACGTTCGGTGAGTTCCCACGTGACTTTAACTGGGACGAAAATGAACAATACGTGGTGGTCGCCAACCAAAATACGGATAATGCGACACTCTATACTCGTGACGCTGAGAACGGTTGTCTAACCCCAATTCAAAAAGACATTGCCGTACCAGAAGGTACTTGTGTCTTATTTGAATAATTAATCTTAATAAGCAAAAGGAGTTCATATCAGACTGACATGAACTCCTTTTAATTTTCATCTTTATTGGTAATTTTTGCTAAATTTAGTAAAACAATGCCACCACTAGGACCATTTTTGATAATTAATTGTCCCGTATTTCTACTAACAACATCATTGGCAAACCACAGTCCCAAGCCACTGTGACCATTCATTTTACGTGCTTGATCTTCCTTCCAAAAACGCTTAGTTGCATTCATCAAAGCACTTTTAGAAAAACCTGGGCCTTGGTCATAAATACCAATTTGTACCTGCTTTGGCTGGTTTTTAAAAGTTAACTTAATTTTTCCTTTTGCGGGCGTAAAGGTAACTGCATTTTCAATGACATTAATTATTGCTCTAATAACATGATTTTTTTGTAAATAAGCGTTCCCTGTCATTGTACCAGTCATTATCAACTTGATTTTTTTAGGATGGACTAATTCTTGCGCACGCTGAATAATCACACTCTGCAAAATATTAAGATTAATATTTTTTGCCTGCTCAACATCGCCATTAGTTGCTGCTCTGAGTGAATCCAAATATTCGTCAGCCTGAATAGTATTACGCATGATACTTTGCAAATCTTCTCGCTGCTGCTGAGTCAAGTTGTCATCTTCGAGCAACAATTCACTATTACCATGAATAATGGTGAGTGGGGTTTTTAAATCATGACTAAGAGCCGAAATTTCCTGCTGCTGACTTTGTTCCTGTGCCCATTTGCTTGTCAATGACTCTTTTAAAGCTGATTGCATTTTGGCCATTGCATTCAAAGCATGTTCAAATTCTTTAATATTAGATTGTGGTATTTCAAAATCCAAATTGCGCTGCGCAATCTCTTCGCCAACTTGATGAAATAGATTAACTGACTTAACTATCTTATTTCTTAATAAAATAGTCGTCGCAACCAAGCAAAACAAAATTAAGAACAATAATATTCCCAAAGAAAAATATTCATACGGCGGCAAAATCTTTTGCAAAACTGGATTAACATACCGAGTTAGATAATTATAATGGAGTACTACAACTGATTTATCTGGATAACGTACTAGTTGGTAACCATAATTGGACTGTTCAGGATAATGTAAGTACTGCCGCATTTTTTGCTGGTCAGTTTGCGTTGCGTTAGTCTTCAAGATATGATGTTGCTGATTGAATAAAGCATAACTTACATTGTCAGGTACTTCGTCAGCATTAAACACTCGCTCATGACGCTGGTTTTTAACAAATTGCTGAACCTTCTGCTCATCATAATTAGCTGGGTAGATAACACCATTATTCCCAAAATACTGAGCGCTAAAAAACCAGATACAAGTTAAGAAAATAATCATTAGCCCATTAACTAATAAAAATTCAATTAATAAGTAGGAGATACTCCTTCTTCTTGCCATTTATAGCCCACTCCCCAGACAGTTACAATCGGCGCTAACGAAAACATTTTTAATTTAGCACGAATATTTTTGATATGTTCAGCAATTGCCGCATTGTCACTAACGGTATTAAAACCAAAAACTGTTTCATATAACTGCTCTTTGGTATATACCTGACCCGGATGTTCTGCTAACTGAGCTGCCAATTGAAATTCTCCTTTAGTAAAAGGAACACTCTCGCCATGAACATACGCTTTTCTTTCTGACAAATTAAAAAGTACACCCGAGCGTTCATACGCATGAAGTGGCTGCCGCTTTTCGCGACGCAAATGAGCATTGACGCGGGCCCGTAGCTCAGCCAAGCTAAACGGCTTTTTAATATAATCATCACCGCCAAGTCCTAATCCCCGCACTAGAGCCGCATCATCAGTCTTAGCTGTCAGAAAAATAATCGGTCCATCATATACTGGTCTTATTCGTTGACAAAAATCAAAACCATCTTCATCAGGCATCATGACATCAACTAATATCAACTGATAAAAGCGACAACTTTCAGCAGTTAATTCTTTAGTTGAGCACCTAGTATCAACAGTATAGCCTTCACGAGTTAACGCTCTTTTAACTAATACTAGCAGGTCTTGATCGTCATCAACGGCAAGAATTTTAGCCATAATCTTCTCCTCTTGATAAATCATCAACCTTCATTTCTGCGTCCTTCCCACTGATTAAACCAACAAAAAATAAAAATTAACATTGCTGACGTCAGACAAATAATTATTGACACGGCCAAATCTACTGGAATAAGTGAGACTACTCTAAAATTAAAGAATGCCATTGTATAAATTCGCACGAGATGTCCACCCCAACTACTAGGAAAAAATGGCCAAATCAGATTACCTAAATTCGTTAATAACAATGCTGCTAACAAAAATTCTAAAGCAGCACAAATCAAACTAACATTATGACCAAACTTTAATTCCAAAAAGCTATGGGCAAGATATGCTAAGCAGTTACTGCCCCAAAGCAATAAACACATTCCTAACAAATAACTTACATTAATTATTATTTTAGCGCGCATTATTTTGACCATACAAGTAAATGTAAAAATCGCTAAAAAGCAAGAAATTAAGCTACTAATTAACAGATAACACAATTTAACTAGCAGAATTTGCCAACGCTTAGTTACACTCAAGAGATTAAAGCAGCCATTCTTTATTTCAGGTTCAAAAATACTGTAGCAAGCATAACTACAGGCAAATGGATAACTAAGCGCAATTACTAGGAAATAATTGATTAGAAAAGTAGTGAAACGATACTTAGTCATCAAGAAATAGCTGGCACCTAATATTCCTCCTAGTAAAGTCAGTCCAACATGAATCACAAAATAATTTGTGTGGCGCAATTTTAAAAACTCAGCTTGAAACAAATTTATTAAATTCATAGTTTATCTTCTTTAAAGTAATGGCCAAGTATAACCAGCAAAATTCCAAATAGTGCAATGGTAAGTAAAACACCTGGTAAAATAACATTCCTTGCATGTAGAAAACTATTTTTGGCTAACAAAACACCATTGGGATTAATACCCAAAATGGCTGCCATTAGTCTGGCCGGAATTGCAAAAGGAATCAGCCACAATGTCTTGCTGCCAGCAAAAGTTTGACTAGCAAAAAATACATTTGCAATAAACATCATAATTAGTGTAAGGATTGCTGGTAATTTGAGTTCTAATAGCAGCCCAAGTGGAATTTGCCAAGCAAAGCATACCGTCAGCAAGATAGTTGCCTGCAATACTTGTTCTGGGAATAACTGCTTGCCAAACAAACTTCCTACTCCCAAAACCAAAAGCATCATAATTATATTAGTAAATAAAAGATAGCAACAGCCCGTTATAATTTTGGCAAGACAAATTTTAAGGGCTGGAACCGGTGTCAATTTAAGATTAAAATAATTTTGTTTCTTATCGTTTTCAAGCAGACAACTACTAATTAGGGCAACTTCTATCGGCAACATAACCATATACCACCAATTAAAGATTGCTTGCTGTACTTGTTTTCCAGCTAGTAAAAAGCTTGCTAAAACTGTCGTTACTAAGGGCAATAGCCATAAACTAAGAACAATAAAAGAGTGGCGATTTTTAATCGTTTCAGCGTTAATTAAATTTTGTATTCTACTCATCTACTGCTCCTTTTCTTACTACCGTCATAAACAATTTTTCTAGTTCCTCAGTATTATCTGGTATTTTCCCTTGATAGCCCAACTTGCCAGCAGCAATAATTCCAATTTCATCAGCTACATTCTCAACTTCAGCTAAAATATGACTCGAAAAAATAACCGTGACTCCCTTTTTGGGCAGAGAACGAATTAACTTACGTAAAGATTCAATTCCCAAAGGATCAAGGCCATTAGTTGGCTCATCCAAAATAAGTAAGCTTGGTTTATTAATCAATGCCAAAGCAATTCCTAAACGTTGCTTCATCCCCAAAGAAAACTGCTTAACCTTTTTCTTACCTGTATTCGTTAGGTCAACTATTGCCAATACCTCACTAATTCTCTCTTTTGGTAAACCTAAAGAAGTTGTCCTAACCAGCAAATTTTCAAACGCAGTTAAGTTGTTATATAACGGCGGCGTTTCAATTAGCGCACCAATTTCATTCAAGTCCTGTCTTTGCCATGGTTTACCTTTATAATAAATACACCCCTGAGTTGGGTGGACAATTCCGGTAATCATTTTAAGCGTTGTCGATTTTCCCGCACCATTTGCTCCTAATAGGCCGTAAACTGTATTTTTAGGAATTGTTAACGATAAATTCTTGATTACTTCAGTTTGACCATATTTTTTAGTCAAATTTTTTGTTGTTACCAATAATTCATTATCATCCACTGTTTAACCTCCCTTTTTTAATAAGTTTAGCAACCAGTTATCAGGAAATTATAAAGTAAAAAAATAAAAGTATGGATTCTCCATACTTTTATCCTTGTAAATTCTGCCATAATTCTTGCATATCAAGCGGCTCCGGAATTTTAATTTCTACTTGCTGATCCAAGAAGGGATCCGGAAAAGCCAAATAATAGCAATTCAAGGCTTGTCTTGTAAAATTATCCGCTACGCCATACAACGGATCGCCAAATAATGGGTGTCCAATCGACTGTAGATGAACGCGAATTTGGTGCGTACGGCCAGTAAACAAGCGTAATTCGACTAAACTTGCACCTGCGACTTGGTTCAAAACACGATATTCTGTTGCTGCTGATTGACCAGCAGGATCAATTTGGCGGACGACGGTTCCTTCTTTTTGCGCAATTGGCGCCTTAATCATTCCAGTTAGCTCATCTGACGCAAAATTACCGTGAACCACAGCATGATATTTTTTTACAAAGTCATCCTTACTTAACTTAGCAAAGCGGGCGTGGGCAATCGGATTCTTACCAATTAACACTAACCCTGAAGTATCACGGTCAAGGCGGGTAATTACGTGCGGCTTAACCTCCTCCTGCTTGCTCTTAGTAAAGTATCCTAAAGCGCGATTAACAAGCGCATCATCATCTTCATAACGTGAGGGAATTGACAAGACGCCAGCTGGCTTGTTCACCACCAAATAGTTAGCTGTTTCCTTGACCCGCACTAGCGGCTTATCAGAAGGTCGCAGCCACGGATTGGCCTTTTCTTGACCCGGTACAAAAATAATTTCATCACCTTTATGCAGTTGGTAGCTAGTGTAGCGGCGCTTATGATTAACCAGAATTAAGCCATCATGATTTTTAGCGTTATTGACCGCTTGCTTTGAAAAACCATGCTTCATTAAAAAAGCCCCTAACTTCTGGGGGCTGTTACTTGTAAACTTCAACTTAAATAGTGTCATTTTTATCACCAATGAAGGCACTCTGAACTCGCGACCAAAATCGCGTGTGGCCAAAGCGGTCAAACTGAATTACCTTTTGCGAAATCCGGTAAGTAATCTTTTTGGCATTGTAGACGTCAATGTGCTGACCATCAACTGTCATTACCAAATGATTAGCGTCTGGCACAATTGTAATCCACTGGTCAGGGGCAATAACAATTGGCGAAGAGAGAGTGCGAAACACGCGATTATTAATCGAAGCAATCTCAGCCATTTGCAACGCCTTTAACCGCGGATGAATTACCGCACCGCCAAGTGACTTGTTGTAGGCAGTTGAGCCAGTTGGCGTTGAGACACACAGGCCATCGCCGCGAAAGTTTTCAAATAATTGTCCTTCAATATAAACATTAGCTTCCAAGGTATGTGAAACCCGTTTGACTGCCGATTCATTCAGAGCCAAAAAATGTCGCTTTTCTCCTGCTTCAGTCTCAAGTTCAACTTCCAATAACGGATAGTTGGTCGACTCCGGCTGCCGCAAAAAGAGTGCATCCACCATCTTATCAACATCGTCACTGCGCCAATCAGTATAAAAGCCCAAATGTCCCGTATGAATTCCAATAAACCTGATTGAGCTAATCTGGGTTTCATAACGATGAAAAGCATTAATTAATGTACCATCGCCGCCCACTGTAATTACTACATCCGGATACTTGGCATCAAAGACAACATCATCTTTTTGCTGCAATAATTTTTTTAAATGCGCGACAACCCGCAACGTTTCCTCATTAGTATTATGAGCAATCGTTATTTTCATGATTTTTCCTTGCCCTTATTCTTGGTAAAAATCTTCTGCGCTTCCTGAACTTCATCCTTAATTAAAGACATTTCCTCGTCTAACTTGTATGCTGTTTCCGCTGTTGACTTTAGACGCTTGGAAATATCATCTGGATAAGAACCTTGATACTTATAATTTAGAGTATGCTCAACTGTTGCCCAAAAGTTCATTGCTAACGTCCGCACCTGAATTTCGGCCAGCAATTTTTTAGCACCTTCTGGCAAATAAACAGTATAGGAAATCACCATGTGGTAAGAACGGTAACCTGATGGCTTGGCGTTTTGCACATAATCGCGCTCTTCCAAGACCTCCATATCTTGCCGCTCATGGATCAAGTCCACTACCTTATAAATGTCGTCAACAAACTGACACACGATTCGAATGCCAGCAATATCCTGCATGTCGGTCTCAATCACGTCGGGACTGATTACCCGCCGGGTCATTTTTTCTTTAATCGAATCAACTGTTTTTACTCGGCCAACGACAAATTCAATTGGCGAGTGTTCTCCCTTAGTTAAAAAACTCTGTCTAAGGGCCCGAAATTTTACTTTTAATTCATTAACGGCCTCTGTATACGGCCATAAAAAGTTGTCCCAATCTATTTCCATTGAAATAATTCCTTTCTCAAACAGCAACTTCATTTTACCATATAATAAGAGTAAACAGATTGGAGTAATGATAATGACTAAAAATACTGAAATTGAAGCTAAAACATTGTTAACTGAGGCAACTTATCAACAATTATGTGCTGCCTTCCCTGTTAAAAGTGACTTTTTGCAGGCTAATTATTATTTTGATACGCATGATGGCTTATTAAAGCAGCACCAAATCAGCTGCCGCGTGCGGATATTCAAAGATCACGCCGAGCAAACGCTCAAAGTCCCCCATTCACAACTTATCCAGCATAACTTTCATGAAGCAGTTGAAATTAACGACGATTTAGAACTAGCTGCCGCGCAAAAGTTTGTCCAGCAGGCAGAAAAGGGTACAGTTGCCATATTTAATGGTAATGTTGAACAATACTTGAAGACTAACTTTGGTACACAACTTGAGCTGTACCTCCAAACTTTTAGCAAAACGCGCCGCATTTTAGCTGTTGGCCCCGAAAATTGCGAATTGACATTTGACGCAACCACCTATCCAGATTCTTATGTCGATTACGAATTAGAAATCGAAAATTCTAATCCTGCTTTAATCAAAAAGGTCCTTTTTTCCCTTGAAAACAGCTACAATTTTAAGCAAACTAAAACTAATACTAACCAGCCTAAAATCGCTCGTGCATACGCTCATCGTGTTAGAAGATAATTATGTGAGCGTATTCTTTGCCTATATATCAGTTATTTGGTACAGTAGTATTTAATTGGTAATTTGAAGGAAGGATTAAAGATGTTTGAGATTTTCCTCTTTGTCAATCCGATTGGCATCTACTGTTATGATACAGAACTTTTAATCAAACAAGCCACTAACGAACTTAATATTGATACTTGTTTTAATTACATTCCAATTACTAACACAAAAGTAATTTCAGCGGACATTGTCCGCCGCCGCAAAGATGGTCAAAAGCTAACTGATATTTCAAAATATTCAATGGCTTCTTTCCAGACATTGCGGATCTATCACGCAATTAAGCTCGAATATGGCAACAAAAAAGCCCGTGCTTATATAGTTGAGCTGCAACAGGCATTGAACGTTAACTTTAATCTCTACTCTGAAAATTTACAACAAAAAATTGCCAAAAAATTGAATTTAGATTTCAAAAAAATCAATAATCCTAAAGCCGATAAGTATATTGATAAATCTATTAAGCAAGACATGGACCTTGCTGATAAGATGAATGTTCGCAACACACCAACAACAATCATTTATAACGAAAGCGGCAATTACAACGGTATTTTACTAGAAGGTACTGTTGCTCACGACAAATTAATCAATGTTTTAAAGCATGATTCCTGCTTTATCGAAAACTTTGAAGAGGAAACCAAGAATTGCAACTTACGCAAGACTAATCATTTGCGCTTAATTTAAATAGGTCAAAACATTATTTGGTTGACCTACATGGCGCATTTTACTAAAAATCTCATCAGGCAGATCATTAACAGTAATTTGCCTATTATACAGGGCAGTCGCAATTGACTGGCCTGTTTTTGTTTGTTGCATTAACTGCCGGGCCAAATATTCACGTTGGCCTATCGGATTAATCTGATATTTTTGAATTTGCGGCTGAAAGTGCCACAACTGCCTCAATCCTTGGGCGTTTATCGCAAACGTCATCTTTTGATAATGAACCCGCGTAGTAACCGGCTCAAGTAAGACATTATACTTGAGAATTAATTGCTGCTTTGCAGGATCAATTTCTAAATAATAATCACGCCACAGTTTATTTTTACGGAAAAATAGCAGCTGTGACTTTTTTATTTGCCGGCGTAAATAATGTCTCTGCCCCACGACCCAGACATCAACAATCCCAATTTCAGAATATAAGTGATGCCGGTGGTTAAGTTCTGCCAAACTTAATGGTGCGCACTGTACCTCAAAAGATAATCGCGGACTTGCCAGAACATCTGCTCGCAACTGCCCTTGCGCCAGTGGAATTTCAACCTGTGCATCAAAACCGACCGACCTCAATGCTTCTTTAAGCAGTAACTTGCTCTGTGCATGTTCTGCCCTTTCTCCCATCATATTGGATGATTTAGCTATATGCTTAAAATACGCGCCATCTGCCTTACTAATGAGCTGCACACTCTCATGACATCGCGGACACAAATATCTTTTTGCTAATTTACTTTTTCGCGCTACTTCAACTGTTGCCAATACTAACCGATTATTCAATAATGCTGCGTACAAATTTATCACCTAAATTTACATACGCAAAAAGGCAAGTAACCTACTTGCCTTTTTAATTAACGATTATTTTTATCAAAATACTTACGCAGTTGTCCTAGTGCATCACAGGCAATTAGACATTTACCCGTTGTACGCACCCGCGCCATTTCACTGATTTTAACTTTAATACCATATTCATTGGCAATTGCCCAAGCATCTGCGGGTTTAATTTCTGCATAATTTTCATTATTGAATGTTAACTCTAAGAAGAATTCTCCCCGTTCAAAGTAAAGACTTGAAGACAGATCACTAGCTCGTAAATTATCGGCTAATTCAGTTAACGGATCAAGATCCTTAAAGCTGTATGCCTGCTTCTTTTGAAACTTCCAAAATGGCTTCTTAACCTGCGGCTGTGAATCATCTTGAGAACTGCTGACGGTCTCTTCTTCAGCTTCAGGGTCATCTGATTCATCCAGTTCCTCATCAGAATCCAAATCAATAAACGTTTTGCGCGAATCCTCCGTTTCTTCCTCGTCTTCAGCTTCGCCGCCAAACATTTGTGTCAAATTATCACGGTCCTTGTTTGTTACCTTACTAATCAACAAATCTAAGCCGCCATTATTCGGCATTACCTGGAAGGTTACTGGCGCATCCTGACTAAAGGAATGATCGGTATCAACTTCATCCAAAATCGAATAAAAGAAATGCTGAATTTTATCCCGATCACCCAATAAATCTAAAACTTTTAAGCCGCGACTAGCTAACTCATTTTTATCTATTCGGACACGAATAGTATTTTCATTAATATGATCAACTTGCACGAGTTTTCACCTCCATTGGATTCTTTTATCCATTGTAGCGTACTTTGCAGATAAAATAAAAGCGTTAGTCTAAAAAACTAACGCTTTTTATTAAAAATATAGCCTGATTATAAGTCTGCAATCTTTTGCATTTCCTCTAGCTCAAGCCGACGAACTTTCCGCGGCAAGAACCGACGAATTTCATCTTCATTGTAGCCAACTTGCAGGCGCCGATCATCCATAATGATTGGCCGTCTTAACAAACTTGGATTCTTCTCAACCAAATTAAGCAGTTGGTCGATTGATAAATCATCAAGGTTAACTTTTAACTGTTGAAAAGCTCTTGAACGCGTTGAAATAATTTCTTCGGTACCATTTTCTGTCATCCGCAAGATTTGAATAAGCTCGTCCTTAGTAAGAGGTTCAGAAAAAATATTTCTTTCTTTGAAAGCAATGTCATGTTTCTTTAACCAAGCCTTAGCTTTACGACATGAGGTACAACTTGGAGATATATATAAATTAACCATATATTTCACGCTCCTTTGAACAAATACTACTTCTATCTATAATCTATTATAGCATATTACTTCTTTTTTGTAAGTAGTATTTTGTAATTATCTATATTTTTATCTTACAAATAAAAAGTGAATAAATTATGACTTTTTTATCAAGAAAGATTAAAGGTAAATAAAAAATAGTACATCACCTATGATAATGCACTATTTTTTTATTCTATTACTTGTCAACTTGATTCATCAAGTCAGCAACTAATTGTTCATTTTCTTCAGCAGTTTCGGAAATATAACATGCCTTATTTGCCAATTCCTTGAGATCCTCAGTGTTAAGCTTCTTCATTAAGCTTCTAATCCGCAAAATGGAAGTTGCACTCATTGAGTATTCATCAAGACCCATTGACAATAAGATTGGGAACATGGTGCTGTCACCAGCGGCTTCACCACACATACCACACCAAATACCATTTTCATGAGCTGCATCAATTGTATGCTTAATTAACCGCAATACTGATGGGTTAGCGGGTTGATACAGATAAGAAACATTGTCGTTGCCACGGTCGGCAGCCATTGTATATTGGATCAAGTCATTAGTTCCAATTGAAAAGAAATCAACTTCTTTGGCGAATTGGTCGGCCAAAACTGCAGCAGCCGGAACTTCAATCATCATCCCGACTTCTAAGTTATCGCCAACTTTGACACCATCATTAGTTAACTTAGTCTTTTCTTCAGCTAAGATTGCCTTTGCCTTGCGTAATTCATTCAAGGTACCAATCATTGGGAACATAATGCCCAACTTACCATAAGCAGACGCTCTAAGCAATGCCCGTAATTGTGTCCGGAAAATGTCTTCATTCTTCAATGACAGTCTGATGGCACGAATACCCAAGAATGGGTTCATTTCGTCTGGTAAGTCCCAATAATCAAGGTGCTTATCGCCACCGATATCCATTGTCCGAATGATTACTTGCTTGCCATGCATTCCTTCGATAACTTCTTTATAAGCTTCGAATTGTTGGTCTTCTGTTGGGAAGTCCTTAGAATCCATGTACAAGAATTCGGTCCGGTATAAACCAATCGCTTCGGCACCATTGTCATTAACACCTTGCATGTCGTTTGGTGTACCAATATTAGCTGCGATTGTGAATTTCTTACCATCAGCAGTAACTGAAGGTTCGTTCTTCAACTTTTCCCATTCAGCCTTTTGTGCCAAGAATGCTTCGCTCTTTTGCTTGTAATCAGCTACTTGAGCGTCGCTTGGCTCAATAACAGCATCGCCATTTAAGCCGTCGACTACTAAAAGTTGACCATTCTCAACATCAGTAGTAATTGACTCGGTACCAACAACAGCTGGCAATTCAAGTGAACGAGCCATAATTGCTGAGTGCGCAGTCCGACCACCAATATCAGTCACAAAGCCCTTAACAAATTGCTTGTTTAATTGGGCAGTGTCACTAGGGGTCAAGTCGTGCGCAACCACAATAACTTCATGGTCAATTGCAGCTGGATTAGGCAATTCTTTGTTTAAAAGGTGGGCCATGATCCGCTTAGAAACATCACGTACATCAGCAGCACGTTGTTGCATATAAGCGTTGTCGGTCATTCCTTCAAAAATTGCAATAAACTTTTGTGCAGTTTCATCAAGTGCGGCTTCACTATTAATTTTTTGGTCTTTGATTTCAGTTTCAATTGCTCCTGTAAATTCAGGATCATTTAAAATCATCAAATGGGCTTCAAATACTTGAGCTTCGTCCTCGCCTAAACTCTCTTTAGCACTGTCACGAATTGCTTCAACTTCAGAAGTCGAAGCAGCGATCGCATCTTTAAAGCGGTCTAATTCACTAGCAGCATCGGAAACAGTGGTCTTCGTAAATGAAAGATCTGGTTCTACCAAGAGATAAGCGGGTGCTACAGCGATACCATCACTTGCAGCAATTCCTTTTAAAGTCTTGGTCATTATTCAGCTAAACCCTCTTTTTTCATTGTTTCTGAAATAGCAGCAATAGCGTCTTTTTCATCATCACCGTCAGCAGTAATTGTAACATCGGCACCCTTGCCAACACCAAGTGACATAACACCCATGATTGACTTCAAGTTAACTGACTTGCCGTTATACTCCAAATTAATATCTGAACCAAACTTCGAAGCAGCTTGTACTAAAAGTGTAGCTGGACGAGCATGAATACCTGTTTCTGCAACAACATGAAAATCGCATTTTTCCATTATAATTATCTCCTTTTAAAATTGAAAAATCAAAACGGTAGTAAATACCTACTCGAGTATTAGACTATCATTTTTTTGTGAATTAGACAACATAAATGTAACAGTTTACATCATTAATTTTCAGACTTTGACTGTGAATAAACTATTTTTCCACCACGTAAAGCGCGGCCGGTAATATTTTGCCGTTTGCCGAACGCGCGCAAGGCCGCTTGAAAATCAAAGGCATCCTGGGGAGCAACTTCATATTGGTCAAGTTCCCCTTCTGCCAACTGTTCAAGAATTTTTTGATAATCCACTAAATATCACCGTCTTTTTCATCTTTTTTATTTAATGACCACTGTTATTTTAACATATTTATTGAGCTTACAAAAAATAAGTTTTAGCACTTGATTATTGAGAGTGCTAATTATATAATTTAGTAAACTTGAAATGAAAGGCGGTAAGTATAATTGCTTTGTCAAAACTGTCAAAAGCGGCCTGCTTCCATTCACCTTTACGCCAAGGTCAATGGTCAAAGTCGCGAAATTAATTTATGTGGACAATGTTATCAACAACTTAAACAACAAGGAAATATTAATATGAATAATGACAACAACGGTTTCTTTGGAGACTTTGATGACTTATTTAATAGTATGAACGCAAATAATGCTGCATTTAATAATGCTAATCATGAACAACCGCAACGGCCAAATAATGGTGCCGGCGGTGGCCGTTCACTACTTGACCAATATGGTACTGACTTAACAGCACTAGCTAAAAAGGGCAAAATCGACCCAGTTATTGGTCGAGATAAGGAAATTGCGCGCGTAATTGAGATATTAAATAGAAGAACTAAAAATAATCCAGTATTAATTGGTGAAGCCGGTGTTGGTAAAACAGCGGTTGTCGAAGGACTGGCGCAACAAATTGTCGATGGTTCAGTACCTGCTAAATTACAGGACAAGCGCATTATTTCACTAAACGTCGTTTCACTTGTTCAAGGAACTGGCATCCGTGGTCAATTCGAACAGCGCATGCAGCAATTAATTAAAGAATTGCAACAGCACGACGATATTATCTTATTTATTGATGAAATTCACGAAATTGTCGGTGCTGGTAACGCTGAAGGCGGCATGGATGCAGGTAATATTATTAAGCCTGCCCTAGCCCGCGGCGACTTACAACTGGTCGGTGCAACAACCTTAAAAGAATACCGTGAAATCGAAAAAGATTCCGCGCTTGCTCGGCGATTCCAACCTGTTGACGTTAAAGAACCATCAGTTGCGGAAACTATTCGCATCTTAAAAGGAATTCAAAAACGTTACGAAGATTACCACCACGTTCACTATACTGATGATGCAATCAAGTCGGCAGCCGAATTATCAGAACGCTATATCCAAGATCGCTTCTTGCCTGACAAGGCCATTGACCTGCTTGACGAGGCTGGTTCAAGAATGAACTTAACCATTCCTTATGTTGACAAGGACAAGCTCAAGGAACGCATCACTGCTGCTCAAGAATTAAAGCAGGAATCATTAAAAAATGAGGACTACGAAAAGGCCGCATATTACCGTGACCAGATTGAGAAGTACAACAAGGTAAAAGACCAAAAGATTGATCCCGATAAGTCACCAGTTATCACCAGCAAAATCATGAACAAGATTGTTGAAGAAAAGACTGGTATTCCTGTTGGCGACCTGCAAAAGCAAGAAGAAAATCAATTACAAACTTTGGCCCCTACTTTAAAGGCTCACGTCATTGGTCAAGACCAGGCCGTTGATAAGGTTGCCCGCGCAATTCGCCGCAACCGAATTGGCTTTAACAAGTCCGGTCGTCCAATTGGCTCCTTCCTCTTTGTTGGTCCAACTGGGGTTGGTAAGACAGAACTAGCTAAGCAATTAGCTAAGCAAATGTTTGGTTCAGAAAATGCCATGATTCGTTTTGATATGTCAGAATTTATGGAATCCTACTCTGTTTCCAAATTAATCGGTTCTGCTCCCGGCTATGTTGGCTATGAAGAAGCAGGTCAATTAACCGAACAAGTTCGCCGTCACCCTTACAGTCTAATTTTGCTTGATGAAATCGAAAAGGCTGACCCATCAGTAATGAACTTATTCTTACAAATATTAGACGATGGTCGCTTGACTGACTCACAAGGTCGGACAGTTTCCTTTAAAGATACGATTATCATCATGACTTCTAATGCCGGTCAAGGTATTAAGAACACCAGCGTTGGCTTTGCGGCTGAAAATACAGATGAAGAAAAAGATTCTGCAAGAAGCTCAATGAGTCAATTCTTCAAGCCTGAATTTTTAAATCGGCTTGATGATGTCATTGAATTCAACGAGTTATCAAAGGAAGACTTAGTTAAGATTGTTAACTTGATGCTTGATGAAACCAACAACATGGTTAAGAACCAAGGCTTGCAAATTACGGTAACTGATGATGCCAAGAAGAAGTTAATCGAGGAAGGTTACAATCCAGCAATGGGTGCGCGGCCTTTACGCAGAATTATCCAAGAAGAAATTGAAGATCGGGTAGCTGACTTCAAGCTTGACCATCCAGATGCCAAGAATTTAACTGCCAGTGTTGCTGGCGACCAGATTGTAATTAATGAGCAACCTGCCACTATTGAAACAACTGATGCAGACACTGAACTTTAATTAAAATATGAAGAAAGCATGATTACTGTAAATTACGATAATCATGCTTTTATGTTGGGAAAAAATGATAATTTAGCGTTATACTAGAGTTAATAAAACTACTACAAGAAACGGGTGAAATCCATGCATTTAATAGATGTAACCAATAGCTATCGGGATTTAGTTCACAGTCAGCTTAACTCAACTGATGTGAACTATGTCAAAGTTTATTCTTTAGGTAATACTTCTGTTATTTATACTGAGAGTGATAAGGCAATCGGGATTGCGATCGAGAACCATGACCGCCGCGTCCGTAAGGATGAGGTCGAGTTCATTATCAAACGCTTGATTAAAGAGAACGATCCTTCATATTTGCTAACCTTTGATAAAGATCAACGCGTGGTCGAAATTCACGTTGATAAATAAGATAGTTATTGCTAGTAAACAGCACTTTAAGATGATTCTTAAAGTGCTGTTTTTATTTATTCTAACTTATCGCAAAATTCAATTAACAATTACAATAAATAATGCTAATATTGTTTTAATTTTTAAATAAATAAATTTAACTATAGGTAACGACAAATGAAAAAGAAAGAAATCAAAAATTTAAGTGAAGGTAGATTTTTCCACTTGATTAACCTTGAACGCAAGATCAGCAGAATTGTTGGTGTTATTTCGTCATGTTATGTCTGCTTCTTAATCTGGACAGTCATGACTAACTTCGGCGTTTTTGCCAAAGCGATTTCCGTTACTTTTGTTGTTTTAGGTATTTATTTTTCAATCTGCGCCATATTAGACATTAAAGATAGAATTAACCGCCGTAAACAAGAAAAACATAAAAAATAAAGGAATTAGTATTAATACTAATTCCTTTTAGTTATCTTGATTAACCTACAATAATTTATAATCTTCTACCAGCTAAAAGAGGCATATCATCCATAATTTTTCTCCTTTGTCCAAAAGCAGTTAATAGCATTCAATTATTTTTAATTCTACTATCTATTGAAAATAGTTAGACAAAAGTTTCTTAATTAGAACACTAGAGGTGAACTATGAAGTCGGTAGGAGAAAACATTAAAGATCTTCGCATAGCACGTAAAATCACGCAAACGGATCTAGCTAAAACTCTATATACTAGAAGTGCTATCTCTAAAATTGAACATTCCAATCAGGATTTATTATATGAAAATGCTAAAGTAATTTTAGAAAAATTAGGTGTTTCTCAAACGGAATTTGAATATATTAGAAACAACTATTCTTTTACTCCAAAAGAAGATATCATTTATTCTTTTCTAAATATTACTTACAATACTGAAACTGCCACCATTAATGAGCTACTTAAAAAATGTTCTTATTTAGCTGATGATCCTGACATTACACATATAAAAATCATATTAACTGCCTTCAAAAATGATAAAGACCAGCTAGGGCTTACTCTAGCCAAAAAAATGCTTATCCCTCTTTGGAATGACCAATTTTCTAAATACGATACCTGGACTATTTTAGATTTACACATCCTCAATATGATATTCTTTATATTCGATACAGAAACCATGAATCAAATTTCAAAGCAGGCTATTACTGTAATTAATACCAAATATCCTTTTTTAAAATCACTTAAAGCTAGTTTTCTTTTAAATCGGGGTATTCTCTTAATGCGCTCAGGCAACATAACACAAGCAATTCAAGCTTTAAAAAGTACCTGCCAAATTTGTCAAAAAAACAGACAATACGACAAATTATTAATTGCCCAAACTAGAATAGCTATTTGCAATAACGATAAGGACCTAGCATTACATTATATAAACATACTTCATGAACTGGGCGCTACCGACTTAAGCACTAGTTTAAAGAAAGAAGTGCTACTTTTCTTAAATTAACCGCCATAAACAGAAGAAATTAGAGCATAAGAAAAACGGTTGACATTAATTGCCAACCATTTTGTTTTAAAGTTTTTCAGTTAATTTAACATCCGGATACTTGTCCTCAAAGAAGCGTTCCGCAAATTGATTTTCAAATAAGAAGAGCGGCTGATCGTAGCGATCCTTAACCAGTAGATTACGGCTGTTCGACATTGCCGGATCAAGCTGGTCTGGATCAATCCAGCGAGCTACCCGATGACCAATACTGGTCATTTCAACATCTGAATTGTACTCATTCTTCATTCTGAACTTAAATACTTCAAATTGCAGCTGACCAACAGCACCTAAGATATATTCATCGGTCTGGTAATTGCGGTAAAGCTGAATGGCGCCTTCTTGAACCAATTGCGTCATCCCCTTATGGAACGACTTCTGCTTCATCACGTTTTTGGCAGTTACCCGCACAAACAATTCCGGCGTAAATTCCGGCAATGAAGGATAGACAACCTTGCGCTTACCCGCATAGATACTGTCGCCAATTTGAAAATTACCGGTATCGTATAACCCAACGATATCACCAGCAACGGCATCAGTAACTTGAACACGTTCACTAGACATAAATTCCGTAGCGTTATTCAGCCGAATTGGCTTGTCTGTCCGTGCTAAAGTAACATCAAGTCCCTTCTTAAACTCGCCGCTACCTACTCTGACAAAGGCAATCCGGTCACGGTGATGGGGATTCATGTTAGCTTGGATTTTAAAGACAAAACCAGAAAATTCTGAATCATCAGGACTTAATTCTTCATCCCCATTAACCAAATGACTTTCAGGAGCCGGAGCTAATTGCACAAAACTCTTTAGGAAGGTTTCCACACCAAAATTAGTTAGAGCTGAACCAAAGAAAACCGGTGTCTGGTCACCCTTAATAACTTTATCAAGGTCAAAGGTGTTGCCGGCTTCCTTAATCAAGTCAATCTCATCCAAAGTATCTTGGAATTGTGAATTTTGACTAAATGGTTCACTTGCTGGCAGTTTTCCATCCTTATCTAATGACAAAAAGCGGTCTTCGCCATCTTTACGGTACAATTCAACCTGATTATTGGCAATATCGTATAGTCCTTGCAGAGTTTGTCCTGAACCAATCGGCCAGTTCATTGCGACCCCTTCAATACCAAGTAAGTCTTCTAACTCCGCAATTAGGTCTAACGGCGGGCGACCATCACGGTCAAGCTTGTTCATAAAGGTAAAGATCGGAATCCCGCGCTGCTTAACAACCTTGAACAGCTTTTTAGTCTGCGGTTCGATACCTTTTGCAGAGTCGATAACCATTACGGCTGAATCGACAGCCATTAATGTCCGGTATGTATCTTCTGAGAAGTCTTGGTGTCCGGGGGTATCGAGAATATTAATTCGTTTGCCCTGATATTCAAACTGCATCACGGAACTAGTAACGGAAATCCCACGTTGCTTTTCAATTTCCATCCAGTCACTGGTGGCATAATGACCAGTCTTACGTGCCTTAACCGTTCCGGCATTGCGGATTACCCCACCAAAAAGAAGCATTTGTTCCGTAATCGTCGTCTTCCCGGCATCGGGGTGCGAAATAATCGCAAATGTTCTTCTTCTTTTTACTTTATCTAAAAGTCCTTCACTCATTAATTACTTTGCTCTTCTTCCTTTTGTTTTTCATTTGGAATTGTCAATAATACCGTCAATAGCCGTGACCGCATCATTCTCCTAGTTGTTAATACCATGCCATTATCGAGTTTAACCGATAACTTTTCACCCTTAGCCGGGATAATCCCTAACTTGGTAATCATAAAGCCGGCAACAGTATCAACATCCTCCATCTCAAGGTCAGTGCCGAATTGTTCATTAAAATCAACCAGCGGCATTTTCCCATAAATGACGTACTTATTGGGGCCAAGCTGGTTAAACAAGACTTCGGCGTGATCGACCTCATCATCAATATTACCGACAATTTCTTCAATCAAATCTTCAATCGTGGCAATCCCAACCACACCACCGTATTCGTCCGTCAAAATAGCTAGTTGCTGCTGCGTCTGCTGCATTTCAACTAGTAGTTCACTCAGATCCGTTGTTTCCGGTGCAAACAGCGGCGGGTTCATCACATCATCATAATCAATATTGTCAAAGCCCTTCTCTCTTGCCTTGCGCAACACCGTCCGAATATGGATTACACCGATAATTTTATCCTTGTCCTGCTGATACACAGGAATGCGCGAATAAGGCTCACGCAAAATGTCATCAAGATTATCCTGAAAGCTATCACAGCAATCCACCATATACGCGTCAATCCGCGGGACCATTACCTCACGGACCATCCGCCCTTGAAAATCCAAAACATTGTTTAACATGGAAGATTCCGTCTCACTGATTTGCTGATGCTCAAGCAGTGTCGTAACTTCCTTAGCTAAATGTTCTTTGGTTTCTTCATCACTTGCAGGGGAAAATTTATTCTTAAATCGCTTAAATAAATTCCCCTTGGCAGGGTCGCTAGTCATAATTTTTGCTCTCTTTCTTAAAACATCAATATAAATAATAACATTATATCATGTACGCTCGTGATATGTTAGAATAGCACGTAAGAAACGAGGTTAATTTAATGAAAAAAAGTCATGTTCTACTTGTTTTTACGTTTTTACTGTTAATTCCCTATCTATGCAGTCTTTTAATTATCGGTATCGGCTACGATGCGCTAGTTCTGCATTCTGCTGACTTATTCAGAACAACTATCGGCGCACTAGTTGGCGCAATTATCATGTTTGCCATCAAGGCAACAATCCAGCGGCCTGTTGACTTATTAGCAGTAGCCGTTGATGACGGCTTCTTCAAACAATTACTGCGTTTTTTCAGTATTAGACGGCGCTACTTGCTACTGTTTGCCAACATGGTTCTTGACTTTATTCTCTGCTTTGCGGCAACGTTTTTAGTCCGCAATTGCCTCACGCTTGACCAGATTGTTGGCAAATCTGTCGGCATCGTCTTTTTGGTTATGCTTTTGTCAACCTGTCTTGGCGCATACGTCGAATACGATAACTTATCCATCGACCCCAAGCAGCATTAATTAGATACTGTCCTCAAGATACAAGTCTTGGGACAGTTTTTTTGTGTCTAAATCCAGGCTTTGCAAAATATACGGCGTGGTACTGTCGCCCATATTCTCATAAACCTGAATCCCTTCTTCTGTTACTTCCTGAATTAATTTCGGCAAGACAAAGTTAAGCGGCTGATTGAAAAAGGCTAGACTTTGCTTAGGCAATTCAACTCGGGCAACCTGAGTTTGCGGCAGGACAAACTTCATTAAGGTGGCTGGGACTTCAACTCCCTCAGGAACAATTACACCGTACCAATACATAAAGTTTTCTGGGCCAAACACGACTAAGCTGCTGCGCTTATTGCTTAAATGGTTAGCCTTCAAAAACTTGCGAAAAACAGGATCATTTTCCATTTTTAAGTTACAGCCAGAGAACGATTTTTCCTGATCCATCATTGCGTCAGGAAATGGTCTTCCAACAAAAGTTAATTCTTCTTGTGCTTGTTTCATTATTCTTCTCCTAATATTCAGCTAATTCAGCCAGTGGAATAATTTCACCAGCTAAAAATGCATCAATTTCATTACTGGCAAAGCCGTGAGTAAACAGATAATTGCGAATTTTGCGGTCACGTTCACTTTCTGGCAGCCTGCGAAAACGTTTATATGCTTTGACGCCCTGTTTTTTGAGTGCTTCGACCTGTGCTTCATCGTCTGGCTCTAAATCAATTTCGGCAATAACTAATGATGCGATACCACTAGAAAAGCCATGACTCATGAGCTTGGAATTCATCTTGCGCTGTAATTCACGCTCGGATACCTTGCCGATTTGACTCTTCAAGGACTTTAATACCCGCAAGCCCGTGTCCAGCCAATCCTCATCGGCTATTGCAGATAGTTCTTCTTGAATAATTGCCGGATCAATTCCCTTCTGGGTCAACTTACGCGTTAAGGTTAACGGGCCGTCAGTCCCGCTGCGCAGACTTTGCTTAATTGACAAGGCCGTATACTTGCGATCATCCAAAAAGCCCATCGCACTCAATTGCGTAACCGCGCTTTGCGCAGCTTCATCATCAATCTCATGCTTTTTTAAATATTGTAAGACCTCATAAACCGTACGTGCTTGATAACTTAGATAATTTGAAGCTAAATTGGTCGCCTTGCTGTCGGCATCAAACTTTTTAACCGTCGCTAATTTTTCGGGCGTTAGTTCTTGCCCTTTTAATAACATAAATTCGGCAACTGTCTGCTCACTAGCTGAAAAAGCATACTGCCCATCTAAAAAAATATTGTAGCGTCCCGGTCGTTTTTGACTGCTGACTTTAGTAATGACTGGCATTTTAACCTCACCTTTCTAATTCTTAACCTTACCTTATATGCTAGCAAATTTTCGTGTTTCTTGCTAAAAACTTTTTCTGAGGAGTACAATAAATTATTAATAGTTAATTATTTATTGTAGAAAGAACATTATGTACAAAAATTTCAAACGAAACCAACCAAAAGAAAAAGACGTAATTATTACCATTAAACGTCTTGGTATCAACGGCGAAGGCATCGGCTACTACCGTAAGAAGATTATTTTTATTCCAGGAGCTTTACCAGGCGAAGTCGTCGTTGCCAAAATCATCAAAGATTTCCCGCACTATATTCAAGCCGAGCTTGTCCGCGTTAAAGAACAAAGTCCTGATCGCGTTGCCTTCCCTAAGGGCGTTAATCCCGCAATCGGCGGCCTTGAACTAGCACATCTAGCCTACCCTAAACAATTAGAGTTTAAGCGTGACAACGTGCTCGAGGCTTTAGAAAAATTCCATCCCCGCGGCTACCGCAAGTACAAAGTTAAGCCGACGATCCCAGCACCAAATGAATGGCACTACCGCAACAAAGCCCAGTACCAAATTGAGCAAGATCACGGTAAAACTAACTTAGGCTTGTTTGCACCAAATTCGCATCATCTTTATGACTTGCCAAACATGCCAACCCAAAGTGAGGCTACTCAAAAAGTTGAACGGCAAATCAAGGCTTTAGTTGAAAAAATGCACGTGGCTATTGCCAATCCATACCGGCATACTCCCGGTTTAAAGACCATCGTTGTTCGCGAAGCTGAGGCAACCAAAGAAATTCAGGTAACCTTAATTACCGTTGGTCATGAAATCAAGAACTTGTTGCCGCTAAGCCAAGAAATCATGAAATTACCTGGCGTAGTCAGCGTTTATCAAAATGAAACTGACTGGCGTAACCCACAAGTTTGGGGGAACAAAACCGAAAAACTTGCCGGTAAAAATAAGATTACCGAAGAAATCTTAGGTAAGAAGTTTGCCTTGTCACCGCGGGCCTTCTTCCAATTAAATCCGCAGCAAACCGCTAATTTATATTCGGAAGCTTTGAAATTTTTAGATCTTGACCAAGATGCAACCTTAATTGACGCCTACAGCGGTGTTGGTACCTTAGGTATCTTAGCTGCAGAACACGTTAAACAGGTAATCGGCATTGAAACCATTCCAGAAGCCGTTGACGACGCTAAGCACAATGTCGAACTTAACCATATTAAGAACGCCGATTATCTTCAAGGCAGTGTCGAAAAAGTTTTGCCGCATTTACAAGAGACTGGTGTAGCAATTGACGCCTTAATCGTTGACCCGCCAAGAACTGGGTTAGCCAAGAGCCTAATTAAAACCCTGCTCAAGATTAAGCCACAAACTTTTGTTTACATTTCTTGTAACCCATCAACTTTGGCCCAAGACCTCGTCTTACTATCTGAAGTCTATGATGTTCGCTTAATTGAGAACGTTGATATGCTGCCGCAAACACCACGATGTGAATGTATTGCCAAATTAACTTTGCGTAAATAAAAAAACAGTTGCCGTGATTGGCAACTGTTTTTTATTTGCGGATAAGGTATATTTCTACTATTTACTACATTATTAGCAGAGCATTTTGACAATATACAATTTTAGAGATTAAATTTTTGCTGATACGCTATCCACTTAGTTATCATAGCAATTATTGTAATCGCTTGCAAATATTAGATATTATTTGATATATTGTGCTAAGAACTGACTAACGTGAGCTTTGTAAGCTGCGGGATGATCCTCATAAGAATGAGCGTGCTTCGATTTTGGTGCAATCCAGAGCTGCTTAGGACCTTTAGTCGCACGATAGTTACGATAAACCATCTTAGTTGGCACAAAAGTATCATTGCCGCCATGAATAAACAGCATTGGCCGGTGATTTTTGTGCAGTTGGTTGATACTTGACCCGTCCTTAAGGAAGTAACCAACCTTGACGCGGTTAATTCCACTTAAGATTTCAACTAATGGGAACCTCGGAAAGGCTGGCATATTATATAAAACGCCAGCTTCATGCTCAATTTCATCTTTGACACTAGTATAACCGCAGTCTTCGACAAAGGCCTTAACCTGCTTAGGTAGCTGCAAGCCGCTGACCATCATTGTCGTGGCCCTACCCATGCTAACGCCAAAGACAACAATTTGCTGGTTAGGACCGTTTTTAGCAAGTACGCGGTTAATCCATTTTTTGATATCTGCCTTTTCGACCCAGCCGTAGCCAATATATTTACCTTGGCTCTTTCCTTGGGCACGCGGGTCTGGTGTCAGAGTGTTATAGCCTAACTCATGAAACAACGCGTCGTACTTGCCCATATCTTCCTTAACATTCATATATCCCGGCAGAATAATTGCCGTCTTGTGTGAATTTTTGCTAGGAATATAATTAGCATCCAGACGATACTTATCATCAGCAGATTGCATGTACCATTTTTCTTTATCAACCTGCTTAAACCATTTCTTTTGCTTGTAAAGTGGATCAGACTTCTTTAAGACCTTGCTTGAGGAAGATAAAAAACTCTTATGTCCGGGAACACAGGCAACCTTAAAGAAATAAAAGCCCGCACCGGTAAATATCAGGCAAATTAACACAACAACGGTAATTAATGAAAGCCATAACTTTTTATGTTTTAATTGTTTCAAGGAATATAGCCAACTTTCTATCAAAAATACAATATCATTAGTATAACATCTTGGCTTTTGTATAGGTTAATAATATGAGACTGACAGATTTACTACAATTAACTAACGACTTAAATGCCCAAACAAATTTTTATTTAACAATTAAAGAGCAAGTATTGCCGCTCGGGCAATTAAAGATTACGAGTAGCAATTGTTTGCTTTACCCAGGCAAAGTTCCAATGACCAAAGCAAAAATTACCCACTTGGTCAAACACCTGCACGGTCGCGCCATCCCGCTATGGATACAATACGATAGCGAACTATTGCCCATTTATGGTATCCAAATTTTACCGGAAACTAATTCGGTCAGATTAACTTAAAAAAGCAGACTGTTACCAGTCCGCTTTTATTATTTTTGCCGATATTGGCGAATATGATTTTTTGTGCCGGAAAAGTACCAGTAACCCTTAGCTTCATCACTAACTAAGATTAAATCATCGACTGGATCACTAAGAGCCGTTGTAAAAATTTGCTCATATTCCGGAATAGTTAATTTTTGTCGCCTGTTTAATAACTTTTGCGTTGCCATAGGATTAAGCATTTTTTGATAATCCGTAACCGTTCGTCCCGAGAAGAACTCGCCCATTGCACCAGAACCATACGAAAAAAGACCGACTAAGGCATTATCTGTTAACGAACCATTTTCTAATAAACTCAATAAGCTTAAATAAAGTGACGCCGTGTAAATATTCCCTACCACTCTGCCATATTGCGCCCCAGCCGTAAAATTAGCTGCCAGACGACTACTCGTTGCTTCATCTTGATTGGCAATTGCTAGCCGGTTAGCCTTCAACCCCATCTTGGTAAAAGGCAAATGATAGATTAGCGCCGCAAAATCACTTGTCTGCCAATTCTTTAATTTTTGATAATCCGTAAACGTCCTTTGAAAGAAGTCCAAGTAGACCTGAGTGGAGTACTTGCCGTCAACTAACGCGGTCGCCGAATTATTAGGCCGCCAAAAGTCATTGATGTCCTGACTAAAGGCACTGTGACCGTCATTTAAGGTCAAAATACGCGGCTGCGCCTTAATCAACAAACTAACGCTGCCTGCGCCTTGGGTAACTTCTCCTGCAGTCGCAATGCCGTAGCGCGCAAGATCGCTGCCGATTACAATCGCGCTATGATGGGGATGCAAGCGAACATAATCGCGGGCAATCATCACACCAGCAGTCATGCCAAAACAGGCTTCTTTCACTTCAAAAGTTCGAACTTCTGGGGGTAAATTCAGGGCACTTTTGACAAATAAAGAAGCAGACTTCGACTGATCGACACCACTTTCAGTGCCAAAAACCAGCAGTCCAACCTGCTCACGATCAATTTGCGACAGATAACTCTGAGTAGCGTTAATTCCCATTGAAACGGCGTCTTGCGTCTGATCGGCAACACTCATCTGACTTTGGCCAATGCCAATTAAATATTTATTGGGATCCTCATTACGCGCGTGGGCCAAATCCACCATGTCAACATACTTATTGGGCGTATAAAACCCTATCTGGTCAATTCCAATCTGCATTTAGTCTTCCCTTTCTCTAACTTGATGCAAAAACTTACTGGCTGCAGCTTCTGAATACTCACGATTTTGCGTCAATAAATGCAAAACCTGCTTTTTTTCTTGCGCAGTCGCGGATAAATTAGCTACTAAATTGCGAGCCTGCAGCTTCATGTGGCCCTTTTGAATGCCGTCAGTTGTAATTGCCAATAAGGCAGCCAGATTATTAGCTAATCCCACTGCCGCAATTACATCAGCTAATTCCGCCGCGGTAATCTTTTCTCCTAAAATCCGATAATTTTGTTGGACATCGGCGCGTGCCTTAATTGAACCGCCAACCGTCCCAATTGCTAGAGGCAAAGTCAATTCACCAGATAAATAATCACCTTGAACTTCCCACTTGCTTAAGCTTGTGTACTGACCAGACTGACTAGCGAGAACGCCAGAAGCAGCCGCAACCGCACGTTCATCATTGCCCGTGGCCATTAAGACGGCATTGACCCCGTTCATAATTCCTTTATTGTTAGTTACGGCGCGATACACATCATGTTGGCCAATCTTGCTTAACAATGCAATCTTGTCGGCAACTTCTGCCCCGCCAACCGCATTTACCGACAGTTTAACCTGGGCTGTCGTTAATTGGCTGGGATAATTTGATAAAATCGCAAATAATTTCGAATTAACTTCCGGCATTTTTGCCAATTGGTCCGCCAAAAATTCCACAATTGCATTTACCTTGTTGGCTCCCATGGCTTCGGCAGGGTCAACTAATACTTGCAAATAGACCAATTCGTCCTCTTGCCGCATCTCAATCTCTTTCACGCCGCCGCCATGCTTGACTAAGCTCGCAAATTCTCGGTTAGCTAAGTTAATCAATTGGGGAAACTGCTCGCGTAAACTTTCTGGCTTAAAGTCAGTTGTGACTTGTAAAACGATTTGACCATATATCCCCTGACGTTTGCTTTGAGCAATAACGCCGCCACATTTACTAAAAATATTACTACCGTGATTGGCAGCTGCCACAACTGAAGGTTCCTCTGTTGCCATTGGCACCAAATAGGAGTAGCCATTAACCAGCAGATTTTGCACTAAGCCCACCGGCAAACGCAATTCGCCCACAACATTTTCACTTAATTGGTTAAGCTGATTTAACGTTGCTTCGTCAATTTTATCCAATTCTATCCCTTGTTTTGCAAGTACGTCCCGCCGCTGCTGCGGTGTTAATCGATAAAACTTCATTTAATTCATCCCGATTAATTCACAAGCAATTGCCTGACCGCCACCAATGCAGAGAGTTACCAATGCCCGCTTACCACTAACATGATTGAGTGCATTAATTGCAGTTGTCACTAACCGCGTGCCTGTAGCTGCTAGAGGATGCCCTAACGCAATGGCACCACCGAAAATATTTAACCGCGCCATTGGAATTGCCAATGCCCGAGCCAAGGCAACACTCGGTGCCGCAAATGCTTCATTGACTTCAATTACATCATAATCCGTAATTTGACTAGCTGTTTGCTTCAATAACTTTTGCACAGCATAATACGGTGCAAAACCCATATAAGCCGGATCAGTTCCCGACTCCGCAAATGCGCCAAGGCGAGCTAACGGCTTAAGCTGCAGTTCTTTTACTTTTTCAGCCGTTGCCAAAAGCACCATACTGGCACCATCACTGAGCGGCGAGGAATTCCCTGCCGTCACTTGCCCATCCAGAGTAAAAGCAGGCTTGAGCTTACCCAATACTTCAAGGTTAGTATCCGGACGAATATTTTCATCTTGAGCAATTTGATGACCATCAATATTGGTCGTAATCAGTTCCGGTGCAAAATACCCCTGTTGAACAGCTCTTAGAGCCTTCTGATGTGACTGGTAGCTATACTCATCCATTTCTTGACGAGAAACATGGTATTTTTCAGCGACATTTTCGGCAGTTATGCCCATGTGCTGCCCAGAAAAGGCATCGGTTAAGCCATCTGTCAACATGATGCTCTGATGTGCCGGCGCATCTTTGGTGCCACTAAAATATGCGGCATTGGTCATGCTTTCACTGCCACCAACGGCAACTAGGTCAAAATCGCCCAATTCCATCTGACCTTGAGCTAGACGCAGAGCCTTCAAGCTCGAACCGCAAACTTCATTCACAGTCACACTGCTGCTGGTAGGCTTCATCCCGGCATTGAGCGCTACTTGCCGCGCCATATTTTGCCCTAAGCCGCCCCCTAAAACATTACCCATAAATAAGGCATCAAGTTCGCTTGCTTCAAGATTAATACTACGCAAAGTCTCAGTGAGTGCCAATTGACCCAAAAAAACCGCATTCTGGTCAGCCCATTGTCCGCGATAACGACCAAATGGTGTCCTTTTTGCGGCAACAACAAAAATCTCTTTCATTAACAGATTCTCCTACTAAAAGATTTATTTCCAAACCTTAGCAAATTTCGCCAAGTTTAACTAGCAGTTTGAATGCTGTTAAGAAAAAGTTTAAAGTCGTTTTCACAAAATTTAGACAAAATTAAAAGCATCCTAAGTCTAATGCTTAGAATGCTTTCAAATCATCTTGTTTATTTCTTTTTCTTATCCTGAGACGCTAATTTTTGCCCCAAATTAATAATATATTTGCGCAAATCGTCCTTAATTTCAGGATGATTAAGACCATATTCGATAGACGTTTCCAGGTAACTTTCCTTATTGCCCACATCGTGGCGTTCACCCTTAAAGACGTGAGCAAAAACGCGCTGCGTCTTATTCATCGTATCAATGGCGTCAGTCAACTGGATTTCACCACCGCGGCCCGGCTCTTGCTTAGCCAAAATATCAAAAATTTCTGGGGTTAACAAGTACCGGCCAATAATTGCGTAATCGCTAGGAGCCTTATCAATATCCGGCTTTTCCACAAAGGACTTAACATTAATCAATCCCGGCATAATTTCATTTTCTGGCTCAATAACACCATATTTAGAAACTTCCTTGTGCGGCACTGGCATTACTGCAATTGTTGAAGCATGGGTTTCATTATAGCGGTTGATTAATTGCTGGGTCAGCGGCACTTTGTCTAACATCAAGTCATCACCCAGCATGACAACAAAGGGTTCATCCCCAACAAAACTGCGCCCGCGAGCAATCGCATCGCCTAAGCCAAGAGGATGGGGCTGTCTTGTGTAGTAAATATTAATCCCCAATTGCGTAATTTCTCGCGACATCTCAAGCAAGCTGGTTTTACCTGTTTCTTGCAAGTTCTGTTCCAGTTCAGGATTAGAATCAAAATGATCTTCAATTGTCCGCTTATTTTTACCAGTAACAATCAAAATGTCTTCAATTCCTGAATTTTTAGCTTCCTCAACGATAAATTGAATAGTTGGCTTATCAACAATTGGCAACATTTCCTTGGGCATTGCCTTAGTTACAGGCATAAATCTCGTCCCAAGACCAGCTGCTGGTATAATTGCTTTCCTTACTTTCATTTTTTACACTTTCTTTTATCTATGTTTTAAAATCCAATATAACAGATTTTGTACAATTGTGCTAATTTTTACTGGTGGCGTTTTCTTTGGATATATTCTGCCAAATGACCGGCAGAATACTGCACTTTACCAACACGCAATGAAACAATTGCTGAATTGACACAGGTACCAAGTAACAACAAAACCGAAGAAATGTTGAGCCATAACATGAAAATAATAAAGGTACCAATGATGCCATAATTTTCCCAACTAATATGGAAATGATGCAAATAAAAACTAAATAAATAAGATAATAGCAGCCAGCCAATTAAGGTTGTAAAGACTCCAGGCCAAATTACCCGCTTTTTCAACTTGATATTAGGCAAAACATAATTCAAATAAAATAATGTTCCCAGCAAAATAATCCCAACAACTGGATAACGGTAACTGAAGATTTTTTCAATTTCACCAACCGAAAAAGAAAAAATCGGCCGTAAAAATTCCAACACTTGCTGCCCAAAAATCAAGGTTAAACTGAGCAAAGTAAAAATTATAATCATTAAGTTAGTTAACAAAATTGTGATTGACCGTGTCCAAACCGTTACCTGCCACTTTTGCTTTAATTCTGTGGTCCGCACCCCATAAATGCGATTCATACCAATCCGAATCGCATTGACCAGCGATGACACCGACCATAAAGCTAAAATAATACCAAAGGAAATATAACCAGTTGACTTACGTCTTAACAGCGAGTCAATAATCGGCATAATAAATTTAGCAATCTTATCTGGAAAAATTAGGTCAAGGTAGCTGGCGATTGGCGTTGTATCAATATGGAATAGCGGCAAAATGTTTCCGATAATAATAATTAATGGAAAAATCGAAAACAAAACATAATAAGCGATGACTATTGCGCTAGTTAATACTTCACCTTGGGAGAATTTGAGTGATAGTGTTTTATAAAATAAGGCAACACGATTCGGTGCTGCCTCTTTTTTTCTATTCATGCAACCTTAATCATCCATTTCATCAAAATGTGGTAGGTATTTTTCATAGCCAGCGTAAGGTTTTTGCAAAGTTAAAATCTTGGGACCATCCTTGGTAATGGCAAAAGTATGTTCAAACTGTGCCGACTTAGAACCATCTGGTGTCGCATAATAAACCCAATCATCGTTAGGATCACTGACCGTCTTTTGTTCAATGCGCCAGTCGCCGCCAGCTTCAACCATTGGCTCAACGGTGATTGTCATACCTTCACGCAAGCGCAAGCCATGACCAGCCTTGCCCCAATGCGGTACTTCTGGATCCTCATGGATACTTGGCTGGATGCCATGGCCAACTAACTCTTTAACATCGCCGTAACCGTGTTCGTCTTCGACAAAATGTTGGATTACCGCACCAATATCACCAATTCGGTTACCCAAAACCGCTTGATCGATTCCAAGGTACATTGCCTTTTTGGTTGTTTCCATCAAATCACGGTCGGCATCCGAAATTTTGCCAACTGGGTAAGTGGTACAAGAATCAGTTTCATAACCATTAAGGTTGCAAGTGACATCAACTTTAACAAGGTCGCCTTCATTTAAGATTGTATCTTTACGCGGTGTTGCGTGAGCAATTTGGTCATTTACCGAAATACACGTACCATACTTATAACCTTCAAATCCCTGCTCAGATAGACGTCCGCCGCGGCTTTTGACAAACTTTTGACAAAACTCTTCAATATCCCATGTCGTAATTCCTGGCTTAATCACATCACGTAAGCCTTCAAACATCGATGCCAGTAACCGACCTGAAGCCTGCATCCCTTTAAGTTCTCGAACGGATTTTATTGTAATCAAAACTAAACTCTCCTCTTAAAAATCATCTTTAGTTTACATTATAGCGTTTTTTAAAAGTTTACTAAAGAATTTCATCAATCTGCCTAAATTATGTATAATAATATGATGAATTAAAATAGGAAAGGTATGAAAAGCATGAAGGCAAGGATTGTCTACGCTAGTATGACTGGCAATGATGCGGATATGGCAGAAATTCTAGAAGAAGATCTGCAGGATTATGATTTTGATGTAGAAACTAGCGAGGCCGAATTTACAGACGCTAGCGACTATTTGGCAAGTGACCTATGCATCTTTGTGACCTACACTTACGGTGAAGGTAAGATGACCGACGATGTTGCTGACTTCTATGAACAATTACAAGAACTAGATTTAAGCGGCAAATATTTTGCGGTAATGGGCAGCGGCGATAAGACTTACAACGATCATTTTTGTGAGAATGTTTTTGACTTTGAAAAGATGTTCAAGCAAGTTGGCGCTAAGGAAGTTGTTGCACCAGTGACAATTGAAAATGCACCGGATGATGATGCAATCGCCGCAATTGATAAGGCAGCAGAAGAAATGGCTGATCGGTTAAATGGCTAACAGGATTAATCCATGGCGTCACCCCATAAAATTTGTTAAACGACACCGCAATCTTTTCGTTTACATGGTTTTCGGATTTATCGCTGCACTAATTAATACGGTTGTCTTCATGGCTCTGCACAAGTGGTGGCGTGGAGCCGTTTTCTTTTCTAATATTATCGCGTTTGTAATTTCTAACTTGGCTTCTTACTTCTTTAACCAAAAAGCCGTCTTTATCAACAATGTTGACCAAGATCACTCAACATGGCATAAGTTGATTGTCTTTTTCACTTACAGGATTATCAGCTTAATCCCTGACCAGATGATTATGTCGGTCGGTATTTCATGGCTGCACCTTAGTCCCTTGCCGGTTAAGATTATCGATCAAGTATTAGTAGGGATTTTCAATTACCTAACCACACGGTCGGTTTTCCAAGCACAGGAAACAACATTGATTGAACGCGCTAAACAGCGGATTCAAAAGCATAAGAATAACAAATAAAAAAGCCAAAAATTCTTAATTGAATTTTTGGTTTTTTGTTTTGACTAGTTTTTTATTCAAAATCTGCTGGCTTCTGTCCCTGCGGCTTCGCAAAATAATAAGCAATGTCATCCATAATCCGGTCGGAAGCATGACCATCACCGTATGGATTTTTAGCACTAGCCATTTTTTGATAAGCCGTCTTATTTTCAAGCAAATCAAGCATCGCCTCACGCACCGCATCAACTTCAGTTCCAACCAGCTTAAGTGTACCAGCCTTAACCCCCTCAGGACGTTCGGTTGTATCACGCAACACTAAAACAGGCTTATTAAGTGAAGGTGCTTCTTCTTGCACACCGCCAGAATCCGTCATGATAAAGTAACTGCGCTTAGCTAGATTATGAAAATCGACCACATCCAATGGAGCAATCAAATGAATGCGTGGATCATTACCCAAAATTTCTTGAGCAACTTGTTGAACGCGCGGCGACAAATGGACAGGATAGATAATTTCCACATCTTCATGACTGTCAACTACCTGCTTCATCACCTTAAACACGCGCCGCATTGGTTCACCCTGATTCTCACGGCGGTGCATCGTTACTAAAATAATCTTATGCTCTGGTTCAATTAAGTCAAGAACATCATGATGATAATCTTTTTGGACCGTTTGCTTAAGTGCATCAATTGCGGTATTTCCCGTGACAAAAATATTGTCGGCACGATGATTTTCTTTTAATAAATTCGCTTTACTTAATTCAGTTGGTGCAAAATATAAGTCAGCTAAATCGTCAGTCATTTGCCGGTTCATTTCTTCAGGATAAGGTGAATACTTATTCCACGTCCGCAAACCAGCCTCGACATGCCCAATTGTGCTCTGCTCATAAAAACTAGCCAAACTAGCCGCAAAACTGGTCGTCGTATCGCCATGTACTAATACAATATCCGGCTTTTCTTTTTTAATTACCTTGGCTAAGTCAATCATTACCTTGGCCGTAATTTCTTCGAGTGTTTGGTTCTGTTTCATAATATTAAAGTCGTAATCCGGTTTGATTTTAAAAATTTCCAGAACTTGGTCAAGCATTTCACGGTGCTGCGCACTAACCACTGTCACTTCATCAAAGCGCTCATCAGCCTGTAATTTCAACACCAGTGGTGCCATTTTAATTGCTTCAGGTCTAGTGCCAAAAACCGTCATTACCTTAATTTTCGTCATAAATGCCTCCATCTTGATATAATCATACCCGATTTAATAGGCGAAAAACAAGTTCGTATGGTTTAATTAAGACAGAATTTAGAAAAGGTGTCGTTTAAATGAATCACAGTTTTATCCTCTTATTAATTGCTGGCCTGCTAATTGTTTTTGCTAGTTTTAGCCTAGTTTACAGCTTCGACAAAAAGCAAAGTCAAAAAAACAAACGAGTTTTGCTCATAATTGGGATTAGCTGTTTGTTAATTGTTGCCCTCTTAGCAGTACAGATCATTAAAAATCCGTTGAATTAATAACAAAAAAGACGACAGGGCCGTCACCGCACGTTGCAAATGGTCAAACCTGCATGCATGTTTGTTCCATGTTAATCTACATGTCATACTATTTCTAAGTAAAGTAGATCACGCCGAATGCTAAAAGCTATCTTCTACATTAGCAACTTCAACATTATTTATTTTTAGATTTTATCATGGAGAAAAATAAATGAGAAAAAAGAGCAAATATATTCTGCTAACCATTGGAATATTAATCATTGTTGGAACATGTTTATCAAAATTAATAATAGACTATCATAGCAACAATTTAACAGAATCTTTGCATTCAGGGTTAATAAATAATAAAAATAAATATAAATATAGCGCCAACAAAGAAACTTATTGCAGGCTCAAGAAAAGTCCTGGAAAAATTATACAAATAACTACAGATAATCAAGGTTCTGATAATGATCTATATTATGCTGCTAGAATTGATAATTCATACTATGGAATATCATTTAAATATGCAGGGTTATTGCAACGTCCAAAATTAAAGTCAATAACTTATATTAGCCATGTAAATTATAATTAAAAAATATTCCATAATAGTTAGTAACTATTATGGAACACCTCAATTAATTCAGCTAGGTCTTCTAATAACTCTAGCGCTCTATTAGATAAAAGTAATTAAAGTTAGAGCTTAACAACACTCTCCTTAATTCAAGATACTATAATTCTTAGATATTTTATTTAATCAATTAGCCTTTTGCGATTATCTTTCTAACTATATCTAATATGATTGCCAATACAATCGCTATAACAGCAGATCTATAATATTTCTTTTCTTTTTTAGTCAATCTTCAAAAATACCTTTCTAACATATAAAAACTTTATGGTAACAGTTTGAAGATTATTGTTATTATTGAACAAACGAATATTATTATTTGAGCCGTACATTTACTCATTATTTTCTCCTTTATTAAATTTTATATGTTTAATGACTTTCTTTAGTTAAGGCTTAATACCAAAGTACATAAGAATTGCAATAACTGCTGAAATAATTGATGCAATTACTGCAGCTACGTCTAAAGCCGATGCTTTATCTTTTTGATTTTTCATATTTCTACTTTTCATTTTTCTTTGCCCTAGTTATTTTAATATTTTTATTACTCCTGCAATTACTACAATCATTAACCCTGCTAAAACTAATTTTTTAGGTCTTAAATCAATTGTTGTATTAATGATGACATTACCTTTTTTATTTTGGTAGTGATATTTGTATATTTTCACTTGTTTATTTTCCTCATCATTCTTAGACTACTCACATATTATCAATGATTATTATTAGCTAAAAATAATAAATACTTTCATTACTTAATCATTATACACTTTTATTGTATATAATGATTAGGAAAGGGTGATAGATATGAAGAAATTAACTTATCCAGTAATTATTTGGCCAGCTGAAAACGGCTATAATGTTCTAGTACCTGACTTGGGCAAAAATGGCTTAGTTACTCAAGGAACTGACTTAGATAATGCTATCTATATGGCGCACGACTTAATTGGTTGCATGCTATCCGACACTACTAATTATCCTGAAGCTACGCCACTTGATAAGGTTGTAATTCCCCATGAAGCTAAAAATGCTATTACAATGATGGTGGCGATTAATGCCTAAAAACAGATTATTAGAAAACTAACCTAAATTCCCTATAGCTAAGAATAAAACCCAGAAGCTAGAACAACTAACTTCTGGGTTTTACTATATTCTTAAAATTATTCATATTCTAATGACCCCGGTGAGATTCGAACTCACCTCTACGGTTTAGGAGACCATTGTTCTATCCAGATGAACTACGGGGTCATAACAAATTAACTTTACCAAATTTACGTGATAAAAGCCAATTTTTTTAGTAATTAATATTGTCTTGTATAATATGGGCGCGGGCCATTAGCATCTGCCAATTTATCCGCCGCAAAGACAAACGGTGTCCAGATTGCCAAGGCAATCAACATATTAACAACACACAGGACGATAGCTCGCCAATCATAATTGCAGGCCAAAAACGGTCCAATAATCGGCGGCAAAATTCCCGGCACAGCAGCCTGAACAGGATTAACCAATCCCAACACACTCACCCAATACGAAAAGGCAACATTAACCAACGGTGCCACAATAAATGGAATAAAGTACACAGGATTAAGAACAACTGGCAGGCCCAAGACAACCGGCTCATTAATGTTAAAGATAGCTGGTGCTAAGGCTACTTTGGCAATTGTCCGGTAGTCGCTGCGCTTAGAAAAGAGCAAAATTGCAACTATCAACATCAGCGTTCCGCCAGCACCACCAAACCAGGCAAACACATCAAATGACCCCCGCACCCACAACATTGGTGCTGGCTTGCCATTACGCACGGCCGTAATATTAACATTCTGTGCTGTCATCCAGATTGAATCCAAGATGGGAGCCATCACGCTTAGCCCATTAATGCCAAAGAACCAAAAGATTTGAACAAGCAGCGTCACGAGCATTACCATCCCAAACCCCTGCCCCATCCTGACTAACGGCCATTGAATTGTGTGCAGCAGCCAGTTGCCAAAGTATGTACCGGTAACTACTTGAAAGATAAAATTAATTGCCCCAACAACAAAAATTGCAATCGTTGCTGGCACCAATGAATCAAAAGCTCTTTGCTCGGCATAAGGTAGATTAGTCGAAAGATGAATCATTATTCGTGCCTTAACACAAAAGGCATAAATCAAAACACCAATCGTCCCAAACAAAATTGCGGTAAAAATCCCGGTAGTTGAAAATTGCTGAATGTTAAAGACATGATTCATGATAACTTCATGACCAGCAACCTGCACTTTCGTCAAATTAGCAATACTCATGGCTAATGACGACAATGCAACTAACGCTCCAGCAAGCGGATCAACCTCTAAGCTTTTCGCAAAATGATAGCCAAGTGATAATGCCAAAAAGAGCGCAAACAAGGCAAAGGTACCACGCCAGACCACATTACAAATTAAGACTAGCGGCTGCATCGTCCAGGCAAAAGTTGTCCAACCCAAGTTAATCTTCGCTGCTGCAATCAAGCTCTTAATCAATACAGCAGCAGAGCCAGCAATCGTAATTGGCATGACAGAGATAAATGCATCCCGCAATGCCACAAGCCAGCCCACTTGACCAATTTTATTGGCCACCGGCAGTACATAATCTTCCAGCCAAGCTACTAATCGACTCATTGCTCCCCCTTTTGCTTTAAATAATGTGGGTGATAGCCCTTATTTTTATTCTTCTGTTTTTTATGTTTTTTCTTCTTGCTTGGTGCCGACATACTATTTTCTTCGGTAACTGCTTTTTTAGCCTTTTTCTTACGTGGTAATTGCGTTACCAACTTATATCCGGCAAAGTAAACTCGTTCCAAAGTGGCACTATCACCAAGCAGCTTCTTCAAATCACGAAAATCATGGTCATCGCCAAGCGTTACCACATAACCATTGGCCCCCATGCGACCCGTCCGGCCAGCACGATGCAAGTAAGTGTTAACTTCGCTAGGAATATCAAAGTTAATGACGTAAGTCACACCAGGAATATCCAAACCGCGAGCTGCCAAATCCGTTGCTAGCAGCAACTTAGTTTTCCCGACCTTCAGGTCGTGGAGTGCCTGCTCACGCTTTTCCTTGCCAAATTCATTTGCCAGCAAAGTAAACTTAGTTTTAGTATGTGCAAAAATCCCCGCAAACCGCATCATTGTTTGATTAGAATCAAAGAACAAAATTCCCTTAAAATGATCCAACCGCGTCAACCGCTGCACAAAGTCAATCTTATGTGTATTGTCAATTTGCAAGAAATAATTCTTAACGGTTGTTGTCTGCTGTGCGCGCACATCAACCAATAAAAATACGCGCCCGAAAATTTCTTCGGCTTTCTGTGTAATTTCTGATTCCGTCGCACCAAACAATAGAATTTGCGCGTCAGAAGACAGGTTTTGTCCTAAGGAACTAAGCAATTCCATCTTGCTAAACTCTAAAATATCGTCGGCCTCGTCAATGACCAAGGTTTTAATCTGCTCTATTTTGATGCGATTACTGGAAAAGAAGTCAAAAAAGCGTCCTGGAGTAGCAACAACTACTTCTGGGTGCTTCTTCTTTAAATTATCTTCCTGCCGCTGCCTGTTGCCAGCACCGACTAGACTAACGCCCTTCAAGCCTAACGCATGAATAAAAGGATTAATCGCGTGCCGAATTTGCACCGCTAATTCGGTCGTTGGCGCAATGATTACTAAGCTATTCGGCATGCCCTTCTCTACACGCTCTAGAGCTGGCAAGGCATAAGCCAGCGTCTTGCCCGTTCCTGTCTTAGCAAGCGCTACTAGACTAGCTCCATTTAAAATCGCGTCGCGTGTTTCTTTTTGAATTAACGTCGGCTGTTTCAAGCCGAGTTTAGTTAAAACTGTTTCAATTTCTTGTTTCATTATTGTGTTAACTGCCCATATTTCTGTTTATACTGTGTTACTGTGCCGTTATATGCCAGCATAATAACTCCGCCGTCTTCTAATTCGCGGACATTTTTAACGCGGCCATTTGTCGTGTACTGCCAAAAGGCATATTGGAGTTTATTAGGCTCACGTTTGCTGGCCGTAATAAATAAAACACCAGCTGGAAAATACTTTTTATACTTAACTGGCAGGTCAACCATCACACGTTTACCCGTATTTACCAGCATGCTCGTGAACTGCGCCATCTGCTTAATGTAGCCTAGTCGGCGCTCACTCACTGCTGGTACCACCATAATTGGTAAACTGCCGGTGTTGGTCCCTACTTTTTTCATAAAATAAGTATAATGCTGCTGCGGTGTTGATTCATCACTATACGCCACACTTGTGCCAAACGCCAGCTTGGTTCCTAAGATCTGATCACGATAAGACAGGTAATCATCATCAAAATATGACCGTCCCTGAGTACTGCGCAAGTAGACAAAGGAGATTCCGTTTGCTTGCAATTCATGCATTGAGACATAACCATAATTTTGATTTAATTCCACACCAATTGCACTTGAATTAGCATCTGGCGGCAGCGTCGTTTGTTTTTTTAAGTTAAACAGCCCATTAAACAAGAGCGCGAGCGCAATTGCCAGCATAAGCAAAATCGCCGGCAATGTGTACTTATGATGAAATCGCTTCATCTAATTCTCCATCATTTTTATTAACGCCATCAATTATATCAATACTATTATTATAAGCGAATAAACCGAATTTTGATAATTTTACCGCAAAAATAAGCGATTAACTTTTTAAGTTAATCGCTTATTCAATCTAAAATTCACAATTACATTTCAACAGGATAAATTGGCTTTTGCCCATCCAAAACCCGCTTAGCATCAGTCATACTATGCTCAATCATATTCTTAACTGACGTCTTCGTGTAGTAAGCAGAGTGCGGTGTAATTATAACATTTGGCATCTTTGCTAATTCTTGATAAGTCTTTGGCAATTCAGCAAGATCATCAAATTTCTTCATGAAGAAATCATTTTCTTCTGTCAAAACATCTAGGGCAGCACCGGCAATTTCGTGATTTTTCAAAGCATCAACCAGCTCTTCAGTGTTAACCAGTGGTCCTCGAGCATCATTAATAATAATTGCCGTATCTTTCATTTGCTTAAATTGCTTGGCACCAATCATGTTCACAATTGATGGATCAAGCGGCGTGTGCAAAGTCAAAATGTCAGATTCTTTAATAACTGTATCAAAATCTGTATATTCCATGAAAGCTTCATTGGCCGGATTTTCAATCAAATCATTACCAATAACTCTAGCACCCAAAGCACTAAAAATTTCCGCGGTTGCCGAACCAATTCGGCCCACACCAATAATCCCGACGGTCTTATTATAGATTTCGTCACTCATCAGATTTTCTTCACGGACAAAGTTCAGGTCGCACTTTTCATTGTGCAGAATTTGTCCCCAGTTACGCAACAAGTACATGGCTGACGTTAACGTGTTTTCCGCAACGGCTCTTGGCGAATATGCTGGCGTGTTGGTAACAAACATATCATATTTATGAACATAATCCCAATTGATAATATTATAGCCAACTGACCGCAAAGCTAATTGCTTAATCCCAAAGGAAGCCAACTTTTTATAGACCTCTTCTTGGTCTATATTCTCAACTTGCATCATGCTAACACAGTCAAAGCCCTTAGCGAGATCAACTGTTGACGCATCCAAAATATCCTCACTTGTCTGTAAGTCATCTTCAGGATGGTTTTTGCGCCACTTGTCAACGTAAACCATTTGTTCAGGTGTCATATTGTATAGTAAAACTTTCATTTAGGATAAATCCTCCTTTAAACCAAAAAATCTTTGCTTATATTTTAACTAATATTAGCAAAGAATTAAAGATTATTTTAGAATTTATTTAAAATTAAATTAGATTTACTCACTATTCACTAACTTCGACTGATTCTCGTACATCAGTATGCCAATTAAAGTAAAAATTAAGTCCAAACGCAATTACCAGTAATAGCAGTGATACCAACATAATTTCCTTAATGCCCGTATGAAAAATCATCCGCATTGTCGGCAATAATTTTGCTGGTAAATGTTTTGCCGTTTGTGCATCACTTAACTCATTCATCATGTGCATGGTAATACCCGAATGTTGCTTTACTCCACGTGCTAGCGCCATGTTCATAATGACACCATACACAGCTGACATTACTGTTTGTGCCAAAATCCTAATTAAATATGAAGTTGATGTGGCGGTTGCCATGTTTGCCATGCCGGCATCGACTTGCACTTTGACTTGCAGTGCCACAAAGATAAAACCAACACCAATTCCTGAAAAGGCACAGACAAAAGTTAACCATTGCAAGGGCGTCTGTAAATCAGCTAAAAATACCCCACCTACTGAAACGGTCATCCCTAAAATGCCGATTAGCACTAGCATAAAAGTACGCACCCGATCACTAATAAAGGAAACACTCTGTGAGGCAGTAATATCAACAATTGAGTTAGGTACTAGCGTTACCCCACCAATAAGTGCTGTCGTCCCTAAGAGTGCTTGTGCCCACATTGGCAAGTAAGTATTAACTGCTAAATAAGCTCCCCAAGTGAATGCAAAGAGCAAAAAGTCACCATTTAACGCCTTATTTTTGAAAATTGACAGCGGAATAATTGGGTTAGTCGCCCGCTTCTCTCGCCATAAAAAGCCACCAATTAAAATCAGACTAACCGTAATTAGTAACGCGACAACTAAATTGCTGGTCAAGCCCAGCAGCTGGATGCCCATTAAAAATGTTAATAAACCTAATGCCAGTAACAATGCACCAGAAAAATCAAACTTACGTGTCGATTTAGGGGTTATTGGCCGGAAGTAAAGCATGCTCAAGATAACCGCAATAATACCAATCGGTACATTAAGGTAGAAGACCCAGTGCCACGACATCGTATCAATAATGGTGCCGCCAACTAGCGGTCCCGTAATCGCTGCAACGTTGAAGCTCGCGGTCAAATAACCCAAAATTCGCGTCCGCGTTTTAATATTAGGATAAATATAACCAACAATGATATACGGCAGCGACCCCATTCCACCGGCACCGATGCCCATCACTAACCGCGCAGCCAAAAAGAAGAAAATATTTGGTGCTAATCCTTCAAAAATCGAACCGATAATGAACAAAACTAATGACAATTCAAAAGCTAATTTGTTAGTAATCTTTTCACCGATTTTTGTCCACAAGGGAATTGAAATTGACATCCCTAATAAAAAAATGGCAACAATCCACCCCATAAACTGAATACCATGCAATGCCGCGACAATCGCCGGAATCGCGGTATTAATTATCGTCCCATCCAATCCCGACATAATGTTCCCCAGCATTAGTGCCAGCGTGACATACTTAATCTGCTTCTTAGTCATTCTTACTCCTCAAAATTAAATCACACAAAAATTCCTACCACTGCACAGTGATAGGAATTTATTTTTCTTGTTCCAATTATGAAACTATCTGCTAAAAAAGCAAGGGGTATAAATACAGTTTTTTAATTAAACTTAATATGCCCGATGGCCCTTCTTATAAACAGCCTTATCTTCTTGGGCAACTGCTTTAATATCAGCTAACGGATCGTTATCCAAAACCAAGAAGTCAGCGTATTTGCCAGCTGCTAACGTGCCGTATTCATCATCAATTTGCATCAACTTAGCGGAATTAACACTGGTTTGTAAGGCTTCAAAAGTACTAAAACCATCGTCAACCAATAATTGCAATTCGACAGGAGTCTTCGAAAAATCGTTAAAGGTGGTTCCGGCGTCTGTTCCCAATGTGATTTTGACACCGCGGTCCTTAGCATGAGCGATATTTTGGCGTAAATCAGCCAAAGCCTTCTTAGCCTTGTTCATTTCCCAGTCTGGTGCAATCCCAGCTGCATACTCAGGAAATGCCCATGCCGCAATAATTGTTGGTGTTAGGTAGGTTCCTTTTTCTAGCATCAAATCAATGGCTTCATCATTAACGTAAAAGCCGTGTTCAATTGAATCAACACCAGCTTCAATTGCGTTCATAATACCGGCAATTCCTTCCGCATGAGCCGCAACCGTGATCCCTTTATGGTGCGCTTCATCAACTGCTGCCTTAATTTCAGCAACACTAAGTTGGGGATCATCCATGAAGTCACGCTCGGTCATAATCCCACCAGTGGTCATCACCTTGATTACCTTGGCGCCGCGCTTTAAGCCTTGACGAACTGCCTTGCGCATTTCATCTGGTGAATCAACAACATAGCCAAAATTAGGAATATCCCCGTGACCACCAGTCATTGAATATGGGCGTCCTGATGGCATTACTTCAGGCACATCCGTAATTTTGCCTTCATTAATCATTTGTGCAATTGTTAAATCAATGTCAAAAGTTGAACCACATTCACGCACATATGTAACGCCGGACTTGAGCATTTCATGTAAATGCTTAACAGAATCAACTGTCGTCTCCACAACGTTAAAGTCAGTTACCCCGCGTGGGTCAGTTGGATCCATCACCATATGGTCGTGACAATTAATCAGCCCCGGCATCACATACTTACCCTGCAAGTCGACTACTTTATCAGCTTGCGGTGCGTCGCCGCTGCCTAGAGCCACAATTTTACCAGTTTGCTCATCAACTTCCAGCCAAGAATTTGCTTGGATACTATCTTGCTCACCATCGAATAAATTTAAATTTTGATATAGAACCTTCATGCTGTTCTCCTTTTTCTTTATTAAATACATATATTTTATGCCCTTTTAGATGCGAGAACAACTCCAACATAAAAAACGCCTTTTCTTCCGAAAAAAGACGTTTTTAAAAATTTAATATGCGCGTTGACCCTTCTTGTAGACAGCCTTATCTTCTTGAACAACTGCAGTAATATCAGCCAACGGGTTTTTATCTAAAACCAAGAAGTCCGCATACTTGTCAGCTTCTAACGTGCCGTATTCATTATCAATCTTCATCAACTTGGCATCATTGAGACTTGTTTGCAGAGCCTCAAAATTAGTGAACCCTTGCTCAACTAACAGCGGCAATTCTTGCGGCGTCATTGTGAAATCATTGAACGGCGTGCCGGCATCAGTACCCAAAGTAATCTTAACACCAGCATTTTTGGCTTTAGTAATATTACCCCGCAAGTCTTTCCAAGCGGCAGAAATTTTAGCCATTTCCCAGTCAGGAATCTTACCTGGAGCATATTCAATAAAGGCCCACGCACCAACAATTGTTGGCGTTAAGTATGTTCCCTTTTCAAGCATCAATTCAATTTCTTCATCATTAACATAAAAACCATGTTCAATTGAATCGACGCCGGCCTTAATCGCGTTCAAAATTCCCGGATTACCCTCAGCATGTGCCGCAACAATCAAGCCCTTGTGGTGAGCTTCCTCAACTGCCACGTGCATTTCAGCTTCACTTAATTGCGGCTGATCTAGTGCATCACTTTCGGTCATGACACCACCAGTTGCCATGATCTTAATTGCTTTTGCCCCTTCTTTAATTCCCTGACGAACGGCCTTGCGCATTTCATCAGGCGAATCAACCAAACGACCAAAGTTTGGCATATCACCATGGCCACCAGTCATTGAAAAAGGATGGCCTGCAGGCATAATTTCAGGTACCTTGCTCAACTTGCCTGCCTTAATCAATTTATCTAATTCAATATCAATATTATAAGTGCTGCCGCATTCACGAATATAAGTAACACCGGACTTTAACAGGTCATGTAAATGCTGGACGGCACGGACAGTTGAGGGAACGACACCAGCACTCGAGCCGCCATCGGGAGTTGTCGGATCCATAAAAATATGTGTATGACAATTCATTAATCCCGGCATCACATACTTACCGCCCAGATCAACAATCTTATCAGCTTGTGGCAGCTCACCAGAACCAACTTGGACAAGTTTGCCTGTTTTGTCATCGACCAACAAGTAACTATCTTCTTTAATTTCATTATCCTTGCCATTAAATAAATTAATATTGGTAAAAATCGTCTTACTCATCAAAATACCTCCTATTTGGGCAATTAAAAAAGCACCCGTCCTAATTCAAGGACGAGTGCTCGTGTTACCACCTTTAATTTGTTCGCCATTCACACGGCAAACCTTACTAGCTATCTAACAATAGCTTGCATTGATAACGGCTGCAGCACCGCTGCTGGCTAAATATCACCAGCAGTCACCAATTCAAAGCCCATGTTCACTACCGCAAGCCTAACGACTTTCATCATAACATCGTCTCGCTTTAAAGACTGGCAAATAGTTACTCTGCTTTTCAAGATGCTTTATCTTTATTTATAATTAATTTATCATCATGATTTAATCATGTCAACCTGAAATTACAATTAAGAAATGAATTAATTACTAGCAGCCAAGTTTAGTATATGTATATTTAATACTAACATAAAAAATCAATGTTCATCTAGAATTATCATTTCAATTAATCTTAATATGCACGTTGGCCCTTCTTGTAAACGACCTTGTCTTCTTGGGCAACGGCCTTAATATCCTCCAGTGGATTGCCATCAAGTACCAAGAAGTCAGCGTACTTGCCCTCTGCCAAAGTGCCATATTCATCATCAATCTTCATCAATTGTGCAGAATGGACACTAGTTCTCAAGGCTTCATAGTTAGTGAAGCCTTGCTCTGCCAACAGTTGCAATTCAACTGGCGTCATTGAAAAGTCATTAAATGGCGTTCCGGCATCAGTACCCAAAGTAATCTTAACACCGCGATCTTTAGCATGAGTAATATTCTTACGCAAATCGCTAAGTGCATCGCTGGCCTTCTTGATTTCCCAATCAGGAACCTTGCCTTCAGCGTAAGTTGGAAAGGCCCAGTCTGCAATAACTGTTGGTGTCAAGTAGGTACCTTGCTTGAGCATCAGGTCAATTTCTTCATCATTAACGTAAAAGCCGTGTTCGATTGAATCAACGCCAGCCTTAATTGCATTCATAATTCCAGGATTACCTTCGGCATGGGCCGCAACAATCAAGCCCTTGTGGTGAGCTTCTTCAACTGCAGCGTGAATTTCAGCGACACTCAATTGTGGGTCAGTCATAAAGTCGTTCTTGGTCATAACACCACCAGTGGCCATGACTTTAATTGACTTAGCACCCTTCTTCAAGCCTTGACGAACTGCCTTACGCATTTCATCTGGTGAATCAACCAAATGACCAAAGTTTGGCATGTCACCGTGACCGCCAGTCATTGAATATGGACGACCAGAAGGCATAACTTCTGGTACCTTGGTAATTTTACCTTCATCAATCATGTGAGCGATTGTAATATCGACATCATAAGTTGAACCACATTCACGAACGTAAGTAACACCGGATTTAAGCATCGTGTGCAGGTTTTTGACAGAATTAACAGTCGTCCGGACAACATCGGTTGCCGTACCACCGGTTGGATCATCTGGATCCATCACCATATGGTCATGGCAGTTAATCAATCCTGGCATGACGTATTTGCCAGCTAGGTCAACTGTCTTGTCGGCAGCAGGAGGAGCTCCTGTCCCTATTTCTGTAATCTTGCCAGTTTCATCATCGACAACCAAATAACTATCGGTGGTAACTTTTTCTTGTTCACCATCATAAAGGTTCATGTTAGTATATGCGGTTTTAGTCATTTAAAAGACCTCCCAAAAATTGCTTCTGTAACTATTTTATTAATTTACCATTCTGGTAAACTTGCTTATCTTCTTGAGCAACTGCCTTAATGTCAACCAGCGGATTATCCTTCAAAACAAGGAAGCTAGCCTTCTTGCCGGCAGTCAAAGTACCATAATCCTCACTAAGTTGGATTAATTCTGCAGCGTACTTAGTTGCACCAAGCAAGGCTTGCAATGGCGTTTCACCAGCCTCAACCAGCAATTCCATTTCTGTAGTTGTCCCATTGTCAAAACGGTTAAATGGCGTCCCAGCATCAGTACCGACAACAATTCTGACGCCCTTCTTGATGGCTTTGCCAATATTCTTAAAGAAAATATCCTTAACTTCAATATCCTTTTTAATCATGTAATCAGGAATTGAACCCTTTGGCGCATCAAAGATACATTGGCAGGCATTCAAGGTTGGTACTAGGCAGGTACCCTGCTTAATCATCAAATCCATCTGTTGTTCATCAACGTAGATCCCGTGTTCAATCGAGTCAACACCAGCTTCAAGTGACAATTGGATGCCGCGGTTGCCTTGGGCATGTGAAGCTACCGTCATGTGCTTGGAGTGAGCTTCCTCAACTGCCGCGTTCAATTCCTCAGCTGTTAATTCAGTGTCATCGACACGATCAGTTGGCGACATAACACCACCAGTAGCCATGACCTTAATGTTCTTAGCACCATGCTTGAATTCTTCCCGCACACTTTGGCGCATATCAGCGGCACAAGTAGTCAAATGACCCCAAACTTCCTTACCATCATCGCCTTCTGGGAAGTCCCCATGACCACCCAAAATACTCATTGGTCTACCGGAAGGGACAATTTCTGGTCCTTCAACTCGGCCTTGGTGCATTAACTTCATTAATTTAACGTCCGTGTCACTAACTGCACCACAATCACGAATAGCCACAACACCGTTACGCAACAAGGTCTTCAAGTTTTTAATTGCATTGACAGTCGCTTCAGTTTCCGTTAAGTAAGCTGTCCGGTTGTCCATTGGATCCATCATAATGTGAGTATGGGCATTAATTAACCCAGGAATGACATATTGTCCCTGCAAGTCCACTGTTTGATCGGCTTCAGGAGCAGAACCTGTGCCGCTAGCTCCGACTAACCCTTCATTGTCTACTAATAACCAGGCATTATTTTGCATTTCTTCAGTTTCTGCATCGAACAAGTTGCAGTTTGTGTATAAAGTTGTCATCTTCTACTCCTCGTTTAAATCTTTTTATTTATTTTTAATTTAATGAGTATATTCTATGATTATTTTCGATGTTTGACAACATTATTTTCGCAAAAGTTGTTGCGAAAATTGAAAATCTCTTTTATAATCTATCTCATACAAATTTAATTTATTTTTTAGGAGTGAAAAATTTATGAGTCCAGCAATGTATGCATCAATTTCTTTCGCAGTTGTTATGCTGTTTATTATGATCGGTGAGTGGGTCTCCTCTTTGACTAACGCTTATGTGCCATCTGTCTTTATTACAGCCGTCCTGTTTGCCATTGGCTTCTGGACTTTTCTGCCTAAAGACACCGTTGCTAAGGCATCGTTTGGCCCTGACTTCGCTAACATTTGTATTTCATTGCTGCTGGTTCACCTTGGTACTCTAATGAACTTGAAGGAATTAATCCAACAATGGAAGGCAGTATGTATCTCCTTGTTGGGAGTTGCAGGAACACTCTTGTTAACCTTGACCATTGGTACTAAAATCTTTGACTGGCATACAGTTATTGCTGCTGTCCCACCATTAACCGGTGGACTTGTTTCCGCACTGCTGATGACTAACGGATTAAAAGCTGCTGGCATCACAACTTTAGTCGCACTGCCGATTGCCATGTTTGTTATGCACTCAGTTGTTGGTTACCCACTAACAGCTTGGATGCTTAAACGTGAAGGTCGCCGTGTTGCTGGTGAATACCATAAGGGCAATATTCAAGCACCAGTTTCTGTTGAAGAGATTAAGGAAGAAAAAGGCAAAAAGGGCGGCTTCAAACTGCCAGAAGAATATCATACTGCTGCCTTTATCTTGGTTAAGGTTGCACTTGTTGCTTTACTAGCTAACTGGTTCTCTTCCTTCTTAAAGACAACCTTCAACTTTGACTTGAATGCTAACGTTGTTTGTTTAATCTTCGGTGTTATTGCCCACCAATTAGGCTTCTTGGAAGACAGCGCCTTAAACAAAGCTAATGTCTTCCAATGGTTAATGTACGGTCTGCTTGCTTATGTCTTCTCACAATTAAGCATCACCACACCACAGATTATTGGCAAAGTTTTCGTTCAAATCATTGTCTTAATGTTACTCGGATTATTAGGAATGTTCCTTGCATCTATCATCTTGGCTAAACCATTCGGCATGAGCCCAGAAATGGCCTTCGCTTGTTCGTTAACTTCACTGTTCGGCTTCCCAGCTGACTACATTTTGACAACAGAAATTTGCCATAATGTAGCTAAAGATAAGGAAGAAGAAGCAGTCCTAGTTGACCAAATCTTACCTAAGATGCTGGTTGGCGGTTTCGCAACTGTATCCGTTGCTTCAGTTATTATTGCATCAATCTTCTTGAAGCTACTGTAATTTTGTTATGTCATTAATATTCAACTTTGAAATGGTAAAAGCCTGAACTCATCTATTTTAATGTTGCAATCACAGATGCAGTGTTGAGCTTTTTACCCGTTGTTAAAATCTGAAATTCGCCGTCAGCGTCTGTTAGTTTGGCTGACGTCTGATGAAAACCATTCCGCTCATAAAAGTGCAGCCGATGGACACGCTGTGAATAGTTCTTAGCAGTCTTAGTTACCGGCTCAATGTCCAGCGTTAACTGCTTATCTGGAAACTTAGCTTGAAGATGCTGCAAAATCTGCGTGCCATAACCATGCCCGCGCAAGTCAGGATTAACCGCCAAGTAAAGCAGATAAACAGTTTGACTGCCGACAGCATAATATACCAAGCCGCAAAATTTTTCATTGTCATAGAGTGCTTGAAAATGCACATTTTTATGCAGTGCCATCAAGTTAAGCTGCCACAATGGAAATCGTTCCCACTTGGGAAATGATGATATGTATAGGCTTTTGGCTTCACGATAAGCTTGATTAGGACAAACAACAAATTTGGAAATTAAAATAAATAGTCACCTTCACTGAGAAAATAATACTATTTAATAGTATAACTTACTTGGTCGGTAATGCCAGAGACTTCTGCAACTTTCGCCATAATAGCAAGAATATCACGAGCTGAATAATTAGTTTCAATTTGCAGGCCATTTTTCAAAACTGATGGGCTACGTAGACTTGAAAATAATTTTTTCTGCAAACTTGGTTCTTGCTTGATCTGAGTTAAATTACTACTATCCTCATCCCAAAGATAATTAAGCACCGTAACTAAAGCTGCGCGCCAAGATGTTACTGGATAACTTACACCATTAATAGTGAGCGAGGCAGGTTTTCTACCAGTAATATTGACTTCATCGGTAAGATTATACTCACCAGCTAATATCTGCTCAGTTTGCTTCTCGCTATAAATCTTCGGTTCAGGAAAAATACGTAATAATTCCACAATTAATGTTTTAGCCCTAGTAGTTATCGCTGTTTCATCCCAATTAGAATAACTTTGCGCAACTTCACGAGTTAAATTAATGTTTGAATCACGGTAAAATTCTTTCTTTTCTGAAAAAGTCCGATTACTCATTTCTTGATTGTATTTAGTCAAAGTTAAATTGCCTAAACCGCCGCCATATTGTTCATTAACTCGATCCGCATTTGTGACCTGTAACCGCCAGTCAGTCGTTAAATGTTGCGGCATAATATGCTCAACTTGTGCATCATCAAAGTCAATTACTTCTTTAGTACGACTTTCTTCTAACATTACCAGAGTTAACTTAGCAATATTATTGCGCAACTTATATAGATTAGTAGTCATCAGACTAGCTTTGAGTTCACTATCACTTGGAAAAGTATTCTTTAAAAAAGTTAGTTCTCGCTCCAATAAACGATTATCATCTTCACAAAGTGCAGCCACAATCTTATTTAGACCATTTGTTGGTCGACTGCAAATTTTAATCCGAAACAAATAATTTTCAAGTATTGTCACAAGTTCAATAATTTTATCTGAATCAATTTCTTCATCTGCTAACAATTTCAATAAATATGGATATAAAACTCTGCTATCCATAATGTTAATGTGTAATAAACTTTTATTTAATTTTGGTAATGCAGTATCTGCTTCTAATAATTGCTTGTAAAGTCTAGCAAAATTAGTTAGCTCACGTAAAGCATTCACAGCATTTAACTTTTTATCATAAAAGAAGTTTTTGTAGGCAGTATAAACTCGATCTTTTTTAACCGTAGTATGTGTCTGCATAATCAAATAATGCCGCAAAAATTCCGCAAAAGTTTTTGTTGAAAAGAGCATTTCAATCTTTAACCAATATTCTTGATACAATTGCTGCTGCTCATCAGTATCTAACCCCATTAACAAAAAGTTGCAAACTAAATCTGAAGCTGATAAAGACTTCCCGGTTGAATTCAAGCTTTCAAAAATTTCTTGAGGATTTTCAACTTGGTCATTATTTAATTCTATCCACACAAGTTCAAAATGATTCATTGCTTCATATAATTCAGCAATCTTAATTGGGCTATTCTGTAGCTTTTGCTCAAAAAAGCGATAATTTTCAATAATCTTAGATGGTTCAGAAAATTCTGCCAGCTTGTTATTCATCACCGCATTAAAAGCAGCAATATCATGCTCAATAGGCTTAAACTTCAAATGATTATTGGTAGCTAAATATTTATTGAATAAAAATTCCTCTTCAATTTCTTGACGATGCTCTTCATCTTGATTGGCTATTGCCTTTAACAATAAAGTTAAGGTGGTCAGTCGCTGCTGACCGTCAATAATTCGATTAAGATGACTTAGATTTGAACCAGTCTCAGAAACGTAAACAATTGTACCAATAAAATGATCACGATTGTTCTGACAGGCAAGTACAAGATCATTGAAAAGCTGCTCACATTGCTCTTCGTCCCACTCGTAGTTTCGCTGAAAAACAGGAATTTCAAAAATAGTTTTGTTCTGTGATAAAAAATCAAATAAATATTACTTATGCTAATTGAGAACGTGTACAATATTTTTTGTAAATAGTTAATTTCATACAATTTAAATAATTATAATATTAAAATTCATACAATTAATTTTTTATTACCTTTAAAAACTGAGAAAAATATTTTTTTCTCAAATTGTCCAACAATTCTTCATTTGAAATAATATGTGACAGCGCCTTATTTCTGTAATCTCCAGTTGCAACAGAATTTCCAATTGCATCAACAATCATACCATGCTGTAACGTACAATATTTTAATAAACCACTATATTCTTTTTCTTGTAAAATTTTATTTAATTTACCTTCAAATTCTAATGAAAGCTTGTTTTTCAAATTATTTAATTCTGAATTTAAAGATTCTATATTACTGTCCATATCCTTTTTAGTATCATAGATCTTATTATTAAGTATTTGTTCATATAATTTCTTACGCCATCTATCAACGACTTCAGATTTATTTTTATCCATAGTATCAACAAACTTATCTCTAAACTCATTAAATTTATCCTGTAATTTGTTATCAGAATAACTTGGATATTCTCCTCGTATAACTGCCTTAAATACATCTTCATCACATAAAAGCATCTCTATTTCCAAGTAATCTGTTACAAAAACATTTTTAATAGCTAGACTTTTTCGATTTTCCTTGGTTCTTAAATCATTATCAATAATGCCATATGCTTCACCACAAAAGAATTTCTGCTTATTGTTATAGTTTTTAGTATTATCTATCACATCTTTACATGTTCCAATGGGAACAACGTTATATTCAGGAAACATAGCTGAATATATTTTGTAATCATCACTATGCTTAGCACCTTCACAAAAAATAACGCTTTTTTTAATTCCCGATAATTCAAGTAAAAGTTCATTCGGAAATTCTTCTTCTCCCAATTCTAACTGTTTTAGATCCCAGTAATCTGGATAAATAAATTTTTTACACCAAATAAGATTAACATTATTTCTACTTTCAATAAAATCTACTCTATGAGAAATATAAATAAATCTACATCTTTCCTTTTCTTTTTCAAGAATATTCCATAATCGATTATATATAGCAGCATTCAAATAAACATCAGGTTCGTCTACAATTATTATGCCGTCATCATCAGCTAATAGTACTTTGATTATATAATAAATTGCTACTTTTTCGCCTTCACTCATTTGATCTATTGAATACTTTTGCCCATTTTTGACAGGATAAAAACTTCTGCTTATAGCATCGGGGTCACTAATAGAAATATCAGGAAATAAGATGCTGTATATTTTTTGAAACTTATGAAAAATATTATTATCATATACTTCATTTCTGTCATCATCTTTTTCATGATCTTTCAAATAATTAAAGAATTCATTAGAAATTGCAGCAATTATCCTAGAAAATTCATACTCTGGCTTATTATAAAATTTTTTGGAATAAATAGTTTTTGTATTTGCTTCCTCCATATCCTCTTGAATTTCTAACTTGTTAACCTTAAGGATTTCATAATTAGGTTCTTTTTGACAATATAAATATTTTCTAGCTGGAATAACTATAATTCCTGAATTTTCAGTTTTCTTAAAAAAATCAGCAAAACTACTTTTTCCACTTCCATTAGCGCCAACTATTATAGAATTTTTTGAGCTATCAAGTAACAACAAATATTTGTATTGCTTAAATTGGTTAATTTTAGTTTTTAAGAAATTTTCTGCATATTCTCTTGAAATTCTTGATGAAAGGGGCATTTCTAAAAAATTCCGACTAAATATACTGCCAAGTTGATCAGAAATTTCGTTTTTATCTTTTTCAATATCTTCCAAAGTTGCTAACAACTCATTTTTATTTTTATCATATTTAGCAAATAAATTTCTGTTCTCTTCTATTAGGCTTTTTCCATTTTCAAGTTTTACTTGCTTTATTAAATCATAATTACTTTTTAGTCCTTCTATACTCGATTTTACCTGTTCAATTTTCATTTAACTTTCCCCACAATCATTCCACCAACTGCTTATAAATATCTGTCCACTTTACAGGTACGTAATGCGTTGGTTGTTCATCTTCTTGTTCTTCATTATCAGCATCCAAAGCAAACAAATCTAATTGCTCTGATTTGTTCTTTTGATAACCAGTCACAGTATCATTCGAATCACCACCGTTGATAATTGATTCAAAGGTATACTCAACCCGTTGTACCTTATCTACATGTCCTGGCAACATTTTCCATTCACTAAAGATTATTGGTTCGCCCGACAAATTAATTTGCTTTAAAGTATCGCCTTGAACCATATTGGCATTAATGATTACTTCAGCACTTTGCTTAATCTTTTTATTCGGCTTAGCATGGAATTTCTGATCAATTACCTTTAAGTGGCCTTCATCAAAAGTCAAAATCATATTCATGACCAACATCTTTACGTTGTCTGCCATGTACTCAATTCCATACAATGTAGACAATCCCACAAGCACATTTTCATTGAATTGTGCTGTTGTTTTACTTTGCTTTGCTGCGACTTTTATTCTGCACTTGAGCAACTCCACTAAAAAGACGCCTTCACCAGCAGCTGGTTCTAAAAAAGTTGCATTCAAACCATTAACCTTAGCAGTAATCTCTGGCTGATTAAGCATAAAGTTCACAGTTTTTTAGGTATAAAGACCTCACCATGACTTTTAACTCGTTCAGCAGATTTAATTATTTTTTCTGACATAATATCTTTTCCTAATACGGAAGATCCGTGATCTTCATTTTAGCATGATTAAATCCATTATTTTTTAATTCATAAAATTTATCAAGAATATCTTTATCAGCAAAATTTCGATATTTAATTTTTCTCAGGCAATCATTAAACGTGCTTCTATCACCTGTAGCAACAAAGTTTAGATCTAGAATTTGCCGTGCCACATTTTCTATAATTTTTCTAATTGATTCAAATTCATTACTAAATTTGCCATCAGCATACAGTTCTTCAACATCTACTGCTGTCCTATGTAGAATTTGTGTATCTTGGTCTTTATTAAGAAAATCAAAGTTGCTTTTCATATTCTCTCCCATTGTATTATCTATACTAACAATTATAATGCAAGTGGATACAAAAAAGACCTACCAAGCAAGAATTAATTTTTCTTGTTTGGTAGGTGAGCTGTGTAATGCAATTACTTAACTCTAATCAGCATTCTTTTCATCAATGGCTCTTTTAATAATAGCTAACAACATCTTGGAAGATTTCGTTCTATTTTTACGCCCTAAATAAATTGCTATGAACATCAATATTACGATAAATAATATAATTGAATAATATATAATCCAAAATATATTTATGCTTTGCAACAAATTTAAAATTTGAGTTAACCACCTAATACTAGTTAACCACTTAATACTAGTTAACCAATTAATAAATCCAGAAATAATTGGAGGAATAATCGCAGCTATAATACTTGCGATTGCTCCCAATTTTTTCCATATTTTTTCTTGGGTTACTGGATCATTTGAAAGATATGTATCAATGTTCTTTAACTCTTTTAAGCTTAAATTTGAAAATTCTTCAACTAAATCATTAAATATTTCAAAATTATTTAGTACCGTTTCTTTATTATTGCCATATTTAACTTTAAGATCATCCCAAAAGCCCATTAAGTCATAATAATTCATTACATCATAAAAAGAGCTTTTGTTCCAATTTAAATCAAACAAAAATGCTGAAAATTCGGTAGTTATATTTTTAGAACGCTTCTTTATTTTCTTATTATTAAAATATGGATTGATATATTTCAGCTTAATATAATTCAAAAATCTTAACAAGCATATGCTTCCACAAGACAGTATAGCCAAATTAAGATAACAAATAATTATCTGCGTAATTGAATACCAAAAATTATCATTTTTATTAAAGCAGATACTCACAATAAATACAATAATTAATAACATAATTAACAAAGCAAGTTCTACCACAGTTACTCTTCGATACCACTTTTCATTTTTTCCTACATATTTATTCCATTCGACATGGTAAAAAGCATACAGAAATATACCTAGAATTATAATTATCCATACTAGAACAACTAAATTCTCTAACTGTAAATTAAATAAATTATGTGAATTATTAGGCCAAAAATATATTGATACTAACATTAAAATATACAATACAATAGTTAACAAGTGCATTAAAATTGTTGAACAATTTTTTCTAAAAAACTTTTTCATTTTCAATAGCAGACTTCCTCCTCTTAACTTTACAAATATACGATTTTAATTTAACTTCAAAATAAAATTTGATTTTAAATCAATTCATTTCATATAGTTATCCTCTCTAAGTCACCACTCATCTTCCCATTCTCCCTCATTACTAATAATGTGCTTGGTCTTTTCAATTGGAAATGGTGCCTTTTTGCGACTGAAATATTCCACTTTAGTGACTATTCCGTTCAGTTCGTGATCATCGTCTCCGACCGGCACAACAACGCAATCACCTACTGAGATATTTTTGTCGTCAGATAAATAATAATAGCTCGGCGAATTTTTCTGCAGTCGCACACTACAAAAGATATAGTCACCATGATGCTTGCCAGGGCGGCCAAAGTATAGATGATCAAGTAATCCCCCTTGACCATGATAATTAATAAAGTGCCGCAATCGTTCTACAAAATCCGGATAATCATCTGGCAATCCATCTTGGGTAAAATCGCCTTTGATTACTCGAGGTTGCGCATGTTGATACGAGATCGTAAAGCGATAATGATTGTTTCTATCAAAATAATTATTGCCGCCACTTGCAAACAGCGCCTCAGTATCAAGACTGTCCAGAAGATTGGTCACGCTATTATTCAAGCGAAATTTTTGCTCAATTCTATTACCATTACTGGATTTCTGAAAATATGTAAAAGTTTTGGTTTTCCGATCAATTGTCAATTTTTCATGATAATGCAGCCAAAAAGGCTTATGATTAGCCGTTTTAATAAAATTAATCTTGTCATTACGATGATAATCAAGACAAATTCTGTTTATTTTATCTGGCTCCTTACCACCATCAAAAGCTGCAAGTTCAGGCATTTTTAGGGCTATCCGCAATAATCTAGACCAATTAGTTTTTTCTTCTCCAAAACTATCTAACGATCCATAAAACGTAAACGTCTGACCAGCTGTATTTGTGAGTTCTAACTGCCAATTACCCACATCAGTAGTCACAATTTCATCATGAATTTGTTGAAAATAATTCGCTAGCATCCACAGAACATGCTGAGCAGTATCTTGATTTATCTTAAAATTTCTTTCTTGAGCCTTGGCTGTAACATCATAATTATAAGCAATAAATTGAACATTGCCGTATTCATCAAGATTCAAGACTTGTTTGCTTTGCGTGTTTTCTTGAAGGTTAAGACTTAAAGGATTTGATTTCAGCTTCATCTGCTTGATTTGCCCATGAAAGAGCTGCGAATCATTCGCAGTTAAGTTCCATAGCCGCGTTAAGGCAATCAGAAACCAAGATCTATTCTCAAATTTAAGAATTTGTTGCACCTGCTTATTTTCCAAATTATGAAAATATTGCCAGCGCGCAAAAACAAGTGTGCCTAACTGACTAACATCAGTGATTTTGCTTACAGTCTTAGCCAGCGCTTGATAATCAAAAATTGCATCCCTGTATTTAAGCACTAAATCTGCACTATTTATCTTAAAGCCCAAACGATCACAATCATTATAAAAATTAAAATCAATTAATTCATGGTAATCAATATCTGGATCACTAAAGCTTTTCCGCCATTTATAAGCGAATTTATGCACCTGCTCAAGATACTTCATTATTATGCCACCTCGATTAAAGCTAACTATATTGCCATTATAGACCACCTTATTTTTTAGTTATAGGTATCAATGTATTTAAACTATAAAGTAATTTTTATCTTAAGCTCTATAATATTTTTTAGAAAATAAGTAAATTAAGTTTTATTTACGCTGTTGTCTCTTCTTAAATACTATATATAATGATCGCTTATTGTAGTCTACACTCAGTCCTTAATATACTTAACTTTGGGTAGAAAAAAAACCTACCAAACAAGAATTAATTTTCCTACTTAATAGGCTCCTATAAATATTATCAATTATTACTTACCTAGTTGTTTTAGATATTTACTGCCATTAACTTCATAGTTATATTTATGTTTCAATTTGTTACGTGTATAAACTTGGAAATATCCCATATTATAGTAACTCTTCATTACACGTTTACCATGTATCTTCCGTTTTGACAGCCAATTAACACCAACTTCCTGATAATGAAATTTAAATTTATTGAAATTATAAACTTTACCACCTTGTTCTTGGCTTTGGGTTACGTATAACTTTTTAACGCCTTTTTTATTACTGCCACAAATTGTTTTTCCATTTATTATATAAGCGTGCTTAGTAATTTTTACATGAGTCCATTTATTGTTGCCCTCATATTGATACCAGTTCCCTCTTAATTCAGTTGGTGTATCATTATGCCCTACATACTTAGCCTGAACCTTTGTCAGATTTGCTGATCCAATAATTACCAGCACTATTGCTGTAATTATTACACTTAATAATTTTCTGGCTTTCATTGTAAAACCCACTTTCATAATAAATTATTTCAACTAATTATACTTTTTTAAGCAAGCGCTAGCAATATTGATTAATAAATTAGCAGGAAATCACCTTACTATTATAGACCAACCTAGCCTATCCTTATTATTTAGTCATAACTAATAACTGATTTAAATTAATCCACTCTTTTCAAAGTACGCATACAATTCCGCACAAAAATGAGAACTAGCAATGCTTTCTGCTCTTTCTTCAATCATCTTTACCATTTTAAAAATGATTTCTTCAGGATTTTTACTAGAGCTGTAATTATTAACTTGATAATTTTCTTTTATATAACTTTTATAAAGAAAATGCTGATTAACAAAATCTTGCCAACTAGTAAATTGGTCAAAATATTCTTCTCTCTTTAAAGTATCCCAATTTTCATAAAGATAATTCAAATACCGATCCATATAATCCTGATAACGTCTATTTCCTTTAGAATATCGATTAATTGTTCTACCTACTTTCATAGGAACAAGCCAAAAATTAGCCAAACAGTGATAATTGTTATAATAGTCTAATAAATATTTCTGCCAATTATTTTCTAATTTCCCTAATTTGTTCTTCTCCTCAATAATTTGATTAGCGATATATTTAAAACTATTCATTGTATCACCAGCAAAATTTTCATTTATTAATTGCCCATTACTAGTTAATAGATGATTTTCAGGAATAATATTTTTATACAAAATTTCATAAAAGCCCACAGCAAAATCAGACATATCAGGATCAAAGCCATAACCGTAGCTCTGACCTGAATAAATTTTATTTTGATACTTACAAATAAAATTACTATGTGAAATTACTTCTATTGGCATCAACAATATTTTTCGCACTTGATTCTTTTTATTTATTGCCTTCATAATTATCCTTATTTTTTATCCCAATAGCAGAATTAATAATTCTAATCAAAAAATTACTGAGATCACTATCTAATTTAGACAGAATTATATTTTTGACAGCTATAATAAAAATATAAGCAATTAAACAAAGTAGGAAAACGTCAATAATATATTTAGTTTTAATAGAAATATACATTTGTAGTTTAATTATATAATCAAGATTAAACATATAACTGTAGCAAGCAAAAAACGATATTAGTGGGCTAACAAGAAATAATAAATTTTTTAATCCAGATAAAAATGATTTCATATCAGATAAAAAAGAAATAAGCACTTTTCGGTCATTTTCATATGATAAGAATTCTTTTAATTCAATTAACTTGTCTAATTCTATTTTCATTACTCTTTCAACTTCCGAAATAAATAATAATTTTTTTGATTTAGATCTGTTAAAAAACTCTTCTCTAAATTTATTTAACCACTTCTTTTCACTATTTGTTACAAATACAGAGTCCAACTTACTTTTGTAATTTCTTGAAAAATATTTAATCAATTCTGTATATAAATCAATTTTATTATCATTGAATATATATTTACATATTGTGAAAATAATAGTTTTAAGTATCTTAAGAATAATAGTTGAGATACTTAGTGAGAGAATAACTATTATAATATATAAAACAATGGAGACAAAAGCATCATTATTTAACAAATTCGAACCAAAAATTTTATCGCTGACAATAAATCTCATCATTAATATTAATAGTACTACAGCAATTATATCAATACATAATAATGATTTTTCAAAAATTAATAAACATAATGGAATTTGAAACATCATACTTATTAATACAAAAACAACTTGAATCATTCCAACTTTATCGGGAATTTTATAAAATACTAAAAACCCAATAATCAATGAAATCATTGAGCAAATTAATATATAGTTACTTTTTATAAATCTAATAAAATATTTCATTTTTACTCCAAATTCTAAATGTACTTCGTATTACTTTTAAAACAATTTATTACCATACAAATTTTTTAGCTACTATAGTTTTTTAATTAATTATCCTAAAAGCTGCAAAATCTAAATTAGTATCTTATTTTTTGACCAAATAAAAAATACTAATCTAAATTATTATAATCTAGATTAGTATCTTTTATTTATTATTCTATTTTCTTGTCAACACCGCTACTGCTTCAACGTGTGGCGTTTGTGGGAACATGTCAACGGGATCAATCCGGTTGAAGTCATAACCAAGTTTTTGGAATTCCTGCAGATCGCGCACAAGAGTGGCGGGGTTACAGGAGATATAAACAATCTTCTTCGGGCCAGTCTTAACTGCGCCGGCAATGAATTCTGGCGTCAGACCCTTTCTTGGCGGATCAACAAAAATCACATCGCTGGTAATGCCCTTGTCAGCCCACCGCGGCATCAATTCTTCAGCTTTACCAACGAAATATTTGGCATTGTGAATGTCATTCATTTCGGCATTATCATTGGCATCTTTGACGGCATCCCGCACCACTTCAATTCCACGCACACTCTTGACATGCTTAGCAACGCTCAAACCGATTGTCCCAATACCAGAATAAGCATCAATCACCGTATCCGTTTCCTTTAAGTCAGCTTGCTTAATTGCCAAGTCATACAATCTTGGCGTTTGCAGCGAGTTAATTTGGAAGAAACTCTCCGGCGAAATTCTGAACTTAACATCGCCAATTTGGTCAACAATCTGTGGTTTACCAAAGATTAGGTAATCTGCCTTACCCAAAATAACATTGGTCTTCTTCGGGTTATAATTCAAAACTAGACTCGTGACACCCTCAATCTTCTTGATTTCTGCGGCAATTTTTTCTAATTGTGGGAAATCCTTGTGCAGACAAACCAAGATGACCATGATTTCGCCATTAGCCTTGCTGCGGCGCACATCAAGATAACGCACCTCGCCCTTATTATGAATTTCATCATAAGCTGGCACATTGCTGGCACGTAAAATGTCACGCACGGCAACTAAGACGCGGTCAATCTCGGGATCAGTCGTAAAGAAATTCGTCAGCGGCACCAGGTCATGTGAATGCCGTCTGAAAAAGCCAATCTCCAATTGGCCATTAACTGTTCGTACCGGCACCTGTGCCTTGTTACGATAACCCGTTTCTTCTGGGCTTGGCAAAGTCTGACCAACTTCCACATTATCTAAGTGCGCCTTTTGCAGTAAGTTAACAACCTGATTGCGCTTAAACTCTAGCTGCTTGTCATACTTAATGTGGGCTAATGATGCCAGGCCAGTTTGCACCCATTGATTAAGTTCAATGTTTACTCGGTCGGGACTTTCCTTAATAATCTTTTCGATTTTAGCAAAAGCAAACCGCTTCTTAACCTTTAAAATTTTAGCACTGACTGTTTCACCCGGCAGCGCATTAGTAACGAAAATCGTCATGCCTTCATAATGCGCTACTCCCATTGCCTCGTAAGACAAGTCGGTGATTTCTAAGTCGATAATTTGATTTTTTTCCATCTTTCGTCCTTTTTTACAAACACTGATTAACATTTCTATTTTACAGGAAATTGCAAGAAAAGTATTGTCGTAAAGCAGATTTTGATATAAAACTTAACTGCATAGCTTCTTTTACTTCACTCAATATCCTAATTGTGTTAGTTTATTAACAAGCAAAACCAAACAGAAAGGAAATTTTTATGAATAATTTTGATACTAATCAAGAACGGCGGCAAATCCGCAGCATTTCTGATACCAACAGTTTTTTAACCAAAATGTACGCGTTAATGGGCATCGCAGTGCTGGTTTCCGCCCTTACTTCTTACTTAACAATGACTGTCTTCAGAAGTGCCGTCATGCAAATGCCGGTCGCAATTATGTGGCTCATCTTACTTGTGCCTTTTGCCTTATCGATGGGGATCAGCTTTAAGGCCAACCGCAATCCTGCTGCTAGTTTCATTATGTTAATGATTTTGGCCGTCATTTATGGCTTTGAATTTGCCCTAATTGCCGGCTTTTACACAGGAACCCAGCTCACAACTGCTTTTGTTTCTTCAAGTGCGGTCTTCATTGCGATGGCTGCTTTTGGGACTTTTACCAAGAAGGATCTAACCAACTGGGGTTCCTACTTCAGCGCCGCACTATTCGGCTTTTTCATCGCTTGGATTGTTAACATGTTTTTACACAACCCAACGATTACCTACATCTTTTCCTTTATTGGCGTGATTATCTTTACCGGCTTAGTTGCCAGTGACGCCAACAAGATGAAGATGATTTACAACAATTATGGCAATCAGGTTTCAACTAATGGTTTGGCAATCTTAGGCGCCTTACAGCTCTACCTAGACTTCATTAACATTTTTCTGTTTATTCTCGAGATTTTCGGATACGGCAACAACAATAATTAACAGCATAATTTTGCAAGCAAAAACGCTAGGCTTTTCAGCTTAGCGTTTTTTGTTAGGTCTGAATAATTTTATTAAAAATTATTGACCTGCAAATATTGGTTGCGACCAATAATGTAATACTGGTTACCCTTAATTGTAACTGGATCACCATAAACAGTGACCTGCTTACCCTTGGTGATAACCTTGTTGCCAACTTTCTTACCTGACCGGTTGTAAATAGCAGCATTGTGAACCAACTCTTGCTCAGTACCAGTTATGTTAGCAGAAGCTACATAATAGCCGTTGGTCAACTTAGTAAACTCGCGGCCATTAATGACGGTAGTTCCACTAACTTCAACAATTGAATTATCGGTTAGAACCACCTGACCAATGCGTTCACCATGCTCATTGTACAAATAAGCATTATGCATTAACGGTTTTTCATTAGGTCCTAAAGTTGCTGGCTGACCTGATGGCTCAGCATCCGTTGCGGTATTGACATTAGCAGCCTTGATATATTCGCCAGCACCAATAATGTAGTATATTTTACCGGCAATCTTAACTGGACTGCCATAAATTGTAATTGTCCTGCCCTTCTTGAGAAGCGACTTGGTACCAATGCGCTTGCCAACACGATTATAAACATAAGCATTATGGTTCAACTTAGCTGATTTACCAGTGACATTGGTGTCAATTAGGTAATATTCTTGACCTTGACTGTGTAAAATCAAATAAGTTTGACCAGCGATTTCCTTAGTGCCATAAGTCTTGACCGTTGAACCAGCTTTTAGAACCAACTTATTAGCCCGCTTGCCGCTTGCATCATAAATATAAGCATTATGTAGTAAAGTTTGTTCTTTAGCTGACGCATCATTAGCAGGTAAAGTTGGCGTCGGTGCTGAAATTGAACTGCTGCTATCACTATCATGCAAAACATGATTAATTGTTGGCTTATCAGTGTAATACTTGATAATTTCATTAATTGCCTTGTCACGTTCAGCAATCACACTTTCATGATCTGTTGCCGAGCTAATTGCACCCTGATCCTTGATTGCTTCATTTAGCAGTTCATTAACCTTGGCCTTCAGCTTAGTCTTGTCAGCTTGACTGTAGGCAGGATTACTATCAATTGCCTGATTTGCCGCATTTGCCGTATCTTGAACAGCTGCCGTAGCAATGTCACGCAGCCAGCTAACCAAATTATTATTAATATCATCACTAGTCGCAGTGTCATTTAAGTTAGCCAGTGCTTTTTGCTTAGCAGCGGCTAGTTGAGTTGGACTAATTTGACCTGTCGTCAATTTGTCCTTAGCGGTTGTATAGGCATGGTCAATCTTATTAATCGCATCCTGTCTAGCAGTAAGCAAAGCTTTGTCATTAGTCAATTCACTTGCGACACCAGCTGAATCAGTTGAGTGGTTAATCTTATCCTTAGCGGTTGTTAAAATATCCTGCAGCTTTTGCTTTTGTTCTGTCTTTTCTTGCGTAGACAAACCTGACTGTTCAATTGCATTATTGGCTTGATCTATAGCATCTTGTAAATCACTGATAGCTTGATTTTTATCAATTAAAATTTCTTTATCCTTGGAAACATCGTCAATGTCTTGCTTGCCATCTGTTACAGCTGCACTAATTCCATTTTGGTCAGTGGCTTCATCTACTTTACCTTGAGCAGCTGTCAAAGCAGCCTGGACTTTCTCCTTCTGTTCTGCCTTTTGCTCATCTGTCAAACTTGAATTATCAATTGACGTATTGGCAGCATCAGCTGCTAACTGTAATTCCTGTTTAGCCTTGTTTTGAGCATCAAGAAGTGATGTATTACCTGTCGCGTCATTAATTGCTGTCTTACCATTAGCCAATTCGGTTGCAATATCTGTACTATCAGCCGCAGCATCTACCTTGTCTTGAGCAGCAGTCAAAGCAGCTTGGACTTTCTCCTTCTGTTCTGTCTTTTGTTCATCTGTCAAACTTGAATTATCGATTGCCGTATTGGCATTATCGGCTGCGGCAGCTAGCTCTTGCTTGGCTTCATTCTTAGCTTGTTGTAAATCAACATTGGTAACTATTTCGTTAATCTTTGCCTTGCCGTCCGTTACAACTGCACTAATCCCATCTTGGTCAGTGACTTCATCTACCTTCCCTTGAGCAGCTGTCAATGCAGCTTGCACTTTTTGCTTTTGCTCGGCTTTTTGCTCATCCGTCAAACTTGAATTATCAATAGCTTCATTAGCATTATCAGCCGCTGCTGCTAAGTCCTGTTTGGCTTCATTTTTAGCATGTTCCAAGTTAACATCAGCAACTATTTGACCAATGTATTCCTTACCATCTGTTAAAGCAGTTTGAATATCATCACTAGTTGTAGCTTGGTTAATTTTGGCCTGAGCATCACTTACAGCAGCAATAATGTTACATTTTTCTGTAGTTTTCTCCTCATCAGATAAGTTAGAACTATCAATCAAAGTCGTTGCTTCATCTGCAGCATTTTGCAAATCTTGAATAGCTTGATTCTTATCAAGTAAAAGTTCTGTAGTCTTTGAAACATCATCGATGTCTTGCTTGCCATCTGTCAAAGCAGTATTAACTCCATTTTGGTCAGTTGCAGCATCAACTTCCTCTTTGGCGGCAGTCAAGGCAGCTTGGACTTTTTGCTTCTGTTCTGCCTTTTGCTCATCTGTCAAACTTGAATTATCAATTGCTGTATTAGCAGTATTTGCTTCTTGGTCCAACTTATCCTTGGCAGCAGTTTGAGAATGAGTTAAGGCTTGAGTATCATAAGCACTAATATCATTCATACCAGCCGTCATAATTTCATTAATCTTTTCAGCCTTAGCGCTAACATCCCCATTCGGCTCAACAACTTCATTAATGGCATTCGTCGTCTTCTTGGCAGCAGCATCAACTTGCTCTTTCAAGTTTGCCTTATCTGTCTTGCTTAAAACGTCATCCGGAATTTGATCGATCTTGTCTTTTGCTGCCTTAGCTGCATTATTAATTTGTTTATCGGCAATTAACTTATTCAAAGCAGTTCTGCCGCGATCATAAGCTTCAACTGCCGAACCAAGATCAGCCGCAGTACCAAGATCACTAATTCCATTTTCCACTTCTGCAATTAAAGAACTGTACTGCGCCTTTTCCTCATCAGTTAATGCCAAATTATGATAATCAGTTGCCAAATCCTTAGTATTATCAATTTCATTAGCAAAATGCGGATAACTATTTCCTTTATTTAAAACTGCCTTAATCTTATCAATGCCATCTGCCTTAGCACTATCAAGAGCAGTATCATCAGTTGCGGCTTCAACTGACGCCTTAGCACCATCATAAGAACTATTAATATCTGCAATTGCAGCTTGCTTTTGCTCTGATGTCAGGCTCGACTTATTGACAATTGCAATTGCCTTGGCTTGCTCATCCTTAATAGCATCAAGGGCTGTGCTCTTTTGACCGGCAAGTTGAGCAGCCGTAACAACTTTATCAATGTTGCCCTCACCTGTACTAAATTCAGCATCAACTGCAGTTGTATCAGTTGCCGCCGTAATCTTTGCCTTAGCAGTATCAACTGCGGCATCAATCAGGGCTTTTTGTTCCTGCTGCTTGTCTGCTGGCAAGCCAGATTGTTCAATCTTGTGTTTTGCATCTGCAGCGTATTGTTCTAACTCCGCAATCTTATTAGACTTATAATTCAATGTTTCTTGATCTTTAGCTGCACTAACAATCGCGGCAATTCCTGCTTCACCAAAGTCAGCTGCACCATTTTGCACTGTTCCCTTTTCAGCATCAGAAATAGCAGTTGTCGCCGTCGTCAAATCAGCTGGCACCGGGTTAGCTGGCAACTGAACATTATTAATCTTGTCCACAGCCTTCTTTCTTGCGACCTCAATTTGCGCTTCCAGCATTGCTTTTTGCTCAGTAGTTAAGTTAGAAGCTTCTATTGCGCCCTTGCCATCTGGTCCAGCAGCGTAAGCATTAATCGCGGCAATTTGCTTATTCTTCTCAGCCGTTAATTGTGCCGGCAAAGTTGAATTAGTAATTGCGGTCTCGCCAGCCGTTTGCGCTGCAGTAATTCCAGCTTGATCTGGTGCGGCATTAATTGCAGAAATAGCATCACTTAGGGCAGCATCAACAGCCGCGTTAGCTGCGGCAACTTCACTCACACTTAAGTATGAACTTGCGGCATCAGCTGGATTATTAGCAGCTGCGGCAATTTGAGCTTTAGCTGCGGCCGCTTTTTGCTTTAAATCTTTAATCGCGGTATCTTTCTCATCATAAAGTTGAGAAATATTGGCAATTGTTGTTATTCCTTGATCTTTAGCTGCTGCCATATTGGTAATTGGATCTGTAGTTTCTTTGGCCTCCTTTATTTTGTCTGCAGCCTTAACTCGTTCAGCTTCAATTACTGCTTTCATCTGCTCTTTTTGTTCAGAAGTTGCCGATGACGCGTCAATTGCCTGAGTTGCCTGATCTGCAGCAGCTTGTAAAGCTGCCAAATTTGTATTCAAGGCTTCCTCTACATCTTTAGCAGAAGCAACTGCAGCAATGTTTGTGGCACCAGTAGCTGCAGCTTGGGTAACTTCAGCTGGATTATTAGCCCGATTAATTGCCGTAATTGCATTATCTAGGGCAGTTTGAACCTGCTCATTCAAGTCATTATATTGATCTTGATCTAGCTTTCCATCTTGATATGACTTAGCAATTTGTGCCTTTACATCAGTTGCTTGACTTTGCAAATTATTCTTGGCATTAGTTGCAGCTTGGGTCAACTCCTCATCAGTAGCGTTGCTACCAAGATTATTAATTGCGGCTTTTCCTTCAGTTACGGCCGCATTAATTCCGACTTCATCAGTTGCGGCATTAACCTTATTCTTAGCTTTTTCCAATTCACTAGCAACTAGACTATGCAGGTTATCCTTCTTGGTTTGATCCAAGTTTAATTGGTCAATCGCTGCATCCGCATCTTTAGCAGCTTGATCCAATTCACTATTAGCTGCATTCTTTTTGTCTTGCAAAGTTGCATCGACTAAGGCTTGGTCAATCGCCAAAATTCCCGCACGTTCTTTAGCTGGAAGCGACGACTCATCTTGAGAGCCATTAATTGTAGCCACGGCATTAGTGTAAGCATTCCTAGCCTGATCTTGGTATTTTGCTATTTCATCAGAAGTTAAGTTAGAATTATTAGCAATTTGGTTTAAAACTCCCGGATTTTCAGGAGTGCCATCACCATTCAATTCCTTATCAAGAGCAGCAATTGCCTTATCCTTAGCATCGTTCAAATTAGCTGCTGTCTTAACATTAGCAATCGCATCTAGAGCTAATTGCTTCTGCTCATCAACTTCCGCAGAAGTAGTTGCCGCATCAATTGCATTATTAGCAGCTGTTTGAATTGATTCAGCCCGCTGTCTATCTTCTTCATTGAATTGGGCATTATCGATTGCGGCTTGAATTGCTTCCTTAGCTTGCCGCTTATTGGCAGCTAATCCAGCCTTGGCAACTTCTTGATAAATTGCGGTTTCACCCAAGTTTTCAGCAGTAGTAACTGCTGCTTCACTCGTAGCACTATTGATAGCATTATGAGCAGTAGCGGCAGCAGTATTAATTGCTGCTTCAGCGGCAGCTATTTCATCAGCTGATAATCCCCTAACAGCATCACGAAGCTGCTGTTTAGCAGTGGCAACTGCATCATCAATCTTTTGATTAGCAGCCGCCTTAGCTGCAGTTAAGCTAGTTTCCTTTTCTGCTTCTAAAATTGCTGCCTCACCTGCAGCTTCCGCGATTTTAATATCAGCTAAATTATCTTGAGCTGCAATCTGTTCCTTACCATAATCGCGCGCAGCGTTAATTGCAGTAATTGCTGTCTCTTTAGCATCAGCTGTCATTGCCGACTTATTGACGCGATCTACCGCAGCTTGTGCTACTTGGTCAAGCTTATCTTGATATTCCTTGATTGAGCTGTCCAAATCGCCGGCATTAATCAACACATTTTGCATGTTATCAATCCCAGCATCACGATCGCTATTGACTTGAGCAATTGTTGCTGGTGCCGGATTATCAACCTTAGCTAGAGCAGCATTATATGCACTTTCAACTTGAGCAATTAAAGCTGCTTTACCATCATTATCAATATTGACCTTTTGATTAATCGCCGCAATAACAGCATCATGTTTGGCTAGTAATGCTCTTTCAGCAGCAATTTGAGCTGACTTCAAATCAGCTGCGGCTTTAATCAGCAACATTGCATCTCGACCATTAGTTGCCGCTTGTGCAACCTGATCTGTTGTTTTCGCCGCAGCGACATCAGCCTTTGCCTTGTTCAAAGCCGCATCAACTTGGGCTTGATAAGCTAATTTTTGGTTAGGACCCAAATTGTTATCTTGTTCAATATGATCCTTAATCTCGGCAGCTAAGTTGTTCAAACCAATTGGATTCCCCGTGTTATCTAGGGCATTATCCTTAGCAGTTGTCAATTCTTGATTAGCGGTATCGGCAGCATCAGTTACCACACCATTCATCGCATTAATGCCAGCTGTCTTATCAATCACGATTTGGTTAGTTGTGGTGTCATCCGTTACCTTTGCAACTGCATTATTGTAAAAGTCATCAATTCTGCCCTTTAATTCAGCTTGCTTATCAGCATCAATCTTGCCAGCTGTAAATAAATCATCAATTGCCTGCTTGTTATTTGCCTGAGCAGTTGTCAACTCTTTTAATGCCTTGGCTTTAGCAGCTGCTAAATCAGCAGCTACTTGAATTGAATCAATATTCGTCTTACCAATTGTCTTAGCACTAGTTACATCTGTTGGAGTTGTGGCCGCATTAATAGCATTAGTTGCTGCAGTAACAGCCTGATCGATCTGTTCCTTATAAGTTTCTTTTTCACTTGGACTCAGCTGATCTGCTGGTAAATTATCAATGGCTGTCTTAGCAGTTTGCGCATATTGCGTTAGTTCACTAATTGCTGCTGCTTGAGCAGATTGTAATGCAGTATTTTGCGTCCTCGCGTTAGTAACAATCCCATTAATGCCATTCTCGGCAGCCACTTCCGCATCATTAATTGTATCTATCGCAGTTGCCGTGTTAATATTGCTAATTCCTTGATCGACCTGATTCTGAATGTCTTGCTTGAATTTAGCCTTGTCAGCTGCACTTAAGCCAGTTGCGTCAATTTGTGCATTAGCGGCAGTTTGTGCAGCCTGCAGCTTGGCAATGGCATTATTTCTTTCAGACGCTAATGTCTGATCTGCAAGTAAATTGTTCAATGCAGTCAGACCTGCAGTAGTCAATGTATTAACCGCATCTTGACTAGTTGCCGCATCAATTTGATCTTGATAACCAGTATGGTCATCATTCGTCAACAAATCCTTGACTGCCTGAATCTGTTCGTCACGCTCGCCAGCACTCAACCCTGGCAAATTGTTAATCTGTTCTTCGATTTCCAATGCCTTTTGCCCAAGTTGCGCCTTAGCACCAACACGATCAATAGCAACTATGCCGGCAGTCTGCACTTCTGCCAAATTATCTTTAGTTGTCGAACCAGCTGTGATATTATCAATTCCCGTTGCTAGTGCGGCATCAATATCAGTATTAATTTGATTAGTAACTGTGCTATTACTTGGATACATTGCGGCATACTTTGCCTTTTCACTAGTAGCCTCATTTTGCAGTGCAATTAATGCATTCAGTTTATCAATGGCAGTTTGTGCAGCTTCTTTTTTAGCTGCCATATCTTCTTCACTATTAGCTGTACCTACTGCCGTTATTGCATCTTGAGCAGCTGTCAACGCATCTTGCACCTTCTGGTTAGAGCTGCCTTCCAGTTGCGGCTTAGCGGCATCATAAGCTGCCTGCAAGTCACTAACTGCAGCGGTATTGTGCCCAGCAACAATTTGATCTAGTGCAGCTTTACCTGCAGCTAAATCACTAGTACCATTATCAATTTGTGCTTCGTAAGTTGCCGACTCACTCTCAAGCTGGTCAGCCAAACTTGGATAATTGTGTTTCAAAGTATTCTTATACTTACGCAAGTCTGAAACCGTATTGGCCGTTGCATAAACTTTATCTGTATCATTCTTAGCTGTTTGATAAGCTGTTCCGGCTGTATCCAAGTCAGCAGCTGCATCAATGGCAGTTTTACCAGCGTCAGCTGCAGATTCTAATTCTGTCTGATATTTTTCCTTTTGTTCAGACGACAATGCCAAGACACTAGTAATCTTGTGCGTATTACTGTTCGTTGTAGTTGTAATCTTGCCTTCTGCCTTGGTCTTGAATGAAGCCAAAATATTAGCTTTAGCTGCTGCCAGTGCAGCAGTAACATCATCACTAGTGCTATTTTCATCATCAAAGACATCATTAGCTGCATTTACCAAATCAGCAATGTCAGAATCATCCGTCGTGCCTAAATATTGGTTGGCTTTTTGCGCATACGCAGCTAATTCAGTCTTAGCAGCAGTCCTTAATTCCTCTACATTAGCAGCCTCAGCCTTAGTTACTTCGTCATTAATGCCCGCAATTGCTGTATCACGACGGTTAACTATTTCTGCGCTATCACTTGTCCCATAAACAGAATCAGCTGAAGTCGGATCATTAGTTGTTGACTTAGTAACCCATTCATCAATTGCATCAATATACGGTTGAGCCTTAGCAGTATCCGAACCAAATAAATTGGTCAGCTTTTGTTTAGCAGCAGTAGCCGCTTCATTAATTGCCTTGACAGCATCTTCTTGTTTTTTAACCGCAATTTCATTGGCAGAATATAACTTAGCTGATTGGGGATTTTGCGGATCTTCCAGTGATGGATCACCTTGAACAAAATTCTTAGTTGCTGTTAATGTCACCATACTGCCAGCCGTGATACTAGCAAGTTGAGCTTTAGGTATAGTGATCGTAAACTTGAATTTACCTTGATGGGCCCCACTAGTTTCCGCACTATCAGCAGAAACAGCCGCATATTTAATATTTTGCGCTGCTTCCTTATAATACGGACTAGTTATATTGCCCAAGCGGCTATTATCCGGCATTACGGCAGAAATATAGGCGCCGCCCTCATTCGCATAACCAGTGATTACTTCATTATCGCCATCATCAATAATAATATCGTCATCACTAATTGGATCAATTGTTAAAAAGCCCTCGTTAGCACTAACAAACTCAAGTACCGCCAAATCTTTACCATTAATGAGGGTAATAGCAGCTGTTTCGTCACTTGGACTAATTCCTTCAATTGCCGTACTAATCGTAGAGAGTGTTCCATTACTATTCCCCTTAAAGCCAAAAGTTCTAAAGGCATTCGACGTACTTGCTCCCGGTTGCTTTAACCTAACACTATTGAGCGTAAAATTACCCGTCGACAAAATATTGGCCACGTCGTTAGCCCCAGTATCCAGCAAAAAGTCGTGGGGGTTATTAATTTGCGTATTCGAACTAGGATTAAGTAACGTTAGCTTGCCAGTCCCTGGATCATCAGTTAACTGGATTTTGAAGTTACTACCAGTAATGTCTGACGAACCGCCGATATTCATTAACGTTCCGGCAAAATTACCCATATTCTTCCCAGTAATATTAAAGTTGGCTGCCTTACCAACCGTTAAGTTGCCGCCAATATTAACTAACACATTCGCTGGTCCCTTACCACTGCGATCACTAATATTACCGTTAGTTACAATGTTTAAATTACCGCCATCGCCAACTGTTAGGCTCGAGCCACTATCAGACAAGTTAATTGCTTTGGCCTTGCGGTTATTAATCGTGCCCGCATAATCGGTCGTACCACCGACATTAATGTTGACAGTACCGCCACCTTGAATATCAACTGATCCTTGACCACTATAAATAACAATCCCATTAGCCGAATTAGTATTTTCAACTGTATTCGGCGTGTCTGGCATGGCACCACCCTTAGGATTTAGGGTTACAACCGCACCGTTTTTAACAATAACTTGATTATTATTCGCTAAAGAAATGCCGTCAATTGTATCTGCACCTGTTTTACCACCGGACATTTCAACTACATTGCCGCTGTATGTTGTCCCCGTAAATTGAGTACCATCTTCAAAAATTAAGCGCCCACCTTCTTGAGTAAACTCAAACAGCTGCTGACTAGTTGACTGTGTTGTTGAAGTGCCAAAGACATTAGTGTACGTCTTGACTGTTTGGGCGGTGTTGGTACCATAAAAATGAATTTCTGTATGTTCACCAACATACATCATTTGTGAACCGACAAAGTTGACGTTCCTAAAGTTGACAATTGCCCGCTTATTGCTGCTGGTCTGCATTAAGCCATAATAAGTACAACTATAAATATCCAAATTTTCATAAGTTATATTAACTTTAGTTGAGGATGTCTTATCGCGCGGACGATATCTTTGAAAGTCAATGATATACCGACCATCTTCCGCAGACTTAATTACCAAGTCTCTAGTTTTTACTTCTACGTCCGCATCGCTAGTTCCTGCCTTAATATTATTAATAATATTAATTTCGTGAATATTAACATTGGAAAAAGCATCAGTTAGCCCTTTCCACGAACCAACATTAACTGAAGACTCCCTAGTAGTTGCCAAATTAGCTGTTTCTACTAAGTCTTGCGTCTGCGGCTTTTGCTGCTGAGTGGCAGTTGCTACTGCAGAATTATCCCCAGCTGTAATATTAACTGCTGCGGCATCACTAGCATCTGCCTGGTGGTCATTCTCATTTGGCTTAGCTACAGGTTGGTTATTATTTTGATCGGGTTTTGCAGGTTCAGTTTGATGTTCATCAGTAATACTTGATGTAGTCTGGTTGTCCTGCTCCGGAGTTTTAGCAGTTGTATCAGTCTTAGTATCTTCTGGCAAATCATCTCTTAAAAATGACTTTAATCCAGCATAAGTTGCTAACTTGTCATTATTAGCAGGTGTATCGGCCTTAGTCGTCGCTTGATCTTGTTTAGCAGCTATTTGCTTAGTTTCAGTTTGGTTTTGATCTGATTGCAATGTATCAGCCTTAACAGTTTGTCCCTTAACACCCATAAAGGTAAAACCAAGCAAAACCGATGCAACACCAATTGTTAGTTTTCTAATTGAAAAACGATCCTTTTTCGATTCCAGATTCATTTTCCGTAATCTCTCTTTAAAATTGTTTTGTCCTAACATTTTTTGCTCCTATGATAGATATATAAAATTATATATTTAAACACTTTATAAATTTATCATAAAGCTTAAAAAATTCTCAGTCAATTAAAGCGCTTTACTTAGTGTAATAAATAACACGTAAGCTGATTTGAAGCCAATTACTTTCGCCTAAAACTTATTATTAGGCACAAAAATAGTGTTACCTTTCTCTTCAGAAAAATAACACTATTATTTTTATTCGCCAACGTAAAATTCAATACGTTGTTGTAAATTCTTAAAAGTAACTGGGCAGTAATCGCCGATTTCACCATCAAGATTAACCGGTAATTTTTGACCTTCGCTCTTGCCAATCAGATCAATCTTTAAACTGCGCGTCTTGGTATAAATAATATCTGGATCATCAACATGCTTACCATTCAATGCTAAGGCCATTAAGCGCAGCAATTTCACTGGATCGGATGGCTTAACAATAATTAACTGAAACAAGCCATCGCTTAATTCAGCATCAGGCATTATCTGCTCAAAACCACCAATCGAATTGGTCATCCCCAAAAGCAGCATTGATAATTTACCTTCATAAACACCAGCATCATAGGTCAGGCGCAGTTCGTTTTCAGTCAAGTGCGGCAACATTTCCGCACCCTTAATCAAATACGCAGCATAGCCTAAGGCCGACTTAACCTCCGACGGCACACCATAAGTTAGTTCAGTCAAAGATCCACAAGCAGCAATATTAACGAAGTATTGGTCTTCACCAGCAAAAGTAGCCTGGCCAATATCCATCTTGCGCGTTTTGGTATTTAAAATAACTTCAGCTGCGGCTGCAATACTATCACGCGGAATATGCAATGCCCGAGCATAATCATTGGTTGTACCTGCTGGAATAATTGCCATCTTCGGACGTTTTTCCAAAAAGGCAATGCCATTAACCACTTCATTAATGGTACCATCACCACCTGCGGCAACAATCAAGTCAAAGCCTTCAGTTGCAGCCCGCGTTGCTTCTTGCTGGGCACTCTTTTTTTCTGGTGTAGTTCTAAAAGCGCTCGCCTCATAGCCAGCACGTTCTAAGACGTCTAAAATATCAGCGACATTTTTAGGCATCTGTTCGTGACCAGATACAGGATTATAAATCAATCTTGCTTTTTTAGTCATAGTTACTACCTTATTACTTAAAAATCAACATTAACGTTTGTTTAATTCTTCATTCAACAGCTTGTTAATGACCTTTGGATTAGCCTTACCGCGGGTCTGCTTCATCAATTGGCCGACAAGGTAACCGATGGCACGATCCTTACCGTTCTTGAAGTCTTCAACTGATTGCGGGTTGCTATCGACAACTTCCTTAACCATTGGTTCCAAGACACTAGTATCAGATAATTGCACCATGCCCTGATCTTCAACGTACTTCTTAGGATCAGTACCATTAGCAATGGTTTCAGCGAAGACCTTCTTGGCAATCTTCGAAGAAATGGTTCCATCTTTAATCAGCTTAATCATTGCAGCTAAGTGTTCTGGTGTTAACTTAATGTCAGCCAATTCAACGCGGTTATCATTCAAGTAACCATTAACTTGCGTGTTCATCCAGTTAGCAGCTAATTGTGGGTCAGCACCTGCAGCAACTGCTTCATCGAAGAAGTCAGAACTTTCTTTAGTCTGCAATAAAACGTTGGCATCATAGTCCTTCAAGCCAAAGTCGTTAACATATTGGTTGTAACGTTCTTCAGCTGAACGTGGCAAAGTTGCCGCAATTTCATCAATCCACTCTTGACTGATATGGTCTGGAGCAAGGTCTGGTTCTGGGAAGTAACGGTAATCAGCGTCACCTTCCTTAACCCGCTCAAGAACAGTCTTACCAGTTGCATCATCAAACCGGCGTGTTGATAATTGTACACGACCACCTGACAGCAAGACTTGAGCTTGGCGTTTTTCTTCATAAGCTAGTGACTTACGGACATGTTCAAATGAGTTCAAGTTCTTCATTTCAACCTTAGTGCCAAGTTCTTTTTGACCAGCTGGACGAATCGAAATGTTGGTATCAACCCGCATTGAACCTTCTTCCATCTTAACGTCAGAAGCACCAGTAAACTGAACAATCTTACGCAACTTTTCAAGGTAAGCATAACCTTCTTCTGGGTCAGAAATTTCTGGTTCAGAAACAACTTCTAGTAATGGCACACCCTGACGGTTCAAGTCAACATATGAAAAGCCGTTAGTACCGTGAGTGTTCTTACCAGCATCTTCTTCGATATGCATTTCATGAATACCGATACGCTTCTTCTTGCCATGAACTTCGATTTCAACATAGCCATCACGAGCTAATGGTTGGAAGAACTGCGTAATCTGGTAGGCCTTAGGACTATCTGGGTAGTAGTAATTTTTCCGGTCAAAGTGCGTAGTCGGTAAAATATGTGCGTGGGTTGCTAAGGCAACCATAATTCCCAAACGGTAAACGTCCTTGTTAACAAATGGCAAAACTCCCGGCATTGCCCAGTCAATAACGTTAGTTTCAGTGTTAGCTTCAGCACCGTAACTTACTGGAGAAGGTGAGAAAATTTTACTCTTTGTTTTTAATTCGAAGTGGACTTCGAATCCAATCGTTGATTTAAAATTCATCAGTTAATCCTCCATTCCTGCTGGTGTTTTTTCATAAAACTTGTTCGTGCGTTCAATAAAGTCAGCGGTCTTAAAAATACTGCCTTCATCAAAACGTTTAGCCATAATTTGGAACCCAACAGGCATCCCGTCAACCAAACCAGCTGGAACACTGGCTGCTGGAATACCAGCTAAGTTAGCAGAAATTGTCAAAATATCGTTATTGTACATCTTAATTGGGTCAGAAATTTCACTGCCAATGCCAAATGCTGGTTCAGTAGTTGTTGGCCCAACAATAACATCATTATTAGCGAAAATTTCATCAAATTCATCACAAATTAAGGTTCTAACCTTTGAAGCTTGTCTGAAGAAGCGGTCATATGAACCAGCTGACAATGCAAATGAACCTAACATAATCCGGCGCTTAACTTCGGTGCCAAAACCTTCTGAACGTGACTTAACATAAACATCAAGCAAGTTCTTAGTGTCGTCAGCACGGTAGCCGTAACGAATACCATCAAATCTTTGCAAGTTAGATGAAGCTTCACTTGAAGCAATGATGTAATAGTCAGGAACAACATATTTGGTTAATGGCAATGATACTTCGCTAATAATTGCACCAGCATCTTCTAAAGCATCAATTTGCTGTTGAATGACATCGTGCATTTCGCCATCAACGGCATCCATGTATTCCTTAACAACGGCAACGCGCAAGCCCTTAACATCTTGACCAATAAATTGGGTAAAATCAGGAACTTCACGAGTTGATAGCGTAGAATCGTGGTCATCACTGCCGGCAATAACATTTAATACTTCAGCAGCACTCTTGGCACGCTTGCTCATTACCCCAATTTCATCAAGTGATGAACCAAAGGCAATCAAGCCCCAACGTGAAACCCGGCCATAAGTTGGCTTAATCCCAAAAATTCCGTTAAAGGCAGCTGGCTGACGGATTGAACCACCAGTATCTGAACCAAGAGCTGCAACTACTTGACCGGAAGCAACAGCAACAGCAGAACCACCAGATGAACCACCGGGAACCTTGTCTAAGTTCCATGGGTTATGAGTTGCGCCAAAGTATGAATGTTCAGTTGAAGAACCCATCGCAAATTCATCCATGTTGGTCTTACCAACAAAAGTTGCTTGTGCCTTCTTCAATCTTTCAATAACCGTTGCATCATAAACTGGAATATAGTTGTCCAAAATATGACTGGCAGCCGTAGTCTTAACGCCATCAGTAATGATGTTATCCTTAACAGCAATTGGAATACCGGCAAGCTTATTCTTGGCAAAGTCCAAATCAGCAGCAGGCTTTGCATCTTCTTGAACAGTAATCCAAGCGTTCAGCTTGTCGTCAGTCTTCTTAATATTTGCAACAGTATCTTGAGCAAGCTTTTCAGCTGACAAGTCGCCCTGTGCAAGTTTTTTGTTTAATGAGTCAATATCTTCATTTAAGTAGTTCATTACTCGTCCTCATCCTTATTAATAATTACAGGAACCTTAATGAAGCCATTGGCTTGTTCAGGAACATTCTTCATTAATTCAGCACGACTTTGCCAATGTTCTGGCTTGTCTTCTCTGAAAACAGTATCGCGATCAACAACCTGCACTGTTTCGGCAACACCTTCAGTATCAACTTCTGATAATTGGTCCGCCATGTTGATAATTGAACTCATTTGTTCGGTAACTGTACCGATTTCATCTTCATTAAACTCAAGCCGTGACAAGGCTGCCACGTGCTTAATTGTGTCTTCTGTGATTTCCACTATTAGACCCTCCTTATTCACCGCCATAAATATGGACTTGATAACTACCATCTGCTGTTTCTTTAGCAACTAAAGCCTGAATATCATTAACAGAACCAATCTTAATTTCAACCGGTACGTTGTCTGGCAAGTACTTTTTGGCTGTTGATAAGACTAGCCGCGTAAAACTCTGCACTTGCTCGTAACCGTAAAACTGGGTGGTAATTGAAATATTTTCTTGACTTAACTTACCATTTTCATAGCGCAAAGTGGCTGTTACACCACTGATATTTGGAAAATAATCTTGAATTGATACCTTAAAACTGTTGAAACTCGAGGCATCACTACTATTAATTGCTTTTTTATTGCCAACAGTCGGCAACACTTCCGTTTGCGCGGAAATAGATTTCCATTTAGTTATTTTACTACTATTAGCAGCCGCTGTCCCGCTCAAAAAGTAAGTTCCACCAACTAATGAATCTTTAGCAGCTTTAGAAAAGAGCCCAATTGTAATTGGAACATTTTTGAGTGCCTTGCGCTGGCGCAGACGGGCAATAATTTGCTCAGCTGCTTTTTGCCCCGCTGCCTTTTGCTCAGAACGCGAAATTGCTGCTTGGTATTCAGCACCATCTTTAGTCTTTTGATAATAATCAACCGAGTTCATCGCTAGACCAATACTCATCCCGTTAATGTGGTAATTGGAACCTGACCCAGCCAAATAATCCTGCTCTAAGATTTCTTCCAAATAATACGGGTGATAATTCTTCTTAGTACCTTCTTCTGGGTTAAGGCCCAAGGGATTAGCCTTAGACTTGCGCCCCAGCCAATCATTAGCCGTTGCCGCACTAATATATTGACCTTCCTGAAAGACATTAGAATTAGTGGAATAGACGTCTTTTGAGATTTGGACTAGCCCGCGCTCAAGTTCACGTGTATCAACCGAGTTATCATTGTCAGTCGCCGTTAAGCCAGATATCGGACTGGTAATGTAGTGACCGTTTTTTAATAAAACTGTATAGCCATTACTCCCCGTGTCAGTTGTTTGATAAGTCTTAGCCTTAGAATTAGACGAAGTTTTAGCATTATTGGCCAAGTCTGAATTTTTCAAATTACCACAGGCTGTTAAGGTTAATGCTGCTCCCAAAAGCGCTAAAATGTGCACATATTTTTTCAATTTAGTTATTCCTTCATTTGATTTGGGCAATTGCTTCTTCTTCCGTTAGAACTGGAACCCCAAGCTGCTGCGCCTTAGCAAATTTGGAGCCGGCATCTTTGCCATAAATCACGTAATCCGTCTTTTTAGAAACGGAGCCAGTTACCTTGGCACCTAATGCCTGCAGCTTCTTAGTAAATTCACTGCGCGTAAAGTGGGCAAGTGAACCGGTCAGTACGACTTTTTTATCCTTAAAGTAATTATCTGGAATCTCAGCAGTTTCTTCTGCAGTTGCGCCCAAGTAATTCATATTGACCCCGCGTCTTGCTAGTTCCGCAATCAGTTCGTCAACTTCAGGCTGCGCAAAATAAGTCGTCAGTGATTCCGCAATCGTCATGCCTATTGTAGCGATTGCGGCAACATCTTGCACGCTAGCTGACATAATCTTTGTCATATTTTTAAACTTTTGGGCAATTAAGCGGGCAGCCTTGGCGCCAACATGGTCAATTCCAAGTCCCGTGAGCAGCAATTCCACCGAATTTTGCTTTGAACTGGCAATTGCTGTCAATAAATTATTAATGGACTTTTCCTTGAAATGATCTAGTTTAGCCAAATCATCCGCGTCTAAGCGATAAAGGTCAGCAACATTATGAACTAAATCGTTAGTGATTAATTGACGCACAATTTTTGGTCCCAAACCATCGATATTCATCGCCGGCCGCGACGCAAAATGCGTAATCCCCTCTTCAATCTGGGCCGGACATGACGGATTAACGCAGCGCAGAGCAACTTCTCCCTCTAAGTGAATTAGCTTTTGCCCGCAAGATGGACAAGTTGTCGGGATCGGATACGGCTGTGAGTCCTTAGGACGCTTAGCTAAAACAACTTGTGAAATTTCCGGAATAATATCACCGGCCTTGTGCAGCAGAACCGTGTCGCCAATGCGCACATCCTTTTCCTTTAACAAGTCAGCATTATGCAAAACCGCATGTGAAACCGTTGTTCCCGCTAACTGTACGGGATCCATGATTGCTGTTGGCGTTACCACACCAGTTCGACCGACGGTCCACTTAATCTCATGGACCACAGTTTCCTGCTCTTCCGGTGGGAATTTATAAGCAATTTCCCAACGTGGAACCTTGACCGTGTTACCCATGTTTTGCTGCAGACTTAGGTCGTCAACCTTCAAGACAATCCCGTCAATACCGTATGAAAGTGTGTCGCGCTTGGCCGTATATTCATCAATAAAGGCAAAAACATCAGCCATCTTGGCTAATTTGCGACCAGTATCATTAGTATGAAAACCTAGCCGCGCCATTTCACTAATGGCTTGATGCTGACTAGTGATTTCTTCTGGCGGATTCACCCAAGTATAAATAAAGGTGCTCAAATTCCGTTCTTTAGTTACCTTAGCGTTTAATTGCCGCAATGAACCAGCCGCCGCATTACGGGGATTAGCAAAGGCGGCCTCACCTTTTTCATCGCGCTCAGCGTTTAACTTAGCGAAGGCCTCTTTACCCATATAACATTCACCACGCACTTCCGTCGTGATTTTTTCTGGTAGAACTTGTGGTATGTCAGCAATATAACGGGCATTAGCCGTCACGTCTTCACCAACTCGGCCGTTGCCCCGCGTTGAAGCCCGCACCAACTTGCCATCTGTATATTCAAGGTCAATCGATAAGCCATCAATCTTTAACTCAACATTGTAAGCAACTGGATGGCCCACTAGCTTTTGCACCCGATCATCAAACTCCTGCAGTTCTTTTTTGGAGAAGACATCCCCCATCGACAACATTGGAATTTCATGATCCACTTTGGTGAACTCAGAATCTATCTGCCCACCAACTTTTTGGGTAATTGAGTCAGGCGTTACCAGCTGGGGAAACTGCTGCTCGAGTTCAACCAGCCGCTGGTATTTTTGGTCATAAACATTATCTTCAACTTCAGGTGCATCCTTAGAATAGTAGGCTTCTGCCCACTTATTAAGTTCTGCCCTTAGTTCCGTAACCTCTTTTTTGGCTTCATCAAGAGTTAAATCTGCCATTTTCTTCCTCCTGATTAATTCTTTAACTATTAATTTAATTATACCTTTTTAATTGGAGCGAATGCCGCTAAAAGCCGCTTAATTCCCTTACCATTGAAGGCAATATCGAGTTCCATATCCTCACCTGTGCCGTTGACCTTAGTCACGACACCGCGGCCCCAAGCCTTATGTTCAACTTGATCGCCAACATTCCAGCCCTTCTTCTCGGCACCAACAGCACCTGCTGGCTTAACCTTAGGTGTATAAACCTGCGCACGAGCTCGTTCGTCGGCTTTGGCAAACGGCGCTGTCTGTGCTTGAAAGCCGCTAGCAATAATATTACCAGCGTTAGGATTTTCAACTTGCAGATCTTCGGCGTCAATTTCTTCCAAGAATCTTGACGGTGGATTGTTCTGCATCCGGCCAAACATCATGCGTGAATAAGCATTAGTCAAGAATAGTTCTTGCCGTGCCCGCGTAATGCCAACATATGCCAGACGCCGTTCTTCTTCTAATTGATCGTCTTCTAATAGTGCCCGTGATAATGGGAACAAGCCATCTTCCATCCCCACCAAAAAGACAACTGGGAACTCCAGTCCTTTAGCCGCATGCAGCGTCATTAAAGTAACCTGGTCATCATTATTGGCCAAATCATCTTGGTCGCTCAATAAAGAAACCTCTGCTAAGAAATCACTTAGCGGGTTGTTATCATCGCTTTCAGCCTCATACTGTTCATCAAAACGCTTAGTAACCGACAAAAATTCATCTAAGTTTTCTAAGCGTGTTTCTGCTTCAATCGTATGTTCATTCTTAAGAGCTGCAGTATAGCCAAAGTCCTGCAGGATTTTTTCGGTTAAGCCAGTTACACTATGGTCTTGGGCAAACTTAATGGCATCACGCAATTTAGCACCAAAATCACTTAATTTAAGTGCAGCACGGGTCGAAATTCCCGACATTCCCAAATGGTCAAACGTCTCAAGCAGCGATAGGTTGTTTTCTTGGGCAAGTGCCATGAACTTATCAATTGTTACCGCACCAATTCCCCGTTTAGGTGTATTGACAATGCGATTAAAACTCATGGCATCACTTGGATTGGCCACTAATTTTAAATAAGCCATGATATCCATAATTTCTTTACGGTCATAAAACTTATGACCACCAACAATTTGATATGGCACATTGGACTTCACAAATGATTCTTCAACTGTTCGCGACTGCGCGTTTGTCCGGTATAAGACGGCAAAGTCATGGTAAGAACGATGTTTTGCTTTAACTTCTTCTTGAATTTTACTAATGATGAAGTGCGCCTCATCGTCACCGCTTTGAGCCTTATAATAAGTAATCTTGGCCCCTTCACCTTGGTCAGTCCACAGGTTCTTTGCTTTACGGTTGCGGTTGTTTTTAATTACGGCATTTGCGGCAGACAAAATATGACCAGTCGAGCGATAATTCTGTTCCAGCTTGACGGTCTGCACGCCAGCATCCTTGTAATCATGCTCAAAGTTCATGATGTTTTCCATATTGGCACCGCGCCAACCATAAATTGACTGGTCAGCATCCCCAACCACACAAATATTCTGGTATTGCGCTGCTAATTCATGACACAATTCGTATTGGGCCTGGTTAGTATCCTGATATTCATCAACTAATAGATAGCGGAACTTGTTTTGGTAGTAATGCAGTACGGTCGGATCTTGTTTAAACAATACCAATGTCTGCATGATTAAATCGTCAAAGTCCATAATTTGATCGTGTTTAAGCCGGCGTTGGTATTCTGCATAAACCTTGGCAGCCATTTTTTCAAAGGGCGAACTTGCACTTGCCTTGTAAGCCTGCGGCGTTAATAAGTCATTCTTTGCATTTGAAATTGCCGACAAAATTCCCCGCGGTTCGTACATTTTAGGGTTAATGTTCAGTTCTTTTTCAAGATGCTTAACTAAGGTTAACTGTTCCGATGAATCTGCAATAGAAAAGTTATGGCTGTAACCAATTTTATCGGCATCGCGGCGTAAAATACGCACACACAGAGCATGGAACGTCGACATCCAAATATCATTGGCACTTGGACCCAACAATTTTTGTTCACGCTCGCGCATCTCCTTGGCAGCCTTATTGGTAAAAGTAATTGCCAAAATATTCCACGGCAATACACCCTTAACCTCAACTAGATAAGCAATCCGTCTGGTTAACACCGAGGTCTTGCCAGAGCCCGCACCAGCAACGACTAACAGCGGTCCCTCAGTAATCTTGACGGCCTTTTCCTGTTGCGGATTTAATCCTGCTAAAATTGATTCTTCGCTCATTCTAATTCCCTTCACAAAAATTTTTTTATAACTGTTTTATTGTACCAAAAATAAAGGCCAAAGCTGGAAGCCCCCGCCTTTTAATTATCATATTGGTCAAGATTGTACTGCTTAATTAGGTTAATCAGCTTATCCGCATAGTCAGGGTCCGTGGCGTAACCGTCTTGTACCAGAGCTTGTGCCTGCTTGCGGTAGTCTTTAGCCGCTAAGACATGGCGATACTGCTTATTATTCCAACTGGTCCCCTTTTGGAAAAGTTCCGCATGTGCCCTAATTGACGCTTCATAGGAATCATAAATTTGAAAGCGTGCCTTAACAACAATCCATTCACCCTTAACATATTCCTTAGTTGTTAAAATCGCCGAGGTATTAGGATTAGTTCCCTTAACGCCAAACAAGTTATTATATTTTTGCGATAAACTACTCTGACCATAGTCACTTTCAAGACAGGCTTGAGCAATCGTAATGCTCGGCAATAGGTCATAAGACTTGTCAACTTCCTTGGCAATTGGGCCAATTTTTTTAATAAACGCCTTATGCTGCCTGATAACCTTTTCGCGTGCTTCTTCACGGGCCAATTGTTCCTGCCGAATCTGTTCGGATTGAATGGCCTGCCTGCGATAATACCGGAAAGCAGCGAAGGCAATAATTAACAAAAATAAAATAATAAATGCCCGCAAAATAATCTGCCAGCTAGATTGTGCCTTGTGTTTACGTCGTCTTGCCATAAAATTTTCCTTACTTAAAATATTAGTACCCTAAGTATAACCTGTCTTGGTCGTAAATTTTGCAATGTAATTAATTTTTAAAATAAAAAGAGCTACTCTATCCAGAATAACTCTCTAAAACAAAAAATGGAGCCGTAGCTCCATTACTTAGTGCGGGCAAGAAGACTCGAACTTCCACGATCTAAAAACGATCACAAGATCCTTAGTCTTGCGCGTCTGCCATTCCGCCATGCCCGCGACACAAAGAATACTATAACGCAAAATTGACTTTTGCACAAGAGTTTTCTGTGTCTTTTTTTGAAAAACTAGTCAACCATTTGTTCCTGAACATAACGCGCATACAGTTTATGAGTTGCCATCAGTTCACTATGCGTGCCATGCCCGGTAACCTGCCCATGCTCAACAAAGTAAATTTGGTCGGCGCCAACAATTGTCGCCAGCCGGTGGGCAATGACCAGCGTGGTTCTGCCAACCATTAGTTGGTCAAGTGCCTGCTGAACTTTGCCTTCGGATTCTGAATCAAGACTGGCGGTAGCTTCATCAAGCATCAAAATTTTCGGATCACGCAGAAAGGCCCGTGCAATTGCCAGACGCTGCTTTTGACCACCCGATAATTTAATTCCCCGTTCACCGATTTCGGTTTCTAATTGGTGCGGAAATTCTTTAACAAACTGGTCGGCATACGCCAAGGATAACCCCCGCCATAAATCTTCATCGCTCAAGTCTTTTTCTAAGCCATACTGCAAATTATCGCGAATTGTTCCCGAAAAGATGGCACTGTTTTGCGAAACATAGCCAATCTGTGAGCGCCAATCACGCAAGTCAATCTCAGCAATATCTTGCCCATCAACCGTAATTTGCCCGCTATCGGGTTGATAAAAACGCTCAAGTAAAGAAAAGATTGTTGACTTACCGGCACCACTGGGACCAGCAAACGCGACAACCGTATTCGGCTCCGCCTTAAAAGAAATTGACTTCAGCACTGGTTCTTCTGGAAGATAACTAAACTGCAAATCGCTGGCAACTAAGGTCTTACCCTCAACATCAAGTTGCTGGTGCGTCAGCCCTTTTTCTGGCTGCAGCCGCAAAATTTCCTGAATACGTTCAGTTGAGCCCATTGCCTTTTGCAGCTGCGAGAAGAAGGTCGCAAAGCTGGCAACTGGAGCAATCACGTTAAACAGATAAAGAATAAAGGCAACCAACGTCCCTGAAGTTAATGTGCCTTGACTGAGGCGGACAATCCCGTAAGCCAAAATTCCCGCAAAAACACCCATCATCACGGTGGTCATAATCGGCTGTAAAATTGCCTCAACTCTGGCATCTTTAATTCCAATCGTAAAAATGCGACCGATAAAATTTTTACCGCGCTGTTCTTCGAATTGTTCCCCATTGCTTGCCTTAATCAAGCGAACCTCGGACAATTTTTCACTAACGTCACCATTAAAGTCAGCCGTCGCTGCCTGCATCTGGCGACCAAGCCGGGCCATGATTTTCCCAATTGGAATCAAAATAATAACTACTACCGGCACACTAATGAACATTAACGCCGCCATGCGCCAGTCCATGATGAATAAGATAATAACGGAAAACAGTAACTGAATCGCTCCGGTAATAAAATTAGGAAACTGTGAAGTAATCAAGTCTTTAATAATTCCCGTGTCATTAACTAGCCGTGAGCTGCTTTCACCCGCCTTATTCACGTCAAAATAAGAAACTGGCAGGCGTAACAAGTGCGTCCACAACTTTTCACGTAATTTTTTCACGGCACTCTCGCCAAAATAACGCAAAATATAACCGCCAATGGTTCCCAAAATTAATTGCACGACAAAAATCACTATTAAAATCAGCAACACTTGCATATTAAACTTTGCCAGACTGCTCGTATCTACCAATTGCTTGGTTAACAGCGGTAATAGTAAATTGGCACCGCTAGTAATCAAACTGAAAATAAGCCCCAGGATAAACAATCCTTTTTTCAGGTCTAGTCCCTTTAACAGCTGAAAAAAGTCTTTCAGCTTAACCTCTTGTGTTTCATTCTTGCGTGATTTCGACGCCATCTAATTACCGACTTTCTCTTAAACTAAACAAAAAGTTTTTCACTCGCGGAAAAACTTTTAATCATTGTTTTTAATTATATTTCATTATCCTCATTATGCCAAAAATTACGCCAAAAATCGTGGTCATATTCATGCTTATAATGGTGGTCATTGTAGTCAAAATCATGGCAGCGCCGGTGCCAGCCGTGCATTTTGTGACAAAATTCATCCCGCTCTTCTGGTGAATAATTACGCTCACGCATTTGCGTGCGCCACTTGTTCATCTCTTTCATCTTAGTCGTTGGGTCGACAAACTGTTGTGCCTGCTTTTTGAAAGAATCATCCCAGCCCGCCGCAATTTTTTCTAAATAATTACTGAACTTAGCTTGCTCCTCAGCTGTTAACCCAGCAAAAAAGTCAGTCTCAGTATTTTCTTGGGACTGTTCATTTAAATTGGCAACCCGCTCTTTGCCAGCAGCAGTCAAATAGACCCGCTTAACTCTGCGATCATCAGGATCAGTTTCGCGCCTAATCTCGCCTTTTGTTTCCAGCTTTTTTAGCAGTTCCGCTAGCGATCCCGGCTTAAGTGCCAGAACTTCCGCCAAATAGTTTTGTGTCAATCCGTCTTCCAAATTTAAGACAGCCAAGACCCTTTTTTGCCCAGAAAACGGCTGCTTATTTTGGTACATAAAGTAGCGACTGGCACGCATAATAAAAGTTAGTTGCTTCATTAAGTTTTGATTTGTTGCACTCATAATTAATCGTCCTTTTGAATTTTGTTAGGTACCTAAATTTACTACTTTGAATTATAGTTTGGTGCCTAACAATCTGTCAAATAAAAAAAGCTATTGGCTGTCTAAGTCTAACCCAATAACTTTTTTACTAATTTTAGCTTGCCGCCGCATTTACCGCAGCCATAACGACGCACGTTAATTTGGCGAACACGCCAATATTCTTGACCGCATTTTTGGCAAGAATACAGATACTTACACTGCTGCTTTTTACCTAGACCAATATCCGGTGCAAAGCGTGAACCGCCAACCTGATTTAGTAGCTGTTTGAAGTCTTGGTCGCGATGACGATAGCCTTGACCAGATAAGTGCAAAAAATAATGCGTTAACTCATGCTTAATAATCCCAATTAACTCATGGCGATATTGCGGGATTAAAAAGTGCGCGTTAATTTCAATTTGATGGTCTTTTAACCGGTAACGTCCACCAGTAGTAGTCATGCGGTAATTGATGTTAACTTGATGCCTAAAGGGCTGGCCAAAATATTTCACAGCAATTTCTTCAACCAGCTTTTGTAATTCTGCTTCAATCATTACTACCTGAAACAGCGTGCATACAAGGCTGCTTCACGCCTCGTTTTAATCCGAACCTTTAGCGCCGTCACCAGTTTACGCTTGAATGGTTTGGCTCCCTCCATCCAAGTCCCCGTGAAGACATGGATTGTCTTGCTATTAGCTGACGGATTACACAAAACACCATCAGGATAAACATGGATACCCGTCTGCAGAACTTGCTCCTGATTATTGGCAACCGCACCATACTTTTCTTTTAAAATATCAGCAACTGACACCGTATTAACACCAGCCATCTGATCCTGACTATCAAAGGTAAAATTGCGGTCATCATAATATGCCAGCATATCTTTTAATAACGGATGTTTGGGTTCAGCACCAAAAACCGCCGTAAACGGATTATCCTGATTTTCAAACCCTACAAAGGCATGATTATTTAATAATGAGGTCAAATCATCTAACACCAACACATCGGTATCTAAATAAATCCCGCCCATCTCGTAAACGGCCTTTGCACGAATATAATCGGAAACAAAGGCCCATTTTTTGGCCTTGTAAGCCTGCTCAACGTACTTATTTTCGTGAATATCGAAATTCTGCTCGTTCCACTCAATAATCTGATAGCCCTTAAGGTGCTTTTGCCAAGTTCGCATGCACCGCTGAATGTTCTTGGGCTTCGGATTACCGCCAACCCATACATAGTGAATAATTTTAGGAATCATCTTTAACCTCGTTTGAGAAAATTTTTAATTAACTGCACAATATCCTGATTAAAATCAAGCCGCATCATAAACATTAATGCCATGTAGAGTACAAGCATGATAACTGACTTAATCGTCATATTTAGAAAAGCCGACGACACCAGCTGCGGCATTAACATACCTGCCGCCAAAACAATCGCTGCGATCACAAAGTACTTCGGGATTTCCTTGAAAGAATATTTAAAATCATAGCCGTCACGGACAATCCACAACCGCAAAATCAAAACGACAAATTCAGTAATTAAAATTGCGACCATTGCACCAGTAGCGCCATAAAATTGGTCTAAAAAGAAGCTCAACACTACTTCCAAAATCGCACCAACTATTACCGGCAGTGCATAATCGCGATCGCGGTGGTTGGCTAAGGCAAACTGATTGGCAAAGACCCCACCTGTGGGAATCATGACAATTGTTAACGTAAAAAAGAACATCAATGGCACCATCGGCGTAAACTTTGCGCCAAAAAAGAATGGTACAAATTCTCGCGTGTTAGCCATGATAATCACCGCAAACATGGTACCCAGCCAGACCGTCGCTTCAAGCGACTTTTTCAAGACAAGACGCTGCTCATCTTTACCCTCACTCGCCATTTTGGGCATAATTACCAGCGAAATACTGGTAATTACTCCCAAAACCATATTCGAAATCCGCTGCGAATTATCATAGAACGCTACTTGAGTTGAATTTTTGAAAATTCCCAAAATTGGTTTATCTAATGACGTATAAATTTGCGTGGCAATCTGCGGAATTAGTAGGGTAATAATGGCCTTAATTGTCGTTTGGTACTTATAAAAATGCTTGACTGGTCCACCAACAAAGCGATGAATATCAAACCAAAAGACAAATGATCCAAGCATTGTGGACACCGACATAATCAGCATATATTTCCACAAGTCACTGGGACTTGTGACCCAAAGCAAAATTAAAACTACCGAGACTAGTTTAACCGCCGTGTTCTTCAAAACGACCCGGCCAAACGCCGCCAACCCTTGAAAGAACCACGAAATATCCACTTGTGCCGAAATCAAATACGGCAGCATCAATAGTAGGTAATTCCAGTACTTAATATGGAATAAGCTAGCGGCAACAACCACTATAGCAATTGTCACGACACTAGCTAATGCCTGAAAGTACCATAACCCCCAAAAAGCATCGGTTAATTCCTGTTTAGTCCCAAAGGCGCGCACTTGCGCAATTGTCCGCATACCAATATACGAAATCGATAATGTGCAAAAGATCATTAAGAATTGCATGATATTATTCACATTACTGTAAATGCCATAGGTTTTCGGTCCCAAAATCCGTGACAAATAAGGCACCGTAATTAACGGTACTAAGACAAGGAAAATTTGGTAAACCGCATTATATAAAATATTTAAAAATGTTTTTTTCACAATTTTTCCTCTAATAATTTTGGGTCATGAAAGTAAAAATTCTCTCGCAAGCTGATTGAGCAGAGACTTGATTAGTTAAACGACGCCAATATTGCCGCTTTGGTTGATAATTGTCCTCACCTCGCGCCAGCTGCCCCAGCGCCTCAATCAATTCGGCTTGCTGGTTAACACACTGCCCCGGCACAACTTCTTCATACGGCCCCATGAGCAGGCCCCGCGTTTGTTCATACTGCTTGAGATAATTAGTAAGAAAAATCTCGGGCTTGTCCAAATTTAGGTAATCAAAATAAATCGACGAAAAATCAGTTAGCAAAAAATCTGTCGCGCCAAGCAGCTCATACAAATCATAATCGTTTTGAACCAAATAATCATTATTCAAAAAGGCAATATTAGAGAATTGACTGCTTAAATGGTTAAACAGCTTCATCTCATAAGGATGCAGTTTCACAATTAAATATTGGTGCTGCTCTTTAAGCGCCGCATTTAAGGCCGGCGCATCAAAATCAGCTAAAGTTAAAAAATTCCCTGCCTTAATCTGCTCAAGGACATTTTCATCATCTAATTCATAGCGAAAAGTTGGCATGTAAATCCCAACTTGGGCATGGTCGTCAACTGCCCCAAACAAGTCGCGTAGCAATTGCTTTTGACTGACTGCTGGATGCTGTAGGGCATCAAGACGCGGAAAGCCAAGCTGGCGGTATTGGTTAGCACTAACTCCAATGCAGGCGCTCATTAAGGTTTCATATAAATCCGAACTTGAACAAACAATATCCGCGGTTTTGCGCCACAATGTCTGATTGCGCTTGTTATCTCTAGCCTTAGTATTGTTGGCCATAATGCCCATTCGTTTTAAAGGTATCCCGTGCCAAAATTGCACGTTAATCTGACCCTTGCGAACCTTAAAGGGCTGATGCGTCGTCAAAACAAATTTAGCCGCGCCGATTTCCCGCCAAGTTGCAAAAGATAAATGTGAAGACGGCCATGGCTCAACCAGTGTGACCGTGTAATCTGGATGGTGCGCTTCTACATATTTGGCAAACAGGTAACCATTAGAACCTGAACGGCCCGCTCCATTAAGCACGACAATCTTTTTGTTATTTATTCTGGTAAACCGTGCCCACAGCTTCATCACTTGCAGGTAAAGCCGAAACAAAAAACTTTTCATAATCAATCTTTCCTAAATAATCTCCCTTTAGCCTACAAAAAAAGCTTGAGCAAACTCAAGCTTTTTCGCGTTATTTTTTAAAAATTTATAGTTTGGTTGAATTACGACAGCCTCTTACCAATCTGATTACCAATCACTGACAACGTGAAGCAAACGATAAAGTAAAGCACTGCTAAAGCCGCAAACATCGGCAAGATATAGTTGGCATTTTGCCCATAAATAACTTGCGCGTGCTGCATCAATTCCGGCACCACAATAATTGTTGCTAGCGACGTATCCTTAATTAAGGAAACAAACTGACTAATAATTGTCGGGATCATATTCTTATACGCCTGCGGCAAAACAACGTGCCACAATGCCTGCACGAAGCTCATCCCGGTTGAACGGGCACCTTCCATTTGACCTGGGTCAACTGACTGGATACCTGAACGCACGATTTCCGCAATCATTGTTGATTCAAAAACGGTCATTGCAATAATCGCCGCGGGAATTGTTTCGGGACGCAGACCAAAGTTTGGCAATCCGAAATAGGTGAAGAAAATAATCAACAGTAGGGGCACATTACGGATAATATCAATAATAAAGCCGACAATTTTGGAAACAAATTTAATCTTAGAGTAGCGAATAATCCCCAAGATTGAACCCAAAATAAAACTCAAAATTACCGAAATTACCGAAATATAAATTGTCACCCAAAGGCCCATCAGCAAAAAGCGTACATTGAGCCACGAAAGAGCATTAATCCAATTTTGCATTTTTCTGCACCCCCTAGGCCAATTTCTTCTCTAAATGCTGCATGTAATAGCTAAGTGGCAGTGTGATAATTAGATACAAAACGCCGACTACTAGATAGCTATTAATCGTATCAAAAGTTGTCGAGGCAATTGAGTTGGCTTGATACATGAGGTCAAAGCCAGCTACAAAGGCCAACACCGACGAATTTTTCACCAAATTAACAAACTGGTTGCCAAGCGGCGGAATAACAATCTTAAAGGCCTGCGGCAAAATAATATAGCGCATTGACTGCCAATAGGTCATCCCAGTTGAGCGGGCACCTTCCATCTGGCCGCCGGCAACTGATTGAATACCTGAGCGGACTGTTTCCGCAATAAAGGCTGAAGTGTACAGCGTTAGTCCTATCGTACCAGCAGTAAAGCCGTTAATCTTAACCACATACATTGGAATTACAAGGTAAAAGAACATTGTAATTACCAACAACGGAATGTTACGGAAGATCTCGACATAAGCACGTCCAATTGTCCGTAAAACCTTGTTCGGTACAATCTCCATAATCGCAAAGACAGTACCAATGATTAGACTGAAGAATAAGGCAATCACGCTTGACAACACAGTCCAACCCAAGCCAACTAGCAGTTGACTACTAAAATGAGAGAAAATATTAATCATTTGCGATACAACTCCTTATACTTAAATCCTGGTACATTACCAAACCATTTTTTAATCAAGCGGTTGTATTCGCCATCGTGCTGCATTTCCAAAACCGCCTTGTCAACAGCCTTAGTAAACCCAGTCTGACCCTTATTAACGGCAACACCATAAGGTTCCACGGTAAACGTGCCGCCGCGAACCTGATAGCCCGGGTTCTGCACTGCTAAACCAAACAAAATCCCGTTATCAGTTGTCAAGGCATCACCTTGGTGAGACTTAAGTGCGTTCATTGCCTGGGCATAATCCTGCAATTCGATTACGTGAGCTTTTGGCGCCACCTTTTTAATGTTAGCCACTGAATTGGCACCGACTACGCCAATAACTGTCTTGCCGTTGAGATCCTTAACACTATGAATTGACGAATTCTTTGGCACTAATAGCGATTGCCCCGCGTCAAAATAAGATTTAGAAAAAGAAATTACCTTTTCCCGTTCCGGCGTAATCGACATCGTTGCAATTACCGCATCAACGTTACCGTTCTTCAATAATGGCACCCGCGATTGTGAGGTAGTCGTCGTAAACTCAGCCTTACCCGTTGGTCCCAAAATATGCCGCGTGATTGCTTTAGCCATATCGACATCGAAGCCCTTGGGTTGACCATCCTTAACGTCGATCAGACCAAACAGCTTAACATCGCCCTTAACGCCCCAGCTGATTGTATTGGTCCGCTTAACATTGTCCAAAACTGACTGGTCACTTAAGCTGCGGCCACAACCGGTTAACAAGAGCAAACTAGCTAATAGAGAAACCAACCAAAATCTCTTTTTCATGATTGCTCCCTCCTTAGTGTGAAATAATTTTACTCAAAAATTGTTGTGCTCTTTCCGTCTTAGGCCGTTTGAAGAAACTTTCACTAGCGTCGTCTTCCACAACTCTACCTTGATCCATAAAGATTACCCGATTGGCAACTTCTTTAGCAAAGCCCATCTCGTGTGTAACGATCAGCGATGTCATCCCGCTATCAGTTGTAACCTTCTTAATAACCTGTAAAACATCGTCAATCATTTCTGGGTCAAGTGCAGAAGTTGGTTCATCATATAAGATCAATTTTGGCCGCATGGCTAGCGTTCTAGCAATTGCCACCCGCTGCTTTTGACCACCAGAAATCTGTGACGGCATGTTGTGTGCCCACTTTTCCAGACCAACCATCTCTAATAGATGCATCGCCTGCTCTTTGTTTTCTTTTTCAGGCATATGACTGACAATCCGCGGTGCCAACATGATATTTTCTAACACATCTTTATTCTTATATAAATTGAAATGTTGGAAAACCATACCGACGTCCCGCCGCAAAATATTTAAGTCAGTTTTGGGATCAGACAAGTCATGATTATTAACAATCAATTGGCCTTTTTGAATCGATTCAAGGCCGTTGACGGTTCTTACCAAGGTACTCTTACCTGAGCCAGAAGGCCCAATTAAGACAACCGTTTCCCCCTGATCGATCTTCAAATTAATGTCGTGCAGTGCATGAAAATGGCCATAAAATTTTTGCACATCATGGAATTCTATCATCGACATTGTTATCGCCTCTTTCATTATCATTGCAATAAAATTTAATATATAACTAAGTCTATTTTACTATACCAATTAATTTTTTAGAAAAATTAAGCCTTATTTTAAGGTAAATATTAAATAGTTAATATAAATTTAATTATATTTGTAAAAAATAACTTTTACCTCAAATTAAAAGATAAAAGTTATTTAGTAGTATTATTTTTTAAGCATCAATGTCTTTACTTGGCGTTCTTGAACCAAAATTAATTCCCAACAAGACACCAACAATAGCTAATGCAAGGGTAAAGAATAAGCCATAGTGGACCCCGTTAGTGAACCGAGCAGCACTATCAGCGCCTTGATAAGCTACTTGTCCTAATCCGAGCAAGCTAGTTGCTAAAGCCGTTGCTAGGGCACCAACAATCTGTTGCATGGTATTCAAAATCGTACTGCCATCAGCCGATTCTTGCCCCTGCAAAGAATTCAGAGCGTAAGTTTGGGCTGGTGACATTGCTAACGGACAGCCAACCATTAAAATGATGTGCGCTGCCACAACGTAAGCCAAGCTGGAATGACTGTTGGACATTAATAACATCACGATCCCAACAATAGCCAAGATAAAACCAAGTACTGCTGGAATTTTTGCGCCAAGTGAATCGTACATTCTCCCAGCAAAAGCTGAAACAGCGGCATTAATAATTCCGCCCGGCAACATGATTAAGCCAGTAATTGCAACTGGCAGTGATAATCCTTTTTGCAAATATTGCGGTAATAAGTACATTGCCGACAAAATAATGGCAAAATCGACCATCACACTTAATGCACCCAAAGTAAAGGCACGTTTATTGAACACATGTAAGTTCAAAACCGGCTCGGTCAAATGCAATTGACGCTTGCCATAAAAGAACAAAACAATTAAACCAAGAACAAGTAAACCTAAGACAACAGGTGAACTCCAGCCCAAGCCACTTGCCAAACTAACTGACATAACTAAACTTGAAAAGCCAACTACTGATTCAATTACAGATAAGAAATCAACGCGTGGCTTAGTAATTTGACCAACATTTTTTAAACCAAAGATGGCTAAAATCAATGCAATAACTAAGAATGGTACGAATAACCAGAAAACATAGCTCCACGATAACTTGCCTAAGATAATTCCAGTTAAAGTTGGGCCAATTGCTGGTGCCAGCATAATAACCAAGCTGCAGACACCCATTGCTGTCCCCAGCTTATATGGTGGGAAAATCAACATTGCAACCGTAAAGGTAATTGGCAGGATTAAGCCCGTACCAATTCCTTGAATCATTCGGCCAGTCAATAAAATAGCAAAATTAGGTGCCATAGCTGAAATAACCGACCCAATAATAAAGGCCAATAACCCAGTAATGACAATTTTCCGTGTGCTAAACCATTTAGTTAATAAACTTGAAAATGGCAGGATAATCCCAATAATTAACATGTAGCCTGTTACTAAAAATTGAATTTGTGAACTGCTAACGCCAAAAATTTTCATTAATTGGGGCAATGCGATGTTCAGTGATGTTTCTGACAGCATCCCCACAAAGGTACCGATTAGCATCCCTGCCATTACTAGCCAAGGTTTTTCCACCTTGACAATTGCGTCCATTTTTTTCATCCAAATTCCTCCTATTTCGTCCCTAATTTTTAGACGACTTATTTAGAATAGCAAAATAAAATTAGTTTCGTAAGTTTGTTATCGTTTTCAAATTTAACAAACTAGTTTACACTAACGTTAATGAGGAGAAATAAATGAATAAACAAGAAAATTATCAACTGCTGCTTGAGCAAGCCAAGAGCTTACTTACTGGTGAACATGACTTAATTGCCAATATGAGCAACATTAACGCACTATTGTTCAGCGGTCTGCCAAACGTCAGTTACGCCGGCTTTTACCGCTATCAAAATGGCGAATTAATTTTAGGGCCATTCCAGGGCCCCGTTGCCTGCATGCACATTGCCTTAGGTAAAGGCGTTTGCGGTACGGCCGCTGCAACTCGGCAAACGCAAATTGTCCCAGACGTTCATCAATTCGCGGGTCATATTGCCTGTGATGCCGCAACTAATTCTGAAATTGTCGTCCCAATGGTTAAAAATGACCAATTAATTGCAGTTCTGGACCTAGACAGCAATGATTTCGCGATTTTTGACGAAGTCGATGCAGAATATTTAGCAAAAATAGCGGCGTTAGTAATCGCATAAATCCTTCACCAGCAAAAAATCCCCCTTACAGAAACAATTCTGCAAGGGGGATTTTTTCATAATTTTTTAAAACTTACTTCTCGCTCAATCTTCTTTCAAAGAATTTGACAATTTCCACAATTACAATCATGCAGATACCAGCTAACAAAACAATTAACCACTGCACGCCGTTCAATTCCGTTACGTCAAAGAATTTCGTCATGAACGGCAATTCCACTGCCGCCATTACCAATGCAGAAACTAGGATTGCCCAGTTAAACCACTTATTAGCAAATGTTTGCTTCGTGAAGATTGACTGGTGAATGTACTTGGAATTAACCGCATGGAACAGCTGAATTAATCCTAAAGTCAGAAAGGCCATCGTTAACGCATCCTCATGCTGCAAGGTACTATTAGCAAGGTGCGGGCCAAAATTAAGTCCCAACTGGTAAGTTGTCAACACTAATATGCCTTCCAAAACACCTTGATAAACAATGGAACTGGCAACTCCGCCGCTAAAGAACGTCGATTTCTTCCCCCGCGGCCGCCGATTCATAATGCCCTTTTCCACCGGCTCAAGTCCTAATGCAATTGCCGGCAACGTGTCTGTTACCAGATTAATCCACAATAATTGCACAGGTGCCAAAATGTCCCAGCCAAGCATTGTCATCATAAAGACAGTTAGAACTTCACCAACATTGCAGCTCATTAGGTATAGAATCGCCTTCTGAATATTACTGAAAACTTTTCGTCCCTGCTTAACCGCTTCAACAATCGTGGCAAAATTATCATCAGCCAAAATCATGTCGCTGGCACCCTTAGAAACCTCGGTTCCCGTAATCCCCATGCCAATACCAATGTCAGCCTGTTTCAAACTCGGCGCGTCATTCACACCGTCGCCAGTCATTGCCACAATCTTGCCTTGTGCTTGCCATGCCTTAACAATCCGCACCTTGTGTTCCGGTGAAACACGCGCATAAACGCTATAGTCGCCAACATGCTCTTGCAAGTAGTCATCACTTATTTTATCAAGCTGGGCACCTGTAATCACTTGCTGGTCTTGCCCCGGCTCAATAATCCCCAGCCGTTGAGCAATTGCTTGTGCTGTTACTTGAAAATCGCCTGTAATCATTACCGTTCGAATGCCAGCCTGCTTGGCTTCCGCAATTGCAGCTTTAGCTTCTGGTCTTTCTGGGTCAATCATCCCAACCAATCCAGTAAAGATAAGGTCTTGCTCAACATTGTCAGTTGTTGGCTCATCATACGGCTGCTCGACAGCTTTATAAGCCAAAGCTAGTACACGTAATGCTTGTTCAGCCATAGTTTGATTAGCTGCTAAAATTTCTTGCTTTTGGGCCTCAGTAATCGGAACAATTTGCCCATTTTTTTCAATCTTAGTGACCCGTTTTAATAATTGGTCAGGTGCCCCCTTAACAGCCACCAAAAAATGATCGCCATCTTGATTAACAGTACTCATCAACTTACGTTCAGAATCAAAGGGAACTTCCTGCACACGTTGATGTTGTGCCAACAATTCTTGGACATTAATTTTTTGGTTAATTGCATACTGAACCAAGGCCGTTTCGGTTGGATCGCCCAAAAGCTGCTTGTCGCTAATTTGCGTATCATTTGCTAGCAGCATTGCCAACAAAGCAGGATTTTTTGCAGTAATTGCTTGTTCAGCCTGATGAACTTGACCGTCATAATAAACTCGTTCAACTGTCATTTTATTCTGCGTCAGTGTTCCTGTTTTATCAGAACAAATAACGTCTGTTGCTCCCAATGTTTCCACAGCGGGCAGTTTGCGCACAATTGACTTGTGCTTAGCCATCACTTGCGTGCCTAATGCCAAAATAATAGTAACAATCGCTGGTAAGCCTTCCGGAATTGCCGCTACAGCTAACGACACAGCTACCAAAAACATGTCAATCGCTAATTTGTCGACTGGTTCTGTACCTTGCTTGGTAAAGAAGCCAACAGCAAACACAATCGCACAGATTACCAAAATCATAATCGTCAGTGTTTTTCCCAGCTGATCCAGATTTTGCTTCAGCGGCGTATCAGTTTCATCGGTATTATTAAGCAGCGTCGCAATTTTACCAACCTCCGTGTGCATTCCCGTCTGGGTAACTATCCCCTCGGCGCGACCATAAGTAACATTAGTATTCGCAAAGGCCATGTCGTCTTGGTCAGCCAGAGCAACCTGTGCTTCTTCTAGTGGTATGTCTTGTTTGTCAACTGGAACAGATTCGCCCGTTAATGCCGATTCCTCAACCTTTAAGCTGTTGACGCTTGTTAAGCGCAAATCAGCTGGGACCACATCGCCGGCCTCTAATAAAACAACGTCCCCTGGAACCAATTCAGTGCTGGGAATTTCCACAACCTGACCATTACGCCTGACGTGCGCGCTTGGCGTTGCCATTTTTTTCAAAGCATTAATTGCTTCTTCTGAACGTGCTTCTTGAAAAACGCCCAAAATTGCGTTCAATAAGACAACAATCATAATTATTGCCGCATCAGTCCATTCTTGAGCAACAAATCCTGACAATAACGCCGCAATAATCAAGACAATAATCATAAAATCTTTGAATTGAGCTAAAAAACGTTGCCAAAGGCTGACTTTCTTCTTCCCAGCCAAACTGTTAACACCGTATTGCTCTCGGCGCTGCTTAACTTGACTTGCAGTCAATCCTTTGCTTAGTGACGTGTCTAATTCACTGGCTACTTCTTGAACCGCTTGTCTGTAATAATCTTGGGCCATTTTTACCTCCTAATAAAAAAGAGACTTATATGCACACTGCACACAAGTCTCACTAATTAAGATAAGTCCAGAAAGTTTCGCTTTCGGCTGTTGGGCTTATCGCAAGTAATTGCTGTTACTCCCTTATGGTTAAGCTAATTATAAATAATTTATTTTATTTTAACAAGGAAAATCAATTAAAAATTAATATTAAATTGCAAAAAGCATTGCTTGTTCACCATGCTAATCCCATGCTATAATATTCATGAGTAATAAAAACGATCCTACTATCAATAGGATCGCCAGCACTCAGAATCATCGCTTATTAGCGGTGGCAGAATAATAAACTAATTAACCGTTGTTACCCCGTCCAGAGCTATAACGGTTATTTTTGTCTGGTAAAAAATTTTACCAAACTCATTAGCAGATCATGCAAAATCGTCATTTCAATCAGATCAGATAATAAAATATTAATTTGCTTAATAATTATATCGATCATCACAATTAGCGATATTATTGACCAGCCAACTCTCAATAAAGTACCCAGCAAGGTACTCAGCTCCTCCCTTCTTTAACAAGAATTCTGCTGCATGGTTTTGTTACACCATACGCATCATCTCCTTAGAATCAGGATTTGCCACCGCGTTCAAGCTATCTGAATGTTACTTTTATTATATGTCACTGCATATTATAATGCCATAAATTTATTAAACGTGTATTACATTTTTATCAAAAAGAACCTAGTTTCAATTGAAACTAGGTTCTTCTCTATTTAGAGGGATATTTGATTAGTTAAATTATTTCAAACCAGTCCATTGCCATTCGGTAACTTCCGGCATATCTTCACCATTATCACGAATATATTGGTGGTGCTTAGCAAGCAACTTATCCATCTTAGCTACAAAGCCAGCACTCTTATCAGCCAGCCCTGGTACGCTCAAGACAGCATCTTTAGCTAAGTGGAAACGATCAAGTTCGTTCACTACCCGCATATCAAATGGCGTGGTAATGTCGCCTTCTTCTTCGTAGCAGTGAATATGAATATTATCACGTTTGCGACCAAACCAGATTGATTGCATCATTGCTTTAAAGCCGTGCCATGCAAAGATAACTGGCACATCACTTGGGAATAAACGGTCAAATTCTTCGTCAGAAATTGCATCTGGATTATCCTTAGTATTCATTAACTTCATAATATCAATGATATTAATGTAACGCATCTTCAAATCTGGAAATTCCTTGTGCAAGATATCAATCGCAGCTAACGATTCCATTGTTGGTTCAGTTTCAGTCGAAGCAAAGACAACATCTGGCTTAGCATTTTGGTCAGTTGAAGCCCAATCAATGTATGACAAACCATGTTGTGCAATCTTAGTTGCCTCATCAATCGAGAACCATTGTGGCCGCGGCTGCTTAGAAGTAACCAAAATGTTAATACATTCACGGTCAGTAAAGGCCTTTTGCGAAATTGCCAATAATGAGTTAGTATCTGACGGCAGATATTCATGAATCAAATCTGGCCGGTTCTTTTCGTACATATGGGTCAAAATACCTGGGTCTTGGTGAGTATAACCATTGTGATCTTGTTGGAACACAGTAGAAGTAGCAACAAAGTTTAACGATGGGTAATCATGGCGCCAATATTGTTCCTTAGCCTTACGCAACCACTTCATATGTTGGGTTAACATTGAGTCAACAACACGACCAAAGGCTTCATAAGTAGCAAAGAAACCGTGACGACCAGTTAGAACGTAGCCTTCAAGCCAACCTTCATCTTGGTGTTCTGACAATTGTGAGTCAATAATTCGACCACTTGGTGCCAAGTTTTCATCATTTGGCTCATGAATTTGCTCACCCCATTGCCGCTTTTGGTCATCAAGCAACTTGAACATTCTGTTGGATTTAGTTTCATCTGGGCCAAAGCCGCGGAATGTATCTGGGTTCATGTCAGCAACTTCACTCAAATATTTTGCCCATTCAGCCATGTCTTGAGCTTCAACTGAACCTGGCTTGTCAAACTTCAACGCATACTTACGATAGTCAGGCAAAGCCAAACGCTTAGGATTTTTACCACCGTTGGTAATTGGGTTCATTGCCATTCTTTGATCGCCATGAACCATGTTCTGCTTAACGATTTCAGTTGGAGCACCATTTTCATCAAACAATTCTTCTGGTTTGTAACTCTTAAGCCAGTCAACCAGCATGTCTTTGTGTTCCATATCATCTTGTTCAACAGGAATTGGAATTTGGTGTGCTCTAAATGAGTTTTCAATCGGATTACCATCAAGATCAAACTTAGGACCAGTCCAACCCTTAGGTACTCTAAAGATAATCATTGGCCAATGTGGTAAGGTAGCATCATTGTTTTCACGAGCATGCTTTTGGATTGCCTTGATTTCTTCAATCACAGTATCCATTAACTTAGCCATTTCTTGGTGAACTTGCATATGGTCCTTGTAACCATCAAATTCGCCGCCATTATAAGCAGAAATAATGTATGGGTGCCAGCCCATGCCTTCAAAATACTTAGTCAGTTCTTCATCAGTCATCCGTGAAACGATGGTTGGATTAGAAATCTTGAAGCCATTAATTTGTAAGATTGGTAAGACGGCACCGTCTTTAATTGGATTGATAAACTTATCGCTGAACCAGCTAGTTGCTAATGGTCCAGTTTCTGATTCCCCATCACCGATTTCAACGGCCGCAATTACGTCTGGATTATCCAAAATCGCACCTGTACCGTGTGAGAGTGAATAACCTAACTCGCCGCCTTCGTGCAATGAGCCTGGTGTTTCAGGAGCAGCGTGTGAAGCTGAACCACCCGGAAAGCTGAAGCGCTTGAACAACTTAGCCATGCCTTCTTCATCCTGCTTAATGTCAGGGAAGCGCTCGGTATATGAACCATCAAGATAGGCATTAGAAACCATTACTTGACCACCATGACCTGAACCTTCGATATAGAACATGTCCAAGTTGTACTTCTTAATTACCCGATTTAAATGAGCATAAATGAAGTTTTGTGGTGAAATTGTGCCCCAGTGGCCAATTGGCTTAGGTTTAACATCACTAGCTTTTAAGTCATGCTTTAATAGTGGATTGCTCATTAAGAAAAGCTGTCCAACAGATAGATAGTTAGCTGCGCGCCAGTCAGCGTCGACACTCTTTAAATATTCTTGTGAATCGTAATCAACTGCCATTTTATTTCTCCTTTAGCAATTACTTACTTAATTTCTCTTTACACAATATATTATAGCAAGTTTTTCTAAAAGTTCAACCATTTAAAAAATTGGTTCGTCCCAATTTAAAAAATCAGCATTTAAAATACTTAATAGTTGCTGCATCAAGCTTTATCCAGTTAATTATTTTTATTTATCAGTATTTCATTGCCAAAATGCTGATAAATGCTGATAAAAATTCTGACTTATTAATTAAAATATTTATAATAATCTCTAAACATGATAAATTTATTTTTGGAGGAAGCAGAATGACACAGGAGCAACGATTACATGAAATTAGACAAATGCTTGTTAGGCAAAACCATCTGGTTACCCGTGATTTGGCTGAGCACTTCAATATTTCGTTTGATACTGCTAGACGTGACGTAATTCGGTTAGTTGCCACTGGCCAAGCAATTCGCGTCCACGGCGGATTAATTAGAAATACTGATGATGAAGGCCTGCCGTTTTTAACCCGCAACCAGATTGACTCGCCAATTAAAACCCAAATGGCGCAAATGGCACAGCACTTTATCCATACCAGACAATGCGATTTTATTGGGCCATCAACGATCCTTAAAAAGTTGTGTCAGTTAATCAGTGGTACTAATTTACAAATCGTTACCAATTCAATTGATAATTCGCTTGAACTAATGCGGTCGGAATTTCCCGAGGTTTTACTTTTAGGCGGGATAGTTAACAAAGAACACCGATTTAATTACTCTGTTCACGCACTCGACTTATTAAAAGGAATTAGTTTCAATAATGCTTTTGTTGGTACGGCTAGTGTAAAAAGCGATGGTATCTACCTACCTAAAATCAACGATGCCGAATTAATCAAAGTCGCAACTTCGCGGGCAAAAAGAATTATCGTTGTCGCCGAAAAGCATAAGTTTAACAATCCGAAAATTGCACCTTACATGGCTGTTCCTCTTAGTCAGATTGATGTGCTTATCACTGATGAGCCATTGCCTGACGAGATTAAGCAAAACTTTGCGCCAACAACGCAAATTATTTCAGTTATAAAGAAAAAAGTTAGTTAAACGATAATTTTCTTCTTTAAATAATATGTATCCTAGCAAAAAGAGCAAGCTCAAGCTTGCTCTTTTGTTATTTATTCAAATTAACGAACGTATTAAAACGCATGTACTGATAATGAACTCGCATTGTTGAAAATTCAAACGGGGTACCATCATCTAAGAAGAAAATTCCTTCCATGACGCCAACTGGCTCAGTTGCCTTCAATTGCATCTGCTCTTGATCGTCAGCATTTGATGGATCAACAGTAATATTCAAAAAGGCCTTGGTAACAACCTTATTTTGAGTATCTTCCAAATAATTAAACAGTGAACTCTGTAAATGCTGCGGCTTTAACTCCGGCACAATTTTGATTGGCAAATAGCCAGTTTCAATTAAAAATGGCTGTTCATCCATTAACCGCAGCCGCCGAAATTCATAAACAAAATCATTTTTGTTTAAAAATAAGTCTTGTGCAATGCTTTCGGGAGCCTTAACAACGTGAAAATCAAGCAGCTTAATTTTTTGCTGTTTGCCAGGGACTTTTAAACTATCAGTCAAGCCTAGATTAGAACCCTCATAACGAAATAAGGACTGATTTTTCAAATAAAGTGGGTTAATAAAAGTGCCGCTGCCGCGTTTTTTAAAGACAATTCCTTGTTGCGACAACAATTCCATTGCCCGCTTCATCGACGAACGACTAACCTGATAGTGTTCGGCCAAGCTGCGCTCATCAGGCAATCTCATCCCATCATACTTATTATTTAAAATATTCTGCTTAATATCGTGCATCACAGTCCGATAAACAAAATCTGCCATTTACTGCCTCACTAATTTGCTTGTTTAATTGCCTGAATAATCCAATCAGAAAATACGTCCTGATCTATCTTAACACCAACTTGGGCATTAGCAGGTTTACCAAAGAAGTCATTGAAGTCCATGATTGACGCGCCATACGCATGTGGGCTCTTGGTATCAACCACAATGTAAGCTGGCTTAAAGGTGTACATCTTAGGATTTAACAGCATTCCTGCAGCCAGGGCATCATAAATCTCGCGGCCATCAGTCTCGGTCTCATCATGCAGATTAGTTAAAATATGGTACAACATATCACCAGTTTTACCCAAAACTTTTATCTTCTGCAGCGTTTCTTGGGTTATAAATGCTTGGTGGCCCAATTCTAGTGGTGCAACCTTGATTGGTACGCCGCTGTCAAAGACAATCTGAGCAGCTTCAGGGTCACCGGCAACATTATATTCACTATATGGTCCCCAATTACCGCGGCCAATCGCACCACCCATAATGACTAATTCCTCAATCTTAGCTAGGTCATCAGGATATTGTCTGAAGTACAAGGCAAAATCTGTCGCTGGACCAATCTGCATCAAAGTTACCTTGGTCTCGCTCTTAGCAACTACTTCATGGATTGCTGAGGCAGCTAAACCTGGAACCAATAATGTCTCGTCAGCTTCAGGAAAATCATAGCCAGCCATGCCAGACTTACCATGAACACTTGAAGCATCAATTGCTGCCCGCAGCAGCGGCCGTGTTGCCCCAGCAACAACTGGTACTTTAGTTTGCAAAAAAGCTTCTAATTTTAAAGCATTCTGCAAGGTTTTGTCTAAAGTTACATTACCCCAAGTTGCCGCAATTAACTTGACGTCTAACTCTTTGGCAAATAAGGCAATGGTAATTGCCACTGCATCGTCAATTCCGGGGTCTGTACTGATAATCAAAGGTTTTCTTGTCATTAAATTTCCTCTTTTAAAAAGTTTATATGTCAATCATACCAAATCTTGACACCAGTTGCTTCTTTTAAAAGAAAAAATGAATTGTCGATAACCAATTTATCAACAATTCATCCCTAATTTTATTTTTTGCGGTCTTCAATCTCACCATTGCGATGAGCAATAATAACTTCATCACACATATCAAGAAATAAGCCGTGTTCTACAACCCCTACAGTGTGGTCAAGATAATCAGCCAAGCCATGTGGCACAGGAATACGGTCAAGGTCTAAGTCAATAATGTAATTACCGTAATGGGTGACGAAGCGTTTGCCAGCAGCCATGCGCCACTTGGGCTTTAACCCTTCTGCTTCAAAACGACGGAAAGTTTGTTCACATGAAATTGGCAGAACCTCCACAGGCAGTGCAAAACCACTCAAGTGGTCGACAACTTTCGATTCATCAACTATCCACATTACTTTTTTCGAATTAACGGCAACATTTTTTTCTAATGTTAACGCGCCGCCGCCGCCTTTAATGCCATCAAAGTTAGTCGCAAAACGGTCTGCACCGTCAATTGTTAAGTCAAGCTGGTCGATTTCAGCAAGCTGGTTAACTTTAAAACCCCAACTTTCCATCTGCTTTTTGCTTCTACTAGAAGTAGTGGCAATGGCAGCTAGCTCCAAGCCTTCTTCTTGCTTGCGTTTGCCCAAAGCATCAATTAAAAAGGCCACGGTTGAACCAGTACCAATTCCTAATTTCATTCCTGGCTTAACCAGGCTAGCAGCTTTAATTCCAGCTTTTTGCTTTAATTTATCCTGTTCTTCTTTATCCATCGTCATACTTTCCCACTATTAAATCATTACCAACTCATCAATCAACCTTATTATAGCAAAATTTTCTATAAGTAATCACAATAAAAAAGAGTAGTTCAGATAAACTACTCTTTAACAATTATTTTTTATTCTGGATCAATTCCTGGTGCCTGATTAATCTCTGCAGACATCATCCAAATACGCTTTTCAACTTCTGTGTGACAAGTAGTGAACATGTCATTAGTTGAATAGTCACCTTCTTCATCGCTGACTTCCAAGCCCTTTTGGTAGTCTTGCTCCAATTGACGGTAACCAGCAATAATCTTGCTGTAACGCTCATCAATTGTCTCGTTCCAGTTTGGTTCTTCGTCCTTGATGTTAGTCATTTTAGCAATGTCGCTAAGTGTTGAAACTGGTGAACCATCCAAGGTAATTAATCGCTCTGCAACTAAATCTTGTTGGTTAGCCAATTCATCCATTACTTTATCAAGGTACGGGTGCAACTTCAAAAAGCGTTCACCGCGCATGTACCAATGGTGTTGGTGCACAATCATGTGCATTTGCGTCAAATCTGCTACTAATTGATTTAAAACTTCTTTTGTCTTAGGATATTTCATAATAAAATTCCTCCTATTCAAACACTCTTGGTTACATTTTTATCATAACAAAAAGTGAGTTGGATTACTTAAAACTTGTTTGTGAAAAAGGCATAAAAAAGCAATCAGCTGTTAAAAACTGATTGCTTTAATTAAATATGAACATCAATACCTTGAAAACAAAGCCTTTTTATCTAAAGTATCAATATTTATAATTTTTACTTCATTCAATACGCGATTATAAATATCCTTGTTAGCTAAAATTTCATCGAAATATTCAGACAAGCTCTCTTTACTATCATAATTATTAATCAGCAAAGTTGCTAAAGGATGTCTAGCAGTCATCCCAACTATCAATACCTGACCGTCAGTATCACGAAGAATAAAATTATTTAAGCTCCTTAAATAACCAATTGGCGCTTGAGGATTAAGTTTGCCTACAATTAATAGACCACCTTCTCCAAATAATCTATCAATTGTGTCACTAATATCATCAGAATAAGTCGTTATGTTTTCATCAAATTTGTAATAGTTCCATGCTTTTAAGTCTGCAGATTCATAAACAAATATATTTGGCGGCAAAACTTCACGATTGCTGTAATAGTGAATATCTTTAGTTAGCTCATTTTTATTAATCAGATAATTATCATTATTAAGATTATCGATCTTTCTTAACAACAATATAAAATATGCTAAATAATAATTGAAGCCTGCAGTATTCATATTAATCATTATTCGCTTAACTGCACAAAATTGTGCTTCCAGCTGATAACGATCCGTACTATTTGCTATTAAATCTTCATAAGCCTTAAAAATTTGAAATAACCGCGGATTAGTATACGCCGAAGTTGTGCTATCTGAATGTTTATAATAATTATAGAGTACCCTGTGAACATACGATATTTTTGTACATCTGCTCATAATGGGAATCAGAATATCCAAGTCTTCATATACCATTTGGGGAAACTTGTTTGTCTGCCAAATTTCTCTGCGATATAACTTATTCCATGAATAAGAATTACTCTGCCCTTCAGTAATATATAAAGCAATATCGATCAGCCCACTATCACATTTCATTGACCGAACATCTACTTCGGTTTTTTCTTCAACAAAAATCTTATGTACATCACATACAGCAATATCACTTTGATACTTAGTAATGCTACTAAATAATTCTGAAAGATAATCAGCTTCTACCCAATCATCAGCAAAGCCGATATATCTTCCTTTAGCAATACTAATACCATTGTTTCTTGCCATTCCTTGACCAAGATTTTTTTGTCTTATTGAAGTAAATATCTCTGGATACTTATTCTTAAACTTTTGAATAATATCAGCAGTACCATCTGTGCTGCCATCATCGACAACTATTACTTCATACTTACCCGTAAAGGTTTGACAAGCCAAAGAATGCAGGCAACGTGCTAAATACTTCTCTTCGTTAAAAGCAGCAACGATAATTGAAATATCTATCATCGCTTTATTCTTTCTATAGAGTTTATTTACTGTAAAGCTCTGTTCATATTAATACTTATACACTAGCTTAATCTACACACTAATTTCTAAGCATTTTCTTGTGCAGCAGCTTCTTTTTCTTGCTTCAATAAAACATTATCGTAATGTTTGATAAACGGATACCAAACTAAGAATGCCGCAATTGCACAGACAATTGATAATACTGCACCCTGCCAACTAGCTGTCGCAATCAGTCCACTCAACCCAATTGGTGTTGGCCATGGCTGTTGTGCAATAATTTTCGGTACTAAGTGAGTTGCAATTCCCAAATATGCAATAAGACCTGAAACCAATGGAGCTCCAACAAACGGAATTAATAGATTGGCATTGTAAACTACTGGCAAACCAAAGATCAACGGTTCATTAATATTAAAGATTGCCGGCACAATTTCTACCTTACCAATTTCCTTCAATTGAGCTGAACGAGCTCTTAAAAGCAGCCAAATTGCTACACCCAAAGTTGCGCCTGAACCACCAATATTAATAAATGCATTTACTGGATCACCTGCAAATACATGGTAAGCACCACCGTGTTGGTTAGCTTGCAAATTAGCTAATACAATTGGTGTATAGAAGGAACTGATAATTGTTGCACCATGAATCCCAAACCACCATAAGAAGTGAATTAGGAAAATAACAATCAAAAATCCCCACCAAGTATCAGCAATATTACTAATAAATGAAAATGGTACGAACAATACTTTAAACAAATCTGTTCCCATTAATACCAATGCTACATTAATTGCTGCAACAACTACTGCAATACATGCAGCCGGAATTAAGGCGCTAAACGAGTTCGATACCCCAGACGGAACTGAAGCTGGCATTTTAATCTGCCAATTATGTTTAATCGTATAACGATAAATTTGAACAGTTAACCAAGCAACAACTAATCCGATAAAGATACCAACGGCACCAATCCGATAAATACCAGATGTAGAAGCTTCATAACCACCAGCAACCATCTTAGTTTTAGTAAAGGTAGTTAAAAATTGAACTGTACCATTTAATAAGTAAAATTTTTATCAGCAATTTAGCACTAAGCTTTTAACAACCGCTTAGCCAAAGCAAAATTACCAACGGTTGCTGACCCATTATCGGCAATTGCCGGCATCACAATATATCTAGCTAAATCTGGCACTTCAACATAACCGTTTAACATTTTGGCAAAATCCCGGCGTACTTTTTGTAAAAATGCTTCACTAGTCACGCCGCCGCCAAAGACAACCTTATCTGGTCGTAAAATTAAGGTTACTTGTAAAACAGCTTGTGCCACATAATAACTCATAATGTCCCAGACGTGATCAGTCAATGGCACGTCCTTGCCCGCTTTGCCTAAACGGGCTTCAAAAGTCGGTCCAGAAACGAGTCCCTCAAGACAATCCTGATGATATGGACATACACCCTTAAAATTCAAGTCGTCTGGATGGCGCTTGAGTAAGACATGTCCCATTTCAGGATGCCCCAAAGAGCCAACCAGCTTGCCGTCAATAATCGCGCCGCCGCCGACACCAGTGCCGATTGTGTAATAAACCAGCGAATCAATATCTTCATTGGATAATAATGACATGACATATTCGCCATATGCAGAGCCGTTAACATCCGTTGTAAAAAAGATTGGCACATTAACCTGCTGTTTAATGAAGCCAACAAAATCTGTATTCTGCCAGCCCAGTTTAGGAGTTGTAGTTATATAGCCGTAATTAGCTGCCGTCTGGCGAATTTCAATTGGACCAAAGGAAGCAATACTAATCGCTGTTATCGGAAATTGTTTGAAATAATCGGAAGCTTTTTGCAAAGTTTCTTGGGGTGTGGTTGTCGGAAAAGTTATCGTATCTTTAACCTGATAATTTTCATTACCTACCGCACAAACAAACTTAGTCCCGCCAGCTTCAATTGAACCTAATAACATACTTTATCTCCTTCATTTACTAAATGTTGAGCTTATATCGCCTATTAATTCATGTTACCTATTTTATAAAGCCCTTTCAAGCGCAGATTTTATCTTTTATTGCAAAAATTATTGACCAAAATCTTAAAATGTCACTTGTTTTAGTGGTATTACAGCAAAAACTACAGTAAAATATTATTTGATAAAAAGGAGAGTCTGAATGTCTAAACTTGAAAAACCCGTCGTAATTGGGATTACCGGCGGTTCGGGTAGTGGTAAAACAACGATTGCCCATAAAATTGTTGACCAAATGCAAGAAAATGAACACGTCCTAATTATGACGCAAGATTCATACTACAAGGATAATACCGGTATTCCAATGAGCGAACGGATGAACATCAATTATGACCATCCTGATGCCTTTGATATTCCACTGCTTAAAGCCCAAATCAATGACTTGCTTAACTACAAGCCAATTGAAATGCCCGTTTACGACTTTAAGGAACATACCAGAAGCACTGAAACTATTCACATTGAGCCTGCTGATATTATTATTCTTGAAGGAATTTTGGTTTTAGCAAATGAAGAAATTCGGGACTTAATGGACATCAAAGTTTACGTTGATACTGACGATGACATTCGTTTCATTAGACGGCTTGAACGCGATATTGATGAACGCGGACGTTCAATTGACTCCGTAATCGACCAGTACTTAGGCACAGTTAAGCCAATGTACCATCAATTTATTGAACCGACTAAACGTTACGCTGATATTATTGTTCCCGAGGGCGGCGAAAATAATGTTGCAATTGACATGTTAACCACTAAGGTTCACGCAATCTTAAGAAAAGAAACAGCCAACTAAAAAGGCCGAGGTAATTATCCTCGACCTTTTTGTTTACTCAAAATTATTCCACTTTCGGCTTCAATGCGCGATCAAACAGGTTAGTAATCAACTTAACTAGCACCCCGTCAAATAAAACTGACGAGAGAATACTGACAAAGAACATTACAATTTGCACCTTAAGCGCAAATTTATACCAGCCATACATCAGATAACACGGAATTAAAAAGCCAAAACTAGCAAAAAATGAACCTGTCAGAACACTTTGCCATGAAAATTTCTGGTAGCGGGACTTTTTTGGAAAAAAGCCAATTTCATTGGTTAATCCCTGCATTAGTCCCGAGACTACAGTGGTAATCCCCCATTGACCACCACAAGCCATCTCCACTATTGAAGCGAGCAGCTCTCCTACTAATCCTGAACCTTTTGTGGGGACAAAATACATTGCAAGAGGCGCGGCCATTAACCATAATCCTGCAAAAAAGGCGTCGGTTGCCGGGGCGTACCCTGTCGGCAGTAGTAACATTTTAACTAAGTTATACAGGTCATTAGTGCCATAGGTATAAAAGATACCCATCAAAATACCAATTAAAGCAACCAAAATTACCGACTTAACATTCCATTTTGATGATCGTGTAAACATGATTTACCTCAATCTATGCCAGTCGCGGCTTTAGTGTACGATCAAACAGATTAGCGATTAATTTAACCAGTACACCGTCAAAGACAAGCGCCGAAACCATATTGGTAATGAACATTACAATCTGAACCGTCATGTTAAATTTGCCCCAACCGTAAAGAATATATGACGGAATAAAAATTCCTAGTCCTGCAAAGAAGGCACCAATCATAACACTCTTCCAAGAAAATGCTTGATAACGTGACTTCTTGGGGAAAAAGCCGATTTCGTTAGTTGCACCTTGAATAAGTCCTGAAATAACAGTAATCGCACCCCATTGTCCGCCGATTGCCATTTCTACAATTGAAGCTAACACTTCGCCAATTGTCCCAGAACCAGCCGTTGGTACAAAATACATTGCTAAGGGTGCTGCCATTAGCCATAAGCCCGAAAAGACCGTGTCCGTTACTGGGGCAAAGCCTGTAGGAACCAGTGCCATTTTAATAATGTTGTAAGCCCAATTAAAGCCGTAGGTATAAATTACCCCCATAATAATTCCAATCAACGCGACCAAAATTACCGACTTAACATTCCATTTTGATGATCTTGTGAACATAAAAAATACTCCTAACTAACTATTAAGTCAGAAGGAGTACAGTTAAATGCTTATTCAAACACTTCCCTAACGCAGGCATTGTCCTGTTCAGGTTCCAAGGGTAATTCTCAGCTAAGCGCACCCCTAGTGACTAAAATCTATTTATAGGTAGTATACCACAACGATAATTATTATAAAACCATTCTTTTACTTCACTAATTATTTGCCAGCTTTTTCAATCCAGGCAGGCTAATCATAATTATCAAGCTGATAATGTATAAACTTGATAAGAAGCCCATGACAACCGTTAAGTTGTAGTGATCCATCAAGATACCAATTACAACTGATGAAAACCCGCCAATTGCACGGCCAATATTCACAATAATATTGTTCGCACTCGAGCGAATTTCTGTTGGGTACAGCCGGCTAATTACCGCACCGTAACCACCGAACATCCCATTAGAGAAGAAGCCGACAATCGCCCCAATGATAAGCAAAGTTACCATGTTGGTGGCCAAACTTAAAGTGTAGACCATAATCGCCGAACCAATTAAGAAGATACCGAAGGCGCGCCGTGGACCAAAATGATCGAAAATGGTACCGAAAGTCATCATTCCAATGCTCATTCCAATAATCGTTGCAATCATCCATAAACTTGAATTGGCAACATTCAAATTTAATTGCTTCTGTACGATTGTTGGCAGCCAGTTCATTAAGCCGAAGTAACCAGCGATTTGAACTGTCATCATAATCATCAAGCCAATACTCTGCCAAGCAAGCCGCGGTGTTGCAAACATCTTGCGGGCAACATTGGTTAGCAATGAACCCTTTTCTTCTGCCTTAGCCGTTAAAAATTGCTTACTTTCATGCAGGTGTTTTCTAATGAAAACCGTTAAGACTACCGGCACAATACCGACCAAGAACAACATATGCCAGCCAGCAGTTGGAATAATCCATGCCGCAATTAACGCCGCGAAGATTGCCCCCACCTGACCACCAACTGCCGCAATTGAGGTCATTTTACCAATTTCCTTCTTCGGAAAAGCTTCAGCAATTAATGCAATCCCAACACCATATTCACCGCCAGCACCAATTCCGGCCAAAAAACGGAGAGCATAAATCAAATAGATGTTATTGGCAAAGGCCATACAGGCTGTCGCCACCGCAAAAATAATCACGGTATGACTGAAAGTTTTGACGCGGCCAATTTTATCGCCCAACATGCCAAAGGCAATCCCGCCAAACAACATCCCCAAATTAGTAATCGATGAAATTAGCCCTGCAGCACCACCAGACAGGTGCAGGTCAGCAATCATCGAACTCATCGCAAACGATAGAAAAAGCACATCCATGTTCTCTAACATAAATCCCGATGAGGTCGACGCGATGGTCCACTTCTGATCTGTAGTTAGTGCATGACTGTGCTCATTAGTTGTATCCATATTTAATTCCTCCGAAACAAGCGCTCTCTGTCGCCTAATTATTTCTTTGGAACATTATTTTACTCGTTTAATAATTTTTTGCAACTAAAATATTAAATTTACTTAAAATTGGCTGAAACTAGCTAATTTTTCAGTAGTTAAATCACGAATAATTGCCACTGTCATTTCAACGGCTGCCTTGAAATCTTGGTAGGCACTGAAGCAATAAGGTGAATGCTCATAACGAACTGGAATACCAATTACAATTGTCGGTGCCCCATTCTCATAATAAATTGCGGCACCATCTTGGCCGCCGCCAGTTCTAACTGACCGCGTGTAAGGAATATGGTTCTTATCAGCTACATCACAAGCGTATTGCTGGAACTTAGGATTAGGCAAGAATGACGTATCCATGTCACGCATCATTGGTCCGTGTTTTAAGGCAGTTTGCGAAAGCCAATCAGGAGTGAAGGTATCATCAGCTGGGCAAGATTCTAGCACGATACCCAAGTCGGGCTTAACAGTGCGAGCTGTAACATAAGCTCCGCGCAAGCCTACTTCTTCTTGACTTGACAGTGCAGCGACAACGTTAAATGGTGTTTCTTCACCATCTAATGTTTCCAAAACATCAGCCATGGCTGCAGCACCAAAACGGTCATCAAAGTCCTTACCAAAGAACAAACCCGACTTTTCGTTATATTCACACTTAACATCAACAAAGATTGGACAGCCAGTATCAATCTTATAGTCGTTCAATGTTTCTTCACGTGAACTCGAACCAACATCAATTGACATATCAGCTACATCGGGCACATTATTGCGTTCAGCTTCCGTCATGAAGTGCGGTGGCTTAGTGGCTACAACGCCGGGGATATATTCACCATCACGATTTTTAATCCGAACCCGCAGAGCTGGAATATTATACTTAACCCAGCCACCTAATGGAACAAACTTAATCATGCCGTTAGGCCTAACTGCCTGAGTGATAAACCCGACTGAGTCTGAGTGGGCATCAAGCTGAATAACGGGCCGACCCGCCTTATTTTCCTTCTTAGAAGCATAAGCATTTAACATGCCATCAACCTTAACATTGGCAAAATCCTTGACTGTTTCGGTAAACAACTTAACAAACTCGCCTTCAAATCCTGAAGTTGAATTTGCATCCGAAAAAGCTTTTAACATTTTTATTTCTTGTTCTTTTTCCATTCTGCTTAACCTTTCATGCAAAAAATATTTACTTATATTGTAGCAAAAATAGTCACGTAAAATTAAAATATTTAAGTTATTTTTCAGATAAAAAGCGATTTTTTAATTTAAGTAAAATATTAGCAATTAAATCCGCGCAAACCCCCGTAAAAAGTGTAAATCTAGCTACTTTTTATGCAAAAGAATGATATAATCGAGTCTATTAGGAATCTTGAATTAGTTGAAGTGAAGGGTAGATAAATGCCAAAAAACGACAATATTAATAGAATTATTGACCATAAATTATTTACTGAAGACGATATTCACCAAATGTGTGTCCGCCTAGGCAAACAATTGACTGAAGATTATGCCGGCAAGAAGCCGCTAATTGTTGGGGCACTTAAAGGTGCGATTTTCTTTTTAACTGATTTGGTCCGTGAAATGGACGTTGAAGAAGAAATCGACTTTTTGGACGTTTCCAGTTATGGCGATGGTTTTGTTTCTTCAGGTAAGGTTGATTTGATTACCGACCTAACTACTGATGTTAAGGATCGTGATGTCTTAATCGTTGAAGATATTGTCGACACTGGTCTTACCTTAAAATACATGAAAGACATGCTTAAAGAGCGCGGTGCTAAGAGCGTTAAGTGCTGCGTGCTTCTTAACAAAGAAGCTAACCGTACTACTGATGTTGAAATTGAATATTACGGCTCAAAGGTTGGCAATGAATTTGTCGTTGGTTATGGTCTAGACTTCATGAATGCCTTTCGTAATATCAAATATATCGGCGTTTTAAAGCCCGAAGTAATCAAGCTGGCTGATAACAAATAATTTTATAATGAAAAAAGCGTTACTTAATCAAAGTAACGCTTTTTGTTAGCCTAATTTATTCTTCTTTATTCATGATAGGCTCTTTAGCTAACCGTTTAACGATAAACCAACGCATAAAGCCCTGCTCAATATTATCTAGTGTGAACGAAAATCCTTCAAACTCAACGGATTCATCCTTTTTTAAGTCTGGATAATGTTCCATCATATAACCACCAATGGTGATGATATCACTATTTTGAAAACTCTTTAAATCCGTTCTGAAATAGCGTTCAAAATCATACAAGGTCGTTTTTCCGGAAACATGAATATTACCTTCCGCATCCTTAATAATGTAATCGTCGGAAACGTCGTCAATCTCATCCTTAACTGTACCGAATAATTCTTCATAGATATCTTTATCGGTCACAACGCCACTGGTACCGCCATATTCATCGACAACCAAGACAATCGGCGTGTGCTTCTTAATCATTAAGTGCAAGACATCCTGAATTGGCATCGACTCAGGTACTGTAATCATTGTCCGAATAATCCGCGTCACTGGCACGTGAGCATCAATGCGGCTCTGTTGAACCACATCAAAGGCATAAATATAACCAACAATATCGTCTTTATTATTATCACGCACTACCGGCAGCCTGCTTGCGCCCTCTTCAAGATACATTTCTAGTGCCTGAGCAATTGTATCACTTGAATCAATCACAATTAACCGTGTCCGGTCAGTCATAATATCCTTAGCAACCTTATCGTTCAGTTCAAAGGCACGTTTCATGTATGTTAGATCATTTTTATCAAGAGAGCCGCCGTGCACGGCTTTGCGCGATAACTTGATAATTTCGGACTGTGAATAAACCTGATTTTCTTCATCAGCAGGTTTAAAACCCAAAACCTTTAGCAAGCCATTCGAACTAGTATTAAGCAGCCACACGAACGGATAAACCAAGGTATGAAATGCCTGAAGTGGCGTCGCCAATTTCAGCAGCATTTTAACCGGCATATCAATGGCAATATTTTTGGGGACGATTTCCGTAATGACGACCTCTAAATATGTCAGTAAGATAACACCTAATAGCGCACTCACCGACCGGACAAGTGAAGGATTTAGGTGTGCTAAATTTAACAAGTCCGCAAACAAAGTTGCGAATGTATCAGCAGAAAACCAACCTAAAACAACCCCCACAAGCGTTGTCCCTACCTGCGTGGTTGATAAATATTCATTTAAATTGTGAACCATATGCAACGCGCGCTTTATCTTGCGGCGATTGCCAGTATTATTTGTCAGCATATCTTCCAGCTGACTTGATCGAGTTTGGACTAATGCAAACTCTGCGGCAACAAAGAACGCCGCAAAGACAAAAATCACCAAAGTCGCTATTAAGTAAGTAATTATTTGGGCTATACTCAAAATTTGTCACCTTTTTGTCAAAAAATTCTATCCTTTATTTTAGCATCAATAGCGCACTTTTAATCATCAAAATTAATCTTACTTGACCAATTTATAAATCTTTTCGAATGGCAATCTTGCTGGGTAATACTTCGGATCATTAACTTCCGCCGCATTATCTTTATAACCTAGACCAATAGCCATACCCACAAGCTCATTTTCTGGAATTTCCGCATACTTGCGTACCAGTTCTGGATAAGCAACCATCGAATGCGCCGGCATCACTGCCAGTCCTTCATCAAGTGCCAAAAGCATGATACTTTGAGCAAAAATACCCAAGTCAAACACTGACCACGCAGGCGAAGTCCGCGGAATTGTCATGAATGCTACATCCTGTGCGTTAAACATCGTATCATTAGATTGGGTAAACAACTCTATCTTATTATTGTAGAAGTACGGCTGTGATGCACCTACCGTTGCCAAACTTTGACTTGGATAGGCATCCCAGTTGAGCGACAAAATCGTGGCAAAATCTTCATGCGGGTCAACACCCTCCTTAATCTTTTGCATGACTTCTTCTTTCAAGTTGCTCAAGGCATCACCGGTTACCATATATATCCGCCAAGGTTGTGAATTAAGTAATGACGGTGACAGCTGGGCCTTTTTAATAATTTTCGCAAGCAGCTTCTCGTTAACCTTCCGATTGGAAAACTTACGCGTCACGCGTTCATGATTATATACGTCCTTAAATTCCATTTAAAATTCAAATCCTAACATTTTAGTTTATTAAACATTATTTTCTCTAGTGAAACAACATAACTCTATTATACCACCGCTAAAATTTGGCTTAATCCAATATTCAACTAAAACAATTTAACAATCTTATTGCTTAACTTATGAGCAATATATACAATGACAATATTAATAAATGATACATGATTATGCCAAAAAATAACAGTCACAAAATAATTTTTTTGGTAATTGAATAATTACAATGCCTACTTAAAATCTAATTGTAGTCGTCGAACTAGCTATTAACAATATCTTGTCATATGCAAAAAGAAGTTTGATTAGTATAACTAATCAAACTTCTTTTTAAACTTTATATTGGCGTCGAAGCTCACGCTCCTGATCGCGTTTTTTAATTGTTTCGCGTTTATCGTATTGCTTCTTACCCTGACCAACACCAATTAGAATCTTAGCAAAGCCGTGTTTCAAATACACTTTAAGTGGAACAATTGTTACCCCACGCTCAGCTTGCTCTTTAGCTAGTCGCGTCAATTCTTTTTTATGTAAAAGCAACCGGCGACTGCGCAAGGGTTCATGATTATAACGATTGCCCTGCTTATACTCACTAATATGTACATTTTCTAAAAAAGCAGAACCATTAATTACCTGCACGTAGCCGTCACGCAAACTAATCCGCCGCGCACGCACCGACTTAATTTCTGTTCCCGTCAGTGCAATCCCGGCTTCATATGTTTCCTTGATGAAATAATCATGATGCGCTTTTTTGTTTTGCGCGATTAAATTTTCATTTTTTTCTTTCATCGGCTTGTAGTCCTAATGCTTGTACTTACTAAAATGCGGATGGTTGCCATTCTTACGGAAACCATTCCGGCTGCTGCCGTTATGACCGCCGCGATGGCCATGGTCGTTATGGAAGCCGCGGCTGCCGCGACGCCGATTATTGTTACCTCGATCATGATGTGGATGCTTTGGCGCATTTGGATCATAAACTTCAAAGTCTAACTGATGCTGCTCAATGTTGGCATTAATTAAGGTGACCTTGATCGGCATGCCAACACGATATTGCTTATGCGTGCCGCGACCAGTTAAGGTTAAGCTCTTCTCGTTAAAGCTATAAAAATCATCATTCAAATTCGAAATATGAATCAAACCTTCAACCGTATTTGGCAATTGGATAAACATCCCAAAACTTGTTACCGAAGAAACCACCGCATCAAAATGCTGGCCAACTTGATCGGCCATGAACTCGGTCATCTTCAAATCATTAACTTCTCGCTCGGTATCAATTGAAACTCGCTCTTGAGTTGAAGTTTGATCGGCAACATCCGGCAAGTAGCTAGCAAAATGCTGCTGAACTTCCTTACCAGTTCCTTGGTCGCTGTATGCATGGATCATGCGGTGGACCATCAAGTCAGAATACCGTCTGATTGGCGAAGTAAAGTGGGTATAGAATTTCGCAGCCAAGCCAAAGTGACCTAATGCTTCTTCTGAATAATGTGCTTGCTTTAAGCTGCGCAGCATCATCATTTGAACAACGGCTTCCTCAGGTGTTCCCATTGTCTTAGCAACTACCTTTTGCAAGTCAATTGGCTTGATGTGGTTCGGGTCAGCCTTAATATCCAAACCAAAGGCACTACAAAATTCAAAGAAGTTCTTAATCCGTTCACCATCAGGAGTTTCATGAACCCGGTACAAAAATGGCACGTGCTTTTTAAAGAAGTCTTCAGCTACAGTTTCGTTGGCCACCAACATGAATGATTCAATCATCTTTTCAGCAGTGCCCCGATTGTGCAAAACAATATCAGTTGGCTTGCCTTGCTCGTCGACAATAATCTTAGCTTCTGGCTCTTCAAAGTCAATCGCACCACGTTGGTGACGCTTTTGATATAACGCATTGTGCAATTCTGCCATATCTTGCAGCATCGGCCGCAATTTAACATATTTTTCTTCTAACTCGTCAGTGTTATCAGGATCAAGTGCTTGGTTAACCTTGTTATAAGTTAAGCGACCATGTGACCGCATCACGGATGAATGGATCCGGTAATTTACCCGCTCACCTTCTGGAGTAAATTCCATTTCACAGGATAAAACCAGTCGGTCTTGGTCTTCGTTAAGTGAACAAATCCCATTTGATAACCGGAATGGCAGCATCGGAATTACGCGGTCAACCAAATAAGTACTGTTGCCGCGCGCAAAAGCTTCCTCGTCCAGCGGTGTTTTTTCCTTGATGTAATGAGATACATCGGCAATATGAACACCCAAATGATAATTGCCGTTAGGTAATTTCCATAAAACTACCGCATCGTCGAAGTCCTTGGAGTCATCACCGTCAATTGTGACAGCTGGCTGATCGGTAATATCTTCGCGATTATCCCATTCCTCTGGCTCAATATGGTCAGGAATAGCATTAGCCTGGTCCATTGCATCTTGAGGCCATTCAGTACGAACATCATGTGCAGAAACAATGGACATAATATCAACGCCGGGATCGTTCTTGTTACCGATAATCTCGATTACCACACCAGCCATTGAATCCGGATTGTCTTCACTAGGATAGTTAGCAATTGAGACCTTAACCATGTCGCCCATTTGCGGGTGCAGGCCATTTTCACCAACATAAACGCGATACTTATGCAGCTTCTTATTGGTACTCAAAACATACCCTAAAAAGTGACTAACCTTAACTTGCGCATCAGTTATTGGGTGAAATTCGCCAACTAATGTGTCAAGGCTGCGCTCAATAATTTCCTGAACTTGACCTTCTGGTCCCTTGCCATTCCAAGGATTACCACCAGCAGTAATCTTAACGCGTACCTTGTCGCCATCAACGGCGTACGCGGTATAATCGCTGGCAATAAAAATATCATCGGCTTCTTCATCTTCAAGTTTGACAAAGCCAAAGCCCTTATCATTAGCCCGAAATGACCCTTCAACAATGGTATTCTCTTCGGCTAATTGATAATGACCATTACCGTCAGTAATAATTTTCTTTTCTTGTTCCAAAAAGGAGAGTGCCTTGACAATATCAGAAAAACTGCCGAGGCGATCACGCCGCAGCATTCTGTCAATTTGCTCTACTTGGTATTGTTTTTTGGGATTATGGCGAAAGATTTCTAAAACATTAGCTAAAATTTTTTCGTTTTGTGCCATGCACTAATCTCCGTTCCTTATTAAAAAATATAAAAAAAGTCCTCCCCAACACATTTGATCGGGAGGAACTAAAACTTACTTTGAAGACAAATAAGCTAACACAATAGCAAAAGCGAAAAAGAGAACCAACAAAACTGCTGTAACTTTTTCCATAAATGCTTCAAAACCACGTTTCTTCGTTTGGCCACTAAAAACTGCGCCGCCTGATAGGGCATTCAATGCATCCTGTTGCTTTTGCGGCTGCATCATTGTTGCAATAACAATTAAAATTGAAACAATAATTAGTAGCGTCATAAATAAATTGTACAATGCGCTGCCTCCAATATACAGATCGATTACTTACAAAGTTTATCATAAAAGACGGCTTTTTTCGAGTATTTATTTTTCAAGTTCCGGCGCATCCGTCTTAAATTGTTTCTGCGTCGTCTTCTTATGATTTTGGTACCACAAAGAAGTTTTGTTAGGACTAAACAGCTTCTTTAGTGCCTTGTCCTTATTATAGTCATAATCATTAGCTTTGACCTTTTTAAACCACTTAGGCTTATAAAAGCGCAATAGATTACCATCAATCACTCGATCAGACAAGGATAACTGCGTGGTTACCCGATTAGAAATTGCCATCAAATGCAACTTCAACTTCTTATCAGGGTCCACAATTTCCATGCCAGTCTTAGTATCATAATAAGTCCCGCCAACTTTAGCGTATTGCGGCGTAATGAAGTCGCCGTTACGCTGCGCCACAATCTGTGGTTCCTGCTTGCTAAGCAAGTCATGGCCGAATTGAATCGTGCCCCTGTCATTAATTCCTAATAGGTTAAGCAGAGTTGGCAAAACATCAATTTCGCCGCCATAAGTCTTATCAATGCCGCCTTTAAGTCCCGTCATATGAAACATTAACGGCACCCGTTGGAACTTCAAATTGTCAAAATCGGTGAACTCATCCTGCTTTAACAATTGGGCACTAGCCTTATGGTGGTTGCCGGAAATACCGTAATGGTCACCGTACATCACAATCAGGGTCTTTTTATCAAGCCCAGTTTTCTTCAGCCAATGCATTAACTCCCCAATTGCTTGATCCAAATAATGAGCGGTCTGAACATAACCATCAACGGTTTCATCCCCCGTATCTGTTTTATCAATCGACTGGTTTTTCTTGTCAATCTCATACGGATAGTGGTTCGTTACCGTAATCATCTTCAAGTAAAACGGCTGCGGCAAACGCTCAATGTACTTAATCGACTGGTTAAAAAAGATCTTATCCTTTAACCCATAACCGATATAATACTTCGGTTTATTTTGATAATATGACAGCGGCATAAAGTACTGGTAACCGAACTGCTTGTAGGCGTTATTCCGATTCCAAAACGAACCTGCACCACCATGCATCACGGCTGTCGTATAACCACCTTGCTGGTTTAAAATTGCCGGCGCACTTTCAAAGGTGTTCGATGTGCCGTAACTTGACATTGCCGACCCTGACTGCAGGCCATAGAGTGAATTTTCCAACATCATTTCCGCATCTGATGTCTTCCCCTGACCAACTTGGTTATAAAAATTAGCAAAGCTCAAGGTATCTTTGGCATGGTACAACTTGTTCAGGTTAGGCGTAACTGCCTTCCCCTTCCACTTGTAACCAATTAAAAACTGCTGAAAACTCTCAAGGTGGATTACTAGAACATTTTTGCCCTTAGCAACGCCGGTGTACTGCGGATTAGGCTTTACATAGTTGGCCTTCAAATATTTTTGGACGGAGCCAAGATCGGAAACATTTGCCTTGGCCATCTGCGCACTTGTTTGCGCGGTTTTAAAACCATCATAAACGGCGTACTCGTTCATCCCCAGATACTTAACAATGTAATTGTTGTCGAATGTTCTTGTTAACAATCCCGACCGGTCTTTTTGCGCCATTTTCAGGTTTAGACCAATCATCATAATTGCCAAAACCTCAACTAACACGTTGAACCTGAGTTTAAGCGGCCGCAAATCATACTTAATGACTTTACCGCATAACAACCCAATAATTACTGCAACATCGAGTAAGGCTAAAAAGTCGGTTACATGGGTTATCCCCACGATACTCTTCCCTAAGTTATCCGCGGTTGAGCCTGAAGTCTTAATAATTGATAAGGACAAAAAGTTGGAAAACTCACGGTAGTACAAGATGTTGGCAAACAGCCACAGACTTAATATCAGGTCAATCGCAATAATAATCCAATACGACTTGCGTCCCTTAAAAAACAGGCCGATCCCTAATAATAATAGTCCCGCTGGCAGCGGATTAAGCAGGAGCAAAAAGTTCTGCATTGAGCCAACTGCACCCAAGTTGAATTTCGTTAAGTAAATTGCATATGTTTTCAGCCAAAAGGCAACTAAAACAGTAATGAAAAAGCCTAGCTTGGTTTCTGTCAGCCATTGCAAAAAAGACTTGATCCGTGTCATTCTATTCTCCTCTCACCATGCTAATATACTACGCTAAAGCTTGATTAAACAAAGTGATTTTAGCAAAAATTAATTATTTGGGGGACTTGGAATTTTTCGTGGTTTAAAAATCCAGCCAAAGATTCCCAATATCATTCCAAAGAAGTAGGTCACAAACCGCCACAAGAACATTCCCAAAATCAAGGTACCATTTGACGAGATAAAAGTAGAAAACAGTGTTTGAAAACTGTATTCAGCCCCACCAGACGCACCGGGAATTGGAATAATTGCCATAAACATGATAATCATAATATTCATTTGCGTGACGCTGACCCAATCGGCCGGAACATTGAGTGCCACCAGCACCATGTAGGGAATTGAGTAAAAGCATGCTAGCTGCAAAACGGTAAATAGCGCGCTCAACAGCAGCTTCTTTTTTTCTTTTTTTAATTCCTGGCTTTCACGATAAAAGGTATCAATCTTCGCCATCGTGTTTTGCCGCCAAACAGCCACCCTTTCAGGATTAACCACTTTAGCCAGCAAATTCATCACCCAGTTAGCCGCATTTTTGGTCCACTGATAAGCAAATAAAGCCGCCAAGAGAAGCACAATAGAACTAACGTGAATTAAAAAGCCAATGGCGATAAAAAATGCTAACCCGCCAAACTTAGCAGCTACCATGTGAAAGCCGCTAATAATCGTTACAACATAGGCAATAAAAACCACGATTTGGTAAATGATAAACTTCATCAATAGCAATGAAGTTGCTCGACCACCTTCGATTCCCATCTGCACCATTGCCGCTAACTGCGACGGTTGACCACCAGTAGACATTGGGGTAATCGCATTAAACAGCGCTTGAATTATCGGTATCCGCAAAAATGACCAGCTGGAGCGTTTCGGCTCGTTTTTGCGTTTTGCTAAAACCGCCAAAATACTAGCTTCAAAAACGTACGACAGAAGCATTAAGCCAAATACTGCAATAAGTCCCCAAAAGTTGATATTCTGGGCCGCTGCACGCAACTGAGCAACAGGTGTCTCCTTTAAGTCAACGAATAGAACGCCGCCGCTGATAAGTAAAACAATTAGGATGCCCCATAAGTGCTTTTTATTCATTAGCGAATCTGTCCCAACTTTTTACCCAAGTCGTATTGTTCATGATAAAATTCATTCCAAATCTGGGCTAAATGATCTTCAGAGTATTTTTGGCTGGCCAAATCTGATAGCTTACTGTACTTATTAAGTAGAGCTTGGTCGCCAGCTGCGCGCTGCAATTGAGCATTCATCTCAGTAAAATCATGACCACTCATGTAATAGCCGTCAATAATTGCCTGATAGAGGTCCAAATCGCGCAACAGCACCGGCGTACCACAACTAAAGGCTTCCAGTACTGACATTGGGAATAACTCGTCATAGGACGGTAAAACAAACAAATCAGCGATATTTAGATAATCAACTAATTTTGCCCGGTCAATAATTCCGGTAAATTTAAGGTTTTGCGGCGGATCATCAACTAGCGCCTTGAAGTGCTCGTAGCCATCGGTAATCTTGCCAAAGGAAAAGCCACCGGCCCAAATAAACTGAATATCAGGATTTGCCAGTGCCATTTTGGCAAAATCATCAACACCTTTACGTTCCTGAACTTGTCCGTCACCAAAAACCACAAACTTGTCTCGCGGGATACCTAATTCATGACGAAAAGCGTCCTTTTGTTCTCGACTCTCGGGATAAAACTCGTCCTTAGAAACAAAATTAGGAATGTACTTAACCCGCTCACGTTTAATGCCATACTTAACTAATTTATCAATAAAAATCGGATTAACAACGACAATTTGATCCATGCGCTTGTAAAAGTCAATGACATAGCGATAAAAGACGTTTTTGGCAACCCCTGGCAGCTTGATTGAACCTTCCAGCGTTTCCGGCAAAAAGTGAACGTAACCAATTTTACGGCCGCGGCTGTGTGAAAAGCTGTTAGCAAAATAAGTCGGATTAATCGTATGGTAATGCGTTAAGTCGCTTGCACCATATTTGTTATTTGTCACATAAAATTCGTCAACTAATCGCGTTCTTAACAGGCTTAATAATTCGTTATAGGCCGAGCCAACGCCCTGCCCCTCAACTGATGCAGCCTGTGAGAACATATTTATTCTAATCATTTGAATCCTCTTTGCGCTTTTCTTGATAATTAGCAATCACATCTTGATAAAACTCACAAACACAATTACCAAAATGTTCTGCCGAAATCTGCTTAAGTTTGTTATCCAATTTAGCCTGCGGAATTTGAAAATTACCCTTTTGCAAATAAGTCACAATCTCCTTGAGCATCTCGCTTTGGCTGGTAAAAACCTGTCCCAAATCAGGATCATCAAAGACATGTTCCGTATAATCCGTATCATAGACAACAGACTTAGTCCCTGCTGCTAAAGCTTCAATGTATGTTAGGCCTTGAGTTTCTGTATCACTGGCTGAAACAAACAGGTTCGCCATTTGATAATATGAACCAACATCTTCATGCGGCACATTTCCGGCGAAAATCACGTAATCTTCAAGTGTTAGCCGCTCAACTTGCTGCTTTAATACGGCAACATCGGGACCATCACCAGCAATCACCAGTCGAATCTTAGGAAATTCATCAACGATTTCCGGCATAACATTTAAAATGCGGTCAATCTTTTTCTCACCGGCAATTCGACTTAACGTTAATAACACTGGACTATCGGCAGCGATACTTAATTCCTGACGAATGTCACGAGTCGGCTTCTGGTTCATCTCATTAACGGCTACACCGGTCGGAATAACTCTCATTGGTATAGTTACACCATAGCGATGCAATAACGCCTCTACGCGCTCGCTAGGGGCAATCACGCCATCCATATTTTTGAGAAAGACATTGGTAAATTGCTTAACGTGATATGGCCTAAGTAAATGACCATTCAAAACGTAATGCAGATAATCCTCATACATCGTATGGTAAGTGTGAATTGCCGGGATTTTAAGTTGATGTGCAACATATTTGCCAATCATTCCCAGTGCAAACTCTGTTTGCGTGTGGACAACATCCAATTTAACTTCCCGCGCTACTTTAGTAGCTTCAAAAAAGCCACGAAAAGCAATTCGCCGATCAGTAAACGAAATAAAGGGAATACTGCTAAACCGAAAAACGTTAGCTTCAACTGTCCCCTTTTTGACATGTGGGTCAGTTGTCGTAAAAATAAATACATTGTGTCCCTGAGCCTCAAGTGCATCTTTGAGTGTCTTGATTGATGTTGCAACACCACTAATCTGTGGGAAATATGTATCGGTAAAAATACCAATATTCATTTGCCTACCTCCATATACTGGTATTATAAAGATTCCGCATTACTTGTGCAATTTTTATAAGCAAAATTATTAATTGTAAAACAAAAGCAGCTCCCAGATGGGAGCTGCTTCTAATTTATAGCGGTGATCGGGGTCGAACCGATACGTCCGAAAAGGACACCAGATTTTGAGTCTGACGCGTCTGCCAATTCCGCCACACCGCCATGATATTCAATTATTAATCAATAGTTCTAGCAATGAACCATAAGGCGGGGATCGGATTTGAACCGACGATTAAGGTTTTGCAGACCTCTGCCTTACCACTTGGCTACACCGCCATCAGCTATTTTAATAACAGATTGGGATAGCTGGATTCGAACCAGCGCATAATAGAGTCAAAGTCTAGTGCCTTACCGCTTGGCTATATCCCAATACTAGGGCGGAATATGGGATTCGAACCCATGTATGCCGGATCCACAAACCGGTGTGTTAACCCCTTCACCAATTCCGCCATGAAGGTAAACAGGGATAGTAGGAATTGAACCCACACTAGCGGTTTTGGAGACCGATGTACTACCTTTATACGATATCCCTATTATGGAGGAAGGTGGATTCGAACCGCCGAACTCAGAGAGAGCGGTTTTACAGACCGCCGCGTTTAGCCACTTCGCTATTCCTCCAGGCTGATGGCGCGGGACGGAATCGAACCGCCGACACAAGGAGCTTCAATCCTTTGCTCTACCAACTGAGCTACCGAGCCATCTTACGGTCCATATCAGATTTGAACTGATGATCTTCTCCGTGACAGGGAGACGAGATAAACCACTGCTCCAATGGACCATATTGCGGGAGATGGATTTGAACCACCGACCTTCGGGTTATGAGCCCGACGAGCTACCTAACTGCTCCATCCCGCGATGTTTGAAAGGAGGATGTGGGATTTGAACCCACGCACGAGAAACCCGTCTAACGGTTTTCAAAACCGTCCCCTTAAGCCACTTGGGTAATCCTCCATAATGTAAAAAATAAAATACCAATACTGTTGGTAATGACCCGTACGGGATTTGAACCCATGTTACCGCCGTGAAAGGGCGATGTCTTAACCACTTGACCAACGGGTCATATTTGTTTTCTTCTTAATATATAAGACGCTTAATTATAATACCTAATATTGATTAAAAAGTCAACTGTTTTATTTTTGTAATTCAGAGCTATCAAGCGATACCTCAATCACAACGTTATTAATAATACAGGATTAGTCGTCATCTTGCAAGACTTTTATGCAAAAATATTTTGTTTTTTATTTAGAAAGCGCATTAAGCCTAATTTATCAATGCTTTTATATATCATTTTTTAGCTAATTTCCTAGAGCTAATAGCAATTTGGCTGCTAATTATTAGTGTCAACAAGATTATTTCACCTATAGAATTAATTTTTATTGCTGACTAATGTTAGTTAAAAAGAAATTTCTAATCATTATCTATAATTGCTACTTAACAGTTTGCTTGCTTTGCTTCATAACAAATAAATTATGTATAACTTAATTTTAATGCCTTTTTAGCCACTTTATCTCAAAGCTCATGAATAAACTTAATATTGCCGTTATTCTCCCCTATAAGCTATTAATTGGAAAATTAACGCTCATCGCTCTTTGATATTATTTTTGCTATTTGCAATAGTAACCACAACTATACGTTATTTATCAATCGTTTCTTCATATATAAGAAACAGAATAAGCAATTTAAAGTAAAGAAAACAAAAAAAGCGAATCTTGAATTAACAAGATTCGCTTATACTACGGAGACTGAGGGATTCGAACTCTCGCACCGGAATAACCCGATCTACACCCTTAGCAGGGGCGCCTCTTCAGCCACTTGAGTAAGTCTCCAATGGGCCTAAATGGACTTGAACCATCGACCTCACGCTTATCAGGCGTGCGCTCTAACCAGCTGAGCTATAGGCCCATTAAAGCGGGTAACGAGAATCGGACTCGCGACTAAAGCTTGGAAGGCTTTCGTTTTACCACTAAACCATACCCGCAACAAATTAATATAATGGCGCGGGACGGAATCGAACCGCCGACACAAGGAGCTTCAATCCTTTGCTCTACCAACTGAGCTACCGAGCCATCTTACGGTCCATATCAGATTTGAACTGATGATCTTCTCCGTGACAGGGAGACGAGATAAACCACTGCTCCAATGGACCATATTGCGGGAGATGGATTTGAACCACCGACCTTCGGGTTATGAGCCCGACGAGCTACCTAACTGCTCCATCCCGCGATGTTTAAAAAATAAAAGTACAAAATCCAGTTTATGGACCTTGTAGGACTCGAACCTACGACAGGACGGTTATGAGCCGTCTGCTCTAACCAACTGAGCTAAAGGTCCAAGCTCTAGTATAGCGGCGGGGGGGATCGAACCCTCGACCTCCCGGGTATGAACCGGACGCTCTAGCCAGCTGAGCTACACCGCCAAAAAATATTAAAGTAACCAATATAAGATTACAATCGGGAAGACAGGATTCGAACCTGCGACCCCCTGGTCCCAAACCAGGTGCTCTACCAAACTGAGCCACTTCCCGAGATAATGCGCCCTGAAGGATTTGAACCTTCAACCTTCTGATTCGTAGTCAGACACTCTATCCAGTTGCGCTAAGGGCGCGTCATTATATGCCGAGGACCGGAGTCGAACCGGTACGATTGAAACCAATCGCGGGATTTTAAGTCCCGTGCGTCTGCCAATTCCGCCACCCCGGCAAGTAATGAAGCGGAAGACGGGATTCGAACCCGCGACCCCCACCATGGCAAGGTGATGTTCTACCACTGAACTACTTCCGCGTAATATATAAATGCCGATTATACGATTTGAACGTACGACCCCCTGTTTACAAGACAGATGCTCTACCAACTGAGCTAAATCGGCAAGATGTAAATATGGTATATAATATTGGCAAATACGGGTGGTGGGACTTGAACCCACACGTCCTGAAACACTAGAACCTAAATCTAGCGCGTCTGCCAATTCCGCCACACCCGCAAAATGGGGCCATGAGTCGTGACGGGCTTGAACCGTCGACCCTCTGATTAAAAGTCAGATGCTCTACCGACTGAGCTAACGACTCGGTATGGAGGATACAGGGCTCGAACCTGTGACCTCCTGCTTGTAAGGCAGATGCTCTCCCAGCTGAGCTAATCCTCCAAAGCACGGCAGCGTCCTACCCTCGCAGGCAGTCTCCCACCAACTACTCTCGGCGTGAAGAAGCTTAACTACTGTGTTCGACATGGTTACAGGTGTTTCCTTCTTGCTATTGCCACCGTACTTTTTTGTTTGAGTTCTTACACTCAAAACTAAATATAATCTCTTGAAAAAACTTTCTTACACTCTCCAGATTGCTCAAGCTCTGGTCAAGTCCTCGACTGATTAGTACTAGTCCGCTCCAAGTCTCACGACTCTTCCACTCCTAGCCTATCTACCTCTTAGTCTTAGAGGTGTCTTACTACTTACGTATGGGAAATCTCATCTTGAGGGGGGCTTCGCACTTAGATGCTTTCAGCGCTTATCCCTGCCATACTTAGCTACCCAGCGATGCCTTTGGCAAGACAACTGGTACACCAGCGGTATGTCCATCCCGGTCCTCTCGTACTAAGGACAGCTCCTCTCAAATTTCCAACGCCCACGACGGATAGGGACCGAACTGTCTCACGACGTTCTGAACCCAGCTCGCGTGCCGCTTTAATGGGCGAACAGCCCAACCCTTGGGACCAACTTCAGCCCCAGGATGCGACGAGCCGACATCGAGGTGCCAAACCTCCCCGTCGATGTGAACTCTTGGGGAGATAAGCCTGTTATCCCCAGGGTAGCTTTTATCCGTTGAGTGATGGCCCTTCCATGCGGTACCACCAGATCACTAAGCCCGACTTTCGTCCCTGCTCGAGTTGTCTCTCTCGCAGTCAAGCTCCCTTATACCTTTACACTCTGTGAATGATTTCCAACCATTCTGAGGGAACCTTTGGGCGCCTCCGTTACTCTTTAGGAGGCGACCGCCCCAGTCAAACTGCCCATCTGACACTGTCCTATATCTCGCTTAGAGATACTAGTTAGAGTAGCCATCAAACAAGGGTAGTATCCCAACATTGCCTCCAATAAGACTAGCGTCCTATCTTCTCTGGCTCCTACCTATCCTGTACATGTTTAACAGCTACCCAATATCAAATTGCAGTAAAGCTCCATGGGGTCTTTCCGTCCTGTCGCGGGTAACCCGCATCTTCACGGGTATTATAATTTCACCGAGTCTCTCGTTGAGACAGTGCCCAAATCATTACACCTTTCGTGCAGGTCGGAACTTACCCGACAAGGAATTTCGCTACCTTAGGACCGTTATAGTTACGGCCGCCGTTTACTGGGGCTTCAGTTCGAACCTTCGTCTTAATGACTAAGCTCTCTCCTTAACCTTCCAGCACCGGGCAGGTGTCAGCACCTATACGTCGTCTTACGACTTTGCAGATACCTGTGTTTTTGATAAACAGTTGTTTGGGCCTATTCACTGCGGCTGGCTGTTACACCAGCACCCCTTCTTCCGAAGTTACGGGGCGATTTTGCCGAGTTCCTTAACGAGAGTTCTCTCGCTCACCTTAGTGTTCTCCACTCGACTACCTGTGTCGGTTTGCGGTACGGGTACGTTATCTCTCACTAGAAGCTTTTCTTGGCAGTGTGACTACAGAACCTTCGCTACTTTATTTCGCTCCTCATCACAACTTGTGCTTATTGAAAGCAAGCATTTAACTCACTCTCACACTTGTTGCTTGAACATGGGCTTCCAGCGCCATGCGTTCCTTGCCTCCTGCGTCCCTCCTTCGCTATTAACGATTTAACGCAGTACAGGAATCTCTACCTGTTGTCCATCGGCTACGCCTCTCGGCCTTACCTTAGGTCCCGACTTACCCTGGGCGGACGAGCCTGCCCCAGGAAACCTTAGTCTTTCGGCGGACAGGATTCTCACCTGTCTTTCGCTACTCATACCGGCATTCTCACTTCTAAACGCTCCAACTATCCTCTCGATTAGCCTTCACCGCATTTAGAACGCTCTCCTACCACGTGTATTACTACACATCCACAGTTTCGGTACTATGCTTAGCCCCGGTAAATTTTCGGCGCAGCGTCACTCGACTAGTGAGCTATTACGCACTCTTTTAATGATGGCTGCTTCTGAGCCAACATCCTAGTTGTCTACGCAACTCCACATCCTTTTCCACTTAGCATAGATTTTGGGACCTTAACTGGTGATCTGGGCTGTTTCCCTTTCGACTACGGATCTTATCACTCGCAGTCTGACTCCAGTGCTTTGATATCTGGAATTCGCAGTTTATCTGAATTCAGTAACCCCTGACGGGCCCTTCGTCCAAACAGAGCTCTACCTCCATTATCATCCTCGCACCAGGCTAGCCCTAAAGCTATTTCGGAGAGAACCAGCTATCTCCAAGTTCGTTTGGAATTTCACCGCTACCCACAGCTCATCCCCGCAATTTTTAACTTACGTGGGTTCGGTCCTCCAGTGCGTTTTACCGCACCTTCAACCTGGCCATGGGTAGGTCACTTGGTTTCGGGTCTACATCAACTAACTCTCTCGCCCTATTCAGACTCGCTTTCGCTGCGGCTCCGTCTTTTCTGACTTAACCTCGCTAGTTAACGTAACTCGCCGGTTCATTCTACAAAAGGCACGCCATCACCCTTTAATGGGCTCTGACTACTTGTAGGCACACGGTTTCAGGTTCTATTTCACTCCCCTTCCGGGGTTCTTTTCACCTTTCCCTCACGGTACTGGTTCACTATCGGTCACAAATTAGTATTTAGCCTTGCGAGATGGTCCTCGCTGCTTCAACCGGAATTCCTCGTGTTCCGGCCTACTCAGGATCCTGCTCAGTGTGCATTCGATTTCGCTTACGGGGCTCTCACCCTCTCTGGCTTACCTTCCCAGATAATTCTGCTATCTCTTGCACTACCTTATTACAGTCCTACAACCCCAAATGATAAATCACTTGGTTTGGGCTCTTTCCGTTTCGCTCGCCGCTACTTGGGAAATCGATTTTTCTTTCTCTTCCTGCAGCTACTTAGATGTTTCAGTTCACTGCGTCTTGCCCTAACTGACTATGTATTCATCAGCTAGTAGTATGATTGCTCATACTGGGTTCCCCCATTCGGATACCTCCGGATCATTGTGTACTTACCACTCCCCGAAGCATTTCGCTGTTAGTCGCGTCCTTCTTCGCCTTCTTGTGCCTAGGCATTCACCGTGCGCCCTTATTTACTTGACCTTACTCAAGATACTCTCTCGGTCGCTCTTGCAATCTGTTTATTATCTCTTTGATTGTGTCTCGGTTTTTTCTTGGATTATATTCAGTTTTCAATGTACTAACCAATGGATCTTTCGACCCAATGGAGGCTAACGGGATCGAACCGATGACCTCCTGCGTGCAAAGCAGGTGCTCTCCCATCTGAGCTAAGCCCCCAAATACTCTTTCGACAGTCAATAACTTCTGATGTCAATGGGCCTAAATGGACTTGAACCATCGACCTCACGCTTATCAGGCGTGCGCTCTAACCAGCTGAGCTATAGGCCCGTCTCTTGCGTATCTGTTTTTATTCTTTTTGAGGTACTACCCTCAAAACTAAACAATGTTCTCGCTCCGTGTGCTTCCGTTGCTCCTAGGCTTCCTCTAGTATTTCTACTCTCCACCTATTCGCTCTTCCTTAGAAAGGAGGTGATCCAGCCGCAGGTTCTCCTACGGCTACCTTGTTACGACTTCACCTAATCATCTGTCCTACCTTAGACGGCTGACTCCCCGAAGGGTTATCCTACCGGCTTTGGGTATTACAGACTCTCATGGTGTGACGGGCGGTGTGTACAAGGCCCGGGAACGTATTCACCGCGGCGTTCTGATCCGCGATTACTAGCGATTCCAGCTTCATGCACTCGAGTTGCAGAGTGCAATCCGAACTGAGATTAGCTTTAAGAGATTCGCTTGCCTTCACAGGTTCGCTCCTCGTTGTACTAACCATTGTAGCACGTGTGTAGCCCAGGTCATAAGGGGCATGATGACTTGACGTCGTCCCCACCTTCCTCCGGTTTGTCACCGGCAGTCTCATTAGAGTGCCCAACTTAATGCTGGCAACTAATAATAAGGGTTGCGCTCGTTGCGGGACTTAACCCAACATCTCACGACACGAGCTGACGACAGCCATGCACCACCTGTCTTAGTGTCTCCGAAGAGAACTTCATATCTCTATGAATTGCACTAGATGTCAAGACCTGGTAAGGTTCTTCGCGTTGCTTCGAATTAAACCACATGCTCCACCGCTTGTGCGGGCCCCCGTCAATTCCTTTGAGTTTTAACCTTGCGGTCGTACTCCCCAGGCGGAGTGCTTAATGCGTTAGCTGCAGCACTGAGAGGCGGAAACCTCCCAACACTTAGCACTCATCGTTTACGGCATGGACTACCAGGGTATCTAATCCTGTTCGCTACCCATGCTTTCGAACCTCAGCGTCAGTTACAGACCAGAGAGCCGCCTTCGCCACTGGTGTTCTTCCATATATCTACGCATTCCACCGCTACACATGGAGTTCCACTCTCCTCTTCTGCACTCAAGAAAGGCAGTTTCAGATGCAATTCCCCGGTTGAGCCGAGGGCTTTCACATCTGACTTGTCTTCCCGCCTGCGTTCGCTTTACGCCCAATAAATCCGGACAACGCTTGCCACCTACGTATTACCGCGGCTGCTGGCACGTAGTTAGCCGTGACTTTCTGGTTGATTACCGTCAAATAAATAGCAGTTACTCTATCTATCCTTCTTCACCAACAACAGAGCTTTACGATCCGAAAACCTTCTTCACTCACGCGGCGTTGCTCCATCAGACTTTCGTCCATTGTGGAAGATTCCCTACTGCTGCCTCCCGTAGGAGTTTGGGCCGTGTCTCAGTCCCAATGTGGCCGTTCAGTCTCTCAACTCGGCTATGCATCATTGCCTTGGTAAGCCGTTACCTTACCAACTAGCTAATGCACCGCGGGTCCATCCTCTAGTGACAGCTCGAAAGCCGCCTTTCATAGCTAGATCATGTGATCTTACTTCTTATTCGGTATTAGCATCTGTTTCCAAATGGTATCCCAATCTAGAGGGCAGGTTACCCACGTGTTACTCACCCATCCGCCGCGCTCGCGCTTTTAGCTTCCTACCCGAAGGTATTCTGTTAAAATTGCTCGCTCGACTTGCATGTATTAGGCACGCCGCCAGCGTTCGTCCTGAGCCAGGATCAAACTCTCATTTTTAATGTTTGTTTGAATGTTTGCTCATTCGTTCCAAGATTTGCATCTCGGATTTATTTGCTTGCGAAATTGACTTCGCTTTTTTGTTTTGGGTTCTTACACCCGCACACTTTGCGAAAACATTGTTCAGTTTTCAAGGTACTACCCACTGACGTAAATAACTTACATCAGTGCTTCTTTATTTTAACAGAAGTATTTTCTTTTGTCAAGAAGTTTTTTCTGCCCCCTGTTGAAGAAGTTTTCAACTCCCTCAGCAGCGTTTATTATCTTACTAAACCTTCGAGCTCTTGTCAAGCCCTCTTGCTTAGTTTTTATTTCGCCGCCTTGCTCTCAAGCCTTTCGCTCTCTTGCCCGACGACAGTTATTAATATTACCAACTTGTCTCCCCTTTTGCAAGCTTTTTTTAAAAATTATTAAAATGACTTACTTCTAGTTTCATGTTAAAGTTGTTATATCAACGTTTAGAGGGGAGTTTTTAAAATAAAAAAATTTGACATAGCAATCGTGGGGGCAGGTCCAATTGGACTCTTTAGCGCAAATTTTGCTCATTTACATGGACTAAAAACGATAATTTTTGATTCGTTAAAGGAGGTTGGTGGGCAGCCCAAGCTGCTTTATCCGTTTAAAAAGATTTTTGACATCCCTGTTTTTAATGCAATTACGGGTAAAGAATTAATCGAACATTTGGCAGAAGAAACCCAGGAAAAAGCAACTTTCATGCTGAATCACCGCGTTAGTGAAATTGCTAAAGATGATGATTACTTCATTATTGACAACGAATTTGCCGTTAAAAGTATCATTATTGCCAGCGGTACCGGTTCGTTTACACCTAAAAAGTTTCCGCTGAAAGTTGACAGCGAAAGTGAAAAACACATTCACTACTATATAAGAGAGCCCGAAAAATTTGCTGACAAAGTCGTCGGCGTTTTTGGAGGTGGCGATTCCGCGCTTGATTGGGCACTTGAATTAGCCCAACAGCCCAACACCAAAGTTAAGCTTGTTCACCGGCGAAATGAATTCCGCGGTTTAGAATCCAGTATTCAGCAGCTTAAAAGTTTAAAAAATGTTGAAATTCTGACCCCTTACCTTCCTAAAACTAGTTCGTTAGTTGATAATCAGCTTACAATTGGACTAAAAGAAATGGGACAAGCCGACATCGTGGAGCAAACCTTTGACGAAATTGTCGTTGCCTATGGCTTTCGCGCCAACAATAACTTTGTTAAACAATGGGGTGTTGCTACCAGCGGCGGCCAAATCAAGGTCAGCCAAGAAATGAAAACCAACATGCCTGGTATCTATGCTGTCGGCGATGCTGCAGCATATGACGGCCGCGTGCCAGTTATCGGCCTTGGCTTTGGCGAAGCGCAAATTGCAATTACCTCAATTATGCGGTCACTTTTCCCAGAAAAAACTTTAACTATCCATTCAACCAGTATTTAGGAGACTTTATGGCGTTAATCAACTTTATTTTGCACATTGATCACCACCTAATCGCAATCGTCAACCAGTTTGGCGGTTGGACCTATCTTATCCTATTTGCCATTATTTTTATTGAAACCGGACTAGTGATCTTTCCGTTTCTACCTGGGGACTCGCTAATTTTTGCCGCCAGCTCAATGGCCGTCAATCCCAAGTACCAACTCAATATTTGGCTGGTTTATCTAACAGTCTTGCTGGCAGCAGTCCTAGGTGATGCTTGTAATTATGAACTAGGCGCTCGCTCTGTTAATGCCGGCAGCAAGTACGCTTGGTTCAATAAGTTAATTAATCAGAAAAACCGCTTGGCAGCCGAAAAGTTTTTTGAACGTCACGGTCCAATCACAATCGTAATTGGCCGTTTCATTCCGTTTATTAGGACTTTTGTTCCGTTCATTTCCGGCGGCAGTAAGATGCATTATGGTAAATTTGCAGCTTACAACATCGCTGGTGGTATTCTCTGGTGCGGCTTGTTCACCATTATTGGCTTTTTCTTCGGCAACATCCCGTTTGTCAAAGATCATTTTTCAATCTTAATCTTAGCAATCATCTTGATTTCTGTTATCCCGATTTTAATTGTCGCGTTAAAAAAGCGCATCACACGTAAAAAGGAGTTCCATTAAAGGAACTCCTTTTTTAACGCTGTAATAATTTTTCAGCAAAATATAGTTCATAAATAATCCCGCCGACAGCAAAACATGCGGCAAAAAAACCTTCTGTCAGGACATTAATAACCGGATCAGTAGCCGGATCAAACAGCCAGGTATTGCTTCCAGCAAACAACAAATGATGAAAGACCACAAAAAAGCTATCAAAATTTGTTACCGCAAACGGCAAAATTGCAATTGGCAGTAGTAAGAACAGCAGTGCCCAAACTTTACTTAGCTTTAGCACGTTACCCTTTTGTCTTCTACTCCAAAGATAAATTACCAAGCAGCACAAAAAGGCCACAATCGCTAAGACAAAGAGTTTTTTCACCGCCGCAAAGTGCTGGGCGGCCATTGACGACGTTGGCAAATCGCGCATGTGCAATACATGTTTAAAAGGCCAAATCAGATACCACATCAGCTGATTATAATTGTGCATTACCTGCCCAATTGTCAGCTTCACTGTCCGATTGGTTTTTTGGACAATAACAAAGACCAGCAGTAACGGCCAGCTGGCAACAATTGCACCAACCACACTGCTCGTAATCGCAAATACAAAATGATAGATAATCGTAAAAATATTATTTTGCTTCTTCATAATTCAAATTGATCCAAACTATCAACTACGTATGTTGGCTGACGCTTATCCTTAATATCGTCCAGCTGCGTAATGCCAGTAGTCACTAACAACTGGTCAACTTGACTATTAAAGCCAGCCTTAATATCGGTATCGTAATTATCGCCAACTAAAATTGCCTGCTTCTTAGTGCAGTGCATTTTTGCTAGCGCCATATCCACAATAATCGGCGATGGTTTGCCAATATACAAGGGTTCTTGGCCGCTAGAAACAGCAATCATCGCGCACTGCGAGCCATTGCCCGGTAATAATCCCTCATTGCTGGGCAAATTAACATCCCCATTAGTCCCGATAAAAGTTGCACCATTTCTAATAGCATCTGAAGCAACCTGAACTTTCCGGTAAGTCAAATCACGGTCCATCCCCACCACTACATAGTCCGGGTGATATGGATCCAATTCAAAATCTGTTTGCTGCAAAAATTCATGCCACAGGCCAGTTTCACCAATCAAATAGAATTTAAGCGGTGAAAGCTGCGGGCTCTCCTTTTTAAGATAGCTGACAGTCGCCATACAGGGCGTATAAACGTGATTAATGTCTGTCTTGATCCCATGACCCGCCAACTTATCTACGACCATTTGCGGCGTTCTCGTCGTGTTGTTGGTCAAGAACAGAAAGTCCTTGCCAGCTTTTTCTAGCCGATGAACAAAATTCACGCCAGCAGCAATTGTATCCTTACCGCGATAAATCGTGCCATCAAGATCAATCAAAAATAATCGGTAATCCTTCACTTAATTGCTGCCCTTTCTTTTTTTAATGACAAAAGAATGGTGATTGCTGTGTTCTTTTTTAACCGCCACCGTTTCTTTTTTCTTAAAAGTAGTCTTATGCACACGCCGCCGTTTAAACGCTGAATTCTTTTTCGGATGAGCACCCACTCGGCGGTGACCTGACTGCCGGTAATTGCTATTCCACGTTTTTTGGTTGCTAGAATGATAATGATGGACGGGACTGATCAGCTGCAAAATAAAGTAGCCCGTCCCTGGATTACAGTATTCGATTAAATAATCCGCAATCGTCTGATCCTTACGGTCAATCGCCGTGCGCATATTATCCTTATAAAAGCCCTTTAGCCGCAGATGCTCACTGGAAACATCCCCGACCAAAAAGTCATATTGGTCAAGGTATGGATCATACTTCTGCCGCAAAACTTCAATGTCCAGAGCCTCACGCTTATTCACAATTACCTGATACAGCTGCTGGTTAATCTTAACTTGATCGCCATCCTGACCAACAACAGCTAATGGGTGCCGCAACGGCTGGTCCTTGGTAAACTTATTATCGCGCTGCGTCTTTTTTGGATTGTCTGCTACCGTCTTATCCGTCATTTATTTCACTTCCCGTCAATCGGATATTTTTCAGCTAAATAGTTGCCCACAACTTCCCGCAAGAATTGCGGAAATAGGAACTTGTTGTCCCCAACAATTGCTAAAGTTGGGAAAAATGGCACTAAGACATAATGATCGAGCACCGCGATTTCATATTCTTTAAGCGGATCAATTTGCTGACCATTGACATATACGACACGGCTAATTGGGTCAAACTTAATTCCCTTATAATACATTTGCCCAAAAATCTTTCCCCGAAAACTCATGCCCTGCAACGGGAAGTGGTCAAGAAAGTGCCGGTTTTTTTCAATTTCCATGACTAGCCGCCACAAATCGCTGCCTTTTAGAGTTGAACGCACAACGTGCATTGAATGAGGTAGGCTCTTTTGCAAGTCATATTTCGTTAAAATGCCCTTCTTGAAGGGATCTAAAAACAAACCCGAACTAAGCATTGCCAAATCTGTCCCTGCAAAGTCGGCAATAGCATCAAGCGATATCTGAATTGCAGCTTCACGATCGTTAGCAAATTTTTCCGGTAAATCTGCTACCTTATCCTGCATCAAAATGTCTTGGCCGCGCTTATGATAACTTTCAATTACTTCTTCGTCGTTTGGTCTTGCCTTCATTAAGCTTGTCGCTTCAACATGAGGCACAATTTTTTGAACATGGTGCTGGTCGTCAAGTTCCATGTGAATGTTGCCAACATAATTGCCCCATTTACCCGTCTGCGTCAGCCAAACGCCATTGACCTTTTCGCCGTGCTTTAACAAATCATGACTATGGCCACCAATAATTAGATCAATTTGAGGATAATTCTCCGCCAAAAAGCGATCCATATTTAGACCAACATGAGTTAACAAGATTAAGACATCATACTTGCCTGCAATTGTTGGCAAAACCTGATCCATTGTTTCTTTCAGCATCTTGACGTGCCAATGATTGGGTTCATAAGATAAAGGGTAAGCCGCGGTCAAGCCAATCAGAGCAATTCTTGTTCCCTTTTTAGTAGTCAAAATCTTGTCTTGGACGCACCAGTGGGGCATTGACTCATCTTCTTCACGCAAATTAGCCAAAATCACCGGGAATTTTGCCCGGTCAAACAGCCGCTCAACAACCGCGTGAGAATTAGAAATTCCCTCATTATTGCCGATCGTAATGGCATCGTAATTAAATGAGTTCATCAAATCAATATTTGCCTGACCATACGTTGCATCCGTTAACGGCTGCGAACGATCTAGAAAATCACCGGCATCAAAGGTTAGGACTTGATCGACCGACTGATCCTGCTGGGCGTTTTTTAGATAACGGCCAATTTTAGGGAAATGTTCAAAATGTGAATGTAAATCATTGGTATGTAAAATGCGAAGTGTTTCCATTATGCTGCTCTTCTATCCAATCTGGTTGGATTTCAAAATCATCTGATAAGCTTCCAAAACTTTGCCCTTTGGTTTTTCCCATTCAACCCAACTCGGATTTTTCCAATCGTCTTCGTTAGTCAGAGTTTCTAGATGATAATTTTTATTAATATATTCCTCATAGGTAACTAGTGCTTTAGTCCTCGGAATGTTCAATTGCAAAATCCGCACATTTTTGATCATGCCATGATCGACAGCCAATTCGGCAATGCCATTTTGGTCAATATTTGAAATCTCAAAGTACTTACTGCCATCGTTTCTGGTAATTTCTTCAATTAAATCTAATTCTTCGTTTTGTTGCTCCATTAACCCTACCTACATGAAATAAAAACTTTTGCTATATAGCAAAAAATGTGCAACCATGCTATTGTATTAAGCGATAGAGGTGTACACATGAAACGTTCTAGCCATCTACTTCTGGCTCTTTTTTTTAGCTTAATCTTTGTCACGACCAGCGGTTTTACCGTTGTCGGCCACAGAGGCGATCCGAGCAAATACCCTGAAGAAACTATTCAGAGTGACGACTCGGCCTTTAACTCTGGTGCCGATTACGTTGAACTCGACCTGCACCTGTCTTCCGACGGCGTTCTGGTTGTCTCACATGATGATGATTTATTTCGAGTTACTCATACACATGCAATTGTATCACAAAATACTTGGCAAACACTTAGTCAATTAACATATGATAATTGCGAACATGTGCTCAGTTTGGACCAACTCTTTAGTCATTATCAAAAACGTCCAAACACAAAATTTGTTTTGGAAACTAAGATCGACCACTCAATTGACCCGTCTTACCAATTAGAAGACGAAATTGCGCAAACGATTAAAAAATACCACATGGAAAATCGGGTCATGATCCATTCATTCTCGGCAGCCAGCTTGTTTCACTTGCGGTCGCTGATGCCCGATGCTTACTTAATCTTGCTTGTCGGCAGCTTGAAACGAATTAATTTCAGCAACCTGCCGCAAGTTAACGCCGTCAACGTCTCATCTGACGTTATTCAAGACCATCCGTGGCTCATCCACTGGCTGCACATCCTTGATAAGCAGGTCTATGTTTGGGCGGAAATGGACGAATCACCAGAATTATGGCACTGGCTGATTAACAAAAATGTCGACGGCGTCGTCACGAATTACCCAGCTACCGGTTTTAAATATAAACTGGCTAAAGAAGGCACCAGCAAGTACGATATTCACCGAAATGGCATCTATTTTGGCAAAAGCAAAACGCCAATTATGATGAACCCCTATGTTCGCATCAAACAGCATAAATATATTTATCCTGGGCAACGGCTCAACGTCATGTATGGCGTGCGCGCTCATAATCAGCTTTATTATCAAGTTGCAGACCAGACGTTTATCTCGGCCGAATTTGTCAATCTTGATTTAACTGAACGTGACATTGCACCATACCAAGATAAGCAAATTATCGCTAAACCACAAAAGCAAGTGCCAATCTACCGTTTCCCTGACAATCAATCAAAGACTAAGCAAAATCTGCCAGCCAACATGCTCTTTAAAATTGCCAACTTTAACGGCAGTCCCAAGAGCATGTGGCTGTATACCAAGTTAGGCTGGGTTAAAGCGCAAGACATTCTCTTCTACGGCTTCTTTGATAAAGAAAGCTGGCGGAGCTACCGGCAATTGCCGCGAATTAGCCGCTATAATAATCTGGCCCTGACGGCTTATCTGCCGCTCACTTCACCAGCGACTAAAACTACGCCGGAATTAATTAAGGCCACAATGCAAATAATTAAATAACAAAAAACGATTCACTATCTCGTGAATCGTTTTTTAGTTAAATTTATTGGTTGCTCGTACTTTGCTTCTTGAGCAATTCGTATGGTAACTCAATTTGTGTATCTGTTACTTCTTCATTATTCATCAGCTTAGTTAACATTCTCATGGCAACAGCACCCATGTCATACAATGGCTGGCGAATTGCAGTTAAGGCTGGGCGGACAACTGAGGCAATCTGGGTTGCACTTGCCGTGATAATTTCTAAGTCGTCTGGGACTTTTTGACCAGCATCAATTGCTGAGTTCAAAATACCAACAGCAGTAATGTCGCGGGTAACAACTACACCATCAATCCCATCTTGACGCATCCGTGAATACAAGTTGTAACCATCAGAATGGTCCTTAATATTGGTATAAATCTTACCTTCGCCCAAGTTATGTTCTGCCATAAATTCCTTGTAAGCTGGAATACGGCAGTCAGCGTTTACGACAGCTTCAGCATCCCCAACAACTAGGGCTAAGTTACGCCGACCATCATTGTAAAGTAAGTTCAAAGCTTCAATATCAGCCTTGTGGTAATCAATTGTAACTGATGGAAATTCCTTGTGATTATCCTTGGTTCCAGCCAAAACTACTGGTGTGTCAGTCCGCTTAAAGGCTTCAACTGCTTCTTTTGGCAGGCAGTTTGACATGTAAATCACACCATCAACCTGCTTATTTAATAAACCTTGAATTGCTTGGTCTTCACGCATTAAGCGGTTTTCAATACTGGTAATGATAATATTATATTTATATAGCAAAGCGATATCATCGATCCCCTTTGACAATTCTGCAAAGTAAAGATTGGTCAAATCTGGCACAATCAAACCAACAGTGGTTGTTCTCTTAGAAGCCAAACCTTGCGCAACGGCATTTGGTTGGTAGTGCAGGCGATTAATTACCTCCATTACCCGTTCACGTGTGTCTTTACGCACATTTGTATTGCCATTAACCACCCGTGAAACTGTGGCCATTGAGACCTTAGCCTCCCGAGCAACATCATAAATTGTAATATCCTGTTTACGCATCCTTCAATTCCTCCATTTAAAAATCCTCAATATAGAATTTACCACTAATCGCAGTATATTGCAAACGTTTACAGTTATTCTTTCATTTTTTCATACTTAGAACATGATATACTTTTCATGATTAAGATTTAATTTGAAAGGAACATGAAGATGAATTTAACCAAATTACAAGAATGGCTACAAAGTTCTGGTAATGATGTAGCTTACATTTCTAATCCAACTACCATTGCTTACTTTACCGGTTATGAGATGGAACCACACGAGCGGATTTTTGCTCTGCTGGCCTTTAAAGACAAGGATCCGTTCGTCTTTGTCCCCGCACTAAATGTCGAAGAAGCCAAAAATTCTGCTTGGAATGGTGACGTTTATGGTTACCTCGATTCAGAAAATCCGTGGGCAATTATCGCTGACAAAATTAAAAGTAGAACTAACGAATATCACAAGTGGGCTTTAGAAAAAAATAATTTATCCGTTGCCCATTATCAATTAATTCATGAACAATTTTCAGATGCCGATTTTAGCGGGGACGTTTCCAACTTTATCGCTAAGATTCGTCTCTATAAGACACCTGATGAAATTAAACAACTGCAAGCAGCTGGTCGTGAAGCTGATTTTGCCTTTGAGATTGGTTTTGATGCCATTAGAACTGGTGTGACTGAACGTTATATTGCCGGTCAAATTGAATACCAGTTAAAATTACAAAAAGGTGTCATGCATGAAAGTTTCGAAACCATCGTGCAAGCCGGTGCTAATGCTGCCAACCCCCACCTTGGTCCATCAATGACTAAGATTAAGCCAAACGAATTAGTCTTGTTCGACCTAGGAACCATGCACAACGGCTATGCTTCTGACGCAAGTCGTACTGTTGCTTACGGTGAACCTAGCGCTAAAGAAAGAGAAATTTACGAAATCGATCGTGAAGCTCAACAAGCCGCAATTGACGCCGTTCGTCCGGGAATGACTGCTGCAGAAATTGATAGTGTTGCCCGTGATATTATTACTAAGGCAGGTTATGGTGAATACTTTATCCATCGACTGGGCCACGGAATTGGTAAGGACGTGCACGAATACCCATCAATCGTTCAAGGCAACGACCTAATCATTGAGGAAGGCATGTGCTTCTCAATTGAACCTGGAATCTACATCCCTGGCGTTGCTGGTGTCCGGATTGAAGACTGCGGTGTTGTTACTAAAGACGGCTTTGAACCATTTACCCATACTGGTAAGGAATTGAAAGTTTTACCGCTTAAAGATTAATTATTAAACAAAAATGCACCAAGTAGAATTTCTTCTGCTTGGTGCATTTTTTATTAATCTTACTTATTCTTGTGGATAAGCTGGAGCTGCGACATCAGTGTCGTTTTCAGCATGATGTAAATCATCAACTGTCTTCTCTGCATTGTCGTTATCAGCAATATCATCCTTAGAATCATCAATGACAATATCATCGAAATCTTTTAATTCAGAATCATCTTCAACATCCTTAGGGAATGATGCTAATTGGTTCTTAACAACTTCGGTACCATTGTCATACTTCTTCTTCAAATCTTGAACAGTATCATTGTTCTTAACCTTAGTCTTGATATCATCAATTTGATCGTCACTAACAAGCAGTGAGCCGGCAACAAATCCTACTGCACACCCAACAACTGTACCAAACAAAAAACTTGTAAACTTTTTCATAAAAGTAACTCCTTTACTTAATCTTCACCTTTACGACGCTTACGCCGTGCAAACATTGATGTCACTACAGAAGAAACAGCTCCGTTACGCTTAAAATGAGCATTACTGAACCGTTTAGCCATTTTCCGCGAAGAAGCATTAACGTCTGAGACGCTCTCACCCAAATCGGCAGCTGCTTGCACAACTGGATCCAGGGTCTTCATCTTGACATTAACATCAGCCAACAGTACGTTAGTCTTATCGAGCAAGTCATTTGTTTGGTCAAGCAAACCACTAACATCTTTAGCAACCTGTTCAATCGACTCATTCGCAATCTGAATTGTCTTATCTGCTTCTTTAGTAGCCTTTGCAGCACGAACTAGCACCGGAATAGCGAAAAGTACTAAAATTAGTAATGCAACAGCAGCAATTAATCCTGCTAGTGCACCATAGGAAATTTCCATCTTCTACCTCCAATTTTACTTCTATAAAAAGTCTAGCATGTAAACACTTTAATCTCAACCTATATGTGATATTTTGTTATAGTTAATGTACATATATGAAAGGTATGCATCATGAATAACTTACTTAAAATCTATCCCAAATTTTTAAAATTAAACTGGGATAACATCGGCGAACATTTACTCACGATTATCTGGCAGCTTGTCTTATCAACGGCAATTTTTTACATCATTGATTACTTTGGCAAAAGAATTATTAATCATTACTTAAAGCACAGTAAAAGGCCGCAAAACAAGCGAACTAGAACTGTAACTGCCTTAATCAATAGTATTTTTAGCTACACCGTAATTTTCTTTTACTTATTTGGGGTTTTATCAATTTTGGGGATTCCAATTGGTACGCTTCTAGCAAGTGCCGGAATTTTTTCCCTAGCTTTAGGGATGGGGGCGCAAGGTTTTGTCAGCGATCTAGTCAACGGATTTTTCATTTTAAGTGAAGATCAATTTGACGTTGGCGATATTGTACAGATTAATAATCAAACCGGTACCGTTGTCCAACTAGGACTAAGAACTACCCGCCTGAAGGGCAGTGACGGCTCGATCATCTATATTCCCAACCGCAATATTTCAATTGTGCAGAACTTAGCTCACGGCGGCATTGGCTTAGATATTAAGCTGCAGCTAAATGCCCAAAATGATTTCACCAAAGTACGCGAATTAATTAAGCAGGCTAATAGCCAAGTATCCTTGGCCAAAAAGACTTTGGTGCAAGGACCCAAGATTATTGGCATTACTAATCAAACAGCCAAAACTGTCGACTATGTTATTCACTTTCAAGTAAAGCCAGGCAAAGAAAAGGCCGTGCAAGACATTTACTTAACAGCTTACCTCAAGATTTTACAAGTCAATGATATTACCCTAGCGGGATAGAAAAAGGTTAACTCAAATACGAGTTAACCTTTTTAGTTAGTTAATTTGTGCTAGCCATTCCGGCCATGCTGCTAGTAACTTTTCAATTGCCCGCCCGCGATGAGACAGGCTATTCTTTTCGTCCAATGACATTTGCGCAAAAGTTTTATTCTTTTCTGGCACATAAAATAACGGATCGTAGCCAAACCCGTCTTCTCCGCGCGGCACTGCTAAAATCTGCCCAGCACATTGGCCACTAACAACTAAATCCTGGTCAAATTTTCCAGGAATTGAAGCAACAATGGTTGTATTGAATTTTGCTGTTCGCTTTTCTGGCGGCACACCACCAAGTTCTGCCAACAATTTGGCATTATTGTGGGCATCATCGTGAGCAATACCGGCATAACGCGCAGAATGCACACCGGGAGCACCATTAAGGGCATCAACCATTAAACCGGAATCATCCGCAATTGTAATCATGCCACTAAATTCAGCCAGCTCATGAGCTTTTAACTTCGCATTCTCAGTAAAGGTGGTCCCATACTCGTTCACAATCGGCGGATTGTTTAAGTCAGCGTTAGTTTTAATCACTGCTTCAATTCCCGCCTGGGCAAAAGCTTCCTTTAATTCCTTAACTTTTCCCTGATTGGTTGTCGCAAATAAAATTTCTTTCACGATTATTCTTCTCCCTCATTAATGTGGTGAGCGCTAAATTCTGGATCACCCAAAATGCTGCGGCCTAGTTCATTAACCATTGCTGCATCGCCAGTAGTGTAATATTCATGTCTAGTTGGTGCATCTGAAGCATTAAACATGTCATCACGCTTCAGCACGTTATAAGTATACTGTGCAACCTGATCGGCTGGATCAACAATTTGAACCCACTTATCAAGCACCTGCCTAAATTCATCACGAATAATTGGATAGTGGGTACAGCCCAAAATCAACGTGTCAAAATCTTGCTCTTGAATTGGCGCCAATGTTTCCTTCACTGCCTGAAGACAGGTGTCATAATCTGCATCTTGCTCAATTAACGGCACCAATTTAGGCGCCGCTAATTCTGTCACCTTAATTTTAGAATCACGAAGTTTAATCTCTTGTTGATAAGCGTGCGAAGCAGCTGTTACTTGCGTACCGACAACTGCCACGTGCTTGTTTTTAGTAATTCTCGCTGCTGCCAAACTTCCAGATTGAATAACACCAATAATTGGCTGGTCAACTTCCCGTTGAATAGCAGCCATTGCAGCCGCTGTTGCCGTATTGCATGCAAAAATAATCAGCTTAACATTTTTACTTAATAAAAACTTAACACTTTGCCGAGTCAGTTCGATAATTTCTTCTTGTGACTTGTCGCCATAAGGAATATGTGCGTTATCACCAATAAAAACCGTCGATTCACGCGGCATCTTTTGCATTACCTTTTTAACAACCGTTAGCCCGCCAACACCGGAATCCAATAACCCAATTGGTCGATTATCCATAATTAAAATTCTCCCTAAAAGTTTTCTACTTCTATCAATTTTACGGTAAAATAGAAAAGAATAAAAGGGATGAATACTGTATGCAAATGAACAACCAACAAAACGAACATGTCTACTTTGTTAACCAGCTGTACCGCGATTTTTTATTACCACAAATTTTGGGTGAAGATAATGAGGCCATTTTGTATTGGGCCGGCAAACGAATTGCCCGCAAATATGACTTAACTTCATTCGATGATGTTAACGACTTTTTTGCTGTCACCGAATTCGGTACATTGACTAAACTCAAAGAAAAACGCACAGCTATTGTATTTGAATTAACTGGACAGAATGTGGTCGACAGATTAAATAGCGGCAGTCGCGAATTTTCGCTTGAAGCCGGTATTATTGCCGAAGCAATCCAAAAAGAAACGGGCCGCACGACTGAATGCGAATTAACAATTGACGATAAAAAGAAAAAGGTTACCTTGACTGCTCGCCTTGATTAATTTTTAAAGCAATTAATTTGTTTTTTACTATACTTGAACTATGATTAAAGTAAGATAGGAGGAAACAAAATGCTTCAAGAATTTAAAGAATTTATTAAACGCGGTAATGTAATGGACTTAGCTGTCGGTGTAATTATCGGCGGCGCCTTTACCAATATCGTTAATTCACTGGTTAAAAACCTAATTAACCCCCTAATCGGCCTGTTTATTGGGCGAATTGATCTATCTAACTTAGTAGTCAAAGTTGGCGGTGCTACTTTTAAATATGGTGCCTTTATTAACACCATCATCAACTTCTTAATTATTGCCTTTGTTGTCTTTTTATTAGTTAAAGCAATTAATAAGCTAACAGTTAAGAAGCAAGACGACCAGCCAAAACAGCCAACAACAGAAGATTATCTAAAGCAAATTCGTGATTTACTAAAAGAAAAAAGCAATTAACAATTATTTTAAAACCTGCCAGTATGTATCAAGACACTGGCAGGTTTTTTGCCTAAATTAACTCACACAAAAAGGACTAGCTGCAGCTAGTCCTTTTAAATTTAGCCTGATTAGTCAGTATATTGACTCAAGATTTGGTCAAGCTTTGGCTTTGGTGTATAACCAGTTAAACGGTCGACAATCTTGCCGTCCTTTTTAATAATCATAGTTGGAATTGCCATAATTCCCAAGGCACTTGGCGTTTCCTTGTTTTGGTCAACATCCATCTTGGTGAACTTAACGTCTTGACGTTCTTCAGCCAATTGGTCAACAACTGGTGATTGCATCTTACATGGACCACACCAAGTTGCCCAAAAGTCTGTTAACACAACACCATCTTTAGTTTCTTCTTCAAAGTTTTCATCTGTTAATTCATCAACCATGAAAATACCTCCTGCATAACTGCATAAACCTACGTTATCTCTTAATGAGTTTAGTATAGCAAGCCAACTTACTTTTTACAAGTAGTTTACTTCAAATGAACAATTGTCGCTCCATTGCCGCCTTCATTTGCCGGAGCATAATTATAGCTATCGACATGACTGCTGGAAGCCAAATATTGCCAAACACCCTTGCGAATTGCCCCAGTACCAATACCGTGAATAATTGTCACAACGTCTAGTCCTGCTAACAAAACTGAATCAATATAACGATCCAAGTTGGTCATGGCCTCATCATAACGCTGTCCGCGCAAATCGAGTTCACTACGGGCATTGCTGCGGCGATTAGCACTAGTTGCCCGCACCATTTTTTGCGGTTTAGCTTTTACTTCACCAGCGATTTTTTCAACGTCACGATCGCTAACTTTAACTTTAATAATGCCCATCTGGACTTCATATTGGTGGTTGCCTAAGCGCTTAGTAACATTGCCCACTTGACCATAAGACAGGACTTTAACACGGTCGCCAACCGCAACGTGATGCCGTTTCTTTTCGCGCTGCAAGACCTTATTGTGTGCCAAGTTTTCTTCCTGTTTAGCTAATTGGTTAAATTCACCCTTGGCATCAATTACCTCATTTTGCTTAACGTTGCCGTGTTGCTTCTCTAGTTTAGCAATGATTTGATCGGCTTTTTTGCGCTTTTTGGCAACAACTTCATTTGCCCGTTCTTGTGCAAACTCAAGTTGCTTTTGCACACGTTGATTGTACCAATCCAATGCCTGCTGCAGTTTTTCTGCTAACTTTTCACTGCGGTCAAGACTGCTCTCCAAATGATTACGCGCATCAGTTGCCGCCTTGGTTTGCTTATCTAAGCGAATAATCATCGTATTGATGTCCGAATTTTCGTCCGACATTAGTTCCTGCGCATTCTTAACAACATCTTCACGCATACCAAGCCGCCGCGCAATTGCAAAGGCATTACTGTGACCCGGAATGCCAATTTGGAAACGATACGTTGGCGATAATGTCTTAATATCAAATTCCATTGACGCATTGGTTGTCCGCGGTCGATTGTAGCCATAGAGTTTTAATTCTGGATAGTGCGTTGTGACCATGATTTTAGCTTTTTTCTTACGCAAAAAGTCCAAAATACTGATCGCCAGACTAGCACCTTCTTCTGGATCAGTTCCCGCGCCAATTTCATCAATTAGCACAAGCGTCTGGTCGTCAACCTTCTTCATAATTTGAATGATATCGTTAATGTGCGATGAAAAAGTACTCAGCGATTGCTCAATTGACTGTTCATCACCAATATCAGCACAAATATCTTTGAAAACGCTGACCTGACTGCCCTCAGCCGCTGGAACAAATAACCCAGCTTGAGCCATTAATTGCAATAAGCCAGCGGTTTTTAACGTAATTGTCTTACCACCAGTGTTAGGACCGGTAATTAATACCGTATCAAATTCGCCGCCCAAACGAATATCATTAGGTACAACCTTTTCTGGATCAATCAGCGGATGACGTGCCTGCAGTAAATTTAATTCTTGATGTTGATTTAATTTTGGTTCAGTGGCCTTCATCAGCCGCGCCAAATGTGCCTTAGCCTGCAAAAAGTCCAGTTCGGTTAAGCCTGAGGCAATTGCATCAAGCCGTGTCACTTCCTCACGTGCCAAATCCGATAATTGCCGTAAAATTCGGTGAATTTCTTGCCGCTCTTGGGCGAGTAAATTTTGCTGACGATTATTCAAATTAAGAACCGCGCCTGGTTCCACAAACAAGGTCTGCCCACTTGCACTTTGGTCATGAACCACACCACCAAATTTTGCCCGATATTCTTGCTTAACCGGAATAACATAACGGTCATCACGAATGGTCACAATTTGTTCTGACAAATATTTACTGCTGCTGCCCTTGGTGTAAGCATCCATTCGCAATTTAATTTCTTCATCGTTACTTTTTAGATCATGACGTAACCGTGCCAAATTGCTTGAAGCTGTATCCAAAATTTCACCGTCAAAATCCAGTGCACGTTTCAACTCATTCAGTAACATTTCGGGAACATCTAACTTAGAAGAAATCTCACTAATTGCTTCTAAGTTCAACTGCTCGCCATCAACATCTTCTAAAAAGCTATTAACTTCATTGGCTAACACTAAAACAAGTAGTATGTTCCCGAGCTCTTTAGCATTTAAGTTTGCCTTGATCCGCAAACGCTTGGTGCTGGGGCGCACATCCTCAAAGTCCGTCAGCGGCAATCGACCCTTAATGCGCAGCAAGTTAACTAACGCCAACGTCTGTTCTAAAGATAATTTAACTTGAGCAAAATCACCACTCGGCTTCAAAGTTGCCGCCCGCCTTTTAGCTGGTGCCGTAATCGCTTGGTCCGCCAAATTCTGTGTAATTTTGGCAAATTCTAACGTTTTTAATATTTTGTTATTCATTAGTCGTCTATTTTTCTCTATTAATAAAAAAAGACTGGCTAAGCCAGTCTTTCTTTTTTATTCACCACTTAAACGGTCATCATCCAAGAAAGTGTTGAGCACCCCTTGAACCATGTTCCATTCATCGTCTGATTCAATTTCGTGCAAATCGCTGCTGGTTACATCGCCTGCATCATCAGCATCATAACTAAATGCCTGAACTTCAACTTCTTCATCGTCACCTACTGCAGCTGGATAAAGCAAGATATAGGACTTATCATAGTCATCTGAATGAAATGTAAATAAAACTTCGTATAATTCTTCATTACCCTTGTCGTCAACAAGGGTAATTTGCCGGTCATCACCGTGAACTTCTTGTGTCATATTAATCCTTTCGGTGTAAGTCTAAATAATTCTGTAAAATCAAGACAGCAGCCATTTGGTCAATTATTTCTTTGCGTTGATGGCGATCATGTATGCCGGCTTCTTCCACTAAGACCCGACGCGATTCAATCGTTGTCAGACGCTCATCAGAATAATAAACGGGCAGACCGAACTTATCAGCAAGCCGTTTACCATAAGCCTTACTGCGGGCAACTGAATTACCGGACGAGCCGTCCATATTCTTGGGCAAGCCCAAAACAAAACCATCCGCATCATATTGCTTGACAATCTTTTTAAGCGGCCGCATGCCAAAACTAAACTTAGCTTCGTCAATTGGAATCGTTTCTACCTTTTGCGCAGTAATTCCTAATTCGTCACTAACCGCAACACCAACTGTCTTGGATCCGACATCTAAACCAATTAAGCGCATTACTTGTCTTTTCCAAGATAACTTTTGACAAGTTCTTCAATTATTTCATCACGCTCGTGCTTCAAGATCAAATTACGAGCGTCATTGTGCCGTGGAATGTATGCTGGATCGCCAGACAATAAGTAACCGACAATCTGATTGATTGGATTATAACCCTTTTCCTCAAGAGCATCATAAACATCTTGGAGAGTATCATAAACATTCTTGCCCTTATTTTGATTAAAATCAAAATGCATTGTTTTATCTAGCGAACTCATTTTCATTCCTCCTGACATAATTTTACTTGAAAAACCGTTCAAACTCAATCAATTAATTTTTAGCAATTATTTCAACAACAGTCTTAATTGCTTCATCAAGACCTTCTGGCTTCTTACCACCAGCTTGAGCCATGTTTGGACGGCCGCCGCCACCACCGCCAAAGATTGGCGCAGCCTGCTTAATTAAGTCGCCGGCCTTCAAGCCCTTAGCCAAGGCTTTTTCACCTAAGCTGATAATCATATTGGCTTTGCCATCATTAGCTGCTGCTAAGACTAAGACATCAGACTTGTTGCCGCTCTTCCACGTATCAGCAAGTTCACGCAGGTCATTCATCCCGTTAACGTCAGCCTTTTCAGCAATAACAGTCAAATCACCGGCTTGTTCAACGGCATTAAAGATTTCACCAGCCTTAACTTGATTAATCTTCAAGTTCAAATCTTCAACTTGCTTTTGGCTATCGTGCAGTTCTTTTTCAAGACTATCAACTTTATCAATAATATCTTCTGGCTTAGTTGACTTAACTTCTGCTTGAATTTCATCAAGTAATTCTGAACGATTAGCTAAGTATGCATAAGCCTTCTTTGACATGACAGCTTCAATTCTTCTAACACCAGCACCAACAGCTGATTCAGAAGTAATCTTGAAAATTCCGATTTGGTTAGTGTTATCACAGTGGGTACCACCACAGAACTCACTAGAGAAGTCACCCATTTGCACAACGCGGACCTTGTCGCCGTATTTACCATCAAATAAGGCTAAACCACCCATCTTCTTACCAGTTTCTTCATCAGTAACTGTTGTCTTAACGTCTAAAGCTTCCCAAATCTTTTGGTTAACCAATTCTTCAACTGACTTAAGTTCCTTATCAGTTAATGGTTCAATGGCTGTAAAGTCAAAGCGCAAATAATCAGGTTCAACCAAACTACCGGCTTGATGAGTATGGTCGCCCAAAATACTGCGCAATGCTGCATGAAGCAAGTGGGTTGCTGAGTGCGAATGACGCAAGCCTTCACGACGGGCGCGGTCAATCTTCAAGACATATTCTTGACCCTTTACAAGTGGCAAGATTACTTGAACAAAGTGCATGTTTTGGTCGTTTGGCGCATGTTGGACGTCAGTTACTTCGGCAACCAATTCGCCTTCTTGATCGTAAATTCTACCGTGATCGGCAACTTGACCACCACGTTCTGCGTAAAATGGTGTCTTATCAAAAATCAAAGTAGCAGTTTCATTATCAGTTTGGTCAACTAACTCGTCATCCACAATAATATCGATTAATTTAGCGTGCTTTTCTTCATAAACACCGTATTCAAACTCAGACTTATCCTTAATGTTCATTAAAGTAACATCTTGAGCACCCATTGATTGCAAGTCACCACGAGCATTGCGGGCGCGGTCTTTTTGAGCTTGCATCTCAGTATCAAAGCCTTCTTTATCAACATTTAAACCTGCATCTTGAGCAGATTCAAACGTTAATTCATAAGGGAAGCCATAAGTATCAAATAATTTGAAGGCATCCTTACCAGAAATCGTCTTATCTTCTGAATTTTTGGCCTTGGCAATTAAATCATCAAGCAAAGTCAAACCAGATTCAAGTGTTACTTGGAATCTTTCTTCTTCATTCTTAATTACCTTAGCAATGAAGTCCTTTTGGTCAGTCACTTCTGGATAGTGGCTTTGCATGATTTCACCAACAACTGGCACTAACTTGTAAAGGAAAGCTCCCTTAATCCCCAAGCGTTGACCATTCAGGTCTGCACGTCGGATTAAGCGCCGCAAAACATACCCACGACCGGTGTTTGATGGTAAAGCACCATCAGCAATGGCAAAACTAACGGTCCGAACGTGGTCGGCAATAATCTTGAATGCTGGCGTATTTTCGTCATCAATCTCGTACTTCTTACCTGGTGTCATCTTTTCGGTTTCATGAATAATTGGCAAGAATAAGTCGGTTTCAAAGTTAGTTGGTGCATCCTGCAAGATTGACAGAACACGTTCTAGTCCCATCCCCGTATCAATATTCTTATGCGGCTGGTCAACGTACTTGCCATTAGCTAAGTGGTTATATTGTGAGAACACAATGTTCCAGATTTCAAGGTAACGTGCATTTTCACCACCCGGGAAGTTCTCTGGGTCGTCTTCAGCGACATCATTATTTTCTTGACCACGGTCATAAAAGATTTCGGAGTCAGGACCACATGGACCTTCACCAATATCCCAGAAGTTTTCTTCTAACTTCACAATATGGTCCTTAGGCATCCCAGTCTTTTCCCAGATTTCCTGAGCCTCAGTATCCTTTGGGTAAACCGTGCAGTACAATTTATCCTTATCTAAGTCGAGCCATTCAGGACTAGTCAAAAATTCCCAAGCCCACGGAATTGCTTCCTTCTTAAAGTAATCCCCAACTGAGAAGTTACCCAGCATTTCAAAGAAAGTCTGGTGACGAGCGGTTTTACCCACGTTTTCAATATCGTTAGTTCTAATTGACTTCTGTGAGCTAGTAATTCGGTGGTTCTTTGGCACAACTGAACCATCAAAGTACTTCTTCATTGTGGCAACCCCAGAGTTAATCCACAACAATGTTGGGTCATCTTGCGGAATCAGTGATTGACTCTGCAAAACCATGTGGCCATGCTCTTTAAAGAAGTCTAAGAACATTTGTCTAAATTCAGAACTTGTTAGTTTCTTCATTAATATTCTCCTTTTTTAATAAAATAAAAAACACTGTTAACAAATCTGAGGACGCTACTAAACGCGGTACCACCTCAATTGCAACAGTGTTTGTTACCTCTTAATTATTATTATTTAACGCTCAAGGAGCATTTTTTAAGCAGTCATGAACCCTTCTCAGCACTCGGTTTTCTCTTTGAATGATTAACTTAAAAAACATATCTTCAGTTAAAAGTAATTGTACTACTTGAACAATCTTTGTCAATCTTTAATATAACGAAAACTCTTATCAACAGCTAATTTAAAATTATTTGACATCCCATCTTTTGCCATTTTTGTTTTGTTCGCTCAAATTTTTTTGTTTTTTTGGCACCTATACAATTCAATTTTGCTGAAACAAAGTAGCCATTTTTTATGCTTGCTATTATCGACGCATTTACACAATAATTACCATCAACGCCCACAAATTCTAACTGATTGGCGTTTTTATTTTCCAAAAAAGTTTGCAAATTCTTGTTTGTCAAACAAGAACCATGTCTCTTCTCATAAACTAAAGATGAAACAACATTTAAACCTTTAGCTAATTTTTTAATATGATGTCTACTTTCCCACAAAAAACGATTAACAACATAAATTACATGATCTGCAGGATATAAGGCAATTCTTTTATTAATTTTAGAAATCAACTTAGGATCAGCAAATTTCTTTTCTTCACCTACATAATCTGCTTGCATATCTATTACAATAAGATAATTTTGCATTCTAATACCACAACATAATTATATAAATTCAAAATAATGGTTCTACTTACTTTGCTTAATATAATTGATTTAATCCAGATTAAACTGAATATAAGAAAAAAGGACCTCTGCAATTTTGCAGAATCCCTTACCCTTCAAACAACAAGCAAAATTTTAAAAACCGTCGCTGTCATCTTGCACAACACCAGCAAATGGCGCTACCTTAACCATTAAGCATGGTCCTGTATAAACAGCAGCCACTGTCCTCAAAATTTTTTAGTTCTTGCTTGATTGCTTAAATTATAGCAAAACATCTCTCAGTGAAAAAGCCTTTTCAAAAAGTTTGCCATAATTTTGGGTAAAATATTTATTTAAAAAATCTAATTATATTTTTTGCGGATCGATCATTTTCACAAAAGTAAACTTATTGGTGTCAGTATCATAAGTAAAATGCAGTACACAGCAATTAGGTAAATCCGTGATTTTAGATAATTCTGTAAATGGCACCCACTTAGCCAAGAACATCAAAATTGCTGCCCCATGACTAACAACCAATACTTGTTGATTGTCTGGCTGCGCCATAATTTGGCTAATTGTCTTGGTCATTCTGTCCATAACCTGCATGCTTGACTCGCCGCCGTAAGGAACAAAGAAACTGGCTTCTGCAGGATCAGTAAAAGTAAACTTCGGTAATAAATAATCTGCTTGTGCTTCAAACAAGCCAAAATTCCATTCCTTTAATCCCTTTAACCGTTTATACGGTAATTTAGTCACCAGTTCCAAAGTGTCACTGGCACGTTCTTGAGTAGAAGTATATGCATGGTCAAAATTTAGTCCTTGCTCTTTAAGGTACTCTCCCATTTTAATTGCGTCCTGGATACCAGACTTAGTTAATGGCGAATCAACTGCACCCTGAACCAATTTTCGCTGATTAAAAATCGTTTCGCCATGCCGCATCAAATACAAATCTTTCATTTTGCTTCTTCCTTGTTAAAATTAATAGCTGTTTTATTTATATATTTTAACAATCCTAAAATAGCCATACAAGACCTATCTTGCATGGCTATCATTTTAATTAAATTTATAAGCTCCAGAGTTAAGCAAATCCTTAACCATTGGCACTACCTTTTGTCCGTATAAACGTAAAATATTTTCCCGCATTGCGGCAGTCTGACCACCAGCGCCATAGATAAAGTCAAAACGTTTAACACCAACTTGCGTCATTTTATCAGCAATCTTGTGGGCAACATGCTCCGGTGTACCAATATAATAAGAACCATTTTTCACCTCATAATCGAAGTGTTCTTTGGTCATCAGTGTCCAACCACGATCTTTACCAATGCGGTCCATTGAGCGACGCAGATATTTCCAGCCAATCTCGTATGCTTCTTCATCAGTTTCTGCAATCACACCATGTGAGTGCATTCCCAGCGGGTATTGCGGGTTGTGATATTGTTCAGCCGCAGCATTATATAGATCAACATACGGCCGAAATCTTGCTGGATCGCCACCAATAATTGCCATAATTACCGGAAAACCATAGCGGGCTGCACGAATAATAGAACTTGGCGTACCGCCAACACCGATATAAGTATCCAACTTGTGACCTGTAATCTGTGGATAAATCTCAACATTATTCAGATTTTGCGTGTATTCACTTTCCCAAGTTACTGGTTTGCCTTCACGTAATTCATTGAACAGAGCAACTTTTTCCTCAAACAATTCGTTATAATCGTTCAAATCATAACCAAATAACGGAAATGATTCTGTAAAAGAACCACGACCAAGCATTATCTGCGCACGACCATCGGAAATATTATCCAAGGTTGCAAAGCGCTCGTAAACTCGAACTGGATCATCCGAACTTAAAACCGTTACTCCAGTACTTAACTTAATTCTCTTAGTGACACTAGCAATCGCTGCCAGCATCACTTCTGGACTAGAAATCGCATATTCTGGTCGGTGATGCTCACCTAAGGCAATTACGTCAATGCCTAAGTCATCTGCTAATTTAGCTTCTTTAATAATTTGCTTAAGAGCCTTGTCATAAGTCACTGGCTGATTAGTTGCCGGATCATCTGGCACATCGCCAAATGAATCCAAGCCAAAAGTTAATTCGTCATTCATTCGTACCATCTTCTACCTCTTATTTCTTTTTACTTACTTTTTGTAAGCTTAATATGAATTAAACAATACACGAATTTTTTTGACCAAGCAAGGATTTATACTTCCCACTAAAAAAGCATTGCCAGCAGCCGCTAGTAATGCTTGTTTTTAACTATTGTAAGTATGAAAATTGATGATATTGCTTCTTCTGTAACTTTTTAGCTAACTTTGGTGTTTTGTAAGCATGATAGCTCACCCAAACTCCAGCACCATTAGCACTTGTCAAAACTTTATTCCCCTTAATTTGGGAGACATTGATGAATTCTCCGGCACCAGCGGCATCACTCCAGCCATGAACACCAACCCAGTTAAGACCTTGGATCTTTCTGTTTTCTGCAGTCACCCAATTTTTAGTATGTGCAAGTTCTTCCTTATTCATTGTTGCAGCGTCGTGAGCAACATAAGCATGCACTACACGATAAGCGTCCTTTTTGCCACTTGTGTAATGGGTCATTGTTTTTTTGCCAATAACTTCTTTACACAGCTTTTTACCATCATAATAATACCAAGTTCCTCGCATTTTCTTTGGATATACCTTAATATAATTACTATTACTTTCAGCGGCTTCTTCTGCCGGCTTAACTGCTGCATTAACTGGACTTACTGCTAAGCCACTACCCAAAAGTGTTGCCGCAACTACAGGTAATATATATTTAATTTTCATGGTAAAAATACCTCCTTTATTTGTTAAGGAACACTATAGCACATTTTTACCAAAATAATACAAAAATATTTCATTTTTGTTACAAAACTTAATATTTTTTGGCAACAAAAAAAGTCGCCTTTTTGCGACTTTCTCTTACTTTTTATAAAAATCATCAAACACTGTCACAGGCAAATGCCGTTTATGCTCACTCTTTAGCCACAAAGCTTCAATCTGCTTGGCAGCAGCTTCTGAAACTTCACGACCCTCTAAGTAATCATCAACTTCATCATAAGTGACGCCAAGCGCCTTTTCATCAGGCAAGGATGGTCGGTCTTCTTCCAAATCAGCAGTCGGTGTTTTCAAATAAAGATGTTCTGGACAGCCAAGCTCTTTAAGCATTTGCTTACCTTGGCGCTTATCTAACCGGAACAACGGCGTCACATCAGCCGCACCATCACCATACTTGGTATAAAAGCCGCTAAAGTTTTCGGCAGCGTGATCGGTACCGACTACTGCACCATTGTGAGCACCGGCAATCGCGTATTGAACAATCATTCGCTCCCGCGCCTTAATATTGCCTTTGTTAAAGTCAGTAATTGTTTGACCAGCTTCTTCTAAGCTAGCAACTGTTGCATCAACTCCGGACTTGATATTAACAATTAAGTCTTGATCGGGTTGTTGAAAAGCCACGGCATCAGCCGCATCTTGGGCATCCTTTTGCACGCCATAAGGCAATCGCACTGCAATAAATTGGTAAGAATTATCACCGGTTTCAGCACGCATTTCACTAATTGCCATTTGCGTTAATTTTCCCGTCAAAGTGGAGTCCTGCCCACCAGAAATACCTAATACATAAGATTTCAAAAAAGGATTAGCCTTCAAATAATCTTTCAGAAAGTTAACCGACCGTCTAATTTCTTTTTTGGGATCAATCTCCGGCAACACATGCTCATAAGCAATTATTTCTTTTTGCAGTGGTCTCATTTAGCTGCATTCCTTTCGGTAATTTTTTGACGAATGTCTTTAATTAAATTCATCTTGCTGTCATACAAGTCTTGAGACAAGTCAACGGGATATTCCTGCGGATTAAGCATCCGCTTATATTCATCCCACAAGCCATCAATATTTTTAGCACAGAATTTCTTAATATCAATTAGTTTAGGCTGATCGTAAACAAGCTTGCCGTCCTTAAAGATTTCCTGCAATAACGGTTCGGCAGTGTAATCAGTGACAACCTTATTGATATAAGTGTACTGCGGGTGGAACATGTACAAGGAATCAAACTTGCGCGGATCAACTCCGCTGCGGGCAATCCAATCACCCGCATTCTTCTTTTTCTGATTAGCTGAAATCCGCCAAACTTGCTTTTTGCCCGGATTAGAAACTTTAATCGCATTTGAAGAAATCTTGAGCGTGTCGTGCATCTGACCCTGCTCATCTGCCATTGACACCAGCTTATAGACCGCACCAAGAGCAGGTTGGTCAAAAGCTGTAATGTACTTGGTACCTATGCCCCAAACATCAATTTTAGCACCCTGCATCTTGAGGCTGGTGATAGTTGTTTCATCAAGATCATTAGAAGCATAAATCTTCGCGTTTGGATAACCAGCATCATCCAGTTCCTTACGCACTTGCTTAGAAATATAAGCCATGTCGCCAGAATCAATCCGCACGCCCTGAAAGTTAATCTTGTCGCCCATTTCATTGGCAACACGAATGGCATTCGGAACCCCACTGCGCACCGTATCATAGGTATCAACTAAGAAGACACAATCTTTATGCGTTTCGGCATAAGCCTTAAAGCCTTCATACTCACTGCCAAAGGCTTCAACTAGCGAATGGGCATGAGTTCCAGAAACAGGAATGCCGAATAACTTACCGGCACGAACATTACTAGTGGAATCAAAGCCACCTATATAAGCAGCACGTGTCCCCCAAACAGCTGCATCAGCTTCTTGAGCACGCCGACTACCGAATTCCATCACGCCGTCACCTTGAACGGCCAACTTAACTCGGGCAGCCTTAGTTGCCAGCAACGTTTGGAAGTTAATAATATTTAAAATTGCAGTTTCGACTAATTGGCATTGCGCCAAGGGGCCTTCAACCTGAACTAACGGCTCATTGGCAAAGACAATCTCGCCTTCACGCATTGAGCGTACGCTCAATTTAAATTCAAAGTGACGCAAATAATCAATAAAGTCGTCATCATAGCCGACTTCTTCTTTTAAGTATTGCAAATCGCTTTCTTTAAATTTTAAATTTTTCAAGTACATGATAATGTGCTCTAGCCCAGCAAACACTGAGTAGCCGTTACCAAATGGTTCTTTGCGATAAAAAGCTTCAAAAACAGCATTACGGTCAGCAATGCCCTTTTTGAAGTAGGTATACATCATATTTAATTCATACAAGTCTGTATGCAAAACCAAAGAATCGTCTTGATCTAATTCTTGATAAAACATTTTATCCTCTTAATATCTTTTTCACTAATATTTTTGTCCTTAATTATAGACATTCATATGATTATAAGCAACAGTTTTTAGCGCTTAATTATTGCTTGATATTCTTGAATAATAGTTTCTAACTGGTTAGCAACAGAAAAATGTTCGGTAATATAAGTTTTTTCGCGGACTGCCATTTCTTCTAATTCGTTTTTTGGTGTAGCAACTGCCTTACGCAACGCATTCGTAATTGAAGTAACATCTCCCACCTTAGCCACAAAGCCGCTGTCTTTATCTGGAATCATCATTTTAATATCCCCAACATCTGTGGACAACAGTGGCACTAGGTTATCACAGGCCTCGAGCAGAACCAGCGGGAAGCTTTCTGAATACGAAGTCAAAACCGCCAAATCCATACGCCGGTATAAATTCTGCAGCTGCTTTTGCGTCATGAAGCCCTGAAAGGTCACCTGCGGTCCCAAATCCAGCTTTTGCACCAAATCTTTGAGTGCCGCCATTTGCGAACCATCCCCAGCAATATACAGGTGAACATTGGCATTATCCAGATTTTTTAAAGCGTGCAGTAGCAGAGCTTGCCCCTTAACTTTTTCAACACGAGCAACATTAATTAGATTAAAAGTTGGCTCGGGATATTTTGCTGGGATTTGACTATCTTGATGAAAGAAAATGCCATTATAGATAACATGCACCTTATTCTGATCGACATGTGCCTTCTGGATAAGCAAATTAGCGAAGTTCTTCGTCACGGCAAAGACACAGTCGCTTTTTTTAAGCGCATAAACATTAGCGGCAGTAAAAAGCTTCCCTAAGATGCCACGGTCTGCAAAGTCAAGGTAGGGATCCGAATGGACCGTCACGCACCACTTGGCACTGAGCTTACGCCGAAGTAGGGACACAAATAAGTTAGCTCGGGCACCATGAGTATGGACAATATCGTAATTACCATTATTAATAAAAGCCGCTAATTTGCCTAAACTAGCTAAATCGTAACGACTATTAATTCCTAATACTGCTACTTGCAGATGTGCTTCACGGGCAGCGCGAGCAACCGGACCTTCAGCGAGGCAAAGCAAAGAAAAATCTTCGCCCTCCTTTTTGGCTTCCTTTAATAAGTTAACAATATGTGTCAGTCCCCCGCCAGCTTCCAAGCCAGCATTGACGTGCAAAACTTTCATGTTACGTTATTTCCTTTTTTCTTCGTGAACTTCGTGGACAAATTTAGGCAAAACCATCATTCTCTTAAAGCGGCTCGGATTTTTGACCAAACGATAGAACCATTCAAGATGTACTTGCTGCCAAAATTGCGGTGCCCGCTTAACAGCTCCTGAAAAGACATCAAAGCTACCGCCAACGCCCATCATTAGTGCTGGCAACAGGTTCTTCCGTAATATTGCCAATAATTGCTCCTGGCGCGGTGAGCCTAAGGCAGCAAACACTAAGTCAGGTTCCGTGCGTTCAATTTGGTAAGCCATCACTTCCAAATCCTCATTAAAATAGCCATCTTCGGCACCAACTAACTGAATGCCAGAATAATCACGGGCGATTTTTTCTTGGACAGCATGAATCACGTGAGGTTTAGCACCAATTAGGTAAACCCGCAAATTGCGCTCATTAGCCAATTTCATCAGCCATGTGAATAAATCATAACCCGTTACCCGTTCCTTAAGCGGTGTATGTAACATCTTAGCTGCCTTAACAATCCCAATCCCATCAGGAGTAATATAGTCAGCATCAAAATTCAAAATTTTCATAAATTCAGGATTTTCGTTCGCTGCCATCACAATTTCGGGATTAGCAGTAACAACAAACGTTGATTGATGGGCATTAATCCGACCAACAAATTCATTTTTAAATTGGGTAAAACTTTTATTATCAAAGTCGACCCCTAAAACGTTTACTTTACTCAATTGTCAGCCTCCTAGAGCATTTTCTAATCCTATTTTAGCAAACAATTAGACCTTGCGGGATAAGTTTTAACTTTTATACTATAATATTGTTACAATTAAGGTAGCTGGATAATAGGAGCATGACAAAATGAAAAAAATTATAACTTACGGCACATTCGATCTATTGCATTACGGCCACATCCGGCTGCTCAAACGGGCAAAAGAAATGGGCGACTACTTAATTGTTGGTCTTTCAACTGATGAATTTAATCAGCTCCAAAAGCACAAGGAATCTTACAACAATTATGCCGAGCGCAAATATATTTTGGAAGCAATTCGCTATGTAGACGAAGTCATCCCTGAAGACGGTTGGGACCAAAAAATCAGCGACATTCAAAAATATGACATTGATACCTTTGTCATGGGCAGCGACTGGCAAGGTAAATTTGATTTTCTAAAACCATATTGCCAAGTGGTTTACTTACCGCGGACTCCCGGGATTTCAACCAGTAAAATTAAGGCGGATTTAAAATAACTAACAAAAAAACACTGAATTAACAACTTAATTCAGTGTTTTTATTTTGAAAAAGTAAATTCGAAACGATCGGCAATATAACTAGCCCGGGTATACTCAAACGGCTCGCCCGTAGTCAATTCGGTTACCTGCAGCCTAGTAATTAAGGCCTCACCCTTACGCGCATCAAGCAATCTTGCCGCATTTTCGTTAGCAACAGCTGCAGAAATATGCTCAGTTACCCGACCAACTTCATAGCCACTTTTTGCCAAAGTTTGGTATAAGTGAGAAGAAATATCAGATTTAGACATCTTTTGAATCAAACGATGGGGAATGGTAACCACTTCATAACAAATTGGCACATCATCGGCATAACGAATCCGTTCCATCCGCAAAATTTCTTCACTATCGTCCAACTTCAACCGCTCTTTTTCTGATAAAGACGGTTTGCCAACATGATAAGAAATCAGCTTGCTTGATGGTGTCTGACCATTGGCATGTGTAATCTCGGTAAATGACATAATCCCCGACATTTTTTCCTGCACCTTCTGACTGGCTACATAAGTACCACTGCCAAGGCGCCGCTCCAAAATGCCCTCGTCCTCTAACGTTTTGATTGCCTGCCGCAGTGTCATGCGGGATACGCCGAACTTCAATGCTAACTGTCGTTCTGCAGGGATCCGACTGCCAACCCGATAAACATGGTTTTCAATATCACGCTTAATTTGATTATGAATTTTGATGTACATTGGTTCTTCCATGGCGCACTCCTCCAAATGTGTCCTTCCATTATAATCTAAATTGGTCTAATTTGCACAAACAAAAATGGCTAGATTGATTACGACTTTTTCTTAGCGGTCCACTTAATTCCTAAAATATTGACATTGGCCTTTGAACTGCATTCAACTGGAAGCAATTCCTCACTTGAAGCCACCACACTAACCCGCATTTGCGCACTATCTTGAACAGCTAGACTTGCACCATTAGGGTTAAAGACTAGGTCATGACCTTCAATCTGCGCATGATCGCCCAATGCCAAAAAATATTGGTACTCAATACCGCCATTAAAGGTTACACGCCGCGCCACACAACTTGCCTCATCTTGAAAGTCGGCGTGATTTAAAATCACGGAGTTAATCAGTGTAATCTGGGTATCATTCACCGCGATTATTCGGTTCAGTTGACTATTTTGAATAATTACGTGCGGCTTTTTATCCAGATATATCCCACCGGTAAAAAAGCTATCAACAATATTGACCCACGAGTCGTCCGTAATATACATGCAGGCATCATCATCAGACAAGACCTTGCTGTTTAACATATTCAGCCACGTTTTGCCCTGCAATAAAATCGTATCGGCAACTGAATTATTCATATTTACTTCGGCATTCGTTTTGACAAAGGTATCAATACTGCCGTGAATCCGCGAATTATTAATTATCGCCGTCCCGTGACCTTCAAGTGCCAAAACACCAAATTCTTCAGCCACATTTTCAATCGAAGAATCGTTCATTTCCAAGCGAAAATCGGCATCTGCAAACAAGGACACCGAACCATTCATGACCTTAGTTGAATAAAGCTCCAAAGTAATCTTGCCGTTAGCCGCAATTGCTGCCGTATCATTGCCAAAGCCCTTAATCACACAGTTGCGCAAACTAAGGTAAGTGTTGGCCTCAGCAGGCACAAACAAAGTATTATTATCATTATTCGTATTCAGACATAAATTTTCCAAATTAACGAACCGGCTGTCGGCAGCAACATTCACATAACCCAAAATAGTCGTATCTTCCGGCAAACTGCCAGTTCCCTTAATGGTAATGTCTGCTAAGGTAATTCCCTGCGGCAGCTCATAAAATCCGGGCTCCAAAAACATTACATCATCAGCGCGTAAATCCTTCAGCGCCTCATGCCAGCTGATTTCACGGCCACCAGCTCCCACTTTAATTAGTCTCGGCATAAAAATCCCTTTCTAAGTGAACAGTAAACTAGCTATTATTGTACTATTTTTTCAAGGTCTGTAGTTAAAAAGTAAATTTTACTCATTACTTCTCCTTTATTTTAGGAGGCTTACGCCATATTAAGCAAATTATTTTTAACAAAAAATATTCGAGAAAATCAACATTTTAGGGTAGAATGGAAGTGTATTTTAGAAAAATAACACAAGATTATTAAATAAATTTTAGAAAGGTTGGGTTTTACATGAAACATAACCACACACAATTAACTGGCTATGATAATTCTTCAAGTAAAAATATTATCAAATTTGGCTTAATCGGCTTGGCACTTACCTCTGGCCTAATGGGTCTTAATAAAGAGACGGCTCACGCCACGACCACTGAAGCAGCTGCACCAGCAAAAACAGAAACTAAGACGCCAGAAACAACTACACCTAAGGCTGAAGTAACCAGTGCAGCTAAGACGACTGACACTGACGCAAAACCTGTTGTTCGTCAAAAATTAACGGAATCATTTGATCCCGAAGAAAAGACGTTAGTTCACAATGCCTTCTTATACGATCAAGACGGCAAACGGGCCAACGATATTACAATGAATGCTGGTTCAACGGTTGAAACTTATGGTACAACCCTAATCAATAACCGGAAGTTTTACAATTTGAAGAATCAATTGTACATTGCTGCGGGAAACATTGAACGACAAACTCGCGAACTTGGCCGTAATTCTTATATTTACGACCAAAATGGCGACCAAGGTCTGCCGATTGTTTTGGTTAAAGACCAGTACATCCCTACTTTTGGTGACCCTGTTACTATTAATGGCACTGAATACTACTTAATTGACCAGAATCAATACGTTAAGAAGGATAACTTTGTCGAAGGTAAACCAACGCCGCAGCGTCCCGGTGATGTTAACGGCTTAGTTATTAACGGTGTTCTCAAGCACAAAGCCTACATTTACGACCAAGATGGTCAACGGACCAACAAATTAGTTTTAAAGATTGGTACTAAGTGCTATGCCGCTATTAGTGAGACCATTAACGGCAAAAAGTACTACGAATTTGACCACGGTCATAAGCGTGTTTTGGCAGCTAACATTGATGGTACAAAACGGACGCTAGTGCGCAATTCCTACCTATATAATAAATACGGCAAACGTGTCGGTCATCAAGTACTACCTGCTAATACTAGTATCCGCACTTACGGCAGTTCTGTCTTAATCAAGGGTCAACGCTACTTTATCGTTGATAACAACCACTACATTAAGCGCGCCAACTTTTAATAATTAAAATAAGGTATCCAGTCCAATGGCTGGATATTTTTTATTACAAAAAAGAAGCAACTTCAATTAAGAAGTTGCTTCTTTTCGGGTTGGGTGTTCTTAAAGAACTATTGGGTTAGCTGGATTCGAACCAGCGCATACTAGTACCAAAAACTAGTGCCTTACCGCTTGGCTATAACCCAATAAATGGAGGAAGGTGGATTCGAACCGCCGAACTCAGAGAGAGCGGTTTTACAGACCGCCGCGTTTAGCCACTTCGCTATTCCTCCATAACGCACGTTAATTATATTACCGAAAAACGTGCGTAATTGCAAGTGAAAATTGCCAAAATTTTATTTCTTATTTTCTTTGACAAACTTCTCCAGCCGCTTCAGACCTTCATTAATTGTTTCCATTGAAACCGCATAAGAAAATCTAATCCAGCCCTTGCCGCCTTTAGCAAAACATGAACCAGCAGTTACGGCGACACGAGCCTTATCAACCAATTCATAGATGAACTTTTCATCATCTTGTTCAAGGCCATCTGGAATTTTAGCAAAAATGTAGAATGCACCATCAGGTTTAACACATTCAAAGCCAATCTTGGTTAAGCCATTATACAGCACATCGCGCCGCTTCAAGAACTCTGCCTTCATTGGCAATGCATCATCCATTCCATTCTTAAAGGCTTCTTCGGCAGCATCCTGCATTGGTGTCGGTTCAGTTGTGTTCACTGCTTGGTGAACCTTAGCAATTTGTTCCAAAATATCTTTCGGCGCACAAACAATCCCAATCCGATAACCAGTCATTGCCCAAGACTTGGAGACCCCATTCATCAAGATTACTTGGTCATGCAGGCTCTTTTCCATTGAAGCGTGAGGTTGGTCATAATTCAGTTCACTATAAATTTCATCACAAATAACAAAAATTGGCTTGTCACGAACAACATCAGCCAAGGCATCAAGCTCTTCCTGGCTGTACATTGCACCTGTCGGGTTGCTCGGATAATTCATGATGAGCATCCGAACTTTGTCACCATATTCATCAAGGGCTTTTTGCAATTTGGCTGGCGTCAACTTAAAGTCATCAGCAGAAGTATCAATTTCAACGATTTTAACACCTGTCCCGATGACAGTTTCATCAGTCATATACAGTGAAAAAACTGGCGTTGGAACAATTATTACATCTCCGGGATTCAAACAAGCCATTTCTGCATCAAAAATTGACTCTGTTACCCCATTAGTTACTAATACTTCAGTAGCTGGGTCATACTTTTGCCCGTATTTTTGAGCCAAAAACTGACTTGCTGCCGTTCTGAGTCCCATTGTACCGTTAGACGGTGCATAGTGAGAATGGTTATCATCAATGCTCTTCTTAGCAGCTTCTTTAATATGATCCGGCGTGTTAAAGTCAGGTTCACCCAACGTGAACTTCACAACATCCGGAATCTTGCTGGCATAATCAGAAAACTTCAAAATTGGATTTGAAGGAGCATCAGCTAAGCCTTTTTTCATGTAATTAATTAATTTAACCATATAATTTCACCAAACTTTCTTTTTTTATTTGAATAAATTATACAATTAATATCATCATTTTTCTACAATTATTTTTTAATTTTTAACTAATTTATTATTCTAATCCCTGTACCTGATCGCGTAACTTAGTCATCAATGGGTAATTATTAGTAAAAATTCCCGCAACATGACGCCGAAAGTATTCTTGGGCAACTTCTGGATCATCAACCGTCCAAATCCGCTGAATTATCTCCTCCTGTGAAGGGATCAATTCCTTTGGATGAATTCCAGCAAAATGATTTTCCTTAATTAACTTAGCTGCATTGGTAACGTCCTGATCCAGCAAATAACAATAAGTCTGATTCGGGTCAATTTCTTGGCAATTCTTCAAAGTAACATAATCAAAGGATGAATAAATAAGCGGATGAACAAACTGATACTGCTTGGCCAAAGAGAGAACCGTCTTTTCAATTCCTGGATAATGAATAATTCCGGTTTTAAATTCCAAATTAATCAGAATATCTTTGCCACTCAGTAAGTCAAACAATTCACGCAGTTCTGGCACCGGTTCACCATTAGCCAAATGCACCTGCCGTAATTGCTGTAACGTAAAATCTTTCAGATAGCCTTTGCCGTCAGTTGTGCGATCAATCCGTTCATCATGCATCACAACCGGAACACCGTCTTTAGTTAATTGAACGTCAAATTCAACCCCTTCAGCACTATTTTCAACCGCATTACGAAAACCCGCAAGCGAATTTTCTGCAAATTTTGCGGGATAACCACGATGACCAAACACAATTGTCTTATTTTTAATAGTAGTCATAATCTTTGTCGCACCCTTATTAATCAGTTAATAAATTACCAAAACTATCTTAAACCTATCGCAGTCACTTTTAAATAAAAATAAAGTTTGCTTGATCCTAATTAACTTTTAATAACTAAGCAATTAAAATGTTGGTAATTAAGAACTAATCTAGGAGACTGACATGAAGAAAAAGCATTTTTCAAAAAGCAAGAAGCAATTATTACTATTCAATGCAATCGCAATTAGTACAGCTATCTTAACTGGCACACAGAACACCGTTAGTGCTGCAGCTTCTGATAATCAAGCTTCAACCGTTCAAACTGACAAGCAGATTACTACTGGGAGCGATGGAGACTGCAGTTGGACATACAATAAAAACTCACAAACATTAACCATTAGCGCTGGTAAGAACGGCAATCAGTTAGGAACTGAACAATTAGCAGCAATTGTCACTAACCGTAACAAATTTGGGGACGAAGATACTGAGGAACAAGTTTACAGCGACAGCTCACTTAAGCACATTGTCTTTACTGACCAAATTAAATTACCGGCAAATTCGCGTTACCTCTTCTGTGGACTTGAAGGCCTAGAAGACATTGCCGGCTTAAACAAAGTTGATACTAGCGGTGTGACTGATATGCACTTTTTATTTAAAGAAGATAATAATTTGCGCAGTCTTGACTTAAGTAATTTTGATACCAGTAACGTGACTGACATGGGTTGGATGTTTGCCGGCGACAATAATTTAACTAACCTTGATCTCAGCAAATTTAATACAGCTAAAGTTACTAATATGGAGGGCATGTTCGATTTCACACCCAAAGTTACTAGTCTAAATGTTGCTAACTTCAATACTAGCAACGTGACTAACATGAACAACATGTTTTCAGGAACTGGGGCAACTACACTTAACCTCAGCAATTTCAATACTAGTAAAGTTACACAAATGCGCAATATGATTGCTAATAATAAGGAACTAACTAAACTGGAATTAGGTAATTTAGATACGCATAACGTGACTGACTTTAACGGGATGCTCAGTAATAATCCTAAGTTAACGGCAATTGACGCCAGCAAACTGGATACTGCTAAAGCAACTGATATTAGCGCCATGTTTGAACGTGATACTGCTTTAACTAAATTGGACTTGCGCAACTTCAATACTAAGAACGTTAACCGCATGTTACTGGTCTTTGAAAGTGATCCAAATTTGACCGAACTTGACCTTTCAAGCTTTGATACAAGTAAAGTTACTAATATGGAAGGATTATTTGCTAACGATATTAACTTAACCAAACTAAATCTTTCAAGTTTTAATACCAAAAACGTGACTGATATGGATCAAATGTTTCTCGGTGTTGGATTAAGTCAAATTGATTTACACAATTTTGATACCAGTAAAGTTACTAACATGACTAGAATGTTTCAAAACACTCCAAATTTAACTAGTGTTGATTTGAGTAATTTTAATACTAAGAATGTAACTGATATGACCGACATGTTTAATGGTGCAACTAGTTTAACCGACCTTGATTTATCTAGTTTTAATACGAAAAAATTACGGCGCATGAGTGGTATGTTCAAGGGTGCTAAGAACTTACGAACCATTAATTTATCTAGTTTTAACACGAAAAAAGTCACACATAATCGCTTTACTTTCCAAGATGATACCAGTCTAGTCAAGTTAGACCTCACTAACTTTGACACTAACCGCATCATTCATAATAATTTTAATCGAACTGATTTAATTCAAGACATGCTCAAAAATACCGGTGACCCTAATGGCTTTATTTTAAAGTTAGGTCAACACCGAATTTATCCTGATGCCAGCCTTGGCAGTGGCAAAGACCATATTCAAGCAGTTGGTTCAGGAACTGTCAATCAGCCAAAAGGCAAAACTTATACTACTAATGAATTACAAAATTTATATAATAAGCCTAATGCCCAGTGTCCTACTAATACTTATGTGATGTATCAAGCTGATAAGCAGCCGCAATTTACAGTTAAAAAATTACGTCATAATGCTTATGTCTACAATCAATTTGGTAAAAAAGTGCAAAAGAAGTCATTAAAGAAAAATCGTTCATTCGTTATCTTAGGACCAACTGTTACAATTAACGGGAACAGTTATTATTGCGTTGATAGCGGCAAGTATCTTAAAGAAAGCAATTTTAAGTAATAATTCTGTTATAATAAAAAGAGAGCAGTGGTATTATCCACACGCTCCCTTTTAAACAGTTATAGCTTATGATGACGTCTTATATAATCGACAATCATGTCAGCAATAACATTGGCTAATATCCCAGATACCAAGCCAATCAAGAATGAATGCACTAGAGTTTCGCCTCCTAGAATTACCATAATTAAGAGTGGTTAAATCTCAGATAATTCCATTTGTCATTTTACCAGAATTTTATCCGTTGACAATGACTTAAAATATTGTAGAATGATAGAGTGAATGATGCACTGGGGTTGAAACTCCAAAAAGTCCTAAAGCTGGTTACTTTAGGCAGTCATTAAAATGATCCTCTGCTAATGCAGAGGATTTTTTAATACCATTGTTAAACTCATTTATGTAAATTACTTTGCTAATTCAAAACAAGGATTAGTATCTCAGACGATTAAACCTGCTATAATAAAAGAGAACAGTGGTATTACCCACACGCTCCCCTTTAAAGATTATTTCTTACTATGATTTTTGAGATAATCTAAAATTAGTTCAGAAATAACATTGACGAGTATACCAGACACAACGCCAATTATAAAATTTCGCAAGGCTTCTCGCCTCCTAGAATTATCATTATTGAAATTAGTCGGATTTCAGGTAATTCCATTTGTCATTTTACCAGAATTTTATACATTGACAATACTAATAATTCCACGTAAAATGAAACCATAAAATGTAGCAAGGCTTTAAGCCTCATAAGTCCTAAAACCAGTCATTTTAGGCAGTCATTAAAATGATCCTCTGTTAACGCAGAGGATTTTTTGATGCCGTCATAAATCATTACGGTATTGTTAAACTAAAGGAGGTCGGTAAATCACCGACCCCCCTGTAAACAATTTAACGCCCTAAAGGGATGCACCAAATTTTGTACCTACATATTAATTAAATCTGATTATCCCAATCTATTACACAATCAATACTGAAAACTTTGCACCGATTCTTAAAATTTTGCACCGCACTTTTTTACTAAAAACTGGTTAACTTAAATAAATGGCAAACAAAAAGAAAGCCCGCTATTAAGGCTTTCTTGAGGTATCTAAGCTAATAGATTTAAATTACTGAACACAATTATTATAGAATTTTTCGGGTCACTTTTTTACGTTTAGACCAATTTTAGAATATTTTGATTAATCTACCTTTGCCTAAAATTTTGCACCGAATTTTGCACCGATTCTTAAAATTACAGCTAATTTTATCTAATTCCTAACAACAAAAAAAGCCTTAACACCAACGCTTGAAGCTAGTTGACATTAAGACTAATTACATCTATTGGGTTAGCTGGATTCGAACCAGCGCATACTAGTACCAAAAACTAGTGCCTTACCGCTTGGCTATAACCCAAACACTTGAGCTTTTACTTGTCACTCAACATTAATAAGTATAGAGAAATATGACACTTAAGTCAAGTATAAATTTTATTTTCTTGCTATAAGTTTAACTCGTACGCGTATCTGGCACCATCTGGTGTTGGATCAACATGAATTACACCGCGATAGTGGAAGCCTGACTTCTTAATTAAGCTCTGCATTCTCTTATTCATCGCGTGTGTATCAATGCGAAAATTATGAAATCCCAAAAACAGTCCTCGCGACAATAAATTGGAAATAAAAATTGCGCCCAAATGTTGCCCCCGATATTTATCAGAAATTGCAATTCGATGAATTGTCGCATATGCAGTTGTTGTATTTTGCCAAGCACCTGCAATATCAACATAATTAGGATCAGGGGTAGTTTGCAAGACCGCAACGCCGGCAACTTCTTGGTCAACAATTAAGACGTATGCGCGCTGTTGAATAATATCATCTTGAAACATTTGCTCATTGGGATGACCGTCTTGCCATTGCGGGCTGCCATCCTGTTTCAACAACTTTTTTGCTTGATTAATAATTGGCATAATTGCTGATAGATCAGCGTTTTGCGCTAAGCGAATATAAATTGGCATTCTTTTCCTCCACTATGATTAATAATTTAATTTTAGTATAATGATAGTAATTATCGCAATAGCTAGGAGGAAATATTATGGCAATTAAACTAATTGCAATCGACACTGACGGTACTTTGTTAAATTCAGATGGGCAGATTTTAGCCAGCACTAAAGAGGTAATTACTAAAGCTCTCAAGCAAAATATCAAAATTGTCCTTTGCTCTGGGCGGCCAATTGCTGGCCTTCAGCCCTACATGACAGAATTAGGTGTTAATGGTCCTGAGCAATATGCCGTTACCTTAAACGGAGCAATTACCCGCAACGCTGATGGTAAAATTATTACCAAGGATATGGTTAATAACGAACTTTATCGCAAAATGACCGCATTTGCGTTAGCTCATAAATTACCATTCAACGTTGTTGATGAGGATTCACATATTATTACTGCCGATCACAACATCGACTTTGTGGTTTATCTTCAAGCGTATGAAAATACGGCTCCACTATACGTTCGTACACCAGATGAAATGCCAGACGATTTTTCCGTTGCCAAAGGCTGCTTTGTTGGTGATCCTGAACTACTCGACCGCTATCAAGAAAGTATCACAGCAGAGTTCAATAAGGATCTCTATGTTATTCGTTCTGATCCACACTTTATCGAGCTGCTTAATCCCAAGGTTAACAAGGGCAACGGTCTAAAAGAACTTTGTGCAGCATTAAAAATTGAAGCTAGCGAGGTCATGGCACTGGGCGATGAACGCAATGATATTTCCATGTTTAATTTTGCCGGTACCAGTGTCTGCATGGGCAACGGCAGCGAGCAAGCGAAAGAACAAGCTGATTATGTTACCAGTTCAAATAACGATGATGGTATCAGCAAAGCTTTTGCCAAATTTGTGTTTTAAACATTATAAGCAATAAAAAAAGCAGCTTACAATCATAGTAAGCTGCCTTTTTTGAATCTGAAATTATGGCTTAAAACTTAAATTATACTTCTTATCTTTAACAACATAGGTCGGCACACTGATAAAGTGTAACGAACAAATATCATCTGTTCGCGATACACTAAAACCGAAATAATTATAATCGCCATCATGGAGCGACCCCTGCGTATTAAACAAATCGCCAGCATGTTCCCATTCTTGGTAGTAACTACGCTTACCGCGATCACTCTCACCACTGCCGACATAACCAAACATCATCTGCTTAATGCCAAAGTAAATACTCTTCTTCAGTTCAGTCATTGACAGTGTTTGCTTCTGGTTATAAAAACCGGCCATATCTTCAACATAATTATCATCCAAATTTAGGCCATTGGCTTGGCAAGCTTTAACAATTCCCGGCACATAATGCCCATCCTTAATTGTCTTACCATTTTGTTCATATTCGGTAGAAATCGCCTGAGCCAACTTTTGCGTCCCCACACTATCAACCCAAGGCTTTAAGCCCAAGTTATCACGTGCTTGATTAATTAACCTAAGTGAGAAGTCTGATAAAGTCATTAATTGGTCCGGCGTAATATTAGCTAGGTCAACCTGTGTCTCATTATCTGCCTTACTTTCAGCAAGATTATTGCGGCTAAAAGTATTATCCTTCATCCCCTGCATGCAGGCAGCAATAAAACTGCTGCTGGGCTTACCTTCATATGCCTTAAGCAGTTCCGTTCTATTATATCCACGTGGCAGAACCATTTTCGCCTTAGTGTATGTAGCTGCTTTAGCTTTCTTGACTGTATTCACATCTTTAGCTAAAATCCAGTGCGCATTATTACCAATTTTATAAGCAGACCGTCGCTTTTTACCTATTCGACTTTTGGCACTATACGAATAACGATGCTTAGGCAAAGCATAATAATTAGAATGCTTACCTGATGCCCAATAAAGCCGGACTTTTTTCTTTGCCTTGACTTTAACATAGCCTTGAGTTGCTGCTATTACAGGTTCTGTACTTGTCTGTACTTCCACCATACAAATCATCAATAAAGTAATACTAATTAAAGCGAGTACAAATTTGTTTTTCTTCATTTATTTTCCTCGATAGTCGATAGTTCAATATCTCTTTATGAGTTTAACTGTAATTTTAAAACTTATTAGTAGTTAATGCCAATTAATTTAATTTCACTTTTTTAGTTAAAACAGGCGATTTGCCAAATAATTATTTTTCCATTAAAGTTATTATTTGGTACTTTTAACAAATAAAGAAATTGAAAGAACGTGTTAATGTGAAAAAGAAAAATTTTTTAATTGGTACAGGGATTTTGCTTATTGCGGCTAATCTACGACTGCCTATCACAATGATCCCACCAATCTTGCCTTGGCTGCACAGCGAAATTGGCCTGGCGTCAAGTATGAGCGGGTGGCTAACTACTATTCCGTTAATTATGTTTGCCCTGTTATCGCCAATTATTGCTCACCTTGGTATTAAACAAGGTAATGCAAAGGTGCTATTTTTTACACTTTTAATCCTTGCAATTGGCGGCTACTTGCGGGTCTTTCCCAGTAGCTTCTTCTTATTACTAGGGACAGTATTAATTGGGATCGGTATTTCCGGCGGTAATGTTCTCTTACCGGCAGTTATTCAGGAATATTTCCCAACCAAGGCAACACTGTTTACCAGCCTTTACACTTTTACTATGGGATCAGTCGCATCTTTAGGAACTGGACTTGCAGCGCCATTAGTTAAAAAAATCAACTTGCCTTCCACACTAGCAATCTTTAGCTTAGTTGGTCTTGCTGGCTTTCTACTATGGGCAGTTGTCGTTCGGGTAATTCCTAAGCCGCATCATGCCCAAGTAACCACCAAAAATAAAGTTACTTCGATTAGTCATTATCAATTAACCTGGCTGATTACCTTCTTCTTTGGTACACAGTCGCTGCTCTACTATTCAATGATGACCTGGCTGCCAAGCTTTTGGACCAGCACTGGCTTTAGCGTCACAACTGCCGGGATTCTGGCAACCCTATTCCAGTTATGTGGTATGCCAATGTCCTTATTGACACCAATTATTGCCCGTAAAAAGGTTGGGAGGATAATTGCTTCAAGTATCGTTGGTGGTGGATTCGCTGTTGGAGCTGGTCTCTTACTACTATTCCCCGGTAATTTTACTGCCAATGCAATTTTAGCCGTTATTTTAGGAATCGGTTCTGGTTCAGCCTTCAGCCTCTGCGTTATCTTTTTCCAAAAGAAGTCAGCTAACTTTAGGCAAACAGCACAATTATCAGGGACAGCTCAATCATTCGGCTATCTCTTAGCAGCAATCGGTCCTGCATTATCAGGCTATTTGCAAGGATTATTTCATTCTTGGACACCAATCTTTATTGCTTACACAGTTTTAGGTGTTCTACTGTTAATTTCAGGAATTATTATTACTAATAAAAAGCCATTAAGTTAAAAAACTTTAGTAAATAGGCGCTAGTCAAAAATGATTAGCGCCTATTTTTTAATTATTCAATTTTTTGATATTGGTAGTTTAGAAATTAGTACCAGCCATTTGCTTGCCAGAAAGCTTTAGCAGCTGTCCATGAGCCGTAACGGCTAGCAACATAATTATCTGCAACTCGTTCTTGATTAGCGGCAGAATAATCGCCGTTAAGGTATGAAGAAGAAAGTTGGTATTTACCGATGTATTGGCCATTTTGTGCACTGTATGAGCCACCAGATTCACGACCAGCAATCCATGCCTTGGCACTGGATTCTGAATCTGAAGTAGTTGTAGCAACAGTTTGAGTAGCAGCTGCGTTATTAGTGTTAGCTACTTCATTATTTGTACTAGTTGCTTGAACTTGTTCTTGGGTATTTTGAGCTGGGTAGTAGCCTTTGTTAACATATTCAGCTCTAACCCATTGATTCTTACCAAGGTCGTACCATTTATTGCCTTGAGCATCATAAGCGGTTCTGATAACCTTCCAAGAAGAATTACTTGGTAAAACTTGACCGGTAGCTACTGGATTCTCGTAATCATTCCAAACGTGAATCGAGTTACCGTCAACGTAGTTTACTGTAACAACTGCTGCATCATTAGCAACTGTTGCTGCGTGAACTGTACTTGTTTTCGCACTATTCATCACTACTGCACCTGAAACTGATAATGCTGCTACTGCTGCCGATTTAACTAAGATAGATTTTACCTTCAAAAATTTTCTCTCCTTAATAAAAAAATTTCATATCCTTTTCTTTCCCAAACTAAGAAAATCAAAAACGATTTACTCAATTTGATTGTCTCTATACTACAGTGTAAAAATGTCAGAACCATAACAGAACTATCTCTCAGGCTTTAAGAATTGATTACTCGATGAAACGATTATGTAATAATTGTAATATTTTACAAAAGCGCTTTCTTAAATCGGATGTCGTTATACCAAGCGTTGCCTTTATTGCTTAATCAAGCTTGCACCTAGCAAATGGTCTAGACAGTAATTGATTTTGCAACACAATTGCAAAAATTGTAGCGAACACTATTCTTCTATTATCGCGAAAAGTGCTATAGTTAAATTGTATATTTAATGAAAGGAAAATTATTATGAGCAAATACGTTGTTGAATTGGACGAAAAAGACTGGCAAATGATTAAAGACTGTCACTCAAAGAACCCTTCATTGATGAAAGCAATGAACGAGGCTAAAAAAGTTGAAGATTAGTCTTAATAATTAAGCTTCCTTATTTAAGGAAGCTTTTTTTATTACGCAAAATTTATTTGTACTTTTTAGATAACGGCGTTATCATGTTTTTAAAGCATCAGATAACAGTGTTACCTAAATTAGGAGGTATGAAATATGAAGGAAACAGAAAAGCAATTAGTAGAAAAAGCAATCAAAGTTATTGACCAAGAAGGTTTTCAAAATCTCTCATTGCGTAAATTAACAGCTGCCATTGGCTTGACGACTGGTGCTTTCTACAAACACTTTAATAGTAAGGATGACCTGTTTAAACAGGCAACTATTAGGCTTTCACAAGAATTTATTGCCCAAATTGACTTTCACAGTGATGTACCAGAAAAACAACTCTTACAAATTGCCGACTATTTTATTAAGCAGGTGCAAGAGCATCCCAACACAATGGACTTTCTCTTTTTCAATAATAATGCAACCCTAGCCTTTAAAAATAACGATCATGAATTTCCTTTTTTAACCAAAATGCTTCAATTAACTGACCAAATTACTCAAAACAGCAATATTACTAGTCATGATTTCTTCATTCAAATCTGGTCGTTCATCCAAGGTTACTCGCTCCTAATTAAAAATGGCATCACTGATTACAATAAACAGCTAGTGCAAACAACATTAACCCAATTAATTAAAGGAGCTAAGTAAAATGAAAACATTAATTGTCTATTGTCATCCATACAACAAAAGCTTTAATCATGCTGTCTTAACGGCCGTCAAAGAAAACCTCATTCAAAACAAACGTGACTTTAACATAATTGATCTCTACCAAGATGGTTTTAACCCAATTTACGATCGAGAAGAACTACGTTTATTCCACGAAGGTGGTACACATGATCCACTTGTCAAAAAATATTTAACAATGTTACAAGGAGCAACAACCATTATTTTTATTACTCCTCTTTGGTGGAATAGTATTCCCGGCATGCTTAAAGGTTTCATTGACAAAGTGATGAAAGAAGGAACGGGACTGTCACACACTGTTTCTAAAACCGGCATTCATGGTGAATTAACTAATATCAAGCATACCTATGTCCTAACAACCTCAACTTCACCAAAATTTTATCTTCGCTTATTTTGCGGTAACGCGATTAAAAAAATTTTTATTAATCAAACTTTACGCCAGCTGGGCATGCAAGACCGGCATTGGTTACACTTTGGCTGTATTACTAATTCTTCGTTAGCTAGACGCCAAAAATATCTAAGTAAAATCGAAAAATACCATTTCAAATAACTAAAAGCACAAGCTTCCTATTAAGAAACCTGTGCTTTTTAATTATTAATCTAATTTAACATCATTATCAGTCTTACCTGTCAGCAAAACCTGATGAAAGTTCTCATAACTAACAGCAATCATATCAGTTAAGGCTGGACTCGTATAAGAACCAATATGCGGCGTGAGCAATACTTTCGGATATAATTCTTCCAAGGCCTTAGCCTGGCCATCAGTAATTTCTCCTTCAAAGTTGTGTCCCATTACCTTAGTTTCATTAGGTAAAACATCTGAAGCAAAGCCAGCAATTGTACCATTTTTGACAGCAGCAATAATGGCATCATAATCTGCTAATTGGGTCCGTGCTGTATTAACTAATACCGCTGACGGTTTCATTTTACTTAAAAAGTCCGCATCAATCAGCCGATCATTTTGCCCAGGAAAATATGGCACATGAATTGAAACAATATCAGACTTAGCGAGCAATTCATCCTGACTGACAAATGTTGCAAATTGTTTAGCATAATCACTCGGATATGGGTCAAATGCCAAAACTTTAGCACCAAAACCATGGTAAAGCTTAGCTTCGGTAGCACCAATTCGTCCTGTACCAATTATGCCAACAGTCCCAGAATGAATTTCTCCAGAAAACATACCGGGACCCACTCGAAAATCACCATTGTTCGTACTAGTTGTCGCAAGTGAAAGGTGACGAAACAACATCATTCCCAGAGTTAGTGCTAGTTCGGCAACCGCATATGGCGAATATGCTGGAACCCGCGCCACTTTCATCTGATATTTTGCACAAGTTTTTAAGTCAATGTGATTAAAGCCAACTGTCCTCGTGAAAACATACTTAATTCCCCAATCATGAAACATGGTCAAGTTCTCAGCGTCAGCAATACAATTAGCCCTTAACAATACGGCATCTGCATTCTTAGCAGTTGCCACATTGTCATGTGTCAACAAATCCCTTTCCAGCTGTAAGTCATAATTGTACTTGTTTAAGTTTTCAAAATAAGGCACTTCATTTTCACGAACACCATAAGCCACAATTTTAAACATCTTGTATCTCCTTATAATTACATTAAATATTTTTAACTTATTAAAAATAATTTAATACTAATTTACACTAAAACAAAAAAACATTCTATGATTTTATCAATAGAATGTTTTAAATTTATATCCTAAAATATATAATAAAAATAAATTAAAAAATATATTGTATTTTAATTTTAATGCTGCTATGATTTATAAAAATATAAATGCCACTGTAATAAAATAATACAAGAATTGAAGGTAAATATTATGAAGAAAGGTAAATTCGTTAAATACTTGGGCGTAAGGTTGCTCTAAAAATAGACTCATTATTTTCAAAAAATATGGTTAATTATTTAGCCTCATAATTTGGTACAACATCGGTTTTGCCAAATAAAATTAATTTTTAAGGAACAACACTATGAATAATACAAAAAATAAAGTTACCGCAAAGGAATTTTTTAATAAAATTTTATCAGGGACAGCAACAGGAATTATTGTCGGCCTAATACCCAATGCCGTTTTGAGTGCCCTTCTAAAATTGTGTGGAAACAATGCTTTTACCCTTGGATTAACTCACGTTTTACTAGTTTTTCAAGTAGCAACCCCACTTTTAATCGGTGCCTTAATCGCTTATCAATTTGATTTCGCACCAATCGACATCGCAATCGTTGCTGGCGCTTCCTACGTCGGTTCCGGCGTTACCCAATTTAACGCCCAAGCAATCAACCCAGCAACGAAGCAAGCCGGAATTTTTATTTCATCTGGTACTGGCGACTTAATTAACACAATGATTACTGCTGCTATCGCCGTTTTCCTAACGATGCTGGTCGGTAACCTCTTTGGTTCCGTTAAGGTCGTGCTGAGTCCGATTATAGTCGGCGGCGGTTCCGCCTATCTTGGCTTCCTGCTCCTGCCATTTATCAGTAAAATCACAACGGGTTTAGGTGCTATCATTGATTCCTTTACCAAACTGCAGCCAATCTTAATGTGTATCTTAATTTCATGGATGTTCTCTCTCTTAATCGTCACTCCAGTTTCAACAGTTGCCATTGGGATGGCAATCCAACTTAACGGAATCGCTGCTGGTGCTGCTGCTATGGGTGTTGCTGCAACCACAATCGTGTTGGTTGTCCACTCATGGAAAGTTAACAAGGCCGGCGTGACCATCGCCGTTGCCCTTGGAGCTATGAAAATGATGATTCCTAACTTATTCCGGCATCCAATTATTATGCTGCCAATCATCATCACTTCAACAATTTCCGCATTACCAGTTGCCCTCTGGCACATTTGTGGAACCCCTGCTTCAGCTGGCTTTGGTCTTGTAGGAATCGTTGGCCCACTAGCTTCTCTTAATGCCGGCGCAAACAGCATTAGTTGGCTGTTAGCACTAATTGCTTGGCTTATCATCCCAGCCGCCGTTGCCCTTGCTTGCCGTTTCATCCTTGATAAAATGCTACATGTTTATGATGAAAAAGTTGCCTTTGCTTACTTAGGCGAATAATTTTAAAAAAACTAAAAACACGTTTTCAGATAATATTCTGGAAACGTGTTTTTTTAATTTGTTTTAACCAGACATAATTTTACGTAAATTCAGATTTTGCACTAAAAAAACACTTTAAGCAAATGGGCTTAAAGTGTTTAACAATTTTGTCACCGCTTATTTAATAAATCCACGTTTAGCAGAATAAAAGCGATTAATTTTATGGTTGAAATAATATAATGCAGGATTATTTCCCTTTTTGACAGCCAACATCTTATAATTTTTACCATTATAAGTGATATGCTTCAAAGTCAATGTTGTCTTATAATTCTTTTCAGATGCTGACCATACTTTACATTTATTTGAGCTAATCTTTTTAACAGATACAGGTTCAAAATAAACATCTTGCTTCCTAGTATTTGTATCATAGTACGCTTCAGAATTTGCACGATAGTTTTCAATGTAATACATCCCATCATACCCCTTTTGGTACCAAACACCACGGAATTTTTGAGGAATAGTATGCGTAATTGTCGCTGCATATACCGAATTATTTGCTGTACTTATAATCATTCCACTGCCTGCTATCAAGCCAAGACTTGCGATAATGCTAGTCAATATTTTTTTGAATTTCAAATTTATTTCTCCTTATAAAATATAATAAATTTTGTTTTATTTTAACACTAAACAAAACAAAAATCAGCATTAATTTATAAATAAAATATTATTCGTAAAATTCATGGTAAAAGTTTAAAATCGTATATTTATCTTGGAAGGCAAATAATATCGTCATGTACCAAAAAATTAATGATGATAAATTTCTAACCTATTTTTCTTTGTATGACTGACCACACAAGCAAAAAGCCCGTCATATCAAAATTGATACAACGGACTTTAATACTATATTTACCTTTATTATACTTACTGATTAATCTACTTTGCTTGATATAAATAATATTTGAGTAAAATGTCGTTCGTACGCAATTTAACCAAGTGCCTTTCTTCTATAGCCTTACTTGGCAACAACGCTATTCCCTTTCCTTGTTCAACCAATAATTCAATTGCCTGCAAGGAATCAACTTCAAATACTCTTGTTTTATCAATTAAATCTTTCAAAGTTCTTTTTCTAAAGGCACATTCTGGATCACTATTAATCAAGATAGGAACACTTCTATCATTAAAAACAGACTGATTCTGTACCGCATAATTAGTGCTGATTTGGCAAACTTTATTTAAATTATAAATATGACTATTATCCATATTTATAAAAGTCACTACCATGTCATACAAATGACTAGCAGCTTCCTTTACAATATCATTCTGATTTTTAACAACAATTTTACTAAAATTTCTATAATTAACGTTATTATGACTTAGAACTTCTGATATTAGAGTTTCTGATCCTAGTAGCATCTTTTTTCGCTGATTAATTTTAGCAGACACTTGCGCCAACTCTGCTTGAATATTTAAAACTGCTTTATAAAAAATATTACCCGCTTCAGTTGGCCGAACTCCTTTAGGCATACGAACAAACAGAGTTGAATCTAATTCCTGCTCCATCAATTTCAATCTAGCTGTGATATTAGATTGGGCATACCCTAAAGTCTGAGCTGCCTTATTTAATGAACCAACCTCATAAATCGTGCGGAATACTTTTAAATCATTAAAATTCATTTCATCACCTATCACTTTTAATGATAATGGTACCATTATTTAGTATTATTCAAAACTACCAAACCCTCCTATACTAAAAATCGTTAACAAATAATATTTTTATGGAGGTAAAGCAATGTCAATTAAAATTGGTATCAATGGCTTTGGCCGAATTGGTCGCTTAGCATTTCGGAGAATTTTTGAATTAAATGATCCCGAAATTGAAGTTGTGGCAATCAATGACTTAACTGATCCAGATATGATCGCCTATTTATTAAAGCACGATACAATTCACGGTGATATTCCAGCAGAAGTGCAAGCTGATAATTCAGGAATTATTGTTAATGATAAGCATTATACAGTATATGCCGAAAAAGATGCGGAAAAAATTCCTTGGGTTGCCAATGATGATGTTGATCTAGTTCTTGAATCAACAGGTTTTTATACAAGTAAGGAAAAAGCTAGCGCTCATCTTAAAGCTGGTGTTAACAAGGTTTTAATTTCTGCTCCTGCAGGTAAAATTCCAACCGCAGTTTACGGTATTAATGAAAATACCTTAACCGGTTCAGATCGTATTATTTCACCAGGCTCATGTACAACACAATCGGTAGCATTACTTGCTAAGCCAATGAATGATTACTTTGGTATTAAAGCTGGAAGTCTCACAACAATTCATGCTTATACAGCTTCACAAAATTTAACCGACGGTCCTCAAGGCAAAAATAAGCGTGCCAATCGCGCTGCTACTGAAAATATCATTCCCCACTCTAGTGGTGCAGCTAAGGCAATTGGTCTTGTCATTCCTGAACTTGACGGCAAACTAACCGGAAAAGCTCAACGAGTGCCTGTTCGTGACGGCTCACTAACTGAGCTTGCTCTTGTTCTTAACAAATCTGTTACTACGACAGAAATTAATAATATCTTTAAAACAATTACCCAAGATAACGAAACTTTTGGTTATGATGATACTGGAATTGTTTCATCAGACATAATTAACGATACTCATGGTGCAATTTTCGATCCCACAATGACTGAAGTAATTAATATTGGTGATGGTACTTGTCTGGCAAAAGTTCATGCTTGGTACGACAACGAATTCGGCTTTACTTGCAATATGATACGACTGTTGACTTACTACGCCAAATTATAATTTTTAATGTTAATACCAATTTAAAAGATTCTCTGCTTATTACAGAGAATTTTTTCTTGTTGCGAAACAAATTGTAAGATCAGGTGTCGCAAAATCTATTAACAACAAAATTATTCTAGTCACACAAAAAAGCAGGCATAAAGCCTGCTAAATCAACATCTATTTTACTTCTTGAAACATTTTGTGATACCAAGCAAATTTTCTGGTGCCGTTTTTGGTGCTAAATATCTATTATTAACAAAAAACAACCTTAACTTATCTGCGATAAACGTTGATAAATCAAGGTTGATTACTTTGAATTACTCTTAAAAATGCTGATTGCCAGTGTAACATTAACCTTTTAAGCCTTGCTACTCTAGCATTTACAACTATTGTATCTAATTTTGTGTGACTAACTGTGAACTAACGACATTTAACATATCTTCGTTCTTATCTTGGTCAACATGAACATAAACTTTCATAAACGTTTTTAGTGAATGTCCTAACCGATAAGCTGCCCAAGGGTAACTCATACTTGGAATATTAGCTAATTTAGTTGCTATAGTATGACGACAAGTATACATACTAACACGCAAGCCACGATTATTAACGCCTATCTTTTTACAGATTTTACGCATCATGTCATTTAAGCCACGTTGATCTATTGGCATCCCTAATGAACATAAATTATAAGTAGTTAATGCTAATAAAATATAATCCTGTTCATTATCTAAACCATATTCTTGCAATACATCTGTTTGCTTTTCTCTAAAAATCATTAATGTTTGATATAAGTTTTCAGATATTGGCAAAGTTAATCTTTTAGCCCCTTTAGGTCTACTTTTCAAATGACCATTTAGCTTCTTTGCCTTGCTATTCCAAGAATCGTTAATTTCAAACACTACTTTACCATGATCTTTAGTCAAATTAGCCCATTTCAAAGCTTGAATTTCTTGCGGTCGCAATCCTGTCTCTAAAGCAATCCAGATTGCCAAGCGACTACACCAGTAATTAGGTCTAGTAGATTTCAACCGTTCCTTAATATCCGTAACAATTAAAACGATTTCTTTATCAGAAAAAACATATTTTTCATCTGGTACAGTCATTTCATCATTACGAAAAAACTTATACAAGACTTTTACAGGAACAGGATTTTTAACAATATTATCTAATGAACTAAAATAACATCTAATATTTTGTAACTGTCGTTCAATCGTCGCATGTGGAGCAACACTGGCATGATGCTTCTCAACATAGTTACGTGCAAATTGCCGAATATCATTTTCAGTAATATCTTTTACTTTTTTATCACCAAAATAGTCTTTTAATAGCCTAATTGTATAAGTCCATGCTTTATAAGTAGTTGCCGATTGCCATCTACCTAATCTATGCTCACTTTCAATAAAACTCTTATATGATTGCACTAACGGTTGATTCAGTTCTTGATAATTGCCATGCGGATTAGAACGAAAATCTACCCACATTTTTTCATATAAAGCCTCAGCTGCCCGATAATTGTCAGCAACTTGACTAGGAACAGGAATGACTTTCCCAGTATGCTCATCTCTTGGTTGTATTCTTACTCGATACTTACAAGCTTTCTTTCCTTTATTAATTTTATTAATTTTACTAATTGGCATGCTTATTCTCCTTTTACTTTTAGGAAGAACATACCCTTGATTACTTTAAATTTTACCACAATAATCACCGCTTTCTGATCCAATTTACCACTTCATCATAGTTATAAAATTTCCTACCCCTTGGCGTTATGCGGTGAAACGGCATACCTAATTTAGTTAATTTGAAAAAATAAGTATTAGAAATTTCTAACTTTTCTGCTATTTGTCGAGCATTTAGTAACTCATTGCCAAACATTTTTACATCTTCTTTCATTGTTTCACTTACTACCAAATAATTTTTCAAATTCAGATTCATTATCTTGAAAAACTTCCGCAATAAATTTAGGTGTAATATGAATTGCATGGATCCGCCGTTTAAGCTGTTCAAAGGTATCTGTTTTTTCATCAGCAATCCTCACATGTTGATAAAATTCAAACGGACTATAAGGAGTAGTAATAATCAACATTTCAATATTCAATTTCACGTCATGATAGCGTCTTGGTGCTACTTTATCATGCTCATAAGGATCTAGTAGCCTTAATAAGTCTGCATATCTAAAATCATTGGGACGCAAATCATTTAGAATTACATAGTGTTCACCATGATAATCTTGAAAGTAATCCCGACTGCTACCTAAAATAGCAACTTTTTCGCCACGAACTAGCTTGTTGGCATAACGTGTTTTACCAACTCCTGCACTGCCCCATAACCAAATTGTTTCTGCTTTGCGATCATGATACTCATGTAACCATTCTTCATGCTTTTTGTCCGCGATTAATTTGGTAATATTGTCAATCACACTTTTTCTTTTGGCAACTTCAGCTAAACCAATAATATCCGCTAATTCTTGATAACCAATTTCTTCATTAGCATATTGTGTTAAGAAATTAGCCACTACTTTAGAATTTAACTTACTTTGGTTAACACTGCTTTGTATTTCAGCAATCCTTGCGGGAAAATCAAATGAAGCCACCACACTATTAGGATCGTATTGATACTTATCTTTAGCTTCCAATGTTGCATGAATTAGATAGCTATAAGCATTACTGATTCTTCCTTGCCAAACTTCTAAATATTGCGGTTTATCATTAAAAATCCTTACAACATGAGAAAGTATTTGCGGATTAGCATATTTTAAGACCACATGTAGATGTTTCCTAATTAGCTTATTATCTTGATCCAAATCTTGGTCATGAATGATATAAGCCCACTCTTGAATATTAGCCTTAGTTAAAATATTGGTTAGTTCAGTAAAATCTATCTTTAAATGATCAAAATCTTGCATGTACATAAACTGTCTAGCTCTAATCTCTGCCATATAATTCCCTTCTGCACAGTTTGCACACTTTTAACATTTGCCATAACAAGCCCAGCAAATGTTATCATGTCAGTGCTTAGCACACTTACACAGTAGAATATTTATAAATTATGCAAGGTGCCATTCTTTTTGTCTTAGGGACAAAGCTGGCACCTTGCTTCTATTAAATTCTCGTACCGGTTAAAACAAACTGATTATGATAATAGTCAGGTCTACTTACGAAACGATAATTGCCTAAATTATCCATTAAAAATAATCTGAAGTCTTCTGAACTAAGCATTTCCCTAATCCGTTTTTTAACTTCTAATTGTGATGATAATTGAAACCAGCGTTTAGTTGGAACAATTATCTGCACACGCTCTTTATTATCAAGGTATTTAACACCAGCCCAATAAACTACCTTATTAACTGCCGCAATTATTTTATCTGGCTTTTCTGGTTCCATAAGCTTTAATGTTTGTTCTAAAGCAATTGTTTTAGAAATTGACTTGCCATAAAATTTCAGAAAATAATGTGCGATTAGCATAATTACTAGAACAATCAACAAAATTACGCTGATCTTGCCAAGCAAAGCAATTAATTTATCAAATAACTTATTAATTAAGTCTATCCCCTTCACGATTCTTCTCCTTTGGTTATTGTCGGCATGGCAAGTGGTTCAATCCCGTAATGTTTACCATCATTGATCTCAATTATTCCTGTTCCTAAGCCACCAATAGGGATAGACAAGCCATCAATCATTGACGGAAACAAATACTGAACGGTTGCTTTATCAATTCGTCCTAGCAAAATTCTAACATTCATCTGCGAACGAATTGGAATAGGCACAATATCATTTCTGGCAATTTGGCTGGTAATAATCAAATTGATCAAGCTTTCTCTGCCAAGCAAAGCAATTAATTCTAATTCACGGTATAAATCTTTAACTCGTCTTGAAGTTGGTGCTAAGCCCAAAGTTAAGCTTGCCATTTCTTCCAAAACAACAAAAATCGGTGGTACATTGATTTCGTTAGCGTCAGTGCTAATCTTATTTGAAACTTCATAAAGCTTACTTTGCCTTAACTGCATTTCCTTAACCACAGAAGCCAATTCCGCATTCACCCTAGTCAAAAAATCTTCTGGAATTAATAATTTAATTTCAGAGTGTTTTTTAGCATATCTCGCACCGTCAGACTTTTTGGGATCAATCATAATAACTTGTGCTGCTTCATCACCATTTTGATTAGTTAAACGACTAATTATTTCTTCTAAATAGCGTAAGGCATAGCTTTTTCCACTACCTGTATTACCGCTGATAATCCAAGTGGTCGCATTCCTGCCAACAGTTAATCCCCGCATCAACGGTATTTCCTTATTTAAATCATAGTCAGACACAATTTTAGTAATTGTGACGATGAAACGTTGTTTCTTACCCTTGTAACCTGGAAAATAAAAACCCCTGGCTGTTGCTAATTGTTCACCGTCCACCTCTACTAATTGCATGGAAGTAGGTCTAACACAGGTATATTCAGGGAAAACAGCTGCCGAAATAATATCGTAAATACGATAATAAGTATCAGTATTTAATACCAAATTTGTTGGGTACCGCGGAATAAACAAGAAACCATACGGCTCCTTAATTACTTCTAAGACCAGATAAGATTGCTTAATTGTACTTGCTTCATCAGATAAAACACTATCAAGCACATTTTCAATGTAATTACAGATAGTTGTATGCTTACCCTGCAATGATCTCATCTCCTTTAATGGAAACCTGAACATAGCCCCGTTGATTAGCCCACAGATTGACTTGATCATTCTTGATAGAACTCTTAGCAAAATCGATCATTTTACCAGCTTTTAAATCACCAACTTTTTTAAGCTTAAAGTTTAGCATTTGACCATTATTAACATTATTTTTATCAACCATGATTGCCATTTTTACTAGATAAGGATATTCAGCAACATCTTTGGCATTGTCGTACTTTTCGCTGGTTTTACGCTCATTAACTCCAGTAACAATCGCTGTGATACCAGTTAATACTTGTTTTGCCGTTAAATTAATCTTAATTGACATATTTTCTCCTTTATTAAGTACTTTTTTATATTTGCTTATATAATTTGTTATAAAATTAATCTTGTATAATACTAAATTCCTTGAAGACATAGTTAATTGCAATTAGATTTAATCTTCATGATTAAGTATGAATAATTAATTTTTAAAAATATATTCCGAAAAAATTTATAAAAAAACGGAGTTGACAAAATGAGTAAATTTCCAAAAGTACCTTCCACACTTCCAAAGCTGATTGCAGCAGATAAAGAAAAAAATCACCTCACTGATGTACAGGAGGTGATACGAATAAATAAATATATAGTTGATACGGATGAAAAATTACAATTCAAAATAGATAATTATGGTCATAAAGTTATCCCTTCAGCATATTCAGACTGGATAAGCAACGGCAGTAAAACAAGCAGAAGACCAATCAAAGGAGCACAACGTCATGCAATCGCAATTATGCTTGACGTAGAGTATATTGAAACAATATTTTCTAATGGTTTAGAAATAATTCCTTTTATGGCACAAACTTTTGATTTTGCACGAAAAAAATTGCCAAAAGAATTTGATAAATCAATTTCACAAAAGGTAACTGTATTTAATCATGAAACTTTAAAAGCTTTTCTAGCTAGTAAAAAACTGGATAAAGTAGCCGAACTGTGCGATGCTGTATACAATTTTGATAAATATAGAAATGAGGTAGCGTATGTAAAAAATGGTAATTATAATAACAATGCTATAATTTCAGTTAGCACTTGGTTAGATGCAAATTATAGCAATTCAATGGGTTCCGCCACTTTCCTTTCAAAAAAGCAAACAAACATATTAAACTCAACTAATTTGGACATTCCTAATTATTATTCTTTTGGAAAAATCCCCATTTCGACACTTAATAAATTCTATATAAATTATAATTTCATTTACACTGCTTTGAACATAACCATTCAGCATACTGAATTAATTCTACTAAACCTTATTAATTACGAAAATAATACAGTTGATAAAACATCAACAAATTACAAAGCTTTTTCTTTTCTAAAATATGACAATATTTATAAAGAACTAAGTAACACTATAAATGAATTAAATTCTATTTCATTACAAGACGCAGAATTTATTTTTAATGCCGTCATTGATTTGCTTTGTTTTCTATTAAATGAAATAACCAAAACTTTTAAAAGCACCATACTTAATTATTCTAAAAGTCAAAGACCATACTTACATTCACACTACATTTCAGCTACAAAGATTGATGAAGCTAAGCGATTATTCAAGTATCTTCCAAAACAATTTGATCAACAAATAAAAGACGCACTAAAAAAATTGTTAAATCAATAAAATCAAAAATTAAAGCATTACGAAAAAGATTGGATTTTATTCCAATCTTTTTCTTGTTATCAGCTATTTGATATGAAAGGGGCTGAAAAATAATCATTTCTTGTCCATTGGCTCAAGATGTCCACTCACAACCCTTCAAAGATTATTTGAGGAAGTGCAATTAAGTTCACCTCACTAGCTCAATCATCATCTAACAGATACCCTAGTTATTTTTTCTATTATTAACTTTTAAATAATAATTTACAATGTTAACAGATGAATTTAAAACCAATTCTGCTTCGGCTAATTTTATACTTACCCGCTTAGAACTTCCGTGAGAATCACTAAAATTATTTCTCATTCTAGAAACAGAATCTATAATTTGATTTATTCCTCCCACCATTGATAAAACTTCTTTATTCCATTTATTATTAGGTTTAATGCCTAAAACATTGTTTACATTATTTCTGTATTGATTTATATTACCATTTTTTTAAAAGCAGATTCTATTAATGTACGTGATTTAGTTATAAATCTATTTTTTCACTGGTATTAACTTGTTTACCAGGAATAACATTTTGCAAAAAGTTTCTAAATACTCCTTTTTGAAATTCTTCGTTTTTATTTACACCATCGGTTAATTCCTTAATAAACTTGTTTATCTTATCAATAAAATTTTCTTTTTCATCTTGCACTGGAACTAATGTACTAACATTTTTATTAATAGCGTGCTTAATATCTAATAACTTTAGTTCAACCATATTAACTATTCCTTATATAAACACTTATTCATCAATATTTATTTTACCCTATTTCTCATCTCGTTGTATTCCTTAGTCACACAAAAAAGCAGGCAATTAAGCCTGCTATATCAAGGGGTATGTCTATTCCTGAAAAATTAATGACGACAAATTTCTAACTTATTTTACTTTGTGTGACCTGCAGTGTGACTGACCACAACATTTCACATTAATTTACAACTATTTAAAACACTTCATAACAAGCAAAAGCCCGTCATATCAAGATTGATACAACGGACTTTAATACTATATTAGCCTTTGTTATGCTGATTGCCAGAATCGAACTGGCGACCTTTTCTTTACGAGGGAAACGCTCTACCGACTGAGCTAAATCAGCAACTCGTAACGTTTAAATTATACCAAAAGAAAAAATGTCACGCAATAAAAATTATTAAATCAAACTAATCTTACTGCCAATCAAGACATAACCCCTGCTGATGCAGTAATTCTGGCAATTGATCGCGGTCAATCTTATGGCTATCGAGCTTAGCACCACTAATCTGCTTGGTAAAAGAATCAATGCGGCGGTTAGAATCGCGCAAATCATAGTAAGTTGTTACCAGTTGGTCGTAATCTGCCAAATCGCTAACTTGAAAATCACGTGGATAATCATTTTCAAATGTGGTAAATTGCAGCGGCAAGCGCGGTTTTAATTGCGGCTCTTGGTCGGGTACACCAACCTGCATCCCAAGTGCTGGGAACGTCAACTGTGGCAAATCCAAGACGTCAAGCATTGCTAATGGATGGTCGTTAATTGTTCCTAGCGGCACATAACCCAAGCCCATGCTCTCTACCGCATTAGCAACATTTTGCCATGCGAGTAGAGTATCATCCATTCCCTGCATAAACAAATCACTCATGTGCACCCGGCCATCATCTTTACCCAATTGCTGGCGAATTTGCTGGTTGCGATAGAGGTCCACTACAAAAATGAACAGGTCACCTTCTGCACCCACATATTGTTGGTTACACAGCTCCCGGATTTTAGCCCTTTTGGCTTCATCAGTAATATGCAGCAGCGTTGCATTTTGCATAAACATACTAGTCGCAGTATGTTGAAAAACCGTGTACAAGGTTTCTAACTGCTCTGCATTTAACTTTTGGTCCTTAAACTTCCGAATTGAACGGTGATTAATTTGATTATCAATTGTTGAATTATGAATCATTGTCTGACTCCTTTTCTAATCCTCTTACTAAAAGTAAGTATATTGTAAAATATTCTCTCTGTCAATTATTGCTTGAAAGATATTCAATCTTGTCTTAATTGTGTTAAAATTTATTTGATTAAATTAAATATCTAATGGAGGAAACTATGCGTGTTTTAGTTATTGGCGGCGCGGGCTATATCGGCTCAATTGCTGTTAGAAAATTACTTGAAAACGGCGATGATGTTGTTGTACTCGATGCATTATACACCGGTCACCGAAAGGCTGTTGATTCACGGGCCAAATTTTATCAAGGCGATATTGAAAATAAATTTTTAGTCAGCCAAATTCTACGAAATGAAAAAATTGATGCTGTGATGCACTTTGCGGCTTATTCATTAGTGCCAGAGTCCGTTAAAAAGCCATTGAAATACTATGACAACAATGTTTCAGGCATGATTTCACTACTTGAGGCAATGAACGACGCCAATGTTAAATACTTGGTCTTCTCATCCAGTGCCGCAACTTATGGCATCCCTAAGAAGTTGCCAATTACCGAAGATTCCCCGCTTGACCCAATCAATCCTTATGGCGAAACTAAGATGATGATGGAAAAAATCATGCACTGGGCTGACAAGGCTGACGGGATTAAGTCGATTGCCTTACGCTACTTCAACGTCGCCGGGGCTGCTAGTGACGGTTCCATTGGTGAGGACCATGCTCCTGAAACCCACTTAATTCCTAATATTTTAAAGAGTGCAATTTCTGGTGATGGCAAGTTTACCATTTTTGGCAATGACTATGATACTAAGGATGGCACCAATGTTCGCGACTATGTGCAAATCGAAGACTTAATTGATGCGCACTTGCTAGCTTTAGATTATTTATTGAAAACTAACCAATCCGATGTCTTCAACTTAGGTACTGCTCACGGCTATTCCAACTTGGAAATTTTAGCTGCCGCACGCAAAGTAACGGGCATTGATATTCCTTATACGATGGGACCAAGACGTGGCGGTGATCCCGACTCACTAGTAGCTGATTCTACTAAAGCACGGACAATTTTGCATTGGCAGCCAAAGCACGAAAGCGCTGAAGAAGTCATGACTAGTGCCTGGAAATGGCACCAATCACATCCAAATGGCTACAACGATAAATAAACCATAAAAAGCATACTGCTGATTAGCAGTATGCTTTTTAATTTGCATCATTAATAATTGTATAAAGGTCCATATCGCGAAATTCGCCATGATATTTGACTTTAGCACGGAGCAAGGCGACATGTTCCAAGCCGGCGCGTTCAGCTACTGCTCGACTAGCCTTGTTTTCATGATCGGCCAATAAGTCAATCCGGTGTAAATTCATCTTGGTAAAGGCTAATTTAATTAGCAGCTTAACAGCCGTAGTCATGATGCCGTTCCCTTGATATTCGCTGCCCAACCAGTAGCCGATTTCACCGCACTGATTCTGACGATTAAGATTATGCAAGTCAAGCATCCCAGCAGCCTGACCATTTACCATGATTACTAATTCCATCATCTGGTAGTTAGCCGTTTTTTCTCGTGTCATTTTGATAAAGTTGACCTCATCCGCTACAGTTTCAGTAGTTTCTGCCCATGGCAGCCAGCGACCTATCTGTTCACGATCTTTAGTAACTAACGCCAACAATGCTTCTGCTTGGTCTAATTCCGGTAAAACCAATGCAATCTTTAAGCCATTAATTGTAAACTGATCAAAAGTAAACATTTTTCGTCTTCTCCTAATTATTTTTTAATAATAGTAATGATAACATTTAATCTAAAAATGTGCTAGCTCCCCAAGCAACCACTACTTTCATCATAAAAGTTACAATTTATCAAAGTTTTCATCTACTAATGCAAAACTCATTTATAAATGCTAAAATAGAATAATGTAACATTAATGTAACATAATACTTATTGATTTGGAGTGGTTAAATGTCAAAAGAAGACCCAAAGACCAATTCTGGATATGAACGCACACTAACTAACGCACATATTCAGTTAATCGCGCTTGGCGGCACGATTGGCACCGGTCTTTTCTTGGGAGTTGGCAACAGTATTCATCAAGCTGGCCCAAGCGTAATTTTAATTTATATCATTGTTGGTATTTTTCTTTACTTTTTAATGCGAGCTCTAGGTGAGTTGGTTCTTTCCGACTTGCACAAGCACACTTATATCGAATTTATCGAAAAATATTTAGGCAAGAACATCGGTTTTATTACCGGCTACCTGTATTGGATCAGCTGGATCAGTTTAGGCATGGCGGAGATGACCGCCCTGGGAATTTACTTTCAATATTGGTTCCCGCATTTGCCAACCTGGGTGCCGGGATTAATTACCATCGTTATCTTGCTTTTTATTAACCTATTGTCAGCACGATTGTTTGGTAATTTGGAATTCAGTTTTGCCATTATCAAAATTGTAACAATTATTGCCTTTGTCTTTTTAATTGCCTACCTCTTAGTTACTGGCGGGAAGACAAGTTTTGGTCCTGTTGGTTTTGGTAATTTAGCTAAAAATGGTGGCTTCTTCGCCACTGGTGCCAATGGCTTTCTTGGCGGTTTTCAAATGGTAATTTTTAGTTTCGTCGGCGTTGAACTGATTGGCTTAACGGCAGCCGAAGCACAAAATCCCAAAGTTACTATTAGAAAAGCGATTAATGAGTTACCATTGCGAATCATTTTATTTTACGTCATGGCAATTTTGGCAATCTTGCTGGTTATTCCGTGGAATAAAATCGCAACTACTTCTAGCCCCTTCGTCCAAGCATTGGGTGCCACGGGAATTCGTAATGCCGGTTCAATTATCAACTTCGTTGTAATTTCTGCGGCCGTTTCCTCAACCAACAGTTTTCTGTATAGTGCTGGACGATTAATCTTTTCCGTTACTTATGACGGTAAGGGTAAGTGGAATGAAACCTTTGGTCACTTACACCGCCAATTACCACAAAATGGTTTGATCTTATCAGCCTGCTTAATGGGACTAGCACCATTGGTAATTATCTTGATTGGTAATCAAGCTTTCAATTTCATTTCCTCAACCTCAACCAGTATGTTTTTAATTATTTGGTGCTTGATGATTCTAACCCACTTGTCTTACCGCAAACAAACGCCGGCTAACAAGTTGACCGACTTTCAAATGCCACAATACCCGTGGTTGGATTATCTAACACTAGCCTTTTTTGGTCTAATGATTATCTTATTACTATCATTACCAGCTAACCGTATGGCGATGATTAGTGCGATTCTGATTTTTATTATTTTATGGGCTGTCAGCAAAATCTGGCACCAAGAACGGGCGATCTAGCCGATTGCGGCGCACTTATCAACCGAACAATATTTTTAAAGATTAAATTGGAGTAATTTTATGGACAAAAAAGATTCTAAAGATTCTACTGAATATGAGCGATCGCTAACTAATACTCATATTCAATTAATTGCATTAGGCGGAACTATCGGAACGGGACTTTTCCTTGGTGTTGGCAACAGTATTCAAAAGGCTGGTCCAAGTGTTATCCTCATTTACCTAATCGTCGGTATTTTTCTCTTTTTCCTGATGCGGGCATTAGGTGAACTGATTATTTCCGACCTCAGCAAGCATTCATACATTGAATTTATTGAAAAATACTTAGGTAAGGATACTGGCTTTATCACCGGTTACCTATACTGGATTTGTTTAATTACCCTGGCAATGGCGGAAATGACCGCGCTGGGAATTTATTTCCAATACTGGTTCCCTCATTTACCGACTTGGGTGCCGGGGCTGGTGACAATAGCTGTCCTATTGGGCATTAACATGTTGTCGGCACGACTATTTGGTAACCTAGAGTTCAGTTTTGCTATTATCAAAATTGTAACGGTTGTGGCCTTTGTTATTTTGGTTGCTTACTTGATGATTACTGGTAAGAATACCACTTATGGTGCTGTCAGTTTTAGCAACCTATTTAATAATGGCGGCTTCTTTGCCAAAGGCGGCATTGGCTTCTTATCAGGCTTTCAAATGGTTATCTTCAGTTTCGTTGGTATTGAGCTCTTGGGCTTTACCGCCTCTGAAGCGCAAAACCCTAAGAAAACCATCAGTAAGGCAATCAACGAAGTACCAACTAGAATTATCCTCTTTTACGTTTTAGCAATCGTGGCAATCTTAGTGGTCATTCCTTGGAACAAGGTTTCAACTAGCTCCAGCCCATTCGTACAAACTCTTGCCGCAACGGGAATCCACAATGCTGGTTCGCTGATTAACTTCGTGGTTATATCTGCCGCTATTTCTTCAACCAACAGTGTGCTTTACAGTGCTGGGCGACTATTATTTTCGATTACCTTTAACGGTAAGGGCAAGTGGAACCAAACATTTGGTCACTTACACCGTCAGTTGCCGCAAAATGGTTTAATCTTGTCTGCCTGCTTAATCGAGCTCGCACCATTGTTAATCATCATGATCGGTAATGATGCCTTTACCTTTATTTCATCGACAACTACTAGTATGTTCCTCATTATCTGGTGCATTATGTTGCTCTCGCACGTTGCTTACAGAAAGACAACTCCTGAAGACCAACTAACTAGTTTTAAGATGCCAGGCTTCCCATACTTTGATTACGCAACCTTAGTATTCTTCATCTTAATGATTATTCTCTTGCTGGTTCTACCAGAAAACAGAGTTGCCATGATTTCAGCATTAGCAATCTTCATTATTCTTTATGCAATTGCTAAACTGTGGCGCAAAGAAAAAGCTGAATAAACAAAAAATACTTAGATCAGAATTGATCTAAGTATTTTATTTTGTCTAAATTATGATTTAAGCCGTCGTTTTAACTTTTGCCACAAGCCTAGTGCCTGACGCAAATTATTACTTGGCACATAATTACGGATTGCCCGTAAAGTCTTTTTATTATCACGAGTTGAAAAGATAAACGTACCATTCTTGCGCGTACGGATTTCGAACCGCGGAATGTAACGACCATGAAAATGAACGTCAGCAACCACACAAGAAATTTCCGCCCACGGAATTTGGACGTAATCATTCAAGTTCCGATCATTATAAAATTCAAATGCTTGATCGCCCACCATTACTTTGCCATAGGTCGCGATCCCACGAAACCAAGTGGCATTAATTGTCAAGGTGACCTTAGTATTACTTGATTTAACCATTTTTGATTAAAGAACGTGCAACACGTGAAGCACAACACCCACGATAAAGATACCAATAATGATTACAATTGGTGATACCTTCTTCTTTAGCAGCCACATACAAAGAAAAGTCAACAGTAACCCAGCTAATCCAGGAATTAAACTATCAAGATTATTCTGCAGTGTTGTTGTCTTGAATTTTGTCAGCGATAAGCCATTACTCTGACCAATTAATGCTTGTTGGATGCCCTTAGCACCAGCTGGTAACGAATTCCAGTCAATATAGCCGCCTTTTTGAACCGGCGTCTTAGAAACAATCGGCGTAAATTTAATGTTAACCCAGCGTTCAATTAACGAGCCGAGGACGAACATCCCCATCATTGAAGCACCACGGGTAACTTTTTGCAGTAATCCGCCAGACACATCATTAGTAATTGCAGACCCAGCCTTGTAACCAAATTCTTGTGTATACCACATAAATGCCAATCTGATTACATTCCAGATAACAAAGAACAAAATTGGCCCTAAGATATTGCCTTGAATTGCCATTGAAGCACCCAAAGCACCAACAATTGGTCGTACTGTGTACCAGAAAACGGGGTCACCAACGCCGGCTAAAGGTCCCATCATTCCAACCTTAACCCCTTGGATAGCTTCATCTTCAACCTCGGCACCATTAGCTTTATCTTCTTCTAAAGCCAAAGTAACACCTAAAATTGGTGAAACTAGGTACGGGTGAACATTGAAGAACACCAAGTGGCGTTGCAGAGCTTCTGCCATGTCATCTTTATCTGGATATAATTTTCTCAATGCTGGAATCAATGAGTATGCAAAACCACCGTTCTGCATTCTTTCATAGTTCCATGATGCTTGCAAAAATTGTGAGTGCCACATAACCTTGAAGCGGTCGGCTTTTGTTAATTTTATTTTTGAATCAGCCATTATCAAATCCTCCTCTTAGTATCACTTTAATAATCATCAATGATATCGCCGAGTGGATCGCCGGTACCCTCATTAGCTGAACCAGAATTGCTGCTGCCGCCCTTTGATTCAAGAGCCAAGTACATAATTGCCAGCGCCAGTCCAATTGCGCCTAGGGCAATTAATGTTAAATCTTTAATTGCTGCTAAGGCAAAACCAATGGCAAAGAATGGCCAAACTTCACGACTAGCCATCATGTTAATAACCATCGCGTAACCAACAGCTACAACCATCGCACCACCAATTGACATACCGTCACTTAACCAAGTAGGCATCAGTCCCAGCCAGTACTGAACTGTTGATGCTGGAATTGCCAATAATAACGCAGCTGGAATCGCAATTCTTAATCCTTGCAAACAAACATCAATCCATTGCCACATATTAATTTTACGCCAATTTGCCTTTTTGGCATCGGCATCCATAATGTGAACAATCCCAGTTGAAATCGTCCGGACAATCATCGTTAAAAACAGACCCGCAACTGCCAAAGGCATCGCAATCCCTGTGGCCATTCCAATTCCTTTTGTACCCTGACCACTTTGAACCAAAATAATTGCCGAAGCAACAGATGCCAAAGCGGCATCGGGCGCAACTGCTGCACCAATATTAGCCCAACCCAGAGCAATCATTTGTAATTGCCCACCTAAAATAACTCCTAGGTCAAGATGTCCAGTAACCAAACCAATTAATGTACAAGCAACTAGCGGTTGGTGAAATTCCCATTGATCCAAGATACCTTCCATACCTGCGAGGAAAGCAACCAGAACAACTAAAACCATTTGTATAGCGTTCATTTTTTCACTCCTTTTTTATTATTTATTTTGTTCATCAAGCAAATTTTGAGCTTTATTCAAAATCGCGTCCATATTGCCTGACTTATCAGTCGGAACTTTACGGACATCATACTTAACGCCCATCTTTTCAAGTTCGTGGAAAGTATCAACATCCTGCTGATTCATTGATAAAACATTGTTGGCATTAACATCACCAACTGAATATGACATTGAACCAACATTAACAGTTTCAATATTCACGCCTTCCTTAATTACGGTCAGAACATCCTCCGGATTTTCAAATAATAATAAGGCATGAGTATCACCAAAACGCGGATCCTTAGCAATTTCGACCATCTTTTTAAGTGGGACTGTATGGGCCTTCACACCAGCAGGTGCTGCTTCACGAATCATACTCTTACGCATTTCATCTTTGGCAACATGATCCGAAACAACGATTACCCGATCAGGATGCATTGTTGGAATCCAACCAGTAGCAACTTGTCCGTGAAGCAACCTTGAATCGATCCGGGCCAACACAATTTTAAGATGACCATCACCAATTACTGTTCCAACCGGAATCGACTTTTGCGTTTTAGCAGGTGCCGTTGCCTCGACCGTCGCAGCCTCTTGCGGCATTAAGTCAACAGGTTTAGTTTTAATGCCATCACGAGCTGAATTAATAATCGCAGTAGCGACTTGTTGCGCTGTTGCATCAGAATTCGTCAACCTTTGAGTTAAAGCTTCAACAACCATTGGTAGATTCATGCCAGTAACAATTGCCCAACTTGGATGATCCTCAAGCAGAGTATTAGCTTGGTTAAATGGCGTTCCTCCCCAAAGATCTACTAACAACAACACTTCATTTTGATCAGAAAATGATGCTATTGATTGTTCCATTTTGTCATGAATGTCCTCTGGTCCTTCATCAGGCGATAACGTTACATGAGCAAAATTGTCCTGTTCACCAAATAGCATTTGTGCCGATTGAGCAATACCATCTGCAAACCCACCATGGCTAGCAAGTAAAATTCCTACCATGTGATTTCCTCCTTTAAATAATATGTATCTACTTTCATTATACCCTTTATATCAATATAAACACAGGATTTCCAAATTTAAAGACAACAAAAAAGAGGACCTCGGGTCCTCTTTCTTTTACCTTGCTCCGGCTGTCAGACTCGAACTGACGACATCTTGATTAACAGTCAAGCGCTCTACCAACTGAGCTAAGCCGGAATATTAAAAAAGCACGGCAGCGTCCTACCCTCGCAGGCAGTCTCCCACCAACTACTCTCGGCGTGAAGAAGCTTAACTACTGTGTTCGACATGGTTACAGGTGTTTCCTTCTTGCTATTGCCACCGTACTTTTTTGTTTGAGTTCTTACACTCAAAACTAAATATAATCTCTTGAAAAAACTTTCTTACACTCTCCAGATTGCTCAAGCTCTGGTCAAGTCCTCGACTGATTAGTACTAGTCCGCTCCAAGTCTCACGACTCTTCCACTCCTAGCCTATCTACCTCTTAGTCTTAGAGGTGTCTTACTACTTACGTATGGGAAATCTCATCTTGAGGGGGGCTTCGCACTTAGATGCTTTCAGCGCTTATCCCTGCCATACTTAGCTACCCAGCGATGCCTTTGGCAAGACAACTGGTACACCAGCGGTATGTCCATCCCGGTCCTCTCGTACTAAGGACAGCTCCTCTCAAATTTCCAACGCCCACGACGGATAGGGACCGAACTGTCTCACGACGTTCTGAACCCAGCTCGCGTGCCGCTTTAATGGGCGAACAGCCCAACCCTTGGGACCAACTTCAGCCCCAGGATGCGACGAGCCGACATCGAGGTGCCAAACCTCCCCGTCGATGTGAACTCTTGGGGGAGATAAGCCTGTTATCCCCAGGGTAGCTTTTATCCGTTGAGTGATGGCCCTTCCATGCGGTACCACCAGATCACTAAGCCCGACTTTCGTCCCTGCTCGAGTTGTCTCTCTCGCAGTCAAGCTCCCTTATACCTTTACACTCTGTGAATGATTTCCAACCATTCTGAGGGAACCTTTGGGCGCCTCCGTTACTCTTTAGGAGGCGACCGCCCCAGTCAAACTGCCCATCTGACACTGTCCTATATCTCGCTTAGAGATACTAGTTAGAGTAGCCATCAAACAAGGGTAGTATCCCAACATTGCCTCCAATAAGACTAGCGTCCTATCTTCTCTGGCTCCTACCTATCCTGTACATGTTTAACAGCTACCCAATATCAAATTGCAGTAAAGCTCCATGGGGTCTTTCCGTCCTGTCGCGGGTAACCCGCATCTTCACGGGTATTATAATTTCACCGAGTCTCTCGTTGAGACAGTGCCCAAATCATTACACCTTTCGTGCAGGTCGGAACTTACCCGACAAGGAATTTCGCTACCTTAGGACCGTTATAGTTACGGCCGCCGTTTACTGGGGCTTCAGTTCGAACCTTCGTCTTAATGACTAAGCTCTCTCCTTAACCTTCCAGCACCGGGCAGGTGTCAGCACCTATACGTCGTCTTACGACTTTGCAGATACCTGTGTTTTTGATAAACAGTTGTTTGGGCCTATTCACTGCGGCTGGCTGTTACACCAGCACCCCTTCTTCCGAAGTTACGGGGCGATTTTGCCGAGTTCCTTAACGAGAGTTCTCTCGCTCACCTTAGTGTTCTCCACTCGACTACCTGTGTCGGTTTGCGGTACGGGTACGTTATCTCTCACTAGAAGCTTTTCTTGGCAGTGTGACTACAGAACCTTCGCTACTTTATTTCGCTCCTCATCACAACTTGTGCTTATTGAAAGCAAGCATTTAACTCACTCTCACACTTGTTGCTTGAACATGGGCTTCCAGCGCCATGCGTTCCTTGCCTCCTGCGTCCCTCCTTCGCTATTAACGATTTAACGCAGTACAGGAATCTCTACCTGTTGTCCATCGGCTACGCCTCTCGGCCTTACCTTAGGTCCCGACTTACCCTGGGCGGACGAGCCTGCCCCAGGAAACCTTAGTCTTTCGGCGGACAGGATTCTCACCTGTCTTTCGCTACTCATACCGGCATTCTCACTTCTAAACGCTCCAACTATCCTCTCGATTAGCCTTCACCGCATTTAGAACGCTCTCCTACCACGTGTATTACTACACATCCACAGTTTCGGTACTATGCTTAGCCCCGGTAAATTTTCGGCGCAGCGTCACTCGACTAGTGAGCTATTACGCACTCTTTTAATGATGGCTGCTTCTGAGCCAACATCCTAGTTGTCTACGCAACTCCACATCCTTTTCCACTTAGCATAGATTTTGGGACCTTAACTGGTGATCTGGGCTGTTTCCCTTTCGACTACGGATCTTATCACTCGCAGTCTGACTCCAGTGCTTTGATATCTGGAATTCGCAGTTTATCTGAATTCAGTAACCCCTGACGGGCCCTTCGTCCAAACAGAGCTCTACCTCCATTATCATCCTCGCACCAGGCTAGCCCTAAAGCTATTTCGGAGAGAACCAGCTATCTCCAAGTTCGTTTGGAATTTCACCGCTACCCACAGCTCATCCCCGCAATTTTTAACTTACGTGGGTTCGGTCCTCCAGTGCGTTTTACCGCACCTTCAACCTGGCCATGGGTAGGTCACTTGGTTTCGGGTCTACATCAACTAACTCTCTCGCCCTATTCAGACTCGCTTTCGCTGCGGCTCCGTCTTTTCTGACTTAACCTCGCTAGTTAACGTAACTCGCCGGTTCATTCTACAAAAGGCACGCCATCACCCTTTAATGGGCTCTGACTACTTGTAGGCACACGGTTTCAGGTTCTATTTCACTCCCCTTCCGGGGTTCTTTTCACCTTTCCCTCACGGTACTGGTTCACTATCGGTCACAAATTAGTATTTAGCCTTGCGAGATGGTCCTCGCTGCTTCAACCGGAATTCCTCGTGTTCCGGCCTACTCAGGATCCTGCTCAGTGTGCATTCGATTTCGCTTACGGGGCTCTCACCCTCTCTGGCTTACCTTCCCAGATAATTCTGCTATCTCTTGCACTACCTTATTACAGTCCTACAACCCCAAATGATAAATCACTTGGTTTGGGCTCTTTCCGTTTCGCTCGCCGCTACTTGGGAAATCGATTTTTCTTTCTCTTCCTGCAGCTACTTAGATGTTTCAGTTCACTGCGTCTTGCCCTAACTGACTATGTATTCATCAGCTAGTAGTATGATTGCTCATACTGGGTTCCCCCATTCGGATACCTCCGGATCATTGTGTACTTACCACTCCCCGAAGCATTTCGCTGTTAGTCGCGTCCTTCTTCGCCTTCTTGTGCCTAGGCATTCACCGTGCGCCCTTATTTACTTGACCTTACTCAAGATACTCTCTCGGTCGCTCTTGCAATCTGTTTATTATCTCTTTGATTGTGTCTCGGTTTTTTCTTGGATTATATTCAGTTTTCAATGTACTAACTCTTTTGAGGTACTACCCTCAAAACTAAACAATGTTCTCGCTCCGTGTGCTTCCGTTGCTCCTAGGCTTCCTCTAGTATTTCTACTCTCCACCTATTCGCTCTTCCTTAGAAAGGAGGTGATCCAGCCGCAGGTTCTCCTACGGCTACCTTGTTACGACTTCACCCTAATCATCTGTCCTACCTTAGACGGCTGACTCCCCGAAGGGTTATCCTACCGGCTTTGGGTATTACAGACTCTCATGGTGTGACGGGCGGTGTGTACAAGGCCCGGGAACGTATTCACCGCGGCGTTCTGATCCGCGATTACTAGCGATTCCAGCTTCATGCACTCGAGTTGCAGAGTGCAATCCGAACTGAGATTAGCTTTAAGAGATTCGCTTGCCTTCACAGGTTCGCTCCTCGTTGTACTAACCATTGTAGCACGTGTGTAGCCCAGGTCATAAGGGGCATGATGACTTGACGTCGTCCCCACCTTCCTCCGGTTTGTCACCGGCAGTCTCATTAGAGTGCCCAACTTAATGCTGGCAACTAATAATAAGGGTTGCGCTCGTTGCGGGACTTAACCCAACATCTCACGACACGAGCTGACGACAGCCATGCACCACCTGTCTTAGTGTCTCCGAAGAGAACTTCATATCTCTATGAATTGCACTAGATGTCAAGACCTGGTAAGGTTCTTCGCGTTGCTTCGAATTAAACCACATGCTCCACCGCTTGTGCGGGCCCCCGTCAATTCCTTTGAGTTTTAACCTTGCGGTCGTACTCCCCAGGCGGAGTGCTTAATGCGTTAGCTGCAGCACTGAGAGGCGGAAACCTCCCAACACTTAGCACTCATCGTTTACGGCATGGACTACCAGGGTATCTAATCCTGTTCGCTACCCATGCTTTCGAACCTCAGCGTCAGTTACAGACCAGAGAGCCGCCTTCGCCACTGGTGTTCTTCCATATATCTACGCATTCCACCGCTACACATGGAGTTCCACTCTCCTCTTCTGCACTCAAGAAAGGCAGTTTCAGATGCAATTCCCCGGTTGAGCCGAGGGCTTTCACATCTGACTTGTCTTCCCGCCTGCGTTCGCTTTACGCCCAATAAATCCGGACAACGCTTGCCACCTACGTATTACCGCGGCTGCTGGCACGTAGTTAGCCGTGACTTTCTGGTTGATTACCGTCAAATAAATAGCAGTTACTCTATCTATCCTTCTTCACCAACAACAGAGCTTTACGATCCGAAAACCTTCTTCACTCACGCGGCGTTGCTCCATCAGACTTTCGTCCATTGTGGAAGATTCCCTACTGCTGCCTCCCGTAGGAGTTTGGGCCGTGTCTCAGTCCCAATGTGGCCGTTCAGTCTCTCAACTCGGCTATGCATCATTGCCTTGGTAAGCCGTTACCTTACCAACTAGCTAATGCACCGCGGGTCCATCCTCTAGTGACAGCTCGAAAGCCGCCTTTCATAGCTAGATCATGTGATCTTACTTCTTATTCGGTATTAGCATCTGTTTCCAAATGGTATCCCAATCTAGAGGGCAGGTTACCCACGTGTTACTCACCCATCCGCCGCTCGCGCTTTTAGCTTCCTACCCGAAGGTATTCTGTTAAAATTGCTCGCTCGACTTGCATGTATTAGGCACGCCGCCAGCGTTCGTCCTGAGCCAGGATCAAACTCTCATTTTTAATGTTTGTTTGAATGTTTGCTCATTCGTTCCAAGATTTGCATCTCGGATTTATTTGCTTGCGAAATTGACTTCGCTTTTTTGTTTTGGGTTCTTACACCCGCACACTTTGCGAAAACATTGTTCAGTTTTCAAGGTACTACCCACTGACGTAAATAACTTACATCAGTGCTTCTTTATTTTAACAGAAGTATTTTCTTTTGTCAAGAAGTTTTTTCTGCCCCCTGTTGAAGAAGTTTTCAACTCCCTCAGCAGCGTTTATTATCTTACTAAACCTTTGAGCTCTTGTCAAGCCCTCTTGCTTAGTTTTTATTTTTGCACTTGATTAAGCTAACCAGCTCTCTCAAGCGCAAGTAATACTTTACCCTCTTTAGCTGCTTTCGTCAAGCTTAGTACTTTGTTCGCTATTTACTTAAAACTACTGTCTAATTAGTTTAAGCTAATATCATTTAGCTGCATTTATCTAATTTTAATACCACATACCAATAAAAATATTCGGAATCTAGCTATTTTCAGTCGAAAAACGGCATAAAATTAATTTCACTTTTTTTCAAAATAATTAAAAAAGAGGTCCAAATGGACCTCTTAACGCTTAAATTAAGCTTTGTTCTTTAGTAATTTTTGTCATTCCGTTCATATATGGCACTAGTGCTTCAGGAACTGTCACTGTACCATCTTCATTTTGGTAATTTTCCAAAATAGCGGCAACTGTTCGACCAACAGCTAAGCCTGAACCATTCAATGTATGTGCTAAATGCAATTTACCATCTTCGCCACGGTAACGAATTTGTGCACGCCGTGCCTGGAAGTCAGTACAGTTAGAACAAGAAGAAATTTCACGGTACTTATCTTGTGCTGGCATCCAAACTTCCAAATCGTAAGTCTTGGCACTAGTAAAGCTGGCATCCCCAGTTGACAATGCCACAACGTGATATGGCAAGTTTAACTTTTGAAGCAAGTGTTCAGCGTTTGCTGTCAACTTGTCTAATTCATGCCATGATTCCTCAGGCTTACATACCTTAACCATTTCAACTTTTCTAAATTCGTGCATTCTAATTAATCCGCGTGTATCACGACCAGCAGAACCAGCCTCACTTCTAAAAGCTGGGGAAAGTGCCGTCACGTTAATCGGCAATCTGTCTTCATGGATAATTTCATCACGGAAATAGTTAACTAGTGGCACTTCAGCAGTTGGGATTAAGGTTAAGTCAAGTTCCTTATCTGGGTCATCATTATCCACAATTGTATAAACGTCCTCGCGGAATTTCGGGAATTGACCGGTTCCTTGCATTGATTCATCGTTTACCAAATATGGTGGAATAATTTCTGTATAACCAGCCTTGGTGTTTTCATCTAAGAAAAAGTTAAACACGGCCCGCTCTAAAAGGGCACCAGCACCTTTATAGTAGACAAAACGTGCGCCAGAAACTTTGGCACCACGATCCCAGTCCAAAATATCTAAGTCTGTCCCCAAATCCCAGTGGGCTTTAGGTTCAAAGTTCAATTTTGTTGGTTCACTCCACTTACGGACCTCTTGGTTGTAACTTTCGTCAGGACCAACTGGGTCAGAATCATCAGGAAAGTTAGGCAAGCGCAACAAAATATAATTTTGCTTATCAGTTAACTCATTAACCTTATCATCTAAATCTTTAATTTCACTGCCGACTTCACGCATTTCTGCAATTGCATCTGCGGCATCTTCCTTATTACGCTTAGCTTCAGCGATTTTTTTAGAAACATCGTTACGCTTAGCCTTCAATTGTTCACTTTCATTTAAGCTTTCACGACGTTCTTGGTCAATCTTAATCAATTCATCTAATTGCTCCGGCTTAATTCCACGCGTAGCAAGCTTATCCTTTGCCCAATCGAGATTCTCACGAATCACCTTAATATCTAGCATTGTTTACCTCCATAAAAAAGAGCCAACTCATCCCTACATCTTGGGACGAATTGGCTCATACATAGCTTCGCGGTACCACCCAGTTTCAGTTATTATTCAAAATAACTGCACTTCATTATTTGGCGATAACGGTGCCGCGACCCGTGTAACTATTAATTACCCACATTAAAGAATCTGGAAACGACATTTATTCGCTCGCACCAACCGCGAATTCTCTGAAATAGTCTTAAGATTCCGTGTTTGAATTTATTTTAAGCCATTCTTTCCTCACAAGCAAATAGTATTTTTCTTGATAGGAAAAAAGTTGGCTTATTTTACTTAAATCGACAGAATAAACGTACTTAAAGCCCAGCCTCTGCAGCAATTTTTGCGATTTGAGGTTATGAACAAAAGTCCCGGCCCAAATTTCGGTTTGGTCAAGCTGATTAAAAGCATAGGCAAAGACAAGCTGCAGGGCCTCGGTCATATAGCCGTGACCAGAAAATGATTTATCTAATAGAAAACCAACTTCTTTAGTCTGCAATAAATCTTGCTCATTTGTCCCGCGCTCATATAATTCAACCAGTCCAATCAGCTGCTGCGTTTCTTTTAGACAAATTGCATAACTATTGTCACGCGTCGCATATTGTCCTGCTGCAGTTTCGGCCTGCGCCAAATTTTGGTAGCGACTAAAGCCCGCATATTTATAGTAGTAATCGTCCTGCCCCCACCTTAAAATTGTCGGAGCATCTGCCAAATTAAATGAACGCAAATAAACACGGCTGACCATTATTTACTGCCCACAAGTTTGAGCAACCAGTCCATCCCAAACATTAAGGCGAAACTGTACGCCGCAATTGTCCACGGTTTGCCCAAAATGATTATCCAAAAGTAGGTCCAGAATTTCATATCGGTTAAGCCCGCCAGCATACATAACACATCGTCTGGTGCCATCGGCGCCACAATACAAATCGCAAAAAACCAGTTAAACTTACGCTGATTTTTCGTCCACTTCATATATTTATTCAGTGTCTTTTCAGAAACAATATGCAAAATAAACGGCCGCCCATAATAACGCGCCAAAAAGAAATCAATGATTGAACCAATGCAAACGCCGATATAATTATAGATAAATCCGGCAACGGGGCCAAAGAACACCACCCCACCAAGCAGTGAGACACCACCGGGAATAATTGGAAACACAACCTGCGTTGTCTGAATTAACACAAATATAATCGGCCCAATAACTTTTTTATTGGCCAAATATGCGCGCATCTTCGCCTGACTAGTAAAAATCCCTAGACGATACCAATAGATACACAGTAAGATAATAATAATCCCGCTAACAACGGTCAAAATATTAATTAACCGGCGACTAGCTTTTGGTGACAAGTGCATAATATTCCTCCATGTTAAGGTCAATTTTACCAAAATTTCACGACCGATGATTGCTTTTTAGGTTAATTCGGGATAATAATTAAAATAATTTAAAATTATCAACACTAAAAGGAGGTCAAAATGGATATCTGGAACCAATTATATAAAACCGCAGCCAAGGAATACAGTCCTGGCGACGTTTCACCCTTTGTTTACGCTCGCAGTGTTGTTTGTGCCCTAGAAGCAGAAGACGGTCAAATATTTGTCGGTGTGTGCATTGAAAGCTGCTCGGGCGTCTTAAACCTATGCGCCGAACGTGTCGCCGCTTTAAACATGTATGTGGCTACTGGTCAAACTCATATTAAGCGCATTATCGCCTTTCGCGACCGCCCGCCTTATGGCGGCAGTTCCGGTATGCCCTGCGGCGCCTGCCGCGAATTTCTAATGCAATTAGACCCACGAAACAAGGATACCGAATTTATGGTAGATTATGCAGCAAGGCAAACAATTACTCTGGCAGAGCTAATTCCTAACTGGTGGGGAACAGAAACTTCAATATCACAAGATTAATCACCAAATTCTTTTACCCAAAAGCACAAATTTATCTTAATATAGAAGAGACACTAAAAATAGTTATATTGGAGGTTTAATATATGGCTAAAATTAAGAATGATATTATTTATGATGAAGAGCACAACTTGGCAGCTGATATTTACTTACCAGACGAAGCCTCAAAAACCACTAAAGTCCTAATCTTTTGGCACGGCGGCGGCTGGATTCGCGGGGACAAGGGTGACGTTAAGGACCTATGCCTCAAAATGACGCAGAAGGGATTCACTGTCTTTGTGCCCAATTATCGTTTAGCACCAACCAATACCTTCCCAGCAGCACATGATGATACCGTTAAGTTCGTCGAATGGCTGCTTAATTCCGACTATACCGGAACAGATACCAAGGGCATTACCCAAATCGGCGCTAGTTCCGGCGGCGTGATGGCCTTATACATTGCTGGAAAGTACGGCTTCCCAACAGTCACTTGGTCAGCACCAGTCAATTACTCCGCTTGGATGAAAGAACACGAAAATACCAAGGCCTCAATCGACGCCCGCGGCGAACTTGGCTTAACCGACTCTAAGGAAATTAACGATGCATTTTACAAATACTTCGGTTTAGCCTATGCTGGTTCAAACGATGCGGCTACTTTTGAAAAATTGGATGCCAAATCTTACGACTACAGCAACTTAGGCCACCTATGGTTAATTAATTCGGCCGATGAATTATCCCCATTGAAGTACGTCTTAGATTTCATTCAAGACTTAGCTGACCAAGACCGTGGTTCAGAGCTCACCGTTCTACCAGGTCAAAAGCACGCAATGGCCTATGCCAATGAATACATTGATGCTTCACTTGCCTATTTAATGCAAATGATGTAACTAACAAACTACCAAGAGACCGCGAAAATCTTAATTTTTCGCGGTTTTTTTGTAAGCACATTAATTATTTGTAAAGGCCAGTTCGTTCAATTTAAATAAAATTGATAACGCTTTATAATGTATCTTGAAACATCTATTATGTTTTAAGAATGATTTTAAAAAGAGGTAACAATATGGCTAAATATCAATCAATCAACCCATACACCAATGAAAAGTTTGCCGAATACGACAACCCAACAGCTACCCAAATTGACGAAGCAATTAATCTTGCCCATTCGTTATACAAGAAGTGGCAACACGAAAGTCCTGAAAGCCGCGCCACGGTTCTGCACCAAGTTGCAGACAGCTTGCGTAAGCATGAAGACGAAATGGCTGAAATGATGACCCTTGAAATGGGTAAAATGCTCCACGAGTCAAAAGAAGAAGTTGAACTTTGTATTTCAATCTGTGAATACTACGCTGAAAAAGGCCCAGAAATGCTGAAGCCGCAACCAGTTGAATCTAAACTCGGTCACGCTTACTACTTAAAGCAAGCTACTGGCGTTATTATGGCCTGCGAGCCATGGAACTTCCCACTTTACCAAATTATCCGGGTCTTTGCTCCTAACTTTATCGTTGGTAACCCTATGTTATTGAAGCATGCCCACAATGTTCCTGGTTCTGCTGCTTTAGCTGCCAAGATTGTTAAAGAAGGCGGCGCTCCTGAAGGCAGTTTCATCAACCTTTACCCAACTTATGACCAATTAGACAGTATTATTGCTGACCCACGAATTTCTGGTGTTGCTCTAACTGGTTCTGAGCGTGGTGGTGCTTCAGTTGCCGCTAATGCCGGTAAAAACTTGAAGAAGTCAACCATGGAACTTGGTGGTAACGATCCATTCATCATTTTGGATGATGCTGATCCAGCTGTTTTGAAAGAAACTCTATGCAGAGCTAGAACTTATAACGGCGGACAAGTATGTACCTCATCCAAGCGAATTATTGTTGTTAAATCCCGCTACGAAGAAGTTTTACACGAATTAAAGAACGTCTTTTCTAACTTGAAGCCTGGCGATCCAATGGATGACGCAACTACCTTGCCGCCAATGAATTCAGCTGGTTCAAGAGATAAGTTAGTTAAGCAAGTTGAAGCAGCAGTTGATGCTGGTGCTAAAGTCTTCTACCAATATCCAGAAATCGAATCCGACGGTGCGTTCTTTAGACCAGTAATCCTGACCGACATTGACAAGAAGAACCCAGCATTTGACGAAGAAATGTTCGGTCCAGTTGCGATGGTTTACCAAGTTGAAGATGAAGACGAAGCTATCGCCTTAGCCAACGATTCAAGTTACGGCTTAGGTTCATCAATCATCAGTTCTGATATTGCCCACGCACAAGAATTGGCTGCACAAATTGAGAGTGGGATGACCGTAATTAACGGCACCTGGATTACTTCAGGCGAATTACCATTCGGCGGCGTTAAGAACTCTGGTTACGGCCGTGAATTAAGTGACTTAGGCATGATGGCCTTTGTTAACGAACACCTCGTAATCGATGTTCCTCATAAATAAATTTAACTAACATAAAAAATGCTGAGCTTCATGCCCAGCATTTTTTTGTTGCTCTTTTTTAAGAATGTTTTCTAAATAAGTCAAAACCTGCAAGCCCAGTTGTCATTAAACTTGCCAAAATCAAAAAGTACGTTGAAGCACCAATTGACACGGCATACAACACCAATTGACTGGTCAGACTGTGCAGAATTCCTGTATTAGCCCGAGTACTGCTTGATAATCTAAAGACTAAGTAAATTAAGAACGCCGTTTCTAATAAAGAAAGGATGAAGGTCAGCCACTTACCCTTTTTCGTATTTTGCAGGGCTTGATACATAATCATTATCGGAAAGATTATTAACAATAGCCAAATTACACACAAAAGCACACCCTGCAAAAGCGTTGAACTTGAAGCAAATAATTGTCCCGCCAAGCTCAAGGCAACACGGGTAATCGACATCTTGCCCGTGTAAGTAATATCAGAAACCGAAGCCCCAGACCCCGTAAACAAAACTATTAAACTAATCAAAGACGTCATTACCACTGATAGCTGAATATAGTTAAAATGCTTTTTGACAGTGACCGTTTCTTCTTCAACTTCATCTGGACCGTCAGACTTTGTTTTGGTATAAGAGCGCACCTTTTGACTATGGTCCTCAACCTTATTAAACATATTCGAACCAAGCTGGTTAACCTTTTCTGTTAACCGGCGGTCAACGGTATAGCGTTCAATCTCATTTTGACGTGAACAAACAAAGTATAGCCAGAACAGCAGCAAGAAAAAGCTAATCCAGCCTAAGCCCCGCGAAAAGCTCATGATAATTAACAGCACAATCCCCACTAAAAACACAATCATACTGTTAACTCGAATCCATTCCAACATCTTTTTAATCGTTGAATTTTGCTTATCAGGATAAAACTCCTGGCGGTAAGCCTCGCGGCTGGCGATTTTCTTACCCATCTTTTCGTCTTCATACTTTACCTCCTCACGCCTATCTGTAAAGAACGTCTGCCGATATTTTTGCAAATTAAAGTGACAATTCGGGCACAGCTGATCGTCATCAGTGATTGCTTTGCCGCAGTTTGGACAAGTAGTCATAAACTACACTCCTTATTTTTAATAGTTACTTTTAAGTTAATAATAAAACAAAATTATTAGTTTACAACCAAAATTATTAGTTTTAGCCAATAAAAAAAGATTGAACAGCTCAAAGTTGAGTTATTCAATCTTATTTTGATTAATTATTTTTTGATGCGCTTATTCTTGCGGCCCCAATGCAAACCCTCATAAGTCAGCTTAACTGCTGCTGATAAAGTAATTGGCATAATAAAGACCAGAATAATTAAACCGATAATTACGGCCAGTGCCACCTCAATCAAGGTTGGTATGCCAGACGGAATTAACGCTGCAAACGTACCACCAAGAATAATCGCTGCCGAAATAACAACGGTGCCGATAATACCGCAGGCCTTCAAAATACGCTCACTTGGCTTGCCGCCCTCAATTTCGCGATAACGCGTCATTAAGAAGATACTGTAGTCAACACCTAAAGCAATCAGCATAATGAAACTAAAGAATGGTGTATTCCACGTCAGCATACTATTACCCAGCAATGCCTTGACCAGCCACTCACTAATTGATAATGAGCAGAAGTAAGCAAGCAGCAGTGTTCCCAGAATATACAGCGGCTGCAATAATGATCTGGTAACAAAAATCAAAGCAATGCCGATACCAATGAGCATGATAGCTGCAGTTCTAATAAAGTCGCCGTTAGCAACCTGCTTAATATCAGCAATCTTGGAGCTTTCACCACCCATGGCAACTGTCGCCTTTTCTAAGCGGGTCCCTTGAAGTGACTTTTTAGCCATTTGACTGAGTTCTTCAACTTCACCAGTTGCCTTGGTACTACTTGGATTAGAATTAAAGACCATCATTAACATTGCGGACTTCTTATTCGGACTTAAGTAGACCTTAACCGAATCTTGGAACATATCCGACTTGATAAATTCAGTTGGAATATAGAAAGTATCAGCTGCAGAAGAACTTGCTAGGCCGGTTAAGTATGATGCTCCTTGACCTAAACCGCTATTAACAGTATCAACGCCTGAAGTAATCTTTGGCGTGCTGGTTGCTAATTTACCGGCTCCTGAGCTCAATTGACCTGTACTTGAATTTAATTGGCCAATGCCACTATTAAGACTAGCTGCTCCTGAACTTAATTGGTTAGAAGCAGACGCTAAACTGCCAACACCTGATTGTAATTGACCCATTTGACTACTAGTATCTGGCATGCTTGCCGAAGCAGTGGACCATGATTTGGCAAGAGCCGCACCTGCAGCCTGCATAACTGCTAACCGTTGTCTTGGTGACAGACCCGGAATTTTAGCCACATTGCTAGTCAAGTTCTCTTGATAGCTTTGTTCAAGGTTCGTCTTGATACTCTGCTGCTGACTAGCCATAGACTGTGAACTAGATGCTAGTTGCGAATTCAACTGGTTTAACCCTGATGCTAATTGCTGACTGCCGCTCTGCAGCTTGCTAGAACCGCCCTGCAGGGTGCTGGCACCATTTTGCAATTGATCGGTTCCGTTAGCTAATTGATTAGCACCTAACGTTACTTTCTTGCTGGCTTTACTTAACTTGTTTAAGCCGCTGCGTGCTTGATCAACACCGTTATTAACCGTGTCCAATTGGTTGTTAACGTACAGCTGCTGGATGCTTTCACCATAAGGCTGGGTAACTGAGGTCACAAAGGATACGTCCTTGGAAGCCTGCAGTTGTTTTGTTAATTGGTCAATCAATTTCAGGTCTGCCTCATTGTCAAGGCGATGATTGCTCTTGATGTAGAGTGTGGTCGGCTCAGCCATTCCCTTAGAGAAGTGCTTCTCCACAACCTGCAGTCCTGCCTTAGCTGGGACACTATCAGCAATTTCATCAGTATCATCATAATTTAAATGACCTGAGTAAAACAGCGCAAATGGCGTTACTACAACGGCCAAGATTATTAAGTAAACAATTGGATGGGCCAAGGTTCCCTTAGAAATTCCGTGCCATAATTTATCCTCATGTTCGCCAGTAAATTTCTTAACCGGCCAGAACATTTTTTCACCCAAAACAGCCATAAAGAATGGGTTCAGCGTTAATAGGACAACCAGCAAGACGGCGACCCCAACGGCAACACCGACAGCTGATTGGTAAATTGAAAACTTCGCTAAACTTAAAGCAGTAAAACCAATTAAAATCGAAGACCCGGAATACAAGATTGTCTTGCCGGCAACCTTCAGGGCATTCTTCATCGCCTTGTAGCGATCCATCCCCATGCCGAGGTCTTCCTTAAACTTATCATACAGCAGGATATTATAGTCGGTTCCAATCCCAAACAGCACGATAATCATGAAGACCTGCGTAAAGTTTGAAAATGGGAAATTGTAGTGCGCCACCAAGTTAGTCACAATTGAAAAGGCCGTAATGAACGATACCCCAACTGTTAATAATGAAATCAGCGGCACAATCGGTGACTTAAAGACAATTACTAGGACAATAAAGATAAAGATAACCGTAATTAACTCAGTCTTCTTAATGCCCTCTTGAATTGAATTAGTAAAAGCATTTTGTAAAACATCCGCGCCTGTTACATAAGTCTTCACGCCCGCGGTTTTGACCGCACTAGTTAATTGCGTTTCCACATCATTAATTGGCGCGTGCTTTTTAGCAACGTTAACCTGCATAATCCAAGTTGTGCCGTCTTTTGATTCCAGCTTCTTCTTGGTGGCAATATTATCTTCAGGCCCTAGGACTTGCTTAATGCCATACTTATCCTGATGACTCTTAAGGTCGTCAATCGTTTGGTTGATGGCCACCTTATCATCATCTGTTATCTTGCCCTTATCCTTATTAAACACAACCGCAATTTGATAAGTGTTCTTTTGCTTAGGTCCCCAATCGTTTTGAATTGATTGAGCTACCTCGCTTTGGACATTTTGCGGGAGAGAAACATTTGAGTGCTCACGTGTTAACCCGGTAATATCGGGTAAAGCAATCACAGAAATAATTAAAATTAAAACCCATGCAATTAATGAAAAGACATGGTTTTTTAGTAGTTTTTGCACTCTACTTTTTCCTTTCTAATTGTTTAAAGCCTGCTTTGGCTGAACCAGCTGCAGCAGTAATTTATGGTAACCTTGATCGGCCTCTTCGTCAGTTTCATCGGTAAATGATGATGAAACATCCAAGAAGACATAACCAAGAACTGCACCAATTAAAGCGTGAAGTGATACCTTACTATCATGACGCAAGTTTAATTTTTCAGCCAAGGCAATAATATTCATAATTTCTTGACTAATCGCATCATCCTGCTGGTATTCGTTTAAATGATACAAAATACTAAGCAGTGCGGGATCATGCAAAATAAAATCACGCACAATATCCGCAAATTTAAGCAGCGCATCAACACCTGACAAGCCAATTAAATTTTCTACTAACCGTTTACCCAGTAATTTAATTCGACTGGCACCGACAAGCGACAACAACTGCTTGCGTCCCGAAACATAGTGGTAAAGCGATTGCGACCGCACACCTAGCTCCTTAGCCAAATTGGGCAGGGTCATTTTCGAAAGACCTTTCTGCGCAATCATTTCGGTTGCCTTCGCAATCACTTTACTTAAGTCAAGGCTCCTTTTTTGAACCATTCCACGCCTCCTCTACTAGCACGATGAATAATATAACACTACAATGTGAAGATTACAATCTACAAGCTGTAAATTATTTTCAATTAAACAAAAAAGCCTTACTAACATAAGGCTTGTCTTCATTATTATTTAAAAAAGCGATTAATGGTCTGTCCCAAATTGGCAAAAGCCGCATCATCACTGCACCAAACACTCATGCAATATGCATGAGCGCCATTTTGGACAATTGCCACTGCTGACTTGCTATCAGAAACCGTGTATATTTGACCATGAAGTCCGTGAACGAGCTGCGACTTAGACCTGGTTAGATTGAGCGCGCCTAAAGCTAAATTCGCATATTGCCGACTAAGAGTTCTATTCTGGTATAAATTACTCGTTACATTAGCTAAGTCAGTTGCCGTCGTCATGCTTACTGGATCAGCAGTAAACTTACTGCCAACCTTAGTCTTAGTCGCGCCCATTTGGTCAATAATTTCATTAACTTTATTTGGACCAACTTTGCGCAACAAGGCATTAGCAGCAGTCTTATTGCCATGCATCATTGCCTGCTTCAAGTAAGCAATGCCATAAGCATAGCCGGGTTTTAACATTTGTTCACCCTTAACGCGATCAGCCTTTTTGATTTTAATTGCCGTGCGTGAAGTTAACTTACCATGCTGCTCCTGGTAGTAAATCGCGGCTAATAAATATAGCCGGCTGCTGGCAGTCACGCCATGTGCCTTAACCGTATTATTAACCCGGGCAAACTTGTGCGAATTTAAGTCCTGCACACAGACTTGATAACTTTTGTCTTTGCCCATCACCTGTTCAATCTGCTGGGCCCAATCCTTGTCGCTGCCGGATTCAACCTTAACATCTGCGGTGTACTCAACCTCGGCAACGCTCGGCTCATGGCCTTTTTTCGCAGCAGCACCTTTTTTAACTACTTTATTTTGCGGACTGACAATATGCACGCTGGTATTTTCAACCCGCTTCAAGTTGGCTGAATAAAGCATAAATGACAAAAGCGCCGCAATTAATGAACCAACCACAATTTTATTTTTCATAAATTAGCCTCAATTTAGAAGAAATGATGTCGTTTCATTAAAATAATTAACCACACCATCAAAACAATGGCAAAAACGGTAATTGCAATCCAGTCAGATGGTTTGTGTCCTACCGGCAAGCTGACATTCATGCCGTAAAAACCGGTCAAAATTGTCGGAATCGTCAGAACTAGTGACCATACCGTCAGGAATTTCATCGTGTCGTTCAGGTTATTATTCATCATATTATTGGAAGTCGCTGACAAAGTTGCCGTTACCTGCTGCGAAATCTTCACCATTTCTGCAGCCTGATTAGATTCAATTAAAACATCATCCAACCGCTCACGCGCATATTTGGTAAAGTCTAATTTTGATAATTTTAAACTATGAAGCATCATTAAATCTGTCTGAATTGAGCTAGACAAATAAACTAAACTTTTTTCAATATTTGATAATTCCACTAAGTCATGATTATCAATGTCGTCGGACAACTTTTGGTCCAAACTATTGCGCTCAACATCTAATTGCGTGATTGCCCGCTGGAAGTACTGCGATGAAAATAGCAGAAACTTCATCAATAGTTCTGTTACATCTTGAGCTTGTGCCAATTTGCGCCGCATCGGCTGATCGTTAAATTCATCAAAGACATAACTGGTTGATTCCGTATGGAATGTAAAAATATTTTCACCAGAGACTAAAAAAGTAATTGGGTGCGACGTAAAATGCTTAATCGACTTGGTCGGCCAAATAGGCACATCATAAACCAACAAGTGAATTTGCGTATGCGTATCATAGTCATAGTGCGGACGTTCGTGGCGGTCAGAAATATAAGAAATCATATCAGGAGTGAAATTAAAATCATCCTGCAGCCTGTTGCTGTCTTCCTCACTCAAATTACTGATGTCATACCACTTATATTCGGTATCTACAGGAAAAGATTGTTCTCTAATCACCGCGTTCACCCCTAGCTCTTTAATCTAATTGACCACAAAAACGATCAATCCTATGCTTTATTTATCTTACCATTCAAGCAAAAAACAATAAATAAAAAACAGACCCAACGGCCTGTTTTTTTATAAAATAATTTACCTAATTATTGCTTCCATGCAGCGTCAAATTTTGTCTTGCCTGTGTTAATCGCATTGTTAACATTCTGCTTCTTTTGTGCAGCTGACAAGATTGATTGCATAATTGCTGGCAATTGACTGTAAGTTGCACCGGAATCTTTAATTACCGGCACACTGTACATCGTATTAGTCTGCAAAACATTCTCTAACTTGGCTGGCAATTTCAGAGACTTGTTAGCCTTGTAACTCTTAGTCTTAGCCACATTCTCATTAACTGGAATATAGCCAGTTTCTTTAGCCCACTTAGCTTGACTTGATTCCGAAGCCAAGAACTTCATATACATGAAGGCTGCTGACTTTTGCATAGCTGTTGCGTGGTTAAACATGTAAATATCGGTTCCTTGCTGCATTGTGTATTTGCTCGGACGTGCAGCAACATCATAGGTAAAGCCTTTCTTGGCTGCCTGCTTAATCCAAGTTTCAGTTGATGAAGAAGTAACCATCATTGCCAACTTCTTGTTAGTAAACGGAATGTAGAGGTACTTGTCTGAACCCGGCATTCTAAAGTAACCGGCTTTTTCACCATCGGCAAAGTAATTGATGATCTTCTTAGAATCATTTCCAGCAAAATCAATCTTGCTGGAGAAGTTTTGCCCAGCATTCTTCATCCCTAATACGTAATAGTTGTCCAAAGCATCAAAGCCAGCACCAACTACCTTATGGTTGCTCTTTTGGTAGATTGTTTGGGCAGCCTGCTTAAGTTCCGCCATCGTGGTTGGAACTTTCTTAATTCCGTATTGCTTCAGCATTGCTGGATTATAAATCAAAATTTCGATTGACTTGTTAAACGGAATCCCGTATTGGGTGCCATTAATCTTAGCACCATCAAGCAAATCGGACTTAATACCACTTTCTTGTTGACTGCCCCAACCAACGTCCTTGTTATTAACGTATGGTGTCAGATTAACCAACATCTTGTTCTTAGCAGCACTTTCGAGCCAATCAGGATAAGCCTGAGTAATTGTCGGCAGGTCCTTTGGTGATTGCAAGGTCGAATTAATCTTAGATTGTAAGTCGTTATAAGCGCCTTGCTCTTCCAACTTAACCGTAATGTTAGGATTCTTCTTCTCAAATTCCTTGGTTAAGCTCTTCAAAGTGTTTTCCTGTGCACCTTGCATTCCGTGCCAAAAAACAACCGTAGTTTTCTTAGTTACTTTAGGAATTTTAGTGTTAGTTGAAGTTGACGAATTGCTCTTTGAACAAGCAGCAGTTCCCATTAAAGCCAAGCCTGCCACTGCAAGTGTTGCAAGCTTTTTCCCGAATTTCATTTTAGATTTTCCTCCAAAAATAATTGCTTTTAATCTGCAATAAAATACCAATTAATAATTCTTGTTAATTGTATAGCAAGCTCTGTAAAATTACAACTAAATTTTCGCCAAAAATTCGGCTTTTGTAAAAATATTATATTTAATTATAGTTAAAGTTCGTATTTTTATCGAATAAAATTTAAAAGTTACCAGTTTGTTCTAATTTTATGAATAAAAAAAGACTGATTGCGAGTTGAAACAATCAGTCTTAAAATATTTTATTTTTCTACTTCTACATAATCTGCAATGTTCAGCTTGCCTACCTTAGTAGTGACAGCTGGTTTAACCGTATAATCTGATAAATATACATCTAACTCAGTATTATCTTTATTAAACCGGGCATTATAATAATGATTTGTTTCCTTAGGATACTTAGTTTCAAGATCACTGTTAGCTAAAGGAATAATCGCTTTGGCTTCCTTAGCAGTTAAATGATTAATATCCTTAACTTTTATTCTCTGACCACTATTAAGTCCGGTAACAGCTGCTTTAAGATCCGTGATAGCTTGCTGAACCTCAGCATCTGTACTAATTAATGAATCATAGGCAATTTGAGCTTTTTTAAAATAATACTCGTATGAACTGCTACCATTACTAGAATAACGATATTTTTCACTAGCCCTAATTTCTGGAGCTTGATCCAGTAATTGCTTTAACTCCGCACGTTTAGTAGTTGAAGCTAGAGGCTTATCAGCCAATGCATCTTCTTTAGTATTGAGCGGGGCCAATTTAATACCATAGATATACTTAATATCAGTTGCTTTAAGAAGCGCATAGCTGCCATCCCTTACTATAGACTCAACTTGATAAAATAATTCAGGTTCAGTTTGCCCAGGTTCACGCAAATAAAATGCCTTAGTTGCATATTCAATTCTGCCCTTCTTGACAGTAATTCCCTGAACAACTGAATTTGGTGTATTATCAGGAACAATAACCAAGTTCGAATTAGGAATTACACTCTGAGTAGCTACTTTGCCCTTGTATGTATAATAATTGGTGTCTTTAGTTGTCAGAACAGCCATATGCGTACTGCATGGCAGTAATTGCAAATCTTTTTTACTATAAACTGTAGTTAAAACTTCACCATCATCATAATCTTCATCTAAGAATTGATTACTCCCCTTAATGCGATACATAGTTGAATAGCCCTCGTCAACTTGATAGTCTATATCACTACCATCTGTTACAGCATCTACAACTACCTTTTGACCTGGTGTAAAATGTTTCGAGATTTTTTTGCCTAAATCTGCGTCATATACCCTAATTGTATTGGCTTTTTTATCATCAAACATCTTCTCAGTCAGCTTAATTGAAGCTTGATTTGCCAAAAGTGACTGACCATTGATCTTTGTCACATTGGCTGCTTTAATATAACCGCCATGACCAATACTATAATATGTTTTTCCATTAATCATTTTATATGGTAGGTAATACCAATCCCAATTCTCATCATGAAAAGAATAATTCTTAGACCGTGGATCTGTTGTTGGTACTGCTTGACTAGCCACATTAATTGACTTAGCAGTAATCAAAGAGCTTTTACCACGATAAGACAATAGCTTTTGACCATATTTATTATAAACACGCGAATGATTGATTTTTAAATTAGTTTGGTTAGTCGAAGCTTGAACTTGGGCTGGCTGACTTGCCAACATAGCAGGTCCAGCTAGTATTACCGTGCCAAGCAATATGATAATTTTTTTGCTGATTTTCATTATTAATACCTCACAATAAATTACTTAAATTATTGTAGTCGCTAAACATATAAACATCAATAGTTCCTCGCTTTAATATATCAAAAAATGCCTGCCCCACATAGGACAGACATTTTTAATTAGCGTAATTTGTTATTCAGTTTTTATTGTTGCCATGCAGCATTAAATTTTGACTTGCCAGACTTGATTGCATTATCAACTGCCTGCTTCTTTTGCGCTGCAGACAGAATATTTTGCATAATCGGATTGAGCTCACTATAAGCAGCACCAGCATTCTTAACAACTGGCACACTGTACAGGTTCTTCATTGCATCTTCTAATTTAGCTGGCAGCTTAATCTTCTTGTTAGCCTTGTATTCCTTAGAATCAACAACTTCTTGGTTAACTGGGATATAACCAGTCGCATTAGCCCATTCTAGCTGACTACTCTTGGAAACTAAGAACTTAATGTACATAAAGGCAGCTGCTTTTTGTTCAGCAGTCGCATGTTTGAACATGTAAATATCTGTTCCCTGCTGCATTGTGTATTTACCAGGACGCGGTGCCACATCATAAGTAAACCGATTGCCGACACCCTTTTTAACAAAGCCTTCACCAGCAGAAGTCCCGATATACATTGCTACTTTACGATTGGCAAAAGGACCTGATAAGTAATGTTCTGAGCCGGCAATTTCAAAGTAACCAGCCTTGATACCATCGGCATAATAATTGATAACCTTCTTAGACGTAGCACCATTGAAGTCAATCTTGCTTGAAAAATCAACGCCCTCATTCTTCATCCCTAAAACATAATAGTTAGATAAGGAATCAAAGCCAGCACCAACAACCTGGTGGTGACTCTTGGTATAAATAATTTGTGCGTCCTGCTTGAGTTCAGCCATTGTTGCCGGTGCCTTTTCAATACCGTACTTCTTAAACATATCGGCATTGTAAGTCAGAGTTTCAATTGACTTATTAAACGGAATCCCGTATTGCACACCGCCAATTTGCGCGCCCGTAAGTAATGCCGGTTTAATCTTTGAAGCAGCAGCACTGCCCCAGCCAACATTCTGATTATTAATGTATGGCTTTAGGTCAACCAGCAACTTATTCTTTGATGCGGTATAGAGCCAATCAGGGTAAGCTTGGGTAATCGTTGGCAAATTATTCGGCGACTGCAGGGTCGAATTGATTTTTGCCTGCAAATCATTGTATGCCCCTTGATTTTCCAATTTAACCGTAATATTTGGGTTCTTTTGCTCAAACTTCTGGGTCAACTTCTTCAGCGTTTCCTGTTGCACACCGGTCATCCCATTCCAAAAGACAACAGTCGTCTTCTTGGTAATTTTAGTTGGGATTTTATCAGCACTCGTACCTGACGATGAAGACCCGCCATTAGAACACGCAGCCGTCCCCAGCAAAATTAATCCCGTGGCCAAAGCCGCAGCAAGCTTTTTACTAAACTTCATTAGGTAAACCTCCTAAAAACAAAAACTAAACAACAATTTTTGATTCACTAAAGCGTAATTATTTGCTTACGCTTAGGTAAAATCCGCTCACCAAATGGGTTCTTCTCCAGTTCCGGATGCAATGTGTGTACCGGGATTAGTATTGCTGGCTGAACCTCGCCAATAATTTCTTTGAGCTCTTTAACATCGGCATGACCCGAGCAGCGCAACGACTTGAACTCAATCTGCTTTGCGGCAAACTGCTGGACGAATGGGCGATATGCCGGATCAAATTCCCCTAACGGTTCAGCATTAGAATGAAGATAGATACCACCCTCCTGCAGCTTGTCAAAATCAGCTACTGCCTGCCACAGATATTTGCTCTTGTCTGCCAGCAATTCCTGATAAGGAACCGCCAATTCAGGTTTTAAGTCAGCAAACCTTTTATCTTGCGGCAAGTAATAATACGGATAATCCTTATTTAAACTTTCTTTGAGCAAATGTGCCCGCGCCGCATGCAAGACAACTTGCCGTGGCGAGTCGCTGATAATTCTTAACAGACGCTCGACATTTGTCAGATAAGTATTAAAAGTCATCTGGCGATTAGGATTAGCTTCTTGCAGCTTTACTATCTGCTCCGTCAATTCCTGCTCATTTTTCGGACCAGTAAACTCCTCACTACTTTGGTCATGATGTTCTTCTGGCCATGAGACACCGGTGCCTTCAATGATTAACACATCACTGCCCTTAGCAGTTGCTAAAAATTGGTGCACCCAGTCGGGATGATAACCATGCAGCCGAATGTCGCCCGTATAAGCGATTTTCTTATCTGGCGTTGTAACAATTAAGCCAGTTGCTCCATAGGCATCGTGATCGCTTGGCCACACTTCAAGGGTAATCTCACCGACCTTAATTGGCTGACGATATTCAGCCACAATAATCGGCCTAGTATAATTAGCCGCATGTCCTGCAGCTGGCAATAGAAAATCTCCCCGTTCATTGAGCGCAGGCAGCATTTTAGCAGTAATCGGTCCCGCATAAAGTGGTATCTCTGGTGCCAAAAAGTTCATTGCCTTACTGTGGTCAAGATGAAGGTGCGACATGTAAGCAGCCGCATATTCAAAACGTTCGTGATCGATTGCCTTGCCTGTCAATTGTGGATCATAAAAATTAGGAACATCCCCAATTAATTGGTTTTTAATTAACGTCGCAAAACTTTCATCCGGCAAGTTTAACTCAGGTCGATAAACTTCACCTAGGTCAAACAGCACGTGCGACTTATGATAAGCAACCTCAATCATCGGCCCGCCAATTGTCGTCAGTCCATTATAAAAAGTAATTGTTGTTCTATCCTTTAAGGTCATTGCGCACAACTCCTTGGATAATCTGTTTTCTAAAAATAAAGTACAAAATCAAAATGGGCAAAACTGTCAACGTTGCCGCCGCTAATTGAAGTTGGGTTTCACTCCCAGCATCCGAAGCAAACGTGGCTAACCCATTATTAAGCAGCCGCATCGTGTCTTCATTAGTTACTAATAACGGCCACAAGAATGAGTTCCAGCCAGAAATAAAACTAAGTAAGCCCACAGTAAACAGACCGCCCTTGGACATGGGCACCAAAATCTTCCAAATGTACTCCCAATCACTAGCGCCATCGATCATCGCCGCTTTATAAATTGTGTCCGAAATTGAACCAAAATAACTCTGCAGGTAATACATATAAAAAATTGACGTCAAAAACGGCAGCACCAACCCAATGTAGGTATTAAGCAGTCCCAGATGAGCAATCGTGTTGTAATTGGTAAAAATAATTGCTTCTCCTGGCACCATTAATAACGATAGCAGCACCATCTGCACAACTCCCTTGCCCTTAAAGTGCAGATTAACCATCGCAAAGGCACCTAATAGTGAGTTGAACAAACTGACAATTGTTGTAATACTGGCAGTTAATATCGTATTGAAAAAGTACCGCGCAAAGGGAGCTTGTGCGAAAACCTTAGCATAATTGCTCCATTCAAAATGGTGCGGAATGAGTGTCGGCGGAATTGAGGTCGTCTCTTGAAAACTCATTAATCCGCCTAAAAGCATATAAACAAACGGAAAAACCGTGATGACTGCGAAGATGAACAAAATAAGATAGCTGAATAAAACACCTAAACGTAGTTTTTTCATTTAATTTTCTCCAATCTTCTTCATCATTTTGCGCTGCAAAAAAGTTGCTAGCAGAATAATTAAAAACAAGATAACTGTCGCCGCCATCGCTACACCGGGTGTACCAACAATCTGGAACTTGTTATAAATATAGAACACTGCAGTCGTCGCGGAATTACCAACCCCGGCTTGACCATTGAATAAGGCGTAAACCGAAGTATAAATTTTAAAGGCACCAATCACATTCATCGTTAACAAGAAGGCAATTGTCGGTACTAACTCCGGCATTGTAATCCGCCAGAACTTATCCTTGCCGCTGGCCCCGTACATCTCCGCAATTGTGTAGAAATTTGGGTCAATATTGCGCAATGCCCCCATCAAAATAACAATGTTAAAGGCTAGTGATGTCCAAATGCCAAAGATAATAATCGTCGTTAATGACATTGCTGGATCATCAATCCAATTGGGTGCGGGCAAATGCAGACTGCGCAGAATAAAGTTCAGCATCCCGTAGTCGCCGTTGAAGATATAACGAAACACAATCCCAATCGCAATCGTTGAGGTTACATACGGCATAAAGAAGGTCGTTTCAAAGAACGCTTTGTGCTTAACTTTGCTAAAAATAATCCACGCCAACATGATTGAAATCGCCAAGCCTACCGGTACAGAAATGACAGCGTACAAAATAGTATTCTTAATAGCCAACCAAAATTCAGGATCATGAAAAAGATACTGATAATTACTAAATTCAGCCCAAGACAAGTCAATCAATGAACCTTTTTGCAGGCTCATACCAAAGGCTCGCAAAATCGGATAAATACTGAATAAGGTTACAAAAATAATTGTCGGCGCTAAGAACAACCACGCCTTTTTTTGATTTGTCTTCATTAGTACACGCGCTCTCCTTCAGGGGTAAAGAGAAAAATTCGATCGAGCCTCAGCCCCAGTTTAATCTGGTCGCCGCGCTTTAATGGCGATTCCAAATTCACCAATGACCGCACTTGAACATCATCATGAGTAAATTTCAAAATCCGCTCACGACCAATCAACTCAACATCATCAACCTGCGTTGTTATAATTCCATCTTCTTGAGGGACAATATTTTCCGGACGCACCGATAACGTATACTCACCATCTGGCATCTCACGCTTAAACCGCGATTGATCTAGGTCTGCCAGTTTAATTGTAAAATCGCTCGCCCGCAGTTCATCAGCAGTTTTTGTAACCTTAAAATTATCAATCACGGGATTACCGACAAAATTAGCCACAAAATAATTATTTGGTTCCAAATAAAAATTCTGTCCCAAATCATCTTGCTGGATAAGACCATCATTGAAGAGAATAATCTTATCGCCAATTGACAAAGCTTCTTCCTGATCGTGAGTAACAAATAAGGTCGTAATTCCTACTGACTTAACCAATGAACGAATTTCTTCACGAATCTTCAGCCGCAAACGGGCATCAAGGTTGGATAAAGGCTCATCCATTAACAAAATCTGCGGCTCCTGCACCAATGCCCGCGCAATTGCTACCCGTTGCTGCTGCCCACCTGACAAGTTACCCGGCTTTTGCTCAGCTAAGTCAGTGATCTGCGTTAGTCCCATATACTTACGCGCAATCTGCTCGGCTTCCTTCTTGGACTTCTTATGTTTACCAACCACTAATGGAAACATCACGTTTTGCAAAACCGTCATGTGCGGATATAAGGCATAGTTCTGAAAAACATAGCCAATATGCCGATCCTTTGGTGCAGTCTCTACTACCGACTTTCCACCAAACAAAATATCACCAGCAGACGGACTAAGCAGCCCTGCCAATATATTCAAAATAGTTGTTTTACCACAGCCTGATGGCCCTAAAAGACAAACTAAATCTCCTCTCTTAACAGAAAAGCTAACGTCTTTAATGGCTTCATGCCCATTGTCGTAGACCTTCCTGAGATTTTTTACTTCAACGAATTTGTTATCATCCATAAGTTCGCACCACTATATCTTGTATTACCTGTTTATTTTCCTCCCTAATTTTAAGATAAATTGTGCTACAGTACAACTATCTTTTTCTAGCAAAAATTCGTAATTTACTAAAAGTAAGTTGATTTTTAAAGCTAATATTCGCTTTTACCTCTTAAATAGTTAATTATTTACCCAAAATATTATTTATTGTTTCTATTTAGTCATTATCCAGAGCAAAGCAAAAAGGCGGTAATTCTTACTACCACCTTTTTGGATCACGATTATTTCGAAACCGGCTGATTAACCGAATATTAATTAAAAATTTTATTCCTTTGATTGACCAAAAATCAGCTTGATAAACTGATAAATGCACGTTAATAATAACGCGATCGCCAACGTCCAACCCAAAACACCATGCGGGGTATTATGAGCTATCAGCGGTAATGCCGCACGTAATTTGTGCTCAACTTTTGCAATGACAAGTAAGCCAATCGTGATAAACCAACTAAGCCATGTTAACCAACGAAATACTCTAACCATATTGTCTCTTTCTACTAAAATTAATCTATCTAAAACTTTCTTTTTCTAAAAATCAGATAACCAAGTATAAAAAATATCAGTGAGTAGATTAACGTGCCTAACATCAATTGAATATTTGCAAGATGAGTAGTCGAATAATACATTGCAAAATTGTAATATTGCCGCGTCAAGCTCACCATATTTAACGGATTCCATTTAAGCACGCTAACAAACTTGCCTAAATTTAATAAATTATCTGAAACTACCTGTCCTAAAAATACAACTAAAAAACTAACCGTAATCACAACTGCATTGTTAGCAATTAAGCATGACAGCAAGAATACCAAGCTGATAATCAACATCGTTGTTAACAAATCGATCAACATTGTATTAATCATATTTAGCCAAATTGGCTGCTGATATTCATAAACAGCAGTCCAAGATATTGTTGCACCAAACGTTACTGTCTTCAAAAAAATCGTAAAAATAATTGCCAACACATGTAAAAAGCAATCATCAATAATAACCACAATATATTTAGCTAAATAAATATCCCATTTTTTAGAAGCTTTATACAATATCGTAAGAATTGCATTGTTTTGAAATTCCATGGAAAACATTGTTGCTCCACTAATTACCAAAATAAACATTATCCAGTCTGGTGCATCATAGCAAGTCATCAATAAGCGTTTAGATTCACCATAACCTAATGTGTAAGCAGCCATTATCATTAATACTAAAAGGATTACTGGCACAAACCACGTAATTTTTTTATGTTCTTGCTTATAGAACTCTTGCTTTATGCTGTGAATCATTTTTATATCTCATTTCTCAAAAATCACGCTCTCCGCTGCCTAAATAACAAGTAACCTAAGATTGCAAAAAGCAAACTGTAACCAGTTATTCCCAAAATCAATTGCAGGCTGCTTAATTGCGAGACCTTACTATAAACAGGCTTCGATAATTGTTGCGAAATAAAAATCATATTTAACGGATTCCATTTCAAAATGCTAATAATTGCCGAAAAGGTCTTCATTAATGCTGTTGATAGGCTGGCACCAAAGAAGCCCCAAAAAAGCCCAATACAAATAACTACCGCGTTGTTTTTCACCAGCATAATTAACATAAAAGACATCGAAATAACAAAAAATAAGTAAATTAGCATTCCTAAGATATTTAACCCAAGACCCATTAAGATTGTCTTGCCATTTATTATCATAAGCCAATGATATTTCTGATCTTTTAAAATAAAGTTTAGTAAAAAAGTCATAATCACTGAAAATATGGTTAGTGCTAAGCCATAAAGTAAAATAACCATAAATTTTGCAAGATAGATTTGAGATTTTTTACGATTTTTAGCTAACAGTAATAAAATCGTGTGATTGCTGTATTCCATTGAAAAAAATGCCGAACCAACCGCAATTATAATGATTGGTACCCATTCAATTGCACCAAAGGCTGACGTTAAATTTATAACACTAATATTGGAAGTAACGGCGCTGTAAATCATCAATAATATTAAAGTAAGCAAGCCATACAATGGCGTTTTCTGATGATTAAATTTATAAATTTCTTCTTTTACAGCCTTAATCATCACTTCGTCCCCTGTTTATCTAAAAGATTAACTATGACTTGTTCAAAATCAGCTACTACTGGCGACACTTCTTTTAAGTGGATATTTTGCTTTAAAAGCTCATCTTGGATTTGATAGAGATTTTGTGGTTTTACTATCAAATAATTATCCTGCTCCGCGAATTTAATCTTTTTCGTTTTAAATAAATCTTCTGCAAGAGAATTATTTTCAGTCATTAACTTATAATCTTGCCGGACAAAATTATTAAATTCTGCTATTTTTCGATTCATAATAATTTGGCCATTACTAATTAAGATTGCTTTAGTGCTGACTTTTTGCAGCTCACTTAAAATATGGCTGGAAATTAAAAATGCCGTCCCCTTTTTTGCATAGTGTTCAATCAGCTGCCTAACTCTAATGGTTGCTTCAATATCAAGACCATTCATCGGCTCATCAAGAATAATTAATTGTGGCGTATTCAAAAAAGCAATGGCAATTCCTAACTTTTGCTTCATTCCTAAAGAATATCCAGAAGCTTTTTTATCAAGATAATTGTTCATTTCAAGCGTTGAAACTAAATAAGCCGTGTCTGTAGATTGCTCACTATATAGCTCTAGGTTCTGCCTACCAGTTAAAAAAGGATATATTGCGGGATGCTCTATCAATGCGCCAACCTTCGTTAGTGCATGATGATTAGTTTCCGTGACATTTTCGTTATTTACTTTAACTTCACCAGTAAATTTTGTTAGTCCAAGAATAGTTTTCATTATTGTTGTTTTGCCAGCACCATTGGGACCGATTAGGCCAACAATTTCCCCAGATTTAATATTAAAATTAACCTGATTAACAATTTTTTTATGCCCAATAAAGACATTCAGATTATCAACTATTAGCATATATTTTCTTCTAAACTAATTTCTTATCTTATAGATGAATAACCAGAGCTATAAAAAACAGCGCAACTAAAAATATAATAAACAACCACCAAAAATGACCTAAGAAATCCCAAAAATTCATTGTGCCATAACGCCGAACATATTTATTTTTTTGTGGATTAAAGACAAATTGAGTTTTATCTATTTTTGAGTCTGTCTTAATTCCTAATACCAAATCATCCAAACTGACGTTAAAGATTTCTGCTAATTTAACTACATTATCCAAATCAGGTGTTGAATCACCAGACTCCCATTTCGAAATAGCCTGTCTACTGATAAGTAATTTAGCTGCTAGTTCATCCTGTGACAAAGAATTACTTTTACGGTAAGTTTTTAATTGTTCTGCAAACTTAATCATTTTTTCTCCTCCTAAATTGTTACTCATTTAGTTTGTCATAATCCATTAAATAAGCAAGCAATTATTTCAATCAGTAATGTAAAAAGCAACTGACAATTACGCAACTAGCTTTTGCGAAGCTGGTTAAAAACCCTTGAATTGCAAGGCATTTGTTGGTTGCAGTCAAAACAATGCAAATTACATGTTAATTTATGGCAAGCTATTATCAGCTCAAAAAATACTCAATTACTTTTTGAAAAATCAACACAAAAAATCAGTGAACTTTGATTAGTTCACTGACCTTTTAACTAATATCCAACTAAATTTCTTTCTTTGCCTTTTCCTTAATGGTTTCGGCAGTTTCTTTTAATTGCTTCTTTTCGGCATCAGTTAAATCCAATTCAACCTTTTGCACGATACCATCCCTGCCAATTACTGCAGGATATGACATGTATGTCCCGTATTCTTCCTGATAATTGGATACTGGCATTTCTGTACGCGAATCACTTAAGACAGCTTCAACTAGGCGAACAGCCGCAGCTGCAATACCAAAGTTGGTGTATTGCTTACCGGCATAAACCGTGTAGCCGCCTTGCTTAATTTCTTCGTTCATGTCAGCCAAACTCCAAGAGTTCTTCTTAGCAGTTTCAATGAACGGCTTTTCCAAGACCTTAACCGTTGACCAAGCAGTAAATTGTGAATCACCATGTTCACCAAGTGTAAAGCCAATAACCGAACGTGGATCAACCCCTGTCTTTTTACCAACAGCACGCTTCATTCGCGAAGTATCAAGCAGGGTGCCTGTACCAAAGACATGGTTTTTCGGCAGCCCTGTTAATTCCTGATACAAGCCGGTAATGACGTCAACAGGGTTAGAAATACAAATAATAATCCCATTAAAACCGCTCTTCTTAATGCCATCAGTAACTGCAGCCATGCGCGGCTTATTATAGCGCAACTCGCCGAAACGATCCTTCGCGGACAACTTAATATTGCCCATTGCACTAATGATAATATCCGCATCGCCAAGAGCCGCATAATCGTTAACCGTTATATTAGCGTGATGATGCAGGTTCGCCATTGCATCCTCAAAGTCAAGCGCGTCTGCCTTAACTTTACCTTCGTTTTCGTCAATTAATACCAGATCGTCTACCAATCCAGAAACAATCAGCTGGTGAGCAACTGTACAGCCAACGTGGCCATCGCCAATAATGCCAATTTTATTCATAATAATTTCCCCCTTCTGTTGATAAGATTGTTAATATAAACTCCATTATAAGCTCATCCCAATTAAAAATAAATTTATTTTGAAAAAAATATTAAAATAATCAGCAGTGTTTTTGAAATATGCACAGAGCACAAATAGTAATACACTGATTTTGAACTCTTTTCCACATTTTCTGTTGATAACTTTATTTTTTATTACCAGTATGACGCTAATTTAGCGATTATTTCTTCACTCACGATTTTTTTTGCACAGGTACTGTGAATTTATTGTTCATAAGTTTTTATGTTGTAATTTTCCACAAACTAAAAGAGTACTTCTGTTTGAGAAGTACTCTTTTTACGTTATTTTTCATCAACTGTCATTCGCGTAATAACATCAGTTAACTTAGGATACATCGTTAGCAATTCTTGCCGACTATATAAAATAAAGTCATGATAATCAAAGCCTGGTGCTACTACACAGCTCACAAGACAAAAGCCCTTGCCGCCCTCTACCTCAGCACCAAAAATTGTATTCTGCGGTACGCTGTATTGCAAAACTTCACCATTCTTAATGTCCTTACCTAATTTAACAGTCCAGTATTTGCCACTTTCACTAATACAATGGATGGTAATCGGCTGGCCATCATGATAAAACCAAATTTCATCGTGGTTAAGCTTGTGTAAATGCGATGGACTGCTAGCATCAAGCAAAAACACAATTGAAGTGTAACGATAACGTTCGCCGTTACTCTCTGGCGCAAAGTACTTGTCTGGACTATGAGAAATGTCCTTAAACCAGCCACCTTCAGCGTGTGGCTCTAAGTCCAGCTTTTCAATATAATCTTCCTTAGTATTCATAGATTCTGTTCTCTTTCTCATAAACAAAGGTTAGTAATCAAAATTATTTTACCATTACCCGAAAAAGTTGAACAAATTACTTAATTGCACCTGACTTGTAGACACCTTGGACTAAAAAACTGATATCAATAGGGGACACATCATTGGTCAAGCATCCCATTGAAATATAATCGGAACCACATCCGCGATAACTAGCCAAATTGGTCAGATTAACACCGCCAGAAATTTCGGTAATTATTCCAGAAGGTACCAATTTAACCCATTCCTTAATTGTAGCCGGCGTTTGGTTATCAAACATTATTGTGGTCGGCTTAGCTGCAATTGCTTCCTTTAATTCAGATATTGATTCAACCTCAACTTCAATCGGGGTTAACGGTCCCTGAACAGATTTTAATTCTAAAATTGCTTCTTTAACGCCGCCCATCAAGGCAACATGATTATCCTTAAGCATGGCACCACCAGTCAGGCCAAAACGATGATTAACTCCACCACCAATTCTAACAGCATACTTATCAAACATGCGCAATCCCGGCGCAGTCTTACGGGTATCAGTAATTCTAATCGAATCGTCGTTCAAAAGCTGAATAGCCTTTTTAACTGTCGTTGCAATGCCGCTCATTCGCTGAATAAGGTTTAATACCACACGTTCAGCACTTAAAATAACTGCTGCATCACCAGTTACTTCCCCAATTAACGTTCCTTGTTTAACTAAAGTACCATCGGTTACTAGTGGATGATAGTTTGCCTGACCCAATAGATCATAAGCAACTTGTGGTACCTGCTGACCACAGATAACGCCATCTTGTTTAGCAACAAAATGACCGCTGATCTTTTTCCCGGTTAAAAACTGGGTACTGTAATCACCTTTTTCAAGATCTTCTTCTAAAAAGCCAATTAGTTTTTCACGTAATAATAAATTGTTCATCATTAATCCTCATTAACTTCTGCTTGCTTTTTGACAGGTATTAAGAGCATTGCCGCAGCTCCAACGAGCAGCGAAATCATGAAAATAACAAAAATTGCATTAATTCCAATCTTTTGGTCAATTAATACCCCAACAAGCAGTGGCCCAATTACTGCACCAATTCGGCCAATTCCTTCAGCCAATCCAGTCATTGTTCCTCTAATTGCTGGTTCATAGATACTTGGTGTGATGGCAATAATCGTCCCATAAGCACCCAAATTAAAGAAGGACAAGATACAACCACAAATTACCGTTGCAACCGGTGTCTGTGCTTGACCAAATAAAACGGCGCCAATTGCTGTTCCTACCATATATATTGCAAAAATATAACGTAGGTTAATTTTTTTAGTGAGCCAAGCAGCAGTGAAGTATCCAGGCAATTGTGCAACGATAATAATAACTGAATAGCCAAAACTATCTACTACACTATTACCTTTACTTGTCATAATTCCCGGGAGCCACATAAACATACCGTAGTAACTAAACATAACCATGAACCAAGCTAGCCACAGCATAATCGTTTTAAAGTTTAAAAATTTACTAATGGTAAAGTGATGTTCTTTTTTAGCCGGCTGCTTAATTTCTGGTACGTGTTTACGCACAACAATTGCAAAAAATGCGCTAATTGCCGTTACTATTAACAAACCACGCCAAGATAAAATACCATTCAATGCAAATGACAAAAATGATGCAACTAGCCAGCCCAAAGCCCAAAAGCTATCAGCTAAAATTAACATTCGTGATCGTTTAGCACCACTATATAAGTCCGAAACATAGGTTGCTGCAACTGGCAGCTCACCACCAAGTCCCATCCCAACGAAGAACCTAATTATTAAAAATGAATCGAAGCCTTGTGCAAACGCTAATACAAAATTCCCAATTGAAAACGTTAGTAGCGACAACATTAATGTGTCTTTGCGACCAATTCGATCAGCCAAATAACCAAAGAAAAAGCCACCACAGATCATGCCAATCGTACTAATTGAACTAATTAAACCGGTTTGTGAATTGGTCAATGCCCATTCCTTATGCACAATTGGCATAATAAACGACAATAAACCAACATCCATCGCATCAAACAGCCAGGCTGTGCCAACAATTGCAAAAATAAATCCCTTTTTCTTATACACTCTTTTACCCCACAAATTAACAATTATCGGTAAACTTAACGCCATAAAGTCTCGACGTCATTTAAAATATTTCGTTAATTATTTACCATTCATAAATCACCAATTGACAATTCTCGTTAATTGTAGACTTTCTAATGTAATATTTCAACATTATTTCAGCAAATAATTCGTGTTATATGAATTTTTATGCTTATTTTTAAGATAAAGTTCTTATTTTATAAAAAATAAAGCACAAAACAAATAATTTGTTTCCTTTTATTTACATCACCTACAAACATAATATTCGATTAGCTTTAGGCTCAAAAAGACTTATACTAATCGTAAGGAGGTACTCTTATGAAACAAATTAAAATTGGTCAGACAAATTTTTCTGGCTCAGAAATTGCGCTAGGCATTATGCGCATGAATGCACTAACGACTAATGAAGCCGCGACGGCTTTAGAAACCGCTCATGATGTCGGTATTAATTATATTGACTCAGCCGACGTTTACGGTCACGGCAAGTCCGAGGAAGTTTTCGGCAAAGCATTTAAGCAATCATCACTTAACCGCGAAGACTTCTATATCCAATCCAAAACTGGTATTTACGAAAATCCTGGGTTAAATTACAAAACTACCCGCTATGATTTTTCCAAAAAATATATCATTGAGGCTGTTGATGGCATTTTAACCAGAATGGGGCTTGATTATCTTGATAGTCTACTTTTGCATCGACCTGATGCCCTAATGGACCCAGCTGAAATTGGTGCTGCCTTTGACGAATTACAAACTGCAGGAAAGGTGCGCCACTTCGGTGTTTCTAATTTCAACCCGATGCAAGTTGCATTATTGCAACAAGGTATCAGTCAAAAGTTACTGATTAACCAGCTACAATTTAGCGTCATGCACACGGAACCCATCGACTTTGGCATTCATACCAACATGACTGATACACGTAGTATTGACCATGATCGCGGCGTCCTTGATTATTCTCGCTTGCACAACATGACGGTTCAAGCATGGTCCCCATTTCAATATGGGCAAATCGAGGGTAACTTTATTGGTAATCCTAAATTTCCTGAAGTAAATGCCGCTTTACAAAAGTTAGCCGACCAAAAAGGTGTTTCCAAAAATGCCATTGCGGCAGCATGGATTTTGCGCTATCCTGCTAAAATTCAAGTAGTTATCGGCACAATGAACCCTGAACATATCATTGATAGTGTGAAGGGAGCAGACATTAGTTTATCTGCTCAAGAGTGGTATGACATTTATTTAGCAGCAGGTAACGATTTGCCGTAAAATTTAGCAATTAACAAATAACAGCAATCCGAGCATTTTGGGATTGCTATTATTTTGTTTTGCGTTGATAACTGTTAGCAATATTCAATTTTTGGCGATATTTCGTAATCACTCGCCGACTTAGATTAATTCCTTTGGTCGCAAATACAATCTTACCTGATTGCTATTACAATTTTTCCATTATTAAATTCATCTGCTAAAAAATTACTTAAATTATATATATTTATCTTTATGTAGCTTAACTTATTCAAATAATAACTATCAATAAATTATACAAAAAACCCTGATCAAAATGATCAGGGTTTGCACAATTAATCTTGATAAATAGTTGCATTCAATAAAAAAATATTATATGGTCAAAGTGGTTAAACTTTATAAGAAGGGCACTTTTTTAGTCGCCCTTTTTATTTTGAGCTGTTTTTTTATTATAGAGTGCTTTCCCGGCCTTAACATCTTCCCAAGTTCCAATTTTAGTGTCTTCAGAATAATATCCATCTAATACTCCAATTTGTTGGAAAACAGTTTGCTTATATGCAACTTTAGCATTATATTCGGTAATATCTACATCGGCTAAAGATTTATGGAGTGCTGTTAATGGATCCATATCCTTACCACCTGAAGTAAACAATGTACCATGAGAATTTAACAGAAAACCATTTCTTAAAGCCTTAGCACCTAACTTTTTAATTTCACTAGCAACATATTGTGCCAATTCTTCTGTACACATTGGGTGCCAGTCAAGCGTTTTAATTTCTTTAAGTTTTTGTGTAGCTTCTGTAACATTTGGCATATTCAAGCCACTCGTTCCCCAAAACATACACTGATCTGCATGTGAGTGAAAAACACATTTAATATCTGGATTAGTATCATAAATTGCTTCATGCATATTAATCTCACGAGTAACTTTGCCATTACCTGAAATTACTCTACGCGTATGTGGTTCAATAACTAAAATCTGATCAGCATTTAGATAACCCATATATGCTTCTGACATCATTGTTGGTGTCATAACATAATAATTTTTACCCGTTTCGTCTTGAACCTTAATACTAATGTTGCCACCAACAATATTAGTGTCTCGACGTTCCATAACTTCACGAACAACTTTTGCTAAATCTTCCCGTTCATATTCAAAAGGAATTCTTCCTGCAGGATATTTCATAAATTATTTTTCCTCCTCATATCACTCTTAGCAATAAAACTTTTTTTAATAAAAAGAGCATCACTTCCCTTCTTATTAATAAGCATCCCTAAAACAATAACGAAAATGTTAAGCCAATAATTTTTAGAAATAAGCGCCAAACTAAATAAACCAAAAGTTAAAAAAGACAAACAAGTCCAAAATATTTTTTTACCTGAGCTTTTTTTCATTTGTGACTCCTATTTTGTTTTAGCAGTAGGTTTTTGATACTTTAAAGCTGGAATTGGATTCTTTTTAAATGATCTATATAGCCACCAAAAAATAGCAAGTAAAGCAATCAATCCTATAATGGCCCAAATATTGCCACGTCCAGCCCAAGCCATTGCATATCTTAACTCAGGAGCTTCAATTGAACTCCATGAGACCTGAGAGCCAGCTGGTACCTTAATAGAAGTACTTGATTTAGCTAATTTAGTAAAAATATTAGCAAAGTATGATGCACCGTATAAGAAAACCGGTTCATAAATAACGCCTAAAACCAACATTCTTAGTAAATTACCACCTGTAAGTAGCAATCCACCAACACCAATACAGTAATTAATAACACCAGCAATTGGTAAAATAGTATTTCCAGGTAAAATGGCAGCATAAATAATTGATACAGGAATCATTAGAACCATTGTTACCCATAATTCCGTACTTTGACCTAAAATAGGCCAATCTAAACCGATGACAAATGTTCTACCTTTAACATGCTTTTTCATAAAGTCACTCATAGTTGAACCAAATGGTGTCAAAGCATCCATAAAGAACTTAGCCATTACTGGAAAAATTGCCATTACCGCACCTACAGTGACTGCGAGATTAAGTGCATCACCAATACTATATCTTCCTGCTAAAGCTAAAATCAGACCAATAATCGATCCCATAACTACAGGCTCACTAAAAACACCTATTTTTCTCTTTAAAGCAGTAGCATCCCATTCACGATTAAAAATCGGAATGTAATCCATCAATTTATTAATAGGTGACATAATAATAGCAGTGAAAGCCTCAATGTGAGTTACAGTAACACCCTCATAACCTAACATATTAGCAATTTCTTTACTCCACATATCGCCAAGTTTCAAGCAAATCATTACTTGAATTGCACCACAGATGAAGCCCCAAATTAAACTACCAGAAATTTGGTAAACCATATAGCCAGTTAAGGCCACTCCCCAAACATTCCACATATCTGCGTTCATCGTGTCTGTCAGTTTTGCCAGAAGCATAATGATATTTACAACAATTTCCACTGCAAAGAAAAGAAAAGCTAAGGTCCAACTCCATGTAATTGAAGCTGCACCAGTCCAGCCGAAATCTACCGCAGGTAAATTGATTCCAGTATATTTAGCTAAAGCTTTAGCAGCAGGACTAACAGTTTGAGTTAATTGGTTTATTGCCATTGACATACCAATAAACCCAGTTCCTAGATACAGTCCAGAAGTTACAGCCTTAGAAGGCTTCATTCCAAATATTAGTCCCAAAATCATAATTAAAATTGGAATTAATACTTGAGCTCCAACGCTTAAAATTCCTTGAACTATCGCGTTCCAGTCCATTCAAATCATCTCCTATACGATTTGTTATTTTGCCTGTTTAACAATATCAGCTACTTTTTGATTAGCTTCATCTTGTCCCATACCAGTTAGCCATGGTAAACCTACCATACCAACAACGTTGTTTTGATCAAGTGCTTCTTGAAGTTCCCCATCAGCTGGAGCAATGCCAACATAAATAATGACATTAGCATCATTTTCAACAGATCCTTTGGCTTCTGCGACAGGCTCTGGCGTAGCTTCAGCAATTTGATCTAATCCTTGGTCTGCTAAAAAATCATTAATTTTATTAGCGACTTGAGGACTAGTAGCAACGCCCGTTCCACAACAAACTAAAATAGTTTTCATTTTGATAATCCCTCAAACTTTCTTTCAACTAACTGAAGCATCTTTTCAGTAGTAGTTATCTCTTTAAATTGCCCAACAAAGTTTTCATCTTGAAAAGCTGAAATTATTTGAGATAGCAATTCTGGTTGCTTTTTACCATTCTTTAAACCCAAAAACAAAAAATCACTAGCTGTAATCTCAGCATTATCACCCATTTGTCTTAATTTTAATGGTTGATTAGTTCTCGCAATATATATAAATGGTCGTTTGACATATTGTGGATCCACATGTGGCAACGCTAAGGATATTTTCGGGAACTTTAATCCAGTCGGATAAGAGAGCTCCCTCTTCTCAAGACTCGTAATATAACCTAAATTTGCATACTTCAAATTGATGGCTCTTAACCCCACCAAATCAAATAACTGCTCTTCAGTAGACACAGAAACATTTAAATCAATTAAATTTTCGTAAAACAATACTTAAACCTCCTTTCTTATTATGTATACGTTTTCAATATAATACCTAAGTTGAACATTGTCAACCTAAATTTAACAAAGATAAACACAGAATTACTTTTATTGTTCAGGAATGTTTGCTATACTATGTGTGTAATATAATTCTAGTATGAAGAAGTGATTTTGTGAGTTTACAAGAAAAAAGATTAACAGAGATTAACAATATTCTAAGTAAAACAGGGTTTATGACAACTGTTGATATTGCAAAAAATTTACAAGTTTCACCAATGACTATCAGACGTGATCTTAAGCGCTTAGAAGAACAGGGAAAAATAACCAGGATTTATGGCGGTGCCCAAAGCAATAATCAGACAGAATCAACAACAAACGAAAAATTAAAGAAAAATATCGTTGAAAAAAAAGAAATTGCCAAATTATTAGCAAATGAAATTACTAATAACTCAACAATTTTTTTAGGTGCGGGAACCACTTTACTAATGGCAGTACCCCTATTAATACCGAAGAATTTGACCTTTGTAACTAACAGTTTGCCAGCTTTTAATGAAATAAATAAAAGTGACTGTCGTTTATTACTTACTGGCGGTGAATTACATAGAAACACCGAAGAATTCTTAGGAGAAAAAGCTGAAAATATTTTTAATGGTCTCAATTTAGATTATGCATTATGTTCTACCAATGGAATCAGTGAAAATCGTGTTACAACAAGCACAATACCTGAAGGCAACATTCAAAATATTGCCATTGCACATTCTGAAAAATCATTTGTTGTAGCAGATCACACTAAATTAGATCATTCAGATATTATAACTTTTCAAAAATTAGATAAATTTGATTGTTTGGTAACAGATCCAGAAATTGAAAATGAAAAAGTTAAGAAATATTCAAAATATATTAAAATGATTTACTAATAATTTAGAATAGGAATAGATAATGGATATTACAATTACAGTCAACCCATCCGTTGACCGTCTATACCAACTCAAAGAATTAAAAGTAGGCTCACTTAATCGAGTCAATTTAATAAAAAAGATGGTTGGCGGTAAAGGAATTAATGCTGCTCGTGTTGCATCTAATCTTGGTGCAAAAACAGCAGCAACAGGTTTTTTAGCAGGTTACAATGGTCAATATATTGAAGATCAGGCATGTGAAGATCAATATACTGCTGATTTTATTAAGATTGCTGGTAACACCCGCAATTGCTACACAATAATTCAACAAAATAATAAAAAAACAGAAATTAATGAACACGGAGACTATTTATCTTCATTAAATTTCACACATTTACTCAATAAATTGAAATCATTAATAGGCAATAACAAAATTTCAGCAATTTCTTTAAATGGTAGCTTACCTCCTACTCAAATTAATAATTTTTATACTAGAATTATTAGCCTAATTAGGACGCTGGACCCAAAGATAAAAATTATTTTGGATACTTCCGGTAAAGCTTTAACGGAAGTATTAAAAAGCAACTTGTTGCCTGACTTTATTAAACCTAATGAACAAGAAATTGCAGATCTTCTTTCAACTACAGTAACTTATGATTGTTACGCTTTAAAAAAGGAAATCACTCAAAGTAATCTAAATAAAATTCAAAATATTATTGTTTCATTAGGCGACAAAGGTGCATTAGTTAAACATCATGATCACTTCTTTCAAGTAAAATTTAATCCAGTAAAGGTAGTAAACACTGAAGGATCTGGTGACTCGGTTGTTGGTGGACTATTATATGCATTAGACAAACAGCTTGACTTCGAATCTGCTATCCGTTGGGCAATTGCTTCGGGAACAGCAAACGCTATGGAAACAAAAACAGGTTTTGTTCAAAAAAATAATGTTAAACAAATAATGAAAACCATTGAATTGGTTCCCATCAAATAAAATAAAAACTTCAGTAGATTCAAATGTCTACTGAAGTTTTTATTTTATTTATAATATTAGCCTTATTCAATATCACATAAGTTAACGCCATACATTGTAGCCAAGTCGCGAACTTGTTCTTCAGTAGCTGCAAATGACATTACAGTATGGTGACCACCACCAGCATGAATCCACTTAGTGGCACCTTCTTTAAGGCCAGGTTTTGGTGTCCACATTTGCTTAGCAACAGGTAAGTGTGGTGTTTCCTCAGCTTTATGACCAATTACTGGATAAGTAACAATCTCGAAGTTATCACGGAAGTCAGCCAAAGTTACATCAACAGCGTCGCCCTCACCACCGGAGAATACCAGCCGCGCAGGATCATCCTTGCCACCAATGTCTAATGAGTGAACTTCAACCCGTGGCTTTTCAGAAGCAATTGATGGGTCAACTTCAAGCATGTGTGAGCCTAAAATAGCTTCATGACCCTTACGCAAATCAAGAGTATAGTCTTCCATAAATGCAGTTCTCTTGTTATGTGTCATAATCTTAAAGATCCGCAACAATCCAGCAGTCTTCCAGTCACCTTCGCCGGCAAAGCCATAGCCATCACGCATCATCAATTGAGCTGACAAACCTTCCAATTGCTTCATTCCGTGCAAATCTTCAAAGTTTGACGTAAAGGCAGTATAGCCACCACGTTCAAGGAAACGTTTTAAAGCAATATATTGTCTTAATTGATAGCGAACAGTATCTTCATAAGCTTTTGCATCCATATCGCCTTGAACCATAATGTAGCGCGATTTCAGGTCAGCATATTCGTCATCAATTTCAGATTCTTTAACTTTGTCCATTTCGTCAATTAAGTCACCAACAGGATAGTAATCAACTGTCCAACCTAATTGAATTTGTGCTTGAACCTTATCACCTTCTGTAACGGCAACATTACGCATCGTATCACCAAAACGACAGATCTTAGTCTTAAATGATTCGTCATAAGCAACTGCAACATCTTCCCAATCAGCAATTTGCTTTACAACTTCTGGATCTTGCCAGTGACCATAAATAACCTTATTACGCATATTTAAACGAGCATTGATATAGCCATATTCCCGGTCACCGTGAGCACTTTGATTCAAGTTCATGTAGTCAAAGTCCATCGTTTCGTAAGGTATGTAATTTAAGTATTGTGTAGCAAAATGCAACAATGGCTTTTGCAATAATTGTGATCCGCGAATCCAATTCTTAGCTGGTGAAAAAGTATGCATCCAAGTTATTATCCCAGCAACATTATCATTGTAGTTGGCTTCTTTCATAAACTTAGTGATTTCATCAGCAGTTGTTAGTACTTCTTTAAACACAATTTTATATGGTAAATTGCCATTTTCATTTAGACTAGCAACAATTTTTTTGGAATTCTCTGCAACTTGACTTAAAGCTTCTTCACCATAAAGGTGTTGACTCCCAGCAGCAAACCAAAATTCATATTTTGGAATAGATAACATTTATATTCTCCTTACTTAAAACTATAGATCATCGAGGTTAATGAATTACTGTTAGGATCAGTTGGTGACTTAAGCGGTCCACCACTTACAATTAATAAATCATCATTAGGCAATACAGTTAATGAGCGGGAGTAAGCAAGTGGCATAGAAATTTTTACATTTTGCCATGCCCCATTACCATTGTGCTTATTAACATATAAATCACCGCTGCCATCAGTATTTGCTACAACATCACCATTGTGCATCACTACTACATACGGGGCTCCACCATAAGCTAGACGTGTTCCTTCATCGCTTGCATTCCAAGTTAAACCATCATTTGAAATTTTATAATTTGTACGCCATTCACCGGAATTAACAACTTCATAAGTCATAATATATTTACCATTAGCCATTTTAGCTACAGTAACCATTCCTGGTCGAGCTTGTTCTGATTTAAAAGCAACATCATCCACTTCGTTTGACCAGTTAATTCCATCAGTTGAAACACGATGAGACAATTTTTGACTATGCGCAGGTTTATCTCGTTCATCTGAAAAGTAGCAAACTAATTTATGATCAACTACATTAACAAACGGCTCCCATACAGGACCATTACTGGTTGTATTTACATCAGCATAGCCACCAGTAGCAATAGTACTTAAATATTTCCAACTACGAGCATGATCCGTACTATAATACAAAACAATTGAAGTTTTACTTAAATCACCAGGAATAGAGTTCCCCGCACAAATTATAGTCCCCTTAGGCATCTTTCCGATTTGTTCTGGCAATTCATACAGAAATGGTTGATAACGATTGCCCCATGCCTGGCCATTAGATGCAAAATTATGTGTATCTTTAATTTCACTAATCTTTGACCACGTCTTACCATTATTTAAGCTTTCAAATATTAAAAAAGTGGGGGTATCGCTAACATAATGTTCTGACGTTACATAAAGTCTTCCGTTATATTTTGTACTTGTATGACTTGTAACTAAACCTCTTCCATACAAAAAACTAGGACTTTTTGTATCTGGAAATTGCGTCTTAGTTGCAATCGTAACTATTGGGCCATTCGTATCTGCTTGAGCTGTATTCTTTGTATATCCAAAAGTTAAGCCGAGCGAAGCAAGTCCTAATATTAATAAAAATCTTTTCTTATTAAGCATTCTCATAATATTCATCCCTTATCTTTTACAGATAGTCTTATCATATTCCACGAATATGCTTCTAATTTACCAACAACACGATTACTATCAAGATTTAATTGCTTTAATTCTTCAATTTTCATTAATTGATCTTCATTAGTTTGTTCTAAATCATAACCACAAAATTGCGTTGCTTCAATAATATTTATAGCTGGAAAATCATCTATTTCATAAGAAATTTCAACTTCTTTATCTGCTTTATTTTCAATAAATAAAACTATTTCATTTTTAGCAGAATTGTACGCAGCTGATGTTTCAACATAAGGAACTACTCTATTTTCCAAGCTGTAACTTTCTGAATGACTTTGAACCCGTAAAGTTTCGCCTTGACCGTAATTTGATATTTGCATAAACGGATAAAAAATTGATTGTAACCAAATTGTTGGTGTTCCAGAAATATTAGTCATTATCGGAGCAATAACATTTACTAATTGTGCTAAACAGCCAATTTTAACCCGATCGGCATGATTCATTAATACCATTGCTAATGATCCTACTACTAATGCATCAGCAAAATTATAATGATCCTCCAATAAAGGTGGTGCAATTTGCCAAGGCTTTTGTTTATCGTCAGCTTTTTTAGAATGATACCAAACATTCCATTCATCCATAGCTAGATACATCGTCTTATTTTGGTGTTTACGTGCCTTAACTGCATCACAAATTGCAATTACATCATTAATTAAACTATCAAGATCAACTGATGATGATAAAAACTTTTTAATATCATGGTCATCATTATCGTAATATTGGTGAAGGGACAGATAGTCAACATCATCATATATATGGTCTAAAATTGTCTCTTCCCATACACCAAAAGTATCCATAGTATGTAAAGAACTACCACAAGCTATTAACTCAATAGTTGGGTCAACAATTTTCATTGCCTTAGCAGTTTCATGGGCTAAGCGACCATATTCTGTTGCTGTTTTATGGCCTATTTGCCATTCGCCATCCATTTCATTGCCTAAACTCCATAACTTAATATTAAAGGGCTCAGTTTGACCATTTTTAATTCTTAGATCACTTAAATACGTACCTTTAGGGAAATTGCAGTATTCAACTAAATTTCTGGCAGAATCAATTCCTCGTGTACCAAGATTAATCGCCATATCAGCTTGAGCACCGATAGTTTGACACCACTTCATAAACTCATGAAGTCCAAATTGATTAGTCTCTATACTTTTCCAAGCCAGATCTAATTTAACTGGACGCTCTTCTTTTGGTCCAATGCCATCTTCCCAATTGTATCCTGAAACAAAATTACCACCAGGATACCTAATTAGAGGGACGTTTAACTTTTTAATCGCAGAAACAACATCTTTACGAAAGCCATTTTCATCAGCTAGCGGATGATCCGGTTGATAAATGCCAGTATAAACACCACGACCAAGTTGCTCAGTTAAAGATCCCCACATTCTAGGATCAATTTTACCAATTCGATTATCACTGTTTATCTTAAAACTAGCCTTTAACATAATTAACCTCTATTCGGCTCAATTAGTCGACTTTGCAACAGGCTCTTCTTCAACTTCTCCAGCTTGTACTGGATCTTCTCTCTTTAAAGTAAGTGCTGCAAATAAAGTAATAACAAAGACAAAGATACCCATCATAACGTATGTATGTTGATAACCCATGCTATCGTATAATTTACCCGCAAGCGACGAGAATATGAATACCGATATTTGTTTAGCAAAATTTGACGCCATTGCATAAACTGTTGCATACAAACGAATATCAAATGCTCCTGAAATATATTTAGTAATTGAAGTTAAAAGTAATGGCATTTCTAATCCAGCAAGTAATCTGAAGAAGACAATCCAACCCCAAGTTGGTGATAAAGATGAACCTAAAATTCGAATACAAGTTAAAAATCCATAAGCAATTAATCCATTTTTGGCACCAATTTTGTTAATAATCCAAGGCATTGGAAACATTAAGAAAAATTCAATTAAAGTTTGTCCAGAAGACATGTAACTGTAAACCAGTGTACCTTGGGCAGCTGTAGCAAAGAATGTCTTGAAGAAAATAATAAATTGTTGGTCAAAAACATCAAAAATAGCTGAAGCTCCCATGTAGAAAATTGATAATACCCAGAAATTCTTACTCTTAAAAACAGAACCAATGATTGACATATCTAACGAATTAGAAGTATCACCAGCTGCTGATGCATTAGCTAAATTGATTTTGTCACTAAATAGAAGTAAACAAACAAAGATAGCAGCTGCAATCGAACAACTCCAGAAAATAGCATTTGGTTGCCATAAGAATAACCGACCAGCTACAAGTGAAGCTACAATTCCGGCAACTGAACCACCCAAACGAGCATGTGAATATTCAAAGCCATTAGCTAAACTAGCACGTTGAACATACTCTTCGACTACACTGACGCCACCGTTTAATACAAAACTAAGAAATGTACCAGTAACAATTGCAACTAAGAAAGAATTAACTTTCATTAGTGGAATAAATAGCCATTGGAAATACGGTCCAATAAAAATACCAGCGATACCAATAATTACAATCAAGTTCTTTTTAAATAGTAACTTATCCGAAATAATTCCAAAGAATGGTTGGAAAATCAACGAAATTCCGGCCATCATTGAGAAAACTAATCCTGATTCTGTACCATTCAGGTGGCCTACTTGTTCCATCCAAAGGGTCAAATAACCATTAACAGTTGCCCAAATGAAGAAATAGGTAAAATCTGTAAATGGGAAACCCCAAAAGTGTTTATTTTTAGTTTCTGTATTCATTCTTACTACCCTCTTTATTTATAGTTATATGGTACTGGTTTACCAAAGTTTGGCGTACCATCATTATTCCAACTAAAAGTTTGAACCTTTGTATGGCGGTTTGGATCATATAATGGATCGCCCTTAATATCGGTATAATCTCTACAATGATAAACTAAAACATCTGTTTCCCCATCTTCTGCCTTAGTAAATGAATTATGGCCTGGACCATATTGTTTTTGCTCTAAATCACTTCTAAATACAGGTTCAGCATTTTTACTCCAACTCTTAGGATCTAATAAATTCGATTCGTCAGAAGCAGTTAACATTCCCATACAATAATTTTCATCTGTAGCACTTGCAGAGTACGTTAAGAAGAACTTGCCACCATGGTGAATTACTGCTGGACCTTCATTTACCCAAAAGCCTCTAGTTTCCCAATCATATTCAGGCTTTGAAAGCATTACTGGATCTGTCTTGAGTGTCCAAGGATTTTCCATTTCTGCTATATATAAATTAGAGTTACCCTTAATATCTGGATCTTTTTGTGCCCAAACATAATAAAGCTTATCTTGATACTCAAAACATGTAGCATCTAGTGAAAAACTATCCATCGGTGTCATCACCCGACCACGTTCAATCCATTTATCTTCAGTTGTAATTGGATTATCTTCATCACATTCAATACAAAACATTCTATGCTGGAACATACCATTTTCATCAAAAGCGGTTGTTTCTGCAGCGGCAAAGTAAATAAACCACTTGCCTTGGATATAATGCAATTCTGGAGCCCAAATTAATTGGCTCATTTCACCCTCATCATGTTTACGCCAAATCGTTCTCGGTGCAGCGTGAGCTAGGCCTTCCAAAGTTCTAGCTCTTCTTAATTCAATCCGGTTGTAAGCTGGTACTGAAGCCGTAAAATAATAATAACCATCTGTATGTTTATAAATAAACGGGTCTGCTCTTTGAATAATCAAAGGGTTAGTATACGTATCTGTCATTTTAATTAACTCCCTTTTTTAAAAATTTTTCTATTTTCTCTTTGCATGTGTCTGTGATTGTGCATTATTTTGACCATAATAGGCATTCTTACCATGCTTGCGATAATAGTGCTTATCCAGTAAGTATTGTGGTAATTCACTATTAGCCCTTGTTAGTTGCAAAGTGTGATAATCTTCCTCAGCCACTACTTCTAGTACCTTAGCGTTATATACCGCCTTTTTGGGCGTCTCACCCCAGCAGAATGGACCATGTTGACTGACCAATGCTCCTGGAGTCGCCTCATAATCTAAACCGCGTTCTTTGAATGTCCGCACAATCGCTTGACCCGTGTAACCTTCATAATCTTCCTCAATTTCAACCTTAGTTAAAGCATCAGCTGCCGGAATTGCATTATAAAAGGTATCAGCATGAGTTGTGTTCATTGCAGGAATATCCATTTTGGCTGCCGCAAAGGCTACAGCCCACGGTGAATGGGTATGGACAATACCGCCAATCTTAGGAAAGGCATTGTACAAGAAAGTATGCGTCGGCGTATCACTTGATGGGTTTAGCGTACCTTCAACTACCTCGCCTTTAAGATTAACCACCACCATATCATCGGGTTTCAGTTGTTCATATTCCACACCTGAAGGTTTGATAACAAACAAGCCGCTGTCACGATCAATCCCAGACACATTGCCCCAAGTAAAGGTAACCAAATCCAGCTTAGGTAATTGCATGTTAGCTTCATAAACTTCTTTTTTCAGTTGTTCTAACATTCTATTCTTCCTCGTCCTTTAGTATTTCCGCCTGATTTTCAAGTTCTAGTGCTAATTTATAGCGATCAATATACTTTTGTGCACCTTTGACACCTTCAGGCTCTGGACTTAAACTCATCATTTCTGAATTAACAAAAACTTGATTATCGAGATAATCTGCCAATGCGACTGATTCATTTTGTGCAGCGTATTGCGCAAGCACTGCCATGCCCCATGGGCCACCAACACTGGCATTAAGCATGACGGAAATTGGCAAGTTTAAGATATTAGATAATACTTGCTGTCCAACTACCGGTGTTTTAAATAAGCCACCTTGTGCAATCATGACATCAGTCTTGACATTCTCTTCATCTGTCAAAACATCCATCCCAATCTTAAGCGGAGCATAAGCCGAATAAAGTTGTGCCAACATAAAGTTTGCTAATGTAAATTTACTGTTAGGAGTTCTAACAAGCATTGGCCGACCTTCATCGGTATTGGTTACTGGCTCACCAGAGAAGTAACTATAATTAACCATGCCACCAGCATCTGGGTCTGACTTAGTAGTATTTAAGAACAACGTACTATACAGTTCATCTGCAGATAGGTTTCTACCTAAACGCTCAGCAAACTCCTTAAAAATTTCTGCCCAAGCATTAATATCAGAAGAACAATTATTTACATGAACCATAGCTACTGGTAAGCCATCTGGAGTTGCTACAATATCGATATCACGGTGAACCTTCTTAAGAGGCTTATCCAGAACTACCATTGAAAATTCAGAAGTGCCAACAGAAATATTACCGGTTCTAAGTCGGACACTATTAGTACTGATCATACCGGTACCAGCGTCACCTTCAGGTGGTGCCATTATACTACCACTTTGCAGTGTTCCAGTTGGATCAAGCAACTTAGCACCTTCTTCAGTTAAATGGCCAGCTACTTGTCCTGCAGTCAAAACTTTCGGTAAAATATCTCTAATTTTCCACGGGTATTTGATAACTTGTGGCAAGTTATCAAATTGTTCGAGCATCTTGGAATTAAAGTCCCCTGTCTGATCAATCGGGAACATCCCTGAAGCATCACCAATACCAACGCTTTTTTCGCCAGATAACTTCCAGTGAACATATCCAGCTAAAGTTGTAATATATGCAATATCCTTTACATGCTTTTCATCATGTAAAATAGCGTGGTATAAATGTGCTATACTCCAACGAAGTGGGATATTGAAATTAAATAAGCGTGTTAATTCACTGGCTGCATCATCAGTAATCGTATTACGCCAAGTTCTAAACGGCACTAGCAATTGATCTTTTTGATCAAATGCTAGATAGCCATGCATCATGGCACTAATTCCGATCGCATTAATTTTTTCAATCTTAACATGATACTTACTACTAACATTAGCTGCAAGCTGTTTATAACTGGCTCTTAATCCTGACCAAATCTCTTCATCTGCATACGTCCAAATACCGTCTTTTAAACTGTTTTCCCATTGAAAAGTACCTGTCGCAATAGGATTAAATTGACCATCTATTAGCACTGCTTTAATTTGTGTTGAACCAAATTCAATTCCTAAAGCAGTTTTTCCTGACCGAATTAATTCAGCTGTATCCGTGATATTCAACAAATCACATCTCCATTTCTAATCTCATTAAATTGAGATGTAGCTACGCTCTCTAGAAAGCGATTACATAATATAATATTTATACGTATAATTCAAGCTCTCCTAAAATTCATTCGAATAATTATTAATAAAAATATATTGGTATATCACATTTATTTACTAATTAAAAATATTTTTATTTTTTTACCCAAAATTTTTTCGCGTAATTTCAAAATTTATTAATTGATATTTATCAACAAAGTGCTAAACTATTATTTTAAGCATGATATTTTTCGTAATATATAATTTATTCGGATAAATATGGAGGTTTCTAAAATGAAAAGTGATTATCTCACAATTAAAGAGACTCTAAAAAAAGAAATAACCTTTGGCCACTTTCAAATTAATCAGAAATTACCAACTGAAACTGAATTAATGCAGCAGTTTAACAAATCCCGCTATGCTGTTCGTAAAGCGTTAACTGAACTACAAAATGAGCATCTAATCTATAAGGTTCAAGGCAGCGGGATGTTTATTCAGGACTGGAATAAAAAATGGCAGGTTAATCCCGAAAGTAAAACAATTGGATTAATCTGCACCCATATCGCAGACTATATTTTTCCTAAGATAATTTCACAGATTGATAATGAAATAAGTGAAAAAGAATATTCCTTACTATTGGCTAACACCCATAATCAACCTTCAAAAGAACGTGAAAGCCTAATTAAAATGCTTGACTCACAAGTTGCAGGATTAATTATTGAGCCAAGTGAAAGTGCCAAGACTAGCCCAAATCTCGATATCTATAAACGAATTGCTAAAAGTAAGATTCCACTGTTATTCATCAATGCGGAATATTCTAAATTGAATTTTCCATCAATCACAAATGATGACAAAAAAGCAGAAACAGAGCTTATCAAGTACCTGCTTAAGCTAGGACATCAGCGAATATTAGGAATATTTCAAGTTGATGATCTTCAAGGAGTACATCGGATGGATGGTTTTGTAGAAGCTTATCAAGAAACCAACTCCAATCTCTCTAACAGCAGTATCATCATGTATAATTCTCATGATCCCTTCCAAGCAATCAGCAAAAAAATAGCCTTTTACTTAAAAGATAGTCAGAAGCCCACAGCAATCGCTTGTTACAACGACAGTTTGGCCTTATTAGTCTTAGATATGCTTAAAAAAATGCAGTTAAAGGTTCCAGAAGATATTTCACTGGTTGGATTTGATGATTTTGACTCAGCCGCATACCTAACACCAAGTTTAACGACGATGAATTACGAGCGAACCTCTGTTGGCAAAGAAGCAGGGCAAGGGATTTTGAAATTAATTCACGGGAAAAAACTTAAATCCATTGTTCACTATCCTAAGTTAAAAATAAGAGCTTCAGTTGCTAAACCTATAGAAAAATAAATGCATTAAAAAAACAGATTAAAAGTTGTTATCGAAAAACACTTAATCTGTTTTTTAATCTATTTAACTAAAATAATTATTTTAGTTAGCAGATAATCTAATCATATTCCATGAATATGGTCCCAACTTACCCGCTATACTATTTGCAGCTACTTTAATTTTAGATAATTTTTCTAATTGCATCGCTTGATCTTCATTGGTTTGTTTCAAATCATAACCACAAAATTGAGTTGCATCAACTAAGCTAACATCCGTACAACTAGTCAATTCATAATTAAATTGGGACTCCTGATCAGACTTGTTCTCAATAAATAAAACAAGCTCGTTTTTATCAGAATTATATACCGCACTTGAGCTAATATACGGCACTGTCATATTTTCTACCGTATAGCTCTTACAGTTAGCTTCAACTTTTAACGCCTCACCTTGAGCATAATTAGAAACTTGCATAAATGGATAAAAAATAGATTGCAGCCAAACTGAAGGCTCTCCCTCAGTATTGGTCATAATTGGTGCAATAACATTAACAAGCTGTGCCAAACAACCAATTTTAACTCGATCAGCATGATTTATCAGTACCATTGCCATTGCACCAACAACCAATGCATCTGCAAAATTATAATGATCTTCCAATAAATGTGGCGCAATTTGCCAAGGATCTGCTTTAGCATCAGCATCTTTAGAATGGTACCAAACATTCCATTCATCCATGGCTAAATACATTGTCTTATTTTTATGTTTACGAGCCTTTACCGCATCACAAATTGCAACAACATCATTAATAAAATTATCAAAGTCAACAGAAAAGCCCAAAAACTTCTTAATATTATGTTCATTATTATCATAATATTGGTGCAAAGAAAGATAATTAACATCATCATAAACATGATCTAAAACCGTTTCTTCCCACTTACCAAAAGTTGCCATCGTATGGCTAGAGCTACCACAAGCAATTAATTCAATTGAAGGATCAACAATTTTCATTGCCTTTGCAGTTTCATGAGCTAAGCGTCCATATTCTTCAGCAGTCTTATGACCAATTTGCCAATCGCCATCCATTTCATTGCCTAAGCTCCACAACTTGATATTAAATGGTTCCGTTTGTCCATTCTTAATTCTCAAATCACTCCAATAGGTTCCTTTAGGAAAATTACAGTATTCTACTAAATTTCTAGCAGCATCAATTCCCCTAGTTCCCAAATTTATTGCCATATCAGCATTAGCATTGATTTTTTGTACCCAATTCATAAATTCATGCAGACCAAACTGATTGTTTTCTATTGTCTTCCAAGCTAAATCTAATCTAACCGGACGTTTATCTTGGGGGCCAACACCATCTTCCCAATTATAACCAGAAACAAAGTTACCACCAGGATATCTAATTACTGGCACATTTAGTTCCTTAATCGCGGCAATTACATCTTGGCGACATCCATTTTCATCAGCTGTTGGATGATTTGGTTGATAAATTCCTGTGTAAACACCTCGACCCAATTGTTCAACTAATGACCCCCACATACGTGGATCAATTTTACCAATTACATCATTTATATTTACTTTGAAATCAGCTTTCATTGCTTTCTCCTATGATTTTTTATGGTATGTCATCACATTATTATTGCCCCAACAATTTTCATATTTAAAGCCGGTCAATTGTTCAACAACCTTCTTAGTTTTAGGGGTAACATCTGCCATTGAGCCACCACTACGTAAACGAGCAATTTCATCAATAACAATTTGATGGTTTGTAGTTGTCAATTTAAAGAAATACGAAATTATAATACCGATAATCGCTAATATTATTGGCACTACTGTATATAAAATCAAAAGTGCATTAACCGTTCCTTGACTTTGAACATGTGACTTTTCAACAAATCCTGTTGCTTGTAGCAAGAAACCAAGAATTAAAGTTTCTAATGTACTAAAAATCACATCTAAAGTATTATTAACGCCGGAATATTGACCTTCACGCCTTTTTCCTGTGACCATTTCATCAATATCTGGAATAAAGGTAAAAATGAATTGCGTTGAATTAACTACTCCCGTTTTGGCAAAATTAAGAAGTACTGTCAAAATTATAAATAACAAAGTCATGTGAGCAGGTCTAAAAATTGCAAGTGCCATAATTGCTAAACACACCGCAATTGTTGCAAAGTCACCTACTCGATAAGTAAATGGACCATTAGTTTTCGCAGTAAGCCACATAAAGAAAATTAAGAATAAAATTCCGAAGATGAAACCGGCACTAGTAGAAACCGCAACAGCGTTAGGTGTCAATAACAATACAAAGATAATAAAGTAAGTATTAATATTGCCCCATAAAGATCTAAACATTTGTTCTGACAGATATAAACCTAAATAAAGAAGATATGACTTAAGTCGTAAACAAGATAGGAAATTCCAAAACACTAAAGAAATTTTCTGCCAACCTTTTTCTTCTGTCTGTTGCTTTTCAGTTTCCATTATTGTTGATTGGTCATATGGCCTTTCATAGACAGACTTATAAAAACAAATTAACATAATTAAGGCTATAACATCATAAATTGCAGCCGTCACAAAATAACTCATCGAATTATTCTGTCCTAACAGTTTAAAAATCCAAGTGATGAATAAAGAAGCAAAAATTCCAGCAACTGCTGCAGCTGCTTGATTAAAACCAACAAGCTGAGCCCTTTGTTCTGAATCTTGTGTCATTTCTGACATAAAAGTCAACTGTGGCATTGTAAGCAGTGGTTGAGCAATATAGTACAAAATAAAGAAAATAAAATACATATATGTTGGCATATTAGGTATCCACATTAAAATATAAAGTATACATTTAAGCGGTATGCCTAATATCAGCATAGACTTACGTCGACCAAATTTACGACCAAACTTAGTTTGATAAAGCCGATCAGAAATATAACCATAAATAGGTGTTAGAACTGCACCGATAATCTTAGAGATCGTAAACATTAGAGTAACAAGTACAATACTAATACCTAAAAAGGTTGTATAGTAGTACATCTGCCACGTATTTACCATTGTTTCCGTTACACTTGCTAGTTGATAGCTTGAAAAGCCTAACTTTTTGATAAACGGAATTTTCTTATTTTCATATTCTTTGTCTAAATTCATTAATTTTACTCTCTTTCAGAAAGCTTAATCGAATCATACATTATATAGCCAGTAGTCTTTATCGTTATTATATTATGAGACTGTAGGATTTCATCTTTCAATGATATTTGCCATAAATGATAGTTTCCACTTTTTAACGCGGATCGATAAGCTGAACGGTCATTGTTAAATTCATGACTAAATTTATATTTTTTATTAATCGTAACTTCAACTAACGGATTAAACCCATTTTTCATATTTTTTGTTGTTACACCAGCAAAAGCAAAACTTAATATTATATTTTCATTTTGTTCATTATGTTCCAAGTCAAAATGTATTCGCCATCGTCCGCGATCATTTTGCAAATAATACCAGTCTGTACTTTCTCCAATAACATAATCAAGATTATCTGGAACCAAATTTTGCCAACAATAATTACGTAATTGATCGCTAAATTTAAAACCAGCCGTAGTATGACTACTTTGTCCAATTTGCCATAATATTTTTTCGTGACTATTTAGATCAAACTTCTTTTCGGTGATTTGTGAACAATTTACCTCGATTTCATCAAGAACATGAGTGTCAAAATCTGCACCATCAATTGCGTATGCACAAAGCCAATAATGTCCATATTTAATATCAGTAAAATAATAGCTACCATCTATTTGCGTGCAAGTATCATAAGTAAATCCTAACTTTTGCTGATTTATTGGTTCTTTGGATGGATCAGAAGTCGTAAGAATTATTCTATAAGTTGAAGAAATATTACTATCTATTTTTCCATTAATATTGGCCAAATCTGTAATCATATCTTTTTCATTAAGCCAAGGGTATGGAAAGTCTTTTTTCTCTTGAATAGCCTGATTTTGCGCATCTTTAACAGAACCATTATTTAAATAAATAACCCAAGGTCCATAAACCTTAGACCAATTGCTAGGAATAGTAAATAATCCTTTACCAAAATGCTCACTAACTAAATAATTTAAAACTAAGCCATCATAATGAAGCATTAAATCTTGATTAAGTGGGCCGCAACTATAAAAGCTTTTATCAGGTGTCAGTATCCATAAGCCGATATTATCACCAAATTGTCCCCAAACATTAGTATCTTTAAAATAACCAGCATAATCATACTTAGAATAAACCAAACTATTGTCATATAGTGATCCATTTTTCATTAAAAAGGTTTCATCCTGTAACTTTTTTCCAGCCATCATTTCTTTAGATGATGGCTGGAAACCACTTCTTTCGCCATTAAAACCTATCTTAAATAAATTAGGATCCAGTCGATAAACCGTTCGTAATTCATTAATTGCAAAAGGTTGGGCAATATTATTCCACGCCTTTACATAACTATATATCTTGTCTTCACTTTTTTTGAGAATAAAATGATAGGCTAGCCCTAATGCCTGAGTATTATCTATAAAAGATATATGAATAATGTTTGCTGTATTTTCAATTATTTTTATCTTTTTTGGTTTTAGATTAACTGTCTTACCATTGGTATGATAATCACAATAAAAACTATGATTTCTATCCGGATCGGTAGGTTCACCTGTCAAATTGTCCAAACACTCTTGACCATGAAATTTTAATGAATATGCAAAACCATTTTTATCAAACAAAAGAGTGATGTTACCATTCATTAACTTAACTTCATGTGTTTGCATAGAAACCTCAACTTTACAGTTTGATTCCATAATTGATCACCTCCTAGTAATTATTTTAAATAAAAGAGTTAGACAATTATTTAACAAATTAATCTAACTCCTTACCAAAATAATTATTTTTTTACTAAATAGGCAGCACCTAAAATACCGGCGTCATTTCCTAAACTTGCTAATTTTAGTTGAACATGTTCCTTGTTATTTAAATATAAGTACTTCTTCATGGAATTTTGTATCTTGTTTCTTAGAAATTCACCAGCAGCTGAAACTCCACCACCAATAATCACTTCTTCAAGATTAAGTAAGTTCACTGTATTTGCAATCCCTAATCCTAAAAAATCACAAGCAGTATCTACTACTTCTAAAGCAATTTGTTCACCGCTTTTAGCCCGATTAAAGACTTCTTCAGCTGTCGTTTTACTAATACTGTTTTTTGAATAATGCTTATACAATCTGACTATTCCTGTAGCTGATGCAACAGTTTCTAAACAACCTCGATTACCACAACTACACATAAAACCATTTGGATCAACAATCACATGGCCCAATTCGCCAGCAGCTCCTAGAGACCCTGAAACCAACTTACCATTTAAAACAATTCCAGCACCTACACCTGTACCCAGTGTCACATAAAGAATATTATTTGATGAACATGAACCACGCCAAATTTCACCTAAGGCAGCCACATTAGCATCATTTTCTACTCTAACAAGTGTATTTAAATTTGATGATACATAAGATGCGATATCAATATTGTCATGCCAGCCTAAATTATTACAATCATAAACTGCCATAGTTTGAGGATTAACTGAACCGGGTACACCAATACCAACACCACTAAGTATAAAATCATGTTCTGTTTCATTTTTATAACTAGCAGTAATTGCATCTAACATTTGAAACTCATTATTAGTTTTTATTGTTGGTAATGACCATTTTTTTAAAATCGTTCCAGTCTCAGAAATAAATCCTAACTTAGTTGTTGTACCACCAATATCTGTCCCTAAGAGAACTCTCATGCAATTCGCCTATTCTTCATCCAAAAAATCGCCAATCTTTAAATATTTTGCTTCTTTTGTTGGCACTTCTGTACCATTAACTACCAATTTTTGATTTCCAATTTCAAAATGATAGCCATCAGCTTCAACAGTTTTATTAGAATCATCAATTTGAAATCTATCCATTAATTCTTTTTCTGATGGCAATTTTTCATTAACTTCAAAACAAGTCAAGAAAATAAAATGATTACGTCCTGAACTAATAAATTCACGCTTAGTTTCCGGACCAAATTCAGTTTGCTTAATAGGATTAGAAAAGTGAACAAAACCTGCAGCATTTCCTTTTCTAAATGCCACCCAATTAATACCTATCTTTTCTTCATCAAAGTCCCAAAACGGATAATACATATGAATAAACTGTAAATCATCATCGGTCAAATTATAAGTCATAAATTGATAATTATGATATTGATTAATTTGAGGCATTCTATTATTACCAGCCCAATAACTTGGCTTATGATCCCCACTGAATTTTCTTTCACCTGGGTTAGTAATCCAAATATTATTAACCATTCCCTTTAGGGCAATATTAATATTGTGTTGTTGAACACCATGCTTACCAACTTGATAATTAATTACACTAGCCATTGCGTATTCTGGAGTTTTGTAAATATATGAATGTGCCTTATTAATTCCCTGAATGTATTCAAACTTTAGTGGAGATTTAGGTTCGAACAACTGTGCTAATTTTTCATTTGGCACATAATCGGATAAAGCAAACGGAACAACATCTCTTAATGCATCATTAAAACAACCGATGTTAAATGCAACTTTAGAAAGACTAGCAATTTCACTCAAAGCAATATTTTTCAAATTATGCTCATATACTCTACCGTATGTCGAAGCATAATTTTTGCCATATGAATTCATTGCTATAATTTGGAAACAAAAATCTAGCGCCTTTTTGGCCAAGTTCTTAATATTTTGATCAGGTGCTGCATTGTATAAACTAAAGAATCCAATTAAATCAATTGGCATATATGTAAGTGAGTTCCATTCAGCTAAGCCATATTCAAAAAATTCATCAAACCAATCTTCAATTTGCTTTTTACCTAGATCATATTGTTGGCTACCTGTATTGCCACTTACTTTAAATATTTCATCAGGAAACAGATATCCTGCAAAGTAGCGAGCAATATGGAATAACAATGCATGATTTTCACTAAAGTACCACATAACATCATTACCCGGCTCATCAATCCAAAATCTGAAATTAAGACAAATATGTTTCAATTCGTCCTTAATTGCTTGTGGAACCTTATTAGGATACTGTAATAAGAACATCAATAATGGAGCTAAAATAAAGTCTGAACAATCACCATGGGTATTAACTAGCTTTAAAGCACTCTCTAATTCAAATGGTAATTTATGGCCAGCTTCATAAGTCAGATCTTGTCCCAAATACATCTTAACCATTGCGACATTAATATCATCCAAGTTTTGTTTAGCATAATATTCTAGTGCTTGATGTTTACGCTCATTTAAAGTTTTAGCAGAAATAACATCTTGATAATTCTTTGTGTTATAGACTGTTAAAGTAATAATTCTAGTTACCCACGAATTATCCGGCATTAATAATCCAAACTCGACTCTAGTCAAAGAAGCAAATTGGAATTTAAAAGTATTTCCTAAAATATATTCATGTTTACCTGTCTGAATATCAATTTTATGATCGCTATGCTTAAATTCAGTAATATTGCCACTTTGCATATCAGAATACGGATCATCTGTTGGAGGATTAAATCGAATTCTTAATTTGTTGTCCATGTTGGCATCAACAAAAAACTTAATATCACCATCATCATAGTAATCTTTTAAGAAATAGATTGAAGATAAAGTATTTTGAGCTTCCACCAATTTTTCACCATCATAAGTAAGTGGCAAATGACCAATTAACTTTTGATCACTCAAATTAATCATAGAGAAGATGAAATCGACATCACGTTCACCCAAATCATCAAAATAAACTACAACTTCATTTGAGCCTTTAGCAAATTTAAGTACAGTATCTTTAGATTTAGTTGTATTACGAGTATAGTTTTTATAAGTAACTTGTAACTTTTTATTTACCCAAATCTTTATACCACCGGGGGTTGAAATTCTAAAAGGAATTTCAACTTCTTGAGTACAATCAATATATGTTTTTGCCCAGCATTTCAATATTGTAGGTACTGGTAATTCGCTTGATAAGGTAACAAAGTCGTCTTCAAATCCCGAATATACCCGCGAATATTCAACAGTATCATCGTAATCTTGCTTATCAATTACTTGATGCTGTAAAAAATAGGCTCTACCGGGATATTCATTATCAATACCTTCCATCTCATATTCATATGGACTTGGTCGCAACCCTTCCTTAAATTTACGCGGAGGAACTGTACTCTGTCGTTCATATTTAATAGGCGTTAACAAAAAATCAGTAAGGGATTCATGACCCTCTACTTCATAATTTTTTATATTCATTTTTTCTCCCATATGTTGGTAATATAATTAGCTTCCAATGGAACCGCTTCCTATAATAAATCTATCATATGGACTTAGTTATTTCAATATTTTTTAAACTGTACCAAATTCAGATTAGACAGATTAATAAATATAATTAACCTAAATAAAATTAATGTTTTAAAGTAATTTAAGCTAGTTAACTTAGTCTAGACCAATTTTATAATTAAATTTTTGCAATAAAATTTTGCTTGATTTAATAGGTTTTCAATGCTAGGGTTTTATTTGAATTCGCTTCCAACAGTGAGCTAGGTATCTAGTCCACTTAACAATAATCTATTAGTTTTTAAAGTGAGGAGAAAAATGAACAAACTTTCAAAACGAATATTTACAAAACGTAAAATCACGTTATGGACAGCTATTTGTTATGGTTTAACAGATTTTAGTAGTGGTGGTGCTCAAGCTGTTCAATCAGCATGGATGTTATTTTTCTACACATCATTCTGCAATTTGTCAGCTACTCAAGGAGCCTCAATTATTGCCATTGGTAGTTGGGTAACTGCCTTATTTGGACTGGTTGCTGGAGGAATTACCGATAACTTTTATCACACTAAATTAGGCAAAATGTTTGGTAGACGCCACTTCTTCTTAATTTTTGGTTCACCATTTATTTTGTCATACATTTTACTGTGGTTCGGTGGTCTATCATATTGGTACTACTTCTGCGTTTATCTCGCTTTCTTGCTAATTCAGCAGATGATTACAGTTCCTTATAGTACATTACCAAATGAAATGACTACTAATTTTAAAGAACGGACTCTGCTTTCAACAACTAGACTTGTATTTGCAGCATTTTCTAACTTTTTTGCATCATTCATTCCAGCTCAATTGTTTAAGATTTATGGTCAACACAGTTCAATGGCGTTAACCGTTAATGGTATTTTCTTTGCTGTTTTCTATCTTTTTGGACTTTGGCTAACCGCGTTTAATACTTGGGAAATGCCTGTAGACAAAATTGAAAGTACTGGTAGTAAAAAAGCTACTGAAACTAAAGATTCAAATGGTGAAGAAAAACAATCATTCTGGAAGCTACTTGGTAAACAATTATTAGGTTATCTTGAAGTTTTCAGAGTTAAAGCATATACTCAACAAATTTTTATTTACTTATTATCATTTACTGGTTTTGATGTAATGAACATGGTATTTACTTATTATGTGGTATATTGCCTACATAGTAATGCTTCTACTGCTGGTTACATTATGTCTTTTGCTGGACTTGGGTTTATCGGTACAATTATTGGTGGTTGGGCTGTAGTTAAATTTGGTCCAAGATTTCTTTACAGCATTACATTCACAGTTGACTTGATAACCTTTATTGTTTTATACACATTAGGAAAAGTAAGACCTGCAAATGCAATCATAATGCTAACAATTATTATGTTATTCTTCATTATTGCTAGAGCAATCGATTGGTTCTTACCTTGGAACATGTATCCTTTTATGCCTGATCTAGGAGAACTAGTTACTGGTGAAAACAAAGCTGGTACTTTCCAGTCAGTTGTAAGTTTTGTTCGTGGTGTAACCTCCGGTTTATCTGGAATTGTAATTGGTATGTATCTTGATAATAATGGCTTCATGAAGAATGCAGCTACTCAACCACTGCATACACAAAATGCAATTTTAAATGTTATCCTTTTCGGTAGTGGTACTTTAATTTTAATTGCTCTCATCATTTCACTGTTCTATAAATTGAACAAGAAAAATCACAAGGTCATTGTTGATGAGATTGCTCGTCTTCGTGCTGGCGGTAAAAAAGCAGATGCTACTAACGAAGTTAAAAAAGTTACTAAAGATGTTATTGGCGTTGACTACTCCAAAGTATGGCCTGTAGAAGATTCTAATAATTAATGAAAAAAGACAAGGCTAACTCTAATTGCCTTGCCTTTTTTATTTTTTGAAAGGTATAAAATGGATACAGAAAACATTAAGCCAAGTTTAGATTGGCTACAAGATCCAACCATTTTTGGGGTTAATTGTTGCCCAGCACATGCAACCTTTGATTTTTATCAAAACGAGCAAGAAATGCAAGATGGTAAAACTCAGTTAATTCAAAGTTTAGATGGTAACTGGAAAGTAAATGTTGCCAATAACTTACATACACATCCAAAATATTTTTATCAAAATGATTTTGATGATTCGACTTTTGCTCTTGTTAAGGTTCCCGGTCAATTAGAATTACAAGGTTTTAATAAACCAAAATATGTTAATACGCAATATCCTTGGGACGGACACGAACAACTTTTTCCACCACAAATTCCTACTCATTTTAATCCAGTTGCCGCATATATTAAATATTTTGATTTAAATTCTGCTCTTATTAATAAAGAAGTTCATATTTCTTTTGCTGGTGTACAAACTGCTTTTTATGTTTGGGTAAATGGTCACTTTATTGGCTATAGTGAAGACTCATTTACTCCTAGTGAATTTGATATCACCAAATACTTAAAACCAGTCAATAATAAACTGGCAGTTGCCGTTTTTAAATATTCCAGTGCAAGTTGGCTTGAAGATCAAGACATGATCCGCTTATCAGGAATATTTAGAAGTGTTGAATTAATAGCTTTTCCTAAAACTCATATTACTGACTTTTCAGCTTTGCCATCATTATCTCCAGACTTACAAAAAGGTCTCTTAAAAATCATACCAACAATGGTTAATTTTGATTCTTCTACTAGTTTACAGATTATTTTAAAAGATCAGGTTGGAAATATCATTAGCCATGATATATACAAAAAATCAAGAATCAACGATATTACTCTAAAAATTGCTTCTCCAAAACTTTGGAGTGCAGAAAATCCATATCTTTATCACTTAATTCTTAAATTAAAAACTAGTAATACAACTTCAGAAATTATTACTACAGAAATTGGTTTTAGAAGATTTGAAACAAAAGATGGGATTATGTACCTCAATAATCAACGAATTATTTTTAAAGGTATTAATCGTCATGAATTTGACTATCGGTTTGGTCATAGTGTAACTAAAGAAGATATGATATATGACATCCAGTTTATGAAACAACACAATATTAATGCTGTTCGAACTTCTCATTATCCTAACCAACCATTGTGGTACAAACTATGCGATGAATACGGAATCTATTTAATTGATGAAGTTAATTTGGAAACACATGGTTCATGGCTACAAATTGACGATAGCGGGGATAAATGGAACATTCCAGGTGACTATCCTGAATGGCTTCCTGCAGTCTTAGATCGTGATAATTCAATGTTTCAGAGGGACAAAAATCATCCAGCAATTCTAATTTGGTCTTGTGGAAATGAATCTTATGCTGGTAAAGATCTAGTCAAAAGTGTGGAATGGTTCCACCAACACGATTCTTCACGCCTTGTTCATTATGAAGGATTTTTCAGAGCTGGATTTGATCAAGAATATTCAGATATAAATACAAGAATGTACCTAAAGCCCCAAGAAGTAGCTGAATATATTGAACAGCACCCTAAAAAGCCTTTTATCCAATGCGAATATATGCATTCTATGGGTAATTCAACCGGTGGTCTAAAATTATATACTGCTTTAGAAGACAAATATCCTGAATACCAAGGAGGTTTCATTTGGGATTATTTGGATCAAGGACTATTAAGCTCGCAAAATGGGAAAAAGATAATCTCATATGGTGGGGACTGGGATGATCGACCAAGCGACTATAAATTCTGTGGTGACGGAATTGTATTTGCTAATAGAGTTGCATCACCCAAAGCCGCTGAAGTTAAACAAGATTATGCAAATATTCAAATAACCATTGATTCAAAAGGATTTAGTGTTCAAAATCGTAATTTATTTGTTGATACTTCTAATTTAAATTTTGTTGCTAAAATACTTAAAAATGGATCTACTATTTGGACCAAAAATTTCAACATAATAGTTGCACCACAAGCTGAAAGTGAACAAGAACTAGCTTGGACAAAGCAAATTAAACTTGATCAAGAAAGCGAATATACAGCCGAAGTTTCTGTACAACTTAAAGAAAAATGTCTTTGGGCTAACAAAAATTTTGAAATTTCCTTTAAACAGGATAATATCCAAACTTATTATCCAGTTCCCACGCCCCTAACTTCTAATATCAAAATTATCACAGGCAGTACTAATATTGGCGTACTAGGAAACAACTTTAGTGTGCAATTTTCTAAAGAACAGGGTGGCCTAACATCTTATAATTTTGAAGGCCACGAATTTATCTCTGATATTCCACAAATATCTTTCTGGAGAGCTACAACAAATAATGATCAAGGCTGTCATGCACAGCATGATTTAGGCCAATGGCTCATCGCAGGAGAATTCCAAAAATTAGTTAATACTAAAATCTCTACTACTAAATCAGCCGTATCGATCGTATTTACTTATCAACTAGCATTACATCCGGTAATTGAAACTCGTATTTCTTATCAAATCGATAGTACGGGATTATTACTTGTTACTGCTATATATCCAGGTCAAACTAATTTATCCATAATTCCAGCTTTTGGTATTGATATTAAAGTGCCTAAGCAATATCACAACTATACGTTTTATGGTTTAGGGCCAGATGAAAATTATAATGACCGAAAAGAAGGAACTAAGTTAGGTATTTATAGCGGAACAGCATCCAAAAATTTCACTCCTTATCTTGTACCACAAGAAGCTGGAAATCATTGCGAAACACGTTGGCTAAAAGTGACTGACGATACAGGATTAGGACTGCAATTTTCTTGCATTGACACACCGTTTGAACAAAGTGTATTACCATATAGTGAATACGAAATTGAAAATGCTAAGCATCAGTTTGAATTACCCAATCCATACTGTACACGAATTAGAATTCTTAAAAAACAAATGGGTGTTGGTGGTGATGATTCTTGGGGTGCACCTGTTCATTCACAATATCAAATACCATCAGAAAATAAAATGACATTACAATTTTATTTAAAAGGAATTGATAGTAAATAAACCTTTTTATTGTATTTCACTTATTGATTAAATTTTCACCTGACTTTTTAGTTATTATATGAAATTATTTTAATATCACTCAAAAAAGCCATGACTTCTTCTCAGTCATGGCTTTTAAACATGTATTTATGTAAGTAATGTACTATAAATTATTAATCTGCTCTTCTAAACTCAACACTTCTAAGATATCTGTTGCACATTCAGCACCCTTATTACCAGATTTACCACCAGCACGATCAGTTGCTTGAGCAACAGTATCGGTCATCAAAACGCCAAACATTACCGGCACTGAGCCATTAGCAGTTGATGCCGCTAATTGTGATGCGGTACCTTCACAAACGTAAGTATAATGGTCAGTTTCACCGCGAATAACAGCTCCCAAAGCAATAATACCATCAACCTTACCGCTTTTAGCTAAACAGTTAACTGTCCGCGCAATTTCATATGCGCCTGGGACATGGACAACTACAATATTGTCACTAGCTACACCCGACATCTCTAACTGCTCTATGGCACCATTAAGCAGCCGATCAGTTACAACACCATTGAATTTGGCAACGACAATTCCGATCTTTTTATCTTGTCCAGCCACTAATTTTCCTGTAATTTCTTTCATTTTAATCTACCTCGTTTAAAATATGATTCATTTCGTGCTTTTTCGTACTCAAGTATTGTCTGTTTTCTTCAGTAAGGCCTACTTCCATGGGAATGCGCTCAACGACCTTAACACCAAAGTTTTCCAGCTGCTCAACCTTATCTGGATTGTTAGTCATTAATTTAACTTCTGTGATGCCTTTTTGGCGTAAAATTTCGCCGGCAACATTATAGCGCCTTGCATCAACTGGCAAGCCTAATTGCTGGTTGGCTTCTACCGTGTTCATGCCTTCATCCTGCAATTTATATGCACGTAGCTTGTTTTCAAGACCAATTCCGCGGCCTTCTTGACGCAAGTATAAGACTGCACCTGAACCATTTTCTTCAATTCTAGTCAAAGCTTCTGCTAATTGCGCACCACAATCGCAACGCTTAGAACCAAAAACATCCCCAGTTAAGCATTCACTGTGCAGCCGAAGTAAAAGCGGTTCGCCGGCTTTAACTTCACCCTTACTAATCAATAGTGTTGGCTGCTTTTCCGGATGCTTATTATCTCTGAAACCTTCAAGTTGGAAATGACCATATTTAGTTGGAAAATCAACTTTAGTAACAGATTCAATGGCCAAATCCTTATTCTCTTGCCGCTTACGGTATTCAATTAATTCTTCAATTGTTAAGTAAGGAATGCCTAAGCCTTCTGCTAGTGCCTTCAAGTCCTTACGCCGTGCCATTGTACCGTCTTTTTTAATGCATTCACAGATAAAGCCAACTGGGGCAACTCCAGCTAGACGTGCCAAGTCCAGTGCGGCTTCAGTATGACCTGTCCGCTCCAAAACGCCGCCTTCTTTAGCAACTAATGGAAAAACATGGCCGGGATGATAAAAGTCGTCCCATTGACTATCGGGATCTGCCAATTTTTTAATCGTCTTAGCCCGGTCAAAAGCAGAAATACCGGTTGTTGTCTCAGTTGAATCAACACTCATCGTAAAGGCGGTCCCAAAAGTATCATTTGAACCTGTTTCAAGTGGACTTAACTGCAAACGGTCAGCGTATTCTTTACTCATTGGTACACATAACAATCCGCGTGCCTTGGTAATCATCGTGTTAACCATTTGCGGCGTTACCTTTTCTGCTAAACCGATCATATCACCTTCAGATTCACGCTGCGGTGAATCTGCCACAATAACCAAGCCGCCATTTCTCAGATGGTCAAGAATTTTGGCCATTTTTTCGTTTAATTCGTCCTTCATTTTTATCCTCCTAAAATTCTTTCTTCCAAGCCTGGATTTGCTTAACTGCATAACGGCCAATCATGTCAACTTCGATGTTAACGTGATCGCCAACTTGGCAATTGGCTAAAGTAGTATTCGCAATAGTAAATGGGATTAGACTAACACCAAAGACATCATTTTCTGCCATTGTGACTGTCAAACTAATACCATCAATTGCAATTGAACCTTTCTCGACAATATATGGATCATACTTGTGCGGCACTTGAAAACGCAATTCGATCGAATTTTCTGTTTCAGTGCGCTTAATTAATTCCGCAGTTGTATCAACATGCCCAGCAACAATATGACCATCAAGCGTGCCATTTGTACTAACAGATGGTTCCAAATTTACTAAGCTGCCCTTGGTTAACTTACCTATATTTGTCCGCTTCATCGTTTCTGGCATGACATCAACAGTAAACTCATCATTCTTCCATTCAGTTACCGTTAAGCAAATACCGTTGACCGCAATACTTGCACCGAGCGGCAGATTTTTTTGTGCCATTTTCGCTGAAGTAATCCCTAACTTCGCATGCTTTTCTGTAATATCTAAGCGCGTAATTTTGCCTGTACCCTGAATTATTCCTGTAAACATTTATTTTCTCCTTGCGCAAATGCGCACATCTTGACCTAATTGGTGGACATCAAGAAGTTGATACTGCAGTTTTTTAGTTAAAGCCGGTCCCACTGCTGCTGGTAAGCCGGCACCACCCAAAACTTGCGGCGCAATATAAGCAATAATTTCATCTGCTAAATCAGCGGCAATAAATTCGGCTTGAATTTGACTGCCGCCCTCAACTAGCAGTGACTGAATTTCACGTTGTCCTAGTAAGTCCACAATTTTTTCTGGTGTCCACTTTTCAGCTGTCAGACATTCAATGTTTTCGCCTAATTTTTTAGTTAGCGTCTGCTCACTCAAAAGCCAAATCTGTCCTGGCAATTGAAATAATTGCTTATTAAAATCAAGTTGATTGGCATCCCGCGTGACGACAATCCTGATTGGCGGAATTGGCAAATTTTTAATCCTAACTGTTAACTGTGGATCATCAATACGTAAGGTGTTGGCGCCAATTAAAATTGCCTGTCGATTGCAGCGCAACTTCTGCACATCAATCTGTGCCTTATCACCTGTCAAAAATGTGCGCTTTTGCCCAGCTTCATTAATCTTGCCATCAAGTGACATTGCATACTTGAGGGTCACAAACGGTCGCTTTTTTTGATAGAAAAAGTTATAACGGTCATAAAGCTGCTCCACGCCACCGATTACTTCAGTTTCAAGGCCACGCTCTTCTAAATATCTCATTCCCTTGCCGCCAACAACTTGATGCGGATCCACTTGACCAACAACCACGCGCTTAATACCTGCATTGACGACCTTTTGACAGCACGGCGGCTGCTTGCCGTAATGACTGCATGGCTCTAGCGTTACATACAAGGTCGCACCCTTTGCCAATTTCGGATCAGCTAAATGTGACAAGGTGTTAATCTCTGCGTGCTCTTTACCATATTGGTGGTGATAGCCCGTTGCTAAGACTTGGCCATCTTTAACCAGAACCGCGCCAACAAGCGGATTAGTCCACGTCATTCCTTGCGCTTTTAATGCTTCATCGACCGCCATTTGCATATAATCTGTATCCTGCACTACTTTCACTTCCTAAATATCAAAAAAAGACCCCTTTGATTATTTCAACGAGGTCCATTTATTATTAACCAAATATGATTTCTGCAGTCAAAAACGACGCGAGTCAAATATTAGCTTAATTTGTTCTTCTCCCATCCAGACTTTAACTGTCGGTGCTAGACTCACACTAGCTCCACCGCGATGTACGCGGGTCACGGACTTCAGCCATAAGGCTGTCACCGTCGGTCAGGAATTACACCCTGCCCCGAAGAAACCGTATTCAATTACTTTAAGAATAAGCGATAGCTTACCAAATGTCAATAGTAAAAGTTATAGAAAAATACACTTTATTAATTAAAGACTAACTAAGTCCCTTGGCTCTAGCATTCTAACTTAATAACATTTTCCAATCAGTTAAGCTTACTGGCAGATTATTATTTTTACTAAAATACTTTTTAAATGCCTTAGTAAACACTAAGCGTTGATCGCGATGTTGATAAATATCTTTGAGCGTCAAGCAAGCAGTTACTGCTAAGTTAACGACTAAAATGATTAACAAGCCAATTAATATATATAAAAGATAAAGCATCATACGACCCTCCAGTAATTATTTTTAAATATTGTATCACTTTAATAATACACTAAACGATAATCGTGAAATTGTCAATCCTTTTTATAGAATCGCTTACCTAAAAAAAGAAGAATCTGACATCTCAGATTCTTCTTTTAAACTTTAATATAAATATTTTTTAGTAGCTTCTTTGGGATCCATGCCTGCACGGATCTTCAGCGACAATTCAATCGCCACATCGGCAATAATTGACTGCGGATCAATCACATTGTACGGGTGATCTGGCGCTTTTTCCTGGGCTAGCGATAATTCAGTACAGCCAAGTAAAATCACATTGCAGCCATATTTATCATGCATTAATTGCAAAATATGATGGTATAGCTCACGATTGACTACACCCTTTTCCTTGATATTAGAATATATCAGTTCAGTGACCAGCGGCTGAATTTCTGAACCACCAAGCTCAACTTCACGCCCAACTGCCTGAATCTCATCAGCGTACAAGTGGTCGTAAATCGAACCTTCGGTGGCAATCACCCCTATTTTAGGTTCATCCGGATATTGCTCGATAAACTGATGCACAGCAATGCGCATCATGTGCAAAAAGGGTATGTCCGTCAGCTTCGCAAGGTCATCATAAAAATAATGCGCGGTATTACATGGCATAACGAAAAAATCCGGTCCTAATTTTGCTTGTCCCAAAACATCAGCACGCAAATCAACCAAGCAATTGGGTTTGGTATGATCCTTAATATACGCTGTTCGGTCCGGAATTTGCGCATCATTAACCAAAATATAATTTAAATAATCCTGGTCCTTGGTAATTTTTACCCGATGATTTAACAAGCGAACGAAACTTTCAGTAGCCATCGTCCCCATACCGCCAATAATACTAAAAAAATGCTTCATTTTTCTGCTCTTTTACTTATTAAAGTGCTCTTTTTGACCTTCCAAGTTATCAATGACCTGTTGGGCAACAACAATATCTGATGGATATGGGGTATCAATGCCGCGGACCTTTTGGAAGCCATCAGCACCCTTACCGCAAATTAGCACCACATCACCAGAATGAGCCATACTTATCGCATCATGAATCGCCTTATTGCGGTCAAGTTCAATTGTCACATCAACCTTATCATGATCGATTCCGGCATTAATCTCTTCCGCAATCTCCTTCGGATCTTCAAAGCCCGGATCATCTGATGTCAAAAAGGCCTTGTCAGCATATGCATTCAAACTTTGACTAAAGCCCGGTCTGCGTGAAACGCCCTTATCACCGGGAGCTCCGACAACGACAATAATTTTTGGATTATTAAACTCGCGCTGCATAAAGCCCATTAGTGCCATCATTGATGCCTTATTATGGGCATAATCAACAACCACAATCCCGTGATCCTTGGTCACTTCTGTTTGCATTCTACCCGGAACCGTAACGTCGCTAATTCCTTTAGCAGCAGTATCATGGTCTAAGCCCGCTAGGCCAGCACCAATAATTGCAGCTGTGCCGTTTGACTCGTTAAAGTCACCCAGCATCTTCAATTGATAATCTCCGGCAATCTTTAACTCTTTGGCCTTATCGGTAGCACACAAAACTTGGAAGCGTGTTTCCGCCATATCGCTTTCTTTTGAAGCAAAACGGAAGTCGATTGGTGCTTTTAGATTAGGATTAGTAAATTTTTCATCCGCGAATAGATAAATACTATCAGGATCTGTTGTCGTAGTTGCCGCAGCGTAAATTTCGTCAAAATGGTCACTTTGCGCATTAATAATACACTTACGAGCATTAACCATTAACTGCAACTTGCAGTGCAGGTAATCCGCAAAGTTCGGGTGCTCGTTTGGTCCAATATGATCCGGTGAAATATTTAGGAAAAAGCCTAAATCATAAGTTAAACCAAAGACCCGGTTCTTTTTATAAGCTTGGCTGGAAACTTCCATTACCAAATGTGTCATGCCATTGTCGACAGCCCGGCGCATATCACGGAATAAGTCCAGTGACTCCGGCGTTGTCAAACTTGACTTGAAGGTATCCTCTGGATTAGTGCCGACAACATCATTAACTGATGAAATCAGCGCGGTCTTGCCGCCATTAACCTGGTCCAGCATCCCTTTAATAAAGTAAGCTGTCGTCGTCTTACCCTTTGTTCCCGTGATGGCCACAACAAATAGGTCATCTTGCGGAAAGCGGAAAAAGGCAGCTGACAATAATGCCATTGCCTTAGAAACATCGCGCACGATTAACGCGTGCATCCCCTTGCCTTCCGGATAAGGCTGCTCGGCAACGTAACAATTAGCCCCATTGTCCTTAGCCATTGATAGGTAAGTCGGTCGAAAGCCAGCACCCTTGCAGAAAAACAAGGTGTTGGTCTTAATGTCGCGTGAATCATAGGAAACATACTCCATTTTGGTCGCGACCGTATCTTGAACAGCACTTGATTTCAACAAGTGGTGTTCTTTTAAAATTAAAATACAGGTATTTAAAGAAATACTCATTCTGTGCCCCTCTGTTTTTTTATCTCAGTCAAAATTATATCACAGCTAGCCGATTGTTTTACCATTCTTTAAGTCCAGTGGTAATTGAATAATAAAGCTAGTCCAATTGTCGTTGGATTCACAGCGGATTTTACCATGATGCAAATCAACAATGCTCTTAGTAATTGATAGGCCCAAGCCTGTCCCACCAGTCTGCGTATTGCGTGAAGTTTCCACACGGTAGAAGCGCTCAAAAATTTTCTTCAGCGATGCCTGCGGAATCTTCGCCCCGTTGTTTTCTACCCGGAGCTCGACTTCATTATCATTTACCAAATTAGCAATCAACTTAATCTGACTTGCACCAGTGCCGTACTTGAGCGCATTAGCAATCAAGTTGTTATAAACCCGGACCAACTTTTCCGGATCAGCTTGAATTGTCAGGTCTTTGGGGCGAACTTCAATTTGAAACTCGATATTCTTGTTCTGAGCTTCAAATTCAAACCCCGCTGCCACTTGTTCCAACATTGAAAAGATGTGCAATGGCGACAAATTCAGTTTCGTTGTTGTCGACTTCAGCGTTGTGTATTCAAGTAAGTCATGAGCCAGCGATTTCATCTGTTCTGCCTTAGTGTAGGCAATATCCAAATATTTTTGCTGGTCCGCTGGGTCTGATACTCCCGTTTTTAGCAGGCCTAAATAACCGATAATCGACGTCAAGGGTGTCCTAATATCATGCGAAACATTACTAATTAGTTCATCTTTGGACTGCTCGATTGCCTTTTCTTCATTAATTGCGGTCACCGTACTGTCAACCAAGGAATTGATTGAGTCAATCACCTTTTGCAGGTCTGTCTTAACCTTAAAAGAAATGCAGTGGTCAAAGTGCCCTTGGGCAATATAATGTAATTCCGAAATTACGTGCCGCAATTGCATCTGGTGGTAGCGGCGAATTAGGCGCCAATACAGTACTAGCAAATCTCCAGCACCCATCAGTAGCAAAAAGGTATGCTGCCATGACCACAAATGCCGCCCGCCATAAATGGTAATTGTTTCCTTTAAGAAGTAAATGCCATTAATCAGGTTCTTATCACGCAAAATGGTCAGATTAACCAAAATAATGATTGATAAGTTAAGTAACAGTAGCAACACAACCGTAATGACGCCTTCAGCAAACAGTTCGCTCTTTTCTGCAGCTGTTAACTTGACGCGTTCTTTTTTCATTTAATTAAGCCTCAACCTTGTAGCCAACTCCCCAAACTGTCTGAATAACATCCTCGCCGCCTGTAGCTTTTTGAATTTTATCACGTAAGTGTGACACGTGGACCATAACAGTCTTAGCTGAAACAATCGATTCCTGCTGCCAAACACGCTCAAAAATTTCATCAGCTGAGAACACCCGGTTAGGATGACTGGCTAACAGATACAAAATTCCAAACTCTAACGCAGTCAACTGAATGTCCTTGCCATCAATTGTCTTAACTTCATGTGAATCACGGTTAATCACCAGCGGTCCGACTTCCAGAACATCCGGCTTTTCATCCTTAACCTGCTTTTGACTGCGGCGTAAGAGCGAGCGTACCCGCGCCATAACTTCCAGTGGGTTAAATGGCTTAGACACATAATCGTCAGCCCCAGTGATTAGCCCTTGAATCTTGTCCATATCACCAGTCTTAGCTGAAACAATAATAATTGGAATATCTGAATCCTTGCGCACTTCTTTAATGACATCAATTCCACTCATATTCGGCATCATCACGTCCAAAATCATTAGCGCAATATCTGGTGTAGTCGTCAGGCGCGTAATTGCTTCCTTGCCGCTATATGCCGCAACCGGTGTGTAACCCTCATTTTTAAGATAAATGCTCAACAACTCAACGATTTCTTTATCATCATCAACAACCAAAATTTTCATAGGGCGAATCCTCCCCTTTATTTAATTTCTATAAATAATCGTGCAATAAAGCCTATGCCTAATATTTTAATCATTTTTAAGACTAAAACCTACTAATCAGACAGAATTTTATCTTTTTATTAAAAAAAGAGCTGAGAAACTCTCAACTCTTTCAAAAAATTATTCAATTTCTTTCTTACCAGTGTATAACTCGTAGTAGTAGCCCTTTTCCTTAATGAGCTTGTCGTGGTTGCCGGCTTCAATAATATGGCCGTGGTCAAGCACGAGAATTAAGTCTGAGTTAACAATTGTGGATAATCTGTGGGCAATAACGAAACTTGTCCGACCGGCAAGGAGGTTATCCATCCCGGCTTGAACCAATTTTTCGGTTTGCGTATCGATACTTGATGTTGCTTCATCCAAAATCATCACAGGTTCATCCGCAATCATTGCCCGAGCAATACTGAGCAGCTGCATCTGTCCCTGAGACAAGTCGCCGCCGTTACCGTCAATTACTGTCTTATAGCCATTATCCAGGTGATGAATAAATTCGTTGGCATGTGATAAGCGTGCTGCTTGGTAAACATCATCATCACTAGCTTCTGGATTACCAAAGCGGATGTTATCCATGATGGTACCCGTAAACATATGCGTATCCTGCAAAACGATTGACAATGACTGACGCAGGTCGTCTTTCTTAATCTTGGTAATCGGAATTCCGTCGTAAGTAATCGTTCCGGATGCAATTTCGTAGAAACGATTAATCATGTTAGAAATCGTCGTCTTACCAGCACCAGTTTCACCAACCAAGGCAACTTTCATTCCCGGTTTTGCATCAATTGAAATATTATACAAAATCTGCTTATCCGGTGAATAACTGAAGTTAACGTTGTCAAAGACAATATGACCCTTAACTCTAACTTTCTTAACTGAGCCATCCTTTTGCGGTACATTCCAGTACCAAGTACCCTTAACGTCTTCATCCTTAGAAATTGTAACGTCACCGTTGTCAACTTCGACTGGTTGGTCTTCTAATTGGAAGATTCGTTCAGCACCAGCCAAGGCCATCACGATTGAGTTCAATTGCTGTGAAATCTGGGCAATCGGCATTGCAAACTGCTTAGATAATTGCAAGAAGGCACCAATCACACCAAGTGATAATGGTGCAATCTTGTTAATAGCAACTGCACCACCTAGAACCGCAATAATAACATACAATAAGTTACCGACATTCCCCATAATTGGGAACAAAATTGTGGAATAAGTGTTAGCTTTACCAGAGGCATCCCGCAAATTTTCATTGTATTTGTCAAAATCAGCTTCAACTTCTGGTTCATGACTGAAGACCTTGATAACCTTCAGACCGTTTAACATTTCTTCGTTATAACCGTTAACTTGTCCCAATTCCTTTTGCTGAAGTTGGAAATAGTGTGATGAGCGCGTAGTTAGGAACTTAACAATTCCGATTGACAAGGCAAAGATAATCAACGTAAAGATGGTTAATTGCCAACTCAAACTAAACATTGCGGCCAAAACAAAGACCAAGTTCAAGGTTGAGTTCATGAACTGCGGAATTGATTGTGAAATCATCTGCATCAAAGTATCGATATCATTCGTGTACCGACTCATGATGTCGCCGTAGTCATTTTGATCGAAGTATGAAATTGGTAATTGCTCCATGTGAGCAAACATTTCATTTCTAACTCTGTATTGAGTCTTTTGTGCCAAAACAGCCATCAAAACAGCAAACAGGTAGTTAGAGATAAAGCCAATTGCATAAACGCCAAACATAACTTCAATCGCATGAAGCAGCGGCATAAAGTTAGGCTGTGACTGTTTTAATAATGGTGTGATGTAGTCGTTAATCAACCGTTCAATAAACAGCGATCCTAAAACGTTCGCACCAGCCGCCAAGACAATCGCAATCATTGATGTGATGAGCATCCATGGACTGGTAGTTGCGACTAATTTAAGTAACCGCCACAGAGTAGTGGAACGCTTACCGCCTTTACTGGCATTCTTATTTTCTATTGCGTTATCCAAATTGCTCACCTACTTCTTTTGCTCTTCTTGGAACTTAGCGATTGAACTGTAAAGCTCGTTGTTCTTCATCAATTCATCGTGAGTTCCAATATCTTGAATTTTACCTTCATCCATCACAACAATTCGGTCTGCATCCTTAATTGAAACAATCCGTTGTGAAATGATAATTTTAGTTGTGTCCGGCATATTCTTAGCTAAAGCTTGTCGAATTTCACGTTCAGTCTGAGTATCAACAGCTGAAGTAGAATCATCTAAGATTAAAATTTTCGGCTTCTTTAGCAATGCACGGGCAATTGTAATTCTTTGCTTTTGACCACCAGATACGTTGGTTCCGCCTTGTTCAACCATTGTGTCGTACTTGTCAGGCATTTCTTGAATGAAGTCATCTGCATGAGCTACCTTAGATGCTGCAATCACTTCTTCATCAGTTGCATTCTCGTTGCCCCACTTCAAGTTTTCCTTGATTGTACCGGAGAACAAAACATTATTCTGCAAAACCATGGCAACATTATCACGCAAAGTCTTCAAATCATACGACTTAACATTGTGACCTGAGACGCGCACGGCACCAGAATCAGTATCGTAAAGCCGCGGAATCATTGATACCAGTGTCGACTTCGACGACCCCGTCTTACCAATCATACCGATAGTTTCGCCCGGCTTAATGTGCAAATTAATGTCGCTTAAAGCCAATTCCTGATCGTCATTGTTGTATTTGAAGTTAACATGATCGAAAACTACTTCACCATTATTGAAGTGAGTTAATGGCTTGTGTGGATTTTCAATTGATGGCTTTTCATTAATAACATCAGCAATTCTGCGGCCACTAGCACCAGAAATAACTAATTGTGTAAAAATCATTGCCAAAATATTTAAACTGTTTAAAACAGAATTGGAGTATGAAAACATAGAAATTAATTGACCGGTTTGTAAACCGCCGCCAACAATTTCTTTAGCACCAAACCAGCAAATTGCTAGGTTGGAAATATTCAAAACGGCCATCACGATTAATGAGTTTAGCGACATAATCTTTTGTGCTGTTGAGAACAACTTGTAAATAAAGCCTGATGACTTTTTAAATTCAGTCGTTTGTGGCTTTTCTTGAACGTAGGTCTTTACTTCCCGAATACCACGGATATTTTCCCGAACTACTTGGTTCATCCGGTCATAACCCTTAAAAATTCGTGGGAAGTATGGGTATGCACTCTTAATTACAACTGCCAATAACAGAATAAAAATCGGTGCAATTACGACAAAGATTAACGACAATTTTGGACTAATAATGACTGACATAATGACTGACACAATCAGCATCATCGGTGCTCTAACCGCAATTCTGATAATCATTTGGTAAGCCATCTGAATGTTGTTAACATCCGTCGTCATCCGCGTCACTAAACTGGCACTTGAAAACTTATCAATGTTTTCAAATGAATAATCTTGAACATGGTAAAACATGTCCTTACGCAGATTAGAAGCGAAGCCGGCAGAGGCGTGAGCTGACACGTAACTAGCACTAGCTCCCAAAACCAGTGAAACAATCGTCAAAATTAGAAGAATTATGCCCCATTTGGTAATGTAGGCCATGTTCCCCTTCATAATTCCGTTGTCGATTAAGATACCGACTAGATACGGGATTAACATTTCAATGATAACTTCACCCGTGACAAATAAAGGCGACAGTAAAGACTGTTTCTTATACTGTCGAATTGATTTACGCAGTGTGTTAATCATTAAATACCTCTTTCTTCTATGTTAAATAATTATATTTTCATACCTGCAAAAAGCTTCAAAAAAGGATAAACAGACGCAAATTACCTGTTTATCCTTTTTAGCATTTGATTATTTAGTATACTACTTTTGTAAACAAAAAGCACACTATTTGCTTTTTGCGGTTGGGGTAAAGACTGAACCAATAATCTGGTAATGACGTCTAAAGAGCCAACGTAAGCCGTAAGCAACTACCGCCACAATAATATTGCCGGCGCCAGACAAAACTGGGTTAATTACACGTAAAACTGGCATTGATAGAACCCAAATGAGAACAAAGAGAATTGCCAGCATCGCAACCATCCCCACAATTAGCTTAGTCCACGGAATCTTCTTGTTCTTGGTCTGAGCTGGGATCACCCACTCATTATACTTAGTCATGAAGACACCCATCATCGCACCAACAACCAGGAGCGTTAAAATACCCATCTGTGAATTTTGTGCGCTGGTCTTTTGGTTAGTTTGAAACAGGGCAATTACGCCAAACAACCCAACGAAGATTGCAATGTACAATAAGGCACTATCAACGGCATATTGCCAAAACGGAATATCTGCCGCTGTCCGCTTTTTCGGCTTTAACATATCTGCTGCCTTTAATTTAGGAGCCATATTGTAGTAAGTGCTAGCAGGCTGACCATGATGTTGTGCGACAACTAATTGCGGCAATAATTCATCGATCTTGCCTGCGGCGTCAGCTTCACTAAGCTTACCCTGGCTTTCCAATTCTTTTTGCAGACGGAAAATGTAATCAGCGTTCTTATTGCTCAATTGTTTGCGCAATTCTGCCGGCTCCAATTGCTTAACTTGGTCATCCTTGTTCTTGCTTTCGACCTTGTCCTTCAACTTTTCTTGCTTATTAGTATCGATTTTTGCTTGTTCTTCTTTTTTCTCTTCTGCCATTATCTTGTCCTAAACGTTAAATCTAAATTCAATAATGTCGCCGTCTTGAACTTCATAATCTTTACCTTCAAGGCGTAACTTGCCGGCTTCCTTAACCTTTTGCATGGTTTCAAATTGATCCAAATCGGTGTAAGAAACAACTTCAGCCCGGATAAAACCACGCTCAAAGTCTGAGTGAATAACACCGGCAACTTGCGGTGCCTTCATCCCTTCATGGAAAGTCCAAGCACGAGTTTCTGGACCACCAGCCGTAAAGAATGTCCGCAGTCCTAACAGATGATAAGCAGCTCTAATCAAACGATCAAGTCCTGATTCAGTTACCCCTTCTGCTTCCAAGAACTCAGCCTTTTCGTCATCTTCAAGACCAGCAATTTCTTCTTCAGTCGCAGCTGAAATTCCTAGGCATTCCGCATTTTCACTTTCGGCATGCTTTTTAACGATTTGGTAAAATTCATCACTTTCGGGATCAGCCATTGAATCTTCCGCAATGTTAGCCACGTAAATCACGGGCTTATCAGTCAAGAGGAAGAAGCCTTTAACTAACTTTTGTTCATCTTCAGTAAAATCAATTGACCGAACTGCCTTGCCTTCTTCTAAGACTGGCTTAATTTTTTGCAAAACTGCATATTCAGCCTTGGCTTCCTTGTCATTTTGTTGGGCAATCTTCTTTACCTTATTAATTCGGCGGTTAACGGCATCAAGGTCGGCAATTGCGAGTTCCAAATTAATGGTATTAATGTCTTCTTCTGGATCAACTTTACCAGTAACAGAAGTGATGTTGTCGTCTTCAAAAGCACGAACAACATGGATAATGGCATCAGTTTGGCGGATGTTCTCAAGGAACTTGTTTCCAAGACCTTCACCCTTAGAAGCACCCTTAACTAATCCCGCAATATCGGTAAATTCAAAAGTAGTGTGGACAATCTTTTTAGCTGGAACAAGTTCCTGAATCCGGCTAAGCCGCTTGTCTGGTACTTCAACCATCCCAACATTAGGTTCAATCGTGGCAAACGGGTAGTTAGCCATCTCAGCTCCAGCTTTAGTAATTGCATTAAATAACGTGGACTTTCCAACATTCGGCAAGCCGACAATCCCAGCAGTTAATGACATCTTTTTCCTCTTTTTCTATTTAAAATTATTACTTATTCTTGTTTAAAACCTGGTCTGATAATTTCATCTTTAGGAACATAAAATTCTTTTTTACTATTGACCGGATCATTTGCTTTAGTTAAAACTTTTTTCAAATTATGCGTAAACTTGCCGCGAGGCATCAACACCACATGTCCGCAGCCCATGCACTTGAGCCTGATATCTGCACCGAGCCGCAAAACTTCCCAATCATTCACCTTGCAGGCATGGGGCTTTTTCATCTGGACAGTATCAGCTAAATTATAAGTGATCTCCTTATTCATCAAGATCAACTCCCAAAATATCAAGAATCCGGTTCAGTTCGTCAACCGAGCTAAAACCAATTGACAAGTGACCCTTGCCCTTCTTGCTCTCTGAAATATTGACACTTGAGCCTAATTTATCAGCCAATTGGTGTTCGCTGGCCCGAATAAAGGCGGATTTATGGGTTGTCTTCTTGGCCGGCTTTTTCGCATTCAATTGTGCTACCAATGCTTCAACTTTGCGCACTGGCATGCCTTCCTTAACAACCTGCTTGGCAACTTCATCAATCTTATCTTTGTTCTTTAGCCCAAGCAGTGTTCTTGCCTGACCCATTGATAATTGCCCGTGTTGCAGTAAGTGCTTCGTCTTAGTTGGCAAAGTCAATAACCGCAAGTAATTAGCAATGTACGGCCGGGACTTACCCATCCGTTTAGAAACTTCTTCTTGGGTTAAGCCCAAGTTCTTCTGCAGCATTTCGTACGCTTGAGCTTCCTCAAGTGGGGACAAGTCCTCACGCTGCAGATTTTCCAGAACGGCAACTTCCATCATTTGTCCTTCGTCAAAGTCACGGACAATTGCTGGCACAGTCGTTTTCTTGGCTAATTTTGATGCCCGAAAACGACGCTCACCCGCAATAATCTCATAGCCATTAACTGACTTGCGCACAATAATCGGTTGAAAGACACCATTTTCTTTAATTGAATCAGACAGTTCCTTTAAGGCCTTATCATCAAAGTTCTTGCGCGGTTGGTATGGATTCGGGCGAATTTCACTTAGGTCAAGGTCGAGAATTTCTTCTTCAGTTTCTTCAACCTGTGGTTCATCCTCAAATAAGGCTTCAATCCCGCGGCCAAGGCCGCCCTTTTTCTTTGGTTCGTTATTTCTTGAGTCTCTTGCCATTATTCTTCAGCACCTCTTTTGCCAAATCATCATAAACCTTTGCCCCACGTGAATTAGGCGCATATTCTGCAATTGATTGACCATAACTTGGCGCCTCGGCTAACTTGGTAATTCGCGGAATAATTGTCTTATATACCTTTTTAGCAAAGTATGACTGCACTTCCTTGACTACCTCGGCTCCTAAATTGGTCCGCGCATCCAGCATTGTAAGTAGAACTCCTTCAACACCCAGATCCTTATTAAAGTGCTTTTGGACTAAGCGAATTGTATTCAATAATTGGCTTAGTCCTTCCATTGCATAATACTCACTTTGAACCGGAATCAAAATCGAATCCGATGCCGTGAAGGCGTTAATTGATAACTGACCCAAGGACGGCGGACAGTCAATAAAGATAAAATCATAATCGCTGCTGACAACATCAATTGCTGACTTCAAGCGTGTTTCTCTGGCCATCATACTGATTAATTCAGTTTCGGCACCGGACAAATTAATTGTTGCCGGCACCATATCCAAATTTCTATTTGAAGTATGGAAGATGGTGTCCTTTAACGGCACATCATTAATCAATACGCTGTAAATATCATCATTAATTTCTGACTTTTCAATTCCTAGTCCGGAAGTTAAGTTTCCCTGCGGGTCAATATCGATAATCAAAACATGATAGCCACGCTCAGCCAGAGCAGCCGACAAGTTAATTGTCGTCGTTGTTTTACCAACGCCACCCTTTTGGTTAGCAACCGAAATCACTTTTACCATTTTGCTCCGCCTTCCTAATTTCTCTTCAACTCAATCGTAATCATATAATCGTTAGGGTCATTATTTTCCTTAACTTTGACCTTAATACCTGATTCCTTAGCCAATTTAACAGCCTGCTTAATCGTATTAATCTGCACCTGCATGTCCTTAGGAATGCGGCTGGCAGCTCGTTTGGTTTGTTCGGCACGTTCTTGGTCCTTCGCCTGCTTTTTCTTATTAATAAAGTAGCCGTCAACGTCTTTAACAATCTTTTCGGTATCACTAACGTTTAAATTATTGGCTAAGATTTCATCTAAAACGCGTCCCTGATCCTTTTCACTAAGCCCCACAAGACAGCGCCCATGACGCGGGGAGATTTGCCCATTAGCCAAATAGCTCTGCACCTTAGGCGTTAATTTTAATAAGCGCAATTTGTTAGCCACGTATGACTGTGACTTACCAATATTTTTAGCCAAAGTTGTCTGGGTCAAGTTGTTTAACTTCATCAAGTTATCGTAAGCCTGAGCCTCATCGATTGGGTTCAAATCCTCGCGCTGCAAATTTTCAATCAAAGCAAAAGAAGCAGCCTGACTATCATCCATGTTGTTCACAATTGCCGGGATCGTCTCCCAAGTCAAGTGCTTAGCAGCACGATACCGCCGTTCTCCGGCGATAATCTCATAATTATCACCCTGCTCACGAACAATAATCGGCTGTAAAAGTCCATCCTTATCAAGAGTTGATGCTAATTCACGAATTGATTCATCCGAAAATTCACGCCGCGGTTGGTAGGCATTGGCTTTAATTTTAGTTAATTCAATATCTTTGATTTGCTTATCTTTAGGAATTTCATCATGATGTCGTAAAGAAGAAAAGATTGACATATAGCGTCCTCCTCTATTAATGGATTGGTTTTCGATGCGGCGTTCCCGCCTGCCGCGGATATTTCTTAGGTGTTGCCTGCACCTTTTGAACAAGAATCAGTGTCCGCTCTTCGTCGCTTTCGGGCAAGGTCAGTTCTTGACTTTCAATTACCTTACCACCCAATACTTTGACTGCCTTTTGGCTATCTTTTAGTTCGCTTTCGGCCTTTGGACCCTTCAAAGCAACAAAGTAGCCGTTTGTTTTAACCAGCGGCAAGCAATATTCGCTTAAAACTGCCATGTTCGCAACTGCTCGAGCTGTTACCAGGTCAAACTGCTCACGGTACAACTTATTTTGCCCGACATCTTCAGCTCGGCCATGGACTAAGGTTACGCCCTCTAAGTTCAACTTGGTAACCAAATCTTGCAAAAAAGTTAGTCTTTTACCTAGCGAATCAACGATTGTTACCTGCAATTCCGGCATTAAAATCTTCAGCGGAATTGACGGAAAACCGGCACCAGCACCAACATCACACAAAGTTGCATTCGGTTTAAACACTGAGCTAAAGACAAACAGCGGCGTGATACTATCAAAAAAATGTTTTAAATAAACATCTTCTTGCGCAGTAATCCGCGTCAGGTTAACGTGCTCATTCGCAGCAACTAAGTTGGTAAAATAAAGTTTAAATTGTTTGATTTGCTTTTCACTTAACTTAAAATTATGTTTTGATAATTCTTGGACAAATTGTTCAGGATTCATTTTTCACCCGTGAAACCTTGTTTCACACTCTATAAATTTAACGCCAAAAACAGCTTATTGTAAAGCCATTACATCTCTTTAATTATGAAGTATTTTTAGGCAATCGTCAAAGTCTAAATGCGCAAAAATAAGCTATAATATTCGACAAAGGAGATAACTATGATTGTTACTTTAATTGTTTTAGCCTATTTAGCTCTCAAAACCTACAAGGGCTACCAAACAGGCTTTACCAAATTAGTTATTAATTTAATTTTTGCCGCGATTGTTTTTATCGTTGCAATTTTATTTCAAAACCCACTGGGCAACTGGCTCTATGGCCAAATTACCGGGCAAAATATTCAAACCACTCTAACCCCAGGCACCAATTTGATTTTATTTCGGTTCATTGCCTTCTTTATTCTATTATTTGTCGGCAAAATGGTAATTAAAATTTTCAAGGGCTGGGTGCCAAGCAAAAATCCACACGCGACTAACTTCGGCAGTATTTTAGATGGTGTATTAGGTGCCATCGTTTCCTTTGTTGCTAGTTACTTTTTTGTTTATATTATTTTATCAATGCTTAATACATTGCAGAACCCATGGTTCATCCAGCAGACACTTGATTCATCATTCTTACGGTTTATTATCTACAGCACTCCGGGATTATCAAACGGTGTGTTCAATAGTATTTTCAGTATTAGTAGAACAACAGCATAATTTTTTGTATCAGAATTTTAAATTAATATAAAAGGACAAGACGTTTTTACGCTTTGTCCTTTTATTTAATCTATTTTACTTCAAAATTAACGCTGACTGACCAAGTTATTTATGATTATCAAAATTATCATACTCAACGTGTTCGTCATTATAAACAAAAATTGCACCCACACGGTCTGGATCATCATGCCAGCCAGCAATTGGATGGCCAGCAAAAAACAGCCGCTTGCACTCAATTTCGGCTTCAACCGAATCTTTGGTAAAGGTGGTTACTCCAGCCAGATCAGTTTCTACTGGGTAGCCAGTCCGCGGGTCAATTAGGTGGTGGTACTTGTGCCCATCGACAACTAAATAGCGTTCATACGTACCACTAGTAACCGCTGAACATTTAGGCACCATGACTGATGTAATATTGTTGCCGCGCTTTTCCTTAGGATCTTGAACACCGACTGACCATTGACCGCTAGCACGTTTAGGTGAGTCGCCAACCAGTAGAATATTGCCGCCAAGATTGATAATACCAGCATTAACACCATAAGCATGCCAAAAATCACGAATCCGATCCGCAATCCAGCCCTTGGCAATCCCGCCAAGATCAAGTTCCATGCCTTCCTTAGTTAAAAAGACAGATTGGTTGGCATCATCAAGAACCACACTAAACGGATCAATTAATTTCATTTTTTCTTTAATTTCCGCATCAGTCGGCACATGGGCACCCTTAAAGCCAATTGCCCACAACTTAACCAGCGGCCCAATTAATGCATTAAAGCCAAAATTAGCCTGACTTTCTTTAACTGCCAATTTAATTAAACCGTAAGTTGCGCTTGACACCTGAACCGGAGATTTCCCCGCAGCTTGATTAACACTCATTACTTCAGAGTGATCGCGATTAACCGTTAATAAGTCTTCATAATGATCGATTAAATCAAAGGATTTATTAATGACGTCTTGGTCGTGCGTGCCAAAAATCTGCAGCGTAATTGCCGTTCCCAAGGCACGATGCCGACCAACTGCTTGTTCTAATGCTAAATCATCAATCATTGTTATTCCTACTTTTCCAAATACTTGTTTCTAATATCATCTTGAACTTGCGGTGTAATCCCCACCGCCTGCTCAAGATAATTGTCTAAATTGCCATATTCTTCGTTAATTGTAATCAGGCTGGTGTCCAAAAATGCATCACTGACTGAACCCAAAACTCGCATGTTAGCCCGAAACTTCTCATTTTCACCATTCTGCTTGAAGCGCCGATCACGGACAGCACGATAATCATTTAACATATAATTTGAATATAAATAATCTTGGCGAATCGTTTCAGAATTAACTCCTAAAATATGCAAAATTAACAGCGTTACTAGGCCTGTCCTGTCCTTACCTTCCGAGCAATGATACAGAATTGCCCCTTGATCTTGATTAGCAATCAATTCCAAAATCTGGTGAAAACTATCTTGACTAGCCTTAGTTAAAATGTGTTTGCGATAACGCCTACACATCATCTTCAACCCGGCGTACTGATCCTGACGATATTTTGCCTTGTTTTCTTCTATTTGACTGCCGCCGCCAGAAGTATTGTCTTCTATCCCCAGCGGCAGCTGATAATATTTAACTCCTGCAACTTCTTTATCAGGATTGAGTTTACATTCTGCCGGCGAGCGTAAATCAATAATCTTTTGCAGGCCATAATCCAGCAAAAACTGTTGGTCCTGTGCCGTAACTTTACTAATATTGCCCGTTCTCAGCAAACGATGCTTCTTTATCTTCCGATTTTCAAAACCACGGTAACCGCCTAAATCACGGGGATTACGGACAGATGCGACTGGTAAAACTACAGGATCAGACATGAAAATACACTTTCTAGCAAAAAAATAACCGGATAGTACTCCTATCCGGTTATTTTACTCTATGCAAAGCATTCTAGCAAAACTTTATTTGGTTGCTTGCTCAACAAAATTGAAAAAGTTATCCATCATACCATCTAATGATTTAATGGTAGCTTCATCAGTTAATTCGCCAGTTTCTTTATCAAATTTATCTGCGGCACCGCCGATTAAAACTTCGTTACCTGGCAAAACATTAGCACTCATATCTGGTGAAAGTAAGATTTCACGCATATCTTCTTGAGCACGACCAGTACCTTGCATGCCGTATGAAGCACCAGCAATAGCAACTGGCTTCATCTTCATTACATTAGGACCAGCATGTGAACCAAGCCATTCCAAAGCACTCTTCAATGGAGCTGGAATAGTGTGGTCGTATTCTGGAGTGGTAATGATAATACCATCAGCTGACTTGATGTCTTCAATCCAAGCCTTGATTGTCTCATCAGCCATTTGCGTTCTGCAGAATGGTGTTAATTTATCAATTTCTTTTACTTCAATTTCAGCCTTATCACTGTAACGCTTAGCAATGAAGTTTGCCAAAAAGCGGTTATATGAAAAGTCTGCATTTGTACCAACAATTGCTAATAATTTCATTCTTGGTCCTCCTACTTAGTAACTTGTGCGTACCATTCGTCAACTTCGTCAAAGAATTGACCTAAGAATTTAACAGTGCCTTCATCAACAAGGTCACCATTATCATCAAATTGTTTTGGTCCGTTACCCATCATAAATTCATCACCATTGAAGACAACTGCGTCAAAACCAGGAGCAGTCAATAAACTCTTCAAACGACCTTGTGAACGTGAAGCACCTTGTGGCATTGGTGAAGTTGACACAATAACAACTGGCTTCTTGTTAAATGGATGAGAAGTGCTTGATAACCATTCAAGTGCACTACTCAAAGCACTAGTAACTGAGTGTTGTTGTTCAGGAGAACCGATTAATACCAAGTCAGCTGCCTCAATTTCTTTACCAAGAGCAGTAACTGATTCAGGTTCTTCTTGACCTTCTTTAAACATTGGCAAGCCCTTTACAGTTGCCAGTTTAAAATCATATCTATCAGCAAAATGCTTAGAAATAAACTTAAGCAATGCTTCATTAAACGAATTATTGGCATTTGAGCCAGATAATGCTAGGATTTTCATAAAAACCCACCTTTCAAAAAAACTAATTTCTATAATGTATTATAGCCTATATGAGTTTTTTTGAACATTAACCTGCTTATTTATTTATTAAATCAAACAAATATAAATAGATTCTTCGCGCTGTGCTTAGTCAAATCAAGCATTGATACTTTTTCTTTGCTTCTTATAATCTTTCACATCAAACAGCGGAATTTTCTTACTCTTACTTAGCCAATCATTTAAAATTGCATCATTAATTTGGGCTGTTAAAACATTAATAACTTGGGTTTGCGAAAAAGTAGCAATTTCATTAACCAATAGTGAAGCAATGCCAATTGTCGTAATCCAATTAGCAACAACAATATTCACGATTTTTTCTTCATCATAATCAGTATCTTGATATTGTTCATTAAATTTTTTAACGCCCAAATCAATTAGCATGTTAGAAATTCGCTTGCTGCCTAATTTACCTTCTACAAACGTCGCGCGAAACAGATTTTGATGTTTTTGAGCATAATCAATATAGGACAGATCCATGTCAATCAAGGGTTTCCCTGTATATTCTTTCTGCAAAACATTATCCTGCAGGTTTTCCGCAATTCTGTCTAAGACTTCTTCCTTAAGTTCGTCCATACTACTAAACTCAAGATATATCGGCTGCGTTGAAAAATGGCCTTCTTTTGCAATATTACGTGCTGTCAAACTTTCAACGCCATCTCTAATTATCATTTTATAGGCAATATTTAAGATCTTGTCTCTTCCTATTTCTTTTTTTCTCGCCATTCGTTTTTCCCTTAAAACTTTCACAATTGTACATTCGAATGATTGAGACTGGTTCGTTAACTTTTTTAGTATTGCTAATTAAGTTAAATACCTAGTTATTACTTTCTAAAAATTGATCGTAATAAGACGAAACCATCTCACTTACTTCCGATTTGCTCAAACCTTGAGAAGCACAAAAAGAAAAGAAAGCTGCAGATAAAATATAACCACGTTCGCGATCATCTGTTAGTTCATCCGAAAACTGAATATTGATACTTTGATTTTGATAATCTGTTGTTAACTCAATTGATTTATCTTCTGGTACTTCGTTCATTTTTTACCTCAGCTTCTAAATTAACTGTCTGTCACATAATTATAATGGCGTGATTTTTATACAGTTATATAACATTAAGTACACTTTAATTAATGATTTTTCGTTATTTTATGATGAGTTACCATTCTTATTATATCAGTAACATCAGCGCTTACAGCTAAAGCTTCAAAATCTTGCTTAAAATCGCCTTGTTCTTTTATCATGCTAAAAATAACAAAGAAGTCATATATTAACTAGCATAATAAACTTTAAAGCTCTTTGTCAAGAACAACTTTTACAGAATATAAATAAACAACCGGCTTTGATAAATAATAACACCAAAAGTAACAAGCTAAAATTTAGCCATTCTCAAAAAAGACGTATTAAATATCTTTATTTTTCGATAATAAACAAAAAAACACACAATTCCTTTATTAATTAAAGCATTGTGCATTTTTATCAAAGATTAAATAACAATTATTTTGTTTGTGTCATTTCGCCATCCATCATCTCGTAAATATGGTCGGCATATTGCTCTAAACGAGGATCATGCGTTACTAGTAAGACTGCCTTGTCATAATTTTTAGCCAAGTTTTTAAATAATTGACCAACCTCATCAACATTCTTACTATCCAAAGATGCCGTTGGTTCATCCGCCAGCAAAATTTCTGGATTAGCATATAAGGCGCGGGCAATTGCAGCTCGTTGCTGCTGACCGCCAGATAATTCACCAGGGTACTTATTAACTAAGGCTGTAATACCTAACTGCTCTAACAATTTTGTCAAAGTAGTCTGATCGATATTGCCCTGTTTTTTAACTCGGTCAACTAATTCAAATTGTTCCTTAACCGTTAAAAATGGGACCAAATTATAAGCCTGCAGGACAAAGCCGATCTGGTTAAGCCGTAAATGGTTACTTTGCTTAGTCGTCAGATTGGCAATATTTTGCCCGTTAATTAAGACTTCACCAGATGTTGGCTTTTGCAGTGAACCCGCAATGGTTAAAAAAGTACTTTTACCAGCCCCAGATGGACCCATAATTAGGACAACTTCACCCTTATTAGCCGTAAAATTAATATTCTTAAGTGCCTTAACTTCTGCAGCACCCTTGCCATAAATTTTTTGGACGTTTTTTAATTCAATGACTGCCATCTTATTCACCTATTGCCTTTGCTGGATCTACCTTCAAAATTGATCTAATTGGAATTAAGCTGCCGATAATTCCCGTCAAAAGCATTCCGCCAGCACCACTCAGCATAATTGCCGGCGTGAAGCTCATTGGTACAACGGCTGGTAATGCTTTAGCAGTCAATAACATTGCGACTAGGCCAATGACTACCCCAACAACCACTAAGATAACTGCTTGACTAACTGTTGCTCTAACCAGCGTACCGCTAGGAATTCCTTGCGCACGCATTACCGCAAAGTTGTGCATCTTTTGCATCGTTAAGATATACATGAAGACCGCAATGATAATCAGTGAAATTACAAAGAGGAAGCCAATCATAAGTTCAAAGGTCATATTTTGAGCAGTATAACCTGGAAGCTTATTAATAAAGGTTTTAATTGGATAAGTCTTGCTGTCAGCATGATGATACTTGTAATTAGAATTACGTGAAATGATTGCCGAAGCCTGCATATCCGGCATTCCCTGCCGCAGCGTCTTCCACGAATTAAGCGAACCATAAACAATTGGCGCAATATTAATCTTGGCATTCTTAGCAAAGCCAACTATCGTATACTTCTTCTTCGAGCCATTCAACTCCAATTTGTCGCCAAGCTTGTAACCCTTAATCTTAAAGGTTTGGTCAGCAACCACTTCTTGCTTGGTTTTAGCCTTGCGACCAGCAATTATTTCTTGGGCACGATAGATAAACTGGGTCTTTTTAAGACCAATAAACTGGGCGGAAATCTGCGGCCGTTTCTTATTTTTAACAACTACCGCTGTTTGACCAACCAGCGCCTCATCTTTACCAATTGTGGCATTTTTTAAGTCAGACTTAGTTAATACTGACTGGTTCATACTGACATTAGCATTCTTATTCAAGACCACTGCCTGCGCGTCCCATGATTCCAATGCCTGCGTATTTTCACTTGCTAAGCCAATTGATAGTGATGATAGAATGAAAATCAGGTAACTGATTAAGAAAATCATCAAAACAATCAGGCCATAACGCAATTTTTCTCGTTTTATTTCTTTAATTGCTAAAAACATTAATTTGACCCCTTTTGTAATAGTTCTAAACTCGCCTTAAAACGAAGCAAAATGTCGTCTTTTTGACTAGGATTTGTGAGCACAGCTCGAATAGCAGCGTGGCTCAAGACCATCGCGCTCCAATTCTGCGGACTTAAATCTGCCTGCTTAGCAGTTTGCGCCGGCTTTGCCAACATGCTTTCGTTATATAAAACATGCATTTTAATTAAGAGTGCATACTTACTGGCATGCGTTTTTTCGACAAAGTTGACCACATTTAAATAAAAAATCTGCGGCTCAAACTCTGACGTAACCTTGATATCGGCATGAATTTCGCGAAGCGCCTGCCCATACAAATAACTGTAAGCATCAAGCAAATCCGTAAAATATTTATAAAAGGCCCCGCGAGCAATCTGAGCTTCCTTAACAATTCGCGCCACCTGTGCTTCTTGAAGCGGATAATGACTAAATTCGTTAAGCAGCGCCTGCGTAATGAGGTCCTTTTTTACCTGCGGCAAGTTAATAAAAGTTGCCTTGACCATTCTGCTACCACCCTTTTCTAATAAAGTGACACCGTGTCACTTTTATTAGATAATATCAATATTGAACTTGCATAGTCAAATATTATGCAAATAAAAAAGATCCCGAAGGATCTTTTTGATTTATTAAAGCGCTAATACTTGATTATAATAGTTGATTCGCGGTGTATGGTCACGATAAGAAATTTTCGCCAAAGCGCAATTTTTCATCGTATCAAAGTAAGTAAAATCGCCATTGGTAAAATAATGCGCGAACATCATCCGAATTAACGTGCCGTGACAAACCACCAAAACTTTTTTACCAGCATAATTTTGCGTGAGATCATCTAAAAATTGCCCGCAGCGTTCATTTAATTCCTCATTGCTTTCGCCATGTGGGGCATATTTGATGTAATTCGCATTTGCCTTCCCCCAAGGATCGACCGCATCAGGATATTTTTGACCTAATTCTGTTAATAATTGCCCATCCCATTCGCCAAAGTTAAATTCAACCAAGCGTTCATCAATCTTGATCTTCTTTTGTCCTTTAGTAAAAATCTGCGCGGTTTCAAGTGCCCGCTTCATTGGACTTGAAAAGACGACATCAAACACAGATGGGTCAAAATTAGCTGCGGCTTTTTCAGCATAAGCGCGACCGGCCTCATTTAATTCCTTATCAAAGCGCGAGCCCTGAATACAACCCGTTTTATTCAAATCGGTTTGACCATGACGAACAAAAACAATTTCCATACTTAAACCTCACTTATTAACTAGGTATATTTTACTATTAGTCTGGAACAATTAATACCTAATTATCGTCTCTTAAAATCAAATTCCGTCCGAAAAACATAAGTATCGATATTACTTTCTTCTGGAGTAAATTTGAAGCCAAAATCACTAAAGTCCTGTAATTGCTCAGGCTTAGTCAGCTGATTTTCCGCAATAAAACGTGTCATTTCTCCGCGCGCCATTTTGGCATGCACGCCAACAGTCTTCCATTGGCCATTCTTTAACTCTTGAAAATCAATGTTAATCATCTGCCGGTTAGCTGCTAAGTATGGGCTGATATTTTTAGAATATTCTTTGGATGCCAGATTTATTAACACTGTTTCATCATTAAATAAATTATCCGCAATCGTCGAGCCCCAAAATTTATATAAATTCGGCTGCTCAAAGCCAATTACTTTATTCTTCATTTCCAAGCGATACGGCCACACACCATCAAACGGCCGCAAAACGCCATATAAGCCCGACAAAATCCGCACCTTGTCCTGCAAATAATCAAGTGCAGGCGCGGTAAACAAATCGGCTGCCATGTATTGATATTGGATGCCGGAATAAGAAATAACTGCTGGCGTTAAATTATCACTCTGCTTTAGATCAAGCAGTGCAATTTGCTTTTGCCCTTCCTTAGCTGTCCGTTCACTTGACTGCCAGATAGCCTTTAACTGTTCTAAACTGCAGCTTTTTAAGTATTGCGCTAATTGCTCAGCTTGCGGTAAGAACTGCGGTGTTGACCGGACTGGAAAAGCTTCACGGTCAACTTTCATTTTCATTGCTGGTGAAATAATAATTTTCATTTTTCGTATTTTCCTTCTTTTAGAGTTAAACTTAATATTATTATATCTAAGGAGAGATTCGATGAATCCTGATTTTGCAATTGTCTTAAATTTTAAACTAACTAACGCCGAAAAGGCCAACGCTGACTTACTGGTCAAAACCGCACGGGATATCGGTGCGCGTGCTGTCGCAACTGATGGTGCCCAAGAAGCCTTTCAAGCTGCCTGCACTAAGTACACGATTGCCCTAGTTAATGAGGGTCTTGGACAAAGTTACACATCCGATAACGTAATTGATGCAATGATTAAGCAGCGTGAAGCCGGCAAAACCACGGTAATTAATTTGACCGTTGCAGAAAACGGTGAATTAACCGATGAAAGCAAAAAACTTTTAACGCCAATTAACGACTGGATGCACATGTTTGGTCATGCCTTCAATGAAAGCGAACCTTGCGCAATTAGTGCCGACGGCGATAGTTTTGTATTGCAAAATCGTCACATGCACTACCAAAAATATGTTTTCGTCAAGCAGCCATTGCCAACGAAGATTACTATTACTGGTTTAACACACGAACCTAACCGCGTTGAATGGATCGAAAAGCGCATTGACCTCAAGTTTACTTATGAAGATAACACATTGGTAATTGACTTGGCCGAACCAGTTGAAGAATTCCCTTGGCAGGTTCTGCGGATTCAAGAACACCGTCCTGAAGATGATATTCTTGAAACTAAATTCTAAATAACGAAAAATACTACGTTTATTAATTTCAAACGTAGTATTTTTTTATTATTCTAAGCCATTATTCTTAATTACTTTTTGATACCAATAGTAACTGTCCTTAGGTATTCTCCTCATGTCCTTTAAGTCAAAGTCGGTCCGGTTAACATAAATAAACCCATACCGCTTTTTAAAACCTTGGTGGGAACTCAAGATATCCATTACTGACCACGGACAATAGCCAAACAGCTCAACACCATCCTGAATTGCATCATAGCACGCTTCAATATGGGCTTTTAGATAATCAATTCGGTATTGGTCGTGAACTTTGCCATCCTCAGTGAGTTCATCTGCCGTACCCAAGCCATTCTCAGTAATAATCATTGGCAGGCGATATTTTTCATAATATTCATTCAAAACCAGCCGCAAGCCAAGTGGATCAATTTGCGCACCGTATTCGGTTGCCTTTAAATGCTCGTTCTTTTTGATTTTGAAATAACCATAAAGGTCAAAATCAATATCACTTACCCGCTCACCAACTGGATGTTCTTGGTCAGCCGGTAAATATTCTGCCGCTAATGTCCGATAATAATTAACCGCAATAAAATCAGGATGAGCACTTGCTAAGACCGCATCATCACCACTGGCAGTTTGCGGATAAATGCCCTGCTCCTGCAAAAAATGCCGGTAGTAACCCGGATATTTACCAAAGCAGTACATTTCCAAAGCATAATTAGTCTTAAAATTATCGTTCATTTTGGCAGCCCAGACATCAAGCGGCTGGTCACTGACTGGATAAGTCATTGTCGATGAGATTGCTGGGCCAATCTTGCCGCCAGCAATCATCTGGTGGCAATCATTCATGGCATAGGCACAGGCTAAGAACATGTGATAATCCATCTGAGCGCGAACCTTCTCGACCTCATCTTGCGGCACATTATCCATATTCATCCGCTCATTGACCCGCACCATCAGGTTTTGCTCATTAATTACCTGCCAGTTCTTGACCCGATCACCAAAAGCCTTAAAACAAATCTGCGCATACCGGCGAAAGGCTCTAACACAATCACGACTAGCCCAGCCATTATATTTTTTAACTAAAGCCAGCGGCAAATCAAAGTGGTACAGGGTCACAAAGGGAATAATATCATTAGCAAGACACTCATCAATCACATGATTATAGAAGTCAATTCCCGCCTGGTTGACGTCCCCATCCCCATCGGGAATAATTCTAGTCCACGCAAGCGAGAAGCGGTAAGCCTTCATCCCCATCTGCTTCATTAACTTAATATCTTCTTGGTAATGATGATAAAAGTCACTGGCGACCTTGGTGTCAGCCTGCTGGTCTGAATGCTTGAACGAATTATAATCCGCAATTGATTCGCCCTTGCCATCTTCATTCCAAGCACCTTCAATTTGAAAGGCCGACGACGAAGCCCCCCACCAAAAATTATCATTAAACTTCTTCATTTGTTACCTTACCCTTAAATTCCATTAGGACACTATCTTGCGTCACTTCATTTTCATCCGTCATTGTGATTTCTGCATCAGAACTAGCATTAGTAATAATTACCGGCGTTGTTAGATCATAGCCAGCCTGCTTAATCTTAGCACAATCGAAACTAACGATTGGGTCGCCTTTTCTTAAGTGTGCACCAACTTCAGTGTGACTGGTAAAATATTTGCCTTTTAGTTCAACCGTATCACGGCCAATATGAATTAATAATTGAATTCCATTATCCAGCAATAAGCCGATAGCGTGCATTGTTGGATATAAAACTTGCACTTCACAATCTTCAGGAGCCACGACCTCGCCGTCTGTCGGGATAATCGCCACGCCCTTGCCCATTGCACCTGATGAAAAGACTTCATCTTTAACTTGGGATAAGGCAATTACTTCTCCTGCTAGTGGCGCCGTGATTTTTTCGTCTTCGGTTGCCGTTACTGGAATCGTCGCTAATTCTTCACTATTTTGACTTGGTAATTTTTCTGGTAAATCTTCAAAGCCCAAGACAACCGTCAAGATACAGGCACCAAAGAAGGCAATCGCACATCCTAACAGGTAACAAACAAAGCCCTTCACGCCGCTGCTGGCATAAACCGGAATCGTCAGAATTCCTTGATTGGCAAAGGCATTACCAAATGAGCCGCCCCAGCCCATTAAGGCACCACCTAACGCACCACTGATAACTGCATAGACCATCGGGCGTTTTAACCGTAAGTTAGTACCATAGATTGCCGGCTCAGTAATCCCAAATAGTGCGGTTACTGTTGCCGAAGCAGAAACAGTTTTCAGATTTTTATTTTTAGTTTTTAAGAAAACACCTAATGCAGCACCAGCTTGAGAAAAGTTAGCCGCACCTGCAAAGGCCAGTAAATTCTGGTGACCGGTTTTAGCAACATCATTAATCCCAATCGGAATAATTGCTCGGTGAGCACCAAAGACAACCAATACACACCAAATGCCCCCAATAAAGGCGCCCAATAAAATCGGGCTAAAGTGCATAATGTAGTAGTAAAGCCAGTTGATAAAGTTACCAAGATAAATGCCAATTGGTCCAAACAGCATTAAAGTTGCCGGTACCATAATTAACAGACAAAGTGTCGGTACCATGATAATCTTCAGGACATCTGGCATGATGCGGTCAATGAAGCGTTCCACATAAGCCAAAATAAAGACGGCAATAATAATTGGAATAACCGATGAGGTATAACTTGCCTTAGTAATCTGCAAGCCGAACAGGGTAACTGTCGCCTTGCCCGTCATCAACCCAACAATTGATGGGTAACAGAGCGTCGCCGCAATTACCATTGCAATATATTCATTGGTTTTAAAAACTTTAGCAGAAGATTTGGCTAAAATAATCGGCATAAAGTAAAACAGTGCATCTGATGCCGCACTTAAAATAATGTAGGTATCGAACTTAGTAATATCCGTATGATAAACATTGGTTGCCACAATAACTGCAATTGCCAAAATTCCTTTAATCATCCCTGAAGCAGCAATTGCTGGAACAGTTGGCGTGAAGATTGCGGCAATCGTATTAATAATTTTGGTTCCTAAACCAACCTTTTCTTTTGGTTCAGTGTCGCCTTCGCTTGTTTCAGAAATCGCAGTCACTTCACCAATCATCGGTTCAATTGCCTCATAGGTTTTAGCAACATTGTTGCCAAGTACAACCTGAAACTGACCATTGGCGTTTAGCACTTGAATAACGCCCTCTAAGTGACTAATTTGGTCACTGTTTGCCTTACTGTTATCCTTTAAAACGAAACGCAATCTCGTAAAACAGCGCTCCAGACTAACAATATTTTCTTTACCCCCGACATTAGTCAAAATGTTTTGAGCTAAAGCTTGGAAATCCATCTTATATATTACCTTTCCAAAAAATAATTATATTAAATTTTAACAACACACTTTAAAATAATTTAACTTTAGCTTTTTTTATTATTTTTGTCCATAATAAGCATTCGGTCCATGCTTACGATAATAGTGCTTATCAAGCAAGTATTGGGGCAATTCTGAGTTTTGATGCGTTAATTCTAAAGTATGAAAATCTTCTTCGGCAACAACCTCTAGAACTTTCGCGTTATACACTGCCTTTGCGGGATTTTCGCCCCAAGCAAACGGCCCATGCTGGCTGACTAGAGCCGCTGGCGTTGCCTCATAATCCAAATGCCGCTCCTTAAAAGTTTTAACAATTGTTTTGCCGGTGTTGCCTTCGTAATCTTCCTCAATTTCTTCCTTAGTTAAGGCGTCAGCTGCGGGAATATTAGTATAGAACGTATCGGCATGTGTGGTATTCAGTGCAGGAATGTCCATTTTGGCTGCCGCAAATGACACTGCCCAAGGTGAATGCGTATGAACAATGCCGCCAATTTTAGGAAAATGATTATATAAATATGTATGGGTTGGCGTATCTGATGACGGATTTTTATCGCCTTCGACAATCTCACCCTTTAAGTTAACCACTACCAGATCATCCGGTTTAAGTTCCTCATAAGGTACTCCCGACGGTTTAATCACGTATAATCCGGCTTCACGATTAATTCCAGATACATTGCCCCACGTAAAAGTTACCAAATTTAATTTTGGCAATGACATATTTGCCTGGTAGACTTCTTCTTTTAACTGTTCAAGCATCTTATTCTCTCCTTATTCAACTGCTTCTTGTGTAATGCCAACTTGGGTGAAAATCTTATCAAAGAAGGCTTTTGCATCCTTAACTTCCTCAAGTGCATTTTCATCGCCGTTATCGCCTGACCACATTTCGATGGTAAAGCTGCCATTGTAATCAAGACGGACTAATTCTCGCAGCAGGCCCACAAAATCGACACAGCCTGTGCCAAACGGCACATTTTTAAATTGCCCTTTGAAATTCGACGTGACTTTTTTACTGTCTTTTAGGTGAATTGCACAGATTGTGTCAATATAATTTTCAATTTCAGCTGGGACATCATTTTCCGGCCAGGCACTCAAATTACCCAAATCTGGATAGGCCTGCAGCCACGGACTTTTTGCCAATTCATGGTAATGACTAATTTTGGATAAATTATTAATAAACGGATCATCCATCGTCTCAATTGACAACATAATATTTTTCTTAGCTGCCATGTGAACACATTTAATTAAATTCTCGACGTAATATTCACGCGACAAGTCCGTCTTTTCTTCGTAATAAACATCGTAACCAGCCATCTGAATATTATGAATGCCTAGATCCACACACAAGTCGACCGCCTTAGCCATCATCTCCAGTGACTTCTGCCGTACCTCAGGATCAGCAGAACCTAGCGGAAAGCGCCGGTGTCCCGACAACATCAAATTGTTAATTCTGGTATTAGTTGACCACATTAAATCGCGAAATTGTTGGCGCTCATCTCGCGTCCAATCAAGCCGTGCCAGCCGCTTATCACTCTCATCAATTGAAAATTCTAAAAAGTTAAAGCCCAATTGATGTACTAAGTTAAAAGTCTCTTCCCAAGACAAATCCTGCGGCAAAGCTTTTTCATAAATGCCTAACGAATTTACTGTCATACTGTTTGCTCCTTACTAAATTTAAAATAAAAGGGAAACCATGAATTAAAATTCACCAGTTTCCCTAATTATTAACTAACCCCAAATATTATTAATTTCGTCCTTGAACTGTTGGGCAACAGCACGTGGATCATCAGCTTCTCTAATTGCCCGGCCAGCAATAAAGGTATAAACAGGAACACCCTTAAACAACTTAAGGATTTCCGGATGAACACCACCAGTAACGGAGACTTTAAAGCCCATCTTGATTAGGTTCTTAACGTTCTCAACATCTTGTTCAGACCATTTTTGTCCAGCAAACTTGGCGTCACGACTTTGATGATAAACAACCTGGTGAATGCCATTATCAAGCCATTCCTGCATCCTATTTGGATCGTCCCAACCTTCATAAAGTTCAACCTGAACTTCGATTTCTTTTTGAGCATTACTCATTGTAGGAACAGTTGCCGCATTAATGCAGGTCATCCAATCGGCACCAGCATCCTTGCATGACTTACCACACTTAGTTCCAGCGTCAGCACATTTAACATCTGCCAAAACGATCTTATCAGGAGCCACCGCCCGCAAATTTCTGACAGCACTCAAGCCATCGCGATAGACTAAAATCGTTCCCGCTTCAACAACATCAATTAAATCTTCAACCTTGCGCAAAACGCTAATTGCCTGAGCAGTATTGTCACTATCTAACGCAATTTGTAATTTTGGTATTGCCATTGTTATCTCCTTTAATTCTTCTTAAATTTAGTTGGAATATCAGAATCGTTAATTTTATCTTCAACTTCTTTAGCCGAAATCACATTTTTAATTCCGATTACTTCGCCGCCGCGCTTCTTAACTTCATCAAACATTTTAATAAATGGCACAGATGTAAAGACGACGTCATAGTTGCGGGCAATTCCCTTAGCTTCTGAAATTGAAGTATGGTCAGCCTGTGTAATCTGATAGCCCATTTTTTCCATTGTCTTTTTAACAGTTCTCATCAACATCAAACTAGTTCCTGAACCGTTAGCACATGCAGTTAAAATTTTCATAATTCTCGTTCCTTTAACTTAAAACAAATATTATTCTTCTTTATGATTTAACTTTTTCCAAGCTGAGTAATCCTCAGTAATTAAGAAGTAACCGTCTGGATCTGCGCGATACTGTAATTGCGGAATTGCCAATAAAGCAATAATGATAATGGCAACGCCGAAGTAGCCTAAGTACTTCATGATTACCGTGAAGAATGGCCAAACAGTAGCCCAGTCGAACATGCCAAGGTAACCGCCATAACGAGCCATGCCAACCCAAGTAGCAATCAGTGCTGACCCAGCAACTTGAATCAAGCCAGAAATATACGGCATAATCATGGCATACTTGTAACCTCCGCGATCGTTAGCGTACAAACCAATCGCTGCATTATCAAAGAATAACGGAATAAAGCCAGCAATTACCAAAGTTGGTGAATGGAAAATGAGCAATAAGAAGATCATCGTAAATTGACCTAAAGCACCAAACATAAAACCAATTGTTTGTGCATTTTGCGAACCAAAGCCTAAAATTGCGGCAACATCAATCCCGGGAACTGCACCAGGCAGCCATCTATCAGAAATACCCGTAAAGGATTCCGTTAATTCGTTAACGAACGTTCTAACACCCAACTGTAAGATAGCTAGATAAACTGAGAACTGCAGTGCTGTTTGCAAAATGTAAAAGACAAAACTCTGACCCTTTTGCATGAAGTGTGCCTTAGTTAAGTAATCTGGTCCTAAGACGATTAAAATTGCACCGATGAACACCAGCATTAACAAGGAAGTTGAAACCATGTTGTCATTAAAAATTGACATAAAGCTTGGTAATTCAATATCTTCAAGGCGTTTATTTTTATTTTCCTTACCCTTTTTCATGGAATGCTTTTCAAGCATTTCCGAAATCTTGGCAAAGAAATACAGACCAAACATTTGTTGGTGGGCAACCGCAAAGCCGGCACCATCAGTTAACTCCTGCGTAATGCCAACCGTTAAGTTAGAACCTACAGCCCAGTAGAGACCTAAGATCAAACTCATAATTGCTAAAATTGAGATTCTGTTTAAATTAGGAAAACAAAACAGAATCAGCCAGAAAGCAGTGGCAGCCTGTTGAACCTGAACATTACCAGTTGTAAAGACCGCTCTTAACTTGGTGTACTTCGAAAAGCGGACCAGCAAGATGTTGATAATATAGGCAAATAATAGCAGCAACATCGTGTCCGCAAAGGAGCGGCCAAAGCGTTGCATAATTCCCGAATTAACGGCATTCTGACCAAAATAGGGGTCAATAATCATCGCACTTAAATGAAAGCGATCCTTCAAGCCGACTAAAATTGGTCTAAAAGTATTAACTAGTCCACTAGACCCAGCTGACAAGATAAAGTAGCCCACTGTCGCCTTTAAAAAGCCAGATAAGACTTCGTACCACTTTTTATGTTCCAAAATATAACCGATTAAAACAATAAAACCGATCATAAATGCAGGTTGTCCTAAAACATTAGTGGCAAAATAGCTCCAAATGGCTAGTAAAACATTCAAAACATTTTGCATTTGCTTACCTACTCTCTTCTTCAGCTAGTTCATACTTATCAATGACCTTTTGATAATCCGCTAAGGTCTTTACCTGCCGCAAATCATCAATTAGACCATCTTCCATCAGCATATTGGACAAATTAGCGATATTTTCCATATGCTGCTTATTATCTTTAGCAGCTAACATAAAGAACAATTGCGCATCTTTTTCTGGATCATCTTGGTCAAAAGAAATTGCTTTCGGGAAAATCGTCAGACCAATCCCCGTGCCCAAAACACCTGAACTGTCTGCTTGTGAATGAGGCATTGCCACTCCAGGTACAATTACAATATACGGACCATATTCTTTGACGTCAGCAATAACTTGGTCAATATATTTATCAGTAACAAGACCATTTGATTTCATAATTTCACCTGAAATTCTCAAGGCATCTTCCCAGTCTTTGGGCTGTTTAGCACTGATATTAATCAAATGATTTTCTAAAAAATAACGTAGCATAACTCCCTCCTATCTTATAAGCAACTAACAAGTAGGCTTATAACAATTCTGGGAACGGCAGATCTGGATCATTCTTGAATGCATCATGGAAGCCGCGATCGTACATGTATTCAAAATTATCCTTATCCTGTGGATAGTTAAATTCGCCGCCGACTTGCCAAATATATGGTTTAAACTTGTATTGCAGACGGTACTTCTTTCTGTTCCATAGAACTAAAATATCTTTTGGATCACTGTAAATATTTGACCAAATGTCATAGTGCATTGGGATAATTACCTTAGTATTCAGGGCTTCACCCATCCGCAATACTTGAGAATCATCCAGTTTATCAGTGATACCACGAGGGTTTTCACCGTAAGCACATAGAGTAACGTCAATCTTATTTTCGTTACCATGTTTAACATAAGTATTAGAATAGTGTGAGTCACCTGAGTGATACAAGTTGCCTCCTGAAGTCTCAAGCAGATAATTTACGGCTAACTTAGCCATTTCTTTTGGCTTGGTACCAGCCAATGTAACATTAGGGTCATCTTCAGTTACCAGTTCAGTTCTGTCAAAAGCTTCTAAAGCCTTAATCGTAACAGCACCAACTTTAACTTCGTCACCTGGCTTGACAACGATAATTTTTTCTTCAGGAACACCCCATGACTTCCATTCATCAGCAACTCCTTGAGGCCCGATAAATTTAGCATTAGGACAGAACTTGTTTACACAAGCTGCAGTATAAATATCCAAGTGATCGTGGTGTGTATGGGTAACACACAAGGCATCCAAATCTCTAATTGCAAAGGGATCAATCACGTATGGCTTGTTGCGCATGTTAGGCTGCAGAGCTTCGCCACCAGTCATCCGCATCATCTGGTGTCCTTTACGCATCTTGCCGTCGCCGTGTGAATGCTTACCAGTACCATTCCACATATCAATGGCAATATTCGTTCCTTCATGGGTCTTCAGCCACATCCCCATACAGCCAAGCCACCAAATTGAAAATGAGTTTTCTGGCACTTTCTTGTCGGCAATTTGCTCATTTAAGTATGTTCCCCATTCAGGGAAATTGTTTTCTGCAAAAACAGCAGGTGTAACTTCATTTATATTTGTCGGTTTTGTCATCTTTTTCCTCCTAAAAGTTTATCTTGTTTGTTTTCAACACAGATTATATTGTATAATGTTATCGCTTTCAATCACATTTTATGATAATTTGTTACTTTTATGGTGTTTTATCATTATCAAAAGCAAAATGTTGTGTTTGATACCTTTTTATGATATTTTTTGATAATAAATTTTAGGAGAATAATATTAATATAGGAAAATAAAATGAAGAATTCATATCAAGAAATTAAAAATAGAAGAAAGAAAATCATTGATTTACTTAATCATGAAAAAACCATTTCATTAGATAATCTCAGTAAAAAGCTCGGCGTCTCAATCATGACCGTTCGCCGAGACTGCAGTAATTTGGCCAATCAAGGGCAAATCGAACAGGAAAAAGGTATTATTTCTCTAGTTAAGCCAGAAGAAATTCCCTTTACAGATTCCGTCAGTTACATCAAGCAGCGAATTGGCAAGGAAGCCTCATCTCATATTGAAAAGCACAATTGGGTTTTTATTAATTCAAGTACAACCGCATTTGAAGCAATACCATATTTATTGAAAAAAGACGTTAATATTCTAACTAATAATGGTTACGCCGGAAACTTGGACATGCATGCCAGCAACAGTCAAATCATCTTGAGCGGCGGTAATGTCAGCCGCAAAATGATTATGAGCGGCGACTTGGCAGTTGAGCCCTTCTTAAAAATTTATGCCGATTGGGCAATCATTGGCTGTGCCGGAATTAGCCTAAGCCGCGGAGTTGCCACACCATTTATTGAAGAAGCCAAGGTTAACGAAGCAATTATCAAGCACGCACGCAAACTAATTGTGGTTGCCGACTATAGCAAATTCAGCCAGTTTTCTAACTTTACCATTTGTCAGGCAACCGACATTGACTTGCTAATTACTGACTCTTTTACACCTAAGAAGATTATTGACGGCTTTATTAAAGCTGGTATCCAGGTCATTCAGGTGCAGCTATAAAATTTAGGCAAACAAAAACAGCAAAAAGTATAAATCATACTTTTTGCTGTTTTAATTTACGCAATTTATTTTAAAGATTTAATAACCTTTTTAAACATTTGCTGTTGAAATTCTTGAGCGTACTGCTTAGCTAGACTAGCTTGCTTAGCCTTATCAGTTGCCAAAGCTGGATTCTTCATCATAGCTTGTTTGATTTGTGCCATGACATATTGCTGTGCCTGCTGCTTCAGCTTTTGCTGAGCTGCTTTAGACTTCATAGCAGCCATTTTCTTTTGCATTGCCTTAACTTGGTCAGTTGATAGATAGAACCAAGTTTTAGGTAAATAGAATGTATTTGAACGTTTAACTAGTTTGTTTTCTAAACCAGAAACACCAAACCATAATTTAGCTGCACTTGAATCAAAACGCCAGCGGGTTTCTTTAACCTTTAATGTTGCTGTGTTACCTGCTACACGCTTAACACGGTTATTAGCCGCCGTTAATTCATTAGCTTGTGTATGACTAGGCTTCTTTTGGTCTAAAGTCTTTTTGTAAACGACAACTGTTTCTTTGCCATTAGTCCCAACTGGCTTGTAAAGCACCATATTCAGGCCATTTTTGGCACTTGCTGGATAAACTTGTACAGTCTTGGTTGTAGTTACTTGATGCATACCATAATGCTCATGGCTGTTCAAAGTTAAGAAGACAAGTGAACTAATTAAAATTACTGCTGAAATAATTGTCGCTGTAATTCGCCACTTAGGCGTTTTAATGAAGATATAACTGATAAAAGCCGCAAGTGCTCCAATAACTAATGTTGCTAAAATCATTTATTATCGCCGCCTTCTAAATTAATATCATGACTAGGAGTACGTTTATCCTTTAAGAAGAATGAAAGGCATAAACCGATAACTGCAAAGACTAATGAGAACATGAATGCTGCATGGTAACCATCCAAAGTTGCAGTTAAGTACTTTTGCTTATAGCTAAAAGGTGCTGCCTTCAATAATGACTTAGCTGGTGCCTTAGCATTAGTAACATTAGTTAACAGGGTAATCATAATTGCTGAACCAATTGATGAAGCGATCTGACGAACTGTGTTGTTTGAAGCCGTTCCGTCAGCGATTAAGTCATCAGGCAAGGCATTCATCCCTGAAGTCGTTACTGGCATGGTAATCATTGAAATACCAAACATTCTGATTGCGTATAAGAAGACAATATAGATATCTGGTGTATCCAAAGTCAACCATAGAAATGGCAGTGTACCTATAATAAGTAAGGACATCCCCAAGGTAACTAAGCGTTTACCACCAATTTCATCAAATAAACGACCGGTAATTGGACTCATTAACGTCATAACTACAGCACCGCCAAGCAAGGTCAATCCTGAGTTAAGTGCGCTCATGCCGTGAACAATTTGCAAGTATAATGGTAAGACTGATTCAACCCCTAACATCGCAATGGTTGAAATTGAAGCCATTACTGATGCTAAAGTAAATTCCTTAGTCTTAAATACCCGTAATTGTAAGAATGGTTTAGGAATTACTAATTGCCGCCAAACAAATAACGCGGTCACAATAACACCAACAACTAGGGCAATATCAACATTCTTTGCGTCCCAGCCATCATTACCTGCAGCGGAAAAGCCGTAAAGTAAACTACCAAAACCTACTGTTGATAATGTTAATGACAACCAATCAAGCTTTTGCTTGGTTGTTTTAAGTACTGGCTTCATAAAGAAGAGTGCCAATACGATAACAACAATCATTAATGGAATTAACATGCCAAACAGAACACGCCAGTTGTAATTATCAATAATCCAGCCAGATAAGGTTGGTCCAATAGCTGGTGCCACCCCGACAACAATTCCCACAAGACCTAAAGCAGCCCCACGTGAATTAGCTGGGAAGATTGATAACATAATTGTCTGCAAGAGCGGCATTGAAATACCAACCCCAACAGCCTGAATTAACCGTGCTGTCAGCAATGTACCAAAGTTCTGTGCACTATAAGCTAAAACTGTACCGCCAAGGAAAATTACCATGGCACCTGTGTACAACCACTTAGTGTTAATTGTAGTTGCTAAGTAAGCTGATAAAGGAATCATGATTCCGTTAACCATCAAGAACCCAGTTGTCAGCCATTGCGCTGTAGCAGTTGAAATATTAAACGTCGACATCAATTTAGGTAATGCTGTTGAAAGTAGTGTTTGATTCAAAACCGTACAGAAGGTTCCAACTAAAAGCACAATAATCAACATTGCTCTACCAAATGAACTTGTTTTATTATCAGCAATTTTTGCCAAAACAGTTTCCCTCTTTCGTATATTTAAACAAGATGTTGTCTAATATAAAATAGTTTGTACTCAATGTCAAATATTTGATATTAAGACAAAAAAATTAACACTGACATTTTTTATGTTAAAATACTTACTAACTAGCTAATAAATTATCTTAAAAAGTTCTATAATAATACTAAGTAAATTAGGAGCAACATATGAAACAAGAGACTTATGCCGAATGGCTGAACCAAATCGTTAAACCTGATAAAATTTACCTTAGTATTCGTGATGCCGCCAGAGCAAGCGATGTCTCTGATACTCAGGTACGCTACTGGATCAAAATGGGCTACCTTAAAACTACCAAGGCAGAGAATGGTGCAATTAAACTTCCCTTCAACCAAATTGCCAAGATTAGAATGATTAAATTCTTTTTAAATGAGGGCTACACCTTACCTGCCGCCGCGAAAAAAATGACCGAATACCAAAAAAATGTCCACTCACTCCTGCACCTATTCTTAGGAAGTATTCATGGCATTAAGCAAGAAAATGACCGGACAATTTTTGACTTAGGGCCACTATCTACTAATCCTAAGCAGCACATTTATGGCATCGAAAGCCAGGAAGATATCAAATTTGTTTTAAAAGAAAAAAATTAACCTGACAATCTTAACTGTCAGGTTAATTAAGCCGCTAACTTCAGCGGCCTTTTTTGTATTCAAAATATTTAGCTGCATCTATAAATATTGCGCAACTTGATTGACCATGTTTTTGGCGCGGCCATCACGCAATAAGGCAATAAGATTTTCCGAAGCCTCATTAGCAATTGCCGTACGGGCTTCCAAAGTCGCAGTACCTGCATGCGGCGTCAACACAACATTATCTAGCGCACACAAGGCTTCCGGCACCTCAGGTTCTTGTGCAAAGACATCGAGCCCGGCACCAGCGATCGTCTTGTTCTTCAAGGCTGTGATTAAGTCATCCTGATTAATTAGCTGGCCCCGCGCCGTATTAATAATATAAGCAGTTGGCTTCATTTCGTTAAAAACACTACTATTAAAAACTTCTTTAGTTTGCGGCGTTAGCGGCGCGTGCAGGGTAATAACATCGGAATCTTTAATTAAAGTTGAAAAGTCCGCATAGCTAACATTAAGTTTCTGTTCCTCAGCAGTACTTAAAGGGTGCCGCTTATTGTAAATAACTTTCATCCCCAGCAATTGAGCAAATTGACCGACTGTACTGCCAATTCTCCCCATGCCATAGATACCCAGCGTTTTGCCATCCAGACTCATGCCCATATTCTGGACCTCGCCAAGATCAGGCCAGTTGCCAGCACGCAAGTCTTGGTCATACACATGAAGTCGGCGCACTGCCGCAAGCAATAACACAATTGTCATTTCAGCCGTCGGCAGCCGGACTGCCTGCGGCGTATTCGCAACCACGATCCCTTTTGCCTGGGCATAAGCAATATCAACATGGTCAAAGCCCACACCACTAGTCGCGATAATTTTCAAATTAGAGCCGGCATCAATTAATTCACGGTCGCCTTTGAGCCCCACCAAGAGTACACCATCATACTCGGGCAGCATTTGTAATACTTCCGCCCGCGAAAACTGTTTATCCTGTGGGTATGTGACATCAAATACTTCCCGTAATTTTTTTATTCCTTGTTCTGGAGCTTTGCCAGTTACCAATACTTTTGTCATTAATTCTTCCCTTTCTAACAGCTAATGATTCAAAGCTGGATCATTAGCTGCCTTAGCAGCCGCAATTGCGGTCTTCTTAAAATAAATCTGCTCAGCGTTGTTATACATTACGTCCGCTAGTTCTTCTGGCGTAAAAATGGTCGTCTTTTCTAACCAAGTTGATAAACTATGGTAGGAATTAAAGGTCGCTGACCAAGGTGCATCACTGCCCCAAATAATTCGCTTGGCACCCAAGATTTCTTTAGCAAGAATCACATCTTGTTGACAACATAAGAATGGCTCTGCAGTTTCACCCTCAATGTCCTGAATTGCGGCAATATCAGTGTAAATATTAGGGTAAGGCTGCCACTGATTAAGTGCAGCCTGCAGGCGGTTTAGGTGGTCCGCACTTGGAAATGACAAGTGGCAAACCACAAAGTCAAGCTCTGGGTACATTCTAGCCAAGTTGGCAATTGCCTCCGGCTGATAACTAGCTTGAGTATAATCACCATAGTCCACAGTCACTACAAAGCCGGGATAATCACTAAGATAATGAAAAATCTGACCAGCACGCGAATCCGTATCCAAGCGAAACGGCGTTGTTAAGTGATACCCAGTCATGCCGCCGCCCTGACTAATCTCAAACTTCATTGCTCTAAAGCCCAGTTGTTCAACATGCCGCTGAACAATTTGCATGTAAAATTCGCTAAAAAGGTCGACAGAAAAGGCCCCAATGAAGCGATCAGGATACTTTTTGATTGCTTGATAAGAATAATAATTCTGAAACCCATACAAACTGCCCTGCAACAAGACTGCCTTATCAATTCCATTAGCTGCCATGACCTTTAACGCTGATTCAGCAGTAAAGGTATCATTACCCCAGCCATCAGGAAATAGCTTTAGCACTGCTTGATTATTATCCCAAATCGCACGGCCATTACCTAAAGGTGTCAGACTGCCTTTGCCATTAAAGCCGGCAAGTGAGCGCACTAGATGAAAGTGTCCATCAATCTTCTTCATTATTAAACCTCCATTGTTAATTCCTAGTTTACTACTAATAAACTAATGTTTTTTAAATTAACTTTCAGCACTGCTATAGCATTTAAACCGAATTATAAACTAAAAACCACGCCCAGTAGTTAGACGTGGTTTTATTTAATCAAAACAATTGATAATTTCTTGAATATCTTTATTCTTTTGCTCTGGCTTAATCTCATCATCATTAATGATCTTAATCGCTTGTTGCACTAAAGAAAATACCTGCTCATCATTTTCATTATCGTTAACTAAATAACTGATCTTGTAATATGACTCGAGCTTTTTCGTACTATTTTCTTCTAGCGCATCTTTAATAAAGCCCTTAAAAATCAACCGTAAATTACGTGACCGCTTGTTGCGTTCCTGACGTTTTTCATAATACGGTAAAAATAATGCTACACAAACAGCTGCAATCTCAGCAAATGCTGTCACCCATTCTGATATTGAACCTAATTCCATGATTTCACCTCTACATTATTATACAAATATATTGCGGAAAAATCACAGTTTTTTCATAATTAATCGTCATTATCATTAAAAGCGGTCATCAGTTCGTCCAAATTCAGCTTTGCCTTTTGCTTATTGTCAAGATTAGCTACCACTTGACCCGAACGTAAAACCAGCAGCCGATTGCCATATTTAAGCGCATCTTCCATGCTGTGGGTAATCATTAAGCAGGTTAACTTTTGATCGGTCACAATCTGACTGGTCTGAGCCATTAACTCACGGCTAGTTTTGGGGTCTAGCGCAGCCGTATGTTCATCTAATAAGAGAATATCTGGTCGCTTAATTGTTGCCATCAAGAAGCTTAACGTCTGCCTTTGACCACCTGACAGGTGTTCAGTTGGCGTGTCCAACTTATCAGCCAACGAATTACCCATCTGAGCTGCGATTTTACGCAGTTCTTCCCGATGAGCCGCCAACCTGCGCAAGTGTAATCCGCGCCGCTCGCCCCGCTTTTTAGCGAGCAGAATATTTTCCGCAACCGTCATTCGCGGTGCCGTTCCCATCTTAGGATCTTGAAAAACGCGACTGATGAAGCTGGTCCTTTTTTCAACTGACTGGTGGGTAATCTCCTGTCCCTGATGCAGTATTCTTCCTGCTGCCGGGGTAATTAACCCACTAATCGTGTTAAAAAGCGTTGATTTACCGGCACCATTAGCACCCACAATGGTAATAAAGTCGCCTTGATTAATCGTCAATGTCAAATCACGTAAAATTTTTGTTTCTGCCGGCGTGTGCTGGTTAACAACGGTTGTCACTTTATCCAAAGTCAAAACTGCCTGTTTACTTTCCATTTTGGCTCACTCCTTTACGTAAAATTCCGTCCAACTTTAACGCGTGCCGCAATTTCGGCAGCATTAGACAAACTGCCAAAATAATAGCCGAAATCAGATTAAGGTCATTAGTTGAAAAGCCTAATTGCAAAACAATCAACAAGACAAACCGATAAATAATACTGCCTAGGATAACGGCAATTAACCGCTGATTAAGCGTTAAATAGCCAAAGACGACCTCACCAATAATAATTGAAGCTAAGGCAATTACGATAATTCCAATGCCCATATTGGCATCTGCGTAGCCATTATTTTGCGCAATTAACGCACCAGCCAGACCAACCAAGCCGTTAGACAAGGTCAATCCTAAAATTGTCATATTCTCGGTGTTAATCCCTAGTGACCGCGCCATCATCTGGTTATCACCCGTTACTATGAAGGCTTGCCCTAAATCAGTTTCTAAAAATAGGGCAATCAAAATGGTAATTAAAATAATTGTCCCGCCGCCAATTAATACACTGTCGAAGTACCGCGGAAGAGTTTGGAAGATTTTAGCTGAGAAAAAGGTCTTTTGCCCTAGCAGTGAAACGTTAGAACCGCCCATAATCCGCAAGTTAACTGACAAACAGCCCGTCATTACCAAGATCCCTGCCAGCAGAATTGGAATATTGCCTTTGGTATAGAGTAAGCCGGTAATTAAACCGCCAGCCGCACCGCCTAAAAATCCTAGAAGTATGGCAACGAGCGGCGATACTCCCTTAGTAATTGCCGTTACCGTAATAGCCGCGCCTAGTGGGAACGTCCCTTCAACCGTCATATCGGCAAAATTCAGTATGCGGAATGTTAAAAACAAGGCGATCCCTAGTAGAGCCCATAACAATCCTTGCCCAATGCTTGAAGTTATTAAATTCATTCGATCACCTTCCCATTTTGTCTAGCAGCACGAACAATCGCTGCTGGAATTTTAATATGTAATTTACGCATTTCCTTTTCATTTATCATGTAGTAGCCGCTTTTGACTGTGGCAACCGGATAAGTTGCCGGATTCTTGCCGCGCAAGACTTTGGCAGCCATCACACCCGCAATTCTGCCCATCTCTTTCTGACTAATAACGTAAGATGCAAGACCGCCATCAGGCATCATCGTCTCTGCACACGGAAAGACCGGAATATTGGCATTGTTAGCAACATTTACCAGTGTCTTCATTGCCGAAGCCACGCCGTTATCTTGCGGGGCATAAATTGCATCAACTTGGCTTACCATCTGACTAGCTACTTGCTGAAGATCATTGGTGTTAGCAATGGTATACATTTTGGGGATCAAACCTGCTCTTTTAACAACTTGTGCAAAGGCGTGGGCGTTGGTCTGCCCGCCATGATCCGATGAAGTATAAATGATGCCGATTTTCTTAGCCCGCGGCATAATTGCGTGCAGTAATGCAAATTGTTTAGAAACTGGATTAAGACCAGAAGTCCCTGTGATATTGCCGCCGGGATGCGCCTCACTTTTGACTAAACCGCTGGCTGCTGGCGTCGAAATCCCTGCCAAAATAATCGGCGTTGTTTTCGGGGCACTATTGGCTAGAGCCTGTGCCGCCGGTGTCGCAATTCCCACTAAGAGTGAATCTTTATTAGCCAGCTGCTGGGACATTGTTTTTAAGTTGCTTTGGTCTCCTTGAGCATTTAGAAAATCAATTTTTAGATTTTTGCCGGTAATTAATCCTTCTTCTTTTAGTCCAGCAACCACTCCGTGATGAATTTGGTCAAGTGCTGGGTGGGTCATCATCTGCAGGATGCCGACACGGACGACCTCTGATTTAGATGCTGTTTGACTAGCAGTTCTGGGAGCTATCGCCAAGTCAACCCCCAAAAACAATAGAATGGCACTGATAAATGCGAGCATTCGTTTCATTTTTTCTCCTTAATTTTTGTTAAATCAGGGCTTTTTGACAACAAAAAAAAGGCAAACCAGCACTTGCTCTGGTCTGCCCTAAGGACGCAAAGCCTGCTGCACGTTTTACCATGCAAACAAACTTCGTCAAGTTAAAAGTAGTCAGCACGGATACAAACTGTTTGCCAGATCGTATCCGTTCAAGACGATTACGATCAATCCTGCTGGCTTTGCCAACTCTTATTCAGGTTTAATGTGAACGATTGAATCATAATTATTTCCTTTCTCCAATAAATTATCCTAAGTTTATCTCATTTTACGTTAATGTCAAGAATTTTTAAAAGCCCATTAACCACTTATCTTGCTAAAAGACCCGTTTATCCTCAAGAGATAGCAATTTAAGTCAAAAGCGAATATATTTAAAATATCAACAGAAAGGAAGAAATGCAATGCTTGTAAAATTTAACATAGATCCCCAGTTTCAGCCAACTTGGATTGCCATCAATACGGATAAGAAAACCACTAAGCTAGAAAAGATGGCCAGTTCCATCAGACACCTAGTTAACGATTGGCAAATTCAAGGAAGTAGAAATAACCAAATCAAAATGATTCCCCTTTATGAAATTACCCGCTTTTACACTCAAAATAAATATGTTGTCTGTGAAGCAGACGGGCAGACTTACCGCATAAAGCCAAGAATATATGAACTAAATAACAGTTTGCCGCCAGATACTTTTATTCAGATTTCCAGCTCTGAAATTGTTAGTCTTGCAAGTATTGACAGTCTATCCTTAACCAAGACTGGCTGCTATCAGGTTAATTTAACCACTGGCGAAACAACTTTTACCTCAAGAAGATATATGCAAAAGTTAAGAAAGGAATTTTTACAATGAAATTATTTAAAAAAATTATCCGTTATGGTTGTTCAGGTATTCTCTCAGGCATTGCTATTGGCTTTGTTATTGCCCTGTGCTGCAATCTTATTAACCAAACAAACTACTTTATGCCATCAAATCTACCGTTCTTACACAGATTTTCTTCTGTTACTTTAGCAACTTTAATCTCAACAATTCTCTGGGCTCTGATGGGCTTTCTAGGTGGGGCTTCTGCTCTTATCTTCATGCAAGAGAGGTGGAGCATTACCAAGCAAACAGTTATTCACTTCATTGTAATGTTTGGTCTATTTACACCTCTGGCAATTTTAGCCGGTTGGTTCCCGCTAAACTTCTTGTGGCTCAGTCTTTATACCCTCGTCTTTGTCATTGTTTACGCCATTATTTGGTATACTTCAATGCTTAAAGCAAAAAAGCAAATCAGTAAAATTAACCGCGCAATCAAAGAAAACAATTAACAGCAATTATTAGTTTCATCTTCTTGAATCATCTTACCAAAACTCCTATAATCGTTTCTTATAATCTTAGAAACATAATATTTTAATTTACGGAGGAAAACCAATGATTGGTTGCAGCAGTTTTACACTAGAAACTAAGGACAAAAAGCACTTTTTGTCACGAACAATGGACTTTATGATGGAAATGGCTGAACAAGTCGTTTACACACCCATTAAGAAAACTTTCAAAGTTGCTTACAGTGTTGAGCAAGAAATTACCAGCAAGAGAGCCTTTATCGGCTTAGGGGAAATCCAGGAATATGACAATGCCCCTGTAACTTTTGACGGTGTTAACGACAAGGGCCTCATGGGTGCAACCCTGTACTTCCCAGGTTATGCTAGCTACCATGAAAAGGCACAAGCTGGTACTTGGGCAGTCTCACCTGACAAAGTGATTTCTGTAATTTTGTCACAAGCTGCCAACTTAGATGATGTTGCCGAGCTTTTCCAAGAGCAAATCACCATTGTTAATGATGCCAACCCAACACTTAAGGCTGTCTCACCGCTGCACTTTATCTTTTCAGACACAACTGGTGCCAGCCTAATCGTTGAACCCGAAGAAGATGGCGTTCATATCATCAAGGACTCAATTGGTGTCATGACCAACAGTCCTGATTACCAGTGGCACGAAACTAACTTGCGGAACTACTTATCAGTAACACCTAAGCAGCATGACGATGTTAACTTTTTAGGTAAAACATTAAAGCCATTCAGTCAGGGCTCTGGTACCTTCGGCTTGCCAGGTGATTACACTCCTGTTTCTCGCTTTGTTAGAACTGCCTTCATGAAGAACAACGTCGAGCAGCCAGCTGATGAAACTGCTGCTGTCAGCCTTGCTCACCACATGCTTGAACCTGTCAGCATTCCCCGCGGAATTGTTGTTACACCTAACGACACCTTTGATTACACTTGTTACAGTGCCTACATCTGTGCCGAATCCAGAAGCTACTACTACTCAACTTACAATAACCAACGGATTCGCTGCGTGCGCTTAACTCCGGAATTATTGCAAGAAACAGATTACAAAGAATTCAAGGTAAACCCTAAAGAAGATATTGACTACATGAATTAACAAAACCAAAGCTTAGCCATTAATTCGGCTAGGCTTTTTTGATGTCGACTTTTTGAACTGTCAATTAGTGATTCTGGTTTTTACTACAAAAGTGCTAAACTGTATTTAGATAAAAAATATTTACTTAAAATTATTGTTAAAAGGACAGTATCATGAAAAAGTTTTATCAAAAATTGCTAACAGCACTTACCACTATTCTAACTATCTGCGCATTAGGCAGTGGTGCAATTAATTCTGCTAATTCCACTCATATCGCGCAATCTAATAGCACAACGATTGTCAAAGCAGCTAATCACAGATCAACTGCAAGATCTAATCGCCAAACTTACACCGTTTATATCGCTACAAAATCTGGGAAAAAGTACCACACTTCACGTTCTTGCCCAACTTTAAGAAGGTCTAAGGGTCATATTAAGAAAATTTCGCTTAGTCGTGCAAGAAGATTGGGCTACACCCCATGTAAAGTATGTCATTAAATTAAATAACCAAAAAAGCTATAACTCATAACAAGTTATAGCTTTTTTATTAACTCAATTCTGTGTAACGAACCAAGTGAATTTGCTTTTCGGCAAGCTGGTCTGGCAATTGCGGATCACACAAGAAGGCTACTTCTTGGGTGCGCGGAATCGTCAAACTTGATTGCTGCATAATGCTTTGGTCTAAAAATCCGGGATGGCAAACCATCATTGGCACGTCATCAGCAGAACTTTCCACCGCAAAATCAACAGCATGTGCAAAAGTACGGTAAGGATCATAATTCGGCTTCATGCTATCCATGAAGGTCGTAATTGTCGTTTGCTTCTTAAACTTGACTGGATCCAGCTCCAAATCAAATGGCAACAGCGGCAAGTCATGCTTCTCAGCCACAATCGCCAATCCTTTAAGCAAGTTGTTACTGTAGACCGCATGTGCTTCAAAGTAATCAGGTTTCTTATTCGTCAATTCTAAAAAACGTTGGTACTGCGCTTCAATTTCCATGACTACTTCGTCCAAATTAACTAAGTCATGGTCAGCCTGGCGATATACCTTTGACGGTTTAAAAGAACCATCGGCAGTCACCAAACTCGGAATTAGTTTAGGATCAGTAATTGGCCGGCCCGCGCAAATTACCGTGTGCATCCCCAAATCAAAATCAAAACCTTTTAACAAATCCAAGCCGTGAACAGTATCAGCCATGTTAACCATGACCCCAACATTGTTGATGATGCCGTTTTTTACTGCTTCATAAATACCATAGTTGACACCCTTGGAATAACCCAAGTCATCAGCGCGAATAATCAAGTTATGCATCAATATGCTCCCTTCTTAATTCTTAGTCTTTGGTTCAACTCCAATAACGTAAGTCGCAATTGCGGCAACTAGTAATGCAATGACACCACTAATTACCCCGTTAATTAAGTTAGTCGTTGAGCCGCCAACATAACCGCTTAAACACATAAAGTTAGCAACTGGTACAACTACATAAGCTGATACGTGAGTTATTGCCGCATAAATACCACCAGCAAAACCACCAAGCATCATGCCGATAAACGGGCGACGATACTTAATTGCTAAACCATATAATGCTGGTTCGGTAACACCACCGATTAAGTTAGCAATAAAGTAGCTGAATGCCAAGGATTTTTCTTTCTTATCCTTTAAGCGTAAGCTGGCACCTAAACTCATGCCGGCAACTGCCATACTGGCTGCAATTGAACCAAGTAAAATAAAGTTATCGTGTCCAGTCTGAGCAACAATCGTAATCATCGCACTGATTAAAACTAGGTGCATTCCCGTCATGACGAGCAATTCCCAGAAGGCACCAATTAGACCGACACCAATAATAGCGGCAATACCGCCTAATTGACCAAAGGAAATAATTCCCTTAGAAACATATTCACCTAAGAACCCGCCCAAAGGCCCTAAGATGCAGAGTGCCAAAGGCAACATAATGGCAATCGTTAAGGTTGGGGCAAAAATCGTTCTCAGTGAAGCAGTAATGTGCTTGTTAAAGAAGCGTTCAATATATGACATAATCCAGACAGATAACAGGATTGGCACCACTGTGCTGGCATAATTAGTCAAATGCATTGGCAGACCATAAACTGTAAATGGTTTTCCAGCAGCCACAATCTTAACTAAACCTGGATCCAGCATAATTGCGCCCAAGAAAATCCCCAAAATCGGTGATGTATTGAACTGCTTAGCAGCAGTATAACCAATTGCTATCGGGAAGAAGTAAAACCCAGCATCCCCAACAAAAGTAAATAATTGGTATAAATCGCTGTGAACTGAAATTACGTTCAACATTGTTGGTCCTAAGACAGCAACCAGCATTTTAAACATTGAAGCAGCAATTAACATTGGAATTAGCGGGGTTAAACTGCCGGCAATTTTATTTAAGATTGCATTACCAACAGATTTCCAAGTCCGCTTCTCTGGTTTATTAGTGGCTGCTTGGTCTAAATTCTCGTTAACTGGTGCAGCAGAAGTCAAGTTGCCTTCTGCAACAACGGCATCATAAACTTCGTTAACTGTCTGGCCAATCACGATTTGGTACTGGCCGCCTGAACGGGCAACCCCAAGCACGCCGCCAATCTTCTTAACTTCGTCGTCCTTAGGAACATTCATATCCTTCAAATTGAACCGCAGCCGCGTCATACAATGCGTAACACTAGCAACATTACTGCTGCCGCCAACAGCTTGGTCAATCTGCTTCGCCATTTCTCGGTAATCTTTACTCATTTAATTCTCCTTTGATGTTAAGTAAGCTAAATAATTACTGGTTCTGCTTAACAAGTATGTCTTGACTGGCAGTTTGCATGCCAAAGTCCTTTGTCATCGTCCAATCCTGATTGGCCGGTGCTAACTTAGTAAAAATCACCATCGTGGTCAAGTCGACATTATTTGCGGCCAAACTCTGACGGTCAAGTTTAATCAATTCCTGTCCCTGCTTAACGCTATCTCCTTGCTTAACTAGAGCCGTAAACCCAGCGCCATTAAGGTTGACTGTATCAATCCCAATATGAATTAAAATTTCATCGCCAGCTGGCGTTACTAGCCCTACTGCATGCTTTGATTCTGGTAATGACATAATTTCACCAGCAACTGGGGCACTAACCGTGTCCACATCAGCTGCCAACTTAATTGCAAAGCCATCACCCATTAACTTTTGTGAAAAAACCGGGTCATCAACCGTACTCAGGTCAGTAACTACTCCTGCTATTGGTGCAGTTACTTCGAACTCTGGCTTTTTCTTCTTTAAAAATCCAAACACAATTTTCCTCCCATAAAAAAACTCCCTGAAACAAGCTATTAGAAAGTATGCTAAAAATACTTAGCTAATGGTATGCCTCAAAGAGCAATAACCCATTATTAAACTCCTGCAGCTATGCGCAACTGCAAGCGTTTTTAATAACAACACCTAGATATTTTACCGCAACCAATGTCAATTACAAAAATTTACGCACAGAAAAAGCCGCAGCCAATTAAGCTGCAGCTTAAAACTCACATTATGTTACTTATTGCCTTCAGCTCTTGACTTATAAACACCACCATCTGTGTTAATTACTAAGTCTTCACCTTCAGTAATAAAGTCTGGCACTTGAACAACCAAGCCAGTTTCCATTGTTGCTGGCTTACCTGAGCCAGTAACCGTTGCACCCTTAATTCCAGGTTCGGTCTGCGCAACCTTCATCACAACTGTCGACGGCAGTTCAACCCCTAACAATTTACTACCATTGGCAAATTCCAATTGAATTTCAATATTTGGAATTAAGTAAAGCTTGTCGTCGCCCAATTGGTCACCAGAAACTTCGTATTGCTCGTAAGTTTCATTGTCCATAAATGTATAAGTGTCACCTTCATTATATAAATATTGGGCTTTTTTCTTGGTAATGTCGACCAAGTCAACCTTTTCTGTTGGCCGCATTGTCTTGTGGACAACTGCGCCGCTTTCAACGTTACGCAGATCCATTTGCATTACTGTATTACCCTTGCCGGGTTTGTGGTGGTTGGCCTTTAATACCCGAATTAATTTGCCGTCTTGGCTAAAAACCATACCCTTTTTTAAGTTAATTGCTTGTACCATGTTTATACTCCTTTAAATTTTTAAAATGCTTAATGCCTAAATTCAAAGTCATTCACGCTGGAGGTAACGTGAATTTTTTAATCAATAATAAATAAATCTTCATGATCTTAGTATAGCAAATTAAAAGTGTCTCAGGTAGATTTGATCGATTAAATGTCCCTCAGTTTTATGCAAAACCAGACTTGCGCGCTGCTTAGTCGGCGCAATATACTCACGCAAATTAACTAAGTTAACCATCTGCCACGTCTCTTGAGCTAACTGCAGGGCATCTTCTCTTGGACCATTAGCCATTTCGTAATAAAAATTATTTGGGTTGTTTTTATTCAGCTCTAATACCCGAACGAAGCGCTGCATGAACCATTCTTCAATTAATTCTTCTGCGGCATCAATATAAATCGAAAAATCAAAAAAGTCGCTGGTAACAATCTGACCATTGGTTGGCAATTGCAGCGTGTTAATCCCCTCGATAATTAGAATATCTGGCTGCTTAACATGACCGTATTCCCCTGGCACAATATCGCTCAACTCCTGCGAATACAGCGGATAGACAATATCCTCCTTGCCAGACATCACATCCTGCAAAAAGTTGGTCAACAAATTCATGTTGTAGCTTTCGGGGAAACCTTTGCGTTCAAACAAATTCCGCCGCTTCAACTCCTGATTGGAATAAATAAAGCCGTCGGTTGTCATTAAGTGCACTTTTAGGTCTGGATAAGTCCGACTTAATAATACCTGCAATAACCGCGCGGTTGTTGACTTACCTACGGCTACCGACCCTGAAATGCCAATAATAAAGGGAGCTGCTGCCACATTTTCGTGCAAAAATTCACGCTGCTGGTTCTGCAGGGCACTTTTTTCTTGGTAAACTAAATACAAATACTTAATCAAGCTGCCGTAAATTTCGCGCACATCTGTCAAATTGACTACATCGCCTAGGGACTTAATCTTTGTCAATTCATCCTGGCTAATTTTAACCTGGTCGCCCGCGGAAAATGATGCCCACTGATCCCGATTAAACTGCAAATAATTTTTCATTTAATTGTCCTTCAATTCGTTTTCTTATATTATAAAGTAAATAAATATTAACACCAAAATGTTTTGGCTTTAATAAAAAACGAAAAGAGACTTAGATGGAAAATATAACTTTATTTGGCGACTCGTTATTTAACGGGTACCGTAATGGTCGCGACACTAACCTAATTACTAATGGCTTACAAAAAGCTCTTGGTAGTGACTTCCACGTCACTAATCGTTCACAAAGTGGTGCGACGACCGCTGACGGCTTGATGCGGCTGCAATTAATTGATGAAGATGCCGACCTTGTTGTCTTGGAATTTGGCACTAACGATTCTGCTTCTACTTGGGGCCTGCCAAGCAATCTTTACGCCCAAAACCTACAAAAAATGATTACCGCAATTGGCGCTAGCCGGATAATTCTTGTTGGACCAGCTTATCCTAACCCAAAAAACAAAACGATTATGCAATATTACACGCAGGAGAGTTTGGATCGCTATAACCAAATTGCGCAAAATTCAGCTCTCGAACATAACATTCCCTTTATTGATTTGATTGCTAACTTTAGTAAGCTGCTGCAGATTGAGTCCTACTACCAAACAGATGGGCAACACTTTAGCGACCAAGGAAATAAAGTTTTAATTAATCTTGTGGCTGAGGCAATTAAAGAAAAACAGGCAAACAAAAACTCACGTAATTAACGTGAGTTTTTTTAATTATTATAGTTCGTAATACATCATTGTATGCTTAATGCCAGCCTCATCAAACGGCTCGCCCTGAACCTTGTAGCCCAAATAATCATAAAATGGCTTAGCCTGCCACTGCGCGTGACAATACAAGCGGTCAGCACCGTGCTCTTTTAGGTAGGCGTGGACTTGCGCCATCATTTTACTGCCCAGCTTTTGACCGCGAGCTGCCTTGGCAACAGCAACCCGACCCAACATCCACTTACCATCTTCTTGAAAAATCCGGCAAACAGCTAATGCCATGGTCTGATCCTCATTTAACAAGTAAACCTGGATGGCAGTCAAATCTTCATCGTCCAATTCTGGTACCGTGATTTCTTGTTCAGTTACAAAAGTGTTGATCCGCAAGCGGGCGATACAAAACATTTCGCGACCTGACATCTCGTCAATTTTTTTAAAAGTAAATTTTTCCTGCGCCATCAGCACTGCCTCCTATTTTTCCTCATACGTCTGCGGGTCAACCGTGAGTAGCGGGCTCTTTTCTCCCGTATAAATCAAATCGAGCTTGTACATTGCGCGTGAAGTAATTGTGTAGACCAATTGAATTTCGTCTGCCTGATTGTAGCTAGCCTTAGAAGCATCCCACATAACAACCGCATCGAATTCCAATCCTTTAGCTAAGTACGACGGAACAACTAATGTACCCTCAACTAGTCGCTGGTTGGCAGTCGCAATTAACGTTGCCTTAACGCCATCATCTTGCAATTTTTGGCTGACAAACTTGGCACTTGCCAGATCTTTAGTAATAATTGCCGTAGTCATTTTGCCAGCAGTATTATCTGTTAGAACCTGCTCTAGAACGGCAATTGCCGCATCATCATTCTCACGTTTCCAGAAGACAGGCTTAGGACCTTGCCGATTAAAGGATTCAATCTTTTCGCCTTGTCGTAAAACTTGCTTGGTAAAGTCGGTCAATTGCTTAGTTGACCGGTAGGACTTGGTTAATTGCACCACGGTCGTCTTCTCTGGGTCAAACAACCCACTAATTTGCTTTAACAGGCTGCGGCTCTCATCTTTAGTAAAAATCGCTTGGTTCAAATCGCCCAGCATCGTAAACTTGGCCCGCGGGAAGTTATACTTCAAATAACTCAATTGAAACGCCGTGTAATCCTGAATTTCATCAATAAAGGCATAACGCATCTCATAATTAACGTGCCGACCGGTAATTAAATCATACATATATAAGTAAGCCGAAACGTCATTCATGTGGATATAATGCTTTTTAAAGCTGGCCTTCACATCCTCAACGTGCTTAGCCCAATCACTAGCACTAATCTGCCACTTATTCAGGTCAGTCATTTTCGGCACTGCCCGCAAAAAGCTCAAATATTGCGCCCGCATATTAATAAAATTATTCCGGCGAATCTGCTGGTAAACCTTGTCCAAGGCCTTAACTACAATCTTACGACCCAGGAATTTTTCTTCTTTTTCTTCAGATTCAAATTCTTGGTCTGGGCGGTCATAAAGGGCATTTAATTGTTCCTTGCTCAAACTTTCAATGGCTTCTGACACCCAAGGCTTCTTAGTTTCCGCGTTAATCTTGCGGTTAAGCGTCTTAATCAGTTCTTCACGCGTTGCGTCAATCCGATTATTTAAATTATAATTAGAATTATATGAATAGTAAAGCTCGTTAATCTTTTCTTTAGCAAAGAATGGACGCTTCTTGTTGCGGAAAAAGATGTCCTTAAAGACAACTCCCTGCTTATTCAAATGCTTGGCATAACGCGTTACCAGCTTAAAGAAAGCAGTAGAATCTTTAAATTTACCAATTGCTGTATCAGCAGTCTGATCCTCAAACTGGTCAAACAAGTTTTCTACGTCCATCCCTGGCAACCGCCGCGCAACGAACTGCCAATAAGTCATTTGAACCATATTCTGCTCGCCCATTTCCGGCAGCACGTTTTTAATATAATCATTAAACAATTGGTTAGGACTAAACATAATCACGTCGCTGCTGGTCAAGTTGCCCCGATACCGGTAAAGCAGGTAGGCAATCCGCTGCAAAATCGCTGACGTCTTCCCTGACCCTGCGGCTCCTTGGACAAACAACAAATCAGCACTGGTATTTCTAATGATTTTATTTTGCTCACGCTGAATTGTCGTTACAATTGACTTCATCTGGGTACTGGACTTTTCGCCCAGCACCTCTAAGAGCATTTGGTCACCGATTGATTCATTGGTATCAAACATGTTTACAATTTGACCATCTTCAATCATGAATTGCCGCTTCTTCGTCATGTCAACGGTAATTTCACCATCTGGCGACAAATACGAAACCTGCCCTAGCTTGCCGTCATAATAAATTGAAGAAATTGGTGCCCGCCAATCATAAATTAAGAAGTGGTTGTCCTTGTCCGCAAATGAACCCAAACCAATATAAATTGTTTCCGGTTTTTCATTGCCTTCTTTAAAATCCACCCGGGCAAAATACGGTTTCTTTTCCAGTCGTTGAACTGTTCCTAACTGCTTAGCAGAATGCTGCCAAGCATTCTCACGTTCATCAAGCAGTTGCTGCTGCTGGTGTATCGAGAGCGCCGTTTCCATTGAGGTGGAATAACCATCGTAATCTAAGCGGACATCATCAAAGAAGTGCGAATTGAGGTTCCGCGCTTCACCTTCAGCTGACTTAATTGCCGCAGTTAATTCTCCCCGCCGCTCCTTAATCATTTTTAAGATAGCGTCGAGATGCTTCTGTTCAAACTGTTTTTCATCCATCGCTTTTGTCATAAAGTCACCTGTTCTTCAAAACTTGCATACTATTTTAACATGAAACGAACTTAATATATAATTCTTAAAACTCTTTTACTAAGATTATTAAAAACTAGTGAAAATTAAGCAATTTGCTTCTATAATTTTTTATATTGGAGGTGGTTTTTATTATGAAAAAGATTTTACACTTTTTACGTAAATTATCTTGTGCATTAGTCGCTGGAATTTCTCTAGGCAGCGTGTATATCCCGGCTATTAGTCCTGCTAATACACCCAGCCATGTCGTCTTAGCTAAGACACATCGCGAAAAAACTGCGAAAAATGCGGGCAAAAATTGTCACTGGTCAAAAAATTCCGCCAAAGTTTATCTTGATTTGGCGAATAACCAGCAATTAACTCAAGCCGCTCAAGACGCCATTAGTGCTTGGAATGATACTGGCAGTTTTACTTTTACTGAGACTAATAAGAAGAAAAATGCACAGATTACAATTGAGCCGATGTTTGACCCCGACACGGATGCCGCTGGGCAAGCAAGCATTACCTATAATCCCAAGACTAAATTGCTTAGTAAGGCAAAAATCCAATTAAATGTTTATTATCTGCAGAATTTTATATATTATTATACTTATCAGCGAATTGTCAATACTGTTGAACACGAATTAGGTCATGCTATCGGTCTGAATCACAATAAAGGCAAGTCCGTCATGTATCCTGCCGGCTCTATTTACTCAATTGAACCGCAAGATGTCGCAAAAGTTAAACAAATTTATCATGAAAAATAATTAAAATAAGGAGTTTAAAAATGAAGCGAATTTATATTGTCCGTCACGGACAAACTTATATTAACCGTTACAACAAGATGCAGGGCTGGTGTGACACCCCATTAACTGAAGACGGCATTGCTGGTGCCGACAAGGCGGGCGAAACACTAAAGAATATTCCCTTTGACATCGCCATCTCTAGCGACTTGAAGCGGGCAAGTGATACCTGCGACATCATTATTAAGCACAATGTTAACCGCGACGAAATCCAACATCTTGCAACTCCGCTGTTCCGCGAACACTTTTACGGCTACTTTGAAGGAATGGATACCGACATGGCCTGGCAAATGATTGGTGGACCGCACGGCTATAAGACCCACTATGATCTGTTCAAGAACGAATCAATTGATACGGCAACCGACTGGATTAAGGAAGCTGATCCGTTTCATGACGCGGAAAATGCCAAGGAATATTGGCACCGCCTTGACCAGGGCTTTGACCTAATCAGCCAGCTTGATGGTGCCGAAAACATTTTATTGGTAACTCACGGCTTTACTATTCGCAGTATTGCCGACCGCTTTGGCGATTTCGACGTCAGCTGCGGTCCACGTAATGCGTCAATTACCATGATGACAATGACTGATAAGCAGAGAAAAGTTACATCATATAATCAAATGAAACTATAAGAAAATAGAATTTATGCTTTCTTTTTCATCATTGAAAGTCTATAATCAAATTAACATTAATATACAAGAGTCTATGGGGTGCTTATTTAAGCTGAGATTAAACCCATGAACCTGATCTAGATAATACTAGCGCAAGGGATAGGCTAATTAAGCAAAATCCCGTTCGCTATGTGCGAATGGGATTTTTTTGTAGACGCTTGTTAGAAGTAGGGAGTTAGAAATGACTAATAAGAGAAAACAGACAGAAAAACTTACTATTTTGGCGATTATGATTGCACTAGACGTGGTATTATCGCCCATCTTTCGCGTGGAAGGAATGGCGCCCATGTCTAGTGTTATCAACATTATTGGCGCTACCATGCTGGGGCCCGTTTACGTGACAATTATGGCAACCTTGTGTGGAATTATCAGAATGTTAATCATGGGAATTCCGCCACTGGCACTAACTGGTGCTATCTTTGGTGCAGTATTAGCCGGAATTTTATATAAGTTAACCGGCAAAATTTGGGCAGCTTGTCTCGGCGAAATTATCGGCACCGGAATTATCGGCTCGCTGCTTTCTTACCCAGTCATGGTCTGGTTCACAGGCAGCTCCAATAACCTGTATTGGTTCGTTTACACCCCGCGTTTTATCGGGGCTGCTATTATTGGATCAGTAGTTGCCACTATTGTTCTATTAAGCCTAAACAAGGCCAAGCAATTCCAAAAAATCCAGCAATTATTTTTCTAGAAAAAACGACAGCTCTTTATAGGGGCTGTCGTTTTTTACTAAGAATAATTATAATTAATAGCCTAAATAATATTTACTACTCCTAAAACATTATTTAAATTTCGATGAGTAATGCATATCAGAAAATTTATGATGAGCATACTCTTTAGCTAATTGCTTAGTTTTAAATAGTTGATCTTTTACTTTTCCTGTTTTCGCATTAACATCAAAATAAACTGATTGAACTTCTCCAGAAACTTGTTCTTTATGACATGTAAAAGCAAATCCATCTTTTATAACTGATTTTTCTGTTACTGGACTAGTAATGATTAAATTTAAACCTGATACATACCTCCATGTTCCTCGAGCATCATGAATATACGCTCTTGGATATTTTTTATTCAATCTATCAGCTATTTGCCAAGGATATTTATTTGTTCCCTTAACTTTTCCAACAATCCATATTCTATTCGTAATTATTCCTTCAATGTTATACGCATTTGCTGTCAACTTCTGGGCCAATCCGTTTTTATCGTACCAGTTTCCACGCCATGACTTTGGAATATTAAATGGCTTTACAAATCCATACTTATTTCCTACTACAGTAGAATGTTTCTGATTCGTTTTAACCTTATCCTTAGAAACTTTTGTAGCATAAGTTAAGCCCTTTTTGTTTGTATCATAGTTATCAGTATTAAATATTGACACATATTCTTCTTTAGCAGCTTGAACCGTTTTAGAAACTACTATATTCTCCATTCCAATGCTACTTATGGCTAACACTACTATACATAATAGAGCTAAAAATTTTCTCTGTTTCATTCCTCATGTTCCTTCTATAATCTATTTAATTTTATTAATCTTACTACTAATTTTATACAAAATTAATCGAATTTCTAATAATATTTTTCAGCCATTTAACTAGACTATATAAACACAAAAATTATAATTAATAGCCCAAATAATATACCGAATCTGGATTTTGGGTTTGCTTTAAATATTCACCAAAAAATGGCAACGTATAATCAACATAACCATGACCACTTGGAGTAATTAACTGCCGCTCTAATGCTCGACGCCGATATTGTGAGACATAACCCTTAGTCTTTTTCATTTTGGCAACAACATCACTGAACTTACAATGGTCATTAACATTTATCAAATATTGACGGTCATTTTCCGACAAGCCCATCAAAATTTTTTGATAAGCATTTTCAAAAAGCTTTAGTTGATATTGTACTTTAACTTCATTTAATACTTCTATAGTTGGTTCACGGCCATTTAACTCTTCAAAATACAGCCAACCCAATAATTGAAAGCCATAAGAGTAACCCTTAGTCATCTGTGCCATTTTGTTTGCAACAGTTAAGGAACACGCAAAGACTTTTTGATAAGTATTCACCATATCTGCAGCGTTCAACGACATCATCACTATTTTTTCTGAACGCAACAAAAAAGTCAGTTTATCTTCATTTTGAATATCCAAAATAAGGTCAGGCAATCCGGTCATTACAACATAAATTGGATATTCAGCTCGCTTAAGTGAATTATAAACCTGGGCAAAGTCTTGAATTGCCTTAGAATTAGTTACCTCATCAATCGTGACAACCACAAACTTTCCTTGTTGCTTAATTTCGGACATTAAGTCTTCCAAAATCTCATCAACTTCAGGAACCTCAATTTCGCGACTAACTGATACACCACCCAAACTCAAAGAATTAATACTATTAAATAGCCTATTTGCTTTAGAGTGAACCCGATGATCTAACTTATGTGCCAAGCTCGTCAAAATCCCATTACGATTAAGTAAATCAACATAATAACAATTGTCGTCTTGTTTAAATTGTTTAGCTAATTGTGTTAAATATGCTGTTTTGCCAGAACCACGGACACCGGTGATAAAAAACGATCGTGAAAATTGGCTTTCCTTAATTAATTTTACTAAATCATTTACCTGCTTGTTTTTATCCAAAAAAATTGGCGGTACATCACCAAAAGTCGGATTAAACGGATTAATCATAAATTCTCCTTTTAGACTTTTTTAGACTTTGATTTTTATTTTAGACTTTTTTAGACTTTTCGCCAATAAAAATAGCGTCAATCAGACTGGCGTGCAATCTAATTACGCTATTTTTAATTATTCAATTACTTCATAAATCATTTGGTAAGGCTTAGCCTCATCCGCAATTTTGATGCAATTGTAAAGCATCTCTTGAACTTCAGCAACATCTGAACTATCGGCATGAATAGTCAATAAGGATTCGCCCTTCTTGACCTTGTCGCCAACCTTCTTGTGCAATTCGATTCCAACACCATAGTCAAGCTGATCGTCGGCCTTTTCACGACCGCCACCAAGTTTCATGCTGGCAATCCCAACTTCATCAGCTGACAATTGTGCTAAATAACCATCTTGCTTAGCAGGCAGTTCAATCTTAAATTGCGCGTGCGGCATAACACTGTAATCATCAATCACACTGCTATCGCCGCCTTGAGCAATTACCATTGCCTTAAACCGATCTAAAGCTGACCCATCAGCAATTGTTTTCTCAAGCTTCTGGCGAGCTTCTTCAACTGTCTCTGCCTTTTGACCCAAAACAACCATGTAACTGCCAAGAGTTAAGACTAAGTCAAGTAGGTCTTGTGGACCATTGCCCTTAAGCAGGTCAAGCGTTTCTTCAATTTCTAAAGTATTACCGACCTTGTTGCCTAGTGGTTGGTTCATATCAGAAATCAGGGCCATGCACTTCATGCCGACACCCTTACCAATTTCCACTAAGGCATGTGCCAATTCTTCAGACTCTGGCAAAGTCTTCATAAAGGCACCTGAACCGGTCTTAACATCAATTACCAGCGCATCAGTTCCTGATGCGATTTTTTTACTCATAATTGAACTGGCAATTAACGGAATTGAATCAACAGTATCAGTGACATCCCGCAAAGCATAAATCTTCTTGTCTGCCGGTGCAATATTACCTGTAGCACCAATGATTGCCAGCTTTTCCTGCTTAACCTGGTCAATAAAGTCTTGCTCGCCAATCTCCACCTTGAAGCCAGGAATTGCTTCTAGCTTATCAAGCGTACCACCAGTATGACCTAAACCGCGTCCAGAAATCATTGGTACCGGAATCCCAACAGCCGCAACCATTGCTGCTAGCGGCAAACTAACCTTGTCGCCAACACCACCAGTTGAGTGCTTATCAACTTTAATCCCCGGAATCCCAGACAAGTCCAAATGATCGCCGGAATTCATCATATCTAGGGTTAACGTTGAACGCTCATGGTCAGTCATATTATTAAAGAAAATCGCCATCAACAACGCGCTTGTCTGATAGTCCGGAATTTCACCGCTGACTACACCATCAACAAAGAATTGAATTTCAGCGTCGGTTAATTCTTGCTTATTTCTCTTTTTATCAATTATATCTACCATTCTCATGGCTTCTCACCTCATTATTAATAGGTGAGTAATTCTTGTGCAATTGCCTGATCTAAAATAAGTTCGTTTGCGTATCCTGCTTTAATAACGGCGTAGACAACCGGCGCTTTTAAAATGCCGCTAGCAACTAAAATCGAATGTTCCTTAGATTTTAAATCACTCAGTTCAATGCCGACAGTACGTTCATCAAGCCCGCGACTAACAATATTACCATCACGATCAATAAAGCGTGAGACAATATCACCCACTGCCTTTTCCTGCAGCTGTTTTTTCTGCGTTTTATTGAAGTAGCCTAATTGAAACAGCAGCGCATCTTTGCGCACCGTGCCAACACTATAGACCGCAATGTTTGCGGCCCGGCCAAGCTGTAATGTCTTGTTAATAAAACGATCTTTTTCAACAATTTCTTTAGTAACTTTATTATCAAAAAATGGCGGCAACGGTAAAAAGTGTGCGGCCGCACCAATAGCATTGGCAAATTCGGTCACACTCTCATCAGCGTAAGTCTCTTCATTATTGATATTGACGCCGCCCTTGAGCTGAACAACCTGCACGTCAGAAACAGCGCGCTTTTCCAAGTTGGTTGTCACCACATGCATGGTCTTGCCCCAGCCGAGGCCAACAATATCATGCGGCTTAATCAAGCGCATTAGATATTGTGCCGCATAAGCACCAACACCATTAAGAGCTGTTAATTCACCATTAAAGTTGCTGGGAACAACTGAAATTTTACAATTAAATTTTTTGGATAAACGATCACTTAAATGGTCTCCGTTAATTAATGGATTAGAAATTTGAATCTTAACCACTCCTGTTTCACGTGCTAATTTTAATAACCGTGAAACCGTCGGCCGTGAAAGTCCAACCTGTTTTGCTATTTCAGTTTGATCCAAGTCATCTTCATAATAAAGTCTAGCAATGGCCGCACTCTGTGCCAATTTCTTTTTATCATATTTATCAGCCATTTAATTTCTCCATTATTATCGTAATTATTGCTAACAGACTTCAGTCTAATAATTTTACCATAATCCTGTATAAAACCAACTTATATATTAAAGCATGGTGCTAGTAAACAACTGATAAACATTGATTTCATTACTTAATCACTAAAACTGGCTACAAAAGAATTACTCTAATATTTTTATTGCAAATCATTTAAAAAACTTGTACCAACATCATTGCCCTTAACACCAAAGTTGGCCAAAACAGTCGCACCAAAATCAGAGAAGGTCTCACGTGTACCTAAACTGCCAGGGTTCTTCATACTTGGCGAATAAGCAAGTAGTGGCACATACTCTCTAGTGTGGTCGGTTCCCTTGTAAGTTGGGTCATTACCATGGTCAGCTGTAATGATTAACAAGTCATCATCATGCATGTTGGCCATTACAGTGCCTAACCGCTTATCAAGTGCCATCAAGGCTTCACCATCACCTGCTGTATTTCGGCGATGACCGTACATAGCATCAAAGTCAACTAAGTTAATGAAACAAAAACCAGTAAAGTCTTCTTTCATTACATGGTCCACATGATCCATCCCGTCCATATTGCTTTCATTATGGTAATTTTCATCAATGCCATGACCTGAAAAGATATCCATTGTCTTACCAACAGCAACTGTGTGGTAACCGGCATCTTGCAAATAATCCAAAACTGATTTTCCAGTTGGTTCTAGGGTAAAATCATGCCGGTTAGCAGTTCTAGTAAAGTGACCCTTACCACTGCCAACATATGGCCGCGCAATTATTCGGCCAACACGATACTTAGGACCATTGACCAAACTTCTGGCATAACGAGAAATACGGTAAAGTTCCTCAACGGGAATCACGTCTTCATGGGCTGCAATTTGCAAGACTGAATCACCAGAAGTGTAGATAATCAAATCACCCGTTGCCATTTGGTGCTCGCCCAATTCGTCAATAATCTTTGTTCCAGATTCTGGACGATTACCGACAATTTTACGACCTGAAAATGCCGCAATCTTGTCTAATAATTCATCAGGAAAGCCATTCGGGAAAAAGCTTAATTCCTGCATTACCGGCATCTCCATCATTTCCCAATGGCCGTCAAGACTATCCTTACCGACAGATACTTCTTTCATCTTACCGAAGTAGCCTACCGGCTTATCTTGAACAGGAACACCAGCAATTGGCGTGTCCCGCAAGTTAGACAAACCTAACTTGGCAAAATTAGGCAACTTTAATTCGCCCTTAAAGTACTCGCCAATATGGCCTAATGTGTCAGCACCAACATCATCAAAATCAGCGGCATCTGGTGCTTCACCAGTACCGATAGAGTCCATTACTAACCCAAAAATACGCTTATATTTCATTTTTTAAGCCTCGTTATAATTAAGACAAAATTTGCAAGGTTGCACTAACACCCAAGCGACTAGCACCTGCATCAATCATTGCCATTGCTTCATCATAAGAATGAATGCCGCCGGATGCCTTAACACCTAAACGGTCGCCAACAACTTCACGCATTAATTTAACGTCTTCTACCTTTGCACCTGCAGAACTAAAACCAGTTGAAGTCTTAACAAAGTCAGCACCTGCTTCTTCACTAAGTTCACAAGCGCGTACTTTTTGATCGTGGTTAAGAAATGAAGTTTCAATGATAACCTTGAGTAACTTGTTCTCTTGGTGAACAGCTGCAACTACTGCCTTAATATCAGCAAGTACGGCGTCATCATTACCAGCAATCAATTCACCAATGTTAATTACCATATCAATTTCTTCGGCACCGTCTGCAATTGCTTTTGTAGCTTCAAATGCCTTTGCCTCGCTGCTCATTGCTCCCAAAGGAAAGCCAACAACGCAACAGGTATTAACATCTGAACCTGCTAATTCCTCAGTGACAAGCTTTGCCCAGTAAGAATTAACACAGACAGAAGCCGTATTGTATTGCTTTGCCTCGTTACAAATCTGGATGATATCCTCCTTAGTTGCATTTGGTTTCAAAAGTGTATGATCTAAATATTTTGCTAATGTTGTTTTATCCATATTTAACAACTCCTTTCGCCTAAAGTATAACTCATTTTTTACAAATGTAAATGCTTTTACCTGAACATTTGTATAATAGGCTCTGCTGATGAAAATGTTTACTTTTTGAACATAATTTCAATAAAAATATTTACAATTGATAAAAATAATGGTACACTTAATAGCAATTAATGTAAGCGCTTATTAGTAAAGCAATACATTAATACAATAATTAATTTTGAATAGATATTTATAGTTAAAAGTAAGAGTAGGTTAAAATATGCAATTTTTATTTTTACTAACTGGTCTAGCCTTCGTATTCGTTATCGGTTGGCTTGTCAGCAATGATCGTAAGCACATTAAATACCGCAAAATGGCTGTAATGTTCATCTTGCAATTAATAATTTCGTTCTTATGTCTCAAAACTTCCGGCGGGGTCAGCACGATGGCAGCCATTTCCAATTTCTTCAGTTGGTTAATGGTTCAAGCCGCTGGCGGTGTCAACTTTGTCTTCGGCGGCCTAGTTATTCAAAAAGGCGCTTCTGTTTTCTTTCTTAATGTTTTGATGCCAATCGTGTTCATTTCTGCACTAGTTGGGATTCTTAACTACCTTAAGATTTTACCGTTCATTATTAAGTGGACCGGATTTATTCTTAACAAATTAGCTGGCATGGGCGAACTTGAAAGTTACTTTGCCGTATCAACTGCAATCTTAGGTCAACCTGAAGTTTTCTTAACAATTAAAGATATTATTCCTAAGCTTGATGAAAAGCGGCTCTACACTATTTGTGCCTCAGCCATGAGTGCCGTTTCTGCGGCTGTACTCGCTTCATACATGCAGCTTGTACCCGGCAAGTTCGTAGTAACTGCCGTCTTTCTCAATATCTTATCTGCCTTAATTGTTTCTTGTATCGTTAATCCATACGATGTCTCAGCTGAAGAAACTATTTCAGTTAACAACATTGAAACTGGCGTTGAAAAAGAACCATTCTTCCAAGTTGTCGGCAATTACATTCAAGACGGCTTCAAACTAGCTGTTACTGTTGCTGCTATGTTAATCGGCTTTGTTGCCCTAATTACCTTTTTAAATAATACTTTTGCCCTGATTTTCCATATTAGTTTTACCAACTTCTTGGGTTATATCTTTGCCCCGATTGCCTACCTGATGGGTGTACCTGCAGCAGACATTACCAAAGTCGGCGGTTTGATGGCAACCAAGATTTTAACTAACGAATTTGTGGCATTAGGTGAATTAAATAAAATTGCAGCTACTCTATCACCAAAGGCAAATGCAATCATTTCTTCTTATCTAGTGTCATTTGCTAACTTTAGTGTTATTGGGATTATTACCGGTTCAATCAGATCTATCAGCCAAAAATCTGGAACTTTAGTTTCTAAATTCTCAATGAAACTACTTTTAGGTGCGACTTTAGCTTCAATCCTAACTGGTACAATTGTTGGACTTTACTTCTAACTTAGATACAAAAAGGCATTCATCCTTAAAGGTGAATGCCTTTTGATTAATACTCAAGTAGTCTATCAGATCTTAGAAAACATGCTATAATGACTTTAAGAATAGTAGTACATGGCTAATCATCCATGTAAGTGTACAAGCGACTTAATCAATCGCAAGATACCTGGAGCAGTCGCAATTGACTGCTTTTTTGTTATTATCGTAACCGACAAACTAAAAAAGCGAACCTCGTTTAAGGTTCGCTTTTTTAGTTTATTCAATTATTAGACATTCAAGACCTTATCCAAGAAGTCCTGCAGACGCGGATTTTGTGGGTGGTCGAACATATCTTCAGGTGTCCCCTGCTCCAAGATCTTACCATCAGCGACAAAGACCACACGATCGGCAACTTCCTTGGCAAAGCCCATTTCGTGAGTGACAACAACCATTGTCATTCCTTCTTTAGCCAGCTTCTTCATAACAGCCAAAACGTCACCGACCATTTCTGGATCAAGTGCCGAAGTCGGCTCGTCAAAAAGCATCACGTCAGGGTTCATTGCTAGTGCTCGCGCAATTGCTACCCGCTGCTGCTGACCACCGGATAATGACTGAACGGTTGCGTCAAATTTATCAGCTAGACCTACTGTTTCTAGCAATTTCTTAGCTTGCTTATCGGCAGCAGCCTTGTCCAATTTCTTTAACTCCACAGGTGCCAGCATAATATTGTCACCAACTGACAGATTATTAAACAAGTTAAAGTGCTGGAACACCATGCCAATATTTTCACGTACCTTGTTCATGTCAGTCTTAGGATCGGCAATATTAATGCCATCAACAACAACAGTTCCTGAAGTTGGCTCTTCAAGCTTATTAAGTGTTCTTAATAAGGTACTTTTACCAGAACCAGACGGCCCAATAATAACAACAACTTCGTTATCACCAACAGTTAAATCAATATTCTTTAAAACTTGGTTACTGCCATAATTTTTAACTAAATTCTTTACTTCTATTTTCGCACTCATACATTTGTCCTCTTTTGTACCCAATTTGATAACCAAGTCAGCAATGTAATAACAATTAAGTAAATTACCGCAATAATTGTCCAAACCTTAAAGCCTTCAAGGTTCCGCGCGATAATAATTTTACCTGTTTGCGTCAATTCTAGGATACCGATAATTGATAAGATTGAGGTATCCTTCAAGGTAATAATAAATTGGTTGATAAATGACGGTACCATGATCTTGATTCCTTGCGGCAAGATAACTTTACGCATCGCCTTACCAAACGGTAATCCTAATGAGCGCGCTGCTTCCATCTGACCGGAATCAACGGCATTAATTCCCCCCTTAACAAAGGCAGCAATATAGGCTCCTTCGTTTAGAGTCAACGTTAATACCCCAGCGACAAAGGCTGGAATCTTTTGTCCAGTTAAACTTGGAATTCCCGTGTAAATGAACAATGCCAAAACTAAGAGTGGCATTCCCCGGAAGATATAAATCAAGGTGCTGGAAAGGCCATTGCAGAACTTATTCGGCAATACGCCCAATAGACCAACCAACACACCAAAGATTGTAGCAAAGATAATGGCAACGACTGTTAACCACATTGTCTCCGCGAAGCCAGACAACAACGCATCTTTGTTTTGCTTAAGCAAACCAACAAAGCTGCGGTCGTCATTACCTTGACCATTATCAGCAACCTTCTTGTCAGCAGTACCTAAGTACTTAGCAGTAATATCATCGTAAGTACCACTAGACTTCAAGTCCTTCAAACCAGCATTAAATGCGGCCAGCAATGCTTTATTTTGGCCCTTTTTAACTGCAAAGGCATACGGTGCCTTAAGTGCAGGCTTAGTCACAATGCGTAATTTGGTACCCTTTTTAATGGCATATTGCATAACTGGTTGGTCTTCAAAACAAGCAGCTGAATTACCCGTCAACACATCTTGATACATGTTGTTGGAATCATCAAACGTAGTCGTCTTGAAGCCATACTTCTTCTTAATACTATTAGCGTATTGGGCGCCAGCTGTCCCTGTCTTAATCGCAACCTTCTTACCGCGCAATTGCGATAATTTGGTAATCTTGCCCTTAGTCGAGGTTGCCATAATAACTCCCGACATAAAGTACGGGTCAGAGAAGTCAATCTTCTTCTCACGTTCTGGTGTAATTGACATTCCCGCAATCATCCCGTCGATCTGACCGGATTCTAGAGCTTGCAGTGAACCATTAAAGCCCATCGGCTTGATATTAACCTTGAAGCCCTGCTCTTGTGCAATATTCTTCAAAATGTCAATATCAATGCCGATGTACTGATTATTGGTGTTAGCAAATTCAAATGGTGGGAAAGTTACATCAGTACCAATTGTAAAAGTCTTACCCTTCAAGTCTGGGTTTAATTTACTGCCAAGATACTTACCAACAATCTTGTTATAAGTACCATTAGCCTTAATTTTGGCAAAACCAGCATTAAACTTCTTGATTAATTCTTGATGGGTGCCCTTTTTAACCGCAAAACCATACCAACCAGTATTAGCTGCCTTAGTAACAATCTTCAGCTTCATGCCTTGGTTAATAGCATATTGCATGACTGGTTGATCTTCAAAACAGGCAACTGAATTACCAGTTAAAACATCCTGATACATATTGTCGGAATCATCAAAGGTAGCCGTCTTAAAGCCATACTTCTTCTTCAAACTGGTTGCATATTGTGCAGCTGCGGTACCAGTTTTAATGGCAACCCGCTTGCCCTTCAAATCAGCAAAGCTCTTGATATTACTATTCTTACCAACGGCCATGACAATCCCAGTCTTAAAGTACGGCGTACCAAAGTCAAACTTGGCTTGCCGCTCCTTGGTAATTGTCATTCCGGCAATAATCCCATCCAGCTGACCAGACTGCACGGATTGTACTGCCCCATTGAAACCAACTTGCTTAGTTTCAACTTTGAAGCCTTCTTCTTTGGCCACAGCATTAATAATGTCAATATCAATACCAACATATTTATTGTTATCATTGGCAAATTCGAATGGCGGATAGGTCACATCCGTCCCAATTTCATAGGTTTTAGCATCTGCTTTTGTCGCAAAAATGCTAAAGCACATCAACATCATTCCCAGGATTATCATCCCAAAAAAGCTTTTCTGCAATTTTTTGTGCATAAACTTCGCTCCTAAAATTAAAACTAAATTATATATTTAATCAAAAACAAATGTATAACTTGCTATTCATCTTACCATACTTATTAGCTTGAATGGTAATCAACAGCCAATCTAATAATAAAATTAAAAAACGAGCTTCAACTACTAAGCGAAGTTCGTTAATTCTTTTAAAATTTGCGAAAACGTGCATGACGCTGGGCTAATAATTGCTCTAACCCAACTTGGTCAAAGTCAATTAACTGCTCATTAATCAGTTGCTTCAAGGCAGAAGCATTGTCAGCCAGAATATTTTCCGGCAAAACGCGTTCAACTACGCCCTGCTTCTTGAGCCATTCCGGTTCAATATGCATTAATTGCGCAGCATCTTGTGCACGTTGGCCATCCTTCCACATAATCGAGGCAAAGCCTTCTGGGGAAACCACGGTATACATACTATGTTCCAGCATCCAAACTTGATCGCTGCATGCTAGAGCCAAGGCACCGCCAGAACCAGCTTCACCGATGATAATTGCTAATAACGGCACCTTTAATTGTAACATTGCACTAATATTTTCGGCTAAAATCTGCCCTTGACCACTAGCCTCGGCATCAGCACCGGGATAAGCTCCCGGCGTATTAATCAGCGTAATAATCGGGCAGTTGAGACTTTCAGCTGTCTTCATAATCCGCAATGCCTTGCGATAACCTTGCGGTTCGGGACTACCGAAGTTAGTCGCTAGACGCTCCTTCATGTCCTTACCTTTATTAGTCGCAATCACACAGACGCTACGCCCGCCGCAACTGGCAAAACCACCAACAATTGCCGCATCATCACCGGCAGCGCGGTCACCATGCATTTCAAAAAAGTCGGGGAACAATTGATTAATCAGTGCCCGCATGTCAGTCTTGCTGTCTTCACGCGCACCAGCCATAATGGCTGCTATTTTTTTACTCTCCATTAGCGCCTCTCCACTTTTGTCCAGCAAAAATCGTCAATAACTGCCCTAACTTATCTACCTGCTGCGACCTTGGCACGATCGCGTCAACAAAACCATTTTGATAAGCATTTTCAGCACTTTGAAACCCTTGTGGCAACTTCTTATGAATTGTCTGCTCAATGACGCGGCGACCAGCAAATGCTACCATCGCCTTGGGTTCAGCCAAAATAATATCGGCTTGCGAAGCAAAGCTGGCTGTTACCCCGCCAGTTGTCGGATCCATAATTACAACAATATAAGGAAGACCAGCTGCGCGATGGTCATTAACTGCCTGCGAAATTTTGGCCATTTGCATTAGCGATTGAATACCTTCCTGCATTCGGGCACCACCAGAAGCGGTAAACATAATTACAGGTAAACTCAATTCCGTTGCCTTTTCAAACAAACGCGTTATCCGCTCACCGTTAGCCGTACCAAGACTGCCCATAATAAAGGCCGGATCCATAATCCCTAAGGCAGCTTGCTGCCCCTTAATTTCGGCTTGACCAGTTAACACGGCATCCTGCAATTTGGTCTGTTCACGCGCCTTGGTTAGCTTTTCTTGATAACCGGGGAACTTTAAGGGATCCGTCGTTGTTAAATCCGCATCCCATTCCGTAAACTGCTTCGTCAGCATCTTTAAGCGCTGGCGCGCAGTCACACGAAAGCCGTAGCCACAATTAGGACAAACATGATACTTACCTGCACGAGCGAAGTAAAATTTAGCACCACATTTTTGACAATAACGAAAAATGCCCTTCGGAACTTTTTCCTCGTAATCCTTCAGCGCCTGCTTAGGATGGCGGGCAAACTTAGCAGCCATTATTTGTCCTCCTTTTGCGCTTCTTTAATGTATTGCGGCAAAAAAGTTTGGTCTAAATAGGTAATCAAATAATTGCCATCATTAAAGACCTTATCTTGAAGCAACTTAACTAAAAACGACCGGTTAGTTGTCAAACCAGTAACCTGAAATTCATTTAAGGCATCAATCAACCGGCGAATGGCTAATGGGCGGTCCGTGGCATGAGCAATGATTTTAATAATCATTGAATCATAAAATGGTGATACGGTATCGCCACTGTTAACGCCACTTTCAATCCGAATACCTAAACCACCCGGCAAAGACATCTGCTTAATCGTGCCGGCTTGTGGTTGAAAGTTCTTTGCTGGATTTTCCGCATTAATTCGTGCTTCAATAGCAGCGCCGTGAACCTTAACCTGATCTTGCGTCATTGTCAGATCCATGCCCGCCGCAATCTTAATCTGCTCTTTGACTAGATCAACGTGGGCTACTTCCTCAGTAATTGAGTGTTCAACCTGAATCCGGGTGTTCATTTCCATAAAATAAAAATGATGGTCTGGATCCATTAAGAACTCGATTGTCCCGACATTCTCATATTTGATTGCCTTAACGGCCTTGATCGCAATTTCCTGCAAATAAACACGTTCATCGTCATTAATCTGTGAACATGGCGTTTCTTCAATTACCTTTTGATGATTACGCTGCATTGAACAGTCACGTTCAGGCAGTGCCACAACATGACCATTCTGATCGCCAATAATTTGGACTTCAATGTGCTTAGCCGGTGAAATAATCTTTTCAACGTACATTCTGCCGTCGCCAAAGGATAAACGCGCTTCTTCTTGGGCTTGAGCAAAAGCATTAGGCAAATCCTCAGGTTTATTCACTTGCCTAATTCCTTTACCGCCGCCCCCAGCTACTGCCTTGAGCATTACCGGAAAGCCAACTTCTTTGGCTACTGCTAAAGCCGCATCACTGTCTTTAACAAAGCCCTGACTGCCGGGAATAACGGGCACTTGATGCTGGCGCATTGCTTCACGAGCGTTGGCCTTATTGCCCATTAACGCAATCGTTTCCGACTTCGGACCAATAAAAGTCAACTGGCATTTTTCACATAATTGGGCAAATTCAGGACTTTCTGACAAAAAGCCGTAACCCGGATGAATGGCAGTCGCGCCAGTTAAAATCGCGGCGCTGACAATGTTCTCCATCTTCAAATACGAATCAGCGGGTTGCGGAGCACCAATACAAACAGCCTCATCCGCTTCTTTAACGTGCTGGGCATCCTTATCGGCTGTCGAATAAACGGCCACCGACTTAATTCCCATCTCCCGCAAAGCGCGAATAATCCGAATTGCAATCTCACCACGATTAGCAATTAATACTTTTTCAAACATTTTTCACACCCTACTGAATCGCAAACGTTAATTCACACGTGCAGGCAACTTCGCCGTCAACTGTCGCCTTAGCCTTGCCAATTCCAGCATTGCCGCGCAATTTATCCAATTGTACTTCCAAGCGCAAACTATCACCGGGAGTGACCATCTTGCGAAAACGAGCCTTCTTAATCCCGCCAAAATAAGCGGTTTTGCCCTTAAATTCTGGAAGGGTCAATAGGGCAATCGCACCAGTCTGTGCCAGTGCTTCAACAATTAAAACCCCTGGCATTACCGGATTACCTGGAAAATGTCCTTGGAAAAAGGCTTCATTCATTGTTAAATTCTTGCGTGCAATTGCATACTTGCCGGCTTGATAATCAAGTACTCGGTCAACTAAAAGCATCGGATAGCGGTGCGGAATAATCTCTTCAATTTGTATAATATCAAGTGTTTGCGGGTTTGCCTGTTCTGCCATGTTCATCACTCTCTATTCTGGCGTTACCGTAAATAACGGTTGATCGTATTCAACAACGTCTTCGTTATCAACCAAAATTTCACTAATTGTGCCGCTAACGTCACTCTTGACTTCAGTCATCATCTTCATTGCTTCGATCACGCAGACTACATCGCCCTTTTCCACATGGTCACCCACCTGTTTATATGGTGCCTCATCTGGATTAGCTTGCAAATAAACAATGCCAACAAGCGGGGATTTAACTTGGGGCAACTTTGCGGGGGCAGCGGGAGCTGCTTGTTTTTCAACTGGCGCTAGACTAGCACTAGGGGCCGAAGCAACTACTTCCTGCTTTTTATCAATATCAATGTGCCCACCGTCAAAGTCCAAGTTTAACTTGGTGATGTTACTTTGATTAACCTGTTTTATTAATTTTTGAATTTCCTCAAAAGTCATCTAATTAGCCCACCTTTTTAATGCTAAAACCGCATTGTGGCCGCCAAAGCCAAACGAATTACTGATTGTGTAATCAACTTGGCAGTTGCGGTTCTCTGTTGTAACCAAATTCACTGGACATTCTTGTGCTTGTTCAGTCAGCCCAACGTTAACTGGCAACTGACCCGAATTCATTGCCTCTACACTAGCAATTGCTTCAATTGCACCAGCAGCACCCAAAAGGTGCCCAGTCATACTCTTGGTACTTGAAACTAACACCGAGCTAGCGGAACCAAAGACTTGATTAATTGCCTTGGACTCAGCCGAATCATTACCTTGAGTAGCTGTACCGTGAGCATTAACATAACCAACTTCATCAGGCGTAATGCCAGCTTCCGCAATTGCCAATTGCATTGCCCGTGCTGCTTGCGTGCCTGCTGGGTCTGGCGAGGTAATGTGGTAAGCATCAGAAGATGTACCATAACCAACAATTTCACCCAAAATAGTTGCACCACGTTCTTGTGCATGTTCAAGAGATTCAAGAACCAGCGAGCCAGCACCTTCACCCATGACAAAGCCAGAACGGTTTGCATCAAACGGCAAACTTGCCTTGGCTGGATCTGTTTCTTTGGACAAGGTTGATAGAGCTGCAAAACCGCCAATACCGTCAGCGTTGATTGCGGCTTCTGAACCACCAGTAATCATCGCGTCGCAGCGGCCTTCCTTAATCTGCCGGTAAGCCTCGCCAATCGCATTAGTTCCGGAAGCACAGGCTGTTACAATCGTGGTACTAATTGCTTGAGCACCATAGCGAATTGACAAGTTGCCGGCAGCCATATTAGCAATCGAAACTGGAATAAACATTGGCGATAAGCGATCAATTCCCTTGTCATGCATCTTGATGGTCTGCTGCTCAATCGTGGTCAAGCCGCCAATTCCAGACCCCCAAATAACGCCAAAGCGGTTGCTGTCCGTATTTTCGGCATTAATACCAGACTGTTCCATTGCTTCATCGGTCGCATAAACCGCATATTGGGTAAAAAGATCCATTCTTTTGGTGTCTTTTTTCTTCAAATGAACCAGCGGATCAAAGTTATTCAGTTGACCAGCCAATGTAACACCAGTTTCAGAAGCATCAAAATATGTAATTGGTCTAAAACCGACTTTTTGCGCATTAATGCTGGCCTCAAAGCTGGCTACATCATTACCAATGGGCGTCAATGCGCCCATCCCCGTAATTACAACTCTTGTCATTAACCCTTCTCCTTACTGCATTGTCAGGCCGCCATCAACGGTGATAACTTGCCCCGTAATGTAATCATTTTGTGCTAAAAAGACTGCTGTCTCGGCAACTTCTTCAATTTTACCAAACCGCTTGAGTGGAATTTGCTGAGCAATCTCCTCTTGCCGCTTTTCACTTAAAGCTTCCGTCATTTGCGTATCGATCATCCCCGGCGCAATCGCATTGCAGCGCAAGTTACGCAGAGCAGCTTCTTTAGCAACAGACTTGGTCAAGCCAATTATGCCGGCCTTGCTGGCAGCGTAGTTAGCCTGACCAATATTACCGGTTAAACCAACAACACTAGCCAAATTAATAAAGCAGCCCGAACGCCGCTTATACATTGGCCGCAAAGCCTGTCTAATTACGTTGAATGTCCCTACTAGGTTAGTCTGCAAAACCGCATTAAAATCATCTTCAGACATGCGGTTAAGAAGGCCATCTTTGTTAATGCCGGCATTATTAACCACCACATCAAGTTGGCCAAATTGCGCAATAATCTGCACAATCATGTCCTTAACTGACTCGGGATTTGTAACATCCGCACTAATATCAATTACAGGTGTCGCAAATTGCTCAAATTCAGCTAGTACCTCTGGTGCAATTGGCTTACGGGCGTTTAAAACAATTTTGGCACCACGTTGAGCAAAAGCCTTGGCAATCGCTAAGCCAATGCCACGTGAACTACCAGTAACTAGGACTACTTTATCTTTTAAATCCATTAATGTGCCTCCAATGCCGCAATGGTCTTTTGCAGTTCTATACTGCTGTCCAAGCGATAAGTTGGCAATTTGCGGTCAAGTTTACGCGCAAATGAAATCAAAGTTCTACCCGGGCCAACTTCAATAACCGCAGTTAGATCAGCTTTGTGTTCAGACAATGTCTTAGCAAAGTAGGTAGTTGAGACAAGCTGCTGCGTTAAATTAGCAGTCAGATTTTCTGGTGAAAATTCTTTCTGTGTAGTTGTACTGTAAACAGGAAAATTCCCTGCTTGCCAATCAACCGCGCGCAATTCAGCGTTTAAATCAGCTTGAATTGGTGCCATTACTGGCGTATGGAAAGCACCGCTGACCTTTAGCGGAACAACCCGTTTGCCAGCAGCTGTTAGTTCACTAGTAACTTGGTCAACAGCAGCAGTTGCACCACCAATAACGATCTGCTGGGGAGTATTAACGTTGGCAACACCAACAGCTCCCAAACTCGTTGCTTCTTTACAGGCAGTTTGAACATCAGCCAGATCTGCCTTCATCACAGCTGCCATCTTGCTTGGTACATTATCGCTAGCCTGCTGCATTAATTCGCCGCGACGTTTAATCAGCCGCAGAGCAGTCGCAAAATCGACATGGCCACTGGCTGCTAAAGCACTGTATTCACCTAAACTTAAACCAATACCGAATTTTGCTTCCGGCAAATTAGCTTCAATCAGTTGGTATAGTCCATAACTGATGGCTAAAATTGCCGGCTGACAATAACGCGTTGACGCAAGTTTAGAAGCTTGGTTTTCATCAAATAATAAACTCGGTAAGTCAAAGTCCAAAATCGTCGCAGCTTGGTCAATGACCTTCCGATATGTTGGAACTGTTTCATAAAGATCCTGCGTCAAGCCCGTTTTTTGGGCACCTTGACCGCTAAATAATAAGCCAATCATCGTTAGTTCTTGCCACTCAATAACTTATCAGCTTGCGTGTAAACATCATTCAGGATGTCGGCTGCTGATTCTTCTTTTTCAACCATTCCAGCAATTTCACCGGCCATAAACGAACCTGTATCAGTATCGCCATCAATTACAGCTCGGCGTAAACTACCACTGCCCAATTCTTCTAATTGCGCAAAGTCCGGATTATCCTTGAGTGCCTCAGCTTTTTCGAGCTTAATGTACTTCTTAGACATCTTGTTCTTTAAGACACGTGACGGGTGCCCTGCAAAATCGCCGGTAACCATCGTGCTGGCATCTTTTGCCTTTAAAACGGCCTTCTTGTAATTAGGGTGAACTTTAGACTCAGTAGCGACTAAGAACCGCGTACCCATCTGTACACCTTCAGCACCAAGCATAAAGGCAGCAGCCATACCGCGGCCATCGCCAATCCCACCGGCCGCAATAACTGGAATGTTCACGGCATCGACAACCTGCGGTACTAAGGCCATCGTAGTTAACTTACCAATATGACCGCCGGATTCCATTCCTTCGGCAACTACGGCATCAGCACCAACACGTTCCATCATGCGAGCTAAGGCAACAGAACCAACAACTGGAATCACTTTAATTCCAGCCTTCTTAAAGTCGGCAACATACTTACCAGGATTACCGGCACCAGTTGTAACAACGGCAATGCTATCTTGATGAGCCAAAATCACTTTCACCACGTCTTCGGCGTAAGGTGATAGTAACATCACATTGACACCAAACGGCCGATCAGTCAGGCTTTTAGCGACTTTAATTTCTTCTTCAACTACGCTGCCTGGGGCATTACCAGCACCAATAATTCCTAAGCCGCCGGCATTAGAAACAGCAGCAGCTAATTTTCCATCGGCAACCCAAGCCATTCCACCCTGAAAGATCGGATATTTGAGGCCCAGGCTTTTCATAAATGGCGTCAATTCCATGAATTAACCTTCTTTCGCAGCTAATTGCTTTTTAACAAAGTCAACTAGGTCTTGGACGGTCTCGATACCTTCTTCGCTCTCAATCTTGATGTCGAATTCATCTTCAAGTTCATTGATTACTTCAAAAATGTCCAAACTGTCGGCATCTAAGTCATCCTTGATGTTAGCTTCTAGAGTAACAGCTTCTTCATCTTCACCAGTTTCGTCAACGATAATTTCTTTTACTTTGTTAAAAATTTCTTCATCTGTCATGTTAATAAACTCCTTTTAATTCGTTAAAAAATAATTGCAATGGTACCTGTAGTTAAACCGCCGCCAAAGCCGCTTAAGATTAATTTCTGTCCCGACTGAATCTTACCAGCCGTAACTGCTTCATCAAGCAATAACGGAATGCTGGCAGCTGAGGTGTTGCCATACTTGGCAACATTACTCAAAAACTTCTGCTCACTTACACCTAAATGATGTGCAATCGAGGTCAAGATGCGGCCGTTAGCTTGGTGTAAAACAAACCAGTCAACATCAGTCAGCTGCCAGTCGGTCTTAGCCAAAGCACGTTCAATTGAATTAGGCACCTCATGGGTCGCAAACCGGTAAACAGCTCGCCCATCCATCTCAAAATAATGCTTGTGAGAGGCAGCTTCATCCTTGCTAAAAGCAGAATTAACCGGCTGGTAACCAGCAGTTAAGGTACTACCGTCTTGGCCATAAGTGGTAAGGTCTTCGGCAATCAATGACTGCTCAGCGCTTTGTTCAACTAAGACCCCGCCGGCACCATCGCCAAACAGGACAGCCGTTGACCGCTCCTGCCAATCAACTAATTTGGATAAGACCTCGGCACCAATGACAATCCCGCGCCGATAAGTTGTTAGCAATTTATCAGCCACGGCTAGGGCATAAACAAAGCCTGAACAAGCGGCGTTTAAGTCAAATGCCAAGGCATGGCTGGCACCAATGGCACCCTGAACAATTGCGGCTGTCGACGGTGTTAAATAATCCGGCGACATTGTCGCCACAATAATAAAATCTACTTGGTCAGCTGGACAATCAGCTTGTTTGAGCAATTGGTTGGCTACGTTAATAGCCAAATCTGATGTCTGTTCTTGTCTTGCAAGATGACGCTGCTTAATTCCCGTTCTTGAGGAAATCCATTCATCCGAAGTGTCCATCATGGCCGTAAGATCATCATTAGTTACCACTTTAGGAGGAACATAATGCGCGGTCTGTGTTATTTTTAGACCCATTTATTACTTCTCCTTTTTGCCGTCTATTTGGGGTGGAAATTCGAGGAAGGCGCGCAAGTTCAACAGCGCGCGTTCAATAATCGCAATCTGACTGTCATCAAAACCATGGAGAAACTTCTTCACCATGTAGCGATGAAACGAATCATGTGCCCGATAAACCAGTCGCCCGCGGTGAGTTAACCCAAGCCGTACAACGCGGCGGTCATCATTGCCGTGAATTCTGACAACGTAGCCCTTACGCACTAAGTTGTTGACCATCGTGGTAACCGACCCCGCAGTAATCATCAGCTCTTTTGCCAGCTGCGAGCTCGTCTTGTGGTCATACATCGTCATCGCGTCAATTGCGTGAACCTCTTTAATCGAAATATCCTTAAATTCACTTTTATGCAGTTCTCGTTCCTCCACCTGCATGATGTCGGTATAAACTGTCGTCAGTAAATTATTTATTTCTTTTAAATTAGCTTCCACTTCCACTGCCCCTTTTATTCAAATAATAAATTACATGTTTTGTTAGCTTAATTTTGCTTGTTTGAGCTAATTAACATCCCCTCCAAATTACTTTAAACATCAAAGTATTTTATGGCAGTATGATATTGCAAACTAACAAATTTGTCAAATTATATCCCAAAATAATATAGCTTTGGTAAAATTATCCTTAGCAATTAACAACTTATTTTGATTATCAAAGCTTTTTTAAAATCAAAAGCATGTATGGATATACTATGAACGAGCAAATCAACTTAACAAAAGAATCAAAAATCAAACATTTATTAGCAGATTTATTAGTAACAATTCATTGGTACAAACAAGTTGGTTCCACCAGCACCATTGCCAAAAAAGTCTATCAAGACAAGCATCTTGTTAATCCCATTTTGATTGGCAGCGACAAACAAACGGCTGGTTACGGCAAACAAAAACGCCACTTTATTTCTAATACCGGCGGCGTTTATTTGTCACTTATTACCAAGGTGCCGCAATTAACGGCAAATAACCAAGGTCTGTTAACTACTGGAATCGCATGGTGCCTGCACCAAACGATTCGCCAGCAATTCAAGATCACTCCCGACATTAAGTGGGTTAATGATTTGCTTTTGCATGGGAAAAAGATCGCTGGGATTTTAACCGAACAAATTGCTCCTCAAATAGTCGTCATCGGCATTGGCTGCAACTTGTATCAGCCTAACTTAGAACAAGAACTGGCATCCAGCACTAATTTGCTGGCTGAGCCACCAAGTACCGAACAATTTTGCATTTTTGTAGCAGAACTAATTAAAAACATCTTGTCTTTTCTGCCAAATTTTGCCCAAGGAGAATTCTTATCGGACTACCAAAAGCATCTGCCAATGCTTGGGCAAAAAGTCACTGTTAAATTGGGACAAAAGACAATTACGGGGACTGCCGTCAAACTTGACCGAAAGGCAAACCTGCTTCTTGACTGCCACGGTCAATTACGCACAATTACTAGTGGTGAAGTCACCAAAATTAGACCAAATTAAAAAGGCTGCAATTATTTGCAGCCTTTTATTTATAATTCTTTTGTCAATACAATTCGTTCGTAAAGCTTAACGGTTAAGCCGTAATACAAGAAGTACAAAACAATAAAAATTAAAAACGGCACCCAGATATTAGCGTATGGGTTAGGCAATAGTGCTTTAAACAGCTTCAAGCCAAATAAAACATCAATCACACCTAAAACTCCCGGCACCAAAAATAAAGTTCCGATCTCACGGCTGATTGAGCGACGCAAGATGCGTTTGCGAACACCAATCTTAAAGAGCATCTTATAACGAACCTTGTCGCTTGCTGCCCCACTCAATACTTTAAACATCAACGTTGACGCAAGCATTGTTAAGAAGGCAATCCCTAAGAAAAAGCCCATAAACTCAAAACCGCTCGCCATGCCCAGCATCAGTTGGTAACCATACGCCTTACTGGTCTGGAAAACATCACCGTAGCTGGATTTTTCTTTAGCTTGCAGCTGACCTAATTTCAAAAGTGTCGGGTAATCTTTGTCAAAATCCTTTACCCTAATAAATTGGACGAACTCTCTTTTACCAGCAATTTTTTGCCATTCCTGCGAATTAACTAATTGAATCACCTTCGGCGTTCCATTCGGTACCATACTGCCAAAAACTTCATTGGCAGTTGTTCCTGGCTTATCGAGCTTATTAGTCGGCAATGTTTGTAAGTGATAAGTTGCCTGACCATTCTGCTGCTCAAAACGCATGGTCTTAACCGGATGATGAACAAATTCTGCTTGGTTAAAGTATAAATACTTAGCCGTTTCTTTATAGTAAAATGTCTGCTCATCCTTGATCGTCAACTTAGCCTTCAGCTGGTTAACTTGCGGTGAATTGCTGACAATGGTGCCGTCGTAATAACTACTAGTCTTGGCTTGATCCTTGATCGTGTTAAAATTCAGTCCAACTGTGATTGCCCCTAATGCCAAGGCAAATAACAATGAAATCACCGTTAAAATCTTGGTATAGTCATGCAAGCGAAACTTCAATTGCCCCAACGTAAACAACCGGATGCCACGGTAGGAAAAGCTCTTTTTCTTTAACAAGAAATTGATAACTGCTATTAGTAATGCGTTAAAGACAAAGTATGACCCAAGAACGATGGTCACTAAAGCAACCGGAACAATTACAAAGATCATTGCTGACGACAAATTGAGTACATAGTAGCCAATTGCCAGCAGCACAACGCCTAGAATAGCCTGAATTGCAGTCCAAGTAGGATGTTGACCCAATTTTACCGGCTTTTGATCTTCGTGAAGTAAGTCAATTACCTTACTGCGCGTGAGCTTTCGGGCATTATGAATTGCCCCAATGATAAAAATTATTACAAAAAAGACTAACGTCCATAAAATTGCACTCGGTAGAATTACTTGAAAATGGGTAATATGCAGGCCCAAGTTACCAATAATGAGGTTGGCGACTAGTCCGGTTAACCCGAAGCCAATAATGATCCCAACAATTGCCGCTATGATCCCAGTAATTAAGGTTTCACAAAAAATTAGCATCCCAATCCGTGAGCTTCTTGCCCCCAGCATCATGAACATCCCGTAGTCATGCTGGCGCATATTCAGCAAAAAAGAATTGGCATACATCAAGTAGACCAGCGTAATAATCACAAGTAAGACAATCCCAACCCCAAAAATAAAGCTGAGATAATTAGCTGGAGCATTTACATCATGGGTCATAAATGACGGATTAATTGCAATCGTCAAGAACATGTAAAAGATCATGCTGGCAACAACTAACCCAGAAAACAGCACTAGATAGTCCTTTAACCTGCTCTTAATCCCCGTAAGCGATAATTTCCAAATCATAATTTCTTTATCCTCTCCCTAATTTTTTGCCAGAACGATTTTTTCGTAAAGATGTACTGTCAAAACATAATAGAAGAAATACAAAACAATAAAAATACTAAACGGCAGCCAAATTCCAGCGTACGGCCGTAATAAAATTGTTCTAAATAGCTGCAAGCCAAACAAAACGTCGATAATTCCTAAAATACCGGGTATTAAAAACAGCATGCCGATTTCTTCAGCGACTGATCGCTTCAAGACTTGCCGCCTAGTACCGATCTTAAACAGCATTTGGTACCGTAATTTATCACTGGCTGCACTGCTCAAAACCTTAAACATCAAAGTTGATGCCAACATTGTTAAGAACGCCAGTCCTAAGAAGAAGCCCATGAATTCAAACCCGCTGACTATCCCCAATATTCCCTGATAGGAATATGGCTTACTGCCAGTATAGACAGTGTGAAATGCTGGTGTTTCTTTATTCTGCAGCTGTTCAATCTTAAGCAATGCTAAGTAGTCTTTGTCAAAGTCATTAACCCTAATTAGCGAGATGAACTTTTGTTGGCCCTTAACTTTGGCTAATCTAGCGGCAGAAACCAAGCGAATCTTTTTCGCTATGCCGTTAGGAAGCAGATTGCCAAATTCATTGTTGGCCTCGGTCCTTGCACGGTCAAGCTGACTTGTGGGCAGTGTCTTTTCAGACCAAGTGAGATTGTCCCCTTGCCCTTTAGTCTCAACGGTTTTTATTGGCTGGTTCTTAAATTCTGCTTGGTTAAAATACAGACCATGTCTAGTTTCTTTATAATGGTAAGTTTGCTTAGACTTGATTGATACCTTTGCTAATTCTTTTTGGACGGCTGGAGACTTGCTAATTATCGTTGCATCATAATAGATGCTCGACTTCGTCATTTCCTTTTCAGAATTAAAGTTAAGGCCGACGGTAATTGCGCCTAGAGCTAAAGCAAACAATAACGAAATCACTGTTAAAATTTTAGTGTAATCATGCAAGCGAAACTTTAACTGCCCTAAAGTAAACATGCGAATGCCGCGATAAGAAAACTTGCGCTGATTAATCAAATAGCCAATAATTGCCGTAAATAAAGAATTAAAAACAAAATATGATCCAGCAACAATCGTTACTAAGGCAATTGGAATGACATTAAACGGATCCAGCCCGTGCTGTTGCATAATCCAGTACCCAGCAGCTAATAAGACTAAGCCCAAGACTGCCTCAATCGAATGTAAAACTGGCCGCCGCTTAAACTTTGCCGGTTCCTGATCTTCATGCAATAAATCAATTACTTTAGTATGGGTTAATTTATAAACATTACGTAACGCACCCAAAAAGAAAACGACAATAAAGAAGGCAAGTGTCCCCAAAATCGCACTGGGCAAAATCACTTGAAAATAAGCAATTACCAAGCCTAACCTGCTGATTAACAGGTGACCAACTAACGCTGTTAAACCAAAGCCAAGGATTATCCCTAACGCAGCCGCAAGCAATCCCGTGATGAGTGTTTCGCAAAAAATCAACAACCCGATACGTGAACTTTTAGCTCCTAACGTTAAAAACATACCATAGTCGTGCTTACGCATACTAAGTAAAAACGAGTTGGCATAGACCAGATACACCACAGTAATAATCATTAACAAGGCAATGCCGAAGCCAAAAATAAAAGTAATCAGATTATCTTGCAATATTCCGCTGTTACTTTTTAAAAAGGCCGGATTAATTGCCAAAGTTAGAAACATATAAAAGATCATGCTGGCAACAACTAGACCCGAAAACAGGACAAGATAGTCTTTCAGCCGGCTTTTAATTCCCGTAAGCGATAATTTCCAAATCATAACTTACTTCCTATTCTTCGGTGCCCAAATGCTCGATTAACAGGTGATAAAAGTCTTGTCTTGATTGATCTTTCTTTAAGAGTTGCTCGCCGATCTTACCGTCTTTAATAAATAAAATCCGATTAGCAAAACTAGCAGAAAACGGATCGTGAGTTACCATCAACGTGGTTACTCCATCTTTTTGGTTCAAGTCTGCCATCGTATCAAGCAATTCGCGCGCACTGGTTGAATCTAGTGCCCCCGTAGGTTCATCAGCTAGTAAAATTGCTGGTTCATGAACTAGAGCCCGTGCTGAAGCAACCCGCTGCTTTTGACCACCAGATAATTCTGCCGGATATTTAGCCAAAATCTCTTTAATACCTAGTCTCTCAGTAATCCTGTCAACCAGCGGATCAATCTTACGTGCCGGTACGCCTTGAAGGGTTAATGGCAGCGCGATATTCTCCCGATTAGTCAGATTCTCTAATAAGTTAAAATCTTGAAAAATAAAACCAATCTGCTTGCTTCGAAAGTCCGCCATCTGATTAGCATTCAAAGTGCTAATATCTTCATGATTGATAAACACATGGCCAGTTGTCGGCTTATCCAAAGTTGACAAAATATTAAGCAGCGTTGTCTTACCGGAACCAGACGCACCCATGATGGCCACAAATTCACCAGCATCAACACCAAAGTTGACCCCTTTTAGTGCTTGGTATTGCTTTTCACCACGTTTACCGTAAGTTTTAGTAGCTTGATCTACCCGTAAAATTTCAGTCATAATTCATCCTCTTCAAAAACTTATCTGTACTATCTAACTAATACAATAATATGTAATCTGGTAAATTGTCAAACAAAATCATAAAAAAAGACAAATCCTTCAATTTCTTTAGAAAGATTTATCTTTTAGTCATTATTTAGTTAATCATCATCGTCATCTTCGCCGGACTTATCAGTCTTATCACTGATAACTGCCCCGCTGCCGATTGACTTAATCTTTTGCTTATCGCTGTCTTCTTGCAAAATCGCACCCTTATAGAGCATCACTTGGGTATGCTCGTCGCCGTTATCCTTTTCAAAGGTATAGGTGATTTTGTAAATAACACTGCTGGAATCATTCGGAGCCGGATTAATTGAAACGATGTCACAATCCATATCATAGGAAATCGTGGAGTCATTGCGGTCAAAGCCCTTGAGCATCTTGCGCAATTCTTGATAGCTGCTGTTGTCACTGCCGCCAATAAAGTCTTCACTTTCAGGATCATTAAAGTCGCCCTTTAACAAATCCTCCGCGTCACTCTTATCAATTAGCCCCTTCCATTGCGGCTTCAAGACCACATGATCGTCATCATCAAAATCAACATCATCACTAATGTTGCTATCGCTGTCGCCGTTATCAATTGCCTCTGGCAAGTCAGTAATCAACTGCGACTTAATCGTTTGACTGCCAAAAGTCGTCGTGACATAGACTTCCATATTATCGGTAATTGGATAATTCTTGAAAACTTTACTGCCATTGCCGCTCAGAACGCCAACTTTTTTGTCATTGATATAAATCGTCCCGCCGGGAACACTAGCAATTGAAAATGTCGCTGTCTTAATATTCATGTTAATCGTTTTGTTCGACCAAACATTGACTGTCGAGTCAGCCTTGAGCTCACGCCCTGACACAACAGAGTCAACTTCAAGGTGATACTTACCAGGAAACAGCGGCGGTAATTTCTTGTAATAGCTGTCCGCGTCGCCCTTAACTTGACCACCTGACTTGCCGTTGACTAACACGCGGGTGTCACGATGATTGGTCTTCACTTGCGGGGTATACGTATTGATGTGCAATGTATACTTCGGGAAAAGCAGCAGATAGCGGCCCGACTGTACTAGGCTGATCTGACTGGTACTGCCGCCGGCTTTTAAATTCATACTCAAATTGTTAGCCGTTGTTTGGTGCGATTGATAATACTTCTGCAGCGGCTTCAAAGCATCGTTAGTTACCTTGATAGTATGGTCATCAGTTGTCACATATTGTGCCAAACCCATTTGCGGGTTCTTCAAACTAACAATAATCTGGTCAATCTGGTTGTTGCGGCTGTAATGATTACTGCCCCAAGCATAAAAGCCGCCAAATAAAACCACGACAATTGCCACTAGCCACAAAGTAACCTTGGTTTTCTTCTTGAGCGGCTGTTTTTTCGGTGCCGCAACTTGATTAACCTGCTGGCGCGACTTAGGTGGCGTGTGCTGACCAGTCATTTTAGCCGAATTAGCTTTTGCTTGCGGCTGAACAGTCGCCACGTCTGTTAGATCTGCACCACAATGTGGACAAAATTTAACGCTTGCCTCTACTTGGTTACCGCATTGCGGACAAAATTTTTTCTCTCCCATAATTAACCTCCCTTAACTTATAGCCTGGTAAAGTACGAAATAAACTGCAAAATAACGGTATTATAAACAACCGCCAGCCAAATTAATCCGACAATAAAATTGGCAAATAAGGAAATTAGGAAGCCATACATTTTGTCACGCACTGGGTTGGTGTCGCCCAATAAGACTACTTGGAAAGCATCGCCAAAAATGCCAAAGCAAATTAGGCACAACAATACGGCAAAAACTTTGCCGCCGATACCCAGCATCATAAAAATAAAGGCAGCTACGATCAAAATAACATTGAGGTTAGATGCCTGAATGGCATAATTAAAAAACGAAATAAAACTGCGTCTTTGACCATAAATAAACAGATACGCCAGATAATTGGCCCCAGCAATCGCTGCTTCTAAGAGCATGACAAAAAACAGAACTTCAAGTGCCGTACCAAAAGAAATCCCGGTAAAGACAGGCAATTGTTGACCATTGATATATTGGCTGGAAATCCCGCTCATGCCAATATATAGCCCTAAGGCAAAGATTACGTCCTCAATCAGTAACGTAATTGCGCCATACCAGTTAACACTTTCCTGCTCACTAAACGGATGCCGCCACGACTTAACGAGCCAATGCCAGTATTTTTGTAATTGGTCGTCGGAATTTTGCCGTGATGTTTCATCAGCTGTACCCTGACCACGATTAATTTCTGCTTGAATATCCGCACGGTTAACCTGCTGTTGCGCAACTTGTCGAATATCCGCACCACAATTAGTGCAAAAATTTACGTCAACGTTCATTAATGCACCACAACTTGGACACTTTTTCATTTAATTTTCTCCCACTAATTAATTGAATTTTCGAACATATTTATTTTAATATAATTTCAGCCATAAAAAAAGAGCAGGTAACCTGCTCTTGAGTTTATTAACGGCCGTTTACTCTACCGTAATTTTTTCATCACTGTTTTCATTGGGGTAACAACAATTGGCGTGATAACTGCCGTGAAGATTGCTTCAATTAAGCCGTTCATCCCTAATGCCAAAATCAAAATCACAATTAGCGGCGTTCCCGGTGCAAAATGCCCCATGCTTGCTGCCAATTTACCATTTCCCATAAAGATAACACTTGTCAGTAAGATTACCATCGCGGTGTTGGTCAAGGATGTAACTGCCCCAGCCAAGATGTAGCCCAATTCCTTCACCTTACCCGACTTATGTTCAAACATGCGGCCAATTAGCCCTGGGAATAGCCCCGCCAAAATGCTGGGTACAAGAGAAATAAAGACATTTTGAAACAGCATCAAACTGACAATGTCTCCCGGCTGTGTATATGCCTGAAAGAGCCGCAACAAGCCCCAGAAAAGGCCAAAAAGCGTTCCTGCCTTAGGTCCCATTAATAATGAATACACGGCTACTGTCAGCGGTACGGTCGTAATTGCCGGCAATGTCGGCAAGATTCGAATATAACCAATATTAGGAACGAAAGTCTGTAATAAAAAAATTGCAACAAATACTGCGGTAATTGCTAAGTTACGCGTTTCTTTTCTGTGCATGTGCTTCTCCTTGATAAATACTTACAATATATTACTGATAAAATTTGTACTGGCTGTCTTAACCATTAATCTTACCAAAAATTTGCTAAACCGTGTCTGGCAACGACCTTATTCAAGCTGTGAACCATTATCAAAAAAATGGCGAAATTGCTCTGCCTCAACTTGCAGCGTCTTTTCATCATCAACCTGCGATAATTTATAACCAACAAAATATGCCGGCGCCTCAAAACGAGCAATTAATTTAGCACAAATACCGCCATCTTCACGCGGATAAAAGAATAGATTATACGATGTGCAGCGACCGTTAAACATGATATTGAGCATGTATTTAACACCGCTCTGAATCCAGTCAGACCATAAATCCTGACCTGAATCTTTTAACAGATTAATGTTTAGCTCGTCATAGCCTTGAACCGGATGCGTGGCAATATTGACCTCAACGTCCTGATTATCAAACACGGAAATCCCGACAAAATTATTTTGCTGAAGATATTTGTAGCCATCAAGCTGCTTTAAACCAACCAGCTGCATGTGCGGATGTTCAAGCGAGCCGCCAGAACGCGGCCCGTAATTTTTGTACCACAGAACAGACCTGTACTTGCCGCTATCATTCATCTTTTTAAAGCACGCCAGAGCAAAACGCATGAGTTTCCGATTATAAGTGGGAGTGTAATTAGCAATATCACCAGCATGATTGTTAGATTCAATCAACACTGTCTGGACAGTATCGCGCAAAGTCGGGAATTTGTTATGCAGCCAGATCATCTCGCCGCGTTTTTCATAAATATCCGTTAATTGGTCAACTTCACAAAAGGGACAGACCGGCTTACGCGGTGTCTTACGGTATGAGTGCGGCTTACCCTTGGCAATTCCTAACTCAAAAACTAACGGTTCATTTTCCATTTTCTTACTCCCCCTAACAATAATTTTGCCACCTTAATGTTACGTATTATAAGTTAATCTTTCCCAAGTAACAAAAAATATTCTATAATTAATTAAATACATATCCAGTTATTATCACAGATAACCCGCTTTGTTGATAAGTTTTACTATGCTTGTAATAGATGATAAACTGTAGCAGCGATCATCTTACAGGTGTTTTATTTTGTTTGATTTTTAGTAGGTAAATTTATGCAATCACGAAAAGACTTAAAAAGGTACAATCACCGCAATAACCTCTACTTAGTTATTGCTGGCGTTATTTTGATTTTGGCCGTTATTTTTGGTGTAGTCTTATACAATAACCATGTTGCCTCCGAAAAGCGGGCACGCGAGTTTGCCGTTGACCACTTCAATCCTAACGTCACCATTTATGGTGTAAAAGTTGGCAATCTAACGGTCAATAAGGCAACCAGTAAGATTAATGCTCGCGCCAATAACATGGCTTTACTTGAAAACGGCAAAGTCACCATTGAACGCGATCCTGACACTAGTACAATTGACGCGGACACAGTAGCGACTTACTTCAAAGAGCAGCACACAAGAATGCCCGACAAGCAAAGTCATACTTATGACTTTAAGCAGTTAAAGGCGGCCGCCAAAAAGCTCGAAACTATTAGTAAAGCGAAGATTAATTATCAAGTCGCTGGCAAAAATTATAACTTGCCCGCAAAGAAAATGATTAACCAGCTGACTTTTAAAAATGGCAAATATTCCTTCAATAATGTTGAGAACTTAACCGCTAAGCTCAACCAAATTGATAAGGATGTCTCAACTTTGCATAAGAGCTACACCTTTGCCGTACCAAGTAAAACTAAACTGAGCAGCAACAAAATCACGGTCAAAAACCAAAGTTACGGCTGGGGCGTTTATGTCAAAAAGGCCCAAACAGCGGTTGAACAAGCCTATCTGAACCAGACCAAGACAATTGACGGTCAAGATTATATTTATGGACTTGGTTACAGCACTTATGGCCTAGGCTACGGCAAGAACAACCACGGTATTGGCGATAATTACGTTGTCGTTTCTCTTAAAAAGCAGGAGGTTTGGATTGTTCGAAAAGGTAAGCTGGCAGTTCACCTGACTGACGTTGTTACAGGAACTAAGGACGGCGGCAAGGGCAACCGAACACCGCAAGGCGTCTGGTATATCCAAGACAAGCAGTCACCGGCAACACTGCGCGGCCGCAATGACGATGGTTCTAAATATGCTTCTAAAGTTCAATATTGGATGCCATTCACATTGAGCGGTTGCGGTCTGCACGATGCCAGTTGGCGCACCGATTGGAGCAAGAAGGCATACTTACGTGGTGGTTCACACGGCTGCGTTAATATTAAGCCAAGTGAAATCAAACAGGTTTGGCACAATGTTGTTAAGCACGAAGCCGTCATCGTTTATAACTAAATAAGCAAAAAATATCCGTTAGTCCTAATAACTAACGGATATTTTTTGTTATTAATTAGTGAACTCCAGCCATTAAGCTGTCAATTTTCTTAACTAAGAAGAACATCAACAAGCCTAGCAGAATACTTACGCCACCAATAATCAAGAAATATTGAATTTCAGTACCAGTAGAGAAGTATTTAACAATTTGTGAATTGACTGCTTGTCCTGCTGCATCAGCTAAGAACCACATACTCATCATCTGTGAGCTATAAGCAGCTGGTGCCAATTTGGTTGTAACTGATAAGCCAATTGGTGAAATCAGCATTTCCCCAATTTCAACAATAAACCATGAACCGACAAGCCAAAATGGACTAACGCGGCCAGCAGTACCGTAAAGTAGACCTGGAACTGCCATCACTACATAGGATAACCCAGCGAAAATTAAGCCCCATGAGAACTTACCGGCAGCACTTGGCTGCTTCTTCCACTTACTCCACAACCAAACAAAGAATGGCGTCAAAATCATGATAAATAACGGATTAAGCGTCTGGAAGTTAGCGGCAGCAAAATGCCAACTACCAATATGAAGAACCGTCCGTTCTTGCGCAAATAGAGCTAGGACAACTGAACCAGACTCTTCAATTCCCCAGAATACGGCAGCAGCGATAAAGAGTGGAATATATGCGAGAACACGTGAATGTTCAATCTTGGTTACCTTTTTACTCCGCAGCATAACGACAAATAAGTAAATCGGCAGTAAAATTGCCACAATCGTAATCAATAAGATAACATTGGCAATATTTAATTGACCGCAAGCTGCCATAATGGCTAACAATACGATAACGGCAATCACGGCAACTGCTGACTTTTTCAAAATCTTAATTAAGCTATCGTGATCGATCGGATCAGTTGGCAGCAAGCTCTCATTTGAGAGATATTTTTTCCCGCCAAAATAATATTGCATTAAGCCAAAGAACATCCCAATTGCAGCCAGTGAAAAGCCGGCGTGGAAGTTCATTTCATTGCCAAACATGTGAATACCAAAGCCATTAGCAGCCCAAGGTACTAAAATTGGTGAAATTGCGGAACCTAGGTTAATTCCAAAAACAAACATGCTAAAGCCAGCATCACGACGCCGGTCAGTTTCGGAATAAAGGCCACCAACCATGTCAGAGACATTAGGCTTCAACAATCCCGTACCTGCAACAATCAAGGCAATCGAAGCATAAAGTGCAACTAGTCCCATCGGCAAAGATAAGACGATGTGACCGAACATAATTAAAACGCCACCGATAAAGACGGTTTTGCGCGGGCCCCAGACCCGGTCGGACAACCAGCCACCGACAATATTTGATAGATAGACTAGCGAGCCATAAATTGACATTACCGAAGCAGCCGTAGTTTGGTTCATGCCCAAACCACCCTTGCTTACCGCGTAATACATGTAGAACAATAAAATTGCTCGCATCCCATAATAACTAAATCTTTCCCACATTTCAGTGAAAAAAAGCGTTGATAACCCTTTAGGTTGGCCAAAGAACGCCGTATCGTTATTTTTTTCCTTCATTATTAAAATTAAGCTCCTTTAATTAGACAGTACCTTACAATTATACAGCTAATGTTAATAAAAATTAAATCTTATACTCACAATTAACAAAATAAAAGAGCATTACCTAGAGAACAGTAATGCTCTTTTAACTTTAATTGAATTTAATCTTTAATTGCTTGATTAACAGCAGCTTGTTCTTTCTCAACTAACTCTGCCTTGGTTGCAATCGCCTTGGTGTCCATGATAATTTCACGACCCAAGCCAGGTTGGTCAACCTTAGGCTCAAAGAAAGCCTTAAATTCAGCTAACCGTTCTGGTGTGTGGAACACTCTAGAAGTAACAGTGATGTAGCTGGTAAATGCCATGTCACCACCGACCGTCTTCTCCAGCCATGACCACTCATCACGCAGCCAGTCCCAAGCAGCTTGTTCACCTTGAGGATTAGCCAAGATATTGTAGTACCAGGTCCGCAAATCCTGCGGCTTGATAACATCGGCATCTTCAAAGTCAGCTACAATTTGCTTGATCTCAGCATCATTCTTAGTACTGGTAATTGCGGCAAGCAAATCTTCCTTGTAATAAGGATCAACTGCTGTTTGGTATTCCTTAATCAAACGGTCAACTAAGCCCGCTTCATTGTAATTCTTAACCTCGTTAATTAAAACGTATGGTCTTACAGATGCCTCGATTGCAGCCAAATCATCTTGATGCGCAGCGAAAATCTTGTGTCCTTCATCAATCACGGCCTGATTATCAGCGTACAAGGCAGCAGATAATTCAATTGGCCGCATTTGCAAATCAGCACTATTATCATCTGCCTTAACTTCCCAGCCCAAGCGTTCAACTTGCTTAGCTGACAATTGGTTAAAGAAGGCCTTCAAGTTCTTTTCTTCAACTGAATTTGGCTTAACAAACTTACGTAATTGCCGAGCTGAACTAAATAAGGAATTAATTACAATATTTGATCTTGAAGCCGCAAATTTTGGCAATAATGGCACAATTTCAGCGTAAGAAATTTGGTTGCCTTCTGCTAATAACCCTAAGTCTTGCAATAATTGCAATTCATCAACTGGCTTGAGGGTATCCAATTCATTCATAATGTCAGTCATTAAGGTTTCATCATAATTAACGATAAAGTGAGAATTATTACCAACATTGATGCGTAAAGCATGACCGGCTTCAGCGCGCAACGTCTGGTAGTCACCTAAGTCTAATTCTTGCTCTGTCATAATTTGCGGTGCGGTAAAGTTAGCATTCAACGGAATTGCCCAAGTGCGGCCAACATCCTTACCTTCACCAACAAAGAATTGCTTTTGGCTTAATAATAAATGACCATTCTCAACCCGCGCACTGACAACAGGATAGCCAGGTTGGTCGAGCCAAGTGTGCATAATCTTACCGATATCTAAGTCAGTTACCGTTGATAAGGCGTTCCACAAGTCGTCCCCCGTGGCATTGCCAAATTGATGGTGGTCAAAGTAGTACTTGAGTCCCTTACGTAAAGCATCGTCGCCTAACAATTGACGCACCATTACCAGCATTCTTGAACCCTTGGCATAGACAATTGCACTATCAAAGAGTGAGTCAATATCTGCTGGATGTTCTACCTCAACGTGAACTGACTGCACGCCATCGGTTGCATCACGGTTTAAAGCTGACGGAACTTCACCAGTTTGGTACATATTGTTCCAAACATCCCAGCTAGGCTCCATTGCATCAACTGACAGATACATCATCATGTTAGCAAAACTTTCGTTCAACCATAAGTCATCCCACCACTTCATGGTTACAAGGTCACCGAACCATTGGTGAGCTAACTCATGCGTAATGACACTAGCAACGTAACCCTTTTGTTCAACTGTCGCGTTGTCAGGATCAAGTAAAATTGCGGCTTCACGGTAAGTAACTAAGCCCCAGTTTTCCATTGCACCAGCAGAGAAGTCTGGCAATGCCAATTGCCATGAGTGCGGCAATGGGTACTTAGTCTGGTAAAATTCTTCATAAAATTCAATTGCTCGTTTAGCAATATCCAAGGCAAAGTCTAATTCCTTAGCCTTATGCGCCTTGGTTGCGAAAACACCGACCTTAACGCCATCTTTGGTTTCCGTTAATTTGGACTGCAATTCACCAAAGGCAAAGGCAACCAAATAGCTGGACATTCTAACTGACTTTTCAAAGTAGTGCACGCCATTTTCAACTTTGACTTCTGGCATATTGGCAATCGTTGTCTCACCTTCATGCTCATCATACTTAATTGCTAAGCTGAATGTTGCCTTGGCTTCCGGTTCGTCAACACACGGAAAAGCTTGTCTTGCGGAAGTCGTTTCAAACTGGGTACCAATAATCTGCTTTTTGACACCATCAAGCATGTAATATGATGGATAAATTCCCATCATAGTATCAGTTAGCGGCGCACTATAAGTAATAGCAACGGTAACCGTTCCAGTCTTGCCCAAGTCAATCTTAATTGCTTCTCTATCATCATCAACAGTAAACGGCACGTCCCTGCCATCTTCTTTAACTGCCGCAATTTTCATGTACTTTTGGTTGACTAAAATTGTGTCTTCAAGTGCCTCACCAGTAATGGTTGAGGTACCAGTAATCGTCTTTTTTTCACGGTTAACATCTATGAACAAATCATAATGTTCTGGGTGAAAAGTTTCGTAAAAATGTTTTACTGCCATAATTGCCTCCTGAATTAGTCATTATTATAAATTCTACCAAAAATGTACAGAAATAACATTAAAACTTGATTGTAAGGTCCATGTGTTATTTCTGTAACAACAATGAAATATTGCTAGTGTACTATAATCAATAGTAAAAATTAACGAATTACAGGGAATGAATAAATAAATGAAACAAATTAAACCTTTTATCCTTAAATTAATCGCGGCTCTCTCGCTTGCCATAGGTGTTACCGCAGTTGTCCAAACAACCACTAACACTAATACTCAAACTGTTCAAGCCGCACGTAAGTTATCCAAAACTGAAAAAGCAGCTAAAAACTGGATTGCCATGCAAGAGTCCGGCGGCAACTACTCAGCAAGAAACGGTTCTTGTTACGGTAAATACCAATTAAATATCGGCTACCTGCACGGTGATTATTCGAAGAAGAACCAAGACAGAACCGCTGATAATTACGTTTACGGTCGCTATGGTTCATGGGTTAACGCCAAAAGATTTTGGTTGGCTCACAACTGGTATTAAATTTAATTTTTATTAATTCCCACAATAAAAAGCAGTCTAATAATTATTAGGCTGCTTTTTCAATACCTGTTTTTTATCATCAAGTATTGATATTTAACTACTTTTAACAAGCAAAAAGCTGCACTTCGCAACTTGCAAAATGCAGCTTTTTTAATTAACCAGTTTACGCTCTGTGCGCACTGTGTCTCGCGTGTCGTAATAAATGTGCCTCAACTTTTCTCTTCTTGATCCAGCTGGCAAAAAACGCAAATCCGAAAATCATCATGGCGATTACTGCCATAAAGATGATTAAATTAGCATTATTTGCGATTGTCTGCTCACCTGCTAAAAAGCTGCCTGACTCATTAATTTGATTGCATAACCCAAAGAACAACATGATTAAACTGCTCACTGTCAGTAAGCCATTAATTGCTGTCAATAGTTTCATCTTTAATAACTTCAAAAAATCATGTCCTTTCTTTCGATATAAATATTTGCATTATATACCCTCTAGCAAAAATTGCAAGTCCTTTGCTTAATAATTCTAGAAAATATTAGTTAAATAAAAAGGCAACCTGCTATTTAGCAGATTGCCTCATCTTAATTACCATTCACTTGTCAGCCATTCTTGAGCAAGGTCGAACCAATGTCCCGCGTGCGGATTTTCTTGCCATTCGCGACCCTTAGTTACCATGTCGCCGCGTCCCAGTGAAAAGCCGTGACCACCTTTATTAAAAATATGAACTTCACACGGCACATCTTTTGCCCGCAATGCCGCCACATATTCCAAGGTATTCTCAACTAATACAACCTGGTCATCCCACGCATGAAAAATAAAGGTTGCTGGAGTTTCACGTGTAACACTTAATGCACTGTCCTGCAGATACCTATCTTCTGGGATCATGCCTTCTTCGCCATCAGGCACATCAAAGCCAATCTTATTAACATCAATTAATGGATAACCCAAGATTGTCTTATTAGGGATAACATCCTGACAAGCAAAATTGTACTGTTTTTGATACTTACTTGAAGTCGCAAAGTCATTGGCAATGCTGGCAACATGACCACCAGCAGAAAAGCCAACTGTGACAATTCTTTCTGGATCAATCTGGTATTCAGCAGCGTGGTCACGATAATATTTAATCGTGGTCAAAACATCTAACCCCGCATCAGGATAGATGTCCCCTTCATCTTGAATCAGGTTATAATCCATTACGACACTGTTGAACCCGCGATTATTAAAGGCCAAGGCAACTGGCTCACCCTCACGTTTAGACAGATGGTCAAAGCTGCCACCGGGAATTACTACAGCTAGTGGTCTTTTGGCCGTTACCAAGTCACCAATATCACCCAAAGTATAAGTATGAATCTTAAATTCACGACCATTAAAATTAGTTAACGTCTTATCTTCTATCTTCATTTTTCACCTCACGTTTTGCCATTCCTCGTGCCAAAAAAGCCGTCGACAGTGGAACAGTTAATAACACGCCAATAAGCGAATACATAATGATTAACGCTTCATTGACAAATAACTTTTCATTTAAAACTTCACCCAGAGTGTAATGCAAGCGGAAATACCACAAGAATAATGAGAGAAAACTGCCGAACATCCCGAACAAAATTGTGTTCATCGCGGTTCCTAACACATCCTTACCAATTTTGCCGCCACTAACAAGCAGCTCGTGCTGGCTAATGTCAGGGTTGTGCTTTTTAATTTCTAATAGACCGGAACTCATTGCCACCGCGGCTTCCGCCACTGCACCTAATGTTGAAAAGATTGCCACGGCCACAGCAATCAGGGGGTAACTCAAACCCGGCATTTGCGACAGACCAACTAAGACTTCTCCTGCTTCTGGCCCTAGACCTGCAGCTTGCGCCAGCCATTGAAAACCCAAAATCAGGCAGCTATCAATTAAACAAACAATCAGCGCTGAATAAAATGAGTTTTTAGCAACTTGATAATCATGAGTTCCTAAAAAGATAATTGTTACTAATTTTAACGGAATAAATAACAAAATCAAGACCGGAATACTAATTCCCCACGAAATAAAGACTGCTACCAAAATCAAAAGCAGTGTATTGATTAACACACTAAAGAAGCTACGAATACCAGTTTCACCACCAATTAGCGTCATCAAAACCGCCAAAACAATAATTAACGCCATTAAGGTACTCATTTGTCAGCCCTCGCCTTCCATTTTTTATCTTCTAAAAACAACAGACTGCAGCCGGTCGCAAACACTACCGTTAAGACAATTCCGATTGCCGAAATGACACTCTGCGTCACTCCCAGCGACAAGGTAAATCCAAAAGCTGAACTTAAACTATTATTATCACGCAAATAGATAATTGTCATGGGCAGTGCCTCGGACATAAAAATCAAGACCAACACATTAATCAGTGGCCCCATGATTTCCTGACCCATCGTGCGCCCGCTTGCTATCATTTGCTTAGCGGTCAAGTCCTTCTTAGTTTGAACCAATTCGTATAAACTGGAAATGATATCTGTCGCCTCATCCATAACTGCACCCAAAATTCCAAGTAAAGTTTGGGCTAAAAAGAGCCCGCGCGGGTCTTGGGTCGCGTAGTCACCAGTTTCATACTTAATTTCGGACTCACCCGTAATGTGCATAATCAAATAACAGAGTGCAAAGGAAACGAATACTCCAAGTAAAGTCGCCAGCCATGTTGCCAGCATTTTGCGATTAAGTCCCTGGACAATTAACAAGCTGAAGAACGAGAACACAACATCCGCTAAACCAAATAACAGAATAATGTAGGAACCATTTAACTTCACGTCGCAGATAATTACAAGATAAAACAATAGCCAGCTTAATGCCATTGAAACAACTAAGCCCAATGACTCCTTACCTGCAACCAAGACCATTAAGACAATTGTCACGGTTAACGCCAAGACCAGAACCCAATCACGCTTGGGGTTCTTGATTGCCGGATCGCCGCTCCTGATACTGACAAATACCCGCTGCCCCGCGCGGTATTTTTGCGTGACCATTTGCGAGGGATAATAGATATTCGGAGCTGTAAAGGTACGCCCGCGATATTTTCCAGATAAAATCTTGAGGTGCAAAATCTGCTTTCTGGTTTCATCATGATTATTGTAGACATCACGATTTTTCTGCACTAAAGTGTCCTTAATCGTATGGTCCGTGATAACTGCCACATCATCTTTACTATAAATTGTAGTTGCAAAATAAGTGCAGACCGTCAATATTAATCCGATAATCGCTATAATTAACGCCACCCAGTAGCGCCGCTTAACTTTTTTCAACATAATCATCCCATCTATTCGTCTACTGTAACGCAAAACTAGCCCTTACGGCGCAGATTTTAGCTAATTTTAACATGAAAAAACGACTTTTAACTAAAAGTCGTTTTTCTATTTACAAATTAATAAATCGTTGCCACCAGTGCTTCTTTTCTGGTTCCAACTGCATATCCTGCAATGTCCGATGGGCGTTGCTTTCGGCACGCTTTTGCGCGTTTTCTTTGGCCTTAGACAAAATCTCATCGTGAAGCTGCTGACTTGATTTTGCTTCATCAAGTTCAACTTGTGCCCGTTTTTCTTCTTTAGTTAGGGGCTTTTCTTCCTGCATTGCTTGAAGTGGTGCGGATTCTGCTTCATCATCTGACACGATTCCAGAAATATCTGGCAAAGCACTAAAATCCTGCTCGTCTTTAGGCTTGGACAATTGGTCCTGCTTAGCCAAAAGCTCCTTATTCTGCTCTTCAATTCTGCTAAGTTGAGCTTGTAAATCCTTAATTGCCGTATTCTGCTGACTAATTGTCTGTTGCAAGGCGTTTAACAGTTTTACCGCCTGCGGCGTGGTCATTACTTCTTGATCTTTTCCAGATGTAGAACCTGCCTCATCATCCTTATCACTAACGGCGTAGATTTGTCTAGCTGCTTCCTGCAGAGTTAAGCCATTATTTTGCGCTAATTTATGAAAATCATCCAGATCCTGCACATCTTGCTTGCTGTAAAGCCGAGCTCGCTGCTTATTTCTGGCATAATAATCAGACTTACCCGTAATCCGCTCAACAATCAGCGAATACTTACGCAAAGTTGCCACACTAATATGCAACTGGCGCGCCGTAGCACCTGGCGCCAGTAGTTCTTCAAAATTATGCTTATCACTTGTCATCATGTGTTCTCCCTAGCACTAAGTGATTAACCAATTTTGTGAAGTAAAGTCTTCTTATGGTTGTAACGTTCAATTCCCTTATCAATCAAACGTGTAATCAATTCAGTGTAAGGAATTCCAGCTTCTTCAAATAACTTAGGATACATACTGATATTGGTAAAGCCTGGCAAAGCATTGATTTCAGTCAAAATTATCTTGTTGTCACTGGCACGCAAAGTCGAATCAACCCGAGCCATCCCGCTGCATTCAGTTGCCTCATAAACCTTGATTGCATTGTCGCGTACTTTGGCAACAATATCTTCAGGCAAATCAGCCGGAATTTGTAATTTTGAAGTGGAATCATCATCATATTTGTTGTCATAACTGTAAAAAGTACCAGCGGCATTGATAATTTGACCAACGCCTGACACGATTGGGTGGTCATTACCCAAAACAGCAGTTTCAACTTCAGTACCATGAATTGTTTCTTCAATTAATACCTTATCGTCATACTTGAAGGCATCAGCTAAGGCATCCTTGAACTCAGCTTCATTAGTAACATGGTGCACCCCAACAGATGAACCTTGGTTAGATGGCTTAACAAATAGGTCGCCGCCAAGTTTAGCACTAACCTTGGCATAATCACGCTTCGGATTAGTTTCATCATCATATTCAAAACGCTTAATGGCAATCCAATCAGCTACTGGCACACCAGCACGTTGAGCCAAAATCTTGGTAAATTCCTTATCCATTGTAACTGCAGCAGCTAACACATCATCGCCAACAAATGGCTTATCCAAAATCCGGAACAAGCCTTGTAAACTACCGTCTTCACCTAAATTACCGTGGACAATTGGGAAGAAAACATCAATTTCCGGTAAATTAGCTAACTCACTTAAGTTAGACAGATTGGCTACCTTGTGTGGATTAGCTACCGTATATTTAGGATCATCAAGAACCTTAAACGAGTCTTCCTCACTAGCAATATAGCCATCATTGGTAATCCAAATTGGATGTACTTCAAATCTTTCCTTATCAATCGCCTTATAAATGTTATGGCCTGACATAATTGAAACTTCATACTCAGATGAATTACCGCCAAAAATTAACCCAACTTGTGTTTTCTTAGTCATTATTTTTACCTCTTAATTATCGTTATCACCTGTTAATTATACGGCATTAGCTAATAGAAAAAACTTAAATTAGAGTAATTTTTGAAATATTTTTAAGGATTAAAAAAGCAAACTAGTTTTTTCCTAATTTGCTTTTGATTTTTCTATTTAGAATTAACTTATTTAGCACAAACACAACCCAAGATTTTTTAAAATCCCAGATTGCTAACAAACAATTATCTTTGTATAATTACTGCAAAAGATGAATAAAGCTAAAGGGCGGTGGCTGTTTAATCCCAAGGAGATGATTGTCTATGGAAACATGGAATAAATTATTGAAAGGACTAGCAGCTAGTGAGTGTTTACGATGCATTAACGCTGATGTTTACATTCGGTATGTTTATTCTTGCGTTGCTCGATTATATCGACAAGCACAACCAAAAATAATTGTACTAAAAAAGCCGTCCGATACTTTGGCAGGTTTGTGACGACTCTTTAGTCAAAATAATCTTGCCACCGCCTTTTAAGCGGGAACATCTTTTAAGAACCAAGCTGGAACTTGGTTCTTTTTTCTTTATGTGGTTATTGTAGCATATTCATAATTGAAATTAAAATATTAATGAACTTTGGACTAACCAAAATACTTTTTACTTATCTTCCTTGCAAAATAAAGTATCATGGAAAAAAACTGCAAGAAAAACAGGAGTGTAATTGTCATTATTGGTTGACAGATTATTACCAAAATAGACAGCACAAGATAGATGATAGAGATTAAAATATTGATTGTTTTTAAGTTCATGGCCTTTACCAAAATTATAATGTAACATATTTTTTAATTATTATTATGCAATAATTTATACACATATGCAATAACAGTAATCAAAAATATCCAACATTTTTACCGTTACATCTTTTATTATATTTTTAATCCTAATTAATCAAAAATTACGAAATATCGACTATAATAATTTCATACTTACAAGAAGGGGGCTTAGAATGTCACGCAAATTGCTAATTACGCTTGCTAGTCTATTACTGGTATTTGCGATCGGCAACACAACTGTTATGGCTGCTGAGTTTACACCAGCTGAAGCCAATAAAGTCGAGCAATTCCAGCAACAATATGCCGCGCTAAACAAAACGCCATTTAATCTCAACAATCTTTATGAAACTAAGCCCAAATTGAGCCGGCACTTCAAGGAAGGCATACTTGCACCCAGCTATTCGAATACCCAGCTGGACTACATCAATTATTACCGTAGTCTTTTTGACTTAAGTCCAGTAACTGAAAATTCAACAGCTGATTTAAAATCACAAAAGACCGCGGCAGTCCTAGCAGCATTAAATGCTAACCCGCTGATTAACCAACACGGTTTGCCTTACGAAAAACGTCCAAAAGAGATTACACAGGCTACTTGGAAAATTGCGCAAGCCACTTCTAAAACAGCCAATCTAAACTTTAATACAGGTAATCAGTCAGCCGGTGATGTCATAACTGACCTACTGACCGACCGCTACAACTTATCGGGGCTTGATACTGGCCACCGTGCATGGCTATTATCAACCCGCTTATCTTGCGTTGGTACCGGGGCAGCTTATGGCAGTAATGGCTATCGTTATTCTGTTCAAAAAGTTCTCAACGCCTGTGATACTTTTCGGCCAGCTAGTCAAGAATTAGTAACTTATCCTAGCAGTGGGCTCTTCCCAATAGAATTAGTCAGTGATCCACAAATTGCCTGGTCGCTCTACTTTTCCAATCAAACGATCACAACTACGCCGCAAATTACAATCACGGATAACGATACTGCACAAACTTATCCGGCAACCAACGTAACTAACTATCAGAATGTTGGCTATGGCAATTTTGAAACAATTATTACTTATCTGCCAGGTACAACACCTCTAATTGCAGGTCACGAATACGAGGTTAAAGTTGACGGTATTTGCCAGTATAAATTCAAATTATTTAAGCAGGAATAAATTAGCCCAACCTGTTAAATATTGCTATAATTAAAAAAGAAGTTCTACGCTAATGGAACTTCTTTAAGCAAATAACTCCACCTTTAAGAGCGGTGACTTAATTATAGGGTAACTAAAAGACTATCCCATAACTCGCCAAAGTTATGATTGGGACGGTCTTTTTTTGTTGCAATCATCTGTCGTGATAATTGCATATTGTTATTGCAGCTGTTACAATATGACTGTAATTAAAAAGAAGTTCTACGCTAATAGAACTTCTTTGAACAAGCAACTCCGCCTTTAAGAGCGGTGGCTAAAATTATAAGTTTGTCAGAAGACTATCCTATAACTGGTCAAAGTTATGATTGGGACGGTCTTTTTTGTTGCAATCATTTGTCGTGATGGTTGCTGTTGATATATGTCAATAGCGCCAGCAAAACTAAACTTAATTGCAACATCAAAGAAATTGCATCGAACGTGCTCATTAACTGCTAACCCTTTCAATAATTTGTTCCATGTTTCCATAGACAACCATCTCCTCGGAATTGAACAGCCACCGCCCTTTAAAACTTTTATTACATTGTTCAACAATGATTATAGCAAAAATACTAGCTGCTTGTTATCGTTAAATTATTTTTATTAAGTCACTGAAATATTACCCAAATTTTTTACCTAAAATGTCTAGGTCAATCAGTTGGCCATCCATATCGGCAACCTTAGGCAAGTGACCGTAGACTTGATAACCAGCTGCCTTAAATAAAGCTTGACTTGCCTTGTTAGCGCCAAAAATATAGGCCAAAATAGTGTTAATCTCCAACCGCTTAGTCTGCGCCGTTACATATTCTAGTGCCTTAGTGCCCAAGCCTTGATGTTGAAATTTGCGGTCAAGATAGATACTAATTTCAACTGTTGCGTGATAAGCTGCTCGTCCATAAAAGGATTCTAAACTTAGCCACCCAGCAAGTTGGTTATTAACCTCAATTATCCATAATGGCCGCTTTTCGTTATGGTCATTGAACCATTCCTGACGCTGACTGACACTAACTGGCTGCAAATCCGCGGTCACACTTTTACTAGCGACATTTTGATTATAAATTGCAACTATTGCTGGTAAATCTTCCTGCTTTGCCGGAATAAACTCAACTGCCATAATCCCTCCCAATTAATCTGTATAATTTTTCTTACCCAAAAAGGTCCTGTTTACTTAAAAACAGGACCTTTTTATTAATTATTCGGTGAGGTAATTTCCCACGGAATAGTACTCAGAATATAGACAATGACGCCAGCAATTACAAAATCCAAAAATATACTGCTGCCAATCTCAAGTACATAACCCAAAACGGCTAAGCCACTAACATTGAATACAACTGGAATTAAGGCCAGCAAGCCAGCAATTAAAATCAGCCAGAAACCAGCCCACATTCCTGCAGCAGTAACATCATGAATGAGCATCTTAGTAGTCATCATTGTCATCATTTCTTCAATTAATGACTTCAGACTAATAATCGTCACTACGATGATTACGATATTCATAATGAGCAAGATCAGTGCAATATTAGCACCAACTCTAATCGTATTCAGACTAAAGGCTGCAACCACTTCATGCGGTGCATTATCTTTTTGCTTTTTTAACTTTTCCTGGACCAATTGCGCATTACTAGACGAGCCTTGATCGATATTTAAATCAATATCATGCAAAATCTGCTTGGCTAGCCTTAGATTATCAAACTTAAACCAATGAAGGCCAAATGTGTAATCAATAATGTGATCTGCAATTGGCTGGGTTTGCTTGCTGGTTAATAAATTCGAGTTGCCACTCTGATTAGCGCCAATTGCTTCCGCCAACGTGTCAAAATGACGATTAACTTGCCTAACCACAACCGCTTCATTGTTGCTGGTTCTAATTTGCCCTTTCATAAACAAAGGGTTTAAAAAAGTTCCAGTAATCATAATCAGCGTCACAATTAGGAAAATCATAAAGGACAGCACCTTTTTATATTGGGTGTTCTGCTCTTGATTTACTCTGCGCAAACCAGTTCGCGCGCCATTTACCATATTATTCCCTTCTAACACACAATTTCTTTACCTTCAGCAAACATGGTATCAATTGCGTGATGAATCTTTTTAATATCGATTGAAGCGATAATTTTATGCCCATCATCAAGTGCAGTTTCGATTTGCTTAGGTGAACAATGCAAAAAGCTAAACATTAATGAACTAGTTGCATAGTCGGCCATTTGTTCTGCTGATAAACCACGTAAATCACGATCATGATAAAGTCGGCCAACACCGGTAACTACAAAAGCAATTCCTGTCTGCACATCATCAAGATCATAATTATCCTCAGCAAACAAGCGGTTGTTTTCAATCCAACCGTTTAGCATTCGACTCCAGTTATCAAGCGTTTCATTACTCATGAAGACTTCGGAAATGATGCGATCTAGCCCGCGATCATAAACTCCTAATTTCGCAATCGTGTAGATAAATGCCTTTGTTCTAGCACAAATGTCACTATCATCAGTTTGGTTAAACTTCTCAACTTGTTGATCCAAGGTGTTGAGCAGATTGCGAACAACGTCATCAATCAATTTAGACTTATGTGAATAATACGACTGCAGCAGGGACTTGGAAATCCCCGACTTCTCTGCAATCATTTGAAAAGAAACATTATCCATTCCATTCTCTCTAATTAAATGGAATGTATTATTTAGTATTATTCTTCGTCTCTCTAAATTTTTTCTTCTTGCCATAATTTTTCTCTCTCCGTTTTCCTATACATCTTGTTTTATTATAACAATGATGTGGAATAAATAAACAAATATGTACTAATATTAATTAAAAGTCTCATAATTAGATTTATATTTGTTCTTTGTCAGAGAAGTATTACAGTATAGAAAATAATTTACATTATTAGCTGCTTTTTATTTAAAATCGCTTTCATTAATTGAGTGCATTGAGCGGTCATTATAAACACAGTTAATTCCTCGTGCTAAAAGTAAATCAACTGAAATCCTTACCATTCTGTCTGGATAACGCTTATGTTTGATCGTATCAGTGACAACAATCTGTTCAATTGGCAATTCATTCAAAACTTCTGTCGCATCTTGTGACAACAATGCATGAGTTGCAGCAACGTAAACCTTCTTAGCACCTGCAGCCATAACTGACTTAGTTGAAGAAGCAATTCGTGAACCGGTATCGATTAAGTCATCAACAACAATACACTTTTTATCCTTAACATCACCAATCATGTCGTGCACATCTTCATCATAGCGAGCATGACGCTGGTCAACAATTGCAATTGGCGCATTAAAAATTTGGCCAAAGTTCCGGGCCAATTTAGCACCAGAATGGTCAGGCGAAACAATTACCAAATCGTCATCGTCTTTAGAAGCAATCCCATTATCCAAAAAGTACTGACCCAAAAGCGGCAGTGCGTGCAAGTGGTCAACTGGTACATTGTAAAAACCTTGAATTTGTGAAGCATGCAAATCAAGTGCAATTAAGTGATCCATGCCTGTCAACTGCAACAAGTTAGCAACTAATTTAGCAGTAATTGGTTCACGCGAACGCGTCTTGGTATCAGAACGTGAGTATGCCAAGTATGGCACTACTACGTTAACCTGGTGAGCTGATGCGCGATGTAAAGCATCTAATGTGATTTCCAATTCCATAAAGTTTTCGTTAACTGGATCTTGAATTGATTGGATAACAAAAACGTCACAGCCTCTAACACTTTCGCCGATATTTACTTGAATTTCTCCATCGCTAAAATGTTGAACCGCAGTCTCAATCAACGGCTTTTTCAAAATTGTCGCGATTTTTTCATTTAAAGCCGGATTCCCGCCCAAGCCAATCAACTTCATTGGATGCATTAATTCCAAGATTTCTTCCTTGTTCATAGCTACCTCTTTATCCAAAAATACTATCTTTTCGTCTATTATAACCAAAAAACACTCTTCCTGACTAGGAAAGGGACAAATTCTAACAAAAAAGCTGAGTATTACACCCAGCTTTATTTGAAAAAATCTTCCATCAAATTCAATAATTTAAAACTATTTACCGCATAGCCGTCATGCTTCTGCCGCGGCATGACTAATAGCTGCCCTTGCGGAATTATCTGGCTATACCAGCGGACATGGTCAACCTTGACCCAATCCTTCTCGCCAACAACGCAATAAGTTGGAATTGTTATTGCCTTTAAGCTGTCAACGGACATAAAGCTCTCAGTTAATTCCACCTGACTGTCACGGTCAAAATGCAAGTAGCGCAAGACGCCCTCAGTTAAGTAATGGTAAGACCGAATGCCGTTACCATTAACGAAGACGCCGGCAACCATTAACTTTTTAAAAATCTGCTGGTCTTGACTGGCAAGCATCATGGCAACAAGTCCACCGGCATCAAAGCCAAAGCAATAGCAACCGCGAATATCGACCTGCTTAATAAAAGCCGCCAAATCCTCAACTTCTGTTTGGTAATGCTCGGCAACCTCGCCCTGACTTAGACCATGACCACGCATATCCAGCACATAAACCGTGTAATAAAGCGATAGTGGTGCTACCACTTGGTCGAACATCCCGCCATCTAAGTGATGTCCATGCAACAATAAAAGCGGAGCACCCTGACCTAGTTTATTATAGTAGAGTTCGTTGCCGTTAACCTTTTCTCTCATTGCCTATCCCTCTCACTTGCCTCAACTAAGTGCTGTTTTTGCTGCTTGTGATGATGCTCATGCCACAAACTGTTTGCCACAATTTTAGCTACAAAATAATTAGCCTTGAAGTCATCCGGGATCATTTTCAGGTTAAAATTGTGCACCATACTGTCCTTACGCTGCCAATAATGATACAGCGGTCGACTATCGCAATAGAACCCCTCGGTCAGTGACAAATATTGGACATTGAATATCTGGTCTTCCATAAAAGCAAGATCTTCCACAAAGCGCAAATGATGCTGGCGAATGACCGCGATTTTATAACCCTTATTCCACGTGTAGCCCTTAACTGACGTTGCCAAAATCCGGTTGTTGAATAACGAACCAAGAGGATTGCTGACCAATTGATACGTCCTAAACTTCGGCTTCATCCCGTGAACAACCTTTTTCGTTGCTGGAATTGAACCCGATTTATTTTCATAATCCAGCCAAAAACCGCACGAAACCATGGCCGCATCCGGATGAGCATGAAAAGCTCGCACAAAAAACGCCGTATAATCGGGATCAACCCAATCATCACCATCATGAAAAGTCACATACGGGGTATCAACGTTTGCTAGGCCGACATTACGGGCATCGGACAAACCGCCGTTTGGTTTATTAATAATTTTAAAATAACGAAAGCGATCTTGATAGCTCTCAGCTATTTCACGTGTATTATCTGTTGAGCCATCATTGACAACCAGCAGCTTAAAGTTCATGTCATTTTGCACCGCCAAGTGATCTAGCGCCCGCGCTAGATACTTAGCAACATTGTACACTGGCATAATGATAGTTAATTCAGGTTGCTCGAGCATAGGTCCTCCTCAATATTATGTTTATTATACCATCTAAGATATTAAAAAAACGTAAAATAAACGACACGAAATCGTAACTTGACCTTTTACTATGAGTACCTATTATAATTAAGACATCAAAAGGAGTTAAGATTCTTATGAAAAAAACAATTTCGATAATAACAACATTAATCGTTTCTCTAGCTGCAATTTGTGCAGTTTTTGTGCCCAGACAAACGGTCAAAGCTGATGACTTGCCAATTGTCTGCTTAGGTACGTCATTAACTGATACCCAGCGTGACGGTACCCTAAAGACCCTGACTGAGCCACTCAACGGGGCCAGCTACCAAACAATCACAATTGATGGCTCCGACCTTGTCAAGTACCTTAATCCATCAGGCGATAATTTCACTACCAGTTCAGGAGTTTGGTCAAGTGCGATGATCCAAAAGACAGCAAGCGGCAGCGGCATCAATGTGCAAATCTTAGATTACAAGGGTAATAACAACATTACAACAATTACCGCTAACCAATACAAGAACGCCGCTTTAACTGCCGGAATTGCCGACGCCAACATTTATGTGACCAGTGCCGTGCCAATTGATGGTTCTGGGGCTTTAGCTGGAGTCTATGCTGCTTATGCCAAGACCGGCAACCATTTAAACCAAAGCCAAGTAAATGCGGCTCAAGATGAAATGGGTACTTTAAGCAAAATCACTAAGGAAAACAAGGGCAAAGATGGTTACACCGATGCCCAATTAAACAACGCCATTGCTGGTGCCAAGCAAGAAATGGGCAAGATCGGCAACAACATTTCCGACAGTCAAATTCACGATATTGTTAATAATCAAATCAACATCAACCACCTTGGCAACACTATTAATAACAATCAAAAGCAACAAATCATTAATGTGCTGATTGAGGTGCGTGATTCTGGAGCTTTAAAGAACCACAACTTCAAAGAACAGGCTGCCACCCTTTCTAAAGGGATTGAAAAGAATGCCAAGGATATTTTCAATAAGCTCAACACTCAAGAGAACCGCAACTGGTTCCAGCAGCTCTGGGATAATATTACCAGCTTCTTTGGTCATTTGTTTGGCGGCACAATTGTCACTATCAAGTAACTACATCTGATCCATAAACTTATTCAGAGTATGGTCGACAAACTCATTACCGCGATTATTGGCATGACCCTTAGTCCACTCAAAATGGGCATCAGTGAACTGGTTAAGCAGGCCATCTAATTCCTGCCATCCAGCTAAGTTGGCAATTTCACCTTTGGAACTCTTGTGCCAGCCCTGCCTTTTCCAATTTTTAAGCCAGCCCTTGGTAATCGGATTTAAGACGTATTGTGAATCAAGCACAAACAAAAGCGGTTTGGTATTAAACTTTAGTTCAAGCAGCTTTTTGAGAGCTTCAATTAAGGCGGTCAATTCCATCTTATTGTTAGTAGCGCCAAACTCACCGTTTGTGCCATAAGTTGACTTGTGCTGGTCTTTTTCCTGCCATTCGATTAAGTAAGCCCACGCTGCCTTGTCCGTCGACTTAACGTGGCCACCCTTATAATTGCCGGTATTGCGTGTCCCGCCATCTGTATAAGTTGTCGCAAAATAAGTCCGCGTATTCTGCACCCGAGTTTTCTTGGGTGCTTTTTTAATTGCCAGCTTAGTTGACGGCTGGGACTCAACCTGCTTACTAAAATCTTGAATTTTAGCAAGAGCATTTTCTAATGTATCTTCACTCTGAGGCAGCGGCTTACTTGAAGCAATGTTTTTGTATTCTGGCTTAGATCCTGCAACTTCTCCAATTTGCTGTGATGATTTATTTTGCGGCCAGTCCATGTATTCTATTGCATCAGCTTCTTCCTTAAAGGATTTATAAACTGCATTAGAAAACCCATCGACTTGCTTTTTGGCTGCATCCCACGTACGATAAATCCCAGGAACACGGCCTTTTTTTACGGCGTAAAATTTCATATGTACCTCATTTACTAAAAAGTTGTTAGCAATGTTAGAATGTAATTAATTATTATTTTAAAGGTGGGCGCAATGTTCTTCAATACCAAAAAATATAAGGAAGAAGCAGAAAAAAATCGCAAACATAATCTATCTGAAGAACCCAGTCGGTTTAATATGCTCCTTTTGGCAATTTTGGCCAGCATTGCTCCCACTAGGCCGCTCTTGTGCCTGCACAAAAAGCACATTGACGACAAGGCTGTAATTGAAGAAAAAACTGGTAACTTTGAACAAATACCTGTGCTCTACTTTCACGGCTTTCGCGGCGGCGATTACACAACCAACGTGATGGTTAAGCAGGCTTTAAAAGATAAGGATAATCCTAAATATCTTAAAGTAACCATTGATTTACTAGGTAATTTTAAACTCGAAGGTACTTGGACTAATGACTTACATCCAATCGTTCAAGTCGTCTTCCGCCAGCGATTAATCGGCATCTACGCGATTGATTATTATCTGCGCATGCTGCTGCCATTTCTAGCACAAAAATTTCACTTTAAAAATTATATGGCTGTCGCTCATTCATTGGCCTGTCCTTGCGTTGTCCGGACCGAAATGCGTACTTCCCGCAAGAAGAACTTTCCGCGATTAACCAAGTGTGCCCTGATTGCCGGACCATTTGACGGTGTTACCTACATGGGGGATATTCCTAACGTTAACGGACTTAACGCCAATGGCCGCCCCAAGGTAATTAATCCGCATTACATTTACCTTTTACTTAGGCGCAAACGGTTCAATCCCGACATTTCGGTCTTGAACATCTATGGTAACGTCCTAGACAACACCAACAGCGACAAGTTCATTTCTGTTATTTCTGCCAAAAGTATTCGCTACATTCTGGCACCTGGCGCTCATTCATACCATGAAGTTGAAATTCGTGGGCAAAAATACGCCGAGCACAGCTGGATGCATGATAATCCGTTCGTTATCAAAATTGTCGATAAATTTATCGGCCTGACACAGTAACTTTTTTATTATTCTGGAGGATTTCCGTGAGTCTGCTTCGCGACATTGCGCGTATCATCGTTATTACCAACACTATTCTCGCCTTTTACATTGTCTTTCACAGACGCCGGTCTGTTTCAACAACGTGGGCCTGGCTAATTATCCTACTTGTCTTTCCAGTAATTGGAATGATTATGTACGGCTTTTTTGGTCGGGGAATTTCACAAGAAAACATCTTCGCCATTAACAAGCAGCACCACATCGGTCTGAGCAACGTCCAAAAGTCAATCACTAAGGCACCCAAGAAGATTAGCTCATCAGATACTTCTAACAAGGCCAAGATGGTCGTTCACTTCTTTGACCGCCAAGGTGAATCGCCATTAAGTAAGAACAATCAGGTCAAGCTCTATACTGACGGACAGCCAATGTTTGCCGACATGATTCAAGATATTAAAAATGCCCGTGAAACCATCAACGTGGAATTTTATACTTTTTATAATGATGATATTGGCAACGAAATCCTTAATTTGTTGATTAGAAAAGCCTGCGAGGGTGTGACTGTCCGTGTCCTTTACGATGCTTGGGGGTCAATGGGAGCAACCAAGTCATGGTTTAACCAATTATGCCAAGTCGGCGGACAAGTTCTACCCTTTGTTACATCACGCAACATGATTACGCGGTACCGGATTAATTACCACCTGCACCGCAAGATTGTAGTTGTCGATGGTAGGATTTCATGGACTGGCGGTTTTAATATTGGCGACCAGTATTTAAGCCGCAAAAAGAAATTCGGCTACTGGCGCGACAGTCAGGTACGCATCGTTGGTTCAGCTTCACTGCTGCTTCAAGAGCGGTTCGTCATGGATTGGAATGCTTCAATTCAAAAAGATAGTCAGCTGATTACCTTTAACCACCTGCTTTTCCCTGATTTAGATGAAAATGAAATCCACCCCGGCGATGTCGCAACGCAAATCATTTCCGATGGTCCCGACCATTACAACGCCAACATGCGCAACGGAATTATGAAGCTAATGTCGCAAGCCAAAAAGCGACTTTGGCTGCAAACACCTTACCTCATTCCTGATGATGCGATGTTTGCGACCCTGCAGACAATTGCCATGTCGGGAGTTGACCTGCGTATCATGATTCCGTGCAAGCCGGACCATCCATTCATTTACCGGGCAACACAGTGGTACGCCAATGAATTGTCGCGTTATGGCGTCAAGATTTATATTTACAATAATGGCTTTATCCATGCCAAGACAATTGTCGTTGATGACGACTTTGCAACTGTTGGTTCCATGAATCAAGATTATCGTTCTTATGACCTGAATTTTGAGGACATTGCGATTTTTTATGACAAGAACTTCACCAGTGAAGTCGCCCATGCTTTTGAAGAAGATATGAAGCAGTCAACTTTGCTTACACCAGACATGATTGCCAAGCAAGGCCGCTGGCTGCGCACTTTGCAGAGTTTTTCCAGAATGTTATCACCGATTTTATAATTGAATGAAAAAAGCTTTTACACTTATCTGTAAAAGCTTTTTTTATTTTGTTCAAGTTGTAAAAATTGCCTGCGAAGTTTACAGTATTCCGTAGTTTATTCGTGAATAAATAAGCAGAAAATAAATAATATTTTGCTGATTTTTATCCAATTTATACAGTGCATGCGGCTTACTGGTCTTCTTACCAAGAGTATGCATAGTCAGGCTAATCTTAGCTTTATTGGAGAATTTACTATTTGCTACCGACACAGTAGTTATTCCTGAAGAAATAACTTTCTTACTCAATATAGGTTTACTATTCTTCCAAATCTTTACAATATCACCTTTTTTGCCATATACCTGCACCTGTAATCTATTATTTTCCTCTCTAAGTGAGTAAACCTTTGGCTTCTTAGTTGCATATTCAGTTGCAGAAATTTTTCTGAGCACAGTGTTATTAGAAGCATCACAAATTTTAAAGGTCTTATATCCATGAAAGGCTAACGTAGTGTTAAAGTTTTTATGAACCTTAACACTTTTAATAACTCGATTATTATATTTAAAAGCTATTTTAGTAACACCACTTACATTCCCTTTAAATGTTATCTTATGTGTTTTTCCAGAATAATACGTATGTAAATTGGTTACCCCTGTTACTGGACAAACTGTACTATGAACAACAGGAGAAATTTTATTAGTTCTAGCAATTACAGGCATCGTACTCTCAGCAAGCATTAATACTACACTTGCTAAGCTAATGCTCATTTTCATAAATTTAGATTTATTCATAAAGATTCCTCGTTCATTATTATAATTAAAACTATTAAAATTATTTTAAAGAATTTACTTTTATACGTAAAACAGTTAGTACTAATTTTGGTTTTTTAGTACCTGATAGCAAATCATCATTTACAGACGTAGAATAAATTTTTTTCATTCCTCGAATATCAGGCTTACTAATGGGATAAATTCTATTAGCTGGGTTCATTACAGACTTACTTCCTGGCAAATTATGATTTAATCCTAACGCATGACCTAATTCATGCTCTGCAACATTTATAGCTTGCTTTTTTGTATAATGATTACTAGATAATGCGTCTTTATTTAACTTTACATCCTCTTTAGCAATTATATTTGTACCTTCATAACGCCACGTAAGACAAATTCCCGCAATTTTTTTATTTAATCTATCAGCAGGATTCTTAACTCTGCGTTTATCTTGCTTTATCGTAAGAGCCATCAAATGAATTTTTGAATCACTACTTTTCTTCCAATCAAATCCTACCTTATTCCAACCAGATACTGCTTTTTTCCAAACAGATTTATAATACTTAGATTGCTTATCAATTACATACGTCGAAGTAGCTTCTGGAAAACGACATTTTTGAGCAGGTGTAACTGACTTAGTTTTAGCAAACACCGTACTCGTAGATGTACCCATAAGTGCTAATAGTTCTATAAATATAATTATTTTATTTTCATGCATATATACTACTTTTTCGCACTTTAAATATTTATAATTTTAATTCTGGTTTAGTCTTATGTCAAACGCTTTTAAAATACAGAATTAATTTATTTATAATTTTAAAAATTATATAAAATAATAATAAACTGTAGTAACTATAGGAATATGTTTTCGCTATCAGCCTTTAAATTAAATTGGTTTTTACGTGTGAAACATTAAATTATCACAAACTTTTTCTCAGTAATTTTGAACCAAAATGATAGTTTTTTCATAAGTTATAAATATCAATTTTGTCTAGTTTAATTAATTTAGCCATAATAAAACCCCGAAATTAAATTGTTCTAATTTCGGGGTTCATATCAAAACTGTGTCTTTTAATTTAACTAAAAATCAACATCTTTGCTCTTCAGTAACTCTTCATCACCAGTGTCAATTGGTGCATAACCTTTGGCTATCAGGTCTTTAATATAAAGCTTATTATAGAAGAAGGCCATTATCAATGTATATGGATACCAAGCTGCTGCCGAAAATGCACCTAAAAATATAAATAGAACCACATTTATCACAAAAGAAATGATGGCCCACTTAAAATCACCTCTGATTAGCATTGGCCACCAACCAAAGAAAAATTCAGTCCAGCTAAATCCTAGCTTCACTTCTTTTATATTGTTATTCTTGTTTTTCAATCTTACCTTCATACATACTCCCATATATACCTATAAAAAATAATAAATACATAAATAGTTTATCATAAGATTTAAGGCATAAAAAGAGCAGTTAGAATTTATTTAACTGCCTTTTTTATTTATAAAATATCTTGTACTTCAATTCGAACATTATGACCAATGCGATTTTTCAAGACGGCAATAATTTGCGCAACCCCTTCAGAAAATCGCAGATAATATTGCTGGTGCTTATTAGTAGTCAGAATGCAAATGACCATTTTTTTCTTAGGGTTGGGTACCTTAATTAAAGTTACTAGGGCAATATCTTGATAAGAAACTGTCCGCCTAATATATCCTGAAACTACTGCCCTTTTGGGTGTTAAACCGGAAAAGCCATCAATAATTCCCATTAACAAGAAGATAGCTAGGAACATACTCAGGCCCGGATCACCTTTTTCTAAAAGTTCCCACGCAAAGCCGGCCCAAATGATTATTACTGTCCAGACAATTGATGAAGTTCGATAACGCCCCTTCAAGTCAATGCTTGCTTGCCAGAACCAGCTGTAACAGGTGTAGCCAAGCACTACAGCATCAAAAAGAAAATATAAAAATGTCGAATTTCCCATAAAAATTCTCCTCGCTATTATTCTTTATTATTATAACAGAGTGACCCAATTTCGATAGTCATATCGAATATAATTAATTTTTGCTTGCAATTTTATTAAAATTAGTGTTAAATATCATTAAAATAAATGCAATGATAAAGACGAGTAAATAATTTATCTCTATTCAGTGAGGTGCAGTTAGTGAGAATGCACCAGACCCTGAATTATCGAAAAACCCTTTTAGCAACGCACTGAAATTTTACTAGAGTAGGTTGCGTCGTCCCCAGTACGTTACCACGCTGGTGAAGCATGTTAGTGCTTCATGAGTTGGCTCATAGTTTGAGCAATTTAGGTGGTACCGCGGAAAAAGCCTTTCGTCCTATTGAATTGACAATTGGACAAAGGGCTTTTTCTTTGACCTAATTTTGGAGGTAAACAACCATGACTTTAATTTTGCCAGAAAAATATCAGCCAACTTTAACAATTCGTGACACTGAAGCAGCTATTGTCTTCATTCGGGAACGATTCCAAACCATTCTAGCGCAAAAGCTTAACTTGCAGCGGATGTCTGCACCAATGTTTGTCGAAAAAGACACAGGTTTAAACGACAACTTAAACGGCGTTGAACGACCCGTTGCCTTTGACGCCAAAGACATGCCTAAGGACGATACAATTGAAATTGTCCACTCACTTGCCAAGTGGAAACGGATGGCGCTGAAGAAGTATGACTTCGGCATGCATGAAGGACTTTACACCAACATGAACGCTATCCGCCGCGATGAAGAAATGGATAACTTCCACTCCATCTATGTTGACCAATGGGATTGGGAAAAGGTCATCAGCAAGGAAGATCGAACGATTGAAACCCTAAAGCAAACCGTGCAAAAGATTTACGCCGCAATTAAGCAAATTGAAGCTGAATGTGCCGAACGTTATCCCGCTTCGACTTATCGCTTGCCTGACGAAGTCCACTTCGTAACAACGCAAGAACTGGAAGACCGCTGGCCAGACATCAGCCCTGAGGAACGTGAAAACAAGATTGCCAAGGAAGAAAAAGCCGTATTCTTAATGAAGATTGGCGACAAGTTAAATCGCAGCGGCAAACCTCACGATGGTCGCGCACCAGATTACGATGACTGGCAACTAAACGGCGATTTGATCTTCTGGTATGAACCACTCAAACAAAAGCTGGAAGTTTCTTCAATGGGAATTCGCATTAGCCCCGAAAGTCTGCACGAACAACTAACCAAGGCTGACTGCCTTGACCGTGAAAAGTTGCCATTCCACCAAATGCTGCTAAAGGGTGAGCTTCCTTACTCAATCGGCGGCGGCATTGGGCAATCACGACTATGCATGTTGCTGCTGGGCAAGGCGCACATTGGCGAAGTCCAAGCCAGCATCTGGCCTAAAGAAATGATCGCTGAATGCGCCAAGCATGATATTCCTTTGTTATAAAAACTGCTAATACACGATTCCGATAGTTTACCGGGGTCGTGTATTTTTATTTGCTTAATTCTACTAATGAAAACAAACTTGAATATATATCGCCTCTTTTATATACTATTAAAATATAAAAATGTATGCAGTATATACATGACTGGAGTTGACAATTATAAAAGATAAATATAAAGGAACTATGCGAGAAGCAATTTTAAATCCCAAAGGATATAAATTCGCGTGGTTAATCACGATAATTGTATTACTTGGGATTTTAATTATTCCATGGTTCAAATTGTTTGATTTTAGCGTATCTTTGATTGGAACTTATTTGATGCTTTTAGTAGACCCACTGGCTACTTTCTTTCAAAAGCATCGAATTATTGGTCCTATTGCTATTTTGCTTGCATTCGCTTTAGGAATGATAACTTCAGCTATCCTATTTTTCTATGCCATGTGGGCCTCAGGTAGAGTTGAATTTGTTAAATAAATTTAGACATTGGAGTTATCAATGATTAAAGATAAAGAAACTATGTACGAATTATTATCCCCTAAGGTATATAAATGGGTAAAGATTCTTTCAGTAGTAGAGTTACTTCTAATTTTGATTTGCCCGTGGTTCAAACTATTTAATTTTTCTACGGTAGTTTTGGGACTTTATTTATTAGATATAATGACACATTAACTACGTTCTTTCAAAGAAAGAACATCAATTCCTTCATTGCTATAATTTTAGGACTAGTGATTTCAGCAATAATTTGTATAATCCTATTCTTCTATGCCATGTGGGCCTCAGGTAGAGTGCAGTTTGTCAAATAATATTTGTCTGATTTAAAAACTCAAAAGCTTTAGTCTGCCTTACTAAACTCGTTCATTGGAACCACATTGTAGTAAACTACAGATAGTGAATTGATTTTAAGAAAGGTACAAAACTAATGATTGACCCAAAACAAATAACCGAATTAAAGCACGACATTGACCAAGCCCAACACATCACGTTTCTAACTGGTGCTGGTGTTTCTACCCATTCCGGCATCCCCGACTATCGCTCCAAAAACGGTATTTACGATGGCGTGTCCGAAAGTCCCGAGACCATTTTAAGCGCAGAAACGCTCAACAGTCGGCCTGACTTTTTCTACAAATTTGTCATGGATAACATGTACTTCCCTGATGCCAAGCCTAACGCCATCCACCAAAAAATCGCTGAGCTTTGCAATGAAAAAGGCGACTTGATTACCCAAAACGTTGACCATCTTGATACAAAAGCCGGCAATCAACACGTGACCGAATTTCACGGCAACCTTTACGATATTTACTGCACCAAGTGCCACCAACCTGTTGCTTACGCAGAATATGCCAAAAGCTTCCGCCACGAAAACTGCGGCGGCATCATTCGTCCCGGCATCGTGCTCTATGGTGAAGCCATCAACGGCGATAATTTATCCAAGTCCGTTAACGCCATGCAAAATTCTGACCTAGTAATTATTTCTGGAACAAGCTTCGTTGTTTATCCGTTCGCCCAATTATTGTCTTACCGGCAAAATAACGCCAAAGTTTGGGCAATTAATAAGACCGAAATTCCAGCAGCCGGCATTTCTTCAATTATCGCGGACGCGCTGGACGTTTTTGAACAACTCTAATGCTTTACTACGCCGATTTGACCGTTAACTATATGACGTTTGAGCTAATGGCAAACAAAAACGGTCTAACCTATGTTGGGCAAAAAGACTTGCCAACCTTATCAATCAGTCATTTTTATCCAACGGAAAAGTTATTATATGACCCAGCAAAACTAGCTCCCTACATTCACGAATTAGCCGAATTTTTAACTGGAAGTCGAAAGGAATTTGATTTACCGTTAAGTATCAGCCAAATAGTCACCCCTTGGCAGCACAAAGTGCTTAATCAAGTAAGACAAATTCCTTATGGCCAAACCATTAGTTATCAGGACTTGGCTCAGGCGATTAACCAGCCTAGTGCTGTCCGGGCAGTTGCTCATGCCGTTGCTCTTAATCCAGTATTATTTTTTATTCCCTGTCATCGGGTAATTCACGCTGATGGTACTTATGGGCAATATCGTTTGGGCAAAAACTATAAAAAGCACCTGATTAATTTAGAAAAGAGTTTTTAGATGTCGATTATCAATTCAATTATTAAAATGTACGCGCCGTTTTTCAGTGCCAGCAACTGGCTGCACGTTTTAACCAGCGGTAAGGATTGGATGATTATCCTTACCCTAATTTTAATGGAATGTCTGTTGTCCGTTGACAATGCAGTGGTCCTAGCCGCGCAAACTAAGGCCTTACCTGACAAAAAGCAACAGGAAAAGTCATTATTCTACGGTCTCTGGGGCGCATATATTTTTCGCTTTATTGTTATCGGTATCGGAACTTACCTGATTAATTTTTGGGAGATTAAGTTAGCCGGCAGTTTCTACCTCTTCTATTTGGCAGTTAAGTTTTTCTACGATCAACGCCACCCGCAAAAGGCAGCCGCAAAAGAAAAGGCGGAAGAAGCTAAGCTTAGTAAGCACCAGACCAAAAAAGGCAAACACGTTTTATCCCTTTTCTGGCGCACAGTTATTTCAATTGAAGCAATGGATATCGTCTTCTCCATTGACTCCGTTCTGGCTGCCTTGGCAGTGTCCAGCAATCCGGTAATTGTCTTAATCGGCGGTATGATTGGTATCCTGTGCATGCGGGGCGTAGCCGAAGTTATCATCAAGTTAATGGACATTATCCCCGAATTACAGCCAATGGCCTACATTTTAATTGGGATTATCGCACTTAAATTGTTGCTGTCGCTGCCGCCATTTAATTACGAACTGCCTAATACGGTGTTTGCAATGATTGTCTTTGGCATTCTTCTACTGACAATTGCCTTTCACTTCTGGCGGGTTAAACGCCACGGCCACAAAAAGCTATAGGGATTGCAATACATATTCTTTGAGTACAACCGCTTGGTTGTGCTCTTTATTTTTAGCACCATATAAAAATAAGACGTCTGTTTTAGACAATTGTGTCTTCACTAATGCTAAAAATTGCGGCACCGCAGGATTTGCCTTTAATTCAGTAAGATATTTCTCTTTAAAAGACGCAAACTTCGCATCATCATGATTAAACCATTTGCGCAATTCAGTACTCGGGCCCACTTCCTTGGCCCATTCATCTAAATCAGCCTTAACTTTACTCATTCCGCGCGGCCACAGTCGATCAACCAAAATCCGGTATCCTTCAGGTTGCTGGTGGTTATAAATCCGAACCAATTTAATTTCTGTCATCGTAATTACCTCTTTAATGTTTATCGTGTACTACTAGGAAAGAAACATGGATTATTCAACTTATTTTACTAACAATTCTACCGCCAAAATCACGGCTGACCTAATCGGCCGCCCGTTAACTTACAATGACGGCAACCACTTAATGGGCGGCTATATCGTTGAAGCCGAGGCCTATTTGGGTATTCACGACCGCGCTGCTCATTCCTATAATAACCGCCGCAGTCCAGCTAATGAAGGGCTATATCGCGCTGGCGGCACCATTTATATTTATAGCCAAAGGCAATATTTTTTCTTTGACGTTGCCACCCAAGAATTGGACGAACCACAAGGAATTTTAATTAGGGCAATCGAACCCGCATGGGGCATTGACCAGATGATTATCAATCGCAATGGCAAAGACGGCGTTTTATTAACCAACGGCCCTGCCAAAATGATGCAGGCCTTTGGCATCCATGATAAACATTGGAACCTGCACTTTTTAGCTGATTCGCCGTTTAGCATTGACCTTGATAATGCTCATAAAAGGCATGCAGTTAAAATTATTGCTGGTCCGCGAATTGGGATTAATCAATCCAACCAAGAATGGGCACAGAAGCCTTTGCGTTATTACGTCAGTGGCAATCCTTATGTCTCGCGAATGAAAAAGCGCGATTATGATAAAAATCATGGTTGGGGCTAGGTTTCATTCTTTAATTATTAAAAAATATTTAGCATTATTGAAAATTATTCATATTAAGTTCATAATTATTGAATAATATTTTTACAGGAGCTAAATATGAAAAAAGTACGTAATTCTTCTCTCTTACCAATTATGGCATTGATTTCTAATCTTGGTGACCTAGCTGTCGGCATCGGCGGCTCAATTTTAATCGCGTCTTTTTCGCGGTCAGTTACCGTCAATAGTATCTTTTCCAGCTTAGAATCCTTTGGCGTTATCATCTTGACGCTTTTTGTCGGTTCTACTATGGATCACATCAGTAAGAAGAAAGCCTTACAAGTTACTTATCCCCTACTTGGCTTAATTCTACTAATCCCATTCCTATTTAAAGGCAGATACTTTATTTATGCCTATATTGGCTGCGATATTATAATGACTTTTATTTCTCTCTTTGCTCAATCCGCATATAACGGGGCTACCAAGCGGTTTATTCCTGACGAGCAAGTTGACATGGTAATCGGTAAGAATACCACTTTTGGCAATATTGGCCTAATTTTAAGTTATCTGGCAATTGGCTGTGCATACGTTCTAGCTAGCGAATTTAATGATGGTTCAATTATCTACAAATTTTTGTTGTTAGTTGGCAGTATTTCCTACCTGCTGTTCTTTATCCCCACTAGTTTATTAGATGAAAACTATGACCCAAACCTTGTTGGTCATGACCTAGCAACCAATTCAACTTTAGCCCAAATCAAAAAGATTTACCGGCTAATTAAAGCTAATACTGGTTTGCGCAGTTCAATTATTCTGGCAATCTTTGTTAGTCTTTTGATGGGCTACTTTAATAGTCTAATGGTTTATCTCTGGAGCAGCGTTGATCCCGAATATACCAAGATCGTCTATTTGGTTGTCGATTATGCAGTTGGGACTACCTTGGGCAATCTAGTGTTACGCACCAATTTGAATTTCAAGAAAAGTATGATGTTAATCGCTTTACCTGCTCTATGCCTAATCATCTTTGCCGTTAGCCCCAGCGTTTACAGTTTGAGCATTTGCATTATCGCCGTCATGCTTTCCTGCATCCCCGTCAGCACGTGGATTTCGCGGCTGCGCATTAGACGAACTGCGGTCACAATTCAGTCTGGTCAGGCAAGTTTCATTACCTTTGGTTCTTCTCTTCTTGATGTCTTCTTTGGTACCGTTGTTGCCGGTATTTTTGACTTACTTAAAAAACCACTTTTACTGCCAGCTTTTGTCGCAATAATTACCGTGATTGTCTTCCTAATTTTTGGTAAAGACTTGACTGAATACGAAAAAACTCCCGTTATTAAAAATTAAATATTAATAAATTATTTTTGATAATATAGTTGACAATCAGTAAAATTTAATTTAATATTTTCACCAAGTTAATAATTTCCAATGCAATAGAGGTCGCGATAATTACAAACCTAATCCGAGCACGCGTGATGCGATGACGATTAGCTCAAGAATTACCGCCGAAACCATGAATTTGTCCAGCGCAAGTTCATGGTTGGGCTGCAAGAACATATCTTGCAGACTGTCCCGGTTCGTCCCCGGGGAGCGCTATATGATTTGTTTAAATATGATCACTTGTAACCTCATTGCTATTTAGCAGTGAGGTTTTTATTTACGCTTTTTATTGTATTGGCTTTATTTAAAACAATTTGGAGGTTTTAAAATGAAGTCAAAAACCAGATGGCTAGTTGCGTTATTTGCAGTCGTTTTCACTTTAATTAGTGGCCTTAGCTTGAATAATAATCAAGCTAGTGCTGCTAAAAAAGATGATGGCGTCCTCAAAGTCGCAATGGAAGCCAATTATTCGCCTAACAACTGGACTCAGACCGATAAGTCCAATGGTGCTGTACCCATTGATGGTTCTCACACCTATGCCAATGGCTATGATGTCAAAATAGCCAAAATTATTGGTAAAAAGCTGCACAAAAAAATTGTTGTCATGAAAACCGAATGGGACGGACTATTGCCTGCTCTAACTAGCGGCAAAGCCGACTTAATCATTGCCGGCATGAGTCCTACACCAGAACGGGAAAAGGCCATTAACTTTACTAATCCTTATTGGAGCGGTGTTTTTGTCGTTGTCACTAAGGCTGGCAGCAAATATCTTAATGCTAAAAAGCTAACCGACTTTAAGGGTGCACGTCTTACTGCTCAACAAGGAACGTTCCACTATCAATTAATCAACCAGTTGCCTGGCGCTAAAAAAGAGCCTAACATGAAGGACTTTTCGGCGATGAGGCAAAGTTTAATTTCCGGTACCATTGATGGTTATATTGCCGATTCAACTGAAGCGATTTCCTTCAAGATGGTTGACCCTGACATTAGAGCCATACCGCTTAACCCAATGAAAGGTTTCCACGTCACTAAGGCACAGATGGTTTCCTCAATTGGTGTTGCCAAGACTAACCCGAAACTGCTCAAGCAAGTTAATAAAGTCCTAGCTACAATTTCGAAATCTAAGAGAACTAAGCTAATGACCGAAGCCATTAAGGAGCAGCCAAAAACTGATTCCAAGAAAGGCAAAAACGGTAAAAAGCAAAGTTGGCTCATTTCCATGCTCAAGCAATATGGCGGCATGATTATGAGCGGGATTGGCATGACCTTGCTGCTTGCAGCAGTCGGTACCATTGCCGGGTTCTTCATTGGTCTGTTTGTCGGCATTATTCGCACCATTCCAACACCAACAACTAACGGCAAGAAATGGGCATTAAAGTTTGTCGACTGGCTGTTATCCGTTTATATTGAAATTTTCCGGGGCACGCCAATGATGGTTCAGGCTGCCGTTATCTACTATGGTATCGCTCAGTTCTGGCACATTAATATTGACCGTACCGCGGCTGCTCTAATCATTGTTTCCATTAATACTGGTGCTTACTTAGCTGAAATTATCCGCGGCGGGATTATCTCCACACCGCAAGGCCAATTCGAAGCTGCCAGTGCTTTGGGAATGACCCACAATCAAAGAATGTGGCACATTATTTTGCCGCAAGCCATTAGAAACTGTCTACCGTCAATTACTAACGAGTTTATCGTTAACATTAAGGATACTTCGGTATTGAGCATCATTTCCGTTTCGGAATTGTTCTTCGTCGGTTCAACTATTGCCAGTCAAACTTTCAAGTTCTTCCCAACTTACCTGACAATTTCCGCAATTTACCTGATTTTGACGTTCACAATTACCAGAATCTTCAATTTAATTGAAAAACATCTTGATGGTAGTAAGGACTACAACTTAATGGCTAACCAAGTTCAAGTTGCTACTAGAGACAAATAATTATCTATAAAAGTAAGGGAAAAATATGTTAGATAAACAAAGACAAATTAAGTTATTGCAGGATTTAATCCAAATTGAAACCATTGACGACCACGAAAAAAAGGTCGTTGATTATGTTGTTAAGCTGTTTGCCCCGTTTGGCGATCGCGTCCGCATCACTCGCGTACCCTACCAAGGCGACCGTGAAAGTTGTGTCATTTCAATTGGACCTACCAACGGTAATTTCAAGCTCGGTTTTTCCGGACACATGGATGTCGTTAATCTAGGGAACCGCGAAGCTTGGCGCGACGATCCATTTTCCGGCAAATTATACGATAATGACACCAAAATGTACGGCCGCGGCACGACTGATATGAAGAGCGGCTTAGCCGGAATGATTGCGACCTTGCTATCTTTACTTGAAGATAATGTGCCGTTAACAGGTGAATTGCGGCTGTTAATGTCAGTTGGTGAAGAAACTGGGCAATGGGGCGCTGAAGAACTGACTAAAGAAGGTTTTATCGACGATTTGGACGTTATCGTCATTGGCGAAGACTCCAACCTCGATATTTCTTATTCCAATAACGGCGACATTGACTACACCGTCACCTCCTATGGTAAAGTCGCTCACTCTGCCCAATTGAATGTTCTCAATGCCATTGACAATATGACCGACTTCATTCAATTAGCCAATCAAAAGTTGCGTCATTTACCAAAAATTCATGAAAAATTAGGCCCCGTTCTGCACAACATTACGATGATTTCCGGCGGTGACCAAGTCAACAGTATGCCCGATAAGGTCGTTGCCCGCGGCAATATTCGCATTAACCCGTTCTATACAGTTAAAGACATTCAAACGATTTTAGAAGATGTTATTAATGAAGTTAACCAGATGCCGCAGCACCATTTTGAATTGCAATACGATTATTTGGGCGAAGCTGTCTCTGGTGACGAAAACGATGAATACGTCCAAGCAGCTCAAAAGTTACTTGAAAATATTCTAAAACGCCCAGTTAACTTATTCACCGAGTCAGGAACCACCGATGCATCTAAATTCGTCAATAGTCCGTCAGCACCAACCATGTTTAGCATTGGACCCGGAAATGACAGTTGCCACCAAGTTGACGAGTACGTTGATATTCCCGACTACTTGGCAGCCACTGAATTTTATGAACAATTTGCCAAAAAATACTTAACCAAATAAGTCCAAGAGCTTTATCATTCATTTTCACATCAAGCAGCAGTTTAAATTAACTACTATCTCGCTTCATCTTATATTTCATCATTAATCATCATCAGGCCTTGAGTTGACAAGACGTAATTTTTAGCCTATCATTCTCTCTAAGTTAAATAATTTCCAATGCAATAGAGGTCGCGACAATTACGAACCTAGTCCTAGCGCGCAAACGCAATAATGGCTAGTTAGAAGAATTGCCGCCGAAACAAGAATTTGATTTGCGTCACTTTTTTGTTGGGCTGCAGGAGCATATCTTGCAGACTGTCCCGGTTCGTCCCCGGGGAGCGCTATATGATTTGTCTAAATATGATTAATTGTAACCTCGTTGCGAACGCAGCGAGGTTTTTGGTTTACGCTTTTATTGTGTTGGCTTTATTTAAAACAATTTGGAGGTTTTAAAATGAAGTCAAAAAGTAAATGGTTATCTATTTTCATTGCAATCTTGCTCGGGCTAGCAATCACACTAGGATTGTCTCCGCGAGCTTACGCTAAAGATAATGGTGTCCTCAAAGTCGCAATGGAGGCTAACTACCAGCCATATAACTGGACCCAAACTAATAAAGCCAACGGTGCCGTTCCAATTGACGGTTCCCATACTTTTGCCAACGGTTACGATGTCAAAATCGCAAAAATTATCGGCAAAAAACTGCACCGCAAAGTAGTCGTCTTTAAGACTGAATGGGACGGGCTATTACCTGCCTTGACCAGTGGCAAGGCAGATTTAATTATTGCCGGCATGAGTCCTACTGCTGAGCGTGAGAAGGCAATTAACTTTTCTCAGCCTTACAGACGCAGCACGTTTGTCGTTATTACTAAAGCTAACAGTAAATACGCAAATGCCAAAAGTCTAAGTGACTTTAAGGGTGCCAAATTAACGGGGCAACAAGGAACGTTCCACTACCAATTAATCAGCCAATTAAAGGGCGCTAAGAAGCAACCGGCAATGCGCGACTTCGCGGCAATGCGCCAAAGTTTAATTTCAGGCACGATTGATGGTTACGTTGCCGAAGATACCGAAGCCACATCATTCAAAATGGTTGACCCCGACATCAAGGCAATTCCTGTCAACAAGATGGCAGGCTTCCACGCAACCAAGGAAGAATCAGTAACTTCTATCGGAATTGCCAAGCCTAACAAACAGCTGCTCAAGCAAGTTAACCAAATTCTCGCCACAATTCCTAATTCCAAAAGAACAAAGTTAATGACCGCAGCTATTAAGCAGCAACCTAAAACCGATAATGCTAAAGGTAAAAAGGGCAAACAACAAAACTGGTTTGTCTCCATTTGGCAACAATACGGCGGCATGATTATTAGCGGGATTGGCATGACCTTATTGCTTGCCTCAGTTGGTACTATTGCCGGTTTCTTCATTGGACTATTCGTTGGCGTTATCCGGACTATTCCAACACCAACAACTCGCGGCAAAAGATGGACATTGAAGTTTATTGATTGGTTACTATCAGTTTATATTGAAATTTTCCGGGGCACGCCAATGATGGTTCAAGCTGCTGTTATCTATTATGGTATCGCCCAGTTATGGCACCTGAACATTGACCGAACAATCGCCGCCTTGGTAATTGTTTCCATTAACACTGGTGCTTACCTAGCCGAAATTATCCGCGGTGGGATTATGTCAACGCCAAAAGGGCAATTTGAAGCAGCTAGTGCCTTAGGAATGAGCCATAACCAAAGAATGTGGCACATTATTCTGCCGCAAGCCATCAGAAACTGTCTGCCATCCATTACCAACGAATTTATCGTTAACATCAAGGACACGTCAGTTTTAAGTATTATTTCTGTTTCCGAACTGTTCTTTGTTGGGACTACGATTGCCAGTCAAACGTTCAAGTTCTTCCCAACTTACCTAACAATTTCTGTAATCTACCTAATTCTGACCTTCACGATTACCAGAATTTTTAATTTAATTGAAAAGCACCTTGAAGGCAGTAAAAACTATAATTTAATGGCCAACCAAGTTCAGGTCGGCTCAACCGAAAAGACGGAGGTTAACAAATCATGACGCAAGCAAACGATACGATTTTAAGTTTAAAGCATATTCAAAAATCTTTTGGCACTCACCAAGTATTGAAGGATATTTCATTTGATATTAAAAAGGGCGAAATTGCTACAATTATTGGTCCCTCTGGTGGTGGTAAATCAACCACTTTGCGCTGCATCAACATGCTGGAAGAACCAACAGCTGGTGAAATCGACTTCCATGGTGAAAACGTCTTGGCACCAGGTTATAACCGTAATATCTACCGTGCTAAAGTCGGCATGGTCTTCCAACAGTTTGACTTATTTGAGAACAAAGACGTCTTAGCCAACTGCATGGTTGGCCAAGAACTAGTTTTGAAGCGTTCTAAAGAAGAAGCCCGCAAAGTTGCTGTCGACAACCTGAAAAAGGTCGGCATGGCAGAATACATTAATGCCCGTCCTAAGCAATTGTCCGGTGGTCAACAACAACGGGTCGCAATTGCCCGCGCGATTTCGATGGATCCAGAAATTCTATTATTCGATGAGCCAACTAGTGCCCTTGACCCAGAAATGGTCGGCGAAGTTCTCAGCGTTATGAAGGACCTAGCCACTACTGGATTAACAATGATTATTGTTACTCACGAAATGGCCTTTGCCCGCGACGTTTCCGATCAAGTCTTCTTCATCAGCGACGGCGTCATTGCTGAGCAAGGAAGTCCTGACCAATTGCTTAACCACCCACAAAATGAAAAAACCGCGAAGTTCTTACGTAACTTCCAAAACAGTTAAAAATAAAAGCCTGTCTGTTAATAGACAGGCTTTTATTTTTGATCTTTCTTTTTCATTAATTAAATGGCCACCACGGGAAATTTTTATTCAATCTAGATGCAGGTGCTCCGTCTTTAAACGGCATATAATAATCCAGCATCGTTCCACGCATTTGCATGGGTATTTCACTCTTCTTAACTAAGCGAATTGCATACACATAAGAGCCCTTATGCATCACATACGCCCAGCGGTGCTTTAAGTCGTATTCGCCAGTAGAGAACTTTAGCCACGAACCATGATCGAAAGGATTGTCAGTAACATACGCGTCCACTTTTTGTGGAATTTTAAGCCAAACTTTTTTCTTAGTTTTACCATGCTGCTCAATTCCACGTTCTTTTTTCAATTCAACTTTATCCGGCAAAACAGCATAACCATACTTAATCTCCAAAAATGGATTAAAGCGATCAATCCATTCCACTTGATTTGCTCGATCATAGCCCAAAACACAGAGCCATATCAAAATCACGGCAAAAATACTGCCAATGATTATTAAATAGCGGCGGTATCTCCGCTTATCATTTACATCTGAACTAATTTTCTTAACCATTGCGTTATTGTCTCCTTTCAATAAAGTGTCAAGCGGAACTGCCAACAGATCACTCAGTTCTACCAAAGTGTCCAAATTAGGATAGCTCAATGAATTTTCCCAGCGCGACAGTGTTTGCCTTGTGACATGCAACTTATCTGCCAACTGCTGCTGGGTCAAATTCAATTCTTGCCTTCTTTCACGTAAAACTCGAGCTAATTCCATTTGCACTTTACCTTCCTTTCTAAACAATAACTTAACAAGATATGCCGCAAAAGTAACGCAATTATCATGTTACATCCGCGCCAGAAGCGGCTTAATAGATAAATGTTTTTTAATCAAAAAGAACCAGCTCACGACAAGTTGGTTCTTTTTGACTACAACAATTTATTCGGCTGGTAAAAATTGTCTTACCGAACGAGCCAATTCTTTAAGATTGCTAGTTTGTAAATAAACAACGCCATGACCATAAAAGCTATCAACTAAGCCTTCTCCAGACATAAAACCAAATGACCCACTGGCTGATTCAATTTTATAATCGAGCGAATCTTCCCACGCCAAAACATTATCATTATCAATTTGGAAGTTATTTTCGTCCGTAAGTTCCATTTTGACGATATTACCTGTACCATTAATCAATAATTTGCCCGTTCCCTTGGTATGTAAAATGAAAAAGCCACCGGTTTTGCCAAACACAGCTTTCGATAGGCCCTTTTGTCTGATAGCTTCATAGCCTGTATTTTCATCCGCTGCCAAAAAAGCGCCCGTGTTTAGTCGATATTGGTGCCCTTCAGCCAAAGTCAATTCTTCTATTGCCCCGATCGTGTTAGGAGCTATTCCTACTAATGCGTTATCGCCAGTTGCTTTAACTTCATTAATAATCATGCTTTCTCCTGTGACCTTGCTGCGAGCAACCGAGCGCACTAACCCACCTAAGCCCTTGTGATCGTTAGAATTCATTTTTGCGTGTAATTTTACATTTTGCATATAAGCCATACTGCCACGTTGAATTTTAGCAGTTTCACCATTAGCTAAGGACAATTCAACCAGTGGCGAAAGCCCCTTATTAAAAATTTTGATTTCCATATTATTTTTACTCCTTCAGCCAATATTTTTTGCATTAAATTATATAAAAATATTCATCATTAATTATAACAAAATTGATAGAATAAAAATTAGGCAAATTGATTAGCTAAATGGTCTTAATAGCTATTAAGCTTCTTTACAATGCCACATCAAAGAATTATGCTAACTATAATCAAAATTAAAATATGAGGATGAATTATGAAAAAAAGAAATCATTATTTTTCAATAAAAATCATTGCTGGATTAGCCTTAACACTTATTGGTTACCAATCTACTCAACAGATCACAGCCGCCGAGGAATTAGGTATTGCTGACGAAATTAGTGCTGCCAACCCTGTGGCACAAAAACCAGGGCAAGAAGTTACTATTCCTACAAATACCAACTTAGCCAGCGATACCAATTATGCCAAATTAAGCATTGCCAATTGGCAGTCAATGCCAAACGGGACAGAATTTTCATGGCGTCAAAAGCCATCTACTTTATATAACGGCTTAAGTAAAGGCACAGTCACAGTAGCCTTACCAGACGGAACAAGTAAATCTGTTAGCGTTACTGTTAACATTGCCGGTACTAAACAAGTAAAACTGCATCATGACAGCTATCTTTATGATAAAACGGGACGACAAATTAACGATTTACAGCTTAAAAAGGGATCAATTGCTAATATACTTCAGACGCAAAAGATTAATGGCCATGACTACTATGAGCTTGATGACAATCACTTTTTGCCTGTTACTCCTATCAAAAAAGTTACCAAGCAAATTAAAATCACCAAATCTAAAAAACGCGTGATGCACAGCACATACCTCTATGATGAGAAGGGACATCGCACAAACGGACTAATTTTAAAAGCCGGTTCCCGTGTCAAAATTCACAAAACTGACGAAGATAACAACATTCACATTGCTGCTGGACGCTACTTTTATTTAGTTGGCCAACAACTCTACGTTCCCGTTCGGAACGTTACTGGCTTAGAAACCGAATGGCAAGATAAGCCAATCCCAGTTTATAATTATCATGGTAAACGAGTAGGACAAATTAAGGCACATACTCCCTATCACACATATGGTGATCCGATTAAAGTCAAAGGCAAGCCTTATTACATTGTCGGCAAAGGAAAATTAATTAAAGACTCTATCTAAGATGAGGCACAAAATGAAATTAACGAAAAAACTAAACCTAGTATTAATGACTGCTTTACTTTGCATTAGTCCAATAGTTACTACTATGCCAGCACAAATAACTAGTGCTGCACATATAGAAAAAAACAAATTAGGCTTTATTGGTAGTCCCTACATTTATAAACCAAGTGGCAAACGCTACCGCTACTATAACCAAATCGCCAAGCATCTGTTTACTGATACTGACGGGGATGGGTATAGCTATCTTGACGGTAACGACACGACGCCAATAACTTCTTTTACTGGCAAAACAATTACCATTAAGGGCCAAAAATATTACGAGATTGCCAAAAACGCCTATATTAAGGCAGCTAATGTTCTTACCCTGAACGGTAAAAACATTAAAAAAGGTAAACTAACCCTGAATCATAAATCAAAGCTCTACACTAAAAATGGTCATCAAACTAACAAAGAACTAGCTGCTGACTCAATTATCAGTTATGCTGGCAAAGTTAAAAAGAAGACGACCTGTCCCAAATATTTTTATTATATCGGCACCAATAAATATGCTTACCTGCCAACTAAAAAAATTAACGGTCACGACTATTACGCTCTAAAGAATCACCTTTATGTCAATGCACAAAATGTCGGTACCATTAATGGTGAAATTGCACGCCTTAACGGTGTTACCTATGCCACTGTCACCAAAAGCAGCCGCACACAAACCATTTCTAATGGACTAACAAATCATAAATTAGTTAAAGGACAAAAAATCAAAATTGACATGGCAGTCGCACCTTGGGCAGAAGATTTTGATGGCTATATTTATCATTTACATAACTATCCTAAAGAATATATTGATGAAGGATATATCAAGATTAGAAATGACCTGCCAATCGCTGGTTACAATGACATGGCTTATACTTATTTTAAACCCATTAATGGTAACCAAATTACAACTTACAAAGTAGATGGGTCGACAATAGCTCAAACTCTTACAATCAAAGACAACAATCAACTCACAGTTGACGGTAAGTTCTATCTTTGGGTTGAACACGATCATCAAGCCGAGCTGTTCTACCACATACTGCACTCAGACTCAGATTCCGATCAAACTGCAGATGAAACAATTCCTGATTACAGTAACAGTTTTGTAAAAGCAAGTGACATAAAAATTACCGGTGGTGTTAAACTAGCAAGCCTTAATACTGCTCAAGATGCACAAGCTGATAACGTTATTGCAACAGACGCAAATAAACAAGAGCTGCGACAACTATTTGCAGATGGCCAACAAAATTTAGCAAACGCATATACTGATGCTACATTAAAGCAAAACTACAATAATGCTCTCTCAATTGCCGCAAGTGTTATCCGATCAACTACAGCCAGCCGTGGCGACGTCAAAGAAGCAACTTGGCTGCTTAAAACAACTGAAGATCAATTAAGTGATCTATACTTTGAACCATGGAGTTAAATCCAAAAAAACTAGTAGTCATTAAGACTACTAGTTTTTTATTTTAATATATTATCCATGACTTACAGTCAGTGAGATATTTTTAGGTGCTTGGCGTTTCGGCCCCTTCTTCATCACATATGTTTCTACTGGCCGATGCTTATTAGACTTACGATATAATCGCAATATTTGCTTAACCGTGTATTTTTTCCCACGAGGATGATTGATTGTTCCCTTGCCAACAGCTTGAATGGTCTTGTATCCTTGACCAAATCCCGAATATTTTCTTAACTGGTAATTACCCAATTTTACTGCAAATCTACTAGCAGAACCTGCATCAGTCAATATACTATTATTATTCTGATTAAAATGACTTAAATCTAACTGCTTCAACTTATAATCATATTGAAACATCCCTGCCGTGACGTTTACTTTAGGTAATCTAAAATCACTAAGATCTAATTTAGTTAAACTACTACAATTAGTAAACATGTTTTCGGTTGTTGTAACGTTTTTAGTATTCCAATGATGCAAATTAAGTTGTTTTAAATTAGTGTCATTATTAAACATTCTCGACATTCCAGCTACATTACTGGTGTTTAAATGACTTAAATCCAAACTTGTAATATTTTTATTTTCCGCAAACATCCCTGACATGTTAGTGACATTGCTAGTATCGAATTTGCCAAAATCCAATTGATTCAGGTTAGCAAAATTAGCAAACATGCGCGACATATTTGTTACATGGCTGGTGTTTAACTGCGTTAAGTCTAAATTGGCAATCTTTGCACTTTCAAACATCCTCGACATATCAAGAACATGACTAGTATCAAAATGTGTCAAATCTAACTGGGCAATATCAGCATTGTCAAACATCTCTGACATATTTGTTACACTACTGGTGTTCAATTGCGCTAGGTCTAACTTAGTAAATGTTGCCTTATTAAACATATTACTCATATTAACAACATGACTAGTATTTAAATTGTGCAAATTTATTTCTGCAAGCTTAACTCCCGCAAACATCCCAGACATGTTTGTTACACTACTAGTATCAAATTTAGTTAAATCAAGTCGCGTCAGTTCACTATCGCCATTAAACATATTAGACATATTCGTTACGTGACTTGTATCGATATTAGACATATCAAGTTTAGCCAAATTATGGTCACCACTAAACATACTAGACATATCTGTCACATGACTAGTATTAAGGCTAGCCAAATTGATATTCGCTACCTTAGCATTCATAAACATTCCGGCCATATTAGTGACATTACTGGTATTCAGGTAACTGAGATTCAGAGCTGCCACACCAATTCCAGCAAACATCATCTGCATATTAGTTACACGCTTAGTATCAAATTGACTTAGATCAAGTTGTGTCAATTTACTAGTGCCATCAAACATATTAGACATATTTGTTACCTGGTCTGTCTTAATATTTGCCAAATTCAGATTAGCCAGATTTGAATCCTGGGTAAACATCCCCGACATGTTAACTACACGCTCTGTATTCCAACTACTCAAGTCCAAACTTTGCAAATTCTGATCTTGAGCAAACATGTCAGCCATATTAACTACTTGACTTGTATCAACTTGGTTCAAACCCGTAATTGTTTGCAATTTACCTAAGCCGCTAAATTTATTTTCTGAATTAATCGCTAATTTAACCGGTCCTGCAAATACAAGATGGTTTACTCCACTGATTCCTGACAACTTTTTTGTAAGAGGTGTACTCGAAAGTTGGTCGCCATTTTGACTGGGACTAATTGTTAGGGTCTTAGAAACAATATCGTAACTCCAAGTGCAGTCACCATCTGTCCCTGTCCACATAGCATTATCCCAAGCCCATGAATTGGTGGGCACCGGAGTGGCTTCAGCCGCAGACACAGGCGAACTGCTTGCCAAACCCACCAGGCCTAAATATGTTATTGCCAAGCAAAGTCCTAATTTTCTTATTTTTAACTTCATCGTTATTGCCTCTTTTACTTATAGTTATAAGTATTTTACCAGCTAATTAGCATAAATTTACTAAATAATATCAGTTTTTTTCTGTTCCTCAACTAATTTCCAGCCAGTAATAAAGTGCTGCTCACGTAAATTACACAAGTCACGATAATCGCTCTCCAAGCTATCGATGGCATCCTGCAGCTTTTTATTTTGCTTGCGCATCTCATTCAGTTCCGGATCATTAACAACACCCTTAAGATGCATGGTTGCCGCCAATTTACGTCTCCGCTCTTCAAATTCACCCTTCAAAGTTGCTAATGCATTCTCATACTTAACTAACTTCTGATTAATCTGAGAAATCTGGTCGTTTAGCTGCGTAAATAATTTAAACGGCATATTAGACTTGATCCGATTACATTCCTGACACGACAAGATCAAATTATCTAAGTCATTATTATGCGAGAGTGACACTGGATCCTTATGGTCAACGCTGCGGCCGCGCCGACCGCAATACTGGCAGCGATAATGGTACTTGGCTCGAATACGTTCACGGTCAATGTAATCAACTTCATTTAATTGAAAATCAACTTTTAACCCCAATTGCGTCAAATTATCTGCAAAAGTTAAATCAAGCTGAGGCACAAAGTTATTTTCACCAGTTTCACTGGCGATAACTGCCGCGTTAAAATCATTGCGGGATAATTGCTGCTGGGCTAAACTATTGCCGTCATAATCCTGAATAAAGGCCTCATAACGCTTGCGGTATTCCTTTTTACTTACCAGAAAGTCATGTTCACGATCACTTGCTGATTGACCCACAAAGGTATAGAGCAGCCCTTGCGCAAAAATCTGCACCGCTGAATTAGCAAAATCTTTAGCATCTTGTCCTCTTTGCAAGCAAATATCACAGATACTCGTTAATTTAGGGTTCATCAAACCCTGCTGCTTGAAATGCACGGAGTTCATCCGTAAGCCGCAGCTGCTACATTGAAATTTCACGTTGCCCTTCTCCTTTAGGTTAAAAGTTATCATTATCTCAATTTTACTCAATTTATCGTAAGAAAAAAAGGTAGATTGCAAACTGCAATCTACCTTTTTATTTTATTATTATCAGACTACTTGTTTTCGTCTTCTTTGGCCTTGTTCAAGAAAGCAACAACAGCAGCAACGTGAGCAACACGCTTCTTACCGTTTTTCTTATTCTTAGGTCTTTGGTTTGGTTCACAACCAGTGTTGTAATTTTCACCTTTACGCATAGTACTATACTTCCTTTCAGATTTTCGAAAATCTCACTTAGTTTACCACGTTAAGGGTCATGAATCAAGGTATAACACTAATTTAACAGATTTTGCCTTCCTCTAGGTCCTTTTTAGTTACTGCTGACGGCTGATATTCGTTAATTGAAACCGCGCCATCAATCACACCGCTGTCATCTGCCAAACTCATTGTGGCATTTTTTTCAGAGATAACTAAGTTATTATCTAAATACTGCATTTCTGCAGGGCTAGTAAATAAACTCAAGCCGGCATTATTATTAATTGTAATTGAAAATTCGGGGTCTTTTTGATCCAAAATCACAAATTGAAAGTTAGCCCCAATGGTACAAGTACCGCCAATCTTAGAATATTGGTTAGAACCGTCATTCAGCGCCAACAGTACAATTTGGCCTTGCTTAACGTGGCTCTTAATTCTGGCTGCAGCTTCAGGCTTTATATTCATTTCAATTGTTTCAGAATTACTCATCATAAATCCCCCTTATTTCTTCTACTTACTAAAGTATAGCTTGTGTGCATAAAAGAAAGCAAAATTCCTGCTTAGTAAATTTACATTTTCATAGTCAAAAATTTATCGTTGCACACAGCGGAAAAAAAGCTCAAAATAGAAGTAATGATTATAGATGATTGTAACTTGCGAAAGGGGACATTTTATGACCGTCTTAAAGAAAATTTTTAGTGATAGAATCTTGCAGATTACTGCTATAGTCACAATTATAAGTCTTTTTTTTGCTAGACCGCGACTTGGAGATATCAACTTGCATACTATATTTTCAGTCGCTGCGATGCTAATTATCATTCAAATCTACGCGTACCTGCACGTACTTGATGTACTTGCATACAAATTAACTAGTATCGCTGACAATACACGTAAACTGAATATTCTGTTCACACTTTTAGCAATTATCGCTGGGATGTTTCTGGGTAATGATATAACAGCGCTTACATTAATTCCACTTTATCTTAACATTGCTAAAAGATATGACTTACCGCAAATTTTGCCCGTTACTTTAATCGGAATGGGGGCAAATATCGGTGCGGCATTTACGCCTTGGGGTAATCCACACAATATTTTTCTGGTTAGCAAATATTCAGTCAATGCTCTGACCTTCTTCTCATGGTCACTGCCATATTTGCTTAGTGCATTGGTGATTACATTCATTATTTTTCACTTTATCCCGAGTAAGCAAATTCCTGTTCAAGAAACAAAGCAAATTAATATCAGTATTCGGCCAACCATAATAACGACCATTGTGTTCGCCTTCTTCTTTTTGGGTGTCTTCAAAGTTGTCAATGTTGCTTGGCCAATGCTGGCGGCAATTGTTCTTGCGCTTTTGATTAATCCGCGCATTTTACTTAAAGTCGATTTTGCCTTGCTGCTTACATTTACCTGCTTCTTTATCTTTATTAGCGATATTCAGCAGATTCCAATCATTGTCACGATTATTCATACAATGATTAATTCAGAAAGCTCAACTTACTTTACGTCAATCTTATCCAGCCAAATTATCAGTAATGTGCCGGCCACAATCCTTGTTGGTAAGTTCACGCCATATGCCAAAGCACTCTTCTTAGGAACGAATATCGGCGGTTTCGGCTCACCTATCGGCTCAATGGCCAATATGCTGGTTCTCAAAACCTTCATGCAAAACGGAACTGTCCCTAGGAACGAATTCTTCAAAAAATGGAGCGTTATGCAGTTTATTGGCTTATTTATCCTGATGATTATTGGTTGGCTATTATTGCTTATTTAGTATGCTTGACTTATTTGAATCATGGCACAATGCCATATCCTTTTTTTCTGTCCAAAAAATATATAATCAGTTATAATGAAGCAGTATATATAAGGAGGTTTAACCTATGCCATCATTAACTTGGATAATTCTAATTATCATTGTCTTATTAATCGCTATCTATATTGCTATCTACAATGGTCTTCAAAAAGCCAAAGTTTATACAGATGAATCATGGAGCCAAATCGATGTCCAATTAAAGCGGCGCAACGACCTAATTCCTAACTTAGTTGAAACCACCAAGGGTTACGCTAAGCATGAACAAGAAACTTTAGAAAATGTTGTGCAGCTGCGCAATCAGTTAACTAACGTTCCTAAAGATGACCGCGCCCAAACTTTAAAGGTTTCTAACCAAATATCTGATGCTTTAAAGTCAATTTTTGCTTTGCAAGAAAACTATCCTGACCTGAAGGCCAACCAAAATTTCTTGAAATTACAAGAAGAATTGACCAATACTGAGAATAAGATTGCTTACTCACGTCAGCTCTACAATTCATCAGCAGCCCTTTACGACCAAAAGCTGCTTACTTTCCCATCAAATATGATTGCACGGATCCACGGCTTTAAGAAGGTTGACTACTTACAAGCCAGTGAAGCCGAAAAAGAAGCACCTAAGGTTAAATTTTAAATATTAGGTCACCACTATGTTATTTCAACAAATTGCTCGTAATAAGCGCAAAACTGGCATCATCATGGTCCTGTTTGCCGTGATTTTAGCCCTTGTTGGTGCTGGATTGGGTTACATTTTTAGTAACAGTCCATGGAGCGGTGTAATTATTGCGCTTGTCATTAGCATTCTTTACCTATTTTTTGTCATGCGTGATCCTGCAAATCTAGTCATGAATTTAAATCATGCCCAAGAAGTTAACGAACAGGATAATCCAGAATTATGGCATATCGTCCAAGATATGGCCATGGTTGGCCGGGTACCCATGCCACGCGTGTTCATTATTGATGATCCCAGTCCTAATGCTTTTGCGACCGGCCGTGATCCTGACCACAGTGCTGTTGCGGTAACTCAAGGCCTACTTGACATGATGAACCGTGAGGAACTGGAAGGTGTCTTAGGACACGAAATTTCGCATATTCGCAACTATGATATTCGCTTATCAACAGTTGCCGCGGTTCTGGTTGGGGTAATTTCATATCTATCCGGAATTGCCAGCCGCTATATTTGGTGGTTTGACGATGACCGCGGCAGCGACAAAGACGATGATAACAACGTAGTCATTATTTTTAAAATTGTTGCAATTGTCTTTGTGCTTATTCTTGGGCCATTATGTGCCAGCCTTGCCCAGATGGCCTTGTCGCGTAATCGTGAGTACTTGGCTGATGCTTCATCAGTCGACCTTACCCGCAACCCACAAGGTCTGATTTCTGCTTTAGAGAAAATCGACGGCAGTAAGCCAATGAAAAAGGCTGATCCAAGTAGTGCTGGCATGTATATTGAAGATCCATTGCGTAAAAAGCACGGTTTTACTCATCTATTCGATAGCCATCCGCCGACAGAAGACCGGATCAAACGGCTAGAAAAAATGTAATATCCAAAAAAGACATCTGTTAATTAAACAGATGTCTTTTTTATTTTATTTCAAATTAATATTAGCTTGACGAAACAGCTCTGCACGCATTTGGACCGGCGTTTGATGATAATATTCATTAAACTTTTTATAGAAAAAGGACTTACCATTGTAACCTACCCTGGCAATAATTTCCTTAACCGAAATGTCGGGGCGAGCAAGCAAATTACGTGCTTCCTGCATTCGCCGTTCATCAACATGCTCTACAAAGCTTTTTCCCGTTTTTTGTTTAACTAAGCTAGAAAAATAATTTGGGTTAAAGCCAAAATGTTTGGCAGCCGAATCCAAAGTAATATCGGCAAAATTGGCATCAATATAGCTCTCAAGTGTTACATTCGCAAAGCCTTGCTTCTCTGCTGCGGCTGATTCAAAGCTTTGATTACGGACAGCTGAAACCAGCAACAAGTTTAATTCCGCTGCAGCTACACTTTGGGCAAACAAGTTTTGATTTAAATATTCATCAATTATCTTATTCATTAATTGAGCCGACTTAGAAATTGGCGTTGACTTTAAATATAACAACCGATTGGTCTGTAAACTGCTAATGATTTGCTTAACTGCCTGTTCTTCACGCGGCTCATCATGGACAATATTTCCCAGGAAATATTGTAAATCATACTTAGAATTTAAATCTAGCTTTACCAACACATCAGTCTTAGTTTGCTTTTGCACTTCATAGTCACTCTTGGCCGGCAAAAAGACGATATTCCCTACCTTTAGTGCAAAGTCCTGACCATGAATTTTAATGTTTGACTTGCCGCCAGCTTCATAAAAAATCATCGCATTTGTTGTTTGATAGCGATGAACACCGGTATTATGATTTTCAAGATAGACCCTAAACAAGTCAAAATTGCCTTCTGCTTTCAACCGCAATTCGTTTGTATCACTATTGGTTGAATTTAAAATACTAGCCAAATACTGCGCTAATTTAACTGCTGCCATAGCTTCACCTTCTTATTGTTATTTTAATACTTTTATTATATAGCAAAAATCATATCCACTACCATTTTATTTTCATAAAGTTACAAGGACTAGACAGAAAAAACTCTTTCGTGTACAATCAGTTTGATAACTTTGGGGTGCCGCAAGGCTGAGAGAATACCCGTTGAACCTGCTATGGACAATGCCAGCGAAGGGAAAATGAATGAATTTTTACGTCGTTAGTGCAGCCTGCCCTAGCGACTTTTTTAATTGGTAAAAAGAATGATTACAAGCAAAAATTTAACTTTTTCATACGAACAAAATATTAAAATTATTGACAACCTTAATCTTGAAATTCCCACGGGAAAATTTTCACTCTTAATTGGGCCTACTGGTTGCGGCAAGTCGACTTTACTTAAAATACTTGCCGGGCTCTATCCCAAATACGCGGGTAAACTCAGCGGTTACCTTAATCTTGCCGGGTTAAAATCAGCCATTATGTTTCAAAATGCTGGCGAACAGTTCACCATGGCAACACCACGTGAAGAAATTATCTTCGCTCTTGAGAACTTACAAGTTAAACGTGAAGATTACCAAAAGCACCTAACCGCCGGCGTCGAATTTGCCCAAATTGAAAATCTATTGGATCAAAAAATCAATACAATGTCTGGCGGCGAGCAGCAACGAGTAGCACTTGCCGTTCTCATAGCAATGGATATCGACTTATTCTTGCTAGATGAGCCTTTTGCCAGCTGTGATCCACAAGCGCGGCAATTTTTGATTAGCAAATTGGCGCACTTGCGCGATCAAGGTAAGACCATTATCTTAAGTGACCACGTTTTAGACGGCTATCAAAGCGTCTGTGATTGTCTTTTTGAGTTTAAGGACCATAACGTCAAGCAGCTAGATCCCGCAGCCAAAAAACAACTGCTCCAAACAAGCATGCAAAAAAATAATTATTCATTTGCACTGCCGCAAAATGAGGCCGCTTGTTTTACCCTAAACAAGACACAGCTAACGCAAAATCGCCTTTTGTTAGACCAAAATCAGCTCAATATTATTGCAGGCAAAACCACACTGATTACTGGTGCCAACGGTGTCGGCAAAACCTCACTATTTAACGCGCTAACTAAGATGCTACCTTATAGTGGCAGTTTGACCTATCGCAACCGTGAAATCCGCCAACAAAAGACGCGCAAATACTTACTGCATGTTGCCCAGATTTTTCAGAATGCGACCGACCAATTCTTGAGTGTTACTGTTCAAGATGAAATTAATTTAAGTAAAAAACAGCGAACTAATGACTTTTTTACTGACCAAAAAATCAAGGAAGTTTTAACTGACCTTGGCCTCGACCAGCACCTGGACCAAGTAGTGTATTCTCTTTCTGGTGGCCAACAAAAAAAGCTCCAAATTCTGCTGATGTTAATTGCGGATCAAGATGTATTACTCATTGATGAGCCATTAAGTGGCTTAGACCACCTATCCAGTCAAAAAGTTATGCATCTGCTCAGACAAAGCCAAAAAGAACGCGGTCAGACTTTACTAATTATCAGCCATGAACTTGATGGGTTAGCCGATTGGTGCGACTATCATCTGGTCTTTGCCGACAAGCAGCTGCATTACGTGACTAAGTGAGGTACCTTTATGAATCCTAGTTTTAAATTTATCTTAGCGTTAATTATTTCGCTTGAAATATCGCTAAAAATTAGCCTAACAACCAATTTTGCGATTATTATCTTGGCAATTATCTATTTATTAGTCAAAAAAATTAAGTTAAAGAGCTTACTGCTCCTACTAATAGTGCCGTTTATTGCCGCATTTACGATTTTTGCGACACTTGAATGGTTTACGCCAACACCCGACTTATTTAACGCCCTTGGCTTGTCCAGCCGGATCTACGTTTATATCTTAACCATTAGCTGCGTCACGATCGACACCAGCGCGGAAGAATTAGCACGATCTTTTGAACAGAATTTCCACTTACCAAGCAAATTCGCCTACGGTGTTTTAGCCGCGCTCAATATTGTTCCCCGCATGAAGCAAGCTGTTAAGCAAATTCGGACAGCTGGCATGATGCGGGGGGTTTATCTCAGTTTTTGGTCGCCGGTATTATATTTCAAAGCAATTTTAGTAGCACTTAATTCTGCCGAAAATCTGGCACAAGGTATGGAATCTCACGGTTACCAAGAAGACAAACAGCGGTCGACAATTGTTGCCGTCCTAATTAAGACATCAGACTGGCTCTGGAGTGCCATTATTCTTGTTCTACTTAATCTAGCCTTATTCACATTAAAATAAAAATGCAGCCGAATCACGACTGCATTTTTTATTAACTTAATTTTGAGCTAAGAAATTCAGAGCTGCACCGTAAAGGTTAGCCGAATTATGATACTGGCAAGTCATTACTTCCGGCATAATTCGGGTCATATCGAAATCTGCCAGCTTCTGCTTGAGCCTCTTGGCAACTTCACTGCTGATTTCTGCGCGTGCAGATACGCCGCCGCCCAAAATAAAGGCATCAAAATCAAAAGATACTTGCAAATCATACATGCTGCTTGCCAAAAGATCATAAAAACGATCAAGCAAATTTTGAGCCAATTGATCACCCTGCTCGGCCAGAGCAAATAATTCTTTCCCCTCAACCTCTGTTTTAGTCTGTTCAGAGTAATCATGGGCAGCCTTAACTAAGGTCGCATCCATGCTTAATATCCGCTCAGTGCCGCCTCTCATAAAGCCAAATTCACCGCCGACTAAGTGCGCACCTCGGTACAATTCATGATTAATAAAAATCGCGCCGCCAATTCCAGTTCCGATAACGATGAACCCAACATTATTGAACTTACGGCCATTACCCATCTTAGTTTCGCAAATTCCCGCACAGTTTGCATCATTTTCAATTGCCACGGGCAAGCCAAATTCTTCTTGCAATTCCGCAAAAATTGGCCGCTGGTGCAAATACGGCACCATACTTTTGCCTTCAATTACGCCAGTCTTAATATTGACATCACCTGGCGCACTAATTGCCAGTCCTGTAAAATGCCGATCATCAATTAGTTCATGCATTTTTTCTTTCAAAGCTGTGAAAGTTTTAGGCGTTTTAAAACTCTCCTGCTCAAGAATATGCTCATCTTCATAAATTCCTGTCTTAACGGTGGTCCCGCCAATATCAAAAACTGCTAACTTCATTTTCAAATCTCCAATCTACTTGTGATACGGACTACCGCTATTAATCATAAAGCCGCGATAAATTTGCTCAATTAGAACAACCCGCATTAATTGATGCGGCATAGTTAACTTACCAAAGCTAAGCAGGTCATCCGCCCGGCGATTAACGGCTGGACTAGTTCCCAAGCTGCCGCCAATTACAAAGGTAATATCGGAATGGCCATAGGTTGCAAGATTCGCTAATTCACCGGCAAATTCTTCACTGGTTCGTTCCTTGCCCTTAATTGCCGTCACATAGACATATTCCTTATCCTTGATTTTACTTAAAATCCGTTGCCCCTCAATTTCCTTAACTTGTTCTTGTTCAGCTTGGCTGAACTTTTCCGGTGCCTTTTCATCAGCCACCTGAACTAGCTGAACCTTGGCAAAGCGACTTAACCGCTTTTGGTATTCAGCAATTGCATCCTTAAAATATTTCTCTTTTAGTTTTCCCACACAAATAATTTTAATATTCATAATTACTAGTTTATCCCCTAACTCCCAATCTTTCCACTCAATTTTTCCACATCTGTGTAAAAGCAAAATCTATATTTTGTGGTTCACTTCTTTTATTTTCAGCTAAATTGTGGTTGCCAAATTTTTTTCTGTCTTTTAATGAATTTTACCCACACACATACTTTTCACAGCCCAAGTTCACAAACTTATCGCGCTAAAATACTGTTATATCAACTTGAACAATTGTTTGTGCAAATATATTTTCACTAATATTTAAACACAATTAACAGATTATCCACAGCCATTTAAAAGCATTCTCACATCTTTTATGCACAATCCACAAAGTTTTCCACAGTTATCAACAAGAATTACCGGCTAAAATTTTACTTGACAGTCCTCATTACCGAATAAAAAAATGTTTCCCATAATTAATATTAACAAAAAAGCTATACTGACGACTTAAACCGCTTAGTATAGCCTTTTTCTTGTTTAACTTATTTTCTTAATCAGCTTGTAACTTAGCCCGCAAATCGAGTGTTTTGCCGTTGTGATCAACGGTCAAACTGACGGTATCTCCGACTTTGTGATCGTACAAAATACTGTGTAACGAAGCAACATCTGTCACTTTTTTGCCGTCAACTTTCACGATAACGTCCCCAGTCTTAATACCAGCAATGGCAGCTGAACCATTCTTAGTTACTGAAGCAATGTAAATACCACTGGTCAAGTTAGATTTAATATTCAAATGCTTCTTATAGCTGGCTGGAATACCTTGCAAAGCAATAACTTTAACCCCAAGCTGCGGTCTGGTAATCTTGCCCTTCTTCACCAGTTGGTTAACAATTGTCACAACTTCATTCGACGGAATGGCAAAACCCATGCCCTCAACAGAAGTCCCGTCACTTGATTGCGCCAGCTTCATTGAGTTAATGCCGATAACTTGACCAGCGGAGTTAACCAAGGCACCACCTGAGTTACCCGGATTAATTGCTGCGTCTGTCTGAATAACCGTTTGCTGGTTGGCTGATGAAGTTGTAATGCTTCTAGCAGGAGCCGAGATAATCCCCTGAGTGACGGTTGACGCGTATTCACTACCAAGTGGGGAACCAACCGCAATCACTGACTGTCCAGGCTGTAAAGTCTTAGAATCGCCAAATTCGGCCGTTTGCGTAACGTAACCAGAGTCAATTGCTAACACGGCCAGGTCGGTCGTCGCATCTGTTCCCACAATCCGCGCATTAACTGTCTTACCATTTGACAACATAACTTGTACCTTGTCGCTGCCGGAAACTACGTGGTTATTAGTTACAATATAGCCCTTGTTGCCAGACTTCATGTAGATGACACCAGAGCCTTCGCTATAAGTCTGCAATTTGCCCTTCTTACTGCCGCTGTCATCATCATCGCCAAAAATATCAAACAACGAATTACTACTATTATTTGTCTGCCGCTTCATATTAATTACAGACACAACGGCACCCTTGACATCGTTATATGCTGGGGTCATTGCGCCGCTATTTTTGGCACTGTTTTTAGAAGTTTTGGCACTATTAGAACTAATTGTTGTTTGCGCTTGATTATTGTTCAAATTAGCATTATTAATCTGGTCAATAGCAAAATAGGAAGCCCCGCCCCCAATAAGTCCCGCTACGACACCAACAACAGCGGTCTTAACAAGAAACTTATTCTTACCATGATTAGAATTTTGATTATCCATATCATTATCTCCTTTACATATATCGCCTAATATACTAATAATTTTTGAAAAATTATCGGCAAAAATATTAAATTTGTACTAAGTTCGTTGGCTGCGTCGGATCAGTCAACTGAATTTGGACATCACTAGGTAAATTAGCATCCCCAGCAACCAAAATCTGCTTAGCTGCGTCATATGCCAGCTTTGCCGTATTATTATGCTGGCTGCGGTGAGCTAAAAAAATATGCTTCGTTCGCGGGGTCACAACATCCAGCAGTGCTTGTCCAGCTTCCTCATTAGACAAGTGCCCCTCATCTGACAATATCCGCTGCTTTAATCCCCAAGAATACGGGCCATTACGCAACATCATATTATCGTAGTTAAATTCCATTAGATAAGCATCCGCATCTGCAATTACGCTTTCAACTTTCTGTGACACATACCCAGTATCTGTCAAAAAAGCCATCCGTTTGCCGCCGCTGGTAAAAACGTAATACTGCGGCTCAGCCGCATCATGACTGGTCGCAAACGCGGTAACGTCTAAGTCACCAAACGTTCGCGTTTGCCCTGGCTCAATCGTATTCATCTGCTCCACCGGCAGCTTACCGATTTTATTTGTTTCGCATAAATATTGCCACGTGCCGCTATTACTAAAGGCGGCAATCTGGGGATAGCGCCGCATCAATACGCCCAAGCCTTTACTATGGTCTGAGTGGTCATGACTTAAAAAGGCCATGTCAATGTCCGCAATATCAACACCAACTTGACTAAGCAACCCTTTAATTTTGACGCCTGACAAGCCAGCATCCATCAAAATTTTATGTTGTCCTGTTTCAATCAGACTGGTATTGCCCGTTGAACCACTAGCTAAAATCGAAACCCGCACCTAACTGTTCCTTTCTAATTCTTTTGTACACTATAAGAATTACCCGCCTGCAAAATTTGGGCGGTAAAAGCGTTAACTCGCTTAACCGTAATGTTTTTGGTTGTCTTATTCTCAACCCAAATCAGCCATGTCGGTAATAAAATTGTGCTGCCGCGAACTTCCGTCAACTTGGAATAACCCAGCTTAATCTGAATAACGCGCGAATTATTAACAATCTCACGGTCGGTATACATCGCCTTAATTGCGTGCCACGCGCTGATAATCAGCTGCGGTTCACGAACCGCGTTAATTGGTCCCATATAAGAAATCGTGTAATTAACGATGGTATTATTTCGAACGTTAATTGTTAACTGCGCATCATTGTCATAAACTTGCCCATAATCCGTATTTTGAACATAGCAGTAGGTATTAGAACCAGACATGCGAGGCTCATACTTAAACTGAGCTCCATAAGGAACATTTTCCGCATCATTCTTAAAACTATCAAGCTGCTTTAAAACCTGATTATGACTGCCGCTTAGAGAAACTAGTACCTTGGGCGTTCCAGTTAAAACATTGTCACTTTTAGAAAAATGGGTGTTAACTGCAGTCAAACCAGCAAGTTTGCCAGATAAATAATTGCGCTTCTTGGCAGCAAGGTAGTAACCTGACTGCTGCTTATGTGAAATATGCGCCGGTAAATCAATGCCATCTGCCCGCATCTCAGAACGAATACTGGTCGACTGGGTATTGTCGGTATTGCTTAGATTAACAGGTGAGCGCCAGATTTCAACCCCTAAATAAAGGTCAATTAATAGGAAAACAATAAAAAATAACCATTCAATTCGTTTGCGGTCCATCTTATTGCGCTCCTTCCTTATTGGTCTTATTTAAAACTGATAAGTCTTGCTTTTGCCATTCATCCAAACTCTGCCAGCGATTATAAGCCTTAACATAATAGGTTGGAATTAAGTTAGCTAGATGGTCGTGGCTGTTGTCCTTAACCATCCTAAAGCCAACAATTATCCGTTGAATTTGGTCTTTTTTTAGACCCTTGTTGACTAATTCCTGCAATACCGTATCAGTCGCGGGCAAATTGCGCGTCTGCCCGTCAAATGGGATTGGAATTTGCAAATCAATATTATTAAAGGCTACCTGCATTGATTCTGGAGTAAAAGTCGTCTTAATCTGCGGCGTATGCTGTGCGGTAAAGACGGGCAGACCTTCAATATAATTGGTATAACTAATTGCCATCCCATTCGTATCAAAGAAGCGCAAATCCTGCTCACTTAATCCCACCTTATGGACATAGTCGACACTATCGAGCAGCTGCTCATGCATCGCTAAATTTTTACTTTTTTCATACTTAGTGTACAAAAGATCATGCTTCTTAGTGCCGCTCTTGGGAATGCGCAGTTTGGTGTAATAATTAAGCGAATAAGTCACCCAGCCCTTTTTACTCGAACGAGCTGTCACGTTGGTTGTCCCGAGCAGGCGCGAAACAAAGTATGAATCCGTCTGGCTGTTAGTCAAATAACTGTATACCCGCCAACTCTCAGCCTTCGTGTAAAAGACCTCATAATTATTCTTCAGCCGCACAAACTTAACCGGTGTCTTACTGCGCGCGTGATTGGCATAATTACGCAACTTGGCAAAATTAGCCCGTGCCAGATCAAGCTGATAGACAGTCATTGTCTGGTCATTACCTAGATAGAGGCGGTCATTATTAGCAGAAATAAACACGCGCCGAAACTTTTGCCCACTTGCAGATGAGCCCTGCTTAGTAAACAGCTTAATACTAACCTCATCAGGAAAAGTCAGTTGGATATAATCAGGATTGTTAAGCAGGTGTTCATATTCCGAACGGCTAGTGCTCGCAATACTGAGATTTTTAAACTTGATCCCCTTCAATTCCTTAGTGAACTCAAGCGGCAAGTTCTTCTTCGCATCATAAAGCCTGTACAGTTGCCCGTTTTTAAAGCCGTAAGAGCTAGTGGGGATATACAGATCATATACCGAATTATTGAGCCGATTGCGCGCCTGCTGGGTTACGCTGCTGGTCTGATTAATATGGCTAAAATATTGATCGTTTGTCATAACAAAAATCCACAATACAATCGACAAGCCAAAAACGAGCAATGTGCCCAACATTAAGAAGAAATCGCCAAACTTAAACTTAAATTTCATCCCAATCATCCTCCTCACTCATCGGCTCGTACGGTAAGGCAATGTGGAAGGTAGAACCCTTACCTTCACTGCTGCTGGCCCAAATTTGACCATGATGGGCCACCACAATTTCTTTGGCAATTGCTAAGCCTAGACCGGTGCCGCCTTGAGCCCGCGAGCGTGCCTTGTCAACTCGATAAAAGCGGTCGAAGATTTTATTGAGGTCCTCGCGCGGAATCCCCAGTCCTTGGTCAGTGATACTCAAGAGCAAGCGGTTCTGTTCCCGCTTCAACTTAACCGTGATTGTACCACCATCTGGCGAATATTTAATCGCATTATTCATAATATTGTCGATTACCTGCGCCATCTTATCGGTATCAATCTCGACCCACAATGCTTGAGTGCCCAGTTCACGCTTAATCGTGTACTTCTTCTTGCCTTCTTTGGTATCAGTTTTAACAATCATGTCAAACCTGTCCAAAATATGGGCCACAAAATCATTAAAGTTAACCCATTCAAAGTCAACCTTCGACACGCCGCGATCCATCCGCGACAAGCTAAGCAGCTCATTAATCATGCGGATCATACGTTCCGTTTCTTCTTGCGTTACCTGCAAAAATTGCGGTGCAACGTCGGGATCCTTCCACGCACCCTCATTTAGAGTTTCAATATAAGCGTGCAGACTCGTCAATGGTGTCCGCAATTCATGCGACACGTTAGATACGAACTGCTTTTGTGAGTTTTCATTCTTCTGCTGCTCGGTAATATCATGTAAAACACAAACACTACCAGACACAAAGCCCGTTACCCGCTTAATCAAAGAGAAGCTAGCATGTAAAATCACTTCATCACGTGTTCCCTGATTAAGCGTGATGACAATTCCCTTTTGATTAGAAATCAAATCCTGCGAGGTCTCTTCTAGACCCAACACTGTCGCAATTGGCTTGTTAATAATTGCTTCTTTGGTTGTATTTAAAAAGTTGAGCGCCATCTGGTTAACAACGCTGACGTTGCCGTGACGGTCAGTCGCTAGAACCCCATCACTCATGTGCGACAAGACACTGTCCAGCCGCCGCTGCTCACTCTCGGACTCCTCCTGAGAACGCTCAATGCGCACCGACAAGGTATTAAAGGCTTGACCTAATTGCCCCAATTCATCATTAGAATATATTTTTACCTGACTGGAATAATCGCCATCGGCAATATTTAAGGCCTGCCCCTGCATTTCTTCAATCGGCTTGGTAATCGCATGTGACACGACTAAGGATAGTACTGCCCCCATTAAGGCCGCGATTAATGACGTCACCAAAAACATAAAGGAAATATTACGCAAATTGTTAAAGACACCCTGCATTGAGGCCCGCACATAAATGGCGCCAACAGTATTGGCCGACCCATTACCCGCATTCAGCGGCGTAACTTGCACCATATAATTGTCATTATCATTAATTACTTTGGTTTCCTGGCGGCCCGTTGACGTGACCTGCTTAACCAGCAGGTTATTAACCCGCTGACCAATTCGACTTTTATCGTTCAAATTCGATACTGCGCGAATAATATCCTTATTATCAACCACGATAATCTCACTAATCGTGTTAGTACCATTGCTATAATCATTAACAATCCGGTTCAAGCTGGTACTTGAGCGCTTATTATCGCGCAACAATTGCAGCGACAATTGGTTGGTGACAATCGGTGGGACTTGAATTGACGACTGGAAGCTTTCAATGCTGCTTTGTTCCAATTGTCTGGTAAAGTACGCCCCAATCACTTCAATCATGGCAATAATCATCGCCATAAAGACAATTGCGAGTGTGGTATTAATCGAAATAAATAGATGTTTAAATTTGCTTTTGAGTTTCTTCATTATTTTTATTAATTAGATAGTAAAAAAGCCGCGCACTAAAAAATAGTCCGACAGGCTTGTTTTGGTTTATTCTTCATTTTGTTGTTTGACGTAATAGCCGACACCGCGGCGCGTCAATAGGATTTGCGCTTGTACTGGGTTATCCTCGATCTTCTCGCGCAACCGGTGAACCGTTACGTCAACGGTCCGGACGTCGCCGAAATAATCATAACCCCAGACGGTCTGTAATAGATGCTCTCTTGTCATTACTTGACCCATGTGTTGAGCTAAATAATAAAGCAGCTCAAATTCACGGTGGGTTAATTCGATTTTTTTACCATCTTTTTCAACAATGTAAGCATCTGGCATAATTACTAAGTTACCAATCGTGATATTTTTAGTTGCCGTGTCTTGATTAGCACTCTCAACCTTTTTAACAATATCACGGCGCCGCAAATTAGCCTTAACCCGAGCGACCAGCTCCCGATTAGAAAAAGGCTTAGTGACGTAATCATCGGCACCCATTTCCAGGCCCAAAACCTTGTCAATTTCGGTATCCTTGGCTGTAACCATGATAATTGGCATGTCGTGCGTCTGTCTAACCTCACGCGCAACTTCCAAGCCATCCTTCTTTGGCAGCATCAGATCCAAAATCATTAAATCTGGATTGTATTCATCAACTTTCTTGACGGCTTCTTCGCCATCATAAGCAGTGTCGACATCGAATCCTTCCTTAGTTAAGTTAAACTTGATTATATCGGAAATCGGTTTTTCGTCATCGACAACCAGAATCTTCTTTGGCATCGAAAGTCCTCCTTTGCTTTTATTATACTGGTTTTTACCCTATTAGCCAAAAAAGTCACCGAAATTTAATAAAAAAACTTGCAATTCACAAAAAATAATAGCATAATAGTTTCTGTTGGTTATGTGTAATCACAACTTGGGTGGCTAGCTCAGCTGGCAGAGCAACGGACTCTTAATCCGTGGGTCCAGGGTTCGAACCCCTGGCCACCCATTAAATATGAAAACAGCGATCATTAATTTGACCGCTGTTTTTTATTACCTTTAATTAATCAGAATATCACCATAATCATTTTCAACTTTGATTAGATTATCATTACTTGAATTCTTCTTACTAAATTTATTGCCACAATTATTCCCAAAAAATTTAACTTCACCTTCATCTGTCATCAACTGATAATTATCTTTTTTAGAAGCCTGATGTAAGTTAAAATCACCTGAAAGATCATATGTATTATAACCAGATAATTTACTATTAGTAATATTCACATCGCTATTACCTTTACAGAAGAAATTCTTCAATTGTGAATGTAACACTGTTAAATCACCGGAATCAGTTTTAAACTTACCATCTTGCTTAATTACAACATGTGATAATTTACTATCGCCAGAATCAGTTTTAAACTTGCAATCTTGCTTAATTACAACATGTGATAATTTACTATCGCCAGAATCAGTTTTAATATTTAATTTTTCTGGTTGAGTATCTGCTAATTTGAAATCGCCTGTATCAGATCTGAACTTTAAAGTCTGTAACTGGACATCCTTCAAGCTAAAATCTCCATCTAAACAATTAGCGATAACTGCTGATAGCACCTGATTAGTTGGAATAGTAATCAAAACTTTTAATTTTAATCCCTGATTAGCCCAGCCAGCATCACCAAAAGGACGTCCGGGACCGTGGTCACGTATTATTAATGTATCTTGCTTAACTTGTGATGATACATTGGTATCTTTAGTATCCATTATTTTAACTTGATACTTATTGCCGCTACGAACAGCAATATCTGTTGCCGAAACATTGATACTTATTTTATTAAATTCAGCTGGTGAAATAACGCGCGTACGCTGCTTATGTTTGATATGCTTTGTACTTACTTGCTCTGTATTACTAGTTCTAGTATAACCCGAATTATGAATACTAACACCAGCAATAACAATTACAGCCAGTGCAATAAGTACAATGATGTATTTTTTCGACTTACCTAGTTTCATATTTTGAACAGCCCTCCCGTTTTTAAATCATCTTTTTATTGTAGTTTATTACCAACTTATAAAAACAAAATAGTTATATAATTCAAATTTATGTCATTACATGACATAAATTTTTAATTGTCCCCATAATTAATTATTTGTATTAGACTTTCGAACATACTTCAAATAAAATTTCTTAAGTTCATCACTATACTCAACTAATCCAGAATAAGCAACTGCTTTTATTAGGCATTCACATTCATTTAAATAATCAGATTTTGGGTCATAATAATACTTAATCATACAAATATCTAAATTAAGTACTAGGTGTTGACACAAGTTTTGATAATGTACCGGTAATTTTTCAGCCATGCGGACAAACGGAAGCGCATCATCATATCTATTTTCTTCAATACAAATGGTTAACAAATTAAAAAGTATACTTAATATGATTTCTTGAATTTCAACATCTGTATTAGTTCCAAATTTATCAAATATTCGATTTACCATAAAAATATTATCGTCTAAATCATAAAACCCCATAGTATTACAATACAGTTCAATATCATGTTTATCTAAGTCCTCATCTTCAAATATCTCCTTCTTAATCTGAGCTTTTTCTGTACTATTCAAACTATCAAAGTCATTATTAACATCTGCCAAGCATACTTTTACTATCATAGATAAGTTTTGCTTAGTATCATCCGGTAATTTGGATTTTTCGATCATATATTTGACCTGATTTATTTCTGCTTCTGAATTATGATAGTATGCGTTAACTAAACGATAACGTAGTTGCTGCTCCAAATTATAATTATTTTCGCCAGCTTCATTATTACTAAAAAATTCACTTGCTACAATTCCATTTCGATCTAGAAGTTCAAGTAAACGTTCAGTAGTAATTTGTGACATCCCCCTTTCAACCTTACTATATTGTGATGGTGTCATTACATTGCCAACCCATTCTTTCATACTTTTATTTTGACGAATACGATATTTTTTAAGTAGTGTACCAATATTCATTTCTATACCTTTCCCATATTGGATATTAACCTAACAAACATTCATATCGAATTATTATATTCTATGTTAGATGATATAATTCTTTACCTAAACAAGTTTTTTAAAAAGTTTTATCATCTTCCAATTAAATAGTCATATTAATAACTAGTAATAAGCTTCTAATCTGTCAGTTGGATTTAAACAAAAAACAGCAGTCAAATTAATAATCACTGTTTTTTGCATTTTTTAAATTTTTTTAGTTAAAACTCTTGTCAAAATCAAAAATAATTGCTAATATATTTAATTGTCAACAGAAATATATTTGGGTGGCTAGCTCAGCTGGCAGAGCAACGGACTCTTAATCCGTGGGTCCAGGGTTCGAACCCCTGGCCACCCATCTGATAGAAATGGCACTGCAAGTAGGCGGTGCTTTTTTTATACCAAAAACAAGTTCCTCAGATACTAATTTGGGGAACTTGTTTTGTTTTTAATAGCAATTCCAATTTACCATTAGTAAACGTCTGAAATGTAACCACACTGCCAAATATAACACTATCAATATTGCCCTGTTTTGGAACTACCTCGGAATATTCTCCTTACCAACCTGCATAGTATCAGGATTGCCTACTTTTTTCATTTCTTCTTGAAAATCAATATCATCATAATCATCATTAAACCACGAATTAGAGCTAACAGCTTTATAAATTAATATATCATTATCTAAATTTTTTTCTATCATAATGACACCCCCGTTATTTTTGTGCATCTACAAATAATCATCAAATTACCACTTAATACCAAAAATTCATGTAAAAGAAGTCATGAAACCTGGATGGACTTCTTTTTATTGTACATATTAAAAATCACACATTACTTAAAGAGCTTTACACTGCCCTGCTAAAGAATTATGATGAAAATGAATTTATTATTAGTAATTTTATATAAGGAAAAAACATGAAAGAAAAAAAGGTCAACCAGATCCTCAAACTTGTCTTTGGTGCAAGCCTGATGATTTGCGGTTTAAGCTATCCTCAGCAAGTTGCTCACGCCGACAGCCTAGTAAATCAAGACTCGCCAATAATTGATTATAATGCATTTAATCCTGAGGCCTTGCCCAAAGGACAAGAAGAAACTATCCCAACTGGTACTACTATCACCCAAGATTCAGAAACTGCTAAGTTAAGTCTAGCTAATTGGCAAGACATGCCCGATGGTACAAGCTTTGTTTGGCATAGTAAACCCACCACTATTATTAATGGCCTTGTAGACGGTACTGTCAACGTTGTTCTACCCGACGGTACGACTAAAGCCGTTAACGTCAAAGTGTTAATCGCCGGACAAAAGCAGATTAAACTCAAGCACGATACGTACGTATTCAACGCTAATGGTCAACGCCTTAACAGTTTAATTTTAAAAGCTGATTCAACTGTTAACATCAATGGCACCAAAAAAGTTAACGGACATAATTTTTATCTTCTAGATGAGAAACATTACTTACCCGTTAAAAATTTCAAAGTTAGCAAGAAAAACCAAATTACATCTCCTAAGAACACTAAGCGTGTCATGCACAGTACTTACTTATATAACAACAAAGGTCACCGCGCAAACGCGATAATTTTAAAGGCTGGTTCACGAGTTAAAGTTCATAAAATTAACGAAGATACTATCGAAAATAAAAACGCACATTACGCTAGTGGACGGTCCTTTTACTTAATTGATAACGACTTCTATATACCAGCAAGTAATGTTAGCGGCCGCGGAATTACTTGGAATGATAAAGCAATAACTCTTTATGACACTAAGGGTAACCCACGCGGCAAAATTCCAGCACATACACCATACAATATCTATGGCGATCCAATTAAAGTCAAGAACACATCTTACTACATTGTTGGTAAGGGCAAATTAATTAAAGTAAAGTGGTAAAAAATGAAACTAAGTAAAAAAATAACTATTATTCTAGCTGCTGTACTACTCAGCAGTCCTATCTTATCAATGCTTGAGCCACAGAATGTCCAAGCTATTAGTAAAACCAAGAAAAATACCATCACAGTTATCGATGATCCGTTTATCTACAAGGCCAACGGCAAGCGTTATCGCTACTATAACAACATACCAGGAATACGTATTATTAATACCGACAATCAAGGCTACGCTTACCTAGATTGTGACTATGACACTACTGATATTGCATACACGGGACGAACCGCTTTTATTCACGGAACAAAATACTACCAAATTGCCCACAATGCTTACATTAAGGCAAAGTATGTTATGGCAGTTAATGGTAAGCAGCTGCAAAAAGGCAAGTTGCTGCTCAACCACGCGTCTAATATTTACAACAAAAACGGAAAAAAGGTAGGAAAAACTTTAGCCAAAAATACTTTGGTTAAGTATGCTGGTAAAATAAAAACCACTACTACAATTCCCAAGTACTTTTACTATCAAAATTCTAAAAAACAAAGTTACCTGCCAACTCATAAAATTAAGGGCCAAGATTATTATGCGCTGGGAAACAACCGCTATCTAAATGCTAAGAATGTTGGTAAAATCAATGGCCAAATTGCTCGTTATAACGGCATTACAACCGCAATAGTTACTAAGAATACCCATACGCAATACATCTCTAATCGCAACACTAGTCGTAAGCTTAAAAAGGGTCAAAAAGTAACAATCGATCGGTGCGTTAGCCCTTGGGCAGAAGACTTTGACGGTTACATCTACCATTTACATGATTGTCCTAATGAATATCTTGATGAAAGCTTGCTCAAGATTAGGAATGATTTGCCAATTGCTGATTATGACGACATGGCCTATCGCACTTTTACCTCTATTTCTGATAAGCCAATCCAGCTTTATTCATCTATGGGTAAGGAATTATCTACATTAACCCCGCTAAAAGATGAAACAATCAGTGCTGATGGCTTATTCTATATTTGGGATAATAAAACCCAAAAAGCTGAGTTGTACTATCACTTATTCCGAAAAAATCATGACATAATTTCCGCGTCTGATCCTGACCGTCTAACTTTTAACAACAGTTTTGTTAAAGCCGACGCAATCAAATTTGATAACAACTACATTACTCTTCAGCCGTTAAACACGCCGGAAAGTGCCAAATCCGATCAAGTAGAAGCAAGTTCCAGCGACAAAAAGGAATTAGAGCAGGTATTTATGGATGGTCAAAATACTTTGAGCGCCATAGCAATTGATGCAGGACTTAAAAATAATTACGAAAATGCTTTAGCAATTGCCGCAGTTACTCTAAGATCATCTTCTGTTAGCCGCGGTGAAGTTAAAGAGGTTACTTGGCTTGTTAAAACAACAAAAGAACAACTTAATTCACTTTACTTCGAAGATTGGAGTTAAGGATTACTAAGTAAATATGGTAAGAACACCGTAAATAACAAGGAATTTTTATAAACTATGAATGATAATGAAATTTGTAATAAATATCTTAATAAAAATAATTTAGTAAGTGTCTACCAAAATATAGAAGACAACGACTTTTTATTAGGATATTTAATTGATGATTTAAACCAATACTATATTTTCAAATCAATCGATGAATATGGCTGTTTAGATAGCTATGTTTTATACAAAAAAGATAATATTGCAAAAATCATACAGGATAATAACTATACGTCAACTTTTGATTTTTTTATTAACTATCAGAATAGTCAGAATAATTTTGATCGCTTACACCTTGAAAGGATTTATAAAAATATTCCTAAAAGTAATATAAACAGCATATTAAATTATTGTTGTGAACAAAAATCGATTATTACACTTACCACTACTACTGACGATTATGTTCATACTGGGAAGCTTATCAATATCAACAAAAAAGAATTACTATTAGCTGAGCAAGAATATTATGAAGATTTTGGCATAACCGATGAGCTAGACAAATCACCCATATTAATAGATGATATTTTAACATTAGACATTTTAAACAAAGAAAACTTTTTGTATGAACAATATTTAAAGCAAAAATAAAAATACGTCAAAAGAAAAAAGCGATTCCTATGGGATCGCTTTTTTTACTTCTCTTAATAAATATCTTCAAGGAATCTGAAATTCTAAAAGACTAGCCCTGATAAAATATCAGAAATTAGTTCTATTTTTTGGATTCATGACATTTCTTAACTCGGAAATTTTTAACTCAAATTTGTTATTCAGTTAAAGAAAAAAATTAACTACTTTCGCTAATATATTTGCATATTTTCTTGGTATATGTATTTTTTTGCAAATTGTATGTACAAGTTTACTTGAATACCCACTATACTTATCAACTACTTTAACTATAAGTTTTGCAGTCTTCGTAATGCCATATTTCAAAATCTTCTTTTGTACTTTTTTAGGTAATAACTTATATGCAACTCTAACCGCTTTTACGCATAATTTTACATCACTAACAAAACCACGTGGTCTAACTTCATTAATTTGTTTATCTAAAGCTAAAATATTCTTATTAGAAATTAGCTTTAAATCTTTATCGCTAAGTTTAACCTGTAATTTTAAATCTTTCTTTGCAGTACTTATTTTTTCCTTTTGCGTTGTAGTAGCAATTACTGTGTTACTAGTAATATACGTTATTGGTTGAATAAGCATTACTATACTGCATAACACAATTAACAAACGTTGTAATTTACTTTTCATGTATCTCTACCCTTACTCTGTAAGTATATTTAAAAAGTTTATTTTTTATTTTTAAAAAAATTAAACAAACTAACTAGAATATCCACAAAATCCACAAAAACTGACAAACCAATAAGAATACCTGATATTGTAAATATACCCAGAAATATAATTGACTTTTTATAAAACGAATATAACGCTATAGAAATTAACGCTACAGCAAATAGCACTATAAATATAACAGCACTATAATTATGCTTATTTTTTACACTATCATCTGAATCTTTAGAATCTTTTTCTACTGAAAATGAGATATAAAAAATAAATAATACTACAGCAAGAGATACTAAATCTCTAATCATTGCCCAGATATCGTGTCTTTCCACTAATAGTATTGCAACAACTAATGCTATTGCGATAAATAAAAGACAAAACATTTTTAATCTATACTTACTTTTCTTTTTCATTTACTATTCCTTTTTATATAAATATATAACACTAATAATATTATATATAACATATGTTATATATGCAAGGCTTTTATTATTATAAATTAAACTATACAAACACTGATATTATGTAATATTATAAATATAATAATAGAACAAATTATCGTTCTATAAATAAGAGATAAAACTACAATCTTAAAGTACACTATATAAACTGATTGGGTCTACTCAACTAATTGCTTTTTTATTTTTTAATAAAAAAGCATATCCCTAGAGACACAGTTAGGTAAATATAAACATTAATTTTTAGTCCCTTGCTAGAAGCGCTTATCACTACATTAAACACTAAATCTGTGGAATAGATTTCCTATTTTTCAACCTTGATGTAAAATTATATTTCATAAAGAGGAGAATCTATGAAAAAAACAAGAAAACATGCCATAAACTTATTAGATTTAATAATAACTATTGCTTTATTATTTCTTGCTATATATCAATGGAAAACAAATACTTTTAGTTCAATAGTAGATATAATTATAGCAATTATTTTCTTTTTTATGGCATCATCTTTAAACAATACTCATAATCATGCACCGTCTACAAGACAGGTAAAAAAAGAAACTAACGAAGATATTGAAGGCAATGAAAGCATAGCCATAGCAAAACAAAAGACTTTAAAATTTATAGAAATATTATCTCTTGTAGTTGGTATAGGTCTGGTAATTTTGTACTATACAGTATTAAAGTATCCTACAATTATAATTATTGCTTATGTCAATTTAGCATATTGGTCTATCTGCCAAATTCTACCAGTTATTTTGTTACTAATACATTATGCAAAAAAATAATAAATATTTCCTTATAATATTTATTTGTATATGAATAATAATTTTAAAGTCCTACATTAGTGGACTTTTTTCTTTGTTCTTATTACTGAATAATCTAAACTCTTTTATTAAGTCATTAACATAATACATATTTTTTATCAAAAATAAAATAATTAATTTGCAATATATTTAAATAAACGTATAATAATATATTGTTTTATATTAGGAGGTTAACATGAAAAACAAAAGAATGAAATTTTACACTATTTTATCATTAACTTTACTTGTATTTTTAGGCGCTGTCCCAAGTAATGTATCAGCTAAAACGAAAGCAATAACACCTTATGGTTGGAGATTTCCCGAACAACATTCAACCTATGTAATAAACAAGCAATCTAAGTACTACAAGTCTATATGGAAAAAAGCAACAAACGCTTGGACAAAAGCTGGTTTTAAATGGACAAAAGCTAGCTCATCAAAAACACACTTATTGGCACTCACTCAAAAACAAGATAAAACCTTAATAGGTCTGGCTGGTGTAGACCATATGCAATATAATACAAGTAATCACTTAATTGTCAGCAACAAAGTCGAACTCAACAAAACTTCACTAAAAAAATATAACTACACAACTCAACAAAAAATTAATGTGGCCGAACATGAATTAGGTCATGCATTAGGTTTAAAACATAATTTAAAAAATAGTAAATCTGTAATGAATCCAGCTAATAGGATTTATTCTATTGAAAAGCCTGATATCCGAGGAATGAAAAAAGCATATTCTAAATCTATAGCAAATCTAGGAGATTCAATTAGTAATAATAATATTGTATCTATTGATTTACCTATTAAATTAAATCCAAGAATCACTCATTTTCATATGAATTATTCTGGAAAAACTCATAAATTAGCTATTAGTGGGAATACTTATGATATTTCTAATTTAAATATCAAATACAATAAGCAGACTGTTAAAAATTATAAAGTGAAGAAAAACGGCGCTAAATTCAAAATAGTTTTACCATTCAAAGGATATAAAGACTTTACAATTTATAGTGGTAAGCATTTAATTAAAACAATCTCAGCATCAAAATATGCTACCGATAAACCAACTATACTTAATGCTAAAAGAAATAAAAATTCTATTGAATTAAATATTCTAACTAAACCTGGAAATATCATTAAAATTTGGGAACACAATAAACCCATATTTTCAACAATAAGTGATATTCCTGAAGACAATATCACTTTAGATACTAATGAAAACAATAATTATGACGATTTGAGATTAACTCAACACGAACGTGGTAAAAAAACCAGTAAAATGATAAAACTACCAAAATTAGATGTTGGCAATAAATATCAAAGTATCAGTTAAAACAATTACGAAATAAGCAAAATAAAAAAGACTAGTCTCCCGACAAAATATCAAAAGCTAGTCCTAAGTTGAAATTTAATAAGCTGTCCCAGTATGAGGGGCAGCTTATTATTTTCCTTTTTATTTTTTACCGGCATGAGCACTTTTACTGTGCTGGACACTATCTGTATTCGGAACTAAGCCCGAATTATCAAACATTCCTTTTTTCTTAGCAGATGGCACGTGACTAGTATCAAGCTTACTCAGATCAACTTGCGTTAGCTTTTTATCACTATTAAACATATTAGTCATGTTGGCTGCCTTGCTGGTATTAAGGTTACTTAAATCCAACTTATACAGGTTTTCATCATCACTAAACAATTCGGCCATATTGACAACTCTACTAGTATCAACAAGGTTAAAATTATCAATCGTTTTTAAATTATACAGATAACTAAATTTACCCCCAGAATTAATTGCCAAGCTAACTGGTGTAGCAAAATTTATGTGTTCAATCCAACCACTCCAAGGAATAAGACCACTTATCTGCCCACTCAAAACTTTAGTACTTAACTGTGACCCGCGACTGCTTGAACTAATTGTTAAAGTCCTAGTTACAATATCGTAAGACCAATCACATTGCCCATCTTGTCCGCTCCACAAGCCAGAAAAGTCAGTGGTATTAGAATTCGCACTGTCAGCATTAACACTGGTAGTATTTACCGCCATACTGCCAAAGCCCAACAAGGTTATTGCCGTAATTAGTAAGATTAACCTATTTTTCTTAAAAGTTGTTACTTTCATTTTTCGTACCTCAATGTTATTTAACCTGATGAATTTAATTATAAGCTTAAAAAGCACCAACATCACAATATTTAAATAAAAATATCATAAAATTTATAGCTGTTTAAATCATCATTTAATAAACTAAAAGGCTATAATAGATGCAGAAATAATTTTAATTTAATATTGATTTGATATGTGGAAGAATAGTCATGACGCAAATAATTGATGATTATATTAAAAATTTAACACGTGAATTAACAGATTTATCCCCCGAGCAGCAACAAGCTACCCTGGCGTTTTACCGTGACTTTTTAATCAGCGGCGATTTTCAAGCAAAAGAAGAAATCGAAAAAGAGCTTGGTACCCCCGCAGAATTAGCCCGCGACGTCTGCACTGACTACCAAAAAATCACAGTTGCTCATTCGACAATCTCAAAATCTGCTAGTGACAATTACGTGCGCGGATTTCATGTGGAAAAAAATCCTTCACGTAAACGAACAATTATTCCTGATAAATTCACCAAGATTAAGCTCACCTTGCGCAATGCAGATGTGTATATTCATTCCGGTAAGGAATTTAAAGTTTTAATCACAGATTATACCAGCAGACCGATTAAAGTTAAAAATGACGAGCAAACGCTACTCATCAGTGAGCAGCCTCCGCAAAAAGGCAAAAGCTTAATTGTGATTAATTGGCGAACAGCAACTAGTCACATTGAAATTATTGTCCCAAGTAACTGCCCGCTTACGACAATTAGCGGTCATAGCACCAACGGCAACATTATCTTGCAAAATATCAAGCTGCAGTCAATCACCCTGCAGCAGGACAACGGCAATACTTTATTCAATGATGTCATCCTTACTCAGGATTTAACCCTCAATTCCCAAAACGGTAACGTCCAAATGATCCAGGTTAACATCGCGGCCACATCATTGCGATCATGTAACGGCGATATTACCTGCAAGCGTAGTGCCTGCAAGCAATTTATCATGCAAACCTTAAACGGCAATGCCAATTTTACCCAGTGCAACTTAACGTTAAAGCTTAATTCCAAAAATGGCGACGTTAAAATTGAACGCAGTCAATTAACGAACAACAATATCGTTAGTTCAACTGCTGGCGACCTGTTCTTAAAGCAATTGGCACACGACATGAATTATCATCTATCGTCAAAACATGGCACGATTATGTACCATAAATCCAGCGTCGGCAACAAGCTGTCAAATACGATTGGCTCAAATGATACTTTACGAATGGCATCAACCGACGGAGATATTATTATTTACTAAAAACAAAAGACAGTACCTAGTGCAGATACTGTCTTTTGTTTGCTTAAAATAATTAATAACCCGATGCAAACTTCCTTACAATCTTTTTCATATTATAAAATTCATGATAAAATTACATAATAACATTCTTGAAAGAAGGGTTTTACTGTTAAACGCAAATATTATTATCATAATTTAACCGATGACGTTGTTGCTAGCAGCGAGCAAGATTATCAGCTGCCTGATGACTATGACATCTTACCAACAACAACCAGCGACAAATTATGGTCACGAGCCATCCGCCCCTTGGCAAATCTTGTTAGTTTTATTTATTTAAAATTAATACTTAAGGTTCAGCTAGTTGGCAAAGAAAAACTGACTGCCAGCCAAAATCAGGGACAATTTATTTACGCTAATCATACCCAAGCTTTCGGCGATGTCGTTATGCCGTTAGCAGTTATCCCAGCAAGTGACTACTATGCAATTGCTTCTCAAGCCAACTGGGGCATCCCCATCTTGGGTAAACTTGTCTTGCCCTATTTCGGCTTGCCTGTTGGGCATAACCTCAAAGAGGCAAGTAAATTAATTAGTGCAATTACTACACTAATTGCTAAACAAAAAACAATCGTTATTTATCCGGAAGCGCATGTTTGGCCCTACTACACACAAATTCGGCCCTTTTCAGCGACCAGCATGCATTTTCCTATCAAGCTCAATACGCCCAGCTACGCGATGACGACGACTTACCAGCAGCCAAAATCAGGCAAACAAGGCAAGCACCCGCAAATTATCGTTTATCTTGACGGACCCTTTTATCCAGACCCCAATCTAGATAACAAGCACGCCCAGCAAAAATTGCACGACCAAATTGTGGCGGCAATGCAAGAGCGGGCAAAATTGAGTAATTATGACTATTGTACCTATCAAAAAACAAATTAAGGAGTTGCCTCAATGAATATACTTTTTTGCGGTGACCATCATGCCGAAGATGGAATTTTAATTGCCACATTATCATTATTAAAAAATGCTGGCGCTAAAGAGTTACATATTTATATTTTAACTATGTACACGCAAAATTATAAAAAGAAGTTTCAGCCCTTTTCCAAGCATGCCGCAGATTATCTCAGCTCGCTCTTGCTTCAGCAAAATCCCCAGAACACCCTAAAATTAATTGACTGTACGGGATTATTCGCTAAAGAACCGCCGCTGGCTAATATGGGGACGCACTTTACGCCCTACGCAATGCTGCGGCTATTTGCCGATGAAATTCCGCAATTGCCGGATAAGATTTTATACCTCGACGCTGACGTCATTGTGCGACGCAGTTTAGAGCACTTTTATGACCAAGACCTGACCGATACTGAATTTATTGGGGTGTTAGATTATTGGGGGCGGTTTTTCTTCCATAATCTGCACGAACATACCGTGTTTGACTATGTTAATTCCGGTGTCTTACTGCTAAATATGACCAAAATTAAGCAAACCCGGCTCTTTGCCCGTGTACGTCACTTATTACAAACGAAAAATGTTTTTATGCCTGACCAATCTGCCCTTAATCATTTCGCCCAACACAAAAAAATTGCGCCGCGGCGTTATAATGAGCAGTACAAATTAAAATCTGACACAGTCATCCAGCATTTCACTACCAGTTTCCGCTTTTTCCCACTGTTTCATACGCAAACAGTTAAGCCTTGGGAAGTTGAGCGGGTCCATCAGGTCCTGAAACTGCATGAATACGATGACATTTTGAACCGTTACCTAGAATTAAAGGGTAATCTAGATCAAAATTAATTTTTATTGGAGAGAAATTTATGACAATTCCAGTTTTTTATTCAATCAGCGATGACTATACAAAATACGTGGCGGTGTCGCTTAACTCTTTAGTTAAACATGCTAATCCAGCTAATGATTACACCGTTTATTTTTTAAATCAAGATTTAACTGAGGAACACAAAAAGAACCTAGCAGCCTTTGGCAGCGACAACGTTCACATCAAGTTTTATACAATTGATGAACAAGTTGTTGAAGCAATTGAAAATCGCCCTGAAAATTACCTCAAGGCCGACTTCTTCACCATGTCAATCTTTTATCGCTTGTACATCCCGGACCTCTTCCCGCAATATGACAAAGCAATCTATATTGATGCAGATACCATCATCAACGAAGATATTGCCAACTTATACGCAACTGAGCTGGGTAATAACTTATTCGGCGCCTGCATGGATTCATCAATCCAATATGTTCCTAAGATGATTACCTACATTAAGGAAGTCTTGGCACTTGACCCGAAGAAGTACATCAATTCGGGCGTCTTGGTTCTTAACTGCCAAGCATTTCGCGACGAACACTTTGTGGCGCACTTTACTGACCTGTTAACCAAATATCATTTTGACTGTATTGCTACCGATCAGGATTATCTTAATGAAATTTGCGACGGCCGGATATTTTACCTTGATCCTAAATGGGACGCAATGCCTAATGAGAACACAGAAGCAATCGCGCAACCAGGGATCATTCACTATAACTTATTCTTTAAGCCGTGGCATTTCGCTGATGTTCAATATGCGCAATATTTCTGGGATAATGCCAAAGAGACTAAGTTTTATGATGAACTTAAAGCGGGCCTTGATAATTACACCGATCAAGAGCGTGAACAAGACCGCAATAAACTGAACTTTATGCTCTCTAAGGAAGATAAAACCATTAAGGACCCACAAAACTGGGCCCAAATTAAGAAACAAGGACCGGTTACTTTATGATTATCGGAGACGATCGCGAACGTGTAATTGCAAATATCAAGCGGGCAACTGAAACTGGTGATTTGAACGCTAAAGTTGAGGTTGGCGACCCCGTTCTGTCATTGCAAGAACGAAAAGATTTGGTTAATGCATTTTGGCAGGAACAACAAAGTTTAAAGGGCAAACTGAATAATAAGGTTGGTCACACCTTTTTCAATACCTTGGCACGCGTTTTAACAGCTTCGACCACATTTACGGGGCTTGATAACTTAAGTGACTTGCCACGCGGCGGAGCGATTATTACAACCAACCACTTCAACCAAATTGACTCACTGCCAATTAAGCGCCTGGCGAATAAAACCCACCACCACTTAACGATTGCAATTGAGGATACCAACTTAAAGTTACCCGGCATTCTAAGCTACTTGATGAACTACGTCGGGACTATTCCGCTGGTTCAAAGTACCAGCTACATCAGCGATGACTTCCCCAAGCATTTACATCATGCACTAGCACAAGATGATTGGGTGTTAATTTATCCTGAACAGGAAATGTGGTGGAATTACCGCAAACCGCGGACTTTGCAGCGTGGTGCCTACTACTTCGCTGCCAAGCAAAATGTGCCGATTATTTCAACCTTTATTGAGATTCAAACTCTCCCAAAGTTGGAAAAAGACCACCCTCATTTTGAGCAAACTAAGTACATTGTCCACGTGCTGCCCCCAATTTATCCTGATACCAGCGTTAGTGCCAACATTGACTCCAAACGCATGCTAAAACAGGATTATCAACAAAAAATTGCCGCCTACGAAAACGCTTATCAGCGTAAGTTGGATTACACTTTTACCCCATGGGATATTGCCGGCTGGCGCAACAAGTAAAAGAATATGCAAGCATATAAATAGACTTATTTATTTTGGTGGATTATTATAATAGTAGTTACTAAAAGTAAGGTATAATTATTGATATGGAAGGAGTGTTCTTCAATGGAGAAGTTCACAAAAGATACTTTAGCAAAATACGATGGTAAAAACGGCAACCCAGCTTACGTTGCTATTGACGGTAAGGTTTACGATGTAACCGGTAATTCACACTGGACTAACGGCGAACACCACGGCTTTTCAGCTGGTCAAGCTTTAGACGAAGGGATTGCACAATCACCTCACGGTAAGAGCGTTTTGGCTAAGTTGAACCAAGTTGGTACATACGAAGACTAATCAATTACCACCCCAATAAAAAAGCAGATGTCCTTAAAAGACACCTGCTTTTTTTGTTTATTCTTTTATTTACGCAAGACCTTAATTAAACGTGCAACGTTTTCAGCGGTAATCGCCACATCATGCTCGGCATTGGCAATTGCCTCTGGCAGTGCCTCAGCCCCAATCGGTGTTGCGAAAATCGCGTCAATTATGCCATTTTTGTACAAGGCACTCACATCCTCACCAATATTACCGGCAAGTGCCAAGACCAAGGCAGTAGGTGCAACTTCTTTAGCAGCAAGGGCAACACCATAAGGTGTTTTACCAAACTGTGTCTGATAGTCAATCCCACCTTCACCGGTAATTACGATATCGGCTTGCTGGAGCTTTTCTTTCAAGCCACTAAACTGAATGACAATGTCACTCCCCTTAGCCATTGTCGAATTGGTAAAGGCAATTAGCCCGGCACCTAAGCCGCCCGCAGCACCAGCACCGGCTAGATCCTTAACTGCTACGCCTAGGTCTTGCTGAATTACGTCTGCATAGTGGTCAAGGTTACGGTCCAACTGAGCTACCATCTCTGGAGTCGCTCCTTTTTGCGGGCCAAAAATATGGCTGGCACCATCTGGACCCACCAACGGGTTAGTCACATCTGAAGCAATTAGAATTTTTACCTGTTTGAGTCTGGGATCAACCTTACTGGTATCAATTTTAACCAGCTTATCAAGCTGACCGCCGCCAAAACTAAGCTCACAATCTTGACTATCAAGCAGTTGGTAACCGAGGGCTTGAGCCATTCCGGCACCGCCATCATTAGTTGCCGAACCGCCAATGCCTAAAATAATTTGGTTGGCGCCTTGATTAAGAGCACTAATAATCAACTGTCCCGTACCAAAAGTCGTGGCAATCAGAGGATTATGCGTCTCTTCTGTCACATATTGCAGTCCACTGGCAGCTGCCATTTCAATTACAGCAGTATTGGAAGTTCCTAAAATGCCGTAAGTCGCCGTGACTTCTTGTCCTAGTGGCCCCGTTACTTGCTCTTGAATGAATTTGCCGTCAGTTGCCGCTGTCAGGGCACTTACTGTCCCCTCGCCGCCGTCAGCCATCGGTACTAGTGTATATTCAGCTTCCGGCAAGATCGGCTGCATCCCCTGCTTAATTGCATGAGCAGCTTCCTTAGCCGTTAAGCTCCCTTTAAATGAGTCTGGTGCAATTACAATTTTCACAATCAGATTCCTTTCTGAATACTACATTAAATGCATAAAACCATACATCATCGTCGCAACAATTGTCGCACTTAATCCAACAATTGTTTCATAACCAATTGCCTTAGAACGTTCCTTAATATTCATGTTCATTGCATTAGCAGTGACGTGGAAATAATTACCCTGTGGCAAGTGATCGATCACAATTGCACCTGTATGAACCATTGCGGCACCAGCTAATGGTGAAATCCCAAAGCCCAAAATCGCCTTCGTAAATGATCCGGTTGCCAAAATAACTCCAGTAGACGTCGATGCAGACGCAGCTGCCATTAAGATACCCGAAATTGGTGCCAAAAAGACGCCTGAAATACCTGAAGACTTAATTAACGTAATAATTAATTGCGGTAAGGTTGAATTAGTTATCGTAGCCCCAATTGCCCCTGCGCCAATTAAAATTAACACAACATCGGTCATTCGGCCAATTCCGGCTTGGGCATAGGCACGTAACTTCTTGCCCTTCTTCATGGCAAGCGCACCGATAATACTGGCTATTGGCAGCACATACATTGCATCCAAGTTTATTTTAGTCAAAAAGGTTAACTTACAGATTGAACCTATTGGGTTAATTAATAATAACAAAATAGCCAAGATTGGGGTGACTAACGCTGAAGCTAAAGAAGGCAACGCTGTATCATTACTATCAGCAGCCAAACCTTCTAAATCTTTATCACTAACGGATTCACCCTTGCCTTTAATTAAACTAGCAACAATTACCGTAACTAAGAGGGCAACAACTGCCGGAATAAAGTCAGCAATCATTAATTGACTTAATTCAACTTTAAAGCCCTTTGCGGCCGCAATCGTATTAGGATTGGGCGAAATAATGTTTCCGGCCTTACCACCGCCAGATAATGCAACTAACAGCGCCAATTTAGAGATATGCATCCTCTTGCCTACTTCCAAAGCAATTGGCGCAACTATTAAAACAGCCACCGGAATAAAAACCCCGACAGCCGTAATAACCATTGTTGCAAGTGCTAGCGCAAAAATCGCCAACTTATCGCCAAGCTTATTCACAATTGTCTTAGCAATTATATTGGCTGCACCAGATTCCATCATTACACCAGCTAACATCCCTGCAGCCAAAACCCGCAGAATTGTTCCGATCACACTTTGACCGCCGGCAACTAGAATATTAATCGTTTGTGTTAAATTAGCCCCGCCTATCAGACAAGCAAAGATTGCTCCCAAAATCAGCGAATAAACGGGATTTAATTTTTTTAGTATTAAAATAATTGCTAAGATCAATCCCAGCAGCGCCGACCACCATGTTAAAACCATTTCTTTCTCCTTTAAAACGACACGAATATTTCTTAACAAATAACTTTATTTTGCTAAGTTTTTGATGTTTTTAATAATTTTTGGCAACTTGAGCCACCTTTTAAATTATGTTATTCTCAAATTACCTGATAATTGATAAAAAATTATAATTACCGTAACAGCCTATGTTACTACAGATGTACGAATTTTAGAACACAATTTAATAAGCAAGATATTAATCTATGATAAATTCAATTACGCAAAACGCACTGCGCGCGCTTTTATATGAAGTTACTACAGAACCTAAACCCGGATTAGTTGATCCCGCTAGTTCCGGCCCCCACCCTGATATGAACATCTATACTTTCATTGACAGCAGTCTCAGCCTGACACAATACTTAACTGACGCGGTCGAACTTGGTCAAAATTTTAAGGAAACAGACTTAAGACAAATGTTTTACACGCTTCGGCAAAAGGGACTGGCCGCTGAGAAAGTAATGTTTACGGCAACTCAAAGTGTTAACACTCATAAGGGGGCAATCTTTGCCTTAGGTATTTTTACTTGTGCCGAAAGTTACTGCCAAACTAGACAGACAGAACTGTTTTTAACTATTCAAAAAATGTGTCGCGGCTTAGTCAAACATGATTTAGGACGTAATTCTCTGCCGCAAACTGCCGGCGAAAAAGAGTACGCCAAATACGGCTACGGCGGCGCTCGCGCCGAAGCCGAACAGGGTTATCCAATTGTCGAAAAGATTGCACTTCCTTTTCTAAAAAATAGTACAGGAACCGTCCAAACTCGCTTATTAGATACGTTAATGAAAATTGCAACTGTCACTGTCGACAGCAACCTAATTAAACGCGCTGGCAATGCCCAGGTAATTGATTGGCTGCACCAAGAAGCTGCTGAGTATTTAAACTTGGGCGGCTACGCTACACCAGCTGGCCAGCAAAAGTTAACTGAGCTAGCACAAGACTGTCTAGAACATAACTACAGCTTAGGCGGTTGTGCGGATTTACTAATTGTTACTATTTTTGTTGGGTTAGAACGCAACTATTTATAAGCAAAAAAATAATAGCCAACCATCAAGGTTAGCTATTATTTTTTATTTATTAATTAATGTGCAGATGCACCAGTTGCAGTATCAGTGTCTTTTAATTCACTGCAAGCAGTATCGGCAGCAATTCGACCGAATGTAAAGATATCAGCCAAAGAGTTACCACCTAAACGGTTACCAGCATGCAAGCCGCCAGCTACTTCACCAGCAGCGTACAAGCCATCAATTACTTGATCTTGTTCATTAAGCACTTGAGCCTTAGGATTAATCTTAACGCCACCCATTGTATGGTGAATGGCTGGTTTACGTGGTGTTGCATAAAATGGTGCAACTTCACATTTCAAGTGGAATGCACTCTTGCCAAATTCAGGATCTTTACCTGCATCAACGTAAGAATTGTATTTCTTAATTGTTGCAACTAAAACATCTGGATCCATTCCGGCCTTTTCGGCTAATTCTTCAAGTGTATCGGCCTTGAGCAAAGTGCCAGCTTCAACCTGTGCATCAATTGATTCTTGCGTTGTGTTATAGGCTGTAGACTTAATCTTGTCATCAGCAATCAGGTAGAACAGACCGCCATTGGCAATGGCTGCTTGAGCCAAGGTGTCACGTTCAGCGAATTCGTTAACAAAACGTTCACCCTTTTGATTAACCATAATAAAGTTCTCTGGCGGTGTCTGCAAACCAGTAAACAATTCACCAGTTTTTGGATCAGAAACAGGCATTAATTGGATAAAGCCCATGCCGACCAACTTGGCACCGGCTTCTTGACCAAGTGCAATCCCGTCACCAGTAATTGCTGGTGAATTAGTTGTGGCAATATCGTCATCAATATGCTTCCAATAAGTGTTGTACTTTTGAACCATTGGCGTATTCGCACCAAAACCACCGGAAGTTAAAATTACTTTTTGCGCGTGAATGGTTACTTTACTGCCATTGCCAGCTTCCGCAACTACACCCGTAATTTGACCATCATTAATAATTAAATGCTTGGCTCTAGTCTCAGTTAAAATCGTTGCTCCGTGTTCTTTAGCCCAATCACCTAAAACGTGGATAAAGGCATAGCCCATTGGCTCAACTGGCTTATGACCTCTGCGCCATAAAGCACCAACTGGCATAGTAACGTCGCTGCGATCAAATTTAACCCCTAAATCTGTCAGCCACTTAACGGAATCCAAAACATTGTTAACTAATTCAGTTACTAAGGCATAGTTACCGTGGATTTCATTACCATTTAAATCTTTCCGCTTACCACCTAAGTAAGTTTGAATTTCGTGTAATAACACTGAATCAAACAAGTAATCGCCATCAGATTCAACATAAGCATTAATCTGCTTTTGTAATTTCTTAAAGTCTTCTTGATATTCGGGATCAATCTCATCAATTGGCATTTCTGCTAGCTTAATCAAGCTTTCTTTTTCACCTGGAAGTGCCTTAAATTGCTTTTGCCAGTCAGGTTCTGCCGCGTTTAATGGACCACCAGCACGAGTTGTGTTACCGCCGATTTGCGGATATTTTTCCAAAACGATAACTTTTTTGCCATTTTGAATTGTTCTTGCAGCTGCAGCAAGGCCGGCACCACCAGCACCAATTACGACAACATCAGTTGTGAATTCTTTGTCTTCACCATCATTAACGCTTGGTTTAGCACGGTTCTCCCATTCTTGAGCATCGCCGCCGGCTTGAGTTATCGCTTCAGCAACTCCCGTAACCACACCATTACTTGAGATCGTTGCACCACTCACAGCATCAACATTTAAAGTTTGGTTGGCAATGATTTGCTTTGGTAGCCGCTCAAAAACTTTGTCGGCAACTCCCTTAGTTTCACCACTGGAATCAATTGTAATATCAGTTATTTTATCTTCAGAAAGTGTCACCTTCATTGGCATAAAGCTAGCGCCATGACCCTTTGCTTTTACATTATATGTACCTGGTTTCATTATTTGTGCTTCCTTTCTGCAACATTCAATAACTAAAGTTTACTAATCTTCAGTTAAATCGTAAAATACTTTTATGACAAGTAAGTCATAACAATTTTGTTATTGGAGAAAGTTAATGAAGAATCCAGAAATTTTATTACACTATCTTGATGCTTTGCTCAAGGAAAGTAATTTTACCCGGGCTGCACATGAACTGTATATTTCCCAGCCCTATTTAACCCAACTAATTAAGCGAATAGAGAAACAACTGGGAGCCACAATCATCAATCGCAATAATCTTCCCTTTACCTTAACTGAAGCTGGCCTAATTTATTACAAATACTTAGAAACAGCCATCAGTAACAAGCAAAACTTAACTCAAAAGTTAACGCCCTATGTCCACCCAGATAAAGAAATTATTCGAATTGGTATCTTAGAAAGTCTCGGAACCTTTTTACTGCCAGAGTTGTTGCCCAATTTTTTAACCGATAATACTAATATTAAGGTTCAATTGTTTGAATCATTTCCGCGAAAAAATGAGGCTCAATTATTACACGAACAGATTGACTGCTACATCGGTCAAACACCTGAATCACTTAATCATGGGCTAGATTTCTATGTTAACGGCAGTGAAAAATACTTTGTGATTATTCCCCCTGCTTCACCTTACTTTAAAAAGGGCAAATTCATTTTGGACCCAGAAGAATATGACATTAAAGAGCTATTGAAAGAACCCTTTGTCGTCAGCTCTGCTAATTCAGCAATCAGACACCAAGTAGACGGTGCTTTCCAAAAGTTCCATATTAAGCCCAACATTATTTTAGAGAGTAACAGTATCATTACGGCTACTAATTTAGCTATCAAAGGACTAGGTCTAACAATTTCTGCTGCCAGCATCATTAAAAGAATGGCACAGACACCTATCAACCTTTTACCGTTAGATCCACAATTGATTGAAATAAAATATTTCATCGCAGTCAAACATGGAAAAAAACTAAGTCCCAGCTTAAGTAACTTAATTACTAAGTTTCAGGAATTACAAATTCAACCAATTATTAGATAAAACAGAATACATAAAAAAGAGGACCCGAGGTCCTCTTTCTTTTACCTTGCTCCGGCTGTCAGACTCGAACTGACGACATCTTGATTAACAGTCAAGCGCTCTACCAACTGAGCTAAGCCGGAATATTAAAAAAGCACGGCAGCGTCCTACCCTCGCAGGCAGTCTCCCACCAACTACTCTCGGCGTGAAGAAGCTTAACTACTGTGTTCGACATGGTTACAGGTGTTTCCTTCTTGCTATTGCCACCGTACTTTTTTGTTTGAGTTCTTACACTCAAAACTAAATATAATCTCTTGAAAAAACTTTCTTACACTCTCCAGATTGCTCAAGCTCTGGTCAAGTCCTCGACTGATTAGTACTAGTCCGCTCCAAGTCTCACGACTCTTCCACTCCTAGCCTATCTACCTCTTAGTCTTAGAGGTGTCTTACTACTTACGTATGGGAAATCTCATCTTGAGGGGGGCTTCGCACTTAGATGCTTTCAGCGCTTATCCCTGCCATACTTAGCTACCCAGCGATGCCTTTGGCAAGACAACTGGTACACCAGCGGTATGTCCATCCCGGTCCTCTCGTACTAAGGACAGCTCCTCTCAAATTTCCAACGCCCACGACGGATAGGGACCGAACTGTCTCACGACGTTCTGAACCCAGCTCGCGTGCCGCTTTAATGGGCGAACAGCCCAACCCTTGGGACCAACTTCAGCCCCAGGATGCGACGAGCCGACATCGAGGTGCCAAACCTCCCCGTCGATGTGAACTCTTGGGGAGATAAGCCTGTTATCCCCAGGGTAGCTTTTATCCGTTGAGTGATGGCCCTTCCATGCGGTACCACCAGATCACTAAGCCCGACTTTCGTCCCTGCTCGAGTTGTCTCTCTCGCAGTCAAGCTCCCTTATACCTTTACACTCTGTGAATGATTTCCAACCATTCTGAGGGAACCTTTGGGCGCCTCCGTTACTCTTTAGGAGGCGACCGCCCCAGTCAAACTGCCCATCTGACACTGTCCTATATCTCGCTTAGAGATACTAGTTAGAGTAGCCATCAAACAAGGGTAGTATCCCAACATTGCCTCCAATAAGACTAGCGTCCTATCTTCTCTGGCTCCTACCTATCCTGTACATGTTTAACAGCTACCCAATATCAAATTGCAGTAAAGCTCCATGGGGTCTTTCCGTCCTGTCGCGGGTAACCCGCATCTTCACGGGTATTATAATTTCACCGAGTCTCTCGTTGAGACAGTGCCCAAATCATTACACCTTTCGTGCAGGTCGGAACTTACCCGACAAGGAATTTCGCTACCTTAGGACCGTTATAGTTACGGCCGCCGTTTACTGGGGCTTCAGTTCGAACCTTCGTCTTAATGACTAAGCTCTCTCCTTAACCTTCCAGCACCGGGCAGGTGTCAGCACCTATACGTCGTCTTACGACTTTGCAGATACCTGTGTTTTTGATAAACAGTTGTTTGGGCCTATTCACTGCGGCTGGCTGTTACACCAGCACCCCTTCTTCCGAAGTTACGGGGCGATTTTGCCGAGTTCCTTAACGAGAGTTCTCTCGCTCACCTTAGTGTTCTCCACTCGACTACCTGTGTCGGTTTGCGGTACGGGTACGTATCTCTCACTAGAAGCTTTTCTTGGCAGTGTGACTACAGAACCTTCGCTACTTTATTTCGCTCCTCATCACAACTTGTGCTTATTGAAAGCAAGCATTTGACTCACTCTCACACTTGTTGCTTGAACATGGGCTTCCAGCGCCATGCGTTCCTTGCCTCCTGCGTCCCTCCTTCGCTATTAACGATTTAACGCAGTACAGGAATCTCTACCTGTTGTCCATCGGCTACGCCTCTCGGCCTTACCTTAGGTCCCGACTTACCCTGGGCGGACGAGCCTGCCCCAGGAAACCTTAGTCTTTCGGCGGACAGGATTCTCACCTGTCTTTCGCTACTCATACCGGCATTCTCACTTCTAAACGCTCCAACTATCCTCTCGATTAGCCTTCACCGCATTTAGAACGCTCTCCTACCACGTGTATTACTACACATCCACAGTTTCGGTACTATGCTTAGCCCCGGTAAATTTTCGGCGCAGCGTCACTCGACTAGTGAGCTATTACGCACTCTTTTAATGATGGCTGCTTCTGAGCCAACATCCTAGTTGTCTACGCAACTCCACATCCTTTTCCACTTAGCATAGATTTTGGGACCTTAACTGGTGATCTGGGCTGTTTCCCTTTCGACTACGGATCTTATCACTCGCAGTCTGACTCCAGTGCTTTGATATCTGGAATTCGCAGTTTATCTGAATTCAGTAACCCCTGACGGGCCCTTCGTCCAAACAGAGCTCTACCTCCATTATCATCCTCGCACCAGGCTAGCCCTAAAGCTATTTCGGAGAGAACCAGCTATCTCCAAGTTCGTTTGGAATTTCACCGCTACCCACAGCTCATCCCCGCAATTTTTAACTTACGTGGGTTCGGTCCTCCAGTGCGTTTTACCGCACCTTCAACCTGGCCATGGGTAGGTCACTTGGTTTCGGGTCTACATCAACTAACTCTCTCGCCCTATTCAGACTCGCTTTCGCTGCGGCTCCGTCTTTTCTGACTTAACCTCGCTAGTTAACGTAACTCGCCGGTTCATTCTACAAAAGGCACGCCATCACCCTTTAATGGGCTCTGACTACTTGTAGGCACACGGTTTCAGGTTCTATTTCACTCCCCTTCCGGGGTTCTTTTCACCTTTCCCTCACGGTACTGGTTCACTATCGGTCACAAATTAGTATTTAGCCTTGCGAGATGGTCCTCGCTGCTTCAACCGGAATTCCTCGTGTTCCGGCCTACTCAGGATCCTGCTCAGTGTGCATTCGATTTCGCTTACGGGGCTCTCACCCTCTCTGGCTTACCTTCCCAGATAATTCTGCTATCTCTTGCACTACCTTATTACAGTCCTACAACCCCAAATGATAAATCACTTGGTTTGGGCTCTTTCCGTTTCGCTCGCCGCTACTTGGGAAATCGATTTTTCTTTCTCTTCCTGCAGCTACTTAGATGTTTCAGTTCACTGCGTCTTGCCCTAACTGACTATGTATTCATCAGCTAGTAGTATGATTGCTCATACTGGGTTCCCCCATTCGGATACCTCCGGATCATTGTGTACTTACCACTCCCCGAAGCATTTCGCTGTTAGTCGCGTCCTTCTTCGCCTTCTTGTGCCTAGGCATTCACCGTGCGCCCTTATTTACTTGACCTTACTCAAGATACTCTCTCGGTCGCTCTTGCAATCTGTTTATTATCTCTTTGATTGTGTCTCGGTTTTTTCTTGGATTATATTCAGTTTTCAATGTACTAACTCTTTTGAGGTACTACCCTCAAAACTAAACAATGTTCTCGCTCCGTGTGCTTCCGTTGCTCCTAGGCTTCCTCTAGTATTTCTACTCTCCACCTATTCGCTCTTCCTTAGAAAGGAGGTGATCCAGCCGCAGGTTCTCCTACGGCTACCTTGTTACGACTTCACCCTAATCATCTGTCCTACCTTAGACGGCTGACTCCCCGAAGGGTTATCCTACCGGCTTTGGGTATTACAGACTCTCATGGTGTGACGGGCGGTGTGTACAAGGCCCGGGAACGTATTCACCGCGGCGTTCTGATCCGCGATTACTAGCGATTCCAGCTTCATGCACTCGAGTTGCAGAGTGCAATCCGAACTGAGATTAGCTTTAAGAGATTCGCTTGCCTTCACAGGTTCGCTCCTCGTTGTACTAACCATTGTAGCACGTGTGTAGCCCAGGTCATAAGGGGCATGATGACTTGACGTCGTCCCCACCTTCCTCCGGTTTGTCACCGGCAGTCTCATTAGAGTGCCCAACTTAATGCTGGCAACTAATAATAAGGGTTGCGCTCGTTGCGGGACTTAACCCAACATCTCACGACACGAGCTGACGACAGCCATGCACCACCTGTCTTAGTGTCTCCGAAGAGAACTTCATATCTCTATGAATTGCACTAGATGTCAAGACCTGGTAAGGTTCTTCGCGTTGCTTCGAATTAAACCACATGCTCCACCGCTTGTGCGGGCCCCCGTCAATTCCTTTGAGTTTTAACCTTGCGGTCGTACTCCCAGGCGGAGTGCTTAATGCGTTAGCTGCAGCACTGAGAGGCGGAAACCTCCCAACACTTAGCACTCATCGTTTACGGCATGGACTACCAGGGTATCTAATCCTGTTCGCTACCCATGCTTTCGAACCTCAGCGTCAGTTACAGACCAGAGAGCCGCCTTCGCCACTGGTGTTCTTCCATATATCTACGCATTCCACCGCTACACATGGAGTTCCACTCTCCTCTTCTGCACTCAAGAAAGGCAGTTTCAGATGCAATTCCCCGGTTGAGCCGAGGGCTTTCACATCTGACTTGTCTTCCCGCCTGCGTTCGCTTTACGCCCAATAAATCCGGACAACGCTTGCCACCTACGTATTACCGCGGCTGCTGGCACGTAGTTAGCCGTGACTTTCTGGTTGATTACCGTCAAATAAATAGCAGTTACTCTATCTATCCTTCTTCACCAACAACAGAGCTTTACGATCCGAAAACCTTCTTCACTCACGCGGCGTTGCTCCATCAGACTTTCGTCCATTGTGGAAGATTCCCTACTGCTGCCTCCCGTAGGAGTTTGGGCCGTGTCTCAGTCCCAATGTGGCCGTTCAGTCTCTCAACTCGGCTATGCATCATTGCCTTGGTAAGCCGTTACCTTACCAACTAGCTAATGCACCGCGGGTCCATCCTCTAGTGACAGCTCGAAAGCCGCCTTTCATAGCTAGATCATGTGATCTTACTTCTTATTCGGTATTAGCATCTGTTTCCAAATGGTATCCCAATCTAGAGGGCAGGTTACCCACGTGTTACTCACCCATCCGCCGCTCGCGCTTTTAGCTTCCTACCCGAAGGTATTCTGTTAAAATTGCTCGCTCGACTTGCATGTATTAGGCACGCCGCCAGCGTTCGTCCTGAGCCAGGATCAAACTCTCATTTTTAATGTTTGTTTGAATGTTTGCTCATTCGTTCCAAGATTTGCATCTCGGATTTATTTGCTTGCGAAATTGACTTCGCTTTTTTGTTTTGGGTTCTTACACCCGCACACTTTGCGAAAACATTGTTCAGTTTTCAAGGTACTACCCACTGACGTAAATAACTTACATCAGTGCTTCTTTATTTTAACAGAAGTATTTTCTTTTGTCAAGAAGTTTTTTCTGCCCCCTGTTGAAGAAGTTTTCAACTCCCTCAGCAGCGTTTATTATCTTACTAAACCTTTGAGCTCTTGTCAAGCCCTCTTGCTTAGTTTTTATTTCGCCGCCTTGCTCTCAAGCCTTTCGCTCTCTTGCCCGACGACAGTTATTAATATTACCAACTTGTCTCCCCTTTTGCAAGCTTTTTTTGCTACTTTTTTCAAAAATAATACTAATCCTTGATATATCAGCGTTTATTGTCCAAAAAACTTTTAGTTAAATCAGGATTCCTGCACAATGATCCACTTCATGTTGGATAGTTTCTGCAACAAAACCAGTAAAAGTTTGCTTCTGCATCTGGAAATTTAAATTCTGATATTCAACCGTTATTGACTGATAACGTTCCGTCTTCCGCAAACCAAATAAGGAAAGACAGCCTTCTTCTGTCAAATACCGCCCGCTTTTAGCAATTATCTGCGGATTAATCATCACAATCGGCAAATCTCCCATATAGAAGGCAATAATCTTTTTATTGACGCCAATCATATTAGCTGCAAGTCCGGCAGCCGACTCACGCTCAGCAATTAATGTATCGCGCAAATCAATTGCAGTTTGGTAATCTTCTTTGGTTGCTTCTTCCGCTTTTTGCTTTAAAAATAAGGTGTCACGAATGATTTTCTTAGCTGCCATTTCATTTTCCTTCCATATATATAATTAAAATCAGTTTCCCTAACGCAAATTGCTCGTCAAATTCTATTAAAAGTAATATTGTCAAACAATTTTAATAGTTTTGCACACGTTTATTAACACAATCGTTCTATAATACAATTATATCTTCGAGAGGAGCAAATTTGAATTTTGAAACATAAAATTATTACATTAGCGGCAGCTCTAACCTTGGGCTTAACCGCACTATTAGCTACCAGCGCTGTCCAAACTGAAGCAGCGTCTAGCACTAGCAGTCAAAATGACATGTACACTTTTGTAAGAAATACACTGCAGCAGCACCACATGCGCGGTAGTGTTGCCGTCATCAAAAACGGACAGGTGCAGCCAATTAGTTATGGTTATGCCTGGTACGGCAAACGCATTGGCAATGGCGACGACAGCGTTGTTTATCCAACTGCATCCCTGCAAAAAGTAATCACTGGCGCAATGATTATCCAGCTAATCAACGAAAATTTACATACCGACAATGCCTTTTCGCAATATACCAAAATTTCTCGCTGGTACCCTAATCTGAAAAACGCCGACCAAATTTCCGTCGGTAACCTGTTAACTCATACTTCCGGAATTACTGTCACCAATACCGAAATTAACCGCGGTTATAATTATTCCGAAAATAACGCCGTTAATTGGATCGTTAACAAGATTAACAGTTCACCTTCGGCACCAGTTGGAACTTACAAGTACAATAATGCCAACTACATCCTGCTGGTCGGCATTATCCGGCAACTAACCGGTCAATCTTATGAAGCAAACTTCCAGAATCGGATTGTTAACAAGCTCGGCCTCAAAAGCACCTACTTGTACCAAAACATTCCCAGTGGCATGACCGATCCAATTTCATATTATTCCAACGGCGGAAAAAATTACCAAAATTCTTCTTATGTTAAACGGTCCCTCGCTTCTCAAATTCCTGGTGCCGGCAATCTATTCTCAACGCCAGAAGAATATTACAAGATTCAGGTTGGTTTAACCGACGGTACCATCCTCAATAAGGACGACTTCAATTACCTCACCCACTTAAATAGTAAGATAACTGATTATTCCGGCGGCATGTATCTCAAAAATAATGATTCGCTAAAATTGGCCTATGGCAGTCTTAGCGGTAATCACTTCGGCACTTGGGTACAACTGACAACTGATAATCAAAACGGAATTGTCATGTTCCTTAACCAAACTGATGACAACGAAAACGACGAAAAAGATGTTGGTTATGCCATTCTGCAGCATCTTAAGCCAAACACATTTGTTTCCAGATAAATTAACTAAACTAAAAAAGCTTCCATATACATGGAAGCTTTTTTTATTCCGCAAATAATAATTCATACATTCTAGCTTCAAGTGGGTGCTTCAATAAGAGATTCATCCCCACTGCTGCCTTCTTTTTCGGCCCCAGCAATTCCTCTTCCACTGTTTCCTTTTGAATATCGGCCTCACCTAAATAGAAAAACTGCTTGCCGATTGCATCGCTCTTCTTCACAAACAAGTGCAGCTTCATCTGCGGTGAATTAAGCAGACGCTGCACTTCATCCGACTCAAGGTGGCGCGGCGAACGAGTATACCAGCGCAAACTCCGACCATCTTCTAGCGTATTATCATAAACTGCGTTGCGCTTATCAGCCGAATCCTTTTGGTAAGTGATAAAAATTGGCGTCTCTTTTTCTTCTACCCGATAACCATACATTGGCGCCGACACGTCCTTGGGCCAATTAAGCAGACGGCAAACGTCCTTACGGTCATACTGCTGATAAAGCGTAAATTGCTGTTGGTTATCATACTGCTTGTTAAGGGCTAGCCCAGTCTTAACCACATCAACGAACAATTTCTTAAACACCGCATTTGCTTCTAGTGCCTGCTGCAATTGCGGTGACAAGCGATAATCCAATAAATTCGGGTGCATGATTAATGCTTGGTCACCATACTGCGCCTTTTTGGTAGTTTTTCCTTGCTTAATATCGAAAAAGGACAATGACAAAATTGCCTCAACTGAAGTTAATACCGCACGATCGACATAAGCATGATTTTGACGCAATTCCTGCTCATATTCGTCTTGACTGACTTGTCCTTTTGCCAGCAATAATTGTAGCAAACAGAGTTCGTGTGGTCTTTTGCCGTTCAATAACTCCTTGGTCATAAATGATAAGACTGCATTTTCATACTTATTAAGTTCAACCGGCTCGCCCATTTTACTTAAAAACTGCCCGTAGTGCTGCAAACTATGATTGTTAGCAAAGACCAGCGGTGAAGTTGAACCATACTGATAAAAATCAAACAATAGCGGCGGCCGGCCAATTTTTTCTTGCAAATCATTGTAGGACTGTCGCAATTCCTTCAGACTATCAAGTTTAATCTGGTCAAGTGATGCCAAAATTTTATCCGAAGCAATCCGGCTAAAGTTAATCGTTGACACATCAATTAGTCCCGGCAATGTGCTCTCTTCTCGTGCCTTATCTTGACTGCGGCTAGCATCTTGATTCAGCGCAATCGGAATCAAATAATTATTTTTATAATTACCGATAAAATCAATTACTGTAACGTAATCTTTCCCAGGATATTTCCTCAGTCCCCGTCCTAACTGCTGAATAAAGACAATGCTTGACTGGGTATTACGCAACATCACAATCTGGTTAAGTGAAGGAATATCAATTCCCTCGTTAAACAAGTCAACAGTTACAATGTATTCGATTTGGCCGCTTTCAAGCTGGGCAACCACTTCTGCCCGCCTAACTTCGCTGTCTTCATTAGTCAAAGCAACTGCTGAATGACCGCGTGCAGTAAACAATTGGGCTAATTCACGTGCTTCTTCCTGACGGCTGCAAAAAACTAAGCCGCGGGCTTTTGTCCCGCAATAACCATAATAATTAAGCTGCTCTAACACATAGTCAACTCGTTTAGGTGCTACCAAATTACGCAAATTAGTCGTTTCGTCGATACTTTCGCCATCAACCTCATAATCTTCCACCCCAACGTAATGAAATGGTGCCAGCATTTTTTCTTCTAAGGCATCCCGCAGTCTAATCTCATAGGCCAAATTATAATCAAACAGTTGGTAGACATCCTGGTCATCCATTCGCTCAGGCGTTGCTGTCATCCCCAGCCAAAATTGCGGCGTGAAATAATCAAGCACGCGCTGATAACTAGGCGCAGCAGCCCGGTGGGCTTCATCAATTAAAATATAATCAAATTCATCTTGAGAGAGACTAGCAAGCATATCCGGCTGACTCAGGGTTTGCACAGTCGCAAAAACATACTGGCAGTTAAGCTGATGCTTGTGACCAGTTAACAAGCCATAATTACTACGCTCACCGCCAATTACTTGGTAAAAACTTTCTAAGGCCTTTTTAGCAATCTGCTCGCGATGCACAACGTATAAGAACTTGTGTGGTGCAAAATCCTTTACGGCAAAGGCACCAAGATACGTTTTTCCTGTTCCTGTTGCCGAAACAACTAACCCGCGCTTTTGCCCAGTGTCAACTAGCGCCTTTAGTTCTTTTAAGGCAGCAGTCTGCATTTGGTTAGGGGTAATTGGGGATGCTGTTTTGGGCTTAGGCAATACTCTGCTTACAGGTTTTACCCAATTTGCCTCATATTCTTGAAGCCATTCTGCAGTTAACGACACACTTGTTTCTTCTAGTTGCTGAATTTGTGCGGCCAGTTGCTTGGTTAAGGCCGCATTTTCACGCGAACTAACTTTTAAGGCCCACTCATAATTACTAAGTAAGGCTGCTCTAGTGAAGTTAGCACTGCCAATTACTAATGTCTGCCATTCATCATGGTCAAACAGGTAACCCTTGGCATGAAAGCCATTGTTTGCGGCAATTTTAACTGTTAAATTAGGAATTTTCATTAATTCACGGAACACTTGCGGATTATTAAATGCCAAATAGTCACCCGTAATAATTGTCCCGCTGACACCTTTAATTGCTAAGTCAGCCATCACTACCTTAAAGGGCACCAGCATATCTTGAGTGACAAAAGCGACGGCCCAGGTAAAATTACGGCACGTCAATAGCTCTTGGCGTAAAGTCAGCCAAATTTTATCGGTTTTTGTATTTCTCAACAATTTTGGACTAAGTAATTCATGCCCCGGATAATCGGCATCATATAAGCCATTCAAAATTGCATCTTGCAGTGGTTTGTTCATTCATATCGCCTCAAGTTAATTTTACACAAAAGAAAAGTTGAAACCCACCTTTTAAATTTGGCATTAAAAATAGTAGAACAAAAAAGCAGTCAACTACAAGTAGTTGACTGCTTTTTTAATATAGCTTAGTACTAATTAACGGAAGATGTTAAAAAAGTCACTTACGTTAGTAATAATACCGTTTGCCATACTCAATGCGCTTTGTACGATGTTAATCCATGACATAATAAATTTCCCCCTAACACTTAAAAAATTGACCCTCATCAGAAAGTCTAGTTAAGTGTACTCTTTAATATTAATATAGTCAAAAATTATACCCTAATATAATTTTAGTTATATATACTATATGTCTATATTTATTATGATTGGACAATGGTCTGCTCGTGCACCTGTATCCATCATTTCTGAATTTTGCACCTTGTCAGCAATCCGGTTGCTTGCAAGCCAGTAGTCGATGCGCCAGCCAGAATTATTGGCCTTAGCTGTCCGTACTCGTTGAGCCCACCATGAATATACGCCTTCAACATTACCATTGACTTTTCTAAAAGTATCGGTAAAGCCAGCATCAAGTAATTTAGTAAAATCTACCCGCTCTTCATCAGTGAAGCCCGCAGAATGATGGTTGTTATCGGGATGCTTCAAGTCAATTTCTGTATGAGCAACATTATAGTCGCCACTCGCCAAAACCGGCTTCTTCTTATCTAACTCCTGTAAGTAGGCAACGTATTTTTCATCCCAAAGTTGTCGCTCCCCTAGGCGCTTCAAACCACTACCGGAATTAGGCGTATACACCTGCGTAACAAAAACTTCAGGAAACTCCAAGGTGATAATTCGACCTTCATGATCCATTGGCTCAGGAGCGCCAATTTCTGGATAAGTTATCTTAGGCGTCAAATCCTTTTTGTACAAGTACATTGTGCCGGCATAACCCTTACGTGCAGGTTCCTCAGATGAGCGCCACACATAATCGTATTCAGGAAATTGCGCTGCCAAAACTTCCTGATGCTTCTTGGTCGGACCAGTCGCCCGCAATTTAGTTTCCTGAATTGCAATCACATCTGGATTTTCGTCATGAATTTTAGCCAAAACTTTCCGCGTTTCTTCAGCCCGCGCGGAAGTTCCTGTCAGAGCTGCATTTAGTGAGTCAATATTCCACGAAATTAAGATCATTTTATTCTCCTTATTTTATCTGTCCCACTTATTATAATGTTTTTTAAAAATGACTCAATATTTCATCAACTGCACTGCCATAACTTTCACCAAATAGGCAAAGGTGCATGCACAAGTAATAGAAACGATACCAATTTAGCCGCTGTGCAAGTTCCTCATCAAGCGGATATTCTTCATAATAAGCACGATAAAACTGATTGCTAAAGCCGCCGAACACAGTTGTCATTGCCAGGTCAAACTCACGATCGCCATAGATCACATCCGGATCAATTAAGTATGGCATGCCGCGTGCAAACAAAACATTGCCAAACCACAAATCGCCATGACACAAGCTTGGCGTTACTTCATGGCGATCATAATAATCTGTAAATTGCACCACCATTCGCCGGAAATGTTCTTCACGCTCATCATTCCAGTAACCCAATTTTTGCGCACTTGCCACTTCTGGCTCCAGCCGCTGCCTAATATAAAAATCCACCCAACTCTGATTCCACTGATTATTCTTAATCATCACGCGATTTTGCGATTGATCGCCAAAGCCGAACCGGTCATTATGAAAGTGATGCAACTTAGCAACTTGCCTGCCTAAATCAGCCTGACTACCGACATCAGTCTCAAGCCAATTCAAAATTAGATAGGCCGTACCATTTATTTGTCCCTGAAAAAGCGGCGTTAACGTATTAACTCCAGCTTTTGCGATTTCTTTTAGTCCCGACACTTCATGGTCAAAATAGGCAGCTGAACTATTTGGCTGAACCTTCATAAAATAAGCTCTGGTTAGTATCTTAATTTGATAAGCTTTATTTGTATCACCTCCGTGAATAGTTTTACAAGCTAGGATATTTTTAACCGGTAATTGGCTGAGCCATTCTTTTGTCATAATCATTTTATTTACTCCATTATGCTGATAATTCAACGATTATTAATAAAATTAATTTTTTCACAAGTTTATTATTCCATTGTACTGATACAAGTGTATAATAACACAAGAGACAATAATATTAATTTTATGGAGGTTAAGATTTATGACTAAGATTTTTGCTTATGCGATTCGAAAAGATGAAGAACCATACGTTACCGAATGGAAAAACGCACACAAGGACGTTGATGTTGATTTTACCGATCAATTATTGACTCCCGAAACTGCTAAATTGGCCAAAGGTGCCGATGGCGTCGTTACTTATCAGCAATTAGACTACAAGGCAGACACAATTGAAGCCTTAGATAAATTAGGCATTCATAACTGGTCGCTGCGTAACGTCGGAATTGATAACATTGACTTGCCAAAGGCTAAATCATTAGGCTTTAAATTAACCAATGTTCCTGTCTACTCCCCAGATGCGATCGCTGAACATGCTGCTGTTCAAGCTGCACGAATTTTGCGTCAAGATAAGCAAATGGATGAAAAGATTGCTCGGCACGATTTCCGTTGGGCACCAACAATTGGACGTGAAGTTCGTGACCAAACTGTCGGTGTCATCGGTACCGGCCATATTGGTCAAGTATTTATGAAGATTATGGAAGGCTTTGGCGCTAAAGTCATTGCTTACGATATTTACAGAAATCCTGAACTTGAAAAGCAAGGCTACTATGTTGATTCCCTTGACGACATCTATGCTCAAGCAGATGTTATTTCATTGCACGTTCCTGACACCCCAGAGAATGTCCACATGATTAATGATGATTCAATCAAGAAGATGAAGGATGATGTCGTCATTATTAACGTCTCACGTGGTCCATTAGTCGACACTGACGCCGTTATTCGCGGCTTAGATTCAGGTAAAATCTTTGGCTTTGTCATGGATACTTACGAAAGTGAAGTTGGTATTTTCAATAGCGACTTTAGCGACAAGGACTTGCCTGATAAGCGCTTGGCAGATTTGATTGCACGGCCAAATGTTTTGGTAACACCACATACTGCTTTCTATACAACTCATGCAGTTCGCAACATGGTTGTTAAAGCCTTCGACAACAACTTGAAATTAATTAACGGCGAAACTCCTGATACTCCCGTTGATTTGGACAAAGAATTTTAATTAATAGTAATTCCTTTCTTACATGTAACTAAAAATAGACATTGGGTAAAATCACCCAATGCCTATTTTGTTTGTCTCGTTAAAAAAGGCGAAATGTTCCATATGAAACATTTCGCCTTTTTAATTAGTTAGCTGATGCGTTAATCGCTTGAATTAAGGCATTTCTAAAGCCTGTCTCCTCTAACTTAACAACGCCCTTAATGGTCGTACCACCAGGGGTAGTTACCTCATTCTTCAATTCCTCAGGTAACTTCTTAGTAGTCAATGCTAACTTAGCCGTTCCCAAAATCATCTTTTCAATTATTGGATAAGATTCGGCACGCTTAACACCATTTTGTACAGCAGCATCACTCAGTGCTTCAATCATTAAGTCAACATAAGCAGGTGCACAGCCAGCAACCGTTCCGTATATTCCCAAAAGATTTTCGGGAACAACGTAGACATCACCAAGCTTGCCCAAAATCTCCTTGGTGGTCTTAATGACCCCTTCTTTTTCATCAGGAATGAAGCTGACAGCCGTAATGCCCTCGCCAATTTGAACAGGAGTATTAGGTACTATTTTCGCAAATGATGTATCAGAAGCCGCTTCTTGGTTAACTTTTACTAAGTCACCGCCACCCGTCGACATCATAATACCGTGATAAGTTTGACCCAATTTTTGTAAAATTGTATTAATCACTGGCCCGCCAACTGCAACAATTACCGCGGTACAATCATTAAATTCCGCATAATCATTAACTAAATGTAGACCCTTTTCAGCAGCAATCTTTTGGGCAGACTTGTGTCCCCCATCGAAGACATAGATATCTTTTCCCGCAATATCCGCTTGTAATAAGCCTAAAATAATTGATGAGCCAATTTTCCCAGTCCCAATAAATCCTATCTTCATTTGCTATTACTCTTTTCTTATATTATTAAAAATCTGTCTTATCTGGATCCTTAGCAACTTGTGCAGCACCATGTAGTCCATCTAATTCCAACATATCTTGGTCGCTAATTGAAAAGTCAAAAATTTGCGCATTAGCAGCAATATACTTTGGATGAACCGACTTAGGCAGCGGCAAGAAATTATGTTGGATTGACCAGCGCAACAATAATTGGGCAGGACTCTTACCATAATGGCCAGCAATCTCAGTAACTGTCTCATTTGCGAGTAAACCACCAGTTCCTAAAGGACTGTATGCCTCATTCAAAATTCCTAATTCATCATTATAAGCAGTTACGTCTTTTTGCATATCACTTGGATTTAAATAAATTTGGTTGACGGCTGGTCGAATACCCGCAGTCTTTAACAACTCATCAAGATGGTGTCTTCTAAAATTAGAAACCCCTATTGCCCGAATTTTACCGGCTTTCAAGGCATCTTCCATCGCCCGCCAACTTTCAGCGTTTAATTCAGCCCAGTGATCGCGCATGGCAGCTGGATTAGGCCAATGAATTAAGTACAAATCAAGATAATCCAGGCCTAATTTTTCTAAGCTGGTATCAATTGCGGCTGCAGTTTTCTTATAACCATGATCGGTATTCCACAATTTAGTCGCAACAAACAAATCATAACGATTAATGCCGCTCTTGCTAATACCCTTGCCCACACTTTCCTCATTGCCATAAGCTGCAGCAGTATCAATTAAACGATATCCTGCATTAATTGCGGCCATCACAGAATTTTGCGCAACTTCACCATCAGGAGTCTGCCACGTACCGAAGCCAACAGCAGGAATCTTCACACCATTATTCAATTCATAAGTATCGGTTAACGAATTAATATTATTCATAAGCTTGACCTCTCTTTCATTTTTATTATACCAAACCCCAGCACTTAGTTTGTTACAAAATTAATAAAGTTATTTCGCAATAGTTCAGCGAACTTTTGGTAACTATCAACTTCAAAAAGCGGATGTAAATTAAGGGTATTTAACCGATGACGATGATTGTACCAAACACTGTCAAAGCCATACTTTTCAGCACCCAAGATGTCTGACTGCAGACCATCACCAAAGAAAATTGTCTTCTCAGGAGGAATCTTTGTTCGAGCAAAAAAGTAATCAAAAATTTGTTCATCCGGCTTAGAAACGCCTGCTTCTTGTGAAGTAATAATCAAATTAAAATACTTTTTAATACCGGCAAGCTCCAAGCGTTGATTCTGAATTAGTCGCTCACCATTACTCAAAATTGTTAACTGATAACCTAGTTGGCGTGCGAGCTTGAGCGTACTTTCAACTCCTGGCAAAAGCTGATGTGCCTTACTAAAATATGACCGATACTCCCTCATAATTTCTAAGCCATCAACTTCTAAATCCAGATTTTCCTTGAGAAAATGACGAAAAGTTGTCTCACTTAACTCTTCATAAGTAATTTCACCTAATTCAAGTTGGCGCCACAATTCTTGATTATAACGATGATAATTCTGCTGCAATGCTGGTGTCAGCTGCCAATGATGTGCAGCAAAAAGTTGCTGCAGTGAAAATTTCTCAGTAGCAGCTGAATCAATTAACGTATCATCAACGTCAAAAATTATTTGTTGATATTTCAAATGCCACTATCCTTTCATATTATTTCCTGGGGAATAACAATTAACCCAAAATGTCTAAAAGAATATTATAACAATCTTCAATGCAAAAAGTAGTTGCTTAACTATTTTTAAAGTTAATCCTTTTTCTGCACTCTTTTATGCAAACCGGCTATAATAATTCTTAATTTAATTGGAGGAATTAATTATGCTGACACTTTTACTGATCTTTTTAATAACTTGGCTTTTACTAAAGCTGGGTGCTGGAGTATTTAAAATTTGTTTCTTCCTATTAGCCTGCGGCATTATCTTTGTCTTCTTCATTCATTTGTTACTACCACTAGTTATTCTAGCGGCAGTTATCAGTCTTGTATTTGCAATCATCTAAAAATAGCAGCTCAATTATGAGCTGCTTTTTTATTTATCCTAACTGATTATCAAGTAGCAATCGCAGTCGCGAAACCACCTCACGTGGTCCCGCCATAATCAAATGATCGCCAAGCTGCAATCGCAGATCATCACGCGGATCAACGAACTTACCATGACGAACAATCTTACTAATTACGACTTCATTAATTTCAGGCAAATCTGATATCAAACCGCCGTTAAAACGAGTATTAGTCATTGTTACTTCAAACAAACTTGACGTTGATGAAGTAATAAAGCGCAAAACTTCTGGCGATTCAATCGCGGTGCGAAAGACACCAACACCTGTATCAAAGGTATTAAAGTATTCAATCTTCAAATTACTTAGTTCCTTCTCCATCGCATCAGCTTCATCAGGATCGGGATCATCCATTCTTACGAGAACACGTTCAACACCGTACTTTTTCGCGGCCAACGCCAAATTATAGTTAATCTTGGAATGGATATCCGTAATTACCAGAATATCGGTATCAAAAATTCCCTGTTTAATTAAATCAGCTGGTTCCATCGTCTCAAGCAGCGTTACTGGTGCTGAATTTTTATAAGTTTCATAGCTTTCTTGATGTTGCGTATATAAACTCGTGTCATACCAATCATGTGGTAATTGGTGGCAGGTGGCAACAGAAGTAACTGTCGTACCAATAATATGAACGGTTGTCTTGGGTAGCTTTTCGTCTTTAGGCTGGTACAGCTTTTTAAAGAGCATTGGTCCAATTAAGCACGTTAATACCGCCGCCAAAGTTAAGGCACCACCTTGCTGGCTATTTAATGCATGAATGTTTTGCGCAATCGCTACACCTGAAATAACCAAGGTCATTGTTGTTTCAACCAAAAAGGTACCTGCTAAGGCGTTCTGCTTAGAAAATAGCCGTTTAAAACTATAATAAGCTGGCATTTTAGCTACCAAGAATGCCAATAACAGCAAAGGAATTAAGGTTAAGGTCGCTCTTGAGCTAAGTAGCGAAACCAAGTCCAACTTCACACCTGTCAAAATAAAGAAAAACGGAATTAAGAAGCCATAACCAATCGCGTTTAACTTTTCTTCAGTTGCTTCTTCAGGTTCCAGCAATTTAATGACAATCCCTGCTAAGAATGCTCCCAAAATGTTTTCGGCGCCGACTGATGTCGCCAGAACAACCAAGATAACAATTACCAAAAAGGCAAACCGCATATCAAGCTGGGTAGTCGACTTAGTTAATTTGCCAAACACATTAAAGAAATTACGAAACCGTGCTAGTAAGTAAGCCGCAGCCAAAAAGACAAGCGAAATCAACCATAATGTGCCGCCATTACCACTTTTAATTGAGGAATAGATAGTTAAGCCAAGCAGCGGAATAATTTCACCTAACACCCCAAATAGCAGTAAAGTTTGCCCATACGATTGCCCCAGCAAATTATTTTCTTTCAAAATGCTAATCATAACGCCGAGCGAAACGGTCGCAAACAAGATTACTGACAAAAAGACATCTGAAAATAGTCCACAAACTTTAAATAAGATTCCTAAAACAACTGATACGACAATTGTCAGTGAATAAGCGATAATTGCGATTTTTAGCGGTGTTTCTTTGGTTTTATTTTGTGCTTTTTTAGTAGCTAATTCTGTCATCGGCTTACTCTTTTTAAATAGTGAAAAATCGATTTCCATCCCACTCAAAAACAGCAGCATAATCGTGCCCAGTGTACTCAAAGTATTCAAAACAGAATTAATATGAATAATGTTAAAGCAGCTTTTGCCTAGAATCACACCGACAATAATTTCCGCAACGGTTGTTGGTATTAGTGATACTTTAAACCGCGCTAATAGCGTCGGTGTCAAAAAAGCAGCCACAGACACAATAACAAGCGATAAATCCATTAATTTACTCCCCCAATAAAATTTGTTCAACTTATTCATTTTACCAAAATATATACTAGGTAACGCAAAAAATCGTATACATTTATGAAAAGCTGTATAAAAAAAGAACTCAAATTGAGTTCTTTAGTGCTTAATCCAAATCAAGTGGTATCTTGTGCGTTGGCTTAGGATATTGCTCATCAATTGCCGCTAGGTCAGCAGCAGTTAGTTCCAAATCAGCAGCCGCAATATTGTCCTTCATGTGATCTGCATTAGCCGTTTGCGGAATCGCAATCGTTATTCCGTCACGAATTGTCCAGCTAAGTAACACTTGATAAACTGAGGCGTTATGCTCATCAGCAATTTGTTTAATTACTGGATTAGTCAGCATATCGGTATGCAAGTTGTTGTCTAAGCCGCCAACTGGACTATAAGCAAGCAGCGGTATGTCACGTTCTTTTTGCCACGGAATCAAATCAAAATCTAACCCACGAGCATTCAGATTATAGAGGTCTTCGTTTGCTGCTAAATTATGACCGGCAGGAAGCGCCTCGACTTCTTCTAAATCTGCCACATCAAAATTAGAAACACCCCAAGACTTAATCTTGCCCTTTTCACGCATTCGATCCAATTCAGCAATTGATTCCTCTAGTGGCACCTGATCGCGCCAGTGAAGTAAGTACATATCCAAATAATCCGTATTGAGACGATCTAAACTAGCATCTAAGTGCTTCTCCAAGTCCTTTTTCGTCGCATTTTCCGGCCAAACTTTTGAAACGACAAACAATTCCTCACGTTTGTACGGCTTAATTGCTTGACCCACTAAGGTTTCAGATGCACCTTTACCGTAAATTTCCGCGGTATCGATTAACTTAGCACCTGCTTCAATTCCAGCTTGAATTGCGGCTGTTTCTGCTTGCTGCTTAGCCGGATCACTACCCATGTGCCAAGTACCAATGCCAATTGCCGGTACCATGCGGCCATTAATTTTTACTTGTTTCATTAAATTCTCCTAGTTTATTCCCACCACAGTTTAATTAGTCCTTGCGTGCCTAAATCACCCAAGTCTTTTTCATCAACCAAGATTTCATAGAGTTCCTTAGCTTTTTCCGTTGCCGGCAGCTCAACATCCATTTCTTGAGCTGTGTCGAGCGCAATCCGCAAATCCTTTAAGAAATGTTTGCTAAAAAATCCGGGAGTATAATCACCTTTTAAAACTCTTGGCGCATAGTTGCTTAAGCTCCAGTTAGCAGCACTACCGCCGCCAACTGTTTTGACTACTGCCGGCAAATCTAGCCCCGCCTTTTGCGCGTAAACCAGCATTTCAGTCATCCCCGTCATTGTTCCGGCAATCATAATCTGGTTGGCCATTTTAGTGTTTTGACCAGCACCTGCTGGACCAAAATATTGCGCCATACTGCTGATTGCTTCAAAAACTGGCTTTAAGGTCGTAAAGGCTTCCTTGTCGCCGCCAACCATGACAGTCAACGTGCCATTTTTAGCACCTAAGTCACCACCAGAAACTGGTGCATCCAAAACTTGCGCACCCTGTTCTTCACCTGCAGCGTAAATCTTCTCCGCTAACTTAGGCTTAGAAGTTGTCATGTCAACGATGATCTTGCCCTGAACATCAGTTGTTAAAATACCGTCAGTGCCAAAATAAATTTGCTCAACATCCCGCGGAAAGCCAACCATCGTGAAAATCACATCGGTCGCATCCGTAACCGCCTTAGGATTAGCACACCAAGTAGCACCTTCAGCCACCAAATTATCTGTCTTGGACTTAGTGCGATTATAGACCCATAACTTATAACCCGCTTTTAGCAAATTAAGACAAATCGCATTGCCCATCACACCTGTTCCGATAAAGCCAATTTTCATGATAATTCCTTCCTTAAATCATCAAATAATCAATAGTTTCACTCTATAATAGCACTTTATAATTAATTTTTAACCATCCGAATTAATTACAAATAAAAAAGGTACTTCCTTGAAGAAGTGCCCCTCAATCTTATTTGATAATTACCTTGTACAAGAATGCAGCTAAGCAATACAGCAAGGCAATATGTGCCGGATAGAAAATATAAAAGAAATACTTCATGCCCGGACCCTTTTGACCGTTATAAAACCAGATCGGAATAATTGCAAAAATCATCATCCACTGAGTTGAACCAGTTAAACCATAAAGTAGCGCGGTTATTGCAATCAGCAGACATTGAATTTTTTTGTTGTTTCTGAATAAATATAGCAGCGGAATTAACAAAACCATAACATTATTTTCGGCTAAGAGAATTGCTGGAAAAATGCCCAGGGCAATTTGCTTAATTATTAATGGCAGGCCAGCTGCACCAACAAGAAGTGTTGTAATCACTGAGAAAATAAACGGTAAGGCAAACCATAAAATTCCTAAACTAATATGTTTTGCCTTGTTGCCATTTTTAGCAGCCGCAAACTGATCGATACCAGTCATAAACATTGTTCCAATAAACAAATCACGGAAAATGTTATTGATTAACACTACTTGCTCAAAGTGGACTGTTTTTTCCAAAATTGCTGTGAACAGCGCCATCAACACCATTGAAATATACAGCCGTTCCATATATTTCTTCTTATCATGCGTGTGGCTAAAGCCAACTACACTAGTAAAAAAGAAAATAGTGGCGACTGGTCGACCGAACCAGTCCAGCCAATTCGGTGCGCCCAGTGGATAAAACATCTGGTGAAAATGATCAACTACCATTAAAATAATTCCGATTATTTTCAAGTCAAAAGTAGTTAAACCTCGTACTTTTTTAGCAATCTGCATATTGTTCTCCTTTTCCTAATACATAGCTGCTAAAGTTTACCATAGCTAGCCAGATGACCCAAATATCAGGCTTGGAATGTGAATTAGTCACAAACTATTAATAATTGACTGCTTTGATAGCTATTTCTTTAATTCTAGGTTTGCCATAATGTTAGTGAACATGAGAGACTAGCTAGCGGTGATTAATTTCTAAACTGAGGAAGTGGTGCTTATGGTGTAACAACTGTAACTCCTAGAATTTTGCAGAAAGGATTAGTCAAGTACCCACGTGGATACTGTTATTGCCTTTGGTTCAGCCATTGCAGTAATTATCTTGGTATTGGCAATAGTAGTTGAGCAGTTATGTCTGCTAATTACTGAAACTACCAACTTAGTTAATGCTTGTACTGGACTGAAGGCTGTCTTCAAAAAATTTAAGGCAAAAAAATAACCGCTCTAGTTTGAGAGACTACCGGTTATTAGTTCAAATATCGTTAAGTCACCGCTTAATGCGGAAACTCATGTTAAGAAGTCCTACGACCAATGGGGCTTCTTTTTATTTATAATCATATTCTAGCATGTTTAAAATTGATATTCAATTTTACTGAAATTTTGGTTAATGGATTGCATTAATTAACCCTAATCAAAATCTACATCTATCACAACTTTCCCCTGAACATGCCTAGTAATAACATATTTGATTGCCTCGGCGATATTTTCAATCGCATAGACTTTATCAATAAACGGTGTTAATTCTCCTTGTTTTACCAGCTCATTAGCATACGGTAAATAATCTTTCACTGGCATTAATGGTTCGGTATAAAACGAAACCTTTTTAGAGGTAAAGACATTAAATAAGGAACTTATCATCGCCAATATTCCTTGCTGCGTATTTCCTACACCGACATATGTACTTTTAGATTTCATGACTTTTTTATACTTTTTTGTAGGATTACAGCCATTTATTCCAAAAACAACATCAAATTTTCGCTTAACTTGAGTAAAGTCCTCAGTTTTATAATCTATTACATATTTAGCACCAATTTTATGTGCCATTTTTACATTCCTTGTACTACAAACACCAGTAACTATGCCGCCTTGAGCTTGAGCTATCTGGACAATATATTGTCCTACACCACCAGATGCACCATAGACTAAAACATTTTGCCCAGGTAAAATTTCTGTTCTTCTAATAGCACCTAGGGCAGTTGAAAACGACGATGGAATTGCTGCAGCCTGCTCAAAAGTTAATTCTTTAGGCTTAAAATAAACATTATCTTTATCTAAAATCGCATATTCAGCCCAGGCTCCTGTAGGAATTATCCCAGAAGTTTTGCCATAAACTTCATCACCTATTTTGAAATTAGCCATATTTTTGCCACAAGAAACAACTACTCCTGACAGCTCAACGCCCAAGATTTTTCCCTTATTATTTTGCAGTGCAGCCTTGATTGGTAAACTTTTTTCAAAACGATTATAATCCAAAATATTTAGCGTAGTTGCTACTACTTTGACAAGCACCTCATTGTCTTTAGGGACAGGCTTTTCTGTTTCAATAACCGATAAAATATTTTTATAACAAGCTACAGCTTTCATTAATTATATTCTCCTTAATAAAATCCAACACAATGTTGTTTTATAATTAATATTACACAGACTATTTTCTGTATCAACAAACAATTTTTATAAATATGTTGGATTTTAAGGAGTACTTTATGACGCAAAAATTATCAAAAACTAATCAAACTAAAGCAAAAATTATTAATGTCTTTTGCGAATTATATAGTCGCAAACCTCTTCAAAAAATTACAGTCAAAGAGATATGCCATTTAGCTGGATATAATCGAAGCACATTTTACCAATATTTTTCAGATATCTATGAGCTACTTGAATACATTCAAGATGATGTAATTAAATATATCTCACAAAAAATCATCTTGATACCAAAAGAAACAGACAATCATCATTTTGAAAACTACCTTTTAGAATTTTTCACAGAAAAAGAAACTTATCTAAAAGCTTTATTGGGTAAATATGGTAGTTTTGATTTTCTAGAACGGCTTAAAAGTGAAATTAAATTTCCAAATAAAGATCATACAAATACTGAATTAGATGACTATTTGGTCGAATTTCACATTAATACATCCCTGTCTCTGTTTCAATTCTGGCTGAAACGAAACAAGGACATCTCTGCTAAACAATTGTTCACTTTGATTAATGATCTATACTTACATGGTATTTCACAGATAAATCTTTAATTTTATACTCTTAAACATATTTTCCAAATAAAAAGCAGTTACCTACATAAAAATGCAAACAGTATCGCTATTAGTTATGTTTACTACTGCATTGACAATCAATCAAAATTCATATCAACAGCCACCTTACCATGTGGATGCTTGGTTATCACATAGTTAATGGCTTGTTTAATATCTTTTGCCTGATATATTTCATCAATATATGGATCTAGCTTTCCCTCATTAGCTAATTTTTGAGCAACCATTAGATAATCTTTTTGAGGAAACATTGGGTCAGCAAAAAAGTCAACATGCTTAGAAAACGGTGCATTAAGCATTGTCTTAAAAATTTGATGCATGCCCACTCCAACAAAAATACCATTGTCTGTTAATAATTTTTTATATGAACTAATTGGATTACTACCATTAACTCCAATAATTGCATCAAACTTTTGTTTACTTTGAGTAAAGTTTTCTTTTTTATAATCAATTACTGAATCACAACCTAAAGTTTTAGCAATTTGTACATTTCTTGTACTACAGACACCTGTTACTATTGCGCCCATTGCTTTAGCAATTTGTACAGCAAATAACCCCACTCCACCAGAGGAACCATAAATCATTACCTGTTGATCTTTCTTGACCTTTGCTTTTCTGACACTACCTAAAGCTGTTTCAAAAGAAGTTGGTATTGCTGCAGCTTGCTCAAAAGAAAGCTTTTGTGGCTTAATACCTACTTGATCTTTGTCAACGACAGCATATTCGGCCCAACCACCTGCTGGAAAAGTTCCTAAAGTTTTAGCAAAAACTTCATCACCAATTTTAAACTTACTTACATTTTCACCCCAACCTACAACTATGCCTGAAATGTCTGCTCCAAGCGGCCTACCAATACTCCCTTGCATTCTATTCATAATACGAATAGACAATGGGATTTTTTTATTATTTTTAAATCTTTGATAATCCAAAATATTTAAAGTACTAGCTTTTACATGTATCAATACTTGATTCTTTTTAGGAACAGGCTTAGGTATATCTTTAATCTTTAAAGCATCAAGATTACCATTTTGGGTGTAAACAATTGCTTTCACTATAATTACCTCCAGATTTAACTGTCACATTTGTGACTATTATTGATATAATAATATTGCATTATTATTTACACAATAGAATTTCGTCAAGTGCTACAAAGGAGTGTACTCTGTGACAGATAAAAAAATCAGGATTAAACAAATAAAAATATCTAAAGATTTATTAGTTACTGCTCTACTAGATTTAATGTTCGAGCAACCATTTAATACGATTACCATTTCACAGCTAGCTCAAAAATCCGGTGTTTCTCGTAGAACCTTTTATCGACATTTTCAAAAATTAGAGGATGTTTTAAGTTATTATCTTGAAAATTTATTGCAATTATTAATCAAACAATTAATGAAACAAAAAAAGTTTGATTTACCAAACATAGTTACTCAATTTTTTGAATTTTGGGAACAATATACAGACTTCTTATTTATTTTAGATAAAAATAATTTATTCTACCTAATCTTTGGTAATTTTTTCCCTAAAATACCGATAGAACACGGCAATTATCAGAACATTGAAGAGGAAAGCTATGCCTACTATTTTATTATTGGCGGTTTATGTAACTCGCTTTTAAAATGGATCAAAGACGGAGCAAAGTTAAAACCTGATGATATAGAAAAAATTGTTAGAAAAATGATTAATCAATTTACCTAATAATTATTTTTCAATTTTATTACATACCGATTCTAGTTTAAGCATATTTCTTAACCAAAAAGCAGCTTAGAAAATCTAAGCTGCTTTACACTGATAATACCTGACTATTTTAAATACTAGAATAGTTAATTTTATTTAATAATTTATCTGATATAATTAATTAGAACTCTCAGTAAACAAAGTTTTGAGGGCGGTGACTGTTATCTCGGAAAGGAGACGGTGCTTATGCACGTAAAGTTTTCAGAAAGGTTTAACAGTCTTGAGTGTTGCCGATGCGCTAACTTTAATACTAGCTTTTGGTATGTTTATTATTGCATTGCTCGATTATATCGACAATCACAAAAAATAATTGCACTTAAAAAGCCGTCCCATTTAACTTTGGCGAGTTATATAACGGCTTTTTAAAGCAATAATATAATTTCAGCCACCGCCTTTGAAGCGGGTGCTGTTTGTTCAAAAGAAGTCCTATTACAGTAGGACTTTTTCTTTACTTTTATTATAGCACAGGAATTATAAAATTTAAGATACTACACTTGAACTTATATTTGTTCAAGTCTATCAAATTTTATGTGGCTATAAATACAGAAGCTTATAATATTTGCTATCTCAATACCAACCACGTGTCATTTTTTGTGGCAATTAAAATTTTTACTTAAGCTATATTATTTTTGTAGAAACCAATTTTCTATTTCATTAGAATCTAAATTCAATTCATTACTGACAGACTTAACAAAAGCCTGCCATTTTTTTGTCTTAAGATTCTTAACAGTAATTGCTGCTGGTTTAATTCGATACGAACGCATTAACTTAACTAATTTACGCTTCTGCTTTATTGATAATTTATCAAATATTTTGCGCTCACTATAACTCATTCGTGTTATTAACTGATTCTCTACTCGTTCATTATCAATTGTCAAAAATGAACGTACTGGGATCAACAAATAAAATCCCATCGCAATTTTGGGATAAAACCAGCCTAAAATCAGTAAAACTATATTTAATAAAAAAGTACCATGTGTAAATGAACCCAGAATATCTAAATATGAGCGAATAAAATCTGCGGTATTAGAATAACATTTTTTTAATGTCGAAAAACTAACTATTCGCATTAAACTTTCTACAATTAACAGAGTCATTCCGTAAAGCATAACCGTATATTTGGTTGCATTAGCAACCATCGCCATCGTTAAATTAGGAATCAACGAAATGATAAAGACCATCATCAGCTCTAACAGCATAATTTTTTTGCTAATTTGCTTAACTTCATCAGATGTACGTGCTAACTGATACCAAATACTGCCAACAAAACAAAAACTAACAAAATAAACTAAAACAGCAACCAATACATTGTTTAATGCATAATTCTTACTATTTATCTGTGGTAATTCAAGCGCCATAATTGTAATAACAATAGCCAAAATAGCATCAACAAATGTATCAAAGCGCTTCTTCATACTATGTGACAGCATAATATGCTCCTTTACAAAAGCTCTTTATCTAATGTAAATTCAATACCATTTTCAGTCTCAACACCATAAACATGTTTATCCGGATTTTCTTTCAAAGAGCCAAAATCAAAAATAGTCTTATTTTTATCAGTAGAAACTTTTTTAACTCCTTCAGTCAAAATCTTTCGATATGCACGAGCTAACCCAATATTCTCTTTCATCTTTTTGGCTGCAGCTGATAACGTATATCCTTCATCCAAAAAATGCTTAATTAACCGTGCATGAATCAATTCACTGTACGGCAATTTTATTGCACCGTTTTCAACATTAACTGTGTCAATATAGCCCATCTTAATCCAATAACGAATTTGACGTGCGTTGACTTTACAAGCTCGCGCAACATCACTAATACCTAAATAAACATTATCTGACTTAATTGTATCTCCTAGAAATAATCTTTGCGCCATAGCCTTACCTATTTTTATTCTTCATTAATAATTAAAAATTCCAATATCATATTTATAAAAATTCTATAATCATTTGGTTTCAATGTCAAATAATCATCTTTATATGTCACATATTTGACATTAATTGACAGATAAGTTATATTAGATGCTGTCAATTTTACAACAGTTTAATTGACTAAATAATTATTCCATTTTGAAAGAAGGAGTTTTCTTTGTCGTCAAATATTAAAAAAGGTAGTTCACTCAATAGAACAATGATGTTAATTGTTTTACTTGTCGGAACATTTTGTACGGTATTAAATCAGACTTTATTATCTAATGCCCTACCTAAACTGATGTCTACCTTTAACATATCAACTTCTACTGCTCAGTGGTTAACCACAAGCTTTTTAGTGGTTAATGGTATTATGATGCCGCTATCAGCTTATTTAGCAACAACTATTAACACTAAGTGGTTATATACAGGAGCAATGGGGATTTTTCTTGGGGGAACAGTTTTAGCTTACTATGCACCCAATTTTGCCGTTATTCTTATCGGAAGAATTATCCAAGCTATTGGTGTCGGGATTACAATGCCACTTTTACAAACCATTATGCTATCGATTTTTCCACCTGAAAAACGTGGTTCTGCACTTGGCATGGTTGGAATCGTTGTTGGTCTTGCACCTGCTCTAGGACCAACATTGTCAGGCTGGATTCTTGATAATATGTCTTGGCGCGCCTTATTTGGTTTAATGATCCCAATCATTATTGTAGTAATCATATTATCTGTTTTGTTTATGACACCTGTCATGAAAACTTCTAAACAGACCCTTGATTGGTTATCAGTTGCCTTATCAACAATCGGCTTCGCTTCACTGCTTTACGGTTTTTCTGCAGCTGGCGATAAGGGTTGGACTTCAACTGTTGTCATAAGTACCTTGATTATTGGTTTTGTAGCTATTGCATTATTTGTTTGGCGACAACTAGTTATTCCTAAGCCATTTTTACAATTAAAGGTTTTCAAGACGCCTGCCTTTTCTCTGTCAACAATCCTGGCATCAATTACAATGCTAGCTAATTTAGGTGCCTCTGTTGTTTTGCCACTATACCTTCAAATTGGTCATGGTATGACTCCACTGCAATCAGGTTTAGTATTGTTGCCTGGAGCATTGGGATACGCAATTATGAACCCTATAACTGGTAAAGCTTTTGATGCTCATGGAGCAAAACGTTTATCAATTACCGGATTAACTATTATTACGTTTGCTACGATTCCATTTTTATTCCTGACAGCTGATACACCTGTTATATATATTATTTTATTACAAGCAGCTAGAATGTTCGGTGTGGCAATGGTAATGATGCCTGTCACAACTGCAGGAATGAATTCATTACCAGATTCCTTAATTGCTGATGGAACTGCTTCTAACAACACCGTTCGTCAGATTGCCTCATCAATTGGTTCGGCAATTATGGTTACTTTATTGACAAACGTTACAAATAATCATGCACCTGCCAAAAGTTTATTAAAAGCAGCACCGTTTGCTTATAAGCACGCATACATTAATGCAACTTTATCTGGTTATCAAGCAGCGTTCTTATTCTCTCTTGTTTTCTCAGTAATTGGATTAATTTTAGCCTTTTTGGTAAAAGATAACTCGCAAGTAAGTAAAGGTGGTGCTACCAAATGATTTTAGTTACATTAATTGTTAGTGTACTAGCATTATTCATTTTCTTTGTTTATACCAATAAGCCAGCTATTCGTTACATTGGAACTGCCCTTTCTGTAATTGTGTTTGGCTTATCTCTAATATTTATGACATTAAACAGCTACAGCCATTTTGGTATGCATCAAGCAGCACATACAAAAGTCACTCAAATTTACCCAGCCAGTTCAAAAAATGGTCTAAACTTAATGTTATACAAGGAAATTGGGACTGATGGGAAAGAAACTGTCCAAGTGTATAAAAAGACTTTAAATCAAAAAAAGCCTAGTCATACCCAAGCTAATGAGTATACGGTTAAAAATAATCGGCTTAAATTTCACGATGGCGACAATGGCATTTTAAAAACAACGGAAACGCGTTGGCAATTCAATTCAAAAATGACTAAGTTTTGGTTTGGCTGGTCTGAATTAAACGGTAAGCTCGTTAAACGAACCAACACCTTCTATTTACCGAAAAGCTGGTTGCACTTGTCTACTGATCAAGTTAAAAAATTGAAACAAAAAATGAGCAAAATGAAAACACCTGCTGCTAAGGCTAAAACCCAAGAGCAGGCTAAGAAATTTGTCCAACAAAAATTAGCACAAGCAATGAAAACAGATCATTCTTTAGCCACTAATAAGACCAAACAAGCTAGACTTGCTAAACAATATGGACAAGAATTTCAACGTCAATTAATTCAAAAATTAGTTCATTAAACATTAGTTCATTAAACAAGGGGACCTTTATGAAACTACAACAAGCTAAACAGCAAGATCTTGATTTAGTGATGGACTTTTTAAATGACGGAAAAAGCCAATTAGCTAAACTTGGCGTAAATCAATGGCAGGACAACTACCCATCTGCTATTGATGTGACAAAAGATATTACTACAGGTTCAGCCTTTTTAATACAATCAGATACTAATCAAAACGTTGGTGTGATCTCCATTGTTTCTGCACCCGATCATGCTTACGATTCTTTTACTGGTAAATGGCTACAAGATACTGAGCAATACGTTTCTATTCACCGAATAGCTATCCATTCAGATCATAGTGGTAAAGGATATGCTACTAAAATCTTAGAACAAGTAATCGGTTTTCTTAGTAATGCTCACCCACCATTTGAAAGCATTCGCGCAGACACTAATGAAAATAATCTACCAATGCAACACGTTTTTGAAAAGTTAGGATTCGTGAAAGTAGGAGAAATGACGAGCCCACACGAAACAAACAACGATATTTACTTTGTTTACGAAAAGTCATTAAAAAACAAATAATTGTTCATACTTTAGTTAATAAAAAAGTGCTAGAAATAATACTAATGAAACCCCGAAATTAAGTAATTCGGGGTTTTATTATGCTCTATCTCTTGATCCCTTAAAAATTTAATATTAAAACTCTCAGTAACCAAAGTTTTGAGGGCAGTAACTGTTATCTTGGAAAGGAGACGGTGCTTATGCACGTAAAGTTTTCAGAAAGGTTTAACAGTCTTGCGTATTGCCGATGCACTAACTTTAATGTTAGCTTTTGGTATGTTTATTACTACCACTCACAAATATTTTTTAGCATAGCATTCATGCTTTTTTGAACAATTGGGTAGCCTAATTCACATAAACCATAATATCGGATGAAGAGTTTACACGTTTTCAGTGTAAAAAGACGTGCCTGTAAGTTGACTACTTACAACGCGCGGTGTCAATCCTAATGGATCGCTTTTTTATTGGAACCAAAAAAAGCGGGCATAAAGCCCGCCATATCAACATATATCCTAACCCAAAAAACTATTCTTGGCACCAAGTTAATCCCTTGGTTCCATTTTTGGTTCCAAAATAACTTTTACTAATAAAAAATAACCTTAACTTATCTTCGTAAAACGTTGATAAATCAAGGTTAATTCTAAAAAACTGCATTAAAAAATGCTGACTAGAGGATTCGAACCTCCGACCTCATCATTACTAATGACGTGCTCTGCCAACTGAGCTAAGTCAGCATTGTCTTACTTGACAACGATATTAATTAAACCATATTTACAGCAATTACGCAAGGGCTTTTTAACTTTTTTTCGATTTTTATTATAACTATTCCTTAATCGATATTTTCACAATATTAAGCGGAAAGAGTATAATTAGACATTATAGTTTACGAACGGAGTGATATGATGGCTAACCTAACACCGATTAATTCGCAATTGCCATGGCTGATGAGGGTCATTGTGGCATCATTATGCGGAGCTTTAATCGGTTACGAACGAGCAATTCAACGAAAGAGCGCTGGGGTCAGAACCCACATTGTCGTAGCTTTTTCGTCGGCATTATTTATGATTATTTCCAAATATGGATTTTACGATTTACTAAGACTTAATGATGTGGCAGTTGACCCATCACGGGTCGCAGCACAAATTGTTTCTGGGATTTCCTTTATTGGTGCCGGAACAATTTTAATTAAAAAACAACAGGTCTCTGGTCTGACAACCGCTGCCGGAATTTGGGCAACTGCCGCAATCGGAATGGCAATTGGTTCGGGATTATACTTCCTGGGTATCACCCTGACAGTATTTCTCTTCATCATCCAAATGCTGTTCCATGATGACAGTCTAATTGATAAAATCATCATGCATATTCGCTTCAACATTCAGATTGAGGCCGTCAATAAGCACAACATTTTGAAAACAATCGAAGCCGAATTAAAGGCCAGCCACGTTGAAAATGTTTCTGTTAAAATCTTGTCTGTCAATGATGAGCGAATTATCTTTTTCGTCGACGGCATTATTAATAATAACATTGATGAGAATGATATCATCATGGCCTTGCGCAAATATCCTGATATCAAACAGATCAGTTACTCAAGCATGGGTAAATAAAAGTTATAAGCAATAGTTAAGCTATTGCCTTTTTTATGCCGTTATTTTGCTATTAACGGTCTACATTCATTACAATGGTTGTTACTACTATGAGAAAGGAAGAATTTTATGGCTGGATCACTCGATTATTTACGTTGGCGTGGTGATCTTTTATTCACCGACAAACCATTTAACAGTGTCGATGCATCACTGCTTTCATCAATTGTGTATCTCCCCGCTGACGCGTCAGCTGTGGGACATACCTTGGGAGAAGTCGCTGAAAAGCTGCATCATTTACCATCTTTTCAGCACCAAATGCACTCCGAAACTGGTGCCGAAGTGCTATTATTGCCGGAAAGTCCACGCATCAGCAATATGAAAATCCTTGATTGGACCAATCGTTTGGAAAAAGAACCCCACCCCTTACAATTTACCGCCGCGACATTTGCCATTGATTCTAAGACAATGGTGATTGCCTATCGCGGTACTGATGGGTCAATGATTGGCTGGAACGAAGACATGCGGATGAATTATCTGCCGGAAATTTATGGTCAGAACGTAGCAGCCGATTACCTTGAACAGATTGCGCAGAAGTTTCCCGACCGCCGCATTTACCTTGTTGGTCATTCCAAAGGCGGCAACTTTGCCCAATACGCTTTGAGTGCTGTCGAGCCGGCTATCCAAGACCGCGTTATTAAAGCCGTAAGTTTCGACGGACTGGGCTTTTTCCGTAAGGTCTACACCAGTCACGGTTTTGTTCGTGCAATGCCCAAGATGAAAACTTACCTTCCCCAAACTTCAATCTTTGGTGCCATGCTGGATCATCCCGAGCATACATTAATTGTTAAAAGTGAGGCCGCCATGCGCAACCAACATGATCCCAGGCGCTGGTCAGTTGGCCGCGACAGTTTCACCCTTGCCGATGGTTTGACTTCCGGCAGCCGTGTCGTCCGCCACGCTTTAATCACCTTTAATCATTCAATCCCTAAAGACAAGCGTGGTGATTCGTTTTCCGCATTGTTTGAAGCTTTTGAAAATGCCGATATTAATGAATTACACCAATTAACCAACAACAAGCTGGTGGGAACCTACCGTTTAGGACGAATTTTAATGTCGCTTGAACCCGAAGAACGCAAGCTGATTATCAAGATTTTTAGTAATATTTGGGATTCTTACAAAAACAACATGACTTTACCGCTAATGGACAATAATTATGAGCTTTACCCAAAAAGTAATGACTCAAACAAGGGCCCAATTTTTTACGAATTTTATGATTCAAAGCATTCCGACTTAAAATTACCGCCGGATGTCGCGCAAAAATTACGGTAAATTTCACTGTTTCATGTGTAACACAAAAATAGCCCAGGAACTTAATCGTTCCTGGGCTATTTTACTAGTAATTATTATTTCTTGATTTTATCCTTGACGTCATCGAACTTATCTTTGGCATCATCTGCAACCTTAGCAGCCTTATCTTTAACATCACCAGCTGCTTGTTGAGCTTTACCTTCAACTTCTTTTGCTTTGCCGACAATCTTGTCTTTAAAATCTTTCTTAGCCATAATCTGAAGTCCTTTCTAAAATCATTAACTTGTATCCTTATATCCTCATGGTACATTGATAACCAAATAATGTCATTTAAAAAGTCTTATTTTTCTAGTTAAAGCCAATAAATCAATAAAAGTCATGAAATTAGCTATACTAAATTCCATGACTTATAGTATTTTTATTCATTTGGCTGATCGTGACTATAGTCGAGATTAGAAAATCGGTTATAAGGCTTAGAGAACATTAACTTAATCGTTCCCCGGCTACCTGAACGGTTCTTTTCAATAATAACTTCAACTTCACCGTTGTCATCTTCGGCCTCAACTTGACCTTGATTATCATCGTCATCTTGTTCATCCCGGTAATAATCATCCCGATACAGGAACGAAACAATATCCGCGTCCTGCTCAATTGACCCAGATTCCCGAATATCAGAAAGCACTGGCCGTTTATCCTGGCGCTGTTCAACCGACCGTGACAATTGCGACAAGGCAATTACGGGCACATGCAGTTCCTTAGCCAGCTTCTTCAATTGACGCGAAATTGCCGAAACTTCTTGCTGGCGCGATTCACTGCGGGGGCCTTCAATTAACTGCAGATAATCAATCACAATTAACCCTAAATTACCCTTTTCCTTGGCTAAACGCCGCGCTTGCGCCCGAATTTCGCTCATCTTAATTCCCGGCGTATCATCAATATAGACATTAGCGGTGGCAAGCGACCCCGAGGCCACAATTAATTTGCGCCACTCTTCTTCGTCCAGCTGCCCTGTCCGCAAGTGCTGGGAATTAATCAACCCTTCAGACGCCAACATTCTTTGAACCAGCTGCTCGCCGCTCATTTCTAGAGAGAACATCGCAACAGACTTGTCTGTATGCAAGCCAACATGCTGGGCAACGTTTAGGGCAAACGACGTTTTCCCGACACCGGGACGAGCTGCGACAATGATTAATTCGTCATCGTGAAATCCCGTCGTCATCTTGTCGAGCTCCGCAAATCCAGTTGGCAGCCCCGTGACCATGTTACCGTCTTCGGGAATATTGTTAATCTCCTCAATTGTTGAGTTAACAATCTCTTTAATCCCGCGAAAGCCGCTTACACTGTTTTCCGAGGAGACGTTCATAATCTCGCTCTCGGCATTATCCAGAATATCAGTCACATCATCAGAATCTTGGATTGCGTTAGTGATGATTTTTTGACTAGCAGAAATCAGCCGCCGCAATAACGCCTTACGGTGAACAATCTTCGCATAATAAGTAACGTGGGCTGCTGTCGGTGTTGCCAAAGCCAGTTCCGAAACATAGGCGATGCCGCCAATGTCGTCCAGTTGCTGCTTTTTGGTTAATTCATCCTGCAGCGTTAACGGATCAATCGCATCCTCGCGATCCGACAAGTCGAGCATTGCCTGAAAAACCAGCTGATTGGCCCGCTTATAAAAATCGGCGGGCTGCAATACGGCACTTGCATCCGCAATTGCCTCTGGATCAATAAAAATTGCCCCTAAGACTGCTTGTTCCGCCTCATCATCATGCGGTATTTGTTGCGAAACAATATTATCCATTAATTATGACCACTTTTTTATTAAAATCTAACCCTGACACTAATCTTGCTCGGTGATGTGGACGCGAATTTTAGCTTCTACGCCCTTAAACAACTTAACAGGTACATTTGTGTAGCCTAAAGATTTAATCGGTTCAGGCAGATTTAATTTGCGCTTGTCGATTTTAATGCCAAATTGCTTTTCCAAGCCTTCAACAATTTTCTTACCAGAAATGGAACCAAATAAACGAGCATCAGTTCCAGCTTTTGACTTAAAGCTAACAACTGTTTCATCTTTTTCAAGCTCTGCCTTGACCTTTTCTGCTTCAGCCTTATCAGCTTCATAAGCAGCTTGTTCGTTAGCTTCAACGCGCTCTAACGTGTGCATGTTAGCCTTAGTAGCAGCCTTAGCCAAACCACGCTTAATCAAAAAGTTTTGTGCGTAGCCATCAGGAACATTCTTAACTTCGCCACGTTTACCGCGGCCTCTTACGTCTTGAGTAAAAATAACCTTCATTTTAAATCTCCTTTATTCGTTTTCTTTCTCATAAGTATCAACCGCATCCGTCAATTTTGCAAGAGCTTCTTCGACAGTCACGCCCTTAATTTGCGTTGCCGCATTGGACAAATGACCGCCGCCGCCAAGCTTCTCCATAATTACCTGAACGTTAATACCACCCATTGAGCGTGCGGAAATCCCAACAATATCCTTAGTGCGCCGTGTAATTGCAAAACTTGCTTCAACATTTTCCAGATCAAGTGCGGTGTCGGCTGCCTGTGCCGTCACGATTGGATCAATAATTTTTTTATCTGGACCGCACATGACAGCCATATTAGAGTTGATAATCTTTAAGCTGGCAACCAGACTCGTCCGCTCCAAAAAGCTATCGATGTCTTCCTTGAGCAGTTCACTGACTCCAGTTGAACTTGCGCCAATCGAGCGCAAATAACTGGCCGCATCAAAGGTTCTAGTCCCTGTTCGCAGTGAAAATTCCTTAGAATCAACAGTAATTCCAGCAAGCATCGCTGTAGCTTCAAGATCCGTCAAAACCCGCTTACCAGAACTTGGCTGTTGGTACTCAATCATTTCCGTTACCAATTCACAGGCAGATGAAGCATACGGTTCAACATACGTTAGCATTGGATTTTCAGGGAATTCTTCCCCACGCCGGTGGTGGTCAATTACAATAATGCGGTTCTTCAGCCGGTCATACAATTCTTTAGAATAAGTGATTGAATACTTGGAATGATCCACCATAACCAGCATTGACTTGTCCGTTACCTTTTCCAAGGCATCTTTAGGCGCAATAAACAAGTCCGCATCTTCATTTGACTGCTGCATTTTAACAACCAACCGGCCAACATCATAGTTGGTCTTGTTAACATCCAGGACAAAATTAGCCTTGACGTTATGCAGCTGAGCAATCTTAACAACACCAATCCCGCTGCCAACTGAATCCATATCGGGATTAGCATGACCAACAACAAACACCCGGTCAGCTTCCTTAAACAATTCACTAATTGCCTGCGAAACCATCCGTGCTCGAACTCGCGTCCGCTTCTCCATCGGGTTGGACTTGCCGCCATAGAAGCGAACATCCTTACCCGGCTGACACAAGACAACCTGATCGCCGCCGCGCCCTAAGGCCAAGTCAAGATTGGACTGCGCTTGGTCAGCTAATTCCGTAATCGAACTACTGCCAAAGGAAATCCCAATTGACAGTGTCAACGGCGTATTGTTCCGGCTGGTCTCCTGGCGGATTTTGTCCAAAACGGAAAACTTATCTTCTTCCATTTTGGCTAAATCCTGCATATGCACCAATAATAAAAAGTGGTCTTCGTCAATTCGCTTAAGATAGGCATTAAATTTTTTAGCATAATCACTCAGAGTATTCTGCACATACGAACTCATGCTGGTCAATTCTTGATCGTGCATTGCTTCGCTGAGTTCATCGTAATTATCAATAAAAATCTGCCCAATTGCTAACAACTCATTATTGTACTTATCTTCAATCTCGGCATAACGCGTGATATCAAGCAAATAGATTACGCCCAAATTATCTTGAACAACCATCTCAAACTGATGATTGTCCCAATTTACCGTTTGATTTTCGGCAGTTTTAGCTGCCAGTGATTCGTCAATTAACTTATTTAAATCTGGGTCAACTGCCTTAATGGTTCGCCCAATTAAGTCATCGTCTTTTAGATAAAGCTGCAAGTACGGATTAACCCACTGAATCTGCCTGTCCTCATCATAGAGCAAAATTCCCAGCGGCATCTTAATCATCGCTTCTTGTTCGCTGCGCTTAATGCGATACGACAAGCTAACCACAAAGCTATTAGCATTACCAGCTAACACGTAGACACCATAAACGGTAAAGGCAACAGTTAAAATAAAAATCAAAACCATTGCTAAACCGAATAATGGATTCATAATCATGGCAACGATACTGCCCAAAAGTGACAGCGCCAAAATAATAATTACCGAAGCTGTCAGCCGTGAATCCTTAATAAAAGCAGGAAATCCATTACGCAAAAAATCTTTCATGCAAGATCCTTCCTAAATTAATGTAAAATACATTACTGTTATTATACCTTGGATTCAACTGATAAGAAACTCCCTAATATCCAGCTTAAAATAGCGTACAAAAAATGCGGAAATAACTTTCCGCATTTTTGTTTTTATTCAACTGATTAGTCTTCAGTAACGAATGGCAACAAGCCCATAATGCGAGCTCTTTCGATTGCCTTAGCTACCTTACGTTGATTCTTAGCGCTGGTGCCAGTGACACGACGTGGTAAGATTTTACCTCTTTCTGAGATAAAACGTTTCAACAGATCAACGTCCTTGTAGTCAACGTAATCAATATGGTTGGCTGCGATAAAGTCAACCTTACGACGACGATGGCCGCCTCTTCTTTGTTGAGCCATATCCTAGGTCCTTTCTATAAGTTTAGAATGGAAGATCATCATCAGAAATATCAATAGTATCGCCTGATCCAGCAAATGGGTCTGTTGGCATACTTGATTGATTATTATTTTGGTTATTCTGATTAGAAGGTCCCATATTTTGAGAATTATTGACATTCGGATTACCGAAGTTGCCATTGAAATTCCCATTATTATTCGGTGTATAACCACCATTTTGACTACGGGATTCACGGTCTTTGCGTGATTCAAGCAATGCAAAGTTGTCAACAACAACTTCTGTTACATATACTCTCTGCCCGTCTTTATTATCGTAAGTTCTGGTTTGAATCCGGCCGTCAATACCAACTAGTGACCCTTTAGACGTAAAATTACAGAAGTTTTCTGCTGATTTGCGCCAAATGACACAGCTAATAAAATCCGCACCTCTCTCGCCTTGAGCGTTAGTATACTGACGGTCAACAGCAAGAGTAAACGTAGCAACCGAGATTCCACTCCCAGTAGTACGTAATTCAGGATCACGTGTTAAACGGCCAACAAGTACAACTCGATTAATCATACTCCAAGGTCCTTCCTTTCCTAAATCACGATAAACGATAACGTAATATTATTTGTCTAACTTAACAGTCATTGAACGTAAAACTGCGTTGTCAATCTTTGACAAACGGTCAAATTCGTTAACTGCGTCTGCGTTATCAGCAGTGAAAGTCATGATGTGGTAAGTACCTTCACGATACTTCTCGATTTCATATGCAAAATGACGCTTTTCCCAGTCTTTAGATTCAACCATTGTACCGCCGTTGTCAGCGATAATCTTATCGTAGTTTTCAACGAGCGCCTTCTTTGATTCTTCATCAATATCAGGTTTAATAATGTAAGTTATTTCGTACTTAGTAGTTGTCATTCTAGTGCACCTCCTTTTGGTCTAAATGGTTCTTGCTAAAATCAAGAACAAGGAGTAATCAATTTTATTACTCGCAATCTCTAATTCTAGCACACAAACAAAAAAATTACCAAACTATATTCACGTGATCCAAAGAGAATTTTATTTCTCTAACTAATAGATACGCTTAAAAGTCTGATAATTTTTTAACTTAAATTAGTTTTGTTCTTCTTCAGTCTCAGATTCAACAGCTACTTCTTGATCTTCCTCAGCAGGAACAACTGTTAAACTAGCAACCTTATTGTGCTCGCCCACTTTAATCAAGCGAACACCCATCGTGCTCCGGCTGGTTTGGGAAACATCCGTAATCTTGAAGCGAATCATGATTCCATCATTGGTAATGACCATAATGTCTTGGGTACCATCAACTACAGTCACACCAGATAGTGGTCCGTTCTTCTCCGTAATATTAGCGGTTTTAATTCCTTTACCGCCACGGCCCTTAACCGGATATTCAGTAGCTGAAGTCCGCTTGCCGTAACCTTTTTCAGAAATTACTAGAACTTCATCACGATTGCCAATCACGCCTGAACCAACGACATAATCGCCATCGCGCAGGTTAATCCCACGAACACCGGCAGCAGTTCGACCCATTGCCCGAACAGTCTGCTCATTGAAGCGAACAGCATAGCCCAGATGAGTACCAATCAGAATATCTTTACTGCCGTCAGTGGTTAAGACATTGATTAATTCATCGCCATCGCGCAAAGTTAATGCGATTAAGCCGCTGTTTCTAATATTGGCAAATTCACTAACGAGCGTTCTCTTAACAGTTCCCATCTTCGTGATAAAGAATAGGTATTGGTCATCGGCATTTTCAGGAATATTGATAATTGTCTGAATCTTCTCGCCTTTTTCTAGCTGCAAGAGGTTAACAATTGGTAACCCGCGAGCAGTCCGGCTAAATTCAGGAATTTCATAAGCCTTCTTGGAATAAATTTTGCCCTTATTGGTAAAGAACAATAGTAAGTCATGCGTACTTGAGTAGATCAACTTCTCAATGAAATCGCCTGACTTCACGCCCATCCCCTTAATGCCTTTACCACCACGGTTTTGCGTCTTAAATTCGCTAATCAGCATCCGTTTGATGTAACCACTATGAGTTAAGGTCAATAAAGTATCTTGCTTCTCAATTAAATCTTCATCTTCAATTGAAACAACTTCACTGGCACCAATCTCAGTCCGGCGCTTATCGCCAAACCGCTTTTGAATATCGAGCAACTCGTTATAAATAATTTCGTTGATCCGTTCAGGTTTTGCTAAAATATCTTTATAATCGGCAATTTTTTCTTGCAAATCCTTATATTCAGCTTCAACCTTGTCACGTTCCAAACCTGTCAACCGGACAAGCCGCATATCCAAAATAGCCTGTGATTGCTTATCATCCAGCCCAAAGCGGCTGATTAAAGCAGCCTTAGCAATATCGCTTGAATTACTTTGACGAATAATTTTAACAATTTCGTCAATATGATCCAAAGCAATCTTCAAACCTTCCAGAATGTGGGCCCTTGCTTCAGCCTTGGCTAACTCAAATTTTGTTCTACGTGTAACAACGTCTTCTTGGTGTTCCAAGTAGTACGACAGCATCTGCTTAATGCTTAGAAAATGTGGTGCACCATCAACAATGGCAACCATGTTCATCCCAAAATTAGCCTGCATTTGCGTCAATTTGAATAAGTTATTCAAAACTACACTGGCACTTGAATCACGGCGAATATCAATCGTCATCCGCATCCCAGTCTGGTCAGATTCATCACGAACGCCGGTAATGCCGTCAATCGTTTTGGACCGCGCTAAATCAGCGATTTTCTTAACTAATTCAGCCTTGTTAACCAAATATGGTAATTCAGTGACAACAATGCGTTCACGACCATTTTTCTCGGTCTCAATGTTGGTCTTAGCCCGCACAACGATATTGCCGCGACCACTTTCGTATGCCCGATAAATACCGCCGCGCCCCATAATAATTCCGCCAGTTGGAAAATCAGGACCAGGAATTGCCTTCATCAAGTCTTTAGTTGTGACATCCGGATTGCTCATTAACATATGCAAACCACTGATAACTTCAGACAAGTTATGCGGCGGAATATTGGTTGTCATCCCGACAGCAATTCCGCTTGTGCCGTTAACGAGCAGGTTAGGAATTCGTGCTGGTAAAACTACCGGTTCATTTTCAGAATCATCGTAGTTACGCTGCCAGTCAACCGTATTTTTATTAATATCCCGCAGCATTTCAACGGCAATTTTACTCATCCGCGCCTCGGTATAACGCATTGCGGCTGGCTCATCACCATCGACAGACCCAAAGTTACCGTGGCCGTCAACGAGCATATAGCGATAGCTAAAGTCTTGCGCCATGTGTGCCATTGCCAAATAAATTGACGAATCACCGTGGGGGTGGAATTTACCCATAACTTCCCCAACAATTCTGGCAGACTTTTTATACGGCTTATCAGGAGTAACCCCTAATTCACTCATCCCGTAAAGAATTCGTCTTTGGACCGGCTTTAAACCATCACGCACATCAGGTAAAGCCCGCGCAACAATAACTGACATCGCATAGTCCAAAAATGAACTATTCATTACGCTAGTTAGATCGACATTTCTAATTCTGTGATCTTGACCTTGATTGTCGTTATCCATTTAAAACCTCCTAAGCATCCAAATTTTCAACGTATTTAGCATTAGTTTCAATGAATTTCCGCCGCGGCGCAACTTCATTACCCATCAATAATTCAAAGACCTCATCGGCATCCTTGGCATATTCCGGACTAACACGATCAAGTCGGCGGTTTTCTGGATTCATTGTTGTTTCCCACAATTGTTCAGGATCCATTTCACCTAATCCCTTGTAGCGCTGAACAAGCGGTTTAGGGCTAGGCTGCAAAGCACCCAAATAATCATGTAATTCCTCATCGGTATCAAGGTACTTAACAACTTTACCTTGACGAACCTGATATAGAGGCGGACGTGCAATGTACACATATCCCTTTTCAATCATTGGCCGCATGTAATTGTAAAAGAGCGTAAGCAAAAGTGTCCGAATATGGGCGCCGTCGACATCGGCATCCGTCATAATAATTAATTTATGGTAACGCGCCTTAGAAACATCGAAATCAGCACCAAAACCGGTACCTAACGCCGTGAACAATGACCGGATTTCTTGATTAGCCAAAATTCTGTCCATCGAAGCTTTTTCAACGTTCAAAATTTTCCCACGAATTGGCAAAATTGCCTGCGTTAAACGTGACCGGCCTTGCTTAGCTGAACCGCCGGCAGAGTTACCTTCAACGATAAATAATTCCGAAATACTTGGGTCATTACTGGTATTGTCGGCAAGTTTACCTGGCAAGTTAGCAATCTCAAGCCCCGACTTTTTCCGAGTAACTTCACGCGCACGTTTTGCAGCAGTCCGAGCCCGTTCAGCTAACTGCGCTTTTTCAACGATTTTACGTCCAACTTGCGGATTTTCCATCAAAAAATTGGTAAAAGTTTCCGAAAATGCCCTATCTACTGCTGTTCTGGCATCAGAATTGCCCAACTTGGTCTTAGTCTGACCTTCAAATTGCGGATTCGGGTGCTTAACCGAAACAACAGCCGTCATTCCTTCACGAATATCTTCACCAGAAAGGTTATCATCCTTATCCTTCAAGATCTTAGCCTTGTGGGCATAGTCATTAACAACCCGTGTTAAAGCAGTCTTAAAGCCGGATTCATGCATCCCACCTTCATAAGTGTGAATGTTATTAGCAAAGGTCATTAAGGTTGTCTTATAGCCATTTGTATATTGCAAAGATACTTCAACATTAATTTCGTTGTAGTCCCCTTCAACATAAATCGGCTCATCAAACAAAACTTCTGTACCGTGATTCAAAAAGGCAACGTATTCCTTAATTCCACCTTCATAATGATAAACATCAGTCTCAGCTGATTCTTTTCGCTTATCAGTAAAGGTTAGCTTCAACCCCTTATTTAAGAAAGCTAATTCTCGAATCCGGTTTTTCAAAACTTTATCATCAAAGGTAGTAGTTTCAGTAAAAATATCTGGATCTGGGTAGAAGTGAACGATCGTTCCGTGTTCATTCAATGGCACTGTACCGGTCATTTTCATTTCTGTCTTAACTCGACCACGATTGAAGTCAATGTAGTACTTCTTGCCGTCACGCATCGTCGTAACATCAAGCTCAGTTGACAAAGCGTTAACTACTGATGCACCAACACCATGAAGTCCACCAGAAACTTTATAGCCGCCACCGCCGAATTTACCGCCGGCGTGCAAAACAGTAAATACAGTTTCTAGAGCTGGCCGACCAGTTTTCTTTTGAATATCAACCGGAATACCCCGACCATCATCTTGAATAGTTACACTGCCATCGGCATTAACCGTAATTTCAATTTTGGTCGCAAACCCAGCTAAGCTTTCATCGATACTGTTATCAATTACTTCCCAAACTAGATGGTGCAGACCTTGAGAGCTAGTCGAACCAATATACATTCCCGGTCGTTTACGGACAGCTTCAAGGCCACCCAAAACCTGAATTTGACTGGCATTATACTTATCAGCTTCTTTTTCATATTGCTTGATTTGATCAAGCTCTTCTTCATTATGATCAGCCATTCAATTCTCCTTTTTCCAAATAAATTTTTCCAGATTTAATCCGATAAACCTGAGGCTTTTTAATTATTTCCCAGGAAATACCTGTCAAATCTGTTGTTGTAATAAATGTTTGCGTTTTGCCATGAATATAATTAAGTAGTGCACTCTGGCGGCCATGGTCAAGTTCACTCATTACATCATCAAGTAGTAACACGGGATATTCAGCGGTCAATTGATGCACTAACTGAATTTCTGCCAGCTTAACACTCAGTGCAATGGTGCGTTGCTGGCCCTGTGAGCCATAAAGATGAGCATCTTTGCCATCTAAGGCAAACTCAATATCATCACGATGCGGACCAGATAAGGTTGTCCCTTTGCGCATTTCTGCAGCCTTATTTTTCTTAAAGTTTGCCAGCAACTTTTGGTAAATCACTTCTGTACTGTCATCAGCGGTAATTTCTGGAACTGACGGCCGATAGATTAGTGTCAATTCCTCACCACCAGTACTGATGTGCGCATATGCATCACGTGCATATGTCCGCAAATAATTAAGAAACTTAAACCGCCGCACAATGACTTCAGCCGCAATTCCAGCCAATTGATCGGCTAATACATCAAGAAATAACTGGTCATGGGCTTGGCCCTTAGATAGTTGTTTCAAGTAATTATTCTTCTGCTGTAAAACTTGCCGATACTTGCTGGCAAAATACAAGTATTCCGGATTAATTTGACCAAATTCTTGATCCATAAACCGCCGTCTTAAAGCCGGCGCACCCTTAATTAAGTCCAAATCCTCAGGTGAAAACAAAATTGCATTTAATTGTCCGACATATTTCGACAATTTTGCTTGCTCAACACGATTAACCCAGACTTTTTTGCCCTTTTTAGTGATTAAAACACGCAAAGATAAATCAAGCTGACTTTTATAAATATGACCAGATATATTGGCGTATTCTTGATTAAAAGCAATCAATTCCTTGTCTCTACTGGTTCGATGTGAACGTGTTAAAGCCAAAAAATAGATTGCTTCCAGCAGATTGGTTTTCCCCTGCGCATTTTGCCCAATAAAAATGTTGACGTTAGGATCAAATTCAACGTCTAATTGCTGCAGATTACGGTAATTTTGTGCCACAAAATGCTTCAAATACATTGAAGATTACCGAAAAAGATACACTTCATGAGCAATTTCAATTCGATCGCCTGAACGCAGCTTTTTACCGCGCCGGTCTTCTTTGACCCCATTTAACAAAACTGGATTATCTTGCAAATACCATTTTGCCTGACCACCAGAAGAAATAATGCTTTCTTCTTTTAAAAATTGACTTAAGGTAATGTACTCACCTTTTACTGTAAATTCCTTGATAATACTCACCTTCATCGCACTAGTTTCCTATATTTAAGTATATTCGTTTTAAGGCTAAAAGACAACTTAAAAAGCTAATATAACGCCGTATAAACGGTCTTTTACAAAATAAACATTTTATGGTAAATGGCTTTTAAAACTAAATAACGCGCTTATTTTGTCCATTAACAAAAAGCGGAAACAAAAAAGGCCATCAGATTGATGACCTTTAACTCATAATTCTGTTTTACATTAAAAAGTTCTAACTGGCGTTATTAGTTGAACGAAGTCAATGTCAGTTTGATCGGGATTAACTGTGAATGGCCGCAGCGGTTGTGTAAATTCCATGACAACTGAATCTGTTACGGAAGCTTTTAAGGCGTCGCGTAAGTAGTCAGGATTAAACGAAATTTTCAAATTCTTGCCAGTTAAATTTTTAAAACTGACATCTTCTTCAACGTTACCAATTTCAGCGGACTCGCCCGACAATTTGGCTGTCTGATTTTCAACATCAAGTGTTAAGTCAACAACATTATTTCTGCCAGCATGCGTCAAAAGGCTGGCCCGATCAAGCGCACTGGACAATTCTGTCAGGTCGAATTCAACACTAGTTGTATTTTCGGTTGGGATCAGGCGTTCAGTGTCGGGATAGCTGCCTTCAAGTAGCCGAGAATAAAATAGAATATCACCAATTTCGAACAAAACTTGACTATCTCCAGGACAAACTCGCACTTTTGGATTGGTTTCACCAATGATGCGCGCAAGTTCGAGTAAGCTTTTTCCAGGAATAATTAGATCAGTTTCAGTTTGTGGACCATTTTCTAAGGTCAATGCGCGACTGGACAACCGGTGTGAATCAGTGGCAACGGCATGAATTTGGTCAGGACTAAAGGTAAAGTGTACCCCAGTTAAAACGAGCCGACTTTCTTGAGTGGCAACGGCAAATTGTGTTTCTGTAATAATTTCTCTGAAAGTTTTCCCTGAAATAACAAAAGCGGACTCGTCAGAAATTTCCGGTAATCTTGGATAGTTATTTGCATCTAAGCCGTTAATGGTAAATTCACTGTTTTCTGAGATAATTTGTGTTTGAAAACTTTCTTTTACTTCTAAAGAAAATTCTTTTCCTGGTAAACGACGGATGATTTCACTAAAGAAACGGGCTGGTAAAACAATTGAACCAGTTGATTCTACAGTTAAATCTTCACTAACCGGAATTCTTAGTTCAATTGAAATATCAGTATCGCTTCCCGTCAAGACTAATTCCTCATCCGTTAAGTTAAGCTTAATACCACTTAAGATGGGAATTGTTGCTCGTGAGGAAATAGCATGCATGACATTATTTAGATTATCGACAAAAAGATTTCTGTTAATTGTAAATTTCATAAGTGTCTCCTATGTTAGGTTGTTTATTTAATTAATTATATAATTTAGTTAGTAGTATTAGTAGGTCCTGTGATTTCTGTTAAGAAGTATAACCAGGCCTAAAATAACGTAATTAGTTCGGTTTACAAATTGTGGACAACTTGTAATAATATCCACAATTTGTAAACTTTTAGTG